>DATBHR010000044.1:0-18532 GCA_036557365.1 Vicinamibacterales bacterium
GGCTTCTGCCTCGGTTTGTTATACTGGTGTGGTTGTCTCTCCTCCTATCCTCATACGTTGTAAGGACTTGAGCATGTCACCGAGCGATTTAGCGGTTCAGGAGCAGCACGCGTCCGGGAGCGGACGCAAGGTCGTGAACGATTTCAGCATTCAAGTAGCCACGGTCAACGGTTCGGGCAGCCAGACGGCCAACCTCGTCCTGTTGCGCTCGATCCTTCTTATGGGCGTGCCCGTTTCGGGCAAGAACATGTTCCCGTCGAACATCGCGGGACTGCCCACCTGGTACACGATTCGGGCCAGCAGCCGGGGCTACATCGGACGCAAGAAAGAGGTCGACTTCCTCGTCGCGATGAATCCCGAGACCGCGAAGGAAGACGTGTTGACGCTCGAGCCGGGCGCGGCGGTCGTCTACGACGAACCGCTGAAGCTCAACGCGCTCAGAAGCGATCTCATCTTCTACCCCGTGCCGTTCGACAAGCTCGTTGCGCCCGTGTGCCCGGACGCGAAGCTGCGGCGTCTCGTCCGCAACATGATTTACGACGGCATCCTCGCGAAGATCCTCGGCATCGATCTCGCCCTGATGGAGAAGGCGCTTGGCAAACAGCTCGGAAAGAAAGCCAAGGCCGTCGCCCTGAATACCGGCGCGCTGAAGGCCGGTTGGGACTATGCCGAGGCGAACCTGCCGAAGCAGGACCCGTACGTGATCGAGACGATGAACGCGACGTCGAACAAGATCCTCATCGAGGGGAACGCCGCGGCTGCGGTCGGCTGCATGATGGCCGGCGTCACGGTCGTCGCCTGGTATCCGATTACACCGTCCTCCTCGCTGTGCGAGTCGCTCATCGGCTTCATGAAGAAGTACCGCGTCGACAAGACGACGGGGAAGGCGACGTTCGCGATTGTGCAGGCCGAGGACGAAATCGCGTCGCTCGGCATGGTCATCGGCGCGAGCTGGGCGGGCGCCCGCTCCATGACGGCGACCGCCGGCCCTGGCATCTCGCTGATGTCGGAGTTCTCCGGCCTCGCGTACTACGCGGAGACACCGGCGGTGATCTTCGACGTGCAGCGCGTCGGGCCGTCCACCGGCCTGCCCACGAGGACCGCGCAGGGCGACCTCCTGCAGACCGCGTTCCTCTCGCACGGCGACACGAAGCACATCATGCTGTTCCCGTGCTCGGTCGAAGAGTCCTACACGATGGCGATGGAGGCATTCGATCTCGCGGAGCACTTCCAGACGCCGGTGTTCGTGATGATGGATCTCGACCTCGGCATGAACAACTGGATGTCGGATCCCTTCGAGTATCCGTCCAAGCCGATCAACCGGGGCAAGCTGCTGACCGCCGCGAAGCTGAAGGAGCTCGGCGAGTGGGGCCGCTACAAGGACGTGGACGGCGACGGCATCCCGTACCGCACGATTCCAGGCGACGGACTGCCGGCCTACTTCACGCGCGGATCCGGCCACAACAGCAAGGGCCAGTACAGCGAGCGGCCGGACGACTACGTCGAGAACATGGATCGTCTCGCGCGGAAGTTCGAGACCGCCCGCACGCACGTGCCGAAGCCGATTGTCGATTCGAACAAGAGCGCGAAAATCGGTCTCATCGCGTACGGCACGTCCGAGTACGCCACGCAGGAAAGCCGCGATCAGCTGCGTGAGGAGACGAAGGTCGAGACGTCCTACTACCGTCTGCGCGCCTATCCGTTCACCGCGGAGCTGAAGTCCTTCATCGACGCGCACGAGCGGATCTACGTCATCGAGCAGAACCGCGATGCCCAGCTCCTGCAGTTGATGAAGCTCGAGCTGACGCCGGAGGAGCAGAAGAAGCTCCGAAGCGTCCTCCACTACAACGGGCTGCCGATCGACGCCCGCAGCATCACCGACGACGTCCTGTCGCAGGAGGGCTACGAGGTGGTGAAGAAGAGCGGATTGCGCGTGAGCGCCGGATCCGCCGGGGGCGAATAGACCAATTTGGAGCGGTGATTCGCTGGCCGCGCGCTCGCGAATTCACGCATGTAGGGACCGACAACAATGGCGACACCTGTCAAAGTGAATCGAATCGGACTGGAACCGCAGATCTACAAGGGCGGCAAGACGACTCTCTGCGCGGGATGCGGACACAACGCGATCTCCGAGCGCATCATCGACGCGTTCTACGAGATGGGCGTCAGCCCGCAGCAGGTCGTGAAGCTTTCCGGCATCGGCTGCTCGAGCAAGAGCCCGGCGTACTTCCTCGGCGGCGCGCACGGCTTCAACGCGGTCCATGGCCGCATGCCGTCGGTCGGCACCGGCGCGATCCTCGCCAACCACAAGCTCATCGCGATTGGCGTGAGCGGCGACGGCGACACCGGCGCGATCGGCATCGGGCAGTTCGTGCACCTGATGCGGCGCAACCTGCCGATCATCTACATCATCGAGGACAACGGCTGCTACGGCCTCACCAAGGGTCAGTTCTCACCGACCGCCGACGTCGGCTCGAAGCTGAAGACCGGCGTCGTCAACGACCTGCCGCCGATCGATACGTGCGCGCTCGCCATTGAGCTCGGCGCGACGTTCGTCGGCCGATCGTTCTCGGGCGACAAGAAGCAGTTGCTGTCGCTGCTCAAGGCCGCGCTCGCGCATAGAGGGACCGTCATGCTCGACGTCATCTCGCCGTGCGTGACGTTCAACGACCACGAGGGATCGACCAAGAGCTACGCGTACGCGAAGGAGCACGACGATCCGGTCGAGGACGTGACGTTCGTCCCGTTCTTCGAGGACATCACCGTGGAGTACGCGCCTGGCACCGCGCAGGAAGTCACGATGCACGACGGCTCGAAGCTGGTGCTGAAGAAGCTCGAGGACGACTACGACGCGACCGACAAGCTCGGCGCGCTGAAGCGCCTCCACGAGACCGCCCGCCGCGGCGAGTTCGCCACCGGGTTGATCTATATCGAGCCCGATCGCGACGATTTCATCACGCAGATGAACCTCATCGACGAGCCGCTGGCGACCCTGCCGCTCGATCGTGTGCGCCCCGGCAAAGAGGCGCTCGACGAGATCATGGAGGGCCACAGATAGAGAATTGGGTAAGTGGGTGAGTTGGTAAGTGGCTAACGCTGCTTACCCGGTTCCACCTCCTTCTTGCGCCGACGATTCTCTCGGGCAGTCTGGTGGCTTTTCGAGAGAATCGCGGTGATTTCGCGTCCCTCCCGCAGCAGCGCTTCCGTTTCGGCATCCTCGCAGATACCCGCTTTCACCAATAGAGCCAGCCACATCACGCTTTCGGCGGCTTCGTCCTCGGCGACTCCGAGTCTTGCGATGAATTCCGCAGGCGACCGGCCGCGGCAGGCCGACCAATAGTTCGAGGCAGCTCCGGTTCCGGAGCGAAGCAACTGGCGCGCGATTTCCCGAACGTGCCAGGCATCCGGCAAGCGCCGGCAGTATCGAACGATTGAGAGCGCATACTGAAACGTCCGCTGACGCAATTTGTCGGCGATCGTGGACATGCGTCAGCTGTGAGCAGGCGATGTGCCGCGGCATCACGTCACGTTGAGTCAGCGAGGGGTCCAAGTTACCCAATTACCAATTCACCAACTGCACGTCCGCAGCTCTCGTGTGTTTCAGAATTTTCACCCCTGCGTCTGATCCGCCTCCGCACCTTCCGCGTCCTCCGCGGTGGCGACGGGATCGTCCGGCAGGCCGTCGGCGTCCACGCCCTTTCCGTGCGGGTTGCCTTGCTGCTCGTCTTCGGGACGGTCGCCTTCGAGCGCGCCTTTGTGCGCGGCGGGGTCGTGCTCCTGTTTGCCTGACATCGGTATCGCCATCGCGTCTGTCCCTCCAATCGCTGAGTTGGCGGCTGCTATAATCGCCGGATGACCGAGCGGACGTTGGCCATCATCAAACCGGACGCCGTCGAACGGCGCCTGGTCGGCAAGATTCTTCAGCGCATCGAGGACGCGGGATTCCAGATTCGTGCCATGCGACGGGTGCAGCTCTCGCAACACGACGCGGAAGGCTTCTACGCCGTGCACCGTGAGCGTCCGTTCTTCAACAGCCTCACGACGTTCATGTCGTCGGGACCGGCGGTGGTGCTGGTGCTCGAGGCCCCCGACGCGATCAAGAAATGGCGGACGCTGATGGGCGCGACCGACCCGGCCAAAGCCGACGCGGGGACGCTTCGCAAGGACTTCGCGCAGTCCATCGAGCGCAATGCGACGCATGGATCTGATGCGCCTGAGACGGCGTCGTACGAAATCGGCTACTTCTTTTCGGGCGTGGAACTGGCGTAGCGATCAAGCGCGCCCATCGGCGAAGTGGACGGACGTGAGAGCAACGTGGGCAGGGCGCTGATCTTTCTCGGGCTCGCGATTGCCGCGGTGGGCGTCCTGATGACGCTCGGTTTGCCGATCGGCCGGCTGCCGGGCGACATCGCCGTCAAGCGCGACAACTTCTCGTTCTATTTCCCGATCACGACGTCGATCATCCTGAGTATCATCCTGACGCTGATCCTGACGCTGTTTAGGAAGTAGCAATTGGCGAGTTCGCGACTGCGTGAGTTGGCGAGTTGAGAGCGCGCGAGGTCTCCGTCGGGGTCCTCACTGGTTTCACGTTACCCATTTACCAATTCACCAACTTACCAACTACTCATTTCACCCATGTCGATCAAATCTGACAAATGGATCACGCGAATGGCGCGCGAGCACGCCATGATCGAGCCTTTTGTGGACGGCCAGGTGCGGGCGGGCGTCGTGTCCTACGGCGTGTCGTCCTACGGCTACGACGTGCGCGTCGGCCGGGAGTTCAAAGTCTTCACGAACGTCTTCAACACGGTGGTGGATCCGAAGAATTTCGATCCGAAGTCGTTCGTCGACATCGTCGCCGACGAGTGCATCATCCCGCCGAATTCGTTTGCGCTGGCGAGCACGATCGAATACTTCCGCATCCCTCGCGACATCCTGACCGTCTGTCTCGGGAAATCGACGTACGCGCGGTGCGGCATCATCGTCAACGTCACGCCGTTCGAACCGGAGTGGGAAGGGCACGTCACGATCGAGATCTCGAATACGACCCCGCTGCCCGCCAAGATCTACGCGAACGAGGGCATCGCGCAGGTCCTGTTCTTCCAGAGCGATGAGCCGTGCGGCCAGTCCTACAAGGACAAGAAAGGGAAGTACCAGGCCCAGCGCGGCGTGACGCTGCCCAAAATATGACTTATAGTCTTTTAAGATTTATCAATTTGACTTCTAGTCACCCTGGGCATGTAATGCACCACACGATGTTCGTGGCTCCTGTCGTCGCCGTCGTCATTATTTTTGCGGGCCGGACCCGCTGCGGCTGACAGGCCTCGATTCCTCAAGTTTCCGAGCCGTCACCCGCAGGGGCTGACGGCTCTTTTGGCGTACGGGCGCTTTATGAAGATTGCGTATCAGGGTGAACCAGGTGCTTTCAGCGAGGCGGCGGCGCGGCGGGTTCGCGCCGAGGCGCAGCTCATCCCGTGTCGAAGCTTCGAGGAAGTCTTCGACGTCGTCGACGGCGGGCCGGCGGGCTACGGCGTGGTGCCGATTGAGAACTCGATCGGCGGCAGCATTCATCGGAACTACGACCTGCTGCTCACGCACGAGCTGACGATCGTCAGCGAAGTCGAGCTGCCCGTCATCCACCACCTGCTCGCGCTGCCCGGCGCCACGCTCGCCGGTTTGAAGCGCGTCTACTCGCATCCGCAGGGGCTCGCACAGTGCGAGCGCTTCCTGCGATCGCTGCAGGGCGTGGAAGTGATTGCGACGTACGATACCGCCGGCAGCGCGAAGATGGTCGCCGACGCCGGCGCAACGGACGCCGCCGCCATCGCGTCGCAGCGCGCGGGCGAAGTCTTCGGGCTCACACCGCTCGCCTCGTCGATTCAGGATTTCGACGACAACATCACGCGCTTTCTCGTCATCGGCCGGCGCCCGTTCGCCGACGCCGTCGCCGACAAGACGACGATCGTGTTCACGGTGCCGAACGAACCGGGAGCGCTGTTCAAGGCGCTCAGCGTGTTCGCGCTGCGCGGTGTCGATCTCACGAAGCTCGAATCGCGTCCGATTCCGGGGCGTCCGTGGGAATACCTCTTCTACGCGGATCTGGCGGCCGCACGCGACAACCTGACGTGCGCACGCGCGCTCGGCCATCTCGCGGAATTCGCGCCGATGCTGCGGACGCTCGGCTCCTATCCGAGCTGGAAACCGACGGCGTCGCGCATGCCCGATCCGTTTGAGGTCGCTTCGTGAGCAATCCGCTGACTTCAGGGCCGAGCCGCGCCGCGGCGCGGGCGATGTTGAAGGCCGTCGGATACACCGATGCAGACCTGAAGAAGCCGCTCATCGGCGTCGCGAACACGTGGATTGAAATCGGTCCGTGCAACTACCACCTCCGCGACCTGGCCGCGCACGTGAAAGACGGCATCCGTGCGTCCGGCGGAACGCCGATGGAGTTCAATACCGTCTCCATCTCGGACGGCATCACGATGGGGACCGAGGGCATGCGCGCCTCGCTCGTGAGCCGTGAAGTGATCGCCGACTCGATCGAGCTCGTGACGCGTGGCAACGGCTTCGACGGGCTCGTCGTGCTGGTCGGTTGCGACAAAACGATCCCGGCGGCGGCCATGGCGCTCGCACGTCTCAACGTCCCGGGATTGGTTCTCTATGGCGGCTCGATCGCGCCGGGTCATTGGAACAACCACGAGGTCACGATTCAGGACGTGTTCGAAGCCGTCGGCAGCCACGCTGCGGGGAAGCTGAGCGACGACGACCTGTGCCGGCTCGAAGCGAGCGCCTGTCCGGGCGCGGGTGCGTGCGGCGGCCAGTTCACCGCCAACACGATGGCCATTGCCTGCGAATTTCTCGGCATCGCCGCGCTCGGCAGCGGCAGCGTGCCCGCCACCGATCCGCGGAAGGCCGGCGTCGCCCGCGAGGCCGGCGAGCGCGTCATGGCGCTGGTGCGCGCCGGTCTCAAACCGCGCGACATCATGACGCGCGCCTCGATCGACAACGCGATTGCGTCGGTCGCGACGACCGGCGGGTCGACCAACGCGGTGCTGCACCTGACCGCGATTGCCCGCGAAGCGGGTCTGTCGATCGAACTCGCCGATTTCGATCGCATCAGCGCACGCGTTCCGCTGCTGGCCGATCTCAAACCATCCGGACGGTTCGTCGCGACGGATCTGCACGCGGCCGGCGGGAGCCCGCTCGTCGCCAAGCGACTCCTCGAGGCCAAAGCGATCGACGGCGCGGCGAAAACGGTGACCGGGAAATCGCTCGCGACGGAAGCGGCCTCCGCCGCGGAAACGCCCGGCCAGGAAGTAGTCCGGCCGGTCAGTCATCCGTTGAAACCGAACGGCGGGCTCGTGATTCTGCACGGCAATCTGGCCCCCGAGGGCGCCGTCATGAAGGTCTCGGGCACCGATCGGACGAAACATCACGGTCCGGCGCGCGTGTTCGACAGCGAAGAGGCCGCCTTCGCGGCTGTCCGGCGTCAGGAGATCAGGCCCGGAGACGTTGTGATCATCCGATACGAAGGACCGAGCGGCGGACCAGGAATGCGCGAGATGCTCGCCGTCACCGCCGCCATCGTCGGCGCCGGACTCGGAGATTCAGTAGCGCTGGTCACGGACGGACGTTTTTCAGGCGCGACGCGTGGATTCATGGTGGGACATGCCGCGCCGGAGGCGGCGCGGGGAGGACCGCTGGCGGCAATCCGAGACGGCGACAACATCCTGATCGACGCGGCCGCACGGGTGCTGAGCGTCGAGGTCAGCGCGGCCGAACTGACGAAGCGGATGAACGGCTGGCAGGCGCCGGCGCCGAAATACGCGACGGGCGTGATGGCGAAATACGCACGCCTGGTTTCGTCAGCGTCAACGGGAGCAACCACCTGAATTGCGGAATGCGGATTGAGGATTGCGGATTGATTTGGCATTGCGGATTGCGGATTGCGGATTGATTGGGGAATGCGGATGAACGACGGGGCGGCACGAACGGATTGATGCCGATCGGACAGCGCGTGTTGTTGATTGATTGATGACTGGGATCGCCAATCTCCAATCGCCAATCTACAATCAATCCGCAACCCGCAATCCGCAATCGACAATCAATCCGCAATCCTCAATCCTCAATCCGCAATTTGTCGAGGGTCTCTTATGCGACTGACGGGTGCGCAGATTTTGTGGGAGTCGCTGGTTCGTGAAGGGGTCACCGACGTGTTCGGTTACCCTGGCGGCGCGATTCTTCCGGCCTACGACGCGATGCTCGCGTATCCCATTCGCCACGTCCTCGTTCGGCACGAACAGGGCGCGACGCACATGGCGGACGGCTACGCGCGCGCGAGCGGCAAGGTCGGCGTGGCGATCGCGACATCCGGTCCCGGCGCGACGAACATGGTCACCGGTATCGCGACCGCGATGATGGACTCATCGCCCATCGTCTGCATCACCGGCCAGGTTGGCAGCCGACTCATTGGATCTGACGCTTTTCAGGAGTGCGACATCACCGGGATTACGCTGCCGATCACGAAGCACAACTACCTCGTGACCGGTCCTGACGAAGTGGCCGCCGCCGTACGCGAGGCGTTTGCGGTGGCGCGAACGGGACGGCCTGGACCCGTGCTCGTGGACATCACGAAGGACGCGCAGCAGGGGACCGCAGAGTTCGACTGGGATGCTGCGGAGCCGCACTTGACGGAAGCGTACGACGCCGCGCTGCCCGGCGACGGCGAGACGGCAGACGCGCTCGAACTGATCAACGCTGCGCAACGTCCGCTGATTCTCGCGGGGCACGGCGTCATGCTGTCCGGCGCAGAACGCCAGCTCTTGAAACTCGCAGAACGCGGACAGATTCCGATTGCGATGACGCTGCTCGGCATCGGTGGTGTGCCGGCGTCGCATCCGCTCAACCTCGGCATGATGGGCATGCACGGCGAAGCGTGGGTGAACGAGGCGATTCAGAACGCGGACCTCCTCATCGCGCTCGGGATGCGCTTCGACGATCGCGTCACAGGCAACCTCAAAACCTACGCGCGCAACGCCCGCAAGATTCACGTCGATATCGATCGCGCCGAGCTGAACAAGAACGTCCGCGTTGACGTCGCGATCGCGAAGGACCTGAAGACCGCCCTCGAGGAATGGCTGCCGGCGATCGAGCCGAGCGACCGGACGCGGTGGCTCGCGCAGATCAGTGCGTCCAAAGGCGACAGCGCCGTCCGCGACATCCAGAACCTGCCGGACGACGGCCACCTGTACGCTGCGCATGTCGTCAACGATCTGTGGCGTCTGACCAGTGGCGATGCGGTCATCGTGAGCGACGTCGGCCAGCATCAGATGTGGGAAGCGCAGTACTACAAGCACGATCGGCCGCGGACGCTCGTGACCTCGGGCGGGCTCGGCACGATGGGCTTCGCGCTGCCGGCGGCCATCGGCGCGAAGATCGCGTGCCCGGATGCCGAGGTCTGGGTCGTCGTCGGCGACGGCGGCTTCCAGATGACGATGGCGGAGCTCGCGACGATCGCGCAGGAGCAGCTCGACGTCAAAGTGGCCATCATCAACAACGGCTATCTGGGCATGGTCCGGCAGTGGCAGGAATTCTTCTACGGCAAACGCTACGCGGCGACGCCGATCAGCGGTCCGAACTTCCAGAAGCTTGCGGAGGCGTTTGGAATCGCCGCGACGACCGTGCGCACGCGCGCGGAGGTCTCGGCTGCGGTCACGGCGGCGCGCGGTGCCGGCAGGGCGACCGTCATCGACTTTCAAGTCGAACAGGAAGATTCGGTCTATCCGATGGTGCCGGCGGGTGCGGACCTGCACGCGATGATCCGCCGCCCGTCGATTGTGGAAACGGCTGCCGATTGAGATGACCATGGTGCATACATTCACCGTTTACGTGGACAACAAGCCCGGCGTCCTCAACCGCGTCGCATCGCTTTTCAGGCGACGTGCGTTCAACATCGAGTCGCTGACCGTCGGCCACACCGAGACGCCCGGCCTCTCGCGCATGACCGTCGTCGTCGACACCGACGAATACGGCGCGCGCCGGCTCGAGGCGCATCTCTACAAGCTGGTGCCCGTCCGCCGCGTGGAGGACATCACGACCGCGCCGTCGATTTCGCGCGACCTGGCGTTGATCAAGGTCGCGGCGACCGGAGAGGCGCGCACGCATGTGATGCAGCTCGTGGACGTCTATCGCGCGCGGATTGTCGATGTGAGTCCGGAATCGCTCGTCATCGAGACGACGGGGACCGAAGACAAGATCGACAGCCTGCTCGAAGTGCTCCGGCCGTACGGCGTCATTGAAATGGTCCGCACGGGACGCGTGGCGATGGCGCGCGGCGCTGCCTCGGCGCGCAAGCCGAACGTGCGGCCGCTGCCGGCGGCAGAAGTCAGCGGCGACGTCAGCAGCTGTTCCGTGTGAGGGCGCCGAGTGAGGCATCAGCGTAAGAACGCGTTGGGGTAGGGCCCCAGCGCCAGTGAGAAGAGAGGCTTACTGATGGCAACGATGTATTACGACAAGGATGCGGATCTCGCGTTGATCCGCGGGCGCAAGGTTGCCGTGATCGGCTATGGCTCGCAGGGCCACGCGCACGCGCTGAATCTGAAAGACAGCGGCGTGTCCGTACGCGTCGGACTGCCGACCACGAGCCGATCGCGCGCGAAGGCGCAGGCGGCGGGCCTGACGGTCGGCACCGTGGCCGAAGTCAGCAAATGGGCTGACGTCGTGATGATCCTGATTCCCGACACGATGCAGTCCAGCGTGTATCGGAGCGAGATCGAACCCAATCTCGATCCGGGCAACATGCTGATGTTCGCCCACGGCTTCAACATCCGGTTCGGGACGATCGCCGTGCGCGCCGACATCGACGTCGCGATGGTCGCGCCGAAATCGCCGGGTCACCGCGTCCGCGAGCTGTACGTCGAGGGCGCTGGAACGCCGGCGCTGATCGCGATCCATCAGGACGCGACCGGCTCGGCGCGTGCCTTGACGCTGTCGTACGCGAAGGGGATCGGCGTGACGCGCGCCGGCGTGCTCGAAACGACGTTCGCCGAGGAAACCGAGACGGATCTGTTCGGCGAACAGGCGGTCCTCTGCGGCGGTGTGAGCGCGCTCATCAAGGCAGGATTCGAAACGCTCGTCGACGCCGGCTATCAGCCTGAGATTGCGTACTTCGAGTGTCTTCACGAGCTGAAGCTGATCGTGGACCTCATCTACCAGGGCGGCCTGAACTACATGCGCTATTCGGTGAGCGACACCGCCGAGCACGGCGACTACACCGGCGGACGACGCATCGTCACCGATGCGACGCGCCAGGAGATGAAGCGGCTGCTCGAGGAAGTGCGCAACGGGACGTACGCGAAGAACTGGATCGCGGAAAACGAGAAGGGTCGTCCGTGGTTCAACCGCATTCGCGAGGCCGAGCAGAGCCATCAAATCGAACAGGTGGGTGCGCGGTTGCGGGCACTCATGCCGTTCCTGAAACCGGTCGCGACTGAGGAAGTCACCGCCACGCCTCAGTAAGCCGGCCGCCGACAGCGGAACGCGACGCGCAAGTTGACCTCAGCCGTGCTTGACGGCAAAGCACACAGGTGATACAACTTGCGCGTCTCGGACATTTCCGAGGACGTCGCGCTGTTCCGTTTACATGGATAAACTTGTCGAGCGCGAAAACGCGCCTCGAAGCCCTCTCGTCGCCGCGCCAGCTCTCGCCGTTCAGTTCTTCCTGATCCCGTTGGCGGTCGTTGCGGTTGCCGTCAGTGTTTATGTCGGGTTCAGGTCGCTCCTGACGGACGCCCGTACTCCGCAGGATTATCTGCGCGAGGTCCAGCTGGGCGGCTCGAATCGCCGCTGGCCGGCGGCGTACGAATTGTCGCGTCTGATGGCAGACCCGCATGTCCGTGCCGACAAGACGCTCGGCCCTGAGCTGGTCAAGGCGTTCCAGCAGGCGCAGGGCGACTCCCAGGTGCGGCGCTACCTGGCGCTCGCCATCGGACGACTCGATCCGCCGCTCCCGCCCGAAGCGATTGCCGAGCTGACAAAATCCCTGGAAGATCCCGACAGCGAGACGCGCATCAGCGTGATCTGGGCGCTGGGCTCGTCGGGGGATGCGGCGGTTGTTCCGCAGCTGGATGCGCTCTACGGTGCGCAGGACTCCGACGCGGGGATTCGCAAGATGGTCGTCTATGCGCTTGGCGCGCTGCCCGGCGACGGCCAGATCGAGACGCTTCGCAAGGCGTTGCGCGACGAGGCGCCCGACGTGCGATGGAACGCGGCGGTCGCGCTCGCGCGCAAAGGCAATCGCGAGGGCAGCCCGGTGCTGCGGCAGATGATGGATCGCGAGTACGTCGAGAAGACCGTCAAGCGTGAAGTGCGGCAGGATGAGGACGAAGACCCGATCGCCGACGTGATCATCAGCGGTCTTCGGGCGGCGGCGACGCTGAAGGATGACTCGCTCAAACCCGCGGTGACGGCGCTCAGCGAAAGCGACCGCAGCCTGAAGGTCCGGGATGCGGCGATCGAGGCGCTCAAAGTGATGGGTTAGTGGGCGAGTTTCGCATGAGGCATCATGGCAGACGAGACGAAGACGGCCCCTTCTGAACCGAGCGCGCCCGCGACGGGCGCGAATCCCGCGGCGACGCCGCACGTCCAGCCGAAGCCAGGCGCCGACGCGGCCGCCACGGCACGGGCCGCTGCGGCGACAGGCGCCGCGCCGGTACCCCCGGCAGCGGGCGCTGCTGCAGGAGCCGTCGCGCATACGGCGCGACCCGCGGCTTCGCCAAGGCCACCGGCAAACCTGCCGGATCTCGCCGGTCGCACGACGAACGCGGCTTCCGCCGGCGGACAGTCGGCACGGACGGCCGTCGCGACGCCGTCGCCTGCCGCCGCGAAGGCTGCAACGCGCGACCCGGACGACACCTCACCGCTCCTGACCCGCCGTGCATGGCTCGGCCTCGCGTGGGGCGCGTTTTCCGCGGCGTCCGCCGCTGCGCTGGCCGCCACCGGTCGCTTCATGTTCCCCAACGTGCTGAACGAACCGCCGCAGCAGTTCAAGGCGGGGTTTCCGAACGAGTACGGCATGGGCGTGGACGAGCGTTGGAAAGAGAAGTTCGCCATCTGGCTCGTGCGAACGCCTGACGACATCGACCAGCACGCGAGCGGTTTCTACGCGCTGATCAGCGTCTGCACGCACCTCGGGTGCACGCCGAACTATCTGTCGGCTGAGAACAAGTTCAAGTGTCCGTGCCACGGCAGCGGCTTCCGCACCACCGGCGTCAACTTCGAAGGCCCGGCGCCGCGTCCTCTCGAGCGCGCGCGCATCGTGCTGGCCGACGATGGGCAGATCCTGGTGGACAAGAGCCGGAAATTCCAGCGCGAGCTGGGGCAGTGGACGGATCCCGAGGCGTTTTTGAAGGCGTAGTTCGTTCCGTTGAGAGTTGACTCCTGATATGGCTGACACCAAAACGGTTGCACCGAAGGAAGGCGCGGGAACGCGGTTCTGGAACTGGCTGACGGAAACGCAGGCCTGGAAATCCGTCTTCCGACACGATCGGCCCGACAGCGACCGCGGGCGCGTGCTCGTCATGCTGTCGAACGTCTTCCTGCACCTGCACCCGGTGCGCATCCGGAAGTCGGGCGTCAAGCTGCGCTACACATGGTGCATGGGCGGACTGAGCTTCTTCCTCTTCCTCGTCCTCACGTTTACCGGCCTTCTTCTGATGTTCTACTACCGGCCGACGCTCGAGTACGCCTACACCGACATCGTCGGCCTGCGCGAGCACGTGCCGCTCGGCATCATGCGCGAGATGCATCGCTGGGGCGCCCACGCGATGGTCATCACCGTGTGGCTGCACATGTTCCGCGTCTTCATGACCGGATCGTACAAGCCGCCGCGTGAGTTCAACTGGTCTGTCGGCGTCGTCATGCTCGTCTTGACGCTGCTGCTGTCGTTCACGGGTTACCTGCTGCCGTGGGATCAGCTGGCCATCTGGGCCATCACGGTCGGCTCGAACATGGCGCGCGCGACACCGTTCCTCGGCCACGAAGGACCCGGCGCGGCCTTGCTCGCGCTCGGCGACGTCAAGCTGATTCACGCGGCGGACGATGCGCGGTTCGCGCTGCTCGGTGGAACATTCGTCGGCGAGGGTGCGCTGCTGCGGTTTTACGTGCTGCACTGCGTCGGCCTGCCGCTCGGCATCGCGGTGCTGATGGCGGTCCACTTCTGGCGCGTGCGCAAGGACGGCGGGATCAGTGGACCGATGTAAGGAATTGAGAATTAGGGATTAGGAATCAGGAATTCCTAATTCGATATTCATAATTGCGAGGATGCAGTAGCCATGGGCGTCATCAAAGGTCTGATCAACGCGGTCGCGGACCCGCGCTTGTTCTTCATTCTCGCGGTGGGCGCGCTCGTCGTCATGGTCTGGAAGCGCGAGCTCGTTGCCGAGAACCGGGTCGGCTACGGCATGCTCGCGATCCTCGGCCTGTTCTTCATCTTCGGCACGTTCGATCCGAACTTCCGGCTCATCGTCACCAAGCCCGACAACGTCCCGATCGTCGGCCTGATCTTCCTGCTGTTGTTCTTCGTCTGGTATTCAATCCGCGAGGGCGTGCTGAACGATCGCCGGATCGCAGCAGGGCAGGGGCCGATCGAGAAGGCCGAGTCGGACCGCGTCTGGGTCTGGCCGGACCTCGTGTACACCGAGCTCATCTCGCTGATTGTCTGCTCCGTGGTGCTGATCGTCTGGTCGATCTTCCTGAAGGCGCCGCTCGAGCAGCCGGCGAATCCTGCGAACACGCCCAACCCGTCGAAGGCGCCGTGGTACTTCCTGGGACTCCAGGAAATGCTCGTCTACTTCGATCCGTGGCTTGCCGGCGTCGTGCTTCCCGGACTGATCATCGTCGGGCTCATCTGCATTCCGTACGTGGACAAGAACCCGAAGGGCAACGGCTACTACACCTTCGCCGAGCGGAAAGCCGAGATCACGATCTTCCTCTTCGGTTTCGTCGTCCTGTGGTGCTCGCTGATCGTGCTCGGCACGTTCCTGCGCGGCCCGAACTGGAACTTCTTCGGTCCGTTCGAATTCTGGGACATTCACAAGCTGGCGGCGCTCACCAACGTCAACCTGAGCGAGTACATCTGGGTCCGCGCGTTCCGGACCGGATTGCCCACGTTCTGGCTGGTGCGAGAGATCTTCGGGATCGTGATCGTGGTGTTCTACGTATTCGCGCTGCCGGTGCTGCTGGCGAAGCTGTGGTTCAAGACGTACTACGAGAAGCTGGGCGCGCCCCGCTACTACATTTCGGCGGTGCTGTTCCTGGCGATGATGTCGCTGCCCATCAAGATGCTGGCGCGGTGGCTGTTCAACCTGAAATATATCGTCGCGATACCGGAGTTCTTCTTCAATATTTAGCCGAGTCGCATGGCGATTGGCAGTGCGCATCGTGAGGTCGTGGCGGCTCTCGGGGCTGTGAGAAAAGCGAATGGCTGAAAAGAAGGGTGTCGGGCACGCGTACAACATCGACTTTCTGAACGTCGTCTTCGCGGCGTCCAGCTTGTTTCTGTTCCTCTCGGTCGTCTGGATGGTCTGGGACGACTACGACCGTGAGTGGAAGAACACGCAGCGGCGCTACGCGGCGCTCGAATATCAGGTGACGCAGGCGCAGCTGCAGCAGGCGACGCGGTCGGTCGACAAGAACAAGCTCGCGCAGTTGCAGGCGCAGGAAACGGCGGCACGTCAGACCGTCACCTCGAACCAGGCGAAGGTCAACGACCTGCAGGCCAAGCTGAAGGACAACGACGCCAGGCTGTTCCGGGCGACGGCGGACTTTCAGTACATGAAGGCCACCTACGATCAGGACCGCTACGACTACGAAGCGAGTCACGCGACGGATCCGAACGCGTCGAGCACTGCGAAGAAGCAGAAGCTCGCGGCGGACGAAGCCAAACGCCTCGACGAGCTCGATCTCGCGCGCCAGAAAGTCGAGGGCGAGAAAGCGGATCTCCAGAAGCAGCTTGGCGTCTACACGGGTCAGGCGGTTGCGCTCGGCAAGCAGATCGATGAACTCCGGGCCGAACAGACGCGACTGGGCAAGCGGCTCGCCGTCATCGCGCCGAGCTTCAAGGACAAGATCCGAAACGCGCCGCTCATGGATTTCATGGCGCCGACGATCAAGATTCAGCAGATCATCCTGCCGAACGTCGTCGACGATGTGAACTTCATCCGCGTGCCGAAGATGGATCGATGTCAGACCTGCCATCTGGCCATCGATAAGAAGGACTCGCCGCACTGCGGCGAGCCGAATCAGCCGGCGTGCTACTCGCGGTTCCCGCAGCCGTTCAAGAACCACCCGAACCTCGAGCTGTATCTCGGCGGCAGCTCCCAGCATCCGATCGACAAGGTCGGTTGCACGGTGTGCCACGAAGGATCGGGGCAGTCGGTGAGCTTCCGCGACGCGTCGCACATGCCGTCGAACGAGAAGCAGAAGGAAGAGTGGGAGAAGAAGTACGGCTGGGAAGAGCCGCACATGTGGGATTTCCCGATGCTGCCGGTGAAGATGACCGAAGCGTCGTGCGCGAAGTGTCACAAGCAGAATGTCTTTCTGCCGCACGCCGACGAGCTCAACGTCGCCTACGCCACGTTCGAGCGAGCCGGATGCTACGCGTGTCACAAGACGAAGGGTTTCGACACGAACGTCCGCAAGCCTGGACCGATCCTGACCAAGATCAGCTCGAAGCTGTCGCAGGACTGGGTGAAGACGTGGATCCGTAATCCGCGGGCGGTCAAGCCGACGACGTGGATGCCGCGCTTTTTCTACAACTCGAACAACAGCTCGCCTGAGGA
Source organism: Vicinamibacterales bacterium (assembly GCA_036557365.1). Lineage (GTDB taxonomy): Bacteria > Acidobacteriota > Vicinamibacteria > Vicinamibacterales > CAVVIG01 > DATKHR01. The sequence goes on from DATBHR010000044.1 coordinate 16,839, forward strand.
CGCAGTCCGCAACGAGACGGAGATCAACGCCATCGCGGCGTACCTCTTCGCGAATGCGGAGCCGCACGAGTTCGCGGTCAAGAGCCCGCCGCACGGCGACGCGAAGAACGGCGAGCAGATCGTCAAGCAGGTCGGCTGTCAGGGCTGTCACGTGGTGGGTGAAGGGAAGCGCGACGAGATCGGTCCTCGCCGCACGTTCGGTCAGCCGCTCGAGAACATCGGCAACAAGACCACCTACGAGTGGATCTACAACTGGGTCAAGGATCCGAAGCACTACAGCCCGGATACCTACATGCCCAACCTGCGCCTGACAGACTCGCAGGTCGCCGACGTCGCGACCTACCTGTCCGGGTTGAAGGGCGGAGGCGGCGACAACGCGAAAGCGACGCCGGACGCGAAGGCCACGGACGATGTGCTGCTCGATTATCTGAAGAACGTGATGCCGTTCGAGGAGGCCAAGGCGCAGCTTGCACAGTGGAATCCGCAGCAGCGTCAGATCGAGCTCGGGCAGCGCGCCATCAGCCGCTACGGCTGCTTCAGCTGTCACGACATCAAGGGTTTCGAGAAGGCGCAGTCGATCGGCACCGACTTGTCGGAGGAGGGCACGAAGCTCGTCACACGCCTCGACTTCGCGTTCGTGAACGAGATTCCGCACACGTCGAAGACCGCGTGGTTCCGCATGAAGCTGCACGATCCGCGCATCTTCGACCGCGGCCGTGTGCTGCTGCCGCTCGAAAAGCTCCGCATGCCGAACTTCGATTTCTCGGATGTCGAGATCGACCGGCTGCTCACCGCGATCATGAGCTTCCAGCGCGAGATCCAGCCGGCGGCGGCCATGCCCGTACGATCGGCGAAGCTCGATTACGAGGTCGCGGGACGGACGTTCGTGCATCGACGCAATTGCGTCGGCTGCCACATCATCGAGGGCGACGGCGGCGACTTCGTGAAGCTCGTGGCCGACCCGTCGCTCGGCCCGCCGATGCTGACACCCGAAGGCGCGCGCGTGCAGGCGGACTGGCTCTACGCGTTTCTCCGCGGGCCGATCACGATCCGGCCGTGGCTGAATGTCCGCATGCCGACCTTCGGCCTCGACGATCCGTCGCTGAACGGCGTCATCCGGTATTTCGGCGCGGTGTCGAACACGACCGGTCCGTTCCAGACGCACGAGCTCCGCACCGCGAGCGCCGGCGACGCCGGCGGCAAGGAGCTCTTCGAGCTGCTGAAGTGTCAGCAGTGCCACGTCCTCGGCGCGATTCCGAAGGACCAGCCGACGTCGAATCTCGCGCCCGATCTGCGCATGGCGCCGGAGCGGCTGAACCCGGACTGGATTGTCGCCTGGCTGAAGAAGCCGTCCGATATTCTCCCGGGCACGCGGATGCCGGCGTTCTGGCCCGACTATCCCAAGTCGTTCTACCCGCAGATGGGCGGCGACGCCGACAAGCAGATCCTGGCGATTCGCGACCATCTGCTGACGTTCCGCGGCGGTCCGAGCCCGAAGGCGGGCGGTGCGAAGAACGCGAACAACAACAACAACTGACGAACGCAGTTTTGCGGTTGTGAATTGGTCATTTGGTGAAGTAAGACGCAGGGCGGCGACTTGTCGCCCATTCACCAAATCTCCAACTCGGTAATTTCTTTATAATCACCCTTGTGCTTCGTTCCTACCGGGGCGTTCTGCCCCGCGTGCACGCCAC
>DATBHR010000045.1:0-1550 GCA_036557365.1 Vicinamibacterales bacterium
GCTGCCGGCTGGAGGCCGCGCCGCTCAGTGACGGACGGCCGCCGCGCGACAACTCGTCGCGCTCCAATCCCGAGAGGATGTCACGCGCGCGCGCGACGACGGCGGGCGGGAGTCCGGCAAGCCTGGCGACCTGGATCCCATAGCTGCGATCCGCGCGTCCCGGCACGACCTTGTGGAGCAGCACCAGATCGTCCTTCCACTCGCGGACGACGACGTGGAAGTTGGCGACGTTGGGCAGGGCATCGGCCAGATCGGTCAGCTCGTGATAGTGCGTGGCGAAGATCGTTCGGGGACGCGCCGTCGGATTCGAGGCGAGATACTCGGCGACGGCCCACGCGAGGCTCAACCCGTCGAACGTGGCGGTCCCGCGGCCGATTTCGTCGAGGATCACCAGGCTTCGTGAGGTGGCGGCGTGCAGGATGTTCGCGGTTTCCTGCATCTCCACCATGAAGGTCGACTGTCCGCGCGCGATGTTGTCGGACGCGCCGACCCGCGCGAACAGGCGATCGATGATCGGAAGCTTTGCGCTCTTTGCCGGAACGAACGATCCAGCCTGCGCCATCAGGCAGAGCAGCGCGCACTGGCGCAGGTACGTCGACTTGCCGCCCATGTTGGGCCCGGTCAGGATGATCAACTGCCGCTCGGACGAATCGAGCGCGACGTCGTTGGGGACGAACGCGTCGGAGACGCGACGCTCGACGACCGGATGGCGGGCGTCGGTCGCCATCAGCTCGTCGCCGGCGTGCATGAGCGGCTTGGTGTAGTTGCAGATCGCGGCGGTCTCGGCGAGCGCCGCCAGCACGTCGAGCGTCGCGAGGCCGCGCGCCGTGTCCTGGATCCGCGGTGCTTCGGAGGCCACGCGCGCCCGCAGCGCCTCGAACAACTCGATCTCACGTTCGACGATCCGTTCGTCAGCCCCCAGCACTTTCTCTTCGTAGCTCTTGAGCGCGGGCGTGATGAAGCGTTCGCCGCCGGCGATCGTCTGCTTGCGGTGATAATCCGGCGGCACGCTGGCAAGATTCGATTTCGAGATCTCGATGTAGTAGCCGAAGACACGGTTGTAGCGGATCTTGAGCGACGCAATGCCGGTCCGGGTCCGTTCGGCGTCCTCCATCTGTGCGATGTGCTGCTTGCCCGACCGGCTGATGCCGCGCAGCTCGTCCAGCTCCGGATCGACGCCGTCGCGGATGACGCCGCCGTCGCGGACGACCGCCGGCGGCTCATCGATCAGCGCGCGCTCGAGCGCGTCGCGCACGTCCGCCAGATCGTCGAGCTCCGCGACCAGGCTCTTCACCAGGGGCGCCTGCACGTCCTCGATGACGAGCCGTGCGCGGGGAATCGCGGCGATCGACTGGCGCAGCGACACGAGATCCCGAGGCCCGGCCGTGCCGAGTGCCGCGCGCGCGACGAGCCGCTCGATGTCGTGCACGCTCTTCAGCGCGTCCCGCAGCTTCGTTCGCGCGGTGCTCCGGAACGCGAAGTCTTCGACGGCATCGAGACGATCGTGGATGCGCTCGAGCGCGACGAGCGGCCTCAGCAGCCAGGCGCGC
>DATBHR010000046.1:0-1570 GCA_036557365.1 Vicinamibacterales bacterium
GCCCAAGACCCAGTCGGCGCTGCTCGAGGCGATGCAGGAGCACCGCGTGACGATCCAGGGGCGGACGTATCAGCTCGAGGAGCCGTTCTACGTGTTCGCCACGCAGAACCCCATCGAGCTGGAAGGTACCTACCCGCTGCCCGAGGCGCAGCTCGACCGGTTCATGTTCCACACGGTGATCGACCATCCTCCCGTGGAGGAAGAGCTCGAAGTCGTGCGCTCGACGACGGCGCTCCGCGATCCGACGTTCGAGCGTCCGGTGAGCGGCCCTGATCTCGTCGCGTTCCAGCGGCTGGTGCGCCGGGTGCCGGCGGCGGATGCCGTCATCCGCTATGCGCTCGACCTGGCGCGCGCCAGCCGGCCGAAATCGAACACGGCGCCCGATGCAATCAAGAAATGGGCGTCGTTCGGCGCGAGCGTGCGCGCGGCGCAGTATCTGGTACTGGGGGGTAAGGCGAGAGCGCTGACCGCCGGCCGGTATCACGTCGGCTTCGAGGACATCCGCGCGCTGGCGCATCCCGTCTTCCGCCACCGCGTGCTGACGAACTTCCATGCGCAGTCGGAAGGAGTCACGAGCGATGCCCTGGTCGATCGTCTGCTGGAGGCGGTGCCGATTCCGCGCTCGGGTCTCTGATGGCGGCACCCACTCCCGCCGGCGCCCTCGCCGGAGCCCGGTTCGTCGATCCGGTCGTGCTCGCGCGTATCGGCAACCTCGAGCTGGTCGCCCGCTCGGTCGTCGACGGCTTCATCAACGGCCTGCATCGCTCGCCGTATTTCGGCGCGTCGGTGGATTTCGCCGAACATCGGGGCTACACGCCCGGCGACGACATCCGCCGTGTGGACTGGCGCCTCTTCGCGCGCACCGACCGCTTCTACGTGAAGGAGTACGAAGCGGACTCCAACTCGAATTTCGCCGTTCTGCTCGACGTCTCCAAATCGATGGGATTCGGCAGCCGCGGCGTCACGAAGCTCGAATACGCGCGCATGATCGCCGGCTGCCTGACCTATCTGGTCCACCGGCAGAAGGATCGCGTCGGTCTCGTCACCTTCGACGAGGACGTCGTCGAACACGTGCCGCCGTCGGCGAAGCACATGGAGGTCGTACTGCATGTGCTCGACCGCGTGGTGCTCTCCAAGCCCGGGCAGCTCGGTCCCCCGCTGCGCAAGCTGGCCGAGCACTTCGGCCGCCGCGGCGTGCTCGTCCTGATCTCGGATCTCTATGAAGATCCCCAGGCGGTCGTCGACGCCGTATCGCCGCTCCGCTTCCGCGGGAACGATCTGATCGTCTTTCACGTGCTCGATCCGGCGGAAATCGACTTTCCGTACGACGACGCGTCGGCGTTCGAGGATTTGGAGAGCGGCGAGCAGATTCCGGTCGTCCCTGAGGCGCTGGCCGGCAAGTATCGCGATCTCGTGCGGGCGCACATCGAGACGCTCGCGACGAAGTTCGCCGAGCTGCGGATCGACTACTCGCTGCTCAATACGGCCAATCCGCTCGATCACGCGCTGTTCAACTACCTGTCGATGCGTGAGCGGCTGAATCGGGTGCGGTGATGGGATTCGTCGCACC
>DATBHR010000047.1:0-7065 GCA_036557365.1 Vicinamibacterales bacterium
TTCGGGCCGGTCGCCTCGGTCCGATTAGCGTAGCCGGGTGTGAACCCGCCCCAGCCGCCGACGCCAATCATCTCGTTGTACTCTGCCCAGCCCGGAAACGCGTTGTCCGCCGCGTGCAGCACCACGAGTCCGCCGCCGTTCTTCACGTAGTCAACGAAGGCCTGTTTCACAGGCGGCGCGAACTCGAACCCTTCGTAGTCCAGCACGACCGCTTCGTAGTCGGCGAACGTCGGCGCAAAACTCGACATGTCCTGATTCGGCGCCGTCCCCTTCGGTGGTGTCGTCGCCACCGTGACGACGAAGCGCCCGCTGTCTTCCAGGAGACGCTTGACGATCAGACTGCTGACTTCCCAGTTGTGATACCGATTGCTCTGCCCAGTGACGAGCAGGACGTTGATGCGCGATTGCGCGGGCACGAGGTTGCCTGCGGCGAGCGCGATCGCCGCGACAAACAGCGCAACAACGCCAGCATTCTTCAGCATGTCGTCGAGCTCCCAATTGTCACAGCGCGTACGCGATCAATGGGCACCGTCGACACCACTCACCGCGACGGCGATGTATTGCTTGCCGTTGATCGTGTAGGTCATCCGCGATCCCGTCTGCTTGTCTGGCATTTCGACCGCGCCGACATCGGCGCCGGTCATCTTATCGCAGGACAGGCCCGCGCTTCGGTGTCATCCGCGCTCTCCGTGCCCCTGACGGTGTCACTCCGTGGCTGTTGTCGCATTACGTGGCGGCTCCTCCGCGCACTATAATCGCGCCCCCATGACCAAGAGCATCGGTCGTCGTCGATTCCTGGAGCGCACGCTCGCGCTCCCCGCGCTCCTCGGAGGTGCCGTGAAGGCGGACGGGGATCCCGCGCCGCCTCAGGTCACATCCAACCCGCTCAGTGTCGTGTGCGTTGGCGGGCATCCGGACGATCCGGAGTCAGGCTGCGGCGGGACACTGACGATGTACGCGGCCCTCGGGCATCGCGTCACCATCGTCTATCTCACCAGGGGCGAGCGCGGGATTCCTGGCAAGTCGCTCGGTCAGGCGGCAGCCATTCGCACCGCTGAAGCCGAGACCGCGTGCCGCCTCATCGGCGCCAAGCCGGTGTTCGCGGGACAGATCGATGGCGATACCGAACTCACGCGAGCGCGCGTGGACGAGATGATCCGGATTCTGGACGCGGCCGCCCCCGACATCGTCTTCACACACTGGCCGATGGACACCCATCAGGATCATCAGGTCGCGAGCTTTCTGACCATGCGCACGTACGTGGCGCGCCAGCGGCGATTTCCCATCTATCTCTTCGAAGTGGATCTTGGGGATCAGACGATGGGGTTCCACCCGACGGAGTACGTGGACATTAGCCGCGTGCGGGAGAAGAAGAAGGCGGCGCTCTTTGCGCACAAGAGCCAGGACGGCGAAGCGATCTATCGCGATCACCACGAGGTGATGGAGAACTTCCGCGGTCGCGAAGCTCATGTGCCTGCGGCGGAAGCATTCGTCGCGGTGGGCTCGCCGCAGCACGCGACGACGTTGCCGATCGCAGGCCGAATCTCTTAGACTCGGCATCTGTCGCCAGCAGCCTTGCCCAGGCTTGGATTGATCGCCGTCCCGGCCGCGGGTCCGGTGACCGCTTGGTGTCTTCTTAATCTAATGGTCGCGACCGAGGTCAGTCGGTTACTTGGAACGCTTGAATATGTTGGACCAGTTGTGGATGCGCAGGGTTGTGACCTGCTTGTCTTCCAAGTCCCGGAAGATCAATCCACCGGTTGGGCGACGGCCTGGCGCATCAATCTGTGGGCCAAGCTGACCGATGGCGATCACGCGTACGAGATTCTGAAGTTCCTGCTCGATCCCGAGCGCACTTATCCCAACATGTTCGACGCGCACCAGGCTGCGCCCGTTCGAGACGACGCGCGGCGCAGGGCTGACGTTGCTTGTCGGCGACCTGCGCACGATGCCAGCCGTCGGGGGCGTCGGGAATGAGAATCGCCCTCGGCGCACTACTGCTGGCGCTTGTCGCGGCCTCGCCGCAGTCCTCCGCCGGCGTCGCGATCCTCCAGGTCGACACGGATCGCCGGCTCGGCACAATCGATCCAAAGATCTATGGCCAGTTTCTCGAACACATCAACCACTCGGTCGAGGACGGCCTCTTCGCCGAGCAGATCCGCGGCGCCGGGTTCGAGGGGCGCGACTTCGAGACGTACTGGACCGCATTCGGGCCGGCAGACGCCGTGCATGTCGTCGAGACGCCGTTCGAGCGCGGTACCAAGAGTGTACGCGTCACCGGTGGTCGCCAGGCCGCCGGAATCAGGCAGGGACGCGTCTACCTGGAGGCCGGTCGCAGCTATGACGGGTCCGCGTGGATCAGAATCGAGGGAGGCGCGCCGCGCGTGTCGTTGCGCGTGCTGGCCGCGGATGGCAGCGTCGTCGCTGCTGTTCCGCTCCCAGCGCGCGGAGCGGCGTGGCAGCAGACTCCGTTCTCGTTCACGACTTCCAAAAGCGACCGCAACGCCACGATCGAGATCGCGGCCTCCGGCGGAGTCGTCCTGCTGGATTTCGTATCGCTGATGCGCACCGACGTGCGCAAGAGCGGCATGCTGCGTCCCGACCTGCTCGAGGCGCTTCGCGGACTCGCACCCGCGTTTATCCGTTGGCCCGGCGGGTCGTTCGCGTCGACCTACAAGTGGCAGGACGGCGTCGGTCCGTTCGCCACGCGCGTCTACCATCCCAATGAGATATGGGGCGGCTACTCGGATTACTACGGCTTCGGGACCGACGAGTACATGGAGCTGACGCGGCAGCTCGGGTCGCTGCCGCTGATCGTCCTGCCGGCGCCGGACGACAGTCCCGCGTCGGTCGAGTACGCCATGAACTGGGTCCACTACCTCAACGATCCGCCGTCGACAGAGTGGGGACAACGACGCGCCCGTAACGGACATCCGGATCCGTACCAGGTTCGCTATTTCCAGATCGACAACGAGCCGATGAACAACGGCTTCACCCCGGAGCGCTACGCCGCCCTCGTCAATCTGTACGGCAGCCGTCTCCGGCAGATCGCGCCGGACGCCGTCATCATCGCCTGCGGCCAGAAACGCTCGAACGACATGGCGTGGAGCGAAAAGGTCATCGATCTCGCCGGCGCCAACTTCGACGTGCTCGGCGTCCACAATTACGAGTACGAAAGCGACCTGTACGAGTCGGGCGTGCGCCGCATCCGCGACTATCTTGTGAAGCTGCGCGACTACGTGCGGGCGTCGCCGCATTCGGGGATCCGGCTCGCGGTCCTCGAATGGAACCTGAGCCGCACCTATGACTGGCGCGCCGGGCTGCACGCTGCCGGCAGCCTGATCATGTATGAGGCGCTGACCCCCGAGTTGACGATGACGGCGCCGGCGCTGCTGATGCGGAACACCACGGACGACCCGACGTGGACGGCCTTCATCTATCACGATCACGTGTCGTGGTTTCCGGGCGCCGGTTACGTCGTCGAGAAGCTGTTCCGGGAGCACTTCGCCGAGACGTATCTGGCCTCGACGTCCGGCACGTTCCGCGACATCGACAACCGGGCGAGTTTCTTCGGTGACATATCCCAGATGAAGCCGGAAGGTTGGCAGGCCGGTACGGTGGACGCCATCGCCACCGCGTCACCCGATGGCCGGCGCATCGTCGTCAAGGCCGTCAACTACAGCGGCACTCCAAACACGGTACTCGTTCATCTGCAGGGCTCGCGACTGCCCGCCGCCGCGACGGTGACAGCCTACACGATCACCGGCGCGTTGCACGACGCGGCCTCACTGGAGCAGCCCGATCGCATCAAGCCGGTCGCACAGGCGATGGCGTACGGTCCTGACCTGAAGATGAATCTCGCGCCCTACACGGTCGCGGTCATCGAGATCGCGGCGAAGTAAATTCTCAACGAGGACACTCAATATGAGGGACGTCACCCCATATCGCCACGTCGGTATCCTGGCGGGGTTGCTCGCGGCAACGAGCGGACTGCTGACGGGCGCGGCGCAAGTCAAGACCAACGTGCCGGATCCTGTTCCGGGCGCGCGCCCGTCGATCGTCGAGCGGATAAAGATTCACGGCAGGTCGCTCGAGGGGAATCTCGAGGGCGACGCCGTCGATCGGGACGCGATCGTCTTTCTCCCTCCGGGCTACAGCCAGGATCGCGCGCGCCGGTATCCGGTCGTCTACGCCTTGCACGGGTATTCAATCGGAGCGGAACAGTGGTCTCAGGAGATCCACGTGCCGCAGACGATCGAAGGCGCCTTCGCCAAAGGCGCGCACGAGATGATCGTCGTGCTCCCTGATTCGAAGACAGTGCACAACGGATCAATGTATTCGAGCTCGGTTACGACAGGCGATTTCGAGAATTACGTCGCGCGCGACGTGGTGACGTACATGGACGCGCACTATCGGACGATCGCCAGTCGCGAGAGTCGAGGCCTCGTCGGCCACTCCATGGGCGGGTATGGCGCGACGCGCATCGGCATGAAGCACGCCGACGTGTTCGGCAGCCTCTACATCATGAGCCCGTGCTGCTTGTCGCCGCGCGGCAGCGGCGGCGGCGCCCCGGCGAACGACGAGGCGCTCGCGGCCGTCAAGACGCCGGCGGACTCCGCGAAGCTGCCGTTCGGGCTGCGCGCGCAACTGGCCTCGGCCGCCGCGTGGTCGCCTAATCCGAAGAACCCGCCGCTGTATCTCGACCTGCCGATTGGCGATCAGGCGCCGGCGGTGCTGGCGAAATGGGCGGCCAATGCGCCGCTGGCGTTCGCCGACCAGTACATTCTGGAGTTGAAGCGGTATCGAGCCCTCGCGATGGATGTCGGCGATCAGGACGGGTTGCGCGTGGACGCCGGCAAGCTGCACGACCTGTTCGACCAATACGGCGTCGTGAACACGTTCGAGATCTACACGGGAACGCACACCAGCGACGTGGCCGTCCGCTTCCAGGAGCATGTGATGCCGTTCTTCAGTCGAACCCTGTCCTTCGAGGCGGCAAAGCGATGAGACCGTTCGGTCTCGCGCTCGCCGCGGTGGTTCTCGCCATGGCGCCGATGCTTGCCCTCGACGGCCAGCCCGCCATGCACGATCCCTCGACCGTCATCGAGGCTGGCGGCAAGTTTTACGTCTACGCGACAGGCAACGGGCTGCCGGCGTTCCAGTCGGACGACGGGTGGACGTGGCACCGCGCCGGCTCGGTGATGCAGGCGGTCCCGGGCGGCAAGCCGGGACCGGACGTCATCGGGCGCGGCGGCAACAATTCGTGGGCGCCCGACATCATCAAGTCCGGAGACAAGTACTTTCTCTATTACGCCGCGCCGGGAACACAGCCGAAGGCGGCAGTCGGCCTGCTCGTCGGTCGCACGCTCGACCCGGCATCGCCTGACTACACGTGGGAAGACGGCGGCCCGATCGTCTGGTCGGACGGCGTCGAGGACAGCAACGCGATCGATCCGGGCGTCATGCGCGATCCGACGAATGGGACGATGTGGCTGACGTATGGCTCGTACTTCGGCTACATCCGTCTCGTCGAGCTGGATCCAAAGACCGGCAGACGGCTGCATCCCGAGACCAGGCCCGTCAACGTCGCGATCAACGGCGAGGCGTCGGTGATGATCGTTCACGAGGGGTGGTATTACCTGCTGTTGACGCACGGTTCGTGCTGCGCCGGCGGCAATTCCAGCTACAACATCCGCATGGGCCGCTCGAGAAAGGTGACCGGCCCGTTCCTCGACAACATGGGCGTCGACATGCTGCAGGGTGGCGGCAGGCTGTTCGCCGGATCGAGCGGCCGTCACATCGGGCCGGGGCATTTTGGCCTGCTGGATCTCGGCGACGGCGTGCAGAAGTTCTCCTGCCACTACGAATCGGATCTCGATCGCGGCGGGATCAGCGTGCTCGACATCCGTCCGCTGTTGTGGCGTGACGGCTGGCCGGTGGCGGGCGAGAACGTGAGGGCCGGCACGTACGAGATCGAATCGGCGCGAACCGGAACAGCGCTGGAGATGGCGGTGCAGGGCTCGCCGGTCGGCGGCGCGCGAGGCCGCGGCGGACCCGGCCGCGGGGGACTGCTACCCGCAGCGGCACTGCCTGCAGGGCCCGCACCGGCGGCGCGCGCTGATGCGCCCTCGCCGCCGCCGATTCCGAATCAGGACGTCGCGCAGGTGTCTGGCGCGTGGCCGGCCGGTCCCATCGATGCGCGGCTCGCGCCCTACTTGCTTCAGGCGCAGCAGAAGTGGGCGATCACGCCCGTCGACAACGCCGGCGGCTATCCCGGCTCGCCGTTTTTCAAGATCACCGTCGCCGGCACCGACCGCGCGCTGGCGGCGACGCCGAATGGGGAGGTCGCCGTTCTTCCCGCGTTCACCGGAGGGAACGACCAACTGTGGCGAATCGATCAACTCACCGATGGCACGTATCGGTTGATGCCGAAGAACGTGCCGGGCGGGAAGGACACGCTCGCGCTGTCGGCGATCGGCAGCAGCACGCCGACGCTCGAGAAGTTCAACGCGGGCGGCGACCGGCAACGGTGGCTGATCAAAGCGCCATGACGCGCGGCCTCTGGTTGTCTGCCCTGGGAGTGCTGGCGATTGCCGGTGGCGCTCGAGTACTCGCGGCGCAGCAGGCACCGCGGTCGGCCGTCCGCCCTCGAGCGTCGACGCTGTCGCGGCCCTCGACGCCGGTCAGCTCGCCAAGCACCGCTGGATTCCTGCGGCGCTGGTTGCTGCTCGAACCGATCAAGGTCTCCGGCCAGTTGACGGAGAGCGCCGTACGCGCGACCGTCGACAAAGAATACTTCCCGAACCAGCTGACGATCCTGCCGCATGACGGCGATCAGGTGATTGTCGGCGACGAGCCGCTCGTCTGGCACGCCGTGGACACGACAAATTACAACGTCAACCTGTATCACTTCGGCTATGCGCTCAACAAACCGACGTCGAACGTCCTTTTCTGGGCCGTCACGCAGGTCGACGCTCCACAGGAGATGCGCGACGTCCGGCTGGCGATCGGGTCCAATGCCGCATCGATTTGGTGGCTCAACGGCCAGGAAGTGATCGGCCTCTT
>DATBHR010000048.1:0-20819 GCA_036557365.1 Vicinamibacterales bacterium
TTCGAACGCATGGCCGCGGCGGCAACGGTGACCGACAGGTCCGGCGCCAGGATCGACACGTCCGCCGGTGCGCCCTCGGAGAGCGAACCGCCCGCGACGCGCAGGATGCGCGCCGGATTGGTCGACATGAGCTCGACCAGCCGCGACATCGACAGCACGCCGGCATGCACCAGCCGATCGAAGCAGAGCGACACGGCGGTCTCCAGGCCGGTGATGCCGAAGGGCGCGCGATCGAACTCGACGCGCTTCTCGTCGTAGTGGTGCGGTGCGTGGTCGGTCGCGATGACGTCGACGCTGCCGTCCGCGAGGCCCGCCAGCATCGCGTTACGATCGGCCGCTTCGCGCAGCGGCGGATTCATCTTGACGTTCGTGTCGTAGGCGATCGGTTCGCGCAGCATCGCGTCGGTCAGCACGAAATGGTGCGGCGTCACCTCACAGCTGACGCGCGCGCCACGCGATTTGCCCCAGCGAACCGCGTCGAGCGTCTGCCGCGCGCTCATGTGCGCGACGTGCATCGAGCCGCCGGTCAGCTCGGCGAGCGCGATGTCGCGGAGCGCCATGATCGATTCCGCTTCGCCCGGAATCCCGCGCAGTCCGAGCGCGGACGCCTGAGCGCCTTCGTGCGCGACGCCGTCGCCTTTGAGCGTCTGCTCCTCGCAGTGCTCGATGACCGGCAGGTCGAACATTCCCGCATACTCGAGCGCGCGCCGCATCAACAGCGCCGTCGCCACCGGATGGCCATCGTCGGTAATCGCGACGCAACCGGCCTGCTTCAGCTCGGCGATGTCCGCGAGCTGCTCACCTTTCTGGCCGCGCGACACGGCGCCGATCGGGTAGACGCGTGCAAGCCCCGCCTCGGCTGCTTTCTTGAGGATGTACTCGGTCACGCCGGCGTTGTCGTTGACGGGACTCGTGTTGGGCATGCAGGCCACGGCCGTAAAACCGCCAGCCACCGCCGCTGCCGTTCCGGTCGCCACCGTTTCCTTGTGCTCCTGCCCCGGCTCGCGCAGGTGCACGTGCATGTCGATCAGCCCGGGCACGACGACGAAGCCGCCGGGGATCTCGACGACCGACACGTCGGCGTCGACCGGAAGATCGCGTCCCACGCGCCGCACCCGATCGCCTTCGATGAGGACGTCGAACACGCCATCGCGTCCGTTCGCCGGGTCCACGACGCGGCCGCCCTTGAGCAATCGCTTGAAACCGCTGGCTGTCAATCGAGCACCTCCGCATCGCCGGCGAGCAGATAGAGCACCGCCATTCGCACCGCCACGCCGTTCGCCACCTGCTCGAGGATGACCGAGTAGGGGCCGTCGGCGACGTCAGACGCGATCTCGACGCCGCGATTCATCGGACCGGGATGCATGATGATCACGTCGGGCTTCGCGCGGGCGACACGCTCCTGCGTCAGTCCGAAGACGTTGTAGTACTCGCGAAGGGACGGAAAGTAGGCGCCCTGCATCCGCTCCTGCTGGATGCGGAGCATCATGACGACGTCAGCGTCGGTGACGGCTTCGTCGACGGACGTCGTCACCGTGACGCCGAGCTGCTCGATGCCTCGCGGCAACAGCGTCGCCGGACCGCTCACCCACACCGATGCGCCGAGCGTCGTCAACAGCAGGACGTTCGAGCGGAGCACGCGGCTGTGCAGCAGGTCGCCGATGATCGCCACCTTCAGCCCCTCGATCCGCTTCTTGTGCTCGCGGATGGTGAACGCGTCGAGCAGCGCCTGGGTCGGATGCTCGTGCATGCCGTCGCCGGCGTTGATGATGCGCGATCGGCAGATGCGCGACAGGAGGTGCCCGGCGCCGGACGAGGCGTGGCGCAGCACGATCATGTCGGGCGCCATGGCCTCGATGTTCAAGGCCGTATCGACGAGCGTTTCGCCCTTCAGCACGCTCGACGCCGCCACCGCAATGTTGAGCGTGTCGGCGCTCAAACGTTTTTCGGCGATTTCGAACGACGTCCGCGTGCGCGTGCTCGGTTCGTAGAACAGGTTGACGACCGTCTTGCCGCGCAGCGTCGGTACTTTCTTGATCGGCCGCTCGGCGACCTCGCGCATGGCGTCGGCGGTGTCGAGGACGAGATGGATGTCGTCGCGCGTGAGATCGCCGATGCTCAGGAGGTCTTTCTTCATGGCTCCGCGACCTCCACTTCGTCGCGGCCGTCGATCTCCTCGAGGCGCACCTGGACGCTTTGTGCGAGCGAGGTCGGCAGGTTCTTGCCGACGTAGTCAGCCTTGATCGGCAGCTCGCGATGTCCGCGGTCCACCATCACGACCAGCTGAATCGATTTCGGCCGGCCGAAGTCGATCAGCGCGTCGAGCGCCGCGCGAATCGTGCGGCCCGTATACAGCACGTCGTCTACGAGCAGGATCCGCTTGTCGTCAATCGAGAACGGGATCTCGGTCTTACGGATGAGCGGCTGCGGGCCGACGGCGTGACGCATCAGGTCGTCGCGATAGAGCGTGATGTCGAGCGCGCCGGTCGGCACCTCGTGCTTGTTGATCTCGAGAATCGCGCGGGCAAGGCGTCGCGCGATCGGCACACCGCGCGTGCGGATGCCGACCAGCGCGAGCTCGTCGACGCCGCGATTCCGTTCGAGGATTTCGTGCGCAATGCGGGCCAGCGAGCGGCCCATCCGGTCTGCGTCCATGACGACAGCCATCAGCGCACCCCGCCTGTATCGATCCAGCCGGAGAGCTTCTTGTGTGGAGGAGGAACGTCGTGAGCGAGTCTGCTGCGCGCGAACCGCGATTCCGTGCGTGGTGGATGGAACGATGGCATGTGCACCTCTTTGCGCTCTCTCTGGAGCGCGTTAAAGAGTCGAAACGACTTGTGATTATAGCACTGTCGTCGGCGCCAAGATAACGGAGGAGACGGAGGAACGGGAAATCGCAACGGAGGAACAGATGAACAGAGGGCAACGGAGGTCATTGGGCACAACGATTCGACGGGTCGGCCTGCGCAGCAGGCCGACTGCCGGCAATCGACGGATCGTCGGAACGAACGACGCAATCGAGGTTCCAATCGTCGTTCGTCCGGCGATCCGTCCGATTGCCGCGCGTCGCTACGCGACGCCCGTCGAATCGTGTTCAGTTTCCCTCTGTTCCTCCGTTTCTCTGTTGATTGCCGTTTCCTCCGTCTCCTCCGTTATCTAGCGACCGGGATACAGCAACCGCTTCACACCATCCATCAGCCGGGGCGCGTTGAAGTTGATCAGCAGTCCGACGGGACATCCTGAAAGCCGCATGTAGGTCAATAACTGCGACGAATGCACAGGAAGAACCGCCGCAATCGACTTCACCTCCACGACGACACGCTCTTCGACGATCAGGTCAATCCGGTAGCACGTCTCGAGTCGCAGGTGTTTGTAGATGATCGGCAGCGCTCCCTGCGCACGAAAACGCAACTTGCGCTGAGTCAGCTCGTAGTGCAGGCACGGCGTATACGTCGATTCCAGGAGTCCGGCGCCAAGTACTCGATGAACTTCGATCGCCGCTCCGATGATGGCGCCGGTGAGGTCGTTGAACTCGGTGGGATTAATTCGCACTCGTCGTCACGAGTGCAAGGCTTGAGCCCGCTATCAATCGAGCGTTTTGCGGGAACACGACGATGCTGATTCAGTTGTTGCAGCAGATATGGAGGGTCACGACCGCAGAAATTTCCTGAAACGTGAATCTGGATTCGAAAGGCCCGATGATTCGCAAAACCTGAGAAACTCCGTTCCCCTCCGTTCCTCCGTTCCTCCGTTCCTCTGTTGATTTCCCGTTCCTCCGTCCCCTCCGTTACCTACGAATGATGTAGAAGTCCGCATCGTAATTCCACACCGTGAACGCGATCCGCTTTCCATCCGGCGACCAGGAAGGCTGCGTCTTGTTCGACGGATCGTGCGTCACCTGCACCGGCGTGCCGCCCGCAAGCGGAATCCGGAAGACCTGAAAATATCCGTCGGCCGGTGCGATGAACGCGGCGTCCTTCCCGTCGGGCGAGACGCCAATCCCCGGAAAATCGTGCTCGGAAGAAAACCGATAGACGACGTGTGCGGTCCCGCCTTCGCGCGGGACGGTGAAAATCACGTGACGCCCCGGACCCTCCTTGCCGACGACGACGATGTCGCGCGTCGGCTCGGCCCATTCCGCGTGGAAGACGTCCACGTCAAGACCGTCGACCGGGAGCTCGCGCGCCGACGACACGATCAAGCCGCTCTCCTGATCGACATCGACGACATACATGACCGTGCGGTGGGTCTGGCGGCTCACGCCGGTGAACAGGATGGAACGCCCGTCGCGCGACCAGCGCGGCCACCCCGCCTCGGTGCCGCGGCCGAGCGTCGTCACGCGCTTGGTCTCGGTATTGTTGTCGGCGGCGCGCAGCCAGATGTCGTCGGACTGGTCCTTGTGCGAGTGAAACGCGATCCAGCGGCCATTCGGCGACCAGCAGAGCGACTGGTCTTCAGACGCGGAGTCGTGCACGACCCGCGCAGGTGCCGCGGCCGGCTTCGCCGGGTCACTCCCAATGATGCCGGCGTCCTGCGCGATGTCGGGGTACTTCGCATCGTCCGGAATTCGGCGCCAGGTGCCGTAGGTGATGCCGATGAACGCACCGGTCGGATCCCACGACGGCGTCTCGCTCTGAAACGTCGCGAGCGGCTGACTCACGCCGCCCGCGGCAGGCGCAATCGACACGACGGTTCGATAACTCTGGACCTTGAAGACGACCGAACCGTCGGACGCAACAGACGGCGCGTACGAGTCGCGCGAGAAACTCGTCAGCTGCCTTGCACGGCCCTTCGACGTCGGCACGGCCCAGAGATCCACCGTCCCGGCTGCATTCGCGAAGCTCGCGTACACGATCGAACCATCAGGTGAGAACGCGAGCGGCCCGAACGCGTCCGCCGCCGGCTGCGCGTCGAGCACGCGCTCGCCGCACGGCGCCGTGACGCGCGGATGGCCGTCCATGACGGCGATGCAGGCAACGCGATCGCTTCCCGGCATCCGGACCGGCGAATTGATCCGCGGCTGCATCGGCGTCGTCGTGACGATGCGCGCGCCATCGACGGCGACGGTGCGAAGGCTGTTGCCGTCGCGGTCGTTGAGGACGCCCGTCAGCAGGCGGCCGTCTGCCGACCACGCGAGCTGCCGCAGCGCCGATATATTCGCATCCTTCGCGTCGAGCGGCTGTCGTGTCCCGCTCGCACGATCGTAAATCGCCCAGCTCGCCGGCGTCATGTCACCGTCGGCGACAATGGAGCGGCTGTCTGGACTCCAGGCGAGATTCCGGATCTGCGCGCGGCCGGGCGGAAATTCCATCGACGGTCCGCCATTCACCGGCCGCACACGGAGGAAGCGTCCTTCCGAATACGCGATCCATTGTCCGTCGGGCGAGATCGCGCCCGCCGGATCGCGGTAGCTCACCGGACCGAACTGATGCGCGGTCGCGATCCATGTGAAGCGTGACGGATCTGCCGGCGTGCCGATGCGCGTCCACGCGAAGATCGCGGCGAGCATCAACCCGAACAACACCAGCCATCGCATGCGCATGTGGATGATCGTCAGTCGCGAACGGGCGTTGTGAGTATACTGCCGTGATGGCTTCGCAAGTGGTGGACGTGCAGGCGCAGGTCGTCGCGAATCAGCGATTGTCCGGCGACTACAACGTGCTGACGCTCGCGGCGCCGTCGATCGCCGCGCAGGCGTCGCCTGGACAATTCGTCATGTTGAAGACCGGCGCCGCCTCGGATCCGCTGTTGCGGCGCCCGTTCTCCGTTTTCGAAATCTTCCGCGCCGATGACGGCACCGCCAGCGCGTTGAGCATCCTCAGCAAGCGGATCGGACCCTCGACGCGATTGCTGTACGACGCCGAGCCGGGACAGCGCGTCGCCACGCTCGGTCCTCTTGGCCGTCCGTTTTCGCTCGTGGACGCCTCCGTGAAGGCATGGATGGTCGCCGGCGGCGTGGGGCTCGCGCCGTTCGCCACGCTCGCGCAGGCGCTGCGCAGCCGCAGTGTCTCCTGCACGCTGTTCTACGGCGCACGACGCGCAGACGAGCTCTTTCATCTCGATTTCTTTCGCGACCTCGGCGTCGAGCTCGTGCTCACGACCGAAGACGGCTCGCTCGGCGAACGCGGACGCATCGTCGCGCCGCTCGACCGCGCGCTCGGGGAACTGGGCGCGGGTGAGCGCGTGATGATCTACGCGTGCGGCCCCGAAGGGATGCTGGCCGCGACCGCACGCACCGCAGCAACGCATCGCCGGCCGTGCCAGGTTTCGGTGGAACGGATCATGGGCTGCGGCCTCGGCGGCTGCTACAGCTGCGTGGTGCCGATGCGAGACGACGACGGCGCCGTGCACAACGTGCGGTCGTGTCTCAGCGGACCCGTGCTGCAGGCCGATCGGATCGTGTGGGAGTGATGCCGTTGGATTTGTCGGCCCGCATCGGCAGCCTCCGGCTGGAGACGCCGCTCATCGCCGCGAGCGGCTGCTTCGGCTACGGCGTCGAATACGCGGACGTCGTAGACCTGTCGTCACTCGGTGCGGTCGTGTCGAAGGGATTGTTTCTCGCCGAGCGGGAAGGCCATCCGGCGCCCCGAATCGTCGAGACGCCGGCCGGCATGCTCAACGCCATTGGGCTGCAAGGCATCGGCGCACGCCGGTTCGTCGAAGAAAAACTGCCGGAGCTCCGCGCGCGGCGAGCGACCGTCATCGTCAACGTCTGCGGGACGACGATCGACGAGTACGCCGAGGTGTCCCGGATCCTGTCGGACGCGGAGGGTGTCGCCGCCATCGAGCTGAACATCTCGTGCCCGAACATCAAGGAGGGCGGCATCCAGTTCGGGTGCAGCCTGCACGGCACCGATGCCGTGGTCTCCGCGGTGCGCAAAGTCACGAGGCTGCCCATCATCCCCAAGCTGACGCCAAACGTCACCGACATTGCGTCGTTCGCGCGCGCCGCCGAGGACGCCGGCGCCGACGCGGTGTCCCTCGTCAACACGTTTCTCGCGATGGTCATCGACGTCGAGACGCGGCGGCCGAAGATTTCGAACGGGATGGGCGGCCTGAGCGGCCCGGCCATCCGGCCGATCGCGGTCCGGATGGTGTACGAGTGCCGGCAGGCTGTGAAGATTCCCGTCATCGGGATGGGCGGCATCGCGAATGCCACCGACGTCCTCGAATTCATGATTGCGGGCGCCAACGCCGTACAGGTGGGAACCGCCAACTTCGTCGATCCGTTCATCTGGCCGAAGCTGATGGACGGCGTCCGCGACTACATGGAGCGTCACCGGATCTCGCGCCTTGCCGACATCGTTGGAAGCGTGGCGTCGACGGCTCACGAGGCGCCGGAGCGCACATGAAAGAGCTGATCGTCGCACTCGACGTCGATACCGTCGACGAGGCCCTGGCGCTCGCGGATCGGCTGCGTGGTGTCGCCGGCGCATTCAAGATCGGCAGCCGGCTGTTCACGAGCGCCGGGCCGAAATCGGTCGAGGCTCTCGTCGCGCGCGGCGACAAGGTCTTTCTGGATCTCAAGTTTCACGACATCCCCAACACGGTGGCCGGAGCTGTTGCCGCCGCCGCGCGACTCGGCGTCTGGATGGTCAACGTCCACGCGTCGGGCGGTGCCGCGATGATGCGGGCCGCACGCGCGGCAGCGGACGAGCAGGCGGCGCGAGGAAAGCGACCCGCGCCGATCGTGATTGCGGTCACGATGCTGACCAGCATGGACGCGGAGGCGGCCGCAGAAGTCGGTTTCGGCAGCACGGTCGAATCGCAAGTGTCGCGGCTCGCGTCCTTGACCGCTGCCGCAGAACTCGATGGCGTCGTCGCGTCGGCGCGGGAGATCGACATCATCCGGAAGGCGTGCGGTCCGGCGTTCACCATTGTGACGCCCGGAATCCGCGGCGGCGCATCGCAGATCGAAAAGGGCGGAGACGATCAGCGCCGGTCGCTCACGGCCGCGGAAGCGCTCCGCGCAGGCGCGAATTACCTGGTCGTCGGCCGTCCGATCATCGCGGCCACGGATCCGCGTGCGGCCGCCGATCGAATCGCCGAAGAGAGCCGGTCCGGCGTGGCGTGACGATCACGATCTACTCGAAGCCCGGGTGTCACTTGTGCGACGAGATGAAGGCCGTCGTCGCGAGAGCGACCGCGAAACTTGGCGGACGTGTCACGGTCGAAGAGATCGACATCTCCGCTGACGCTGCACTCGAAGCGCGCTACGGTCTCGAGATTCCTGTGCTCTTGATCGACGGACGGAAAGCCGCGAAGTACCGGATTACGGACTCTGACCTGACACGGATGCTCGCCGCGCGAGCCTGACCACCCGGTTTCGGCCGGACCGCACCCTTCAACACGATCGACTCACGGCTGCGTGAAAGATCTGCCACCGCTTCTGTCAGCCGGCGCACAGACTCGTGCGAAATCAAGCGCGGACGATTGGCAGGTTCCACGCATGGCCCATTCGGTAGAATGAGCCGATGGCCAGCGGGGATCACGTGAAACCGACCGCGCCTGGTTTGAAGCTCACCTACGACGACTTCGTGCTGTTTCCAGATGATGGGAAACGGCATGAGTTGATCGACGGAGAGCACTACGTGACGCCCTCGCCGAACACGAAGCATCAGACCGTGCTTGGCAGCCTGCACCTGATCATCGCGTCCTGGCTGGAAACGCACTCCGTCGGTCGGGTATTTGTCGCGCCATTCGACGTCGTATTTTCGAGCTTCGACATCGTGGAGCCGGATCTCTTGTACTTATCCAACGAGCGGGCTGCGCGAGCGTTGACAGACGTGAACGTTCGCGGGGTTCCTGAAATCGTCGTGGAAATTGGATCCCCGAGCACCCGCCAGCGCGACGAGACGATCAAACGGCGGTTATACGACCGAGCCGGGGTCGACGAGTACTGGTTCGTCGACCCGGAAATTGATGTGATACGCGTCTACCGACGTGGCGAAGGCGGCTTCAACAAACCGATGGAACTGTCGCGAGAGGCAGGCGACGTGCTCGGCACGCCGATCCTGCAAGGCCTCGACCTGCCGCTGGCTCGCATCTTTCGAGCCTGACGCCGCGCTGCCCTCGCGTCTAAACTACCTGGCCTACCTGCCCTACCTGCCCCACCCGACCTACCCTACCTATCGCGACCTATTTCCCCGTGATCACGAAGTGGCCGCGGCGGTTCTGCTGCCAGCACGACTCGTTCTGCTCGGTGCAGACCGGCTGTTCCTTGCCCTTGCTGATCACCGTGAGGCGATCGGCCGGGACGCCAAGTCCGACGAGATACGTCTTGACCGAGTTGGCTCGCCGTGATCCCAGCGCCAGGTTGTACTCGGCGCTGCCTCGCGAGTCGCAATGGCCCTCGATCGTGATGAGGGTGCTGGTCCACTTCTTCAGCCAGTCCGCATCCTTCTGGAGAGGCGCCTTGGCGTCATCGCGCAGCTCGGACTTGTCCAGCTCGAAGTACACGTCCGTCAGCGGATGCTCGGAGTTCAGCTGCTCCAGCGATTTCTGGGCGAAGATCTGCTCCTCCGTGAGCGGCGCGGGCGGCGGTGCGCTCGGCGGGGGCGGCGGCGGTGTGGCCGGCGGCGGGGGTGGTGCGGGCGCTGCCGGAGGCGGTGGTTGCGTGGGCGCCGGCGGCGGCACCTTCTTATGGCACGCGGCGCTGGCGGTGGTTACTGCACATACGAATGCGACGATTGAAAGAATCTGTCTGACGCGGGTCATCCTCACACCTCAGCTGGCGGCAAAGGGTACACGATACAATTCGGAAGTACAACAGGTGAGCGCTCGCGGCTTTTCTCGTTCGAACGCGGCGCGCGGCTGCATCCGCAGCACGTTCCTACTCTGAATATCGATTCAGTGGCCGCCGATCACTAGGGATGGATCACCTTCTGCGCGCAACTGCACAGGCCGAAGCGCGCCATTTCTGGTTCCGCGGCTTCCGGACGTTCGTCGGCCCGCTGCTCCGTCGCGCGGCGTCGCGGGCGCACGGAGACGGCAGCGTCCTGCGGCTGCTCGACTGCGGCTGTGGGACGGGCGCGAACCTGACGCTCCTGAATCGCTACGGCCGCGCGTACGGCTTCGATCTGACGGAGGTCGGCCTGCGTCTCGGGCGTCAGGCCGGCCGGACGCTGCTCGCCCGCGCGACGGCGACCGCCGCCCCATTTCCCACCGACTCGTTTGACGTCGTCACGTCCTTCGACGTCCTGTATTCGCTGGACGATGTGAGCGAACGGGCGGCGATTGCGGAGATGTACCGCGTGCTCAAGCCGGGCGGGTTTGCGATCGTCAACGTCGCCGCGATGGAGTCGCTCAGGGGCGATCACTCGGTCCTGAGCCACGAAATCCGCCGATACAGCCGAATCGACCTGCGCGAGAAGCTGGAAGCCGCCGGATTCCGCGTCGAGCGGATCACGTACACGAACGTGTCGCTGTACTTACCGATGCTCGTCGCACGGACGCTCCAGCGCCGGCGCGGCCTGAAGGCCGAGCAGGAATCGCTGCAGGAAATCACCGTCCCGCCCGCCCCGATCAACGGCCTGCTGACGGTCGTGCTGTGGATGGAAGGTGTTTATCTCCGCTTCTTCGACGCGCCCGCCGGAAGCTCGCTTCTGTGCCTCGCGAGAAAACCGGAGCGCCCGGTAGAGCGCGGCCGCAAATAGTCACGAACCATAATCCGCAATTGAATCCGAAATCCACAATCCGCAATCATCAATCAATCCGCAATCCGCAATCCGCAATCCGCAATGTCTCGTCTACCTGATCTCGCATTTATAGATCCGCAGTCCAAGCCGGCGCCTGTCTCCCGTCCTCCGCCACCAGGAGTCGGCCGGCACGTGCGTCTGATCCGTTTCGATGACGATCGTGGCCGGCTGCCGTGCGTCCGGCACCGGCACATCGAGCGTGAAGTCGTCGGCAATCGCGACGTCCTTCAGGATCCGATCGCCGATGCTGATTTTCAGATGCGACTCGCGCGCGTAGTACTTGTGCGGTGATTCCCCTTCGATGTGGAGAACCGCCGGCGTCGCTCCTGAGACGTACCGCACTTCGCCGCGCTGACTGAGCCAGCGCCACTGTCTTCCCGTCGGCGGATCGAGCTCGTGCTCGTACCACCCGTCGCCGAATCCGAGGACGCCGCGAGACGACGAGACGTCGAACTGCTCGACCGCGACGCGCGACGGCGGCTGAACCGACACCGTCGCTTTCACGTAATCCGGCAGCGCCGCATCCAGGTCCCGAGCCGGCAGACGCACCACTTCCAGGAACGGGCCGCCGCGCGATTCGATCGTCGTCGACCAGACGTGACCGATCGTGAAGGCTATCGTCCGCGGCTCGCCCGGCTCGAAGTTTCGTCCGCCGATGACCAGGCTGCCGCCGTTGATCGCCGAACGATGGACCCACGCGTCGATCGGTCCGAACTCGGGCCCGCGCCGGTCTCGCGCCGCGACGCCGGCCGACTCCGCCGTCAACCCCCAGCCCTCGCCGACGTACCAGTCAGGTCGCTCGACGCGATACCAGTCGACGTCGCCGGGGCGCGTCCCGCTCATCAGCACCGGATACGGCATCGTCCATCGATGCTCTGAAGGCTTGCCATGCTGCACGAGGTCGATCGCCGCGCGGTTCGGATCCGCGACGAACCACACGGGCGATCGGCCGCCGCCGTTCCAGTACTTCACGGCTTCGAGCCATTCGTGCTGCGGGGGCGCCGTCAGCTGGCGCTCGAACCGTGGAGCCGTTCCGCCGAGCCAGACGAGCGGCCGTCGCAGATCGAAGCTCTCGCGCCGATCGGGCGCGAGCACTGGCGCCCCGTTGGACGGCGACGCGTGGGCCATTTCGTCGAGCAGCGCGAACGCGGGCGCGGTCTGACGAGAAAAGGCAGCGACCGATCGTCCGCCGACGTGCGCGTGGAACATGACGAGGCCTGCGCTCACGAGCAACGCCGGATACGCCGGCAGCACGCGAAGGCCGGCGACGGCGAGAAACGCCGAAGGCACCACGAGCGGCAGCGCGTAGCGGACCGTGAACGTCTCCTGGAACAGCGCATCGAAGACGAAGTACGGCGCGAACGCCACCGTGACCGCCGCCAGAGTTCGCGGCTCGCGGCGCCACAACGTCACCGCACCGATTGCCGCGAAGCCGACGACGATCGCCGCTGTCGGCCACGTCGCCCACGGCGCCACGAACGCGTAGTAGAGCACCTCCGCAAAGACGCGCGGCGTGGGCGTCGTCCAGAGCATGCGGATTCCCGAGAGATCCTCACCGCCCTGGCTCGTGACCGCGCGCCAGTAACCCATCGGACCGCCCGACAGCGCAACGAGCGGGAGCAACCACAGAAACACGCCGGCACCGTATCCGACCAGGACGCGCACAATCTGCACTCGCGCAGAACTGAACCGGCACGCACACCACAGAAGCAGCGGTACCGTGAGCCAGAAGACCTGAGATCGCAGGCCGCTTGCGAGACCGGCCGCGAAAGCCGCGACGGTCAACGCGGTTGGTGTCTGCGCGGCGAGCGTCGCCGCCTGCACCGCGACAGCCGCCGCCAGGCCGCACGCATCGCTGAGCGGCCGGATCGACGTGAACCAGTACAGCGGCGACGACACCGCGATCGCTGTCGCGACGATCGTCCAAACGGATTCGCTGTGCGCGTCGAGCCGTCTATACAGCGCGGCAATCGCCAGGATGCCGAGCGCGCCGCTGACAACGCTCACCGCCGCGAGCGCTTGCGCGTCCGTGGGCATCAGCGCCTGCGCTGCCCTCCCGATGACGATGTAGACGGGATAGCCCGGCGGATGCGGCTGGTGCTGCGCGACGTCGAAGCGATGAAGGCCGAGCGCGAAGTTGATCGAGTCGAGATCTTCGAGCGACCGGGGAAGATATGGAAGGTGAAGCGCAATGAACGCGACGGCGACGGCCGCGAGCGCCGCGTGCGCGCGCCGATCTGTCAGCGAGTCGCGGACATTCACGCCGGCCGGAGAAACAAGCCTTCGTTCAAGCTGCCCGTGCGGTAGCCCTGGAGGTCGAGGCTGACGTAGCGATAGCCGGCCGCCTTCAGCTCGCGGACGATCGCGACGCTCACTTCGGCGTCGAGCGCGTGCGGCATCTCGTCGCGCGCGACTTCGATCCGCGCCAGCGCGTCGTGATGACGCACGCGAAAGACGCGGAAGCCGAGCGCACGCAGCGCGTGTTCCGCGCGTTCGATCTGCCGCAGCTTTTCGTCCGTCACCTCGGAGTGGTACGGGATGCGGGACGACAGGCACGCGGACGCCGGCTCGTCCCACGTCGGCAGTTGCGCGCGCTTGGAGAGCTCGCGAATTTCGTCCTTGAAGAGATCCACTTCGTCCAGCGGGCTGCGGACGCCGAACTCGCGCGCGGCCTGGCGGCCCGGCCGATAGTCGCCGCGATCGTCCGCGTTGTTCCCGTCGACCACGACCGCGCCGAGCGGCGCGGCGAGCTGCGTCAGGTGCGTGTAGAGCTCGTGCTTGCAGTAGTAGCAGCGGTTCGACGGGTTGGCGCGGTACTCCGGCCGATCGAGCTCGCTCGTCCTGATGATTTCGTGGCGGAAGCCGAAGGTGTGCGCAATCTCGATCGCGATCTGACGATGGCGCTCCGGATAACTCGGGCTGTCGGCGGTGACGGCCACGGCGCGATCGCCGAGCGTCCGGTGAGCGATGACCGCGAGATACGCGCTATCGACGCCGCCGCTGTAGGCCACGACGACGTTGCCGGCCGACGCGAGCAGGTCCTGCAGCGCGTCTTCCTTCTCGATCATTCGTCCCAGCCTTCGTCCTCGCCGTCGTCGCTCTCTTCGTCGTCCTCGTCGTCGTCTTCGTCGTCGTCGTCCAGATCGTCGTCGTCATCATCGAGATCGTCGTCGTCTTCGTCGTCGTCGTCGGCGACGTCGAGTTCGAGCGGCGACAGGCTGACCACCTCGAGATTCGAGCCGCATTCCGGACAGCTCAATTGATCGCCTTTGTCGACGTCGAACTCGTCGACTTCGATCTCGGCATCACATTCGGGGCAGGTGGCCATAGTCTCCTCGGTCCTCTCGCGGTGCGGGGCCATTCGGTTTGGCAATTGGGTACGGGACGTGCCAGAATCCGCTCGGCAGGCGCGATCGCGATAGAAGGCCGATTATAGCGACACCCCGCGCCCATCTGCAATGCACGGCAACGCGTCGATCGCCAACAAGACCGTGGTCATTGCCGACGACACGGCGTTCGTGCGCGATCGTTTCCGCGCAGCCGTCGAGGCGGCCGGCCACCGCGCGCTCGTCGTCAAGACTGCCGCCGAGCTGCTCGCCCGCGTCAGGGCCGATCACGAGCAGATTGATCTCGTGGTGCTGGACTTGCGCCTGCCGCACGCGCCGGGCGTCGATCTCGTGCGCGCGATCCGCAAGGTTGACGACGGGCGTCTGCCGCTGCTCATCTTCAGCGGCACGATCGCGAGCGCAGACGAAGTCCGCGAGCTCGCGGCGCTCGGCGTCGCGGGCTACATCAACGAGTACAGCGCCGTGCAGCACATCCTGCCGTCGCTCGCGCCGCATCTGTTTCCCGACAACTTCAACCGCCGCAGCAGCCCGCGTGTCGTGCTGGGCATCCCGGTGCAGTACCGCTTCGGCAACACGATCGCGGCCGCGCTGACGCTGAACCTGAGCCGCGGCGGCATCGCGATCCGCACGACGAGTCCACTCGACGGCGGATCAAAAATTCGCGTGCGCTTTCGGATGCCCGGATCGAAGCGCGACGTCGAAGCCGAGGGACGCGTGGCGTGGAGCGATCGGCGCGTCGGCATGGGCGTCCAGTTCGACAAGGTGGACGCCGCCAACCAGAGCGTCATCGACACATTTGTCGACGCGCATTTCTTCTCCAACCGGAAGGCCTGAGCGTCGATGACGTGGCGCATCGTGCTGCTGCTGGCACTGGTGTTCGCGAACGGCTTCTTCGTCGCCGCGGAATTCGCCATCGTGACGGTGCGCAAGACGCGCATCGATCAGCTGATCGCGGAGGGCCACCGCGGCGCGCGCGCCGTGCGCCGCGCCGCCAACGATCCCGCCAGCTACATCGCCGCCACGCAGCTCGGCATCACGATGGCGAGCATCGGACTCGGGTGGATTGGCGAGCCCGCCCTCGCCGCGATGATTCAGCCGCTGTTCGCGGCGCTGCCGGTCACCATCGCCGAAACGACTGCCCACAGCGTCGCCGTCGCGTTCGCGTTCGCGATCGTGACGTCGCTGCACATCGTGCTGGGCGAGCTCGCGCCCAAGACCATCGCGCTCGAGAAGGCCGAGCGAACCGCGCTGGTCGTCGTCAGGCCCACCGAGCTGTTCATGAAGGTGTTCTGGCCCTTCATCCGGCTGCTGAACGGCGGCGGCCGGGCGGTCGTGCGGATGCTCGGCCTGCGCAGCCGAAGCCGTCATGCGATGGTGCACTCGGAAGAAGAGTTGAAGATGCTCGTGACGGCGAGCCAGGAAGCCGGCGTCCTCGAAGAGCACGAAGAGCAGATGCTGCATCGCGTGTTCGGCTTCGCCGACCTGACGGCCGGACAGGTGATGGTGCCGCGGACCGAGCTCGTGGGCATTCCGGCGATGACGCCCATCAGGGACGCCGTGCGCGCGATCAGTGCGACGCGCGAGACGCGATTTCTCGTCTATCGCGGCGATCTCGACGACATCGTCGGCATGCTGTACGTCACCGACGTCCTTCGGGCGCTGACGTCAGGCGACCCCGACGTGACCGCGGCAAATGTCGCGCGCGAGGCGCTCACGGTGCCGGAGTCGCTGGGCGCGGACGATCTCCTGACCGAGATGCGTCGCCGCCGCGCACGCGAGGCGCTCATCATCGACGAGTACGGCGGAACGGCCGGCCTGGTGACGTTCGAGTCGCTGATGGAGCGGATCGTCGGCGAAGTCCCGAACGAACCGGGCGCGCCGCCGGGCCGCATCAACATCCACGGTGATGGCTCGGCCGACATCGACGGCCTCGTCCTGATCACCGACGTCAACGCACAGTTCGACCTCGACGTCGACGAGGATCTCTACACAACCGTCGGCGGTTACGTGCTCGGACGGCTGGGCCGCCGCGCGAGAATCGGCGACGTCATCGATCTGGGACGAAGGAAGATGCGTGTCGAAGCGCTCGACGGCTGGCGCGTCTCCAAGGTCTGGCTCTCTGCTGAAATAACGAATTGAGGATTGCGGATTGAGGATTGCGGATTGATTGACGGATTGTAGATTGCGGATTGCGGATTCAATTGCGGATTGGCTGATTGAATCCGCAATCACCAATCGAATCCGAAATCCCCAATCCGCATTCCGTCAATCAATCCGCAATCCGAAATCCGCAATCCTCAATTGTCATTGAGCAGTCTCAGTGCATTGGCGATGACGATGACCGACGCTCCCGTATCGGCTACCACTGCCATCCACAAGGTGGCCACGCCTGCGACGGCTGCGACGACGAACGCGGCTTTCATCACGAGCGAGATGGCCAGGTTC
This sequence comes from Vicinamibacterales bacterium, assembly GCA_036557365.1. Lineage (GTDB taxonomy): Bacteria > Acidobacteriota > Vicinamibacteria > Vicinamibacterales > CAVVIG01 > DATKHR01. The sequence continues at coordinate 16,490 of DATBHR010000048.1, forward strand.
GTCCGGATATTGCGCATCGTCTTTCGGCTCAGGCGCAGCGTGTAGGGAATCTTCAGGAGCTCGTCGGTCATCAGCGCGACGTCCGCGGTTTCGAGCGCAGCGTCGCTGCCGGCAGCGCCCATGACGATGCCGACGTCCGCCGTGGCGAGCGCCGGGGCGTCGTTGATGCCGTCGCCGACCATCGCCACCGCCCCGAACTTCCGGCGCAACTCCTCGACCGCGGCCACCTTGTCCTCAGGCAGCAGCTCCGCCCGCACGTCGTCGACGCCGACGGTCGCGGCGATTGCCTTTGCAGTCGCGTGGTTGTCGCCCGTCAGCATCACGATGGACTCGACGCCGTGCTGGCGAAGCAGATCGACCACGTCGCGGCTGGCTTCGCGATGGCGATCGGCGACGGCGATGATGCCGAGCGGCTGGCCGTCGAGCGCAACCAGCACGGACGTCTGTCCGGACGCCGAGAGCCGATCGAGCGCGTCGTGCAAGGCAGGCGAACAGATCTGCCGCTCCTCGAACAGGCGGTGGCTGCCGAGCAGCACGCGCGCGCCGTCCACGTCCCCTTCGGCGCCGCGCCCCGCGATTGACGACACGTTGGCGGCCGCCGTCCGCGGCGCGCCGAGCGCCGCGGCGTGCGCGACGATGGCGTTTGCGATTGGATGCGACGAACGCTGCTCAACGGCGGCGGCCAGGCCGACGACGGTCGTGTGTCCGGCGCCGTTCAGCGTCACGACCTCGACGACCTCGGGCGTGCCGCGCGTCAACGTCCCGGTTTTGTCGAAGGCGACGCACCGTACGCGGCCGGTCTGCTCCAGATGGACGCCGCCCTTGATGAGCACGCCTTTTCGAGCGGCGCTCGCGAGCGCGGCGACCACGGACACCGGCGTCGAGATGACGAGCGCGCAGGGACACGAGACGACGAGCAGCACCAGCGCGCGATACGTCCACGCGTGCCAGTCGCCGCCGACGAAAAGCGGCGGTAGAACCGCGATCGCCGCCGCGAGAACGATGACCGCCGGCGTGTAGACGCGGGCGAACCGTTCGACGAGCGTCTGCGACGGCGCCCGCTGTGCCTGCGCGCGCTCGACGAGATGCACGATGCGCGCGAGCGTCGTGTCGCGGCGCAGCCGGGTGACGCGAATCTCCAGCGCGCCGCGGCCGTTGATCGTGCCGGCGAAAACCGCAGCGCCGATCGACTTCTCGATCGGGAGCGACTCGCCGGTGATCGGCGCCTGGTTGACGTCGCTCTCGCCGGCCAGCACGTCGCCGTCGAGCGGGATCCTGTCTCCGGGACGGACGACGATCGTCGCACCGAGTGCGATGGTGTCGATTGGTACGCGCCGCTCGCCCGATTCGTCGCGTACGACGGCCTCGGCCGGCGCGAGATCCATCAGCGCGCGAATCGCCGTTCGCGCGCGGGCAATCGTCATCGCCTCGAGCGACTCCGCAACCGCAAACAAGAACACGACGCTCGCCGCTTCGCCGTACTGGCCGAGCAGGACGGCGCCGGCCACGGCGATGACCATCAGCACGTTGATGTCGAGCGACCGGGCGCGCAGCGCCGCGATCGTCCGGCGCGCGATGGCGAGCAGGCCGGTGGCTGCGGCAAGCAGGTACGGCACGGTCGTCGGCAATCCGGAGCGGCCGAGCAGATCAAGCACAAAGCCGGCGGCGATGAACGCGCCTGTTACGACCAGCAGAATGCGCCGGCGCCGCTCCACCGACGCACCGCCGACGGCCGGCGCTTCGTGCTCGAGCCAGGCGCGCATGCCCGTGTCGGCCACCGCATCGGCAATCGCCGTCACCGTCAGGCGCGCGGCGTCGTACTTGACGTGGAGCCGCTGCCCCATGACGTCGGCCGAAAACGCTTCGAGGCCGACAAGCGTCTTGAAGCGGCGCTCGATCATCGCCACCTCGTCGCGGCAGTCCATCCCTTCAATCTTGAAGGTCGATTCAGCGTGCAGTTCGCAAACGGTGCACTCGATCAACGCTCAACTCTCAACGCTCAACGGTCAACGCTCAACGCTCAACGCTCAACGCTCAACGCTCAACGAATTGGAGGGTTTGTTTTCTTCGACGTGTTCGAGACCCTGTTGAAACAGCTTCACGACGTGCTGGTCGGCGAGCGCGTAATAGATATGGCGACCGGCGCGGCGCGATCTCACCAGACGCAGGCTTCGAAGGAGCCGCAGCTGATGCGAGACGGCGGACTCCGTCAGGCGGAGCATCGCGGCCAGATCGCACACGCACACCTCGGCGTGCGAAAGCGCGTCGAGCATCCTGACGCGCGTCGGATCGCCGAGCGCCTTGAACGTTTCGGCGAGCGCCGCGGCGGTTGCGTCGGAAAGCTGAGTCGACTGAACATCTGAGCATATGCTCATATATGAGAGTATACATGGACGCGTCGGATCGCACCACTTTCATCGCGTCCTAAAATACAGAAACAATTGGAGAACGGCTGGCGCCTCCTACGAGAGCGCCTTCAGCGATTCGAAGACCTGGTCGTAGTTCGGCTCGTTTCGGGCGTCCTCGAGGATTTCCCGGTGGCGGACGACGCCATCCTTGTCGATGACGAAGACCGCGCGCTTCGCGATGCCCTTCAAACCGATCATGTCGGCGTTGAACACGCCGTATTCGCGGATGACGTCCTTGTTGAAGTCGCTCAGGAGCGGGAACGTGAGGTGCTGCTGATCGTGGAAGGCCTTCAGCGTAAAGAAGGTGTCAACGCTGATGCCGTAGACTTGCGCGTGCGCCTGGTTCAGGCGCGCCATCGAATCGCGGAACGTGCACAGCTCTTTCTGGCAGACAGAGCTGAACGCCGCCGGGAAAAAGGCAAGAACGACCGGCTTGCCGCGCTGCGCCGCGAGCGACACGGGCTGGCGCTCCTCGTTGGTCAACGTGAAGTCTGGTGCTTTCGTTCCGACGTCTACAGACATGTCATCCCCCATGAGGGCGGCGAGGCAGTCCGCCGCTACTAGGATTTTTCGTGAGCTTGGACTAGCATTTTTGGTTGGTGTTCCCACCAACCACAGGAGCTTGATCAGTGATTGAGGTTCAGCACCTCTCGAAGCGCTACGGCCGCGTGACGGCCGTGGACGATGTCAGCTTCCGCGTCGAGCGCGGAGAAATTCTCGGCTTCCTCGGCCCGAACGGCGCCGGTAAGACCACGACGATGCGCATCCTGACCGGCTACATGCCGGCGACGGAAGGCAAGGCGATCGTGGCCGGCTTCGACGTCTTCGAGCAGCCGCTCGAGGCGAAGCAGCGTACCGGGTACCTCCCAGAAACCCCGCCGCTGTACCCCGACATGACCGTCCTGGAGTATCTGACGTTCGTCGCCAAGATCAAAGCGGTGCCGTCAGCCGAGCGGCACAACCGCGTCCGTTCGGTGATGGAGCGGACCCGCGTCGCCGACATGGCCGATCGCCTCTGCTCGAAGCTCTCGAAGGGCTACAAGCAGCGCGTCGGCCTCGCGCAGGCGATCATCCACAACCCGGACGTGCTCATCCTCGACGAGCCGACCGCCGGACTCGATCCGAAGCAGATCATCGAAACACGGCAGCTCATCAAAGAGCTCGCCGGCACGCACACCATCGTCCTCAGCACACACATCCTCCCCGAGGTCTCACAAACCTGCCAGCGCGTCGTCATCATCAACAAGGGACGCGTCGTGGCGGTGGATACGCCGGACAACCTCACCGCGAGGCTGCGCGGATCGGAAACGCTCTACGTGCAGGTGGACGCGAGCGGCGCCGATGCGACCCCGGCGCTGATGCACGTCCCGGGCGTGACGCGCGTGGTCGAATCGGACCGCCGCAACGGACTGATCGGCTACGAAGTGGACAGCGAGACCGGGCGCGACGTGCGGCGCGACCTCGCGCGCACCGTCGTGACGAGCGGCTGGGGACTTCTCGAGCTGCGCCCGATGCGCGTGAGCCTCGAAGAGGTGTTCCTCACGCTCATCACCGACGAAGCGGCGCCGTCGCACGAAGCCCCATCAGGAGAAGCGGTCAATGCGTAACATCCTGGCGATTGCCCACAAGGAGCTGAAGTCGTACTTCGCCTCGCCGATCGCGTACATCGCGCTGGGGCTGTGGGCGTTCATCTTCGGCTTCTTCTTCATCTCGATCCTGCAGTTCTTCGTGCGCCAGAGCATGCAGATGGGCCAGTTCTCGCAGGGTCCGCAGGCGATGAACATCAACCAGCAGCTCATTCGCCCGCTCATCGCGCAGAACGTGCCGATCCTCGTGCTGTTCCTCCTGCCGATGGTGACGATGCGCACCTACTCGGAGGAAAAGCGGTCGGGCACGATCGAGCTGCTGCTGACGTCGCCGGT
>DATBHR010000049.1:0-63982 GCA_036557365.1 Vicinamibacterales bacterium
GCCTCGAGGAGCAGCCCAAGGTGGTCAACGCGAAGACCTACCGCGTGGCTGACGACGATCTCGCGTCCCGGTTGTCGTTCTTCCTGTGGGACTCGGTGCCCGACGCCGAGCTCGTGAAGGCGGCCAACCAAGGGCTGCTGAAGACGCCGTTCGGCATCGAGAAACAGGTCCGGCGCATGCTGAAGGATCCGCGCGCCGAATCGCTCTCGACCCGCTTCGCCGGCCAGTGGCTGCGGCTGCAGGATCTCGAGAAGATTCACCCCGACTACCTGCTGTATCCGCAGTACGACGATACGCTCGCCAACGCGATGAAGCGCGAGACGGAGCTGTTCTTCAACAGCCTCGTGCACGAGGACCACAGCGTCCTCGATCTGCTGACGGCCGACTACAGCTTCGTCAACGAGCGCCTCGCGAAGCACTACGGCATCCCGAACGTCACCGGCGCGCAGTTCCGCCGCGTGCCGACGCCGGAATACCGGCGCGGACTTCTCGGTCAGGGCAGCGTCCTCGTGTCGACTTCCGTCGCGGACCGGACCTCGCCGGTTCTTCGCGGCAAGTGGATCATGGACGTGCTGCTCGGCACGCCGCCGCCGCCGCCGCCGCCCGACGTGCCGGCGCTCGACGACTCGGTGAAAGCGAACGAAGGCGGCACGATGCTGACGACGCGGCAGCGCATGGAGCAGCACCGGAAGAATCCGACCTGCAACGCCTGTCACCGCTTCATCGATCCGCTCGGCCTCTCGCTCGAGAACTTTGATGCCACCGGTGCGTGGCGCATCAAGGACAACGAAGTGCCGGTCGACGTCATCGGCGATCTCTACGACGGCACGAAGATCAACGGTCCGGCGGGCCTTCGCGAGGCGCTGCTCCGGCACCAGGACATGGTGCTCCGCAGCTTCGCCGAGAACCTGCTGACCTACGCGATCGGCCGCCGCGTCGAATACGGCGACATGCCGATGGTGCGCGCGATCGTGCGCGACGCGGCGAAGAAGGACAACAAGATGTCGGCGTTCATCCTGGGCGTGGTGAACAGCCCGGCATTCCGGATGGCAAAACCCGAAGCTCCGTCAAAGGCTCTGGCGACCGACGCCGAGTCGCGATAACGGCCACGAAGGAGAGATCCGATGTTCCTGACGCAGAAGCAGCTCTCACGTCGCACGCTCCTCAAGGGAATGGGCGTGACGATGGCGCTGCCATTTCTTGAAGCGATGGTGCCCGCCCGGAGCGCGTTCGGCGCGACGACCAGCGGGAAGAGGCTTCGACTCGTCGCCGTTGAGATGGTCCACGGCTCGGCGGGAAGCTCCCAGATTGGAATCAAGAAGAACTTGTGGGCGCCCGCCGGCGTCGGCCGCGAGTTCGACCTGACCGGGACGAGCCTCAGCTCGCTGGAGCCGTTCCGCGAGCACCTCACGGTCGTCAGCAACTGCGACGTCCGCAACGCGGAAGCGTTCACCCCGCCCGAAATCGGCGGCGATCACTTCCGCTCGAGCGCCGTGTTCCTGACGCAGATGCATCCGAAGCAGACGCAGGGATCCGACGTCAAGGTGGGCACGTCGCTCGACCAGTTCTTCGCGAAGAAGTTCGGCCAGGAGACGCCGCTTCCGTCGATGCAGCTGTGCATCGAGAACGTCGATCAGGCGGGCGGCTGCTCGTACGGTTATTCGTGCACCTACACCGACTCGATCAGCTGGATCGGATCGGGCACGCCGAATACGCCGGACCAGCCGCTTCCGATGGTCCGCGACCCGCGCGTCGTGTTCGACCAGTTGTTCGGCGTCGGCGCGACGCCGGGCGAGCGCCGCGAGCGCCGTGCGGAGGATCGCAGCATCCTCGACTGGCTGTCAGGGTCGGTGGCGCGGCTGCAGAAAGAACTCGGCGCGGCCGATCGCGCGCGCATGAACGATTACCTCGAGAACGTCCGCGAGATCGAGCGCCGCATTCAGAAGGTCGAGGCGTACAACCGCAGCGGCGAACCGCGCGAGCTGCCGGGCGCACCGATCGGCGTTCCCGATTCGTTCTCCGAGCACGTGAAGTTGATGTTCGACCTGCAGGCGCTCGCGTTCGCGTCCGATCTGACGCGCGTTTTCGCCTTCAAGCTGGGCCGCGACGCGTCGAACCGCACTTACCCGGAGAGCGGCTTCAAGGGCGCGTTCCACTCCTCGTCGCACCACGGTGAACGTGAAGATCGCATCGTCGACTTTGCGAAGATCAACACGTATCACGTGAGCATGATTCCGTACTTCCTCGAGAAGCTGAAGAACACGCCCGACGGCGACGGCAGCCTGCTCGACACGACGCTGGTGCTCTACGGCTCGCCGATGGGCGATTCGAACCTGCACAACCACAAGCGCGTGCCGATCTTCCTCGCCGGCCATGCCGGCGGCGCGCTGAAGGGCGGTCTGCATCTCCGCGCCGGCGACGGGACGCCGCTCGCCAACGTGATGCTGTCCGTCCTGCACAAGCTGGGCGTGGACGACGTCGAGTCGTTCGGCGACAGCTCGGGTGAGTTCGACTTGAACGGCTCGACGGCAACGACGACGGTCGCGTAAGAGACGACTATGCTTCGAAAAACTGCGTTACTGATTGCGGTCGTTGCGCTGGGCACGTGGGTTTCGGTCCGCCTGCACGCGGACGGCGCGACGGTGGCCGATGCCGCCCAGCAGGGCGACCGCGACGCCGTGAAGACCCTGTTGAAGCAGGCTGCCGACGTCAACGCCGCGCAGGGCGACGGCATGACAGCCCTGCACTGGGCGGCGATGAAAAACGACGCCGACCTCGCGCAGACACTGTTGTACGCCGGCGCGAACGTGCGGGCGCTGACCCGGATCGGCAACTACACGCCGCTCATCCTCGCGGCCAAGAACGGCAACGCCGCGGTGATGAAGACGCTGCTCGAAGGCGGTTCCGACGCCAACGGCAAGACGTCAAACGGCACGACGGCGCTGATGCTTGCGGCTGCGTCAGGGAGTGCTGACGCAGTATCCGAGCTCATCGCGAAGGGCGCGGACGTCAACGACACGGAGTCGACGCGTGGTCTGAACGCCGCGATGTTCGCTGCAGCAGCCAATCGCGCGGCCGTGGTGTCGGTGCTCGCCAAGAACGGCGCCGATCTGACGGCGACGAGTAAAGTCGTCGAACTGAACAAGCTCGATCGCGAGAAGCTGGGCGACGTGCTGTTCGGGAATCCTCAGCCACCCGGTGGAAAGGGCGCCGCGGTGCAGAACCAGCAGCAGGGTCGCAACGCGCCCGGCGGACGAGGATTCCAGGGCAAGGCCGGAATCGATCGTCAGTATCAGCTCAACGAGCTCGTCTACGCACAGGGCGGGTTGACGCCGATGCTGCTGGCCGCGCGTCAGGGCTACAGCGACGTCGCGACGGCGCTCCTCGACGCGGGTGTCGACGTGAACCAGCGCAGCGCCGGTGACGGCACGACCGCGCTGCTCATCGCGACGATCAACGGTCAGTTCGACCTCGCGAAGATGCTGCTCGATCGAGGCGCCGATCCGAATCTGGCGCCGGAGAACGGCGCGACGGCGCTGTATGCCGCGCTGAACTGCGAGTGGGCGCCGAAGTCGCTCTATCCGCAGCCGCGCGCGTATCTGAACCAGAAGGTCACGTATCTCGATCTGATGACGGACCTGCTCGAGCATGGTGCCGATCCGAACGCGCGGCTCAAGAAGAAGGTCTGGTACTCGGGCTACAGCTTCGATCTGTCGGGCGTTGACGAGATCGGTGCGACCGCGTTCTGGCGCGCGGCCTACGCGAGCGACGTCGCGGCGATGAAGCTGCTCGTCGCGCACGGCGCCGACCCGAACATCCCCTCGATGAAGGGCGCCGGCCGCCCGCGCACCGGTGACGGTGAGCGCGAGGTCACGTTCACGTCGACGAAGCCGCCGATTCCGGTAGGCGGCCCCGGCATCCCGCCGCTCGTGGCAGCCGCCGGCAGCGGTTATGGTGAGGGCTTCGCCGCCAACTCGCACCGCTTCGCGCCGACGGGCATGCTCGCCGCGGTCAAGTACCTCGTCGAGGATCTCGGCGCGGACGTCAACGCGGCCGACCACGAGGGCAATACGGCACTCCACAACGCCGCGGCGCGCGGCGACGTCGAGATGATCAACTATCTCGTGTCGAAAGGCGCGGACGTCAAGGCCGTGAACCGCGAAGGCAAGACGACGGCGGACATGGCGAATGGCCCGGTGCAGCGTATCCAGCCGTGGCCGGAAGCGCTGAAGCTCCTGGAATCGCTCGGCGCGAAGAACAACCATAAGTGCGTGTCGTGCTGATCTGAGGTACTGAGCAATCGAGGACAAGAGGAAGCGGACCGCTTCCTCTTGTCCGTCTCTCGTTGTCTTCCTTCCTGCAATCCTGCAATTCTGCAATTCTGCAATCCTTCAATTCTCGAGTTCCGACTACAATTTCTCATGCCTTTCTTCCGTGCGCTCGCACTGTTGTTCGCGGTATCTGTCGTTGTCGTCGCGCAGCCCAGGCAGCGTCTGAATCCGGTCATCGAGCTGCTCGAGCAGGGGAAGCCGGTATTCGGCGTGTACGCACCGAGCGCGTTTCCGCCAGGCGGACGTCGCGGCATGCCACCGCCTCAGGACGCTCCTGTGAAGCAGCCAGGTGAGCTCGCGAAAGAAGCGCTCGCATATCAGCCGTCGGATTTTCTGTTCAACGGCAGCATGGAAGGCGGCGTCGACCGCGGATTGCCAGCGTTCGCCGCGTTCATGAAGGCGACGGCGGAAGCGGGCGCGCTGACGAAGACACCGTCGCTTCGCCTTCCGCATCCGCTGATCATCAAGACGTCGAAGATCGCGGACGACACACCCACAAAGGTCTCCGACAACATCAGCCGTCAGCTGAACCTGGGGACGAGCGGGATCATGTTCGTCGAAGCGGAGAGCGCGGACGAGGTGCGGACCGGCCTGGCCGCGATGCGCTTCAAGGCGTACGGCGGCACGCGGTCCGACGACGTCGGCGACGCGCCGGCGTACTGGGGCATGACGACAGCCGAGTACAAGCAGCGAGCCGATCTCTGGCCGCTCAACCCGAACGGCGAGCTGATCAACTGGACGATTGTGGAGAGCAAGGAAGGGCTCGCACACGTCCGCGAAATTGCTGCGGTGAAAGGCATCGGCGTGCTGTGGCCCGGCGCGGGCACGCTTCGCCAGGTGTTTTCCACGATGAACGCCACCGGCGAGCGCGTCCTCGACCAGGCCGGATGGGAGAACGCCATCCAGCAGGTGCTGGCCGCGTGCAAGGAGTTCAAGGTCCCGTGCGGATTTCCGGCAACGTCGGCGGACATCGAGCTTCGCATGAAACAGGGTTTCAGCGTGTTCGTGATGAACTGGGGCGAAGCCGGGTTCAAGGCTGTCGATATCGGACGCCGTGCCGCCGGCCGCTGACCGGCCCGTCAACCGGGAACCCTTCCGGTCCGTCTAACGTATCAACTGACATCTACGACCCGGAGGGGGCATGTCGCTGTTAAATCGATTGTTCGGAAAGGCAGAGCCGCAGAAACCCCGCGTTCGCGTGTGCGTCGAGTGCGGCATGCCCATTGCCGAGCACAAAGAATGGTGTTCGATCCTTCGCGGTCAGCGGGAAATGGAGCTGATGGCGGCCGCCAAGGCGCCGCAGGAAGCCTCCTAGCCGTCGCGTCAGCCGCGCTCGCGTGCAGTCTCGGTGCAGCCTTCCTTCACGCAGCTGCACCGGGTGGTGTCCAGTCTCCCACGCCGAACTGGGCGCTCGACCGAATCGATCAACCGTTCCTGCCTCTCGATCACCGCTATCACTATCCGTCGACGGGCGAAGGCGTCCACCTTTACATTCTCGACACGGGCACGGCGATCGATCACGACGATTTCGGCGGCCGCGCTTCGTACTTCGGAGACTTCACCTCAACAGGCGCGAACGGCCAACCGGGCACGAACGCCGGCCCGTGCGGAAGCGATTCGCATGGGACGCACACGGCCAGCCTCGCGGCAGGATCGACCTACGGCGTCGCCAAGCGAGCGACGATTCACGCGGTGAAGACAGACTGCGGTCCTGACGTGCAACGACAGATCGACGCGGCCGTTCGTGGGCTCGGGTACATCAAAGCGCACGGCGACCGCCCAGGTGTGATCAATCTCAGCCTTCGGTACGCGAGCGCGCCGTTGAATCGCGCGATCCACGATGTGATCGCATCGGGATTCACCGTGACGTTGAGCGCAGGATGCGCTGGCGACGTCAATCGCTACTGGGGATCGGCGGCAGCGCCCGACGCTGTCGACGTCACAAGTGAAGCGCTCGTCGTCGCCGGAACCGATCAGCGCGATCGCGTCGTCTACGCCGGCGCCGACGATTACGGTCCAGCGTTGACGCTCTTCGCGCCAGCTGTCGGCATTGCCGCGGCAGCCGCGTTCGACGGCGGAAAACCGAGCCGCACCGCTGCGATGACGGCACCGACCGACGAATGCGCCGATTCCTACGCATCACCCCTCGTCGCGGGCGCAGCGGCGCTCTATCTCGAAATGCATCCGGGCGCGCCGCCCTCAGAAGTTCGCGCGGCGATTCTCGCGTCCGCGACGCGAAGTGTGATCGTCAATCCGGGACGCTCGCCGAACCTGCTGCTGCGCGTGCCCGACGGTCCCTGACTCAGTCTCCCTCCCGCCACCGTCTTAGTCAGCCCTCCAGTTACCTTCATCGCGCGTTTCGCCCCAGTGGGCGAAGGCACGTCGTGTGCTCTATGTAACGCAGCAACAAGACTTGACACTACTCACCGAAAGCGGAAGCGAGGTTGAACTAGATTCGAGTGAGCACATCGTGCTGAAAGACACTTTGACGTGCGTGCCCGACTGATCACGTATCCTCCCAGCGTTCGATAGTCGGGTTTGGTTCGGCGCCGCGCAGCGACAGCGCGGCGCCGACCGCGATGCCTTCCGCGGATCTATACTCCGCTCATGAAAACCGCGACTCTCTGCATCATCGCTGTCGCTGCGCTCGCGAGTGCGGGCGACGCGGCGTCCTCTGAAGCGATCTACAAGACGCAGACGGAACTTCTCGACACACTCAACGCGGGGCAGGCGACGCCAGACATGCTGACGTCGCCGATCTCGATCAGCGATCGCCACCGCATCAACCTCGTACGGCGGACGAAGGCGGCGGGTGCTGTCGCGCATGAAGGCTTCGCGGAGCTGCACCAGATCGTCGAAGGCGCAGGGACGCTCGTGACCGGCGGTACCATCGTTCGCCAGACCGGCGGAGCGGGACGGGCGACGATCGACGGCGGAGTCAGCCGCCACGTCCAGAAGGGCGAGGTGATCCTGGTGCCGCCCGGCATGCCGCACTGGTACAAGGACTTGGACGGCTCGATCACCTATCTCGAGGTGCGCTGGGAAGAGAAGTAGACCGGCCAATCCGTTGGCCTGCCGGTCAAGATCCCGATTCTGTGAAGATGAGGTAGTGTTCGCAGTCTACGCTGGTCACCGAACTGGAGTGACCATGACGACGACGTCGCGAAGTGAGATCTGGATGGCGATGCTGCTGATGATCCTCGCGTTCCTCATCGGCGCCGCCGCCTCGAGCGCGCTGGCCTGGAGTGCAGGCGGTCAGCATCCGCTGCTGTGACCTGACCGCCTTCTCCTTGTTCACGGCGTCGTCACCGTCACGTCGTCGAACACCGCAGTCGTCGTGGCGGACGTGTTGTGGCTCGTGACCGGAAGCCCGACGTAGAAATCAGTCGCCGCGAAATTCACGTTGACGGAATCAATCGCGTTCCATTGTTCGCCGTCCACCGACCACCATCCCGTGAACATGTTCGTCGCGCGCTTGAGTGACAGCCGTACCCACACTGGCGCGACGCCAGGCTGATTCGGCGCCTGTAAGCTCGCCGCACCAGGTGCAGGCCGGTATTGAAACGACACGCCTCTTCCGGGAGTGGCGACCATCATGACGTGGCGCGAACCGGGCGTCAGATCCTCGCGAATCATCACACCGGCTTTGGCCCACACGTCGGTGTTCGAAAGGCTTTGAACCCTGGCCGTGATCGTAACGTCCAGCGAGCGCTTGATCGACACATAAAAGAACGCATCTGCCGTTCCCCAGACATCCGCGCCCCTGCCGGTCACGGTGAACACGGGACCGCTGTGTGTGAACGAGCCCGATCCATTGCCGATGGCGGTGCCGGTGAACGGCAGCGTCGTTTCAATGGTGACGTTTGAGAACGTGCCGGTCGCCAACATCCCATCGGCGTGACTGGTCACGGCCAGGCCGACCAGGACCTCGCTGCGGAGACTTGACAGCGTCTGTCGATCGATCAGCGTCCACGCATCGGTCGTCGTCTTGCGATAGAACGCGGTGATGACATCGCCGCTCCGATCGAGTTTCAACCACACCGGGGCAGTCGTTGCGGGACCCGCGGTCAGCGTGCTCGCGCCGTTCTCGACCGTGCGGCGTTGGAAGGAGACGCCTCGGCCCGGTGTGGCGAGCAACGACGCGTGACGGCTTCCTGCGTTCAGGTTTTCGCGGATCATCACGCCGGCTTTCGTCCACACGTTCACGTTCTGGACGGAGTCGACGCGCGCGGTGATCTGGAAATCGCCCTGTCCGAGCGTCCAGACATACCGGAACTCGTCGGCGTTGTCCCAGATGTCGCGTCCGCTGCCACGAACGGTGTAGGTACCGGTGGAAGGATCGAATGTGTCGCTGCCCGCCGCGGCCACCTGTCCGACGTCCCTGCCGTCGGTGAATTGCCCGACGCCGTTCCCGTTCAACACGAACGTGTACACGACCGAATCCGATGCGCTGTGCCCGTGGCCGTCGTTCACCGTGACCGTGTAGGTTTGATCGCCGGTTGATCCGGTGGACGTGCACGCGTTGGGATATCGCGCGACGATGAAGCCTGATGAATCGCGAATTTCATAGGTGAGAACGTCTTCGTCAGGATCCGATGCGGCAGGGGAAAGAACGATCTGGTTGTCGCCGACAACGACTGTATCCGTACCGGCGTTGATTATCGGCGGACGGTTCGTCGCGGCGGGAATATTGAACAGGATGGCGCCGTTCGACGCGATCAAATCGACAGCGCGATCGCCATTCAGGTCAGATGTGTTCAGCGAGACGAGCGTGTTCGTGTACCGAGCGCCTTGAGCGCTGCCGGGACCGAGCAGGCTCTGGTCGCCGACCGAGAAGTTGTTCCCTCCGCTGAACGTTCCGTCGGAATGGCCGACGAGCACGGAGACGGTGTCCCACTGCTTGACGGTTGGTCCACCGCAGTCGTCCACCACGATGCTCGACTGGTTTCCTGTGGCGACATCGACGAGGCCGTCGCGGTTGAAATCGCCTGCGACGATCTGCATCGGGCCGGGAAGGACCCCGTACGCGACGGGCGCCGCAAACGTGCCGTCGCCATTCCCCCGAAATGCCAACACCTCGCCGTTTCCGGGACCGCTGTCGTCGGGATGCCTGCCCGCTGCTGCCAGCAGATCGATCCGGCCATCGCGGTTGAAATCAGCAACGGTGACGTCCGTGACGGCATGAGACTGTGGCATGTCCGACGAGGTGAACGTGAAGGACCCGCGGTTCAGAAAAACCGAGACGGAGAATCCTTCGCCGTTCGCCGTGATCACGTCAATGCGGCCGTCGTTGTTGAGATCGGCCGTGATCGCGTCGACGGCGGCGCCGGAGGGGACGAGCGCGATCGGTGTCTTGAAGGTGAAGTCGCCGTTGCCAGGAAACACATTCACTGCGAATCCGCCGCCCGAGAGCACCAGATCGCGGCGACCGTCGCCGTCGAAGTCTGCCGAGACTGCGAATGTGCCAAATTGAAGTGCGCCCGCGCGGACGACGATGATGGGCGCGCCCGGCGTCGCCGTTCCGGTCCCCGGCAGGATGACGACGTCGTTGCCTTGAGGCGAGATGCGAAGAGCGACGACGTCTGGTCGGCCATCCAGATTGAAGTCAGCCGTATTGAGCACCGCACCTTGCGTCGTCGTCTCGATTGGTGGCTGAAAGGTGCCGTCGCCTTTGCCGATCGAGACTTGAATGCGTCCGCTCGAAGCGGTCGACACCAGATCGCTGATGCCATCGCGGTTCAAGTCCAGGGGCCACACCCGATCGTTCAGCGTGTAGTCGCGTTGAATTCGAACTGCCGCCGACGCTGGCGTCGTCTGAGCGACGATGGGCTCGGTACCGGACCACGCAAGGATTGTTACGGCGGATGCCAATGCTAGGAAGCGCGCTGTCACATGTGCGCGTTGTCGTCGTGCCGGTTCGAGTCTCGACGACGGCGTCTGGTCGCTGATTGACGCTCCTTGCATGGATGGGCCCTCCGTGCCGCGAGGCCCATGCGTCAACCGTGCCGCCGTACGAGTTGATTTTCAGATACTGATGGGCTCGACGTCGATGCGAGACTCGATGAACGAACAGATACGTAACCGATGAGTTTTTTACGCCTCAGTGACAGCGGGGCGCTAGAATCCGGCCCATGGCCGCCGATCAACGGCGCACGTATTCAGACCTCCACAACGAAACCGCCGAGCAGCTGGCAGACTGGGCAAATCAGCTTCGCGAACGGATTGAACGCACCCGCGAAGATGCACGGCGCGCTGCCGATGTCGCGCGTGAATTGATCAAGAAACACAAACAGATCGAACCACGCGATCACTGAGATCGGTTCGTTATCAGCCTTTGATGCGAACGTTCGTGGGAGCGAGGGGGACCGCCGAGCTACCGGACTCCGTGACGCTGATGCTCTTTCCGGCAACCGTCACCGTGCCCGTTCGTGACGCAGTCGAAGAGTTCGCCGTCACCGTGTACTTCACCGTGCCGGACCCTGTGCCGCTCGCGCCCGATGTGATCGTGAGCCAGCTCAGAGTTTCTGAAGTGCTCCAGGTGCAGTTCGAACCGGAGTTCACCGTGACTGTCAGCGTGCCGGTCCCGCCGGCCGCTGCGAAATTCGGCTGCGTCGGCGTCACGGTGAAACTGCAGGTCCCGTCCTGCGTCACGGTGACGGATTTCCCCGCCACGGTGATCGTGCCCGTGCGGCTCGACGTCGACGTGTTCGCACTGACCGTGTAGTTCACGGTGCCGTTCGCGGTGCCGCTCGTGCCGGACGTGATCGAGATCCAGCTGAGGCTCTCGGTGGACGTCCATCCGCAGCCAGAACCCGCCGTGACCGCGAGGCTCGCGCTGCCACCAGAGACGGTTGCGTGAGGATTCGTCGGCGATACGTTGAAGTTACACGTGCCGGCCTGCGTGACGGTCACGGTTTGCCCGGCAACCGTCAAGGTTCCCGTGCGGGTGGTCGTCGCGGTGTTGGCCGCGACTGTGTAATTCACCGTACCGTTACCCGATCCGCTACCACCCGCGTTGATCGTGATCCAGCTGGTGCTGGTCGCTGCCGTCCACCCGCAGCCGGCGGTGGCGGTTACAGATACGGAAGCCGCGCCTCCCGAGGATGTCGCGCTTGGGTTCGTGGGCGACGCGGCGTACGCGCAACCGCTGCCGAATGCGAAGGTGTTCGACAGCGCGCTTGGGGCAGCGCCGCCCGGTCCAACCGCGGCGACGTCGGCCACGTAAATGGTTCCGGCGATAGGCCAGCCGACGAATTGCGATGTCAGATCGACACGGATGGTGCCGTCGCTGTCCGGTGACGGCTTGCCAAGCGAAATGCTCTGAAACGGCGCGGACGCGCCCTGGAGAAACAGATCGAGTCGATAGGACGAGACGAGTGGCGTCCCGTCAGACGCCGTGTTGTTGTGATCGCTCGAAGGCTGGAATTCCGCCTGCGTTGGATTGAGCGTCGGCTGCGCCGCGACGACCGACGGCGCCGCGACCAGCGCGACGAGCGCCAGCATCCCCGCGAATGGGGCGCACATCGAACGATGTCGCGCAATCGCGCGGCGATACACCATTGGGCGCCCGGCGTATTGCACGATCCTTGCTCAGCTCAGCGGCATTGATGCTCGGCTTGCAACTCACTGAAAAGAATACGCATCGCTGAAAACGCCGTTCCAGGTTCGTTCCAAACGCTAGCAACAAATCGAGAACGGTGCACGGTGTCCTGTATCAAATGCGACTGACGCGCGTCCGCGTCCGCCATCGTGCCGGCGATCCTGGATATCGCCTAACTCGACCCGGCACGTTCAAAAGGTGGACGGCTCTTCGACCTGGGCGTCACCGTCGAGAAGGGGCAGTACCTCGATCTGCAGAAGGAAGCGCAGCGGATGATGATGGCGCCGTAGGCAATTTGCTCGCGACCCACGTCCGAAAGGCGTCAATGTGGCGTCAGCGTCCACATCACATCTGAGGCCTTGCAGACGCGATACTGCAACGACGGCGTGTCCTCGGATATCTGTCCGTCAAGGGTGCCGACGATTCTGCCGGCACTATCTGAAGTTCCGGTGATGGTTCCATGCGCTTCGAAGCGAATGTCTCCATACGGCGCGGTGCCGGATACGGTTCCGGTGAGGTGGTTTCCCAGGCGGGTCATCTCCAGGTCCAACCTTGAAGAACCATCATCGGGCAAGACAAAGCGTAAATGGTTGTCTGTGACGACGAGTCCATCGTCAAAGTTGAAGGAAGAATTGAACACACCGTGTTCACAAGATGGCGGCCTAGAGAAGGTGAGTGTGTACCGGTAGGTCCCATCTTCAGGGTTCACAATCGTGAACGGCACTACCGAGGAGTACGCGCTCGTGATGCCCGTGGACTTATCCATGGCTTCCGCGCGCCAGACGTAGGCCGTACCGGGAACGAGATCGACGTTCGGCACAAACGAAGTCCGCATCTCTCCTTCGGCAACGGTGCCGCTCGCGACCAACGTGCTAAACGACGCGTCCGTAGCGACCTCGAACCGATATGTGACCGTCGAGATCGGTCCCGTGCGCGCCCCATTGACGACCGTGAACTCTGGCCGCTTGTGCTGGAACGTCCCCGCGAGAGGCGCTGCGGGCATGGGGGCTTGAATCATGACTTGTGGACTGATCGTGAAGGACGACGTGGCGGAGACAGTGCTCGGATTGTCGCCAGCGGTCGTTCTCACATGCCAGTAGTACGTCGTTGCGGCGCTCAGCCGCTCAATCGTGGCCGTGGACTGCCCATTTCTGGATGCTGAGATCGGTTGGGCGATGACGATCGGCATGAAGTCGGTGTTCGTCGCCACCTCTATGGAGGTGACGGGCGGCGGTCCGCTGCCGCAGTCCCGGGCGTGACAAGGAGTGTGATCGGCTGACTGTAGTAAGAAATCACCGCACCGGCCGGAGGAGAGGTTGGTCGTCCGCCGACGACCGATACCGTGGGCCCATTCGGCGAACTGCATGCTGACGTGAGCAGCCAAATCAGCCAACACAGGTGTGTCCCGCGCCGATTCGCGACCGCTCGACCAGGCGAACAGTTCCACACCGCTGTTCTCGTGTCAGGCTTGTTCTATGGAGCCGGCGACCAGACTTGAACTGGTGACCTGCTGATTACGAATCAGCTGCTCTACCAACTGAGCTACGCCGGCTTGGCAGGACCCAATATTCTAGCACGGCCCTCACCGCAGTTCGGTCCACACTTCGCGGCGGACGAAGTCCCGCAAGCCCGCGGAACGGTCGCTGTTCGCTTTGCGCGTCGATTCATTCGGCACCACGCGCGCGGTTGCGGCGTCGAGGCCCGCGCCGAGCGCTTCGGCGGCCGCGAGATCCTTGACGCGGAACATGCGGAGGTGCGTCCAGTCGGCGGTGATCCCCGGAGCGGGGACGACGGTGTGCACTTCTTCGAAGACGCCTGCTCGGCGCGCATCCTCATCGATCGGCTCCGCCGTCGTCTTGATGTACTGACTGTAGGCATCGAGCTGACCTGGCTTCGCCCTCCAGTAGTACGCGACGAATACCGCCGTTCGTGCGGCTCCTGGCTGCGCCGCGACAACGTGTCCCGGCTCGGTCGCGAGCAGAAGCAGCAGTCCGACCGTGATCGTCCGCATCATGCGTTGTACTCCGCGTCGGTGACGGGTTCCAGCCACTCCGTTGACAGGTTGACGTTAACGGCGAGGTGAACGCCGCTTGATCCAGGTACCGCGCCGTGCCAGTGCTTCTCGCCCGGCGCAAACACAATGGCGTCGCCGGCTGCGAGATCAACGTGTGCCGCTCCCGCGGCCTTCGCGCGGATGCGCCCTTCGACGACGAACAGCCATTGAGCGCCGGTGTGGATGTGCCAGTTCGTCCGCGCGCCGTCGTCGAACGACACGCGATACAGATGAACGGGAGTACCGGCGTCGTCCGAAGCGAGCCTGGCGGTGCGAGCGTGGCCGCTGAACGTCGATGGATCGGCGGGGCCGAGCAGCGCCGCCGACGATCGGAACACTTTCATGGTTTCTTCTTCGGAACGTCGGGGCGCGGGTCGGCCACGAAGCCGTCACGATTCGGCATCTTCACGTGCGGAAGCGACGTCTGGTCCATGACGTCGTTCTCACCAACGACGCCGTTCAGAAAGAGCAGGTACGCGGTCGTGCCGTAGATTTCGTCGTTGGTCAGCGTCCCAGGATGATCGAACGGCATCGCGCGACGCACGTAGTCCCACAGTGTGGTCGCGTACGGCCAGTAGCTGCCGACGGTTTTCAACGGACGGCCCGGCGAGCTGCCAGCCTTCAACGTTCCCTGTCCGCCTGCCAGCACTTCCTGCGGTCCTTCGTTGCCGTTCGGTCCGTGGCACGTCGCGCAGCGGTTCGTGTAGACCTGCTTGCCGCTCGCAGCCGTACCGCTCCCCGGCGGCAGTCCATGCCCGTCCGGCAGGATCTCGATGTCGATCGCGGCGAGTTCCTGCGGTGTCGGTGGGTGACCGACGCCGAATGTCGGCGATTGATCGCCCCGTGCCGCGAGTACATGCGCGCCACACGCGCCGCCCACAATCAGCAGAGCGACGATGACGAATCTACGCATGGTTGCCATTGCTGACCGTTCCGTTGCTGCCGACCTTCCACATCTGAATCGCGTTGTTGTGGTAGTTCGAGTTCACGCCGCGCGCGTGAATGAGCTCGGTGAGCAGCGGCTGGACGTATCCGGTTTCGTCGGTGCACCTCGATGCGAGGACCGCGTCGCGTCCATCCCAGTGCCACTCCCATCGGAAGCGCGTGTGCGCGATCGGCAGGACGGGCGTCTGCAGCACGGCGGGCGTCCAGCTCTGTCCACCATCGACCGTGACCTCGACGCCGGTGATGCGTCCGCGCCCGCTCCAGGCGATGCCGGTCACCTCATAGAGGCCGGCACCAGGCAGCGTGTGGCCGCCCGACGGACGCGTGATGAGCGATTTCGCCTCCATCGCGAAGGTGAACTGGCGCGCGGTCCCGTCCGCCATCAAGTCCGTGTACTTCGACGTTTCCTCGCGCGACATCGCGGGTTGATCGAGGACTTTGATCCGCCGGAGCCACTTCACGTTGACGTTGCCTTCCCAGCCGGGGACGAGCAGCCGCATCGGGTAACCCTGCTCCGGCCGCAGCGGCTCGCCGTTCTGCGCGTACGCGACGAGCACGTCGCTCATCGCCTTCGCCATCGGGATGCTGCGATCGAGCCGGCAGGGATCCGCGCCCTCGGCAAGAATCCAGGTCCCCGCCGGCTGAACGCCGCATTCCTTCAGCAGCAAGGCCAGCGAGACGCCCGTCCACTCGCTGCAGCTGGTCAGGCCGTGCGCACGCTGGACGTCCGCTTCACCGGGGCTGCGCCACTCGCTCGAGCTGTTGCCGGAGCACTCCAGGAAGTGGATCTGCGAAACGGACGGCAGGCGCCGGATCTCATCGACGGTGAAGACGAGCGGCCGATCGACGAGGCCGTGAATCGTCAGCGTATGGCGTGCGGGATCGATCTCGGGTACGCCTGAGTGATGACGTTCGAAATGCAGCGACGAAGGCGTGATGATGCCGTAGGTCTCGTGAAGCGGCGTGCGGCTCGACGCTTCTTCGAGCGGAACCTTCGTGTTCTGGTTGAAGACGCGGGCGGCCCGCTCGAATTTCGCGCGTGCGCCGTAGCCGCTGACGGGCGCGCCGAGCGCGCGCGGCTCTCCGGCGGGTGCGGTGCTCTTCGACGTGCATGCCGCCACGGCTGCGGCCCACGCCGCGCCGAGTCGCAGGAACCACCGGCGCGATCGGGAATGGTCCGGCTCCATGGGCGAAATTATGCGCTATGATGCTTGTTTAAGCTATCGCCAGGAAAGCGAGCCTTGGAGACCTCCGACACCTCCGACCTCATTGTCCGCGGTGCGCGCACGCACAACCTCAAGAACATCGATCTGACGCTCCCGGTCGGGCAACTGATCATCGTCACGGGCGTCAGCGGCTCGGGGAAGTCGTCGCTCGCCTTCGACACGATTTACGCCGAGGGCCAGCGGCGGTATGTCGAGTCGCTCTCTGCGTATGCCCGGCAGTTCCTCGAGCGCATGGAGAAGCCGGACGTCGACCGAATCGACGGGATCGCGCCGGCCATCGCGATTCGCCAGAAGAACAGCGTCAGGAACCCGCGATCGACCGTCGGGACGACGACCGAGATCCACGACTACATGCGGCTGCTGTTCGCGCGCATCGGCCGCACGATCTGCCGCAACTGCAAGCGAGAAGTCGTTCGCGAAACGGCCGAAGTGGTCGCACGGCAGTTGAGCGAGTTCCCGTCCGGCACGCGGCTGCTGCTCGGCTTTGATCTGCCGGTTGTCGAGACCGCCGCAGGCGCCGACGCGCACGAAGAGGACGAGCTCGCGGAAATCGTCGAGGACGCCGACTCGCACGAGCGCGCGTCCGCGCCGGGCAGCCGCGCGAGCGACGCGAACGGATCGTCCGGACCCAGCGTTTCGGACGTCGTCGCAACAATCGCCGGTCTGCGGAAGAAAGGGTTCGCCCGCCTGCTCGTCGATGGCGCGGCGCGCTCGTTTGACGACGTGGATCCTTCGGCCATGACGGACCGTTCGACGTTGAAGGTCGTCGTGGATCGCGTGCAGCTCGGAAATCGCGAAAGCAGCGAGGCTGGTTCGACGTCCGCGGCCGACGAGGATCGCCAGCGGCTCACCGACTCTATCGAAACGGCGTACCTGGAAGGCGGCGGCGCCGCGTGGGCCGTCAGGAATCCAGGGACGGCAGAGGAACAGACGCTTCGTTTTTCGGAGCGGTTCGAGTGCCGCAATTGCGGGATCGCGTACGAGGATCCGCAGCCGCGCCTCTTCTCGTTCAACAACCCGTTCGGCGCGTGTCCCACGTGCCACGGCTTCGGCAACATCATCGAGCTCGACATGGATCTGGTCGTGCCGGATCCGTCGAAGACGATTGCGCAGGGCGCCATCGAGCCGTGGAGCAAGCCGCACTATCGCGCGCAGCTGGCCGAACTGAAGCGCGCGGCCAAGAAAGCGAAGATCAGGCTCGACGTGCCGTGGTCCGAGCTGTCGGACGCCGAGAAGCGGTTCATCATCGAGGGCGGCGACGACTACGACGGCATTCGCGGGTTCTTCCGCTGGCTCGAGCGCAAGAAGTACAAGGTCCACGTTCGCGTCTTCCTGAGCCGCTATCGCGGCTACCTGACGTGCCCGGACTGCCAGGGCGCGCGTCTCCGTCGCGAAGCGCGCGATGTGCAGGTGGCGGGACGGACGATCGATCAGGTCTCGGCGCTCACGGTGCGCGAAGCGCAGCACCTCTTTTCAGATCTCACGCTGACCGAGAAGGAATCGGCCATCGCCGACAAGGTCCTGAAGGAAATTCGTCGCCGACTGTCGTTCCTGAGCGATGTCGGTCTCGACTACCTGACGCTGGATCGCCTCTCGTCCACGTTGTCGGGCGGCGAGGCGCAGCGGATCAATCTGGCCACCTCGCTCGGATCGGCGCTGGTCGGGACGTTGTACGTGCTCGACGAGCCCTCGATCGGCCTGCATCCGCGCGACAACCTGCGGCTGATTGCGATCCTTCGGCAGCTCCGCGACCAGGGCAACACCGTACTCGTGGTCGAGCACGACGCTGACATGATCCGCGTCGCCGATCACATCGTGGACCTCGGTCTCGGCGCCGGCGAGCAGGGCGGACGCGTCGTCTATTCCGGAACGCTCGACGGTCTGATGCACGAGCCGCGTTCGTTGACGTCGAAGTATCTGCGGCAGGAGCTCGCCATCCCCGTGCCGACGGTCCGGCGGCGCGGAACGGGGCAGAAGATCAAGTTGATCGGCGCGGCCGAACACAACCTGAAGCACGTGGACATGACGATCCCGCTCAACACGCTGACGTGCGTCACCGGCGTGAGCGGTTCAGGCAAGTCGACGATCGTGCATGACGTTCTCTATGCAGCGATCAAGCGCGCGAAGGGCGCGTGGGACAAGCGCGTCGGGACGTTCGCGAAGCTCGAAGGGACCGAGTTCATCACCGACGTCGTGCTCGTCGACCAGGCACCGATCGGCCGGACGCCGCGATCGAATCCGGTCACCTATCTCAAGGCATTCGATCCGATCCGCGAGATCTTCGCCGCGACGAAGGATGCACGCGCCCGCGGCCTGACCGCCAGTCACTTCTCCTTCAACGTGCCTGGCGGACGCTGCGAGGCGTGTCAGGGCGAGGGGGAAGTGCGCGTCGAGATGCAGTTCCTCGCTGACGTCTTCGTTCCCTGCGATCAATGCGACGGCAAGCGCTTCAAGCCGCAGGTACTCGACGTGCGCTATCGCGGCCGCTCGATCCATCAGGTGCTGGATCTCACCGTGCGCGAGGCGCTCACGTTCTTCAGCAGCTCGCCGAAGGTGCTGCGCCGCCTGCAGGTCCTCGACGAGATCGGCCTTGGCTATCTCCGTCTCGGTCAGCCGGCGACGACGCTGTCTGGCGGAGAGGCGCAGCGCATCAAGATTGCCGCGCACCTGTCGTCGCACAGCGGCGAACGACTTCTTTATATCCTCGACGAACCGACGACAGGGCTGCACTTCGACGACATCGCGAAGCTGCTGACGGCGTTCCGGAAGCTCCTGGAAGCCGGACACACCCTGCTCGTCATCGAACACAACCTCGACGTGATCAAGACCGCGGACTACGTCGTCGATCTGGGGCCAGAAGGCGGCGAGGAGGGCGGTTCCCTCGTCGCGGCCGGGACGCCGGAGCAAATCGCGCAGATCGAGGCTTCCTATACCGGCAGGTATCTGCGTCCGGTACTCGCCGAAGGTCGCTCCCACGCCTACGCTGCCGGACGATAAGTCCGGCCGGCCCTGTCGAAGACGCGGTCCGCAGCCGACACATTACGAGATGGGTTACTCCCGACGCACAGTCCTCGCCGTCGTCGCGCTGACGAGCGCCGCCGGCATTGTCATCTCCGCTCAGGTCGGGTTCGACCAGGCCATCGCGGACCTGTCGAGCCCGGACGCCGCCGTCCGGCTGAAGACGGCGCAGCACCTGCGAACCGCCGCGTATCCGGAGGCCGCCGTACCGCTGACTCCGCTCCTGGCGGACAAGCAGGACGCCGTTCAGCTGGAAGCAATCGGCGCGGAGCTCAACATCTTCCTCGAGGACTCGATCCCCTCGCGCAAGGGCGTCGACATCGAGGTGACGAAGCGTTCGAAGACGTCCGCCGAGAAGGCGTTTGCGGATGGTCCGCTGGCGCTGTCCTACCGGACCGTGCCGAACGAAGTGCTCGCTGCGCTGCGCACGGCAGCACACGACGACAATCCTCGCGTGAGCGTCGAGGCGCTCTACGCATTCGGGGCGCTCGCCGTCGAACCGACCGGATTGGCGAGACGGGCGCTGCTGAAAGAGTCGGCCCCGGAACTGACGGCGATGCTGGGTGCGCGTGAAGAGTCGCAGCGGCGTGCGGCCGTGCGCGTCATCGCGCGCGTGTTCGAGAAGCGTCCCGGGGACGAACCCGTCGACGAGGAACTCGGCGACGCGATGATTCGCACGCTGAACGATAAGGATCGCCTCGTGAAGCTCGGCGCCATGGACGCACTCGGCGCGATGAAATACGAACGATCTGAGCAGGCGCTCACCGAGTTGTTCAAGTTCTACGGCAAGGGCGAATTCGCCGAAGCGACGCTGAACGCGCTCGCGCGGCTCGAAGCGCCGAGCACGGCCGGCCTCCTGACAGACCAGCTCACGTCGAAGCAGGCGGCCTGCCGCGGTATCGCGGTCGAGGGCCTCACGCGGCTGCCGGGCATCGCGAAGCTGAAAACGATGGAGGACACGCTCGCGAAGGAGCGCGAGGAATCGGTGCAGCTCGCGCTGGCGTTCGCGGCGACGAAACTCGAGGGC
This sequence comes from Vicinamibacterales bacterium, assembly GCA_036557365.1. GTDB lineage: Bacteria > Acidobacteriota > Vicinamibacteria > Vicinamibacterales > CAVVIG01 > DATKHR01. Next base: position 20,201 of record DATBHR010000049.1, read on the forward strand.
GCGCCGCTCGACAAGATCGGCGAGGCGGTGGTGACGTCGCGCATGCACGATCAGGCGAAGGGCTACCTGATGGAGATCGCGCCCGGACATGCCCAGCTGCTCGAGCGTCTCGTCCAGGATCCCGACTCGCGCATGCGCTTTGAAGTCGCAGAAGTGCTGATGCTCGCCGGCGACAGCAGTGCGCTGCCGCAGGCCACCCGTCTGGCCAGCGATTCGGATCCGATCGTCGCGCGCGCGGGCACTCGCGCCGTCGCGCGCCTGCGCACGCGCGCGCAGTGAAGCTGCCGCGATCGTTCTACGATCGCCCCGCGCTCGACGTCGCGCGCGACCTGCTCGGTAAACTGCTCACGCACAATCGGCGAGGCGTCGTCACGAGCGGCGCCATCGTCGAAGTCGAAGCCTACATTGGAGAGTCGGATCCCGCGTGCCATGCGGCGCCGGGCCCGACGCTGCGCAACGAGCCGCTCTACGGCCGCCCGGGCTTCGCGTACGTCTATCTCAACTACGGCATCCACGCGCTCATGAACGTCGTCGCGGAACCAGCCGGCAGTCCGGCGGCCGTGCTGATTCGCGCGCTCGCGCCGGTGGAGGGCATCGACATCATGCGGCGGCGGCGCGCCCGATTGGCGAAGGGGCGAAAACCGATCGCCGCCGCGGATCTCGCGGCGGACGACCTGTGCCGCGGTCCCGGCAACCTGACGACCGCGATGGGGATTACGCTCGCCGACAATCGAGTGGACCTGCTCGGTGATCGCCTGTTCATCGAGGATCGGCCTCGCCTCCGCGCAGCCCGGGTCGCGTGGGGACCGCGCATCGGCATCCGTGTCGGGACCGAACACCACTGGCGCGCCTGGATTGCCGGCCATCCGGCAGTTTCCGGCCGGAATCGTCCGTGACCGTCGAGCTGCCTCGGCCAGATCGCAATATCGCGTCAAATGGATTTGACTTGACGAGCCCGGCTGGTGGACGCCACACTTAATCCACTGTGGTCGGTGCCACGTGCGTGTGTTGCTGCTGCTGTTGTTGCGGGCTCACCAGCCCCCGCACCAAGGGTCTAGCCGTACGCATGCAGACGATCACCAGTTGATCTGAACCGCACACGACGAGAACCCAAGGCCCGGGAGGCTCAGCTTCCCGGGCCTTTTTGTTTTATGCGACATCTTCTGCCCCTGTTTCTCGATCTTGCCGGACGCGAGGTGGTCCTCGTCGGCGGCGGCCGCGTGGCGAACGCCAAGCTGCGCCAGCTGCTGGACGCACGCGCCCGCGTCACCGTCGTCTCTCCGGCCATTACGACGGACATCGACCAATTGGCCGAACGACACTCCGTTTCGTCCGATGGCGCGACTGCGGGCATTGCCGCGACCGTCACGATCGTCAAACGCGCGTTCGTCGCCACCGACCTCGACGGTGCCTGGCTCGTCGTCGCAGCGGCAACGCCCGACGTCAACCGACTCGTCGCAGAGGCGGCGAACGAGCGGCGTCTTTTCGTCAACGCTGTGGACGATCCGGCAAACGCCACCGCGTACCTGAGCGGCGTCGTCCGCCGCGACGAAGTGACGATTGCCATTTCGACGAATGGAGGCGCGCCTGCACTGACAGCGCTGGTACGCGAGGCGCTCGATCGCGTCCTGCCGAAGGATCTCAGTCGCTGGATGCAGGTCGCGCGGACGCAGCGCACAGCATGGCGGCGCACCGGCGTTCCGATGGACGCGCGAAAGCCGCTTCTCCTTCGCGCTCTCAACGACCTCTACGCGGGCCTTCCTGACGATGGGCGGACGCCGCGGATTCCATGGCTCAGCGGACCGGAGGATTCGTGGCTGTGAAAGGACATGTCTCGCTTGTCGGCGCCGGACCCGGAGATCCCGGCCTGCTCACACGCCGTGCCGTTGTTCGGCTGCGGGCCGCTGACCTGGTGTTGTACGACGCGCTCGTCGACGAGCGCGTCCTGACGATCGCGCGACGGGCACGGCGCTTCTTCGTCGGCAAGCGCGCCGGCCGGCACAGCATGACGCAGGACGCGATCAACGCATTGATGATCCGCGCCGCACGCCGGGGCCGCCGCATCGTCCGCCTGAAAGGCGGCGATCCGTTTCTGTTCGGTCGCGGCGGAGAAGAAGCGGTCGCCCTGCAGCGCGCGGGAGTGCCGTACGACGTCGTGCCCGGCGTGTCGAATGCGATCGCGGCGCCGGCGCTCGCAGGAATTCCCGTTACGCATCGCGGCGTTTCGGCCGCGATGCTCGTCGTGTCGGGGCATGACGAGGAGGCGTTCGCGTCGATGACGCGCGGGCTCGCGCCGAACAGTCTCACGATCGTCGTCCTGATGGGCGTCGGACGGAGCGCGCAGATTGCGTGGTCGCTCCTCGATGCCGGCTGGTCGCGCAGGACACCCGTCGCGCTCATCGCGGCGGCATCCACCCCGAAGCAACAAATCTGGCGCGGGACGCTCGGCGTCATGGCCGACGGCCCCGCACTCGCAGACGTCGCCGCCGGATCGCCGGCAACGATCGTCATCGGCGACGTCGTCGCCGTGAACAGGCAGGTCGCGCTCGAGCAAGTCGCGGCCTGCGGGAGCTGATCATCATGTCCGTGGCGGACGATCCGAAAACGTTTGGCCGCGCGCGATTGCCGTTCTCTGACGCGCGCGATATCGAGGAATTCGTGTCGACGCTCGAGCGATTCGAGCGCGGCGAGATCACGGCCGACCAGTGGCGGCAGTTCCGGCTGGTTCGCGGGACCTACGGACAGCGTCAGGCCGAGGACGCGCAGATGCTGCGCGTGAAGATTCCGCAAGGCGTGCTGAGCGCGGAGCAGCTCGAAGCGCTGGCGGACGTCGGCGAACGATACTCGCGTGGATTCGGACACATCACGACGAGGCAGAACGTGCAGTTCCACTTCGTCAAGCTGCACGACGTCGAGCACGCCATGCGGCGGCTGGCGGACGTCGGCCTGACGACTCGCGAAGCCTGCGGAAATTCCGTCCGGAACATCACCGCGTGTCCGTACGCCGGCGTCGGCGCCGACGAGCGGTTCGACGTCACGCCGTATGCGGAGGCGCTGACGCGGTACCTGCTGCGGCACCCGCACAGCTCAACGCTTCCGCGAAAGTTCAAGATCGCGTTCGAGGGCTGCGCCGACGATCACGTGTTGACTGCCGTGAACGACCTGGGCTTCCGCGCGGTGCTTGGCCCGCACGGCGGGCGCGGATTCCGCGTCACCGCCGGTGGCGGTACCGCGATCATGACGCGATCCGGCGCCGTCATCCACGAATTCCTGCCCGCGTCGGAAATCCTTCGCGTGGCGGAGGCGATTCTCTGCGTGTTCAAGCGGTTCGGCGACTACGAGCACAAGCAGCGGAACCGCATGAAGTTCATGATCAAGGCGCTCGGCTGGACGCGGTGGCGCGAGGAATACGAGCGCGAGCTCGCCGCATGCCGCCTCGAAGGCGCCGCGCCGACGCTCGAGATCGATCCGCCGGCAGTCGAGGCGGCGCCCGATGCCGCCGATGGGCTGCCCATATCCGTCGAGGAGATCGCGGCGCGCGTAACGCTGGGCCGCGTGTCGGGTCCAGGTCTGACGCCGCGCGTGCTGCCGGTCGTGCAGCCGGGCGACGAAGCGTTCGCCCGGTGGCGCGAGACGAACACGCATCCGCAGAAGCAGTCGGGCTACAAGATGGTTGTGGCAACCGTCCCGCTCGGCGATCTGACCAGCGCGCAGCTGCGCGTCGTCGCCGACCTGGCGCGCATCTACAGCGACGGATCGATCCGAGTGACGCCGGAGCAGGATTTTCTCTTCCGCTGGGTGAAGGTCGCGGATGTTCGCGCGCTGCACCGGCGGCTGTCAGCGGCCGGTCTCGGGAAGTCGGAGGCTGGAACCGTCGCTGACGTGACGAGTTGCCCGGGCGCCGAATCGTGCCGGTTGGCGGTTACGCAGTCGCGAGGCCTCGGGCGCGTGGTGGAGGACCATCTCCGCGAGCGTCCCGACATCGTCGAAGCCGCAGACGGCGCGCGCATCAAGATCAGCGGCTGCCCGAACGGCTGCGGCCTCCATCACGTCGCCACGATCGGGTTCCAGGGAAGCGTGCGTCGCCTGGCTGCGAAAGCGGTTCCGCAGTACTTCGTGACCGTAGGCGGTGGTGCCGTCGATGACGGAGCCGCGTTCGGAAGGCTCGTTGCCAAAATCCCTGCGCGTCGGATCACGGAGGCCGTCGACCGGCTGATCGCGTTGTACGCGAAACACAAGCACGCGGGCGAGTCGGCGACGGCGTTCTTCAATCGCGTCGACCTCGGCGTCGTGAAGCCCGTCCTTTCAGATCTCGAAGCGCTGGACGCGGCGCACGCGACGGCGGACGACTTCGTCGATCTCGGCGAAACGCGCGAGTTCGTGCCGGAGGTCATGGACGGCGAGTGCGCGAGTTAAATCATCCTATTTACATACGTCGATGCAGTTATGGTATAGTCCACGGGACAACTGAATAGCGCTTCTTTATCCAGAGTGGCTGAGGGACAGGCCCGTTGACGCCACGGCAACCACGCGACCGCCAGGTCGCGGCTCAGGTGCCAATTCCTGCCTCGCGTGGGACGCCCGGAATCGGGTCCGACGCGGGGAAAGATGGAGGAGATGTCCGTTACGCGCGTCGCACTTCTTGGTTTCGGTACGGTCGGTTCTGCGGTGGCCCGCCGCCTCACGAGCCCGGCATCGTTCGTTTCTCCCGTTTCCAGCGAAATCGTCCTCACGCATGTCGTCGATCGGCGTGCGCACGTCAAGCAGTCCGCGAGTGGTCTGCCACGCTCGGTTCGCTGGACCGACCGGATTGACGATGTGCTCGCGAGCGACGTGGACATCGTCATCGAGACCGTTGGAGGAGTCGCGCCGGCGGGCGAGTGGATCCGCCGCGCGCTTCTCACGGGAGAGTCCGTCGTCACCGCGAACAAGCAGGTCGTCGCTCGCGAGGGCGCGTCGCTCTGGCGTCTGGCGGCGCGGCAGGGACGCCAGTTCCGTTTCGAAGCGGCGGTCGGCGGTGCCATGCCCATCGTGCGCGCCGTCGCAGACGGGCTCGCCGGGGACTCGCTGACGCGCATCGTCGCCATCCTGAACGGCACGAGCAACGCCGTGTTGTCGCAGATGGATACGACCGGATGCTCGATGGCGGCGGCGCTGGCGGAAGCGCGGCGGCGCGGCTTTGCGGAGAGTGATCCTTCCGCAGATATTGACGGAACCGACGCGCGCGCCAAGCTCGCCATCCTGTGCGCGCTCGCGTTCGGCATCCGGCTCGACTCGAACGATGTCGCGGCGCGATCGATTTCGTCGCTCGGCAGCGACGACTTCGCTGTCGCGCGCCAGAGCGGGCGGACGATTCGTCAGCTCGCGTTCGCCGACTTCGATCGCGGGACGTCCACGCTCGACGCGTGGGTCGCGCCCGTCGCCGTGGGTCGCGACTCGATCTTCGGCCGCACCGTGGGCCCGCAGAATGTTGCGCTACTGCGAGGTGCGCACGCCGGCGAGATCGGCATCTTCGGTGCGGGAGCCGGCGGCGACGCGACCGCAGTCGCCATCATCGGCGACGTCGTATCCATTGCCCGGGATCGCGCGGCGATCGTGCCGCCGCCCAGGCTTACTTCAGAATTCACGCTTCGACCATCGATTGATTCGTTCGAGGACGCCGTCGTGCCGACGCTGGCGTTCGCGGAGGCTGTATGAGCGCGCTCGTCGGATTGCAGTGTCACGTGTGCAAGGCCCTGTTCCCCCTCGAAGCGCTGTACGTGTGCAGCGAGTGCCTCGGTCCGCTCGAGCCCGTCTACGACTATGCGGCGGTCCGGCTCACGCGCGAGGAGATCGAGCGCCGTCCACGCAACCTCTGGCGCTATCGCGAGCTGCTGCCGATTACCGGCGAGCCGCGAACCGGATTCAATTCCGGTTTCACGCCGCTCGTGCGATGCGATCGGCTGGCGCGGCGTCTCGGTGTCCGGGAACTCTACGTGAAGGACGATTCCGTGAACCATCCGTCGCTGTCCTACAAGGATCGCGTCGTCTCCGTCGCTGCGACGCGCGCGCTGGAGCTCGGGTTCGACGTCCTCGCGTGTGCATCGACCGGAAACCTGGCGAACAGCGTGTCGGCTCACGCGGCGCGACTCGGCGTCGAGTGCTGCGTTTTCATTCCCGACAATCTCGAAGCCGGCAAGCTCCTGGGTTCCGCGATCTTCAATCCCACGATTCTCGCGGTCGCTGGCAACTACGACGATGTGAACAGGCTGTGTGCGCAGGTGGGCGATCGGTACGGGTGGGGCTTCGTGAACATCAACCTGCGCTCGTATTACGCGGAGGGCGCGAAGACGTTCGGGTTCGAAATCGTCGAGCAGCTTGGCTGGCGCTATCCGCAGCACGTGGTCGCTCCGGTCGCTGGCGGCACGCTGCTTCCGCGCATTCTTCGCGGCTTTCGCGAGCTCGGAGAGATCGGCCTCGTGGCCGGATCGGTTCCGAAGATGTACGCCGCCCAGGCGGCGGGCTGCGCGCCCGTCGTGCGCGCGCTCGAGCAGGGACTCGATCATCCCGAGCCTGTTCGTCCGGACACGATCGCGAAGTCGATTGCGATTGGAAATCCGGCGGATGGCCACCACGTGCTGCAAAGCATCCGGTCCACCGGCGGCTCAGGTGCAGCCGTCTCAGACGCGCAGATCGTCGATGCGATTCAGCTCCTGGCGGAAACGGAGGGCATCTTCACCGAGCCGGCCGGCGGCACGACCCTCGCGGCGGCCGTCGAGCTCATTGGGCGCGGGACTATCCCCCGGGACGAATCAGTCGTCGTCTGCATCACCGGCAACGGTTACAAGACGGCCGAAGTCGTTTCGGAGCGGCTGTCCGCACCGGTGCGTTTGTCCCGTCGTTTCAGCGACTTCGAGACATGGCTGGAGTCGCGGCGCGCGATTGCATGATTCGTCATTGACCGGCTTGATCGGCTGAGCTACCATCGCTGAAGGTCTTTTAGAGAACTTTAGTGAACAGGAGAGACGCTTTGCCGATCTTGCTCAATCGGTCCGCATTCGACGATAAATCTGCAATCCTCAATAAGTCCGCAATCCGCAATCCGCAATCCGCAGTTCTTCTTGCTCTGACCCTGGCCCTCACCGCCGGCGTTGGCGTGGCGAGCGCCCAGATTCCGAGCAAAGACCACGTCTTTTACGCCTGTGTTCGGCTCGACCGCGACCACGACGAGGCCAGGCTGGTTCGTCTGGTGGCTGAGAACGAGCGCTGCGGACCGCGCGAAAAGCGGATCTCGTGGAACGCCGAGGGTCCGCAAGGGCCACAGGGTCCTCAGGGACCTCAGGGACCGCAAGGCGTCCCCGGTCCACAAGGAGCCCCGGGAGCTATCGGGCCGAAGGGCGAGGATGGAGCAGCAGGTCCGGCGGGTCCGTCAGCCGCGTTCAAGCAGGTGAGCCTGGATCCGTTTGCGGTGACGCCGGCACCGGCGTCCGTCGGGACGATCACGTTCACGGTTCCGAGCGCCGGCACCGCCATGATCAACGGAACGGGCCTCTGCACGCTCACGGTATCGACGGCGGTCGCACTCGAGGTCGGACCGCAGATCAGCGCGTCCAACCCGGCCCTCTCGAACTCGTTTCAGAATCAGTCGTGGATCTCCACAGCGGCCGGCGAACAGCCCGCGTATCGAAGCGTCGCGCTCAGCCGCACCTTCACGCTGCCGGCAGCGGGTACCTATCAGGTGTTCCTGAACGAACAGCGAGTCTCTGCTGCAGGCGCAGCCACCTGCTACGTCGAACTTTCGACCTTCTTCACAGCCACAACGCTGCCCTAAGCCATTGCGGATTGAGGATTGAGGATTGCGGATTGATTGCGGATTGCGGATTTTGGATTGCCGATTGATTGGGGATTGCGGACTTCGGGTTCGGTTGTGGGCTGATTGGCGATTGGACGATTGCGGATTGATTGCAGATTGACGATTGCAGTTGAGCGTCGAATCGACGAATCGAATTAATGCGTAAATGAATCCGCGATCCTCAATCCGCAATCACAAATGAATCCGCACTCCGCAATCCTCAATCCGCAATGTTCATCTTCTCGTCCTGCTGGCCGTTGAAGTCGAGACGATCGGTAGCTTGAATTCCATCGCGCGTCCGTTGCGGACGACCTTCACCTGCGCCGTCGATCCGATCTTCGAGTCGGCGACGACGCGGGCGAACTGACCGGGATCGAGAATCTTCTGGTTGTTGACGGCAACGATGACGTCGCCGGGACGAAGGCCCGCATCATAGGCTTCGGATCCGCGGCTCATACGCGAGACCAGCGCGCCTTCGGTATTCGGCGCGCCGACTTCTTCCGCGAGCTGCGTCGTCAATTTCTCGATGCCGATGTAGCCGATCGAGCCGCGGCGCACCTCGCCGTAGTTCATCAGGTCGCTGACGACGCGCCTGGCGAGGTTGCTCGGCACCGCGAAGCCGATGCCCTGGTATCCGCCGCTCTGGCTGAAGATGCCGGTGTTGATGCCCACCAGCTCTCCGCGCGTGTTCAACAGCGCGCCGCCTGAATTTCCCGGGTTGATCGCGGCGTCGGTCTGGATGAAATCCTCGTAGTCGGCGAAGCCGAGCTGCGCGCGCCCGGTCGCGCTCACGATGCCGGCCGTCACCGTTTGACTCAATTGGAACGGGCTGCCGATCGCGAGCACCCACTCGCCGACCTTCAGCTGCGACGAATCGCCCCATGGCACCGTCGGCAGTCCGCTCACGTTGACCTTCACGAGCGCGATGTCGGTCGCCGGATCGGTCCCGATGATCTTGCCGCGGACTTCGCGCTTGTCGGGCAGCGACGCCGTCACCTCGGTGGACGAAGCGCGGACGTTCTCGCCGATGACGTGGTTGTTCGTCACGATGTAGCCGTCGGACGAGATGATGACGCCGGACCCGAGGCTCATCGACCGCCGGTCGCGCGGGCCGAACATATCGCCGTCGCCAAAGAAGTACCGGAAGAACTCATCGTCCGGAAACGGCGACGTCTGGCGCGTGCGTACGACGGTGATCGACGAGATGTTCGCGACACCCTTCACAGCCTGCGCCGCGACCCTCGTGAAATCCGGTCCGGTGTTGACCGACGAACCCGGTGCGTTTTGCGGTGGCGTGCGTGATGCGGCTACCGGTGCGGATTGCGGAGGCGGTGAGACTTCTGCGCGTGAGTCGGCGGCGCTGCGCATCCGGCCCGTGAGGACGAGTCCGGCGATGAAACCCGCGACGACGAGCGTGAACGAGAGAAACAGGCGCCGAATCATCACGCGCCTGCTGTCATGAAACGTCGATTCGGCGGGTCGTGCGGCCTGCGGCCTTGGGAATCACGAGCGTCAGCACGCCGTCCTTCAGATCGGCGCGGATCGCTTCCAGATCGATTGGCTCGGGCAGCGCGAAAGCGCGCGAGAAACTGCCGTGCCCACGCTCGACCCTGTGGTACTGCTCGCACGGAATCTCGTTGTGTGGCCCCGTCGCGGTCCGCGCGCCTCGGATGACGATGCGGTTGTCCTCGGCGTGGACGTCGATCTGCTCGCGCGTCATGCCGGGGACCTCGGCGGTCAGCACGAACTCGTTGGGCGTTTCGTAGAGGTCGACGGGCGGCGTCCAGCCGGGTGCGTCGGTTCCGATCAACTGGCCGAGTTGTTCGTGGAGCGCGAGGAGATCGCGGAACGGATCCCAGCGGGTGAAAGCCACGTTTGGCATCGTAGCATGGACCCGAGGCTCTGGTTCGGCTGCCTTCTTATGTGCTACGATTCCAAGGATATACGGACAACTGATGGCTTCATCTATACAAGCGACGCGCCTCCGGAAGGGCATGCTCATCAAGCATGGAAACGACCTCTTCCGCATCATGGATCTGCACCACCTGACCCCCGGAAACAAGCGCGCCCATATCCAGGTGCGCATGCGGAACATCCGGACCGGATCGCTGGCCGACCACAAGTTCCGCGCGGAAGAAGACGTCGATCGCGCGGTGCTCGACGAGCGGGAAATGCAGTACCTCTACAAAGACGGCGACACGTTCTACTTCATGGACACGTCGACGTACGAGCAGGTGCACATCTCCGCGGAAGCGATGGGCGATTCGAAGGACTACATCATCGCGGACGCCATCATCCGCGTCGAATTCTACGAGACGGAGCCTGTCGGCATCGAGCTGCCGCCGACAGTCGATCTCGTCGTGCGCGAGACGGTGCCCGGCATCAAGGGGGCGACCGCGAGCGCGCAGGTCAAGCCGGCGACGCTCGAGACCGGCCTCGTCGTGCAGGTGCCGCCGTTCATCAACGAAGGTGACAAAGTGCGCGTGAGCACCGAGACGGGCGAGTACCAGTCGCGCGCGTAGTTGCGAAGTTGGTGGGTTCGCGAGTTCGCGAGTTCGCGATTGAAAATTGTGGGCTGACGCCGTGAAGCACGAGAGCGAAGTCACCAACTCCCAGAGCCAGCAGATCACCAGCTCCAGAGGCCGCGGCGGCTGGATTGAAGTCGTCACCGGCAGCATGTTCAGCGGCAAGAGCGAGGAATTGATTCGTCGTCTCCGCCGCGCGCAGATCGCCCGCCAGAAGGTTCAGATCTTCAAGCCGCTCATCGACAACCGCTACAGCGACGATCACATCGTGTCGCACAGCGACATGCGCATCGCGTCCGAGAACGTTCGGACATCCGACGAGCTCGTCGCGCGCGTCCACGACGACACCGACGTCGTCGGTATCGACGAAGGGCAGTTTTTCGACGCGAATCTCCCGGCCGCATGCAACACGCTCGCGGATCTGGGCAAGCGCGTCATCGTCGCCGGACTGGATCAGGACTACCTGGGTCGGCCGTTCGAGCCGATGCCGCAGCTGCTGGCCATCGCCGAATACATCACGAAGACGCTCGCCATCTGCGTGGTCTGCGGCGAGCCGGCCAACCATACGCAGCGCCTCGTCGCCAGCAGCGATCGCGTCCTCGTCGGCGCATCCGGCCTCTACGAAGCGCGCTGCCGGCATTGCTTCGACCCGCACCTCGCCGACGTTCCGCAAGAACGACGCTGACCGTCAGACGAGCCCGCAATCGAGCGGCTCGCGTATGATCGTCGGCGTGAACGTCCAGCCCGTGCTGCTCCTGCTCGGAGCCGGCTTCATCGTGGTCAACTTCCGCGTCGTGCTCGAATACACGCGCTTTCTGCGACGACGGAAGACCGCGATCCTCATCTGGCCGGCACCGAAGCCGCCGTCCTACGGACTCTCGCTCGCGATCGGCGTCGCGCTCGGCATCCTGGTCTTCTACAAAATCGTCTTCATCCATCGGCAGGCGTTCGGCGAGACGATGATGTTCGTCTACTACGCGTATCTGATGCCGCTCAGCCGGCGGATCGGTCGGGGCTTCTACGAAGAGGGCATCTGGGCCGACTCGGCGTTCATTCCGTACAACGAAGTCGGCGGCATCAGCTGGCGCGAGACGGAAAACCAGGTGACATTGCTCATCATCTCGCGGCTCAAGAATCTCGCGCGCAAGCTCGTCGTGCCCGGCGACAAGTACGGCGCGGCCCGTCGCGTGCTGCGCGACAAGATTGGCGACCGCGAGATTCGTTTCGAAGGGACCGGTCTCGACCTCGGCGCTCACGACGAGCGCGATCAGGCCTGAAACGGCGTCAGTGCATCGTCGGCGTGGGTGCCGGCTTCCAGAGTTGCGGGTTGGCGGTGATGAACGCCTGCGTCACGTGACTCATGGACGGACGGACTGTGTAAACGCGGGAGTCAGCCTTGATGTACGCGTCGCGGGCATGACGCAGGGCCTTGGGGATCGGCGGCCCATCCTTCCGCGTGATGCTGGCCTTTTTCAACGTGATCAGCAAAAAGGTCGAGCTCTTGTTCGCCTCGTAGACGAGCCACGTGCCGTCCTTCGGCGTCGCCGTGCGGATGGCCTTGATGAATTCGCCCTCGTGGCCGGGACGGACGTCGAACGTGGTGAGGCGCATGGTACGTAGCGTCGCGAAATCGGCGTCCATCGGCGGTCGATCGACATCGTCTCGCCGCGTCGTGAGCATGCTGGTCGACGACGCCGTCAGCTCGGTCAGCTTCTGCTGCAGCGCGCTGAGTTCGCGACTCGGCTCGACTTTGTCCTTGTAGACCGCCGTCGCCCGATCGGCATCTTCCGGCGACTCGTAAAGGTTCAGGTAGACGATATCGTTCAGGTCCTTCGAGGACTGCAGGCAAATCCAGTGGAGGCGGATGCGTGCGCGTTCGTACGCGCGCGCAATCTGCGATTCGATGGACGCGTAAGCACTGGAAGTCTGCGTCTTCAGCCGAACGTGGACGATGTTCAGCACGTGCGGCGGCGCGCCGGGATGTGGATGTGGTGTCTGCGCGGCGGACAACGACGGGGCCTGAACCGCCACGACGGCCATCAGCAGCACGACCGCAGAAACGAGACGTCTCACGCGCGGTTTCCCAAGTGGCATTGGGCGGTGCAGGCGTGTCCGCCGCCGCGAGACGAACGTACGAACCCCCCAGTCACCGCGGCTAGCGTGATGTCAGGAGACCGATGAGACCGGAGCCGCTCGCCATCGGATCGGCAAGCCAGTCGGGAGGCGTCAGCCAGACGAATGCGAGAATCGCGATGACCCAGAGGTCGTAGGGCAGCGTCGCACGCTCGTCCGTCCAGAAGAACGCACGGTTGAAGACGCCGAGGACGCCGTCGCGCGACGGCATCGGCAGACGGTTGAGTGCAAGATAGGTGTAGTAAATACGGTTGGCGACCGCCAGGACTGAGAGCGACAGGATCACCCACAACACACCCGCCATCCGGTTCGTGAACGCACCGATCATGAAAAGCACGATGCGTTCCGGGCGCTCCATGAAGCCGACCTTGCACTTCTCGACGAGCGACTCGGCGCGTGCGCGCGCGTAGCTCGTCATGATGGAAAAGATGAGCGCAACGGCGGCAACGAGGACGTAGTCGGTGCGGTGAAGGCTGGCGTAGAGGTAAATCAGGCCGACGAGGAGGGCCAGATCTGAAAAACGGTCGAGCGTCGAATCCCAGAAGGCGCCGAATTTCGACTGCAGCTTCAGCTCGTGCGCGACCTTCCCGTCGATGAAGTCGAAGATGTTCGCGACGATCATGATCACGCCGGCGAGCATGAAACGGCCGAGCGCAAGCGCCCAGGCCGCCAGGACGTTGATCACGACGCCGACAAACGTCAGGACGTTCGGATGCACCCGCAGCTTCACGCACGCGCCGATGATCGCGCGCAACGGGAACATGCAGATCGCGCCGATCGCGCCCGTAAAGGTCAGCCGTCCGCGCGGTCCACGCGCCGGTTTCGTCTCGACGCGGACCGAGGCTGCGGGCACGGTGGGGCTTATAATGGAAGGTTCAGACACCGAACGAAACCGCGACATAGTAGCGTATGGCCATCCGCGAACTCAAGGATCAGATAGGCCGGCTGCCGGAGCAGCCCGGGGTCTATCTGTACTTCAACGCGGCCGGCGAAACGATTTACGTCGGCAAGGCCCGAGCCCTTCGCGACCGGGTCCGGAACTATCTCGGCGCGTATGGCAACGATCCGAAGACCGATGCCCTCCTGGATGAGGTCGTCCGGCTCGAATACATCGTGACCGACTCGGTCGTCGAGGCGCTCGCGCTCGAAAACAACCTGATCAAACAGCGGACGCCGAAATACAACATCCTCCTCAGGGACGACAAGAACTATCCCTACCTCCAGCTGACGACGAACGAAGCGTTTCCGCGCGTCCTCGTGGCCCGCCGCGTCGAACGCGACGGCAGCTTCTACGCCGGTCCGTTCCTGCCGGCCACGTTCGCGCGCAAAACGATGGCCCTGACGCACCGGCTGTTCGGGATCCGGTCCTGCAACGAGGTGATTACCGGGAAGCGCCCGCGCCCGTGTCTCGAATACGACATCAAACGTTGCATTGCGCCGTGCGTGGACACCATCTGCTCGCCGGCCGAGTACGGAAATGCCGTGAAGATGACGGAGCTGTTTCTCGAAGGCAAGAACGACGAGCTGGCGACGCAGCTTCGGACCCGCATGCTCGACGCAGCGGCGGGGGAGCGGTACGAGGAAGCGGCGCAACATCGCGACGCGATGCGAACGGTGCAGACGCTGCACGATCGGCAGCAGAAGATGGCGGGCACCGAGCTCGGACATCGCGATGTGTTTGGCCTCAAGCTCGGTACCGCCGGCGTCGTCGTCCAGGTCTTTCAGGTACGCGGCGGACGTGTGGTCGAACGGGTCGAACTCGGCACCGAGGACGCGGTCGTCGGGAGCAGCGAGGGAGACGTCCTCGAGGCCGCGATTCAACAGTTTTACGAGCTGCGTGGTGCGCCGCCTGAAGTGCACGTGCCGTCTGAGCCCGATGATCGCGAGGCGCTGGAAAGCTGGCTGAGCGACCGTGCGGGACGCCGCGTCAGGATTCTCGTCCCGCAGCGCGGCTCGAAGCGGGGCTTCGTCGATCTGGCGAATCGAAACGCCGGCCTTGCGTATCAGACTCGTTTCAACCAGGCGCACGCAGCGCAGTACGACGCGCTCGAGACGCTGCAGCACGTCCTGGCGCTGCCGTCGTTGCCGCGGCGCATCGAGTGCTTCGACATTTCGACCATCCAGGGGAGCGAGACGGTCGCGTCGATGGTGGTCTGCGAAGACGGCCGCATGAAGCGCTCGGAGTATCGGAAGTTCCGCATCCGCTGGGACTCGGGCTTCGAGAAGCGGGCGGCGTCGCTCGACTTCGGTCCGACGCCGCCGACTCTGCATCAGTCGAACGACTTTGCCGCGATGCACGAAGTCGTGCTGCGCCGCTACAAGAAGCTGCTCGAACTGGGCGGGCCGTTTCCGGATCTCGTGTTGATCGACGGCGGAAAGGGTCAGGTGTCCGCGGCGTACGCGGCGCTCGAGTCGCTCGGACTGGCCAATCTCGTCGCGGTCGGCATCGCCAAAAAGGAAGAGCTCCTGTATATGCGCGACAGCAACGATCCGATCGCGCTGCCCGCCAACAGTCCGGCGCTCCTCCTCGTTCAGCGGATTCGCGACGAGGCACACCGTTTTGCGGTGACGTTTCATCGCCGCGCACGGTCGTCGCGCGATCTGCGATCCGAACTGGACGACGTACCGGGCGTTGGCGCTCGCCGACGGAAGACGCTGCTGACGACGTTCGGCAGCCTGGCGGGCGTGCGGCGTGCGACGCGCGAAGAGCTGGCGGCCGCCGTCGGCGCGAAAGCCGCCGATGCCGTTCTTGCCTTTTTCTCGAGTCGGCCTTAACCTTTTTGTTCTTTGCTGGATATCAATTTCGCGCAGGTGTTCATCTCGTTCGCCGTCCTGCTGTTCTCGCTGACGGTTCACGAGATGGCTCACGCCTGGACGGCCGATCGCCTCGGCGATCCGACCGCGCGCCTGCGAGGGCGCGTTTCGCTCAATCCGATCGTGCACGCCGATCCGATCGGGACCGTGCTGTTTCCGCTGGTCGCGCTCATCACCGGTGCGCCGATCATCGGTTGGGCGAAGCCCGTCCCGGTCGTGCCTCGTGCGCTGGGACACCCGCGCCGCGACTACATGATCGTCGCCGCCGCCGGTCCGGTGAGCAACCTGCTGCTGGCGATTCTCGCCGCGCTCGTGCTGGTCGCGCTGCCAGTCACGCCGCAGACGCTCGGCGAAGCGAACGTGTCGGTGCCGGTCGCGACGATTCTGAGCCGCGCGATGCGCCTGAACGTCCTGCTGGCCGTGTTCAACATGCTTCCGGTTCCGCCGCTCGACGGCAGCACGGTGCTCGCGGGCCTGCTTCCGCCGGCGCTCGCGTCGACGTACAACAAACTCCGCGGCCCACTGGGATTCGTCCTGCTCTACGCTCTCATCCTGACGCCCGGGTTCGACATCGTCGTCGGGACGCCCTACAGACTCATCGTGTCCTGGCTGCCAACCAAGTGACTGCAAAAGCTCGCGTTGTTTCGGGCATGCGGCCGACCGGCCGCCTGCATCTCGGCCATCTTGTCGGCGCGCTCGGCAACTGGGTGCCGATGCAGGAGACATACGACTGCTTCTACTTCGTCGCCGACTGGCACGCGCTGACCAGCGATTACGGCGATACGAGCCGGCTGACGGAATACGCGTACGAAACCGTCGCCGACTGGATTGGCGCGGGACTGGATCCGGAGCGCAGCACGTTCTTCGTGCAGTCGCTCGTGCCCGAACACGCCGAGCTGTATTTGCTGCTCTCGATGGTCGTGCCGGTTCCGTGGCTCGAGCGCGTGCCGACCTACAAGGAGCAACAGGAAAACCTGAAGGACAAGGACCTGTCGTCCATCGGCTTCCTGGGATACCCGCTGCTGCAGACTGCCGACGTCGCGATGTACGACGCGAAGCTCGTCCCCGTCGGACAGGACCAGGTCGCACACCTCGAGCTCGCGCGCGAAGTCGTGCGCCGATTCAACAACTATTTCGGCGAAGTGCTCATCGAGCCGCAGCCGCTCATCACCGAGCAGTTCGCGCGTCTGCCAGGGCTGGATGGCGGCAAGAAGATGAGCAAGAGCGTCGGTAACACAATCGAGCTCGCCGACACGCCGGAGGACGTCGTCAAGAAGGTCCGGCAGATGTACACGGATCCGAAGCGCGTGCGCGCCGACATTCCGGGAACCGTCGAAGGCAATCCGGTGTTCGTCTATCACGACGCGTTCAACGCGAACAAAGCCGAGGTCGACGATCTCAAAGAGCGCTATCGCGCCGGCACAGTCGGCGACGTCGAGGTCAAGATGAAGCTGGCCGCGGCACTGAACGCGCACCTCGATCCGATTCGCGAGCGACGGGCCGCGATCCTGGCGAAGCCGGACCGCTTGAAAGACATCCTCTTCGAGGGCTCGAAGCGCGCGCGTACTGTCGCAGTCGAAACGATGCAGCGCGTCCGCGACGCGGTGAAGATTACCTACCGATGACCGAACCGCATCACGACTTCGAGTCGGCGCCGGACGCGTTCCCGGTCAAGCTCGCCTCGTTCGAGGGGCCGCTCGATCTGCTGCTGCATCTGATCAAGAAGAACGAAGTCAACATCCACGACATCCCGATCGCGATCATTACGCAGCAGTACCTGGAAGCGATGGCGCTCATCCAGGAACTGAATCTCGACGTTGCCGGCGAGTTTTTGGTCATGGCGGCGACGCTGATTCACATCAAGTCGAAGATGCTGCTGCCGCGGCCCGAAACGGCGTCGGGCGTCGAGGCGGAAGAAGAAGATCCGCGTGATGCCCTCGTCCGCCGGCTGCTCGAGCATCAGAAGTTCAAGGCGGCGGCTGGACTCCTCCATGAACGCGAGCAGCTTCGTGCCGCACAGTGGCTGCGTCCCGACGAGCGGGTCGCGGCGATCGCGGGCGACGAGTACGAACCCGAGCTGGAGGTCGATCTCTTCAGCCTGCTGACGGCGTTCCAGCAGGTCGTCGAGCGCGCGAAGCTCCGGCCCAAGGTTCTGCTTCCGCCCGAGCAGATTCCGGTCGAAGTCCGCATCGATCAGCTGCTCGCGCGTCTTTCGGAAACCGAGGCGTGCGGATTCGAGGATCTGTTTGCCGACGTCTCCGACCGCGGCGGCCTGATCGTCACGTTCCTCGCGCTGCTCGAGATGATTCGTCTCAAGCTCGTACGCGTGTTCCAGTCCGGGAGCTTCGGTCCGATCCGCGTCTACAAGCGGCCGAGGCCGGCGGATGCGCCTCACCCGATCGGAGATCCGGAGAGTCATCATGAGTGATCAGGACAACCACGACGATCTCGCCGCTCCGTTCGAGACGGTGCCGCCCCGCAGCAGCGCCGAGCTGAAAGCGATTCTCGAAGCGCTGATCTTCGCGTCGCCCGAGCCGCTGACGCCGAAGCAGATCTTCAAGCTGCTCGACAGCGAGCCGCGCGAGGACGTCCAGGCCGCGCTCGACGCGCTGAAGGCGGACTACGAACGGCCGGGCGGATTGCAGCTCGTGGAAGTGGCCGGCGGCTATCAGATCGTGACGCGGTCGGAACTGCACGATTGGGTGCGCCGACTGTTCCACGAGCGGACGACGCAGAAGCTGACGGTGCAGGCGCTCGAGACCCTCGCGGTCATCGCATATCGACAGCCGGTCACGGCGCTGGAGATCGCTGAAATTCGCGGCGTCAACACGTCAGGCGTGCTGAACACCCTCCTCGAACGTCACCTGGTCAAGATCGTCGGACGCAAGCAGGTCGTCGGACGTCCGTTCATGTACGCGACCACGAAGGAATTCCTGATCCGCTTCGGGCTCAACGATCTCAGCGACCTGCCGAAGGTCGAGGACATGGCTGAGGCGCTCGGCCTCGAGGCGCCGCTGCTCGTCGAACAGCCGACGAGCGAGGAAATGCTGCCGGCGGACGAACCGGACGGCGACGTCCCGCCGCTCTCCGACGAACCCAGCGGATCCATTCATTAGCGTTCAACAGTCAACTCGTCACGCTCAGCGCTCAGAACGCCGTGTACTGGTTTGCGCTTGAACGTTGAGCGTTGAACGTTGAGAGTTGAGCGTTGAGCGTTGAACGTTGATTCGCCCTCTCAGTTACCCGCATTGCGCAACCGGCGGACTTCGTCGGCCGTCAGCTCGCGCCACTGGCCGGGCTTGAGCCGTGTGTCCCGAATGGGACCGATGGCGACGCGCGCAAGGTGCGTCACGGGATGGCCGATCGCGTCGCACATTTTTCTCACCTGGCGATTGCGTCCTTCGCGGATCGTGATGCGCAGGAGCGACTCGTCGCGACCTCGCGTCGCAGACGGCGCGTTCGTGCGCCGCGGTGACGCATGACGAACGGTACGAGGCGCAGACGCCGGCGAGCCGTGCACGAGCACGACCTCCGCGGGCAGCGTCCGCCGACCGTCGATTTCGACGCCCCGCGCGAGACGATCGAGATCCCGCGAGTCCGGGACGCCGAGCACGCGCGCTTCGTACACACGCGGCACGGCGTGGCGCGGATGCGTGAGTCGGGCGGCGAGCTCACCGTCGTTGGTCAGGAGCAACAGCCCTTGGGACTCGAAGTCGAGACGACCGACCGGGTAGACGTATTCGCGGACGCCCACCAGGTCGATGACGGTCGGTCTGCGCTGCGGATCTGACCGAGTCGCCAGGACGCCAGCCGGCTTGTTGACCAGGATGTAGCGATGGTGTTCCGCGACCTTGATCCGCCGTCCATCCACGCGGATGTCGTCGCGCGACACGTCCGCCTTGGTCCCGAGCTCCGTCACCGTCTCGCCGTTCACGCTCACGCGGCCGTCGAGCATCAACTGCTCCGACGCTCGCCGCGACGCGATGCCGGCCTGCGACAGGATTTTCTGCAGGCGTTCCATCCGGCGAGTGTACCGCGAGGACGGCAGTTCGACCGCTTCGGCGGTTTTCAGCGCGCGAGCAGGTCGCCCCAGAAGCCGGCCAGCTTGAGTACGTCGGTGGTGTGAACGGGCCGATCGGCTTCAGCGTGCGAAATCAGGCCGCTGAGGAGCAGGCGCACATGGGTTCGACCGCTCAGATCGTCGAACAGGTACTCCGACTCGATCGACGGGATGACGTTGTCGTCGCTGCCGTGCAGCAGGAACACCGGCGCCGTTGGCTTCGGTGACTTCGACGGCGAGAGCGCAGGATCGCTGCTCAGCGCGCGGACGAAGGGCAGCAGCCGCGCACCGAGATGGATCACGTCGCGGTTGACGACGTAGGTGGCGAGCGTTTTCGAGGGTTCGGGCAGCGCCGCGGCTTCGGCGCGGACGCGATCGAACGCGGCCGGCGCGGCGGCGCGATCGACGCCGCCGTCGAGCGCCGATGCCTGCAGGTAGTCGCGCACGGCGGTCCGCAGTCCTTCGACTTGCGCAACGGGTACCACGCGATCCGCGACGCCGAGCAGGATGACGGCCACGCCATAGTCGTGCGGTGGACGCGTGAATGGCGCGTCGCCGGCGGCGCCTGCACCATCGGATGCTGGTTTCAAATGGATCTGACCCGGCGGATAGGGCTCCTGGCCGGTGCACAGATAGCGGAGCACGCGCGGCAAATCGTCATGGCCCCCGAACGCGAAGACATACGCGACGCGATCAGCCAGCGACGCACGCCCCGCCGCGACGATGGAGAGGCCGCCGCTGAAGCTGATGCCCATCATGCCGACGGTTGAGCCGACGGCGAGTCCGGAGTCGGTCGCCAGCCATCGCGCGGACTGTTCGATGGCGTCCGTGATTGCCGGTGTGATGTTGAAGCTCGCGAGTTCCGGAATGTCCGGCGTGACGACGCGAAGACGGCTGCCCGCCAGATCGCGCGCGAGCTTGACGAGTCGCGGTTCGTCGATGCCGGACACGTGAAGTCCCGACGTGAGCAGCACCGTACGCCGCGCCGCACCATCGGGATCGTAGACGCGGCCGCGCATCGATCCGCGCCGGGTCGGGATCGAGATTTCTCGTTGACTGCTGGCGACGACATCGAAGTCAGCGGCGCGTCGTAGCGAGCCTTGCATGTCGGCGGCGCG
The DNA here is from genome assembly GCA_036557365.1 of Vicinamibacterales bacterium. Classification (GTDB taxonomy): domain Bacteria; phylum Acidobacteriota; class Vicinamibacteria; order Vicinamibacterales; family CAVVIG01; genus DATKHR01. The sequence goes on from DATBHR010000049.1 coordinate 40,682, forward strand.
AATGACGAACGACAGGCCGTGCACGTACGGCCGCGTGACCAGGGCCAGCCCTGCGATCGCGACGAGCACGGCAAGCAGCCGGAGAACACGCATGAGGCGCATGTTAACCTTAACAGTTGGGCTGGGCGGGGAGCGTTGTGATCATTGCGATTGATGGGCCGTCGGGCGCTGGCAAAGGCACGGTCGCGAAAGCGGTCGCGAGCGCGCTCGGCTACAAGCACGTCGACAGCGGCGCGATGTACCGTGCGGTGGCGTGGAAGGCGCTGCAGGCTCGCGTGCGTACCGACGACGAAGACGCCGTCGCGGGGCTCGCGGGCGCGGCGCGCATCGAGGTCACCGCCACCGGCGTCAGCATCGACGGCGACGATGTGACGCGTGCCATTCGAACACCGGAGATCGATCGAGCCGCGGCGGCGGTGGCGCGGCTGCCGAAGGTGCGCAGCGTGCTCGTCGCCTTACAGCGTTCGTACGGCGAGCGCGGTGGAATCGTGATGGAGGGACGCGATATCGGGACGGTCGTGTTCCCGAAGGCCGACGTGAAGATTTATCTGGACGCGTCGCCCGACGAGCGGGCACGCCGGCGCGCGCACGATCCGGCACACAGTGGCGGACCGTCGGCCGTCAAGGACGTGGCGACGTTGCTGACCGAACGCGATCGTCTCGATCAGACGCGCACGGCATCACCCCTCTACGCCGCCGCCGACGCCATCATCGTCGACACGACGACGAAATCGATCGATGACGTCGTGCAGGAAGTCCTCACGATTGTGGAAAAGACGCGTTAGTTGGGGAGTCTGTGACTTCGGTTCCGCTATTCCCGGTCCTTGTAGTCTTCCGACGAGGCCGGATCGAGTTCCCAGCGGTGCTTGTCGCGCTTGGTGAGCTTGTCGCCGGACTTCAGTTCCTCGTTATCGTTGTATTCGATCCCGAGCGCGCGTCCGATGTCTTCGACCACGTCCTGATCCGGCGTGGGATTGTCGCCGCCGGGCGCCTCGTCGCCGCTGAAGTATGCGTTCTCGAAATCGGCGTCCACGTCGCCGCCGGTCAGCCCGGGATTGATGGCGGTACCGTGCTTCTTGAGCGAGTCTTCCATTTCGGCGCGTCCGCTCTTGGCTGCCGAGCTGCGACGGTCGAGATTGAGGGACGAGGGAGGGGTCGGTACGATATCGTCGAGCGTCCGGCGGGCGCGGTCGAGCTGCGGCCGCTTGCCGACGTTTGCCAGCTGCCGATCGCGACGAGACGCGGCCGTTTTTCGCGCGGGCCTGGCTTTCCGAGCCGATGCCTTGGCCTTTCGAGCGGATGGCTTCGATCGCGCACGCGCTTTCCCGGTCGATTTCGCGCCGGCCTTCTTAGGGCGTTTCACAGAGGCCTTCGCGCGGCGTGTGCCGGCGGCCTTGCGGCGGGCCACCGGACGGGACGGTCGGGGTCGGCGGCGTGCGCTCTTCGATCTGGCCATCGCGTCTAGTCCTTTCGGAACCTTGACAGTTTGCCGATAAGTGTCGTAACCTCTGTTGCTTATCGGAATTCAGAAAAACCTCGCGGGGCGCCGGCCCCGTCAGAACCAATCCCCGGCAATCGCTCGATCTCCGATCGATCGGTGGAGGAGGACGCGCAAGGCATGGCGAACGTAGAAGACGAGAACACCCCCGGGACCAGGAGCGGCGCGGGCGTCGCAACAACCGAGCGGCCGGAACGTGAACGTTCCGAGCGCGCCGGACTGAAAGTGCGACCGCGCGAACACGACGACCCAGTCGACCCCGCCGAGTACGCGAAGTTGCTGGATATCTACGATAACAGCTTCCGAAATATCGCGGAAGGCGAAGTCGTCAAGGGGACCGTTCTCAAAGTCACGCCGTCGGAAGTTGTCGTCGACGTGGGCTACAAATCGGAAGGCATCATCGGCGTCAGCGAATTTCTCGACGAGAACGGCGAAGTCACCGTGCAGCCCGGCGATATCGTCGACGTGCTGCTCGAACGCACGGAAGATCGTGAAGGCTACGTCGTCCTCTCGCGCGAAAAAGCCGAGAAGATGAAGATTTGGGACGAGGTCGAAAAGGCCTACGCCGAGCGGAAGGTCGTCATCGGCCGCGTCATCGAACGCATCAAGGGCGGTCTCGCGGTGGACATCGGCGTCCGCGCGTTCCTGCCAGGCTCGCAGATCGACGTTCGTCCGGTGCGCAATCTCGACGCGCTGCGCGGACAAGAGCTGCGGATGCGCGTGATCAAGGTCAACAAGAAGCGCGGCAACATCGTGCTCTCGCGCAAGGCGCTTCTCGAGGAAGAGAACGCCGAGAAGAAGAAGCACACGCTCGAGACGCTCGCCGAGGGCAAGGTCCTCAAGGGCGTCGTCAAGAACATCACCGACTACGGCGCGTTCATCGATCTCGGCGGCATCGACGGCCTGCTGCACATCACGGACATGTCGTGGGGCCGCGTCGGCCACCCGTCGGAGCTGTTCAAGGTCAACGACGAAATCGACGTGATCGTGCTGAAGTACGACCCGGCGACCGAGCGCGTGTCGCTCGGTCACAAGCAGCTCATTACCGATCCGTGGGCGAACGTCATGGACCGGTATCCCGTCGGCGCGCGTATGAGCGGGAAGGTCGTCAGCCTGACCGACTACGGCGCGTTCGTGGAGCTCGAAGCCGGCGTCGAAGGCTTGATCCACGTCAGCGAGATGTCGTGGAGCAAGCGCGTCAAGCATCCGTCGAAGATCCTGAACGTCGGCGACACCGTCGACGCGATGGTGCTCGGCGTCGATCCGACGGCGCGGCGTATTTCGCTCGGACTGAAACAGGTCGAGAGCAATCCCTGGCACGATCTGGCGGAGCGTTATCCCGTCGGCGCGCGCATCCAGGGCAAGGTGCGGAACCTGACCGAGTTCGGCGCGTTCGTCGAAGTCGAAGAGGACATCGACGGCCTGATTCACATCTCCGACATGTCGTGGAGCAAGAAGGTCAAGCATCCGTCGGAGGTCTTGAAGAAGGGCGACGTCGTCGACGCGATGGTGCTCAACATCGACGCCGAGAACCAGCGGCTGTCGCTCGGTCTCAAGCAGCTCGCGACCGACATCTGGGATGACTTCTTCAGCCGGCATCACGTGGGCGACACCATCGAAGGCAAGGTGATGCGCCTGACGAACTTCGGCGCGTTCGTCGAGCTCGACGAAGGGATCGAAGGGCTGATTCACGTCTCGGAGTTCGACGACACCGCGGGCAAGGACAAGGTCGAGCTCGTGGTCGGCGAAACGTATCCGATGAAGATCATCAAGCTGGCGCCGGCCGAACGGAAGATCGGCCTGTCGATTCGCGCGCTGAAGTCGGACGAGTTCCGCGCGGATTGGGCGGAGTACCAGGAGAGCGCGGGCGACGGCACCGCGACGCTGGGAGATCACTTCAGGAATAACCGGTAAGCAGGGGTCAGGATTAGGGGTGAGGGATTAGGGGTGAGGGATTAGGGAGGGCCGAGGGGCGAGGATTAAAGACCTCCGCCATTCCTTATCCCTCATCCCTTATCACTTGAACCTGGCAGCGTTCACCGATAGCAGAGTTCACCTATGACCAACGGCAGCATGACCAAGGCGGAGCTCGTCGAGGAGGTTTCTCGCGTCTCCGACCTGACGAAGAAGCATTCGGAGGTCATCGTCGACACGGTGTTCCGCAGCATCATCGAAGCGCTGCACCGCGGCGAAAAGATCGAGCTGCGCGGCTTCGGCAGCTTCCGGCTCCGCAAGCGCGAGCCGCGCAAGGGCCGCAACCCGAAGACGGGTGACAAGGTGGACGTGCCGCCGAAGAAGGTGCCGTACTTCAAGCCCGGCAAGGAACTGAAAGAGCTGATCAACAAAGAGCCGGCGCCCGCACCGACCGCGCCGCCGGCGGGCAGCACCCCGCCCGACGTCGTCGCGATGTAAGCTCTCAGAAGTTCGAAGTCTGACCGCTGAAGTTCGGAGCGTCGCTCCTTCCTCTTCAGTCGTTCAGATTTCCTGACACGTCGAGCGATATGGAACGCCTCTGGTCCCCCTGGAGACTCGCCTACGTGACCGCTGCGACCGCCGAGCCCTCCGCCTGTATTTTCTGCAGCGCCAACGAACCTGACCGTGACGAGCTGGTCGTCTTTCGAGGCGAGTCCGCGTACGTCGTTCTGAACCTCTATCCGTACAACAACGGCCACCTGATGGTCGTTCCCTACCGGCACGTCGCGAGCCTCGAAGCGACGACGGAGCAGGAGCGGGCGGAGGTGATGCGCCTGACGCGCCACGCCGAGATGGCGCTGAACGAGGCCTATAAGCCGCAAGGCATCAACGTCGGGATCAACCTTGGACGTGTGGCCGGCGCAGGCGTGCTGGATCATCTTCACGTCCACCTGGTTCCGCGCTGGAGCGGCGACACGAACTTCATTTCGGTGATTGGCGAGACGCGCGTCCTGCCCGAGGAACTGGGCGTGACGAAGAAGCGCCTCCAGCCGATCTTCGAACGACTGGCGGGCAGGTAGGTCGGGTAGGGCTGGTGGGTCGGGTAGGGCTGGTGGGTCGCGTTGGGACCCGCCGCCAGTGGAAAAAGCAAAGCGCCTGCGGCCTTGCCGAACGAGGGCCTGGTCAGCCGGAGTGAGGCATCGTAAGTACGCCGCGGGTTGGGACCCGCCGCTAGTGAGAAAGTAAGAGCGCCTGCGGCCATGCCGAACGAGGGCCTGGTCAGCCGGAGTGACGCATCGTAAGTACGCCGCGGGTTGAGCCCCGCCGCTAGTGAGAGAGTAAGAGCGCCTGCCGCCCTGCCGAACGAAGGCATGGTCAGCCGGAGTGAGGCATCGTAAGTACGCCGCGGGTTGGGACCCGCCGCTAGTGAGAAAGTAAGAGCGCCTGCGGCCATGCCGAGCGAGGGCCTGGTCAGCCGGAGCGAGGCATCAGCGTAAGTACGCGGCGGGGGTGGGGCCCCGCCGCCATAAGAAAAATGAATCTCGAACTGACGCAAGAACAGCAGGCCTACAAGGAACGAATCGAACGCTTCGCGCGCGAGGTCGTCGCGCCGCGGGCGGCCTCGATCGACAAAACGGGTGAATACCCGGCGGACGTGCTTCACGCCGCCGCCGCCGAAGGCCTGCTCGGCGTGACGATTCCGAAAGCCTGGGGCGGTGCCGGCCGCGATTACGTGTCGTACACGCTCGCCATCGAGACGATCGCGCGCGCGAGCGCGACGGTCGCCGTGGCGCTGTCGGTCACCAACTCGCTCGTGGCGGAAGTCGTGGCGCACGCGGGCCGCGACCAGCAGCGCGAGCGCTGGCTGCGCAAGCTCGCGTCCGGCGAGGCGATCGGCGCCTTCGCGCTGTCGGAGCCCGACGCCGGCACCGACGCGGCGAATCAAAAGACGTCCGCCGTCCGGACCGCAACCGGTTATCACATTCGCGGCCGCAAGGTCTGGGTTGCGAACGCCGAAGAAGCGAGCGTCGCGCTGGTGTTTGCCTGCACCCGGCCCGGACTGCGCGGTCAAGGTGTGACGGCGTTCCTGGTGCCGATGAACACGCCGGGAATCACGCGCACCGCTCGTGCCGATTCGCTGGGCGTCCGCGGCCTCGGCTGCATGGATCTCGACTTCGACGTCGACGTCGCCGACGATCAGGTGCTCGGCCACGTCGATCAGGGGTATCGTCTCGCGATGTGGAGCCTGCAGGGCGGGCGCGTCGCGATTGCCGCGCAGGCACTCGGCATCGGCGAAGCCGCCATCGCCGAAGCCATCGCGTACGCGAAACAGCGTCAGCAGTTCGGCCAGCCGATCGCGAACTACCAGGCGATCCAATGGATGCTCGCGGACATGGCGACGGAACTCGACGCTGCGCGCATGCTCACGTTGAAAGCCGCGGCGGCCAAGGATCGCCAGGAGAAGTCGACGCTCGAAGCGTCGATGGCGAAGCTGGCAGCATCCGAGGCGGCGCACAAGGCAGCCGACAAGGCGATGCAGATTCTCGCGTCGGCAGGCTACCGCCGCGGGTCGGTCGTCGAGCGGCTGTTTCGCGACGTCCGGGCGACGGAGATCTACCAGGGCACGTCGGAGGCGCAGCGGATGATCATCGCGGCGAATATTCTCGCGAGTGCGTAAGGGGGCGGATAGGTCGAGTACGCCAGGTGGGTCGGGTAGGACAGGTAGGTCGGGTAGGACAGGTAGGTCGGGTGGGGTCGTTGTCGTCGGCTGGTGACGCGGGTCGTTTGATCGGCAGCGGGGCGCACGGACAGGAACTGAGCGCCCGCGGTCCGAAGAAAAGAGGCGCTATGTCGCGTAGAGTCGATCGTCGCGAGTTCGTCAAGACCGCTGCAGCCGCCGGCGCGATCACTGCGGCCTCACCCAACGTCAGTTTCGGTCAGGGCGTCACCGTCATGACACCGAAGAGCGTCAAGCCCGTCGTCGTCTCCTCCGCGAACGGCAACAAGTTCAAGAACGGCGGATCAAAAACGTGCGTCGAGACAGCGTTCGGGATGATCACCGGCGGCTCCGACGTGCTCGATGCCCTCATCGCCGGCGTCAACATCGTCGAGCTCGACCCGCTCGACGACAGCGTCGGCTACGGCGGCTTACCGAATGCCGAGGGCGTCGTGCAGCTCGATTCGTGCTGCATGCACGGACCGAAGAAGCGCGCAGGCGGCGTGGCGGAAATCGAGGGCGTGCGCACGCCCTCGAAGGTCGCGCAGCTCGTCATGGACACGACGGACCACCACCTGCTCGTCGGCAAGGGCGCGCAGGAGTTTGCCCGCGACATGGGGTTCACCATCGAGGCGGACCTGAACACCGAGAATTCGCGGAAGAAGTGGCTGGAGTGGAAGCGTCGCACTGATCCGCTGCACTACCTCTCGCCGAAGGAGCGGCAGCAGGCGTTCCACAAGGTCGCCATGGACATGATTGCCGAAGGGATCGTCAGGCCCGAGCACTACTACGGCACGATCAACTGCGACGGCCTCAGCCCGAAGGGCGAGATCTGCGGCGTGACGACGACGAGCGGCCTGGCGTGGAAGATTCCAGGCCGCGCCGGCGACTCGCCGATTCTCGGAGCGGGGCTCTATGTGGACGGCGACGTCGGCGCCGCCGGATCGACAGGCCGCGGCGAGGCAAACCTGTACAACCTCTGCTCGTTCGTCATCGTGGACGAGATGCGCCGCGGGGCACACCCCAAGGACGCCGCGCTCACGGCGTTGAAGCGCGTCGCGAAGAACACGATCGAAAAGCGGCTGCTCAACGACAAGGGACAGCCGAACTTCGGGTTGAACTTCTACTGCCTCAACGCGCGCGGCGAGTACGCCGGCGTCGCGATGTACGAGTCGACTTACGCGGTCTGCACCGAGAACGGCGCGCAGACGCTCAAGACCGACGCGCTCTTCGAGGGCAAGGCGACGGACTGACGCGGCCTACGGGCGCGCGATCCCTTTCGTCTTGAAGTCGCCGACCGCCGCCTTCGCGGACTGGCCCTTGGGAATCGACAGCGATTTCCAGGCCGGTCCGGCGAAGTGGCGCGCGAGGTAGACGAGCTGCCCGACGTGATAGGCGGTGTGCGTCACCGACCGGTTCAGCGCTTCCACGACCAGAAAACCTTCACCGCGAATTTTGACCGTCCGCTCGAGATCGGCGGGCGTGAGCGCTTCGAGCGATCCAAGCACGGTCGTCCAGCCACGTTCCCACCACGCGGTGATCTCCTCGCGCGACGCACGCTCGGTCATCTCGAATTCGCCGTCACGATTGCGATCGGCCTTCTCGCCGTCGGACGTCAGGAAATCCTGGAAGCGCGATCGCAGGTTGCCGCCGACATGCTTGGCGATGATCGCGACGCTGTTGGACTGCGGATCGAGCTCGGTGTGGAGGTGTTCGTCCGGTGTGCGGGCGATTGCCGCGTCGCCGAGCGACTTGTAGTTCTTGAACGTGCGGACGATGTCCTTGAGCTGCGCGGTGGCCAGATCTGCGGTGGATGTCGACATGATTACGCTCCTTCGTCACTCCTGAAAATCGTCATTCCTCAACGCGCGCGACCCGGCCGGCGGTGAGCCGGTAGCGCGCGGCGCATGGTCCCGTCCAGTGATGTCCCGGCGCGGTCACGAGCGCCTGCAGCGGCCGGTTCGTTTCGATTTGCACCGCCACCGACGCGAGCGACCCGAGCGCGGTGTCGAACGTCGCGCGGGGCCCGGCCTCGTCCTCGAAGACCACGACGCCGGTCGAATGTTCCGGCGGCGCTTCCGCCGTCAGGACCCGCATCGTTTGTGCTGAAAGATTTGCCGCATCGACCCAGCGCCCGTTGCGGCTGCGATAAATCGGTATGCAGACGAGCACAATCGCCAGCGCCGCGAGCAGACGACGGTCGCCGAAGCGCGTAGCGGCGCGATCGCGTAGCGACTCGAGTACGGCCGCGCAGGCGATCGCCGATCCGACGGACGGCAACACGGCGTAGAGGCTCGATCGCACGGGCAGCCAGACCGTCATGGCGTATGACCCGGCGAACCAGGCGAGCCCGGTGAAAATGAGCGGGAGCGACATCTTCCCGATGCCGCGCCATCCGTACGCGGCGACGCCGATCGCGGCGATGACGGCAAAGAACGTAGCGCCGCGATCCAGGTACTCGATCACGTTGCCGGCGATCGCGGCGGGTTGCCACGTCGGCTTGTAGAAGGACGGCACAGTCCAAGGTGTGAGTGCCAGCGTGCTCGATCGAAGCGCGAAATACGCCGCCACCGGCACCAGAAGTGCGACGCCGTCGAGCATCATCGAACGTGTCGTTCGCGGGCGGAGCAGCAGGAGCGCGGCAAACATGGCAACCGGGAGCAGAATCGCTTCCTCTTTTGAAAGCAGCGCGGCGAAGAGCAGCACCGATCCAAGGAATCTCCGTCGGTAAAGAAATGCCGTCAGGCTCAGGACTGCGAAGAGCGTGACCAGCAGCGACGTCCGCCCGCTGATCCAGACAACAGCCATGCTGATGCCGTGGGGATTCGCCGCCCAGGCAAATGCACCGACTGCGGCGGCTGGCGGCCCGACGCCGACGGCGCGGAGCAATCCAAAGATGCCGGCCGCGCAAAGTATGTAGAACAACAGGTTCGTGAAACCGTAGAGCCTCGAGTCGAGGCCGGCGACGGCGTAGTCGGCGAGGAACGTTGAGGTGACGACGGGGCGATAGAAGTTGGGCAGGCTCGGAAAAATCGCTTCGCTCGGCGCCGCGCGCACGAGACGAACGTCAGCCAGCCACCGAAAATCGTCCTTGATGAACCCGTGGCCCACGTCCGGTGCGTACACGGCAGCCACGAATACGAGGCCGACAAGGGCCACGGCGGCCGTGAAACGTCGATCGCTCATAACGGCATCGAGCCGACGTCCGAATCCCGGCGCGCCGAGGCGCGCGATCTAGCCCAGGATCTGCTTCGCGATCGTTTCGAGCTGCAGGTTCGACGTGCCTTCGTAGATCTGGCCGATCTTCGCATCGCGATACAGCTTTTCGACCGGGTACTCTTTCACGAAGCCGTTCCCGCCGTGGAGATTCACGCAGAGCGACGTCACCCGCTCCGCGACCTCCGACGAGAAGATCTTGCACATCGCGGCTTCGGTCAGAAACGGCTGGCGTGCATCGCGCAGCCGCGCGGCGTTGTACACGAGGAGTCGGGCCGCTTCGAGCTCCGTCGCGGCACGCGCCAGCTGGTGCTTCACGGCCTGGAACTCGGCGATCGACTTGCCGAACTGCTTTCGATCCTTCGTGTACGCGATGGTGTGATCGAGCGCGCCCTGCGCGAGGCCAATCATCTGCGCGCCGATGCCGATGCGGCCTTCGTTCAGCGTCTCGATGGCGACCTTGTATCCCTTGCCGACCTCGCCCAGCACATTCGACGGCGCGACGCGGCATTCCTCGAACAGCAGCTCGCACGTGCTGCTCGCGCGAATTCCGAGCTTGTCCTCTTTCTTGCCGACACTGAAGCCGGGCGTCCCGCGCTCGACGAGAAACGCCGTGATCCCGCGGTAGCCGGCCTGCGGGTTGACGTTCGCGAACACGATGAACAGATCGGCCTCGTTCCCGTTCGTGATCCAGAGTTTGCGTCCCTCGATCACCCATTGGCCGTCGCGTTCGACGGCGCGCGTCGTCATCGCGAAGGCGTCGCTTCCGGATCCTGCCTCGGAGAGGGCGTACGCGCCGATGGTGCTGGCGGCCATCTTCGGCAGGTACCGCCGCTTGACGTCGTCCGTGCCCCACCGCAGGAGCGCGTTGATGACGAGCGTGTTCTGCACGTCGACGAGGACGCCAATCGATGGATCGACGCGCGACAGCGCCTCGACCGCCAGAACCGAGTGGAAGAAGCTCGCGCCGGCGCCGCCGTATGCCTCGGGAATCTCGATGCCCATGACGCCGAGGTGGAACAGCTGGTCGAGGAGCGGCCGGCCGATCTTGGCGTGCTCGTCCATCTCGCGCACGTGCGGACGGATTTCGCGGTCCGCGAACTCGTACACGCTGTCGCGGAAGAGTCGCTCGTCCTCCGACAGGCTGGTCAGGGCCGTGAGCTGCGGGTGCGAATCGGTCGTCACGATGTGCTCCAGCCCGATGGTATCATCTGGATGCCTGCCCTGAGGACGCCCGTGCGCCGTCTCCTCGTCGTGCTCTCGTTGGTTGCGTCGACAGCTTTTCAGCAGGCGCAGCCGCCAACCTTTCGCACCGGGACCAACCTGGTCCAGGTAGACGCGATCGTCGACGATCGCGACGGTCAGCCCGTTTCCGATCTGACGCTCGAGGACTTCGAACTTCTTGATGACGGGCGTCCGATGACGCTGCGGAGCGTCCGGCTCCTCGGGTCATCCCGCACGGAGACCGGCGAGACGTTCGCGCCCATCAGGACGGTGGACGACGAACAGCGCGAAGCGTCGCGCGATGATGTGCGCGTCTTCGCCATCCTCCTGGACGACTATCACGTCGCCAGGATGCACGAGCAGCGCGTGCTCGCGCCGCTGCGCACGTTCATCGAATCGCTGCCGCCGTCCGATCTCGTCGGCGTCTACGGTCTCTTCGATTCGATCAACGACGCGCATCTCACGCGCGATCGCGGCCCGGCGCTTCAGACGCTGGCCGGTTTCTACGGGCGGAAGGGTGACTACACGCCGAAGTACCCCGTCGAAGAAGAGCATCTCAAGCTGCCGATGCAGATCGAGCAGATTCGCCTGGACATCGCGCGAAATGCGCTATCGGGACTGGCGACGCATCTCGGCGGACTCAAGGAAGGGCGGAAGACGTTGGTCTTCGTGTCGGAAGGATTCGCGCTCGACATGAGCGATCTGCTCGACATCACGACCGCCGCCAATCGCATGAACGTGGCGATTTATCCCGTGGATCCGCGCGGGCTCACCGTCGGCGGCAGTCGGATGGGAATGGGGCCGGCGTTCCTGATCTCGCCGGAAGAAGTCCTGCGGCAGTTCGCGTTGGACACCGGCGGCGATGCGATCGTCCAGACCAACGATTTCAAGGGCGCCCTGGCGCGCATCGTTCGCGACTCGAGCGCGTACTACCTGCTCGCCTACGAGTCGCCGCATCCAGACGACGGCAAGTTCCACAAGATCACGGTCCACGTGAAACGGCCGCGCTTGACCGTCAAGGCGCGCAGTGGATACCTGGCGTTCAAGAATCCCGAACGCACGACGACGACGACAGCAGCCGAACCGGTACCTGAGCAGGTCACGGCAGCGCTCGCGTCCCTGACGGCGTCGCTCAGGCCGGATGCCGACGAGCCTGCGGAGCGGCGGCACCTGATCCCCGACGCTGAGAGCGAGCATCCGAAGGAGCTCGTGCAAATGCCGACGCTTGCCGTCGCGCAGGGACGCTTCGTCGGTCCGCCGGCGCCCCGTCGCGAGTTTCCCAGGACCGGGACGCTCGTTGCTCGCGCCAAAATCGACGGCCAGCCCGAGATGACCAGCCGATTGATGGCGCGGGACGGTCGAGTCCTGACGGAGCTGCCGGTCACGACCGCGGACGGCCTCGCCGAGGTGCGGTTCGCGCTTCCGACGCTCGGGCAGGGCGACTACGTTCTCGAGCTGACGGCTCGCGCGAATGGGCGCACGAGCCAGCAATACATCGCGTTCCGGGTACTCCGTTAGCCGTAAAATTAGATATGGCCAACCTGTTGCGGAGATCGAGCGCCGCCGTTGCCCTGCTTCTCCTGTTCGGGCTTCGTGGCGACGCGCAGGCTCCGCCGAAACAAACCGCCCAGCCGTCTCAGCAACCCGCGACGCAGCAGCCGCAGACGCCTCCCGCCGGTGACGCGCAGCAGCAACAACAACAACAGCCGACATTCCGCGCCGGCATCAACTTCGTCCGCGTCGACGCCATCATCACGGACAAGAACGGCAACCCGGTTGACGACCTGAAAGAGTCGGACTTCGAAATCGCGGAAGACAACAAGCCGCAGAAGATCGAGTCGTTCAAACTCGTGAAGCTCGATGGCGGCGTATCGGAAGCTGTCAAAGAGCCGCCGCGGCAGATCAAGACGGACTACGACGAAGAAGCCGAGGCGTCGCGCGACGACGTCCGCCTGTTCGCGATTTTCCTCGACGACTATCACGTGCGGCGCGGGACGAGCATGGCCGCGCGCGGACAGCTCGCCAAGTTCGTCGAGACGCAGCTGGGGCCGTCGGACATGGTCGGCGTCATGTATCCGCTCGAGTCCACGGCGTCGGTGCGCATGACGCGCAACCACGACGCGGTCGTCCGCGGCCTGCAGCAGTTCATCGGCCGCAAGTACGACTACGAGCCGAAGAACGAGTTCGAGGAGAAGTACGCGTACTATCCCACTGAGACCGTCGAGCGCATCCGCGTACAGGTGTCGATGTCCGCGATCAAATCCCTGATCGTGCACATGGGCTCGCTGAAGGAGGGACGCAAGTCGCTCATCCTCGTCAGCGAAGGCTTCACCTACATGGTGCCGCCGCAGATGCGGAACGCCAACGCGCAGATGCCGGGCTTCGGCAACCCCAACGCGAACAACCCGCAGGCCGGCACGAACGACATCAACGAAGATCGCGCCGCGTGGTCGGCCGACATGGATCTGCAGACCGACCTTCGCGACATCTACGACGCCGCCAACCGCAACAACGTGTCGATTTACTCGGTCGATCCGCGCGGCCTGGCGGGCTTCGAGTTCGACATCAACGAGAACGTCGGGATGCAGACCGACTCGAAGTACCTCGCGTCGACGATGGATACGTTGCGATCGCTGGCGGAGAACACGGACGGCCGCGCGATCGTCAACCGCAACGATCTCGCCGCCGGGATGCGGCAGATTACAAAGGACAGCAGCGCCTACTATCTGATTGGCTACAACTCCACGCAGCAGCCGTCCGACGGCAAGTTCCACGAGATCAAAGTCCGCGTGAAACGGCCGGGCGTGCAGGTTCGCGCGCGCAAGGGCTACTGGGCGATGACGGCGGCCGATACGGCGCGCGCGCTGTCGCCGCCGAAGCTGACGCCGAAGCCGGTCGAGAAAGCGCTGACCGCCGCGACCACGCGGCCGTCGAGCGCGGACGTCGTGCGCACGTGGATCGGCACGTCGCGCGGCGAGAACGGCAAGACGCGCGTGACGTTCGTCTGGGAGCCGCTCCCGAAGACACCTGGCGATGCCAGCGCGCATCGCGACCCGCCGGCCCGCGTCGCCCTGATGGCGGTGGCGCCCGACGGCTCGCCGTTCTTCCGCGGCAAGGTGGAAGGCGGCAGCGGCTCGCTCGGCGGACCCTCCGCCGTCGCGTCGCCGAAAGGCGGCATCGTCACCTTCGACGTGAATCCGGGCAAGGTGGAACTGCGGGTGTCGGTGGAAGGCAGCGCGTCAGAAGTGCTCGATACGACGACGCGTGAGTTGACGGTGCCGGACCTGACGGCGCCGCAGGCCACCCTCGGGACGCCGGCCGTGTTCCGCGCGCGGACGCTGAAGGACTTCAACGAGATGAAAACGGATGCCACCGCGCTGCCGGTCGCGTCGCGCGAGTTCAGCCGCACCGATCGCGTGCTGATTCGTGTGCCGGCGTACGGGCCGGGCGCAGCGCCGCCGAAGTTGAGCGTCCACCTGCTGAACCGCGGCGGGCAGCCGATGTCGGAGCTCCCGACGACCGCGGCGCCGGGCACCGGCGAGCAGCAGCTCGAGGTGCCGCTCAGCGTCCTCGCCCCGGGTGAGTACGTCGTCGAAATCAAGGCGTCCACGGATGGCGGCGGCGATGCGCAGGAACTCGTCGCGTTTCGCGTGACGGGCTGATCTCGTTGATGCGCGTCATCGTTGCGTGCGTCGGCTTGCTGATGCTGCAGAGCGCCGGCGGTCATGTCGCCGCGACTCAGAAGCCTCCGGCGCCGACGCCGGCGTTTCACCCGACGAAGCAGGTCGTTCGCATCGACGTGATCGCCCACGATGCGCGCGGCCGCGTGCTCGACAACCTCAAGCCAGCCGATTTCGAACTGCGTGACGATGGCGTGGCGCAGACGCTGGACAGCGTCCGCTTCCTCCGGCCGGATCCGGAGGAGGGACGACTGATCGCGCTGTTCCTCGACGAGTACCACGTCGACGCAGGCCTCACGTCGCGTGTGCAGGAAGCCGTCACGCGGTTCATCAACGAGAGCGTGTCGCCGCAGGACATGCTGGTCGTCATGAAGCCGCTCGACTCGCTGCTCAAGATCCAGCTCTCACACGATCGCGAGGCTGCGTTGGCGGCTGCGAAGAGTTTCGAAGGGCGGGTCGGCGATTACACGCCGCGGAACGCGTACGAGCGCAACTTCATGGCGGGCGCGCCGGAGCGCATCGAGGCCGCACGCGCCCAGGTCGCGCTGTCCGCGATCAACGCGCTGGCCGTGCACTTCAACCACTATGCCGATCGCCGCAAGACGCTGATCGTCATCAGCGAGGGGATGGGACGGGGCGAGCGCCGGCGCGGGCTGGAATACCTCCCGACGATCGAGACGATCGTGCGGTCGGCGCAGCGCAACAACGTGGCGATTTACCCGCTGAATCCCGGCGCCGCGGCGGCGAATGCGGAATGGGTCTCTGCACTGGCCGGCGCTACGGCGGGAGTCGCCACGTCAGCCGACGTTGACGAAGGGTTGCGGCGCGCGATGGCCGACGCCAGCGGCTATTACCTGCTGACGTACGAAACCGAAGGGCCCGATGACGGCCGCTTTCATCCCGTGCAGGTGCAGGTGAAGAAGCCGGGCGCCCAGGTGCGCACGCGCGCCGGATACTTCGCGCCGTCGCCGGACGACACGCTGCGCGCGGCGCTGCTCGAGCAGATCAACAACCCGAAGCCGCCGCCGCCGCTCGAGCCGGCGCCGCACGTCAGCCCGCTCATCCGTCCGTGGTTCGGTACGACGCGCGGTGCCGACGGCAAGACGCGCGTGACGTTCGTGTGGGAGCCGGCGCCGCGGCAGCTCGGCGCCCGCAATCAGCACGTGCCGATCCGCGTCGTGCTGAAAGCGCTCGCCGCGGACGACTCCGTGCTCTTCGAGGGCCCCGTCGCGCCGACGTCGCCCGGTCTGATCGAAGAATCCGTCGGCGTTCCGTCGCACGCCGTCTTCGACATGCCGCCGGGCCATCTGCGCGTGCGGATCGCGATTCAGGATGCCGCCGAGCAGACGCTCGACACCGACATCCGCACGGTGAACATCCGCGACACGCGTGGCGGCGTGGTCATCGGGACGCCTGAGGTGCTGCGCGCGCGCAACGCGCGCGAGTTCCGGACGCTCGACACGGACCAGGCGGTCCCGGCCGCGACGCGGGAATTCAGCCGCTCGGAGCGGCTGCGGATCCGGTTCCTGGCCTACGGTCCGCCAAACGCGCCGCTCACCGTGTCCGCGCGCCTTCTCAGCCGCATGGGACCGATGCGCGAACTGCCGATCGCGATGTTAGACAGCGGCGCGCGCGAGCTCGACGTGCCGCTCGCCGGCCTGGCGACGGGAGAGTATCTGATCGAGCTGAATGCGAAGGCCGCCGGCACCGACGTGAAGGACGTCATCACGTTTCACGTGACAACCTGATGCTGAGACGCGCATTGAGCATTGCAGAATTGCAGAATTGCAGGATGGCAGAAAGGATTGCAGGATTGCTCAGAGATTGCAGAGTTGCAGGATTGTAGGATTGCAGAACGTATCCCGAGTAATCAGCGATCTTTGAAGTCCTGCAATCCTGCCATCTGCAATCCTGCCATTCTGCAATCCTGCAATCTGAGCGGAGCCGCCTACGCGTACATGCCGCGCATGCGCGTCACGGTCGCGACGCGTTCGATGGCGACGATGTAGGCGGCGGTGCGCATGTCGACCTTGTACTTGAGTGACGTCTGCCGCACGGCTTCGAAGGCCTCGACCATTTTCGCTTCGAGGCGCTCGTTCACTTCCTTCTCGGTCCAGAAGTAGCCGTAGCGATCCTGCACCCACTCGAAGTACGACGTCGTGACGCCGGCGCTGTTCGCGAGGATGTCCGGCACGATGAACACGCCGCGCTCGTGGAGCGCGCGGTGCGCGTCCTGCTCGGTCGGCCCGTTCGCGCCTTCGATGATGACCTTGGCCTGGATGTCGCCGGCGTTCTCGAGCGTGATCTGGTTCTCGAGCGCGGCCGGAATCAGGATGTCCACCTTCAGCTTGAACAGCTCGTCGTTCGACAACGCCTGCGCGTTCGGGTACCCGGCGACGGTCTTGTTCTTCGCCACGAACTCGAGCAGCTTCGGGATGTCGAGGCCTTTGTCGTTGTAGACGCCGCCTTTCCAGTCGGTGACGGCGACGATCGTCGCGCCCATCTCGCGCGACAGGAGATCGGCCGACACTGAGCCGACGTTGCCGAAGCCCTGGACTGCGATCTTGGCGCCGCGAATCGGGAAGCCGACGTGCTTGGCGGCCTCGCGCGTCGCGATCATCACGCCGCGGCCTGTGGCTTCGCGGCGGCCGGCGGATCCGCCAATCTCGAGCGGCTTGCCGGTGACGACGGCCGTTTCGGTGTGGCCGACGTGCATGGAGTAGGTGTCCATGACCCACGCCATGATCTGTTCGTTGGTATTGACGTCGGGCGCCGGCACGTCCTTCTCGGGACCGATCGCGTCGATGATCTCGGCGATGTAGCGGCGCGTCAGCGACTCGATCTCGCGCTTCGACATCTTCGTCGGATCGCAGATGATGCCGCCTTTGCCGCCGCCGAATGGAATGTGCGCGACCGCGCACTTCCACGTCATCCACGCCGCGAGCGTCGTCACTTCATCGAGCGTGACGCCGGGGTGATAGCGAATGCCCCCCTTCGCCGGACCGAGCGTGATGTTGTACTGCACGCGGTATCCTGTAAAGACCTGGATCTCGCCGTTGTCCATCTGGATCGGACACGAGACCGCGATCTGCCGCTTGGGATGGGTGAGGATTCGCCAGATGCCTGGCTCGAGGTTGAGCAGCCGGGCCGCTCCGTCGAATTGCTGGAGCATCTCGTCGAAGATCGTACCGTTGTCCGCCATGGCGCACCTGCGTCGAAGCGGTCCAAGCTACCTTGGGCTGCCTCAGCGAGTCAACACGATAGCTGGGAAGATGCCATAATGAGCTGGACATGAAGAGCGTCACCGACGAGCCGATTGCGAAGGCGCCGCGCGAGCGCGCCGCGTCGTTCACGACGATTTCCGGACGGCCGATCGAGCGGCTGTATACCGCCGCAGACGTCAAGAACCTCGACTACGCCACCCAGGTCGCGAATCCCGGCGCGTTCCCGTACACGCGCGGCATCCACGAAAGCGGCTACCGCGGCAAGCTCTGGACGATGCGGCAGTTTGCCGGATTCGGGACGCCTGAAGAGACCAACGAGCGGTACAAGACGCTGCTGGCGGCGGGCGGAACCGGCCTGAGCGTCGCGTTCGATCTGCCGACGCTGATGGGACGCGACCCGGACCACGAGCTCTCGCTCGGCGAGGTAGGGAAGTGTGGCGTCAACATCACCTCGCTCGCCGACATGGAGCGGCTCTTCGACGGGATTTCGCTCGGCGAGATCACGACGTCGATGACCATCAACTCGCCGGCCGCGATGATCTTCGCGATGTACCTCGTGGTCGCCGAGCGGCAGGGCGCCGACTGGAAGAAGATCTCGGGGACGATTCAGAATGACATCCTGAAAGAGTTCATCGCGCAGAAGGAGTACATCTTCCCGCCGCGGCCGTCGATGCGGATCATCACCGACATCTTCGCGTTCTGCTCGCGGGAGGTGCCGAAGTGGAACACCATCTCGGTCAGCGGCTATCACATCCGCGAGGCCGGTGCGACGGCGCTGCAGGAGCTCGCGTTCACGCTGCGTGACGGCCTCGAATACGTGCAGTGGGGCGTCGATGCCGGCATGGACGTCGACGCGTTCGTGCCGCAGATCTCGTTCTTCTTCAACGCGCACAGCGACTTCTTCGAGGAGATCGCGAAGTACCGTGCCGCGCGGCGCATCTGGTCCGAGGCGATGCGCGATCGCTTCGGCGCGAAGAATGAGCGGTCGTGGAAGCTGCGCTTCCACACGCAGACGGCCGGCGTCTCGCTGACGGCGCAGCAGCCGTACAACAACGTCGTCCGAACGGCGCTCCAGGCGCTGAGTGCGGTGCTTGGCGGCACCAACTCGCTGCACACCAACTCGCTCGATGAGGCGCTGGCGCTGCCGACCGCCGAGGCGGCGACGCTCGCGCTGCGGACGCAGCAGATCATCGCGCACGAAAGCGGCGTCTCGAATACGGTCGATCCGCTCGGCGGGTCGTACTTCGTCGAGCGGCTGACCGACGACATGGTCTCCGGCGCGCGCGCGTACTTCGACACCATCGACCGGATGGGCGGGATGGTCGAGGCCATCGAGCGCGGTTTCCCGCAGAAGGAGATCGCGGAGAGCGCGTATCGGTTCCAGCAGGCCGTCGAACGCAAGGAAAAGACCATCGTCGGCGTGAACGACTTCGTGCAGACCGACGAGCCGCCGATCGAGATCCTGTACATCGACGAAACCGCGTCGGATACGCAGCTGGCGAAGCTCGAACGGCTGCGCAAGACCCGCGACGCCGATCAAGTGAAGCGGTCGCTCGATGCGCTGCGCGCGGCGGCGCAGTCGCGTTCGGACAACCTGATGCCGCCGATGCTGGACGCCGTGCGCGCCTACGCGACCGTCGGCGAGATGTGCGACGCGCTCCGCGAGGTCTGGGGCGAGTACGAAGAAGTGCCGATCATCTGAACCAGGAATTGACGTGCGCAAGCTGAGAGTCGTCATCGCCAAACCCGGCCTGGACGGGCACGATCGGGGTGCCAAGGTCATCGCGCGTGCCCTGCGGGACGCCGGCATGGAGGTCATTTACACCGGCCTGCGGCAGACGCCCGATCAGATCGTGTCGGCGGCCCTTCAGGAGGACGCGGACGTCATCGGTCTGTCGATCCTGTCGGGCGCGCACAACCACATCGCCCCCCGCCTGATGGAGCTCCTGAAAGAGAAGGGGCTGAACGACGTCCTGGTCGTGATCGGGGGTATCATCCCGGACGTCGACATCCCGAAGCTCAAGGATATCGGCATCAGGGGAATTTTCCTGCCGGGAAGCCCGATGCAGGAGATTATCGACTTCATCAATACCAACGCGCGGGCCCGGACGGAGGTCTGACCGGGCTGTAGCTGGAAATCCCAGGAACCGATAAGCACACCGTGGCTCATACGCTCCTCCTGGCCGACGATAGCGTCACGATCCAACGCGTCATCGAGCTGACGTTCGCCGATGAAGACGTGCAGGTCGTGGCCGTGAGCGACGGCGACCAGGCGATAGCCCGCCTCGAAAAGACGCCGCCCGACATCGTGCTGGCGGACATCGGCATGCCGGGCAAGAACGGCTACGAGGTGGCGCGGTACGTGAAGCAGTCGCCGCGGTTGGCGCACATCCCGGTGGTGCTCCTGACCGGCGCCTTCGAGCCCGTGGACCAGGCCCGCGCGACCGAAGTGGGATGCGACGGCGTCCTGGCCAAGCCGTTCGAGCCGCAGCTGGTCATCGGACGCGTCCGGGAACTGCTGTCGTCCGACGCGCACGTTGCGACGGCGGCGCCTTCGGCGCCCGCTCCGGCCGCTCAGAAAGACGCCGCATCCACGGCGCACGCCGAGCTGGACGACTATTTCGATCGCCTCGACGTCGCGTTTGCGAAGCTGTCGGCCACGACGCCGCCGCTGGCGACGTCGAAGCCGGCCGATGCGCCCGCGGCCGAGGAGTCCGCTCCGGCAGCCCGTCGTCCGCTGGAGCTCGTGCCGCCTCCGGCGACGCACGACGAGGAACCCTCATCGATCGCCGACGAGATCGATCGGTATGCCGTCGAGCACGACCTGCAACAGTCCGAGGACATTCCGCTGTCGTTCGATTCGCCGAACGACGTCGCCGAGATGCTTCCGACGGTCGAACCCGAAACCGACGCGCCCGCCGCGGATACCGAATCCGCAGCACATATGGCGACGCCGGTCAGCGACGTGATTGCCGAGGTCGAAGCGTTCGTCGCGCACACAATTCCTGAACATCCGGTCGATCACGCGGCCATCGAGCACACGCCCGTCGAACACGCCGCCATCGAGCATCACGACATGGAGCATGCGATCGTCGAGCATCCGATCGTCGAGCACGCTCACGCGCCGGTGACCGTCGACCACGCTGCGTCTTTCGAACCGTTCGCGGCTGCGGCGAGCGTTCATCACGAGGCCGTCGCCTCCGTGCCGTCGGCTCCGCTGTCTGTCGCCGACGCGTTTGCGGCGATCCTCGCCGCGGAAGGGCACGCGACGCACGCCGAGACCGCCTGGCCGGCGTTTCAGGCGCCGTCGTCTTCGGCGCCCGCGATCAGCGACGATCTCGTGGAGCAGATCTCCCGCCGCGTCCTCGCGCAGATGACCGATCGCGTCGTCCGCGAGACCGTGTCGACGATCGTCGCCGACGTCGCCGAGCGCCTGATCCGCGAAGAGATCGAGCGCATCAAAGCGTCGTTGCGCTAACGCTTTCTCAACGCTCAACGCTCAACTCTCAACGCTCAACTCTCAACTTTCAACGCTCAACGCTCAACGCTCAACACACGCCTACGATTCGAGACGATATCCGTCTTCGTGCCCTTCGTGTTTTCGTGGCCAGTTCGATTTGCGCGGCTTCGTGATCTTCGTGTCTTCGTGGCCGATTCTGGAGACCGATAGGTGTGGTTTCGTGAGCTCAGTCTCTTGGTGTCGAATTTCGGCTGGCGTGGCGTCGACCGCGCGCGCCTTCTACGTGATGACGCACAAGTTGTAATACGATTCTCCGATGCAGGTGCCCGAAAAGCCGGCCCTCGAGGGGCTGGAAGCGAAGTGGATGGCGCGGTGGGACGAATCGGGTGTGTATCGGTTCGACCGGAGCCGTCCGCGTTCAGAGGTGTACTCGATCGACACGCCGCCGCCCACCGTCAGCGGATCGCTGCACGTCGGCCACGTCTTCTCGTTCACCCACACCGATCTCGTCGCGCGCTTTCAGCGCATGCGCGGCCGGGCCGTCTTCTATCCGATGGGATGGGACGACAACGGCCTGCCCACCGAGCGCCGCGTCCAGAACTATTTCGGCGTTCGCTGCGATCCGTCGCTGCCGTACGACGCGGCGTTCCACCCGCCGGCTGAACCGCCAAAGCACCCGGTTTCCGTCTCGCGGCCGAACTTCATCGAGCTCTGCGCGAAGCTGACCGTCGAGGACGAAAAGGCGTTCGAGCGCCTCTGGCGCTTCCTCGGTCTGTCGGTCGACTGGTCGATGACGTACGCGACCATCAGCCGCCACTCGCAGTGCGTGTCGCAGCTCGCGTTCCTGCGCCTCTTGTCACGCGGCCTTGCCTACCAGCTCGAGGCGCCGACGCTCTGGGACGTGGACTTCAAGACGGCCGTCGCGCAGGCGGAACTCGAAGATCGCGACATGCCGGGCGCCTATCATCGCGTCCGTTTCGTGCTCGCTGGCGCAGATGCGTCCGGACGGACCGCGGTCGAGATCGAGACGACCCGCCCCGAGCTGATTCCCGCCTGCGTGGCGCTGGTTGCGCATCCAGACGACGAGCGGTACAAGCCGCTTTTCGATCGCGACGTCGTCACGCCGCTGTTCGGCGCACGCGTGCCGATTCGGGCCCACGCGCTGGCCGATCCCGAAAAAGGAAGCGGCATCGCGATGATCTGCACCTTCGGCGACATCACCGACGTGACCTGGTGGCGCGAGCTGTCGCTGCCGGTCCGCGCGGTGATTCAGCCCGACGGCACGCTCCGCCACGTCTCGTGGGGAGAGCCGCCGTGGACCTCGGTCGACGCCGATCGCGCGCAGCGCTTCTACAACGATCTCACGAACCTGTCGGCGTCAAAGGCACGCGCGAAAATCGTGGAGCAGTTGCGCGACACCGGAGCCCTCATCGGTGAGCCGCGGCCGATCACACACGCCGTGAAGTTTTATGAGAAGGGCGATCGCCCCCTCGAGATTGTCAGCAGCCGGCAGTGGTTCATCAAGACGATGGACTTCCGCGACGCGCTGTTGAAGCGCGGCGCGGCGTTGCGGTGGCATCCCGCCTACATGCAGGCGCGCTACGAAAACTGGGTCAACGGTCTCAACGGTGATTGGTGCATCAGCCGCCAGCGATTCTTCGGCGTGCCGTTTCCAGTGTGGTATCCGATTGACGGGAACGGCCGCGTCCGCCACGACGCACCGATCATGGCCGACGACGAGCGGTTGCCTGTCGATCCGTCATCGGACGTGCCGGACGGATACCGGGCGGATCAGCGCGGCCAGATCGGCGGCTTCGTCGGCGATCCGGACGTGATGGACACCTGGGCGACCTCGTCGCTCACGCCGCAGATCGTCTGCGGATGGCCAGACGATCCCGATCTGTTCGTGCGAACGTTTCCGATGGATCTGCGTCCGCAGGCGCACGACATCATCCGCACGTGGCTGTTCGACACGGTGTTGCGGTCGCATTTCGAATTCGACGAGCTGCCGTGGGCGAACGCCGCGCTCTCCGGCTGGATCCTCGATCCGGACCGAAAAAAGATGTCGAAGTCGAAAGGGAACGTCGTGACGCCGCTGGCGCTGCTCGAGGAGCACGGGGCCGACGGCGTGCGCTACTGGGCGGCGAGCGGACGGCCGGGCGCCGATACGGCGTTCGACACGAACCAGATGCGCGTCGGACGCCGGCTCGCGATCAAGATCCTGAACGCCTCGAAGTTCGCGCTCGGCAACGCCGAACCGCAGGGCACCATCCACCAGCCGATCGACCGCGCGATGATCCGGAATCTCGCAGCGCTCGTGGACGAGGCGACCGCGGCGTTCGAGGCCTACGACTACGCGCGCGCGTTGC
>DATBHR010000050.1:0-44905 GCA_036557365.1 Vicinamibacterales bacterium
GCGAACGTGACGATCGGACCGATCGTGCTCTTCGAGAACGGCCGGCCACACGACGAAAACGCTCAGCAGGCGGCCGCGTATCTCACCGGTACCGACCTGGTCGTCGGCGTCAACGTCGGTGCGGGCGCGTCGGCGGCGACGGTCTGGACCTGCGACTTGAGCGCCGATTACGTCCGGATCAACGCGGACTACCGAACATAGATGGCCGTCAAATCACCCGGCCGAGCCGAGGCTCTCGTGATGCAGGCGACTTCGACACACAAGGATTTCCTCTCCGTTCTGAATTTCGACGCGGCAGATCTCGAGCGCTGTCTCCGGCTGTCCGCGCAGGTGAAGGCGGACCGCGCGCTCGGCCGTCAGGCGCCGACGGCCGACGTCCTGGCCGGCAAACACGTCGCGCTGCTGTTCCACAAACCGTCGCTGCGGACCCGGACGACGTTCGAGATCGCCGTGCGCGAGCTTGGTGGCAACGTGGTCGCGCTGCAGGCGGACGCGGCAATCGGCGACCGCGAACCGGTGGCGGACGTCGCGCGCAACCTCGAACGGTGGGTGGACGCCGTCGTCATCCGGACATTCTCCCAGGTGCTCGTCGAAGAGTTCGCCGCGGCCGCACGGCGACTGCACGTGGTCAACGCGCTCACCGACAGCGAGCATCCGTGCCAGGCGCTCGCCGATTTCCTCACGCTCCAGGAGCGGCTCGGCTCGCTGAGGGGCCGAACCATCGCGTTCGTCGGCGACGGGAACAACGTCGCGCGATCGCTGGCGCATGCCGGCGCGATGCTCGGCGTCCACGTGCACGTCGCAAGCCCCGAGGCCTACCAGCTTCCACACGCGGCGGTGCAGGAAGCGACGAGCCGCGCGCGGCACGGGGCACGGCTGCGCCTGTTCAGCGACCCGGCCGACGCCGTCGCCGGCGCTGACGCCGTCTACACCGACACGTGGACATCGATGGGCCAGGAAGCCGAAGCGGAGACGCGCCGGGCAATTTTCGCGCCTTACCAGGTCCATGAGGAACTGATGGGCCTTGCGCGTCCGGGCGCTCTCTTCATGCATTGCCTGCCGGCGCACCGCGGCGAAGAGGTCACCGCCGACGTCTTCGAATCCGAGTCATCCGTCGTCTTCGAGCAGGCCGAAAACCGGCTGCACGTGCAGAAGGCCCTGCTCCTGATGCTGCTGGCACCCACGGCGAGCATATAATTCCCTTCGGTATCGGAGGGAGTTCTTCATGCGAGGCTTTTTTACAGCGGCCGTCATTCTTCTCGTGTCATCGCTGGCGATTCCGCTCGCACAGCAGCAACCAGCACAGCCACAACAGCAGAAACCACAGGATCAGAAGGCTCAAGATCAGAAAGCGCAGGAACAGAAGCCGGCCCAGCCCAATCAGCAGGCTGGCGGTCGGTCGGGCGCGCCGGCGAAACCGATCGTGCCCGTGGCGGCCAGCACGGTCGTCAACAACCCGGATCCCTATCTCGGCCAGTACATCAGTCTCACGGCTGCCGTTGAACAGCCGCTGACCAAGACCACGTTCTCCGTCGATCAGAGCAAGACGACGAGCGGCAAGGACATCCTCATCATCGCGCCGACGATGACCGGAACGGTGGATGCGAATGCGTACGTCACCGTCCTCGGCGAGCTGGTCAAGTTCGATCCCGACGAACTCAAGAAAAAGACGAAGAACTACTCGCTCGATCTGTCGCCGGATCTCGTCGCGAAGTACAAGGGCAAGCCGGCTGTCGTCGCCACGGCAGTCGTGGTCAATTCGACGGGAGTCGATATCGCCAAGGTGCTGCCGCCGCCGCTGACGCCGGAGGAAGAAGCGTTCCGCAAGGTGATGCAGCAGGTCGGACCGGCGAACACGGCGATTCGCGGCGCGATCGACAAGATGGACGCGGCCGCGTCGAAGGAACAGGCGGCGATCCTGTCGAAAGCGTTCACGACGACCGAGGCGTTCTGGAAGACGCGCGGCAAGACGGACGCGGTCGGCTTCGCCACTGAAGCCAAGAAGCAGGCCGATGCGATCACGGCGGCGGTCGCCGCCGGCAAGTGGGACGACGCGAAGGCGGCGGCGACGCCGCTGGGCCAGCAGTGCGCCTCGTGCCACGGCGCATACCGCGAACGCTTGGACGACGGCTCGTTCAGAATCAAGGCGGGCTCGCGGTAGGTGCCGGCGCCGGCGCCGTGGCTGGCGCATTACGACCGCGGCGTTCCCGCGACGCTGGCGCCCTATCCCGAACGCACGCTGACTGACTACCTGGCCGCGGCCGCGCGCGAGCAGCCGGACGCGGCCGCCATCCAGTTCAAAGGCGCGACGCTTTCGTTCAGGCAGCTCGAAGAGCTCAGCGACGCATGCGCGGCTGCGCTCGCCGGGCTCGGCATCCAGCGCGGCGACCGCGTCGCGCTTCTTCTCCCCAACTGCCCGCAGTTCCTCATCGCCCAGTTCGGCGCCTGGAAAATCGGCGCCGTCGTGGCGCCGCTCAATCCTATTTACAACGAGCAGGAGCTCGAGGGACCGATGCGCGACCATGGCGTCGCGGCAATCGTCACGCTCACACGCTTTTATCAGCGGATCAAGAACGTACAGGCGAGAACGGGCGTCAAGACCGTCATCGCCACGAACATCAAACAGTTCTTCCCGCCAGTACTCAGGGTGCTGTTCACGCTCGTGCGCGAGAAACGCGACGGCGATCGCATTTCGCTGCATCCGGGCGACCACGACTTCGCCGACCTGTTGACCAGGCACCGTGGGAGTCGGGTCGATCGCGTTCCCCTATCCGCCACCGATCCTGCCGTGCTGCTGATGAGCGGCGGCACCACGGGGACGCCAAAAGGCGTGCTCGGCTCGCACGGCGCCTACACGATGGCCGGGCTGCAGATTCGCGCGTGGTTTCAATCGGCGCTCAGGGGCGAACCGCGATCCATCTTCGCGCCGCTTCCGCTGTTCCACGTGTACAGCAACGTCGGCATTCAGTCGCTCGCCATCATCGAGCGGTTGCCGATTGCGCTCGTCCCGAACCCGCGCGACCTCGCGGATCTGATCGCGACGCTGAAGAAGGTGAAGCCGGGATTCTTCAATGGGGTGCCGACGCTGTACATCGCACTCCTCAACCAGCGCGCCGTCCAGGCCGGACACGTCGACTTCAAGTCGATTCGCGTTTGCGTTTCAGGCGCCTCCGCACTTCTCGCGGATACGAAACGCCGGTTCGAGGCGCTGACCGGCAGCCGAATCGTCGAAGGCTATTCGCTGACCGAGGCGATGATGGCGCTGTGCGTGAATCCGATCCTCGGTGAGAACAAGCTCGGCTCGGTCGGCATGCCGCTGCCCGATGTTCAGGTGCGCGTCGTGGACGGCGACGAAGGCACGCGTGTGCTCGCAGCCGAAGAAATAGGAGAAGTCATCCTTTCGGCTCCGCAGTTGATGCTCGGCTACTGGAATCGTCCGGATGAAACCGCGGAGCTCCTTCGCCGGCATCCCGAGGGTCGCAGCGACGATGGCGCACTGTGGCTGCACACCGGCGATCTCGGCTACATCGACGAAGACGGCTACGTCTTCATCGTCGATCGCAAGAAAGACCTGATTAAGCCGCCCGGCGGCTATCAGGTGTGGCCGCGCGAGGTCGAGGAAACGCTGTCCACGCACGCCGCGGTCGCGGAGGTCGGCGTCGCAGGCGTAACGGATCCCGCGAAGGGCGGCGAAATCGTGAAGGCCTGGGTGGTGCTGCGGATTGGCCAGCACGTCAGCGAGCAGGAGCTCCGCGCGTACTGCCGTGATCGCCTCGCGCCGTACAAGGTGCCGACGCACATCGAATTTCGAGCGGACCTGCCGAAGACGATGGTCGGAAAGGTCTTGAGGCGCGCGTTGAAGGACAGCTGAAGTCAGCGAACGATCGGCGGTCTGTCCTAGGTGAGCTCCCTGTTCGCGGTGTTCGGAATCCCGACCCAGGCGAGCGCCGCGAAGAGAAACGCCACGCCCGCAACGCTGAAGGCCGCGCCGAAGCCGTTCGTCGCTGCCAGCGATCCGACGATGTACGGGGCAGCGGCGCTGGCAATACGTCCGGTGTTGTAGCAGACGCCGGCGGCGGTTGCGCGGACCGTCGTCGGATACAGCTCGACGATCACCGCGCCAAACCCGCTGTAGTAGCCGGTGCCGAAGAACGCGACGAGCGGACCCAGGACGAGCAGCAGCGCCGGCTCGCGAAGATACCCGTAGATCGGCAGCAGGACGCTGGCCGCGAGCAGGAAGATGACGTACGCGCGGCGGCGGCCGATGGCGTCGGCGATGAATCCGAAGCTGACGTAGCCGAACCACATGCCGACCTGCATCGCGATCACGAAGAACGACATCGTGGACGATCCGAGGCCGATGCCGTGCTGTTCCGGCGAGAGGCGCAGATATGCAGGCACCCAGCTGTTCAATCCCCACCAGCCGAACAGCGTGCACGCGTTCATCAGCGTGATGAAGACCGTGAGCTTGGCGGCGCCGCCGGAAAAGAGGGCGCCGATGTGCCCGCGCTCCGCCGCAGGCGTCTCGTTCCAGATTTTCGGTTCTTCCACGCGTCGGCGAATCCAGAGCGTGAAGACCGCCGGTACCACGCCGACGAAGAACACGCCGCGCCAGCCCCACACGGGCATGATCAACAGGTTGACCAACGCCGCGAGTCCATAGCCAATCGCCCACGAGCTTTGCACGAACGCGAGCGCTTTCCCGCGGTGCACGGCTGGAAACGATTCCGACACGAGCGCCGCGCCCGTTGCCCACTCGCCGCCCATGCCGATTCCGAGCAGGACGCGGAAGATCGCGAGCTGAACCGCGGTCTGCGCGAAGCCGCACGCCGCCGTAAACACCGAGTAGATGAGGACGGCGATCATCAGCGCGCGCTTCCGTCCGACCTTGTCGGCGAAGACGCCGAAGACGATGCCGCCGATCGCAGCCGCGATGAGCGTGATCGAATTGAGGATACCGGCCGTCGACAGCGAGAGATGGAGCGTCGGGTCCTCGATGAGCGCGGCGAGCACCATCGAGTAGAGCATCACGTCGAACGAATCGAGCATCCAGCCGAGCGATGCCGCCACGAAGGCGCGACGGGCGTGCACGTCCGCTTCGTGCCACCAGGCAAGGGTGCGATCGCGCGCAGCCAAACGCGACGCCAGTCGCTCGGCGGCCGTCGTCACGCGAGGCCCACCGGCTTGACGGAAACGCCTGCGCGCTCGAGTCCGGCGCGAATCTTCGCAGCCAGATCGTCGGACCCCGGCGTGTCGCCGTGCACGCAGATGGTGTCGGCTTCGAGAGAAACGTGCGCGCCGTTGACCGCCACGACCTCGCGCGCGGTCACCATGCGTACGGCGCGAGACACGACCGTATCGGCGTCGTGGATGACGGCGCCCGGCTTTCGACGCGACACGAGCGAACCGTCCGGCTCGTACGCGCGATCGGCAAAGACTTCCGCCGCAGTTCGCAGGCCGGCCGCCCGCCCGGCCGCGAGAATCTCCGAGCCGGGAAGCCCGAACAGAATCAGTGTCGAATCGAACGCGGCCACGGCGCGCGCTATCGCCGCGGCGAGCTCCGCGTTGCGAACGGCCATATTGAACAGCGCGCCGTGTGGCTTGACGTGCTGGATGCGAACGCCTTCGGCTGCCGCAACGCCGGCGACGGCGGCAACCTGATAGAGAACAAAGTCCTCCGCTTCGGAAGGTGTCACGTTGATGTCGCGCCGACCGAAGCCGACGAGGTCCGGAAATCCGGGATGCGCGCCGACGGCGACGTTGTGCGTCTTCGCCATCCGGATCGTCTCGCGCAGTACGGTCGGATCGCCCGCGTGAAATCCGGCGGCGACGTTCGCGGACGTGATCGAGCGCATCAGCCCGGCGTCGTGGCCGATGCTGTAGGCGCCGAAGGACTCGCCCATGTCGGAGTTGATGTCGATGCGCATGTCAGCGTCGCGGCAACGGGATTCTCCTCAGTCGAACGGGATCGTCCGACCAGCGCTTTCGGCGGAAGAAGAAATGAACGTCCGCCTTCGACGTGGCGTCATCGTAGCAGTCTTTGACCACCTGCCCCATCCGTCCTACCCGACCCACCCGACCTACCCGACCTACCCGTCCTACCCGACCCACCCGACCTACGTGCCCTACCCGCCCTACCTGCCCTCTTCCAGCGTCGACTTGTCCGCGTCCTTCTTTTCCGGCTTGGGTGGCCGCGGCCGGTTCATGCTCAGGCTCACGCCCTGCCAGAACGAATCGATCTTTCGTTCGACCTCGTGATGTCCCTGCACGAGGTAGTCGAGAATCGCCTTGTCCCACTGCAGTCCTGCGTTCGCCACCATCTTCAGCCAGTCGCCGCGCGCCGTTTCATCCGGCGCCTCCGTCACGCCCTCCCAGATCGTCACGTTCGGATTGCGCGCCATGAAGTCGTTGGCCTGCGGGTTCGCGCGCGCGCCTTTGATTGCCTTGTAGATGAGGACGCCGTTCGTGAAATCGAGCTTGAAGTCCTTCTGATCGAAGTCGAAGCTGTACCGCTTGTAGCGGGCATACGCGCGGTCGTTCAGCGTAACGGTTTCGGGTACGGCCTTGGCGTATTCCGTGATCATCTCGAGCAGCTTCATCTGCTCGTCCTTGTGCCGGGGATACTTCGGATCGTCGAGCCAGGCAAATCCGGGCATCCACCAGCCGCGCATCGACCAGTAATCGCGCGTCTCGACCGCACGTGTCCGGACCCACGCGGCGTACTCCGAGAAGAGCTGCACCCACTCGTGCGTCGGGTAGCCGTGCGGATTCAGGAATATGTCCGGCAGCCACGTGCGCCAGATCTTCGGGCGGATGCCGCTCTCCGGATAAATCGGATCGCTTTCCCACTGCGCTGCCGGCACGTCCACGCCGAGCGCGCCGAGATAGCCAGCGTGCAGCATGTAGTTGGGATTGGTCTTCTGAAGGTCGTACGCGAGCTGCGCGCCGTCGGCGTTGGTGATCGGGTGGATGACGACGTTGACCTTGTTCAGTTTGTCGCGGTACGCGGGATCGGTCAGGAGCAGCTCGGCGAGCTTCAGCACGTGGCTGGTCGACGACACCTCGTTCGCATGCTGACGCGCCGAATAGACGACCGTCGGCTTCATCGTCGTTTGCTTCGCCTGTGACCAGTGGGTCGCCTCGACGGGCGGCATCAGGTCCATCGCCCAGACGTCTTTTCCGAGATAGCTTTCGCCGACCTTGTAGACCGTCGCCTCCTTGAACTGCGACATGCGCGCGAGGATGGCGTAGGCCTCGGGCGGAGGAATCGGCGTGTCCCACTGGACTAATTCTTTGGGCTCGATTGACTCGCCCTTTCGCTCGATTGACTCGCCCTTTGGCTCGATTGACTCGCCTCTCCGCTCCGTCGATCCATCGTTCGCCGCGCTCGCTCCGGCACGGTATTTCCGAATATCGGGCCACGGGGCCGGCGCGCCGTTCGTCTGGAGCGCCACCATGGCATCCGCGCCGGGTTTTGATTCGTGCGCCAACGCCAGTTCGACGCGGAGCGTGCCGAGATCGTGATATGCGAGCGCGTCGCGATACAGGCTGGCGCCTCGGAGCGCGTTCAGGTTTTCGAGAACCGCGCGCACCTGCTCCGCAGAAATGACGCTGCGATCCACGCGGAATTCGTCGGCGCGCGCGACCAGCGCATTGCGCTCGTCCTTTTCCATATCGACCTTGAGCCGGAGATCGAGCTGTTGAATGCCGTCGGCCCCGTCGCGAACGCGCGCACGCAGCGCCTGCGGACGATCCACGGCAATCTTCGGGATGTCGAGGCGAATCTCACCGCGCCGCCCGCTCCGCTCGACGTACTCGGCGACGACGGCGGGGCGGGACGAGTCGAATCCCGTCACCGTAATCTTCGCGTGTCCCGCCTTGCCATCCGCCTTGGGATGCATGAGCGGAATGATCCGGCCGGGATACGCGAGGCCGCCGCTGCGCGTGAAGCGTCCCATCACGTCGAAGAAATGCAACGTGTTGAAGTAGAGCTCTTCGTGGATCGCCTCCATCGAGGAGATGAACTCCTGCTCGACGGGAATCCGGTAATCCGGCTCGCTCAATGAGAGGTCAACCGTCATCTCGCCGAAGAATGGCGCGTCCTCGGCGCGCGGCCTGCCGCGGCCGAGAGCCATGACGTGATCGTAGAGAGCCGGCAGCGTCTTCGCCTGGAAGTGATCCCAGAAGCGCTCGGGATCCGTCTCGATGCGCTCGTCGACGACCGTTTTTCCGGCAGCGTCCGCCTTGATCCAGCCGGTCGTCACGCGAACGTGCTCGTAATCGGGGAAGCGATCGAAGAACGGACGCTCGACGAACTTCGGATCGAACGTCTTGTGGAAGATGTCGCCGCCCGCACGGCCAGTGACCGTCACTTCATATGCCGGTGAACCGATCGGCGCCATCTCAAACTTGATGCGACCAAGGTCGACGCCGAGTTCCTTCGCGAGGATTTCATCGATCGGGTACATCTCGAGCAGCCAGCGCGTCGGGACGAACATCCCCTGCTGCTTCCAGTCCGATGGCGGACCGATTTCAGCAAAGCGAATCGTGATCGAATCGATGTCCTTTCCGCTGACGGCCGGCCGGACGACGTCGTACAGCCAGCTGTAGCCCTGCTTGTAGGCTGACAGGACCGTCACGGACAACGAGCGCTCGTCGGCGCCGGCCTTGACGAGCTCCGCGCGGGCCTGCTCCTCGATTCGCTGACGCACGTCGGGTGGTTCACTCAGCCGCGCCTCGACGGCGACGGCCGCACGTTTCTTGACGGCGGGAATCACGCGCGTCCGGAGCTTCTGCCAGAAGTCGTCCACTTCCGACGGAACGTCGAAGTCGTCGTCGATGATCGCGCGTCCCTTCTGGACGTCCATGTTCTGAACGTCGACCGTCAGGTTGTCTGCCTTGATGTGGGCCGCGGCGTGCTCTTTGAGAAACGCGGCCAGTCCGTCTGGGGTTTTCTCCGCGAAGAGACGAACGCGTGCGGACGCGAGGTCCTTGCCAGCGAGCTGCGCGGCAATCTGATCCAGTTTGTAGACGCCCATCGCGGCCTGGCCGGCCGGCGATCGGCCCGCGACGAATTTCCTCACGTCGTCCTCGACGTCGTCGAGCGTCGTGCGGTCCTTGCCGCGCGACCAGATATAGGGCAGCTTCTCGGCAAGCTCCAGCATCGCGCGCCGGACGCCGGCGGCGTCTCCTCCGGTCACGATGAGCGCGCTCTTCTCGCCGAACGCTTTTTTCACGACTTCGATCGAACCCTCGCCGGGCTGCAGCGTCGGGAGTTGAAGCTTCCCTTCCTTGACGAGCCGTTCGACGAGCGGATGCGACGCGCCGATGACGACGAGCTGCGGCTCGCTTTCCGGCGAGGTGATGGACTTTGGAGGCTTGGCGATCGGAAGCGCGACGCCTGTCGATTCGAGCGCGAGGCGGGCAGCGAGGTCAGCGATCGGTTCGGTGCCCTCACCGTCGGCAGTCAGCAGCGCATCGACGCGATCGGGGATCAGGTTGCTGTCCGAATCGCCGAGCGCGCCGTCGTTCGAGTAGAACGACGAGAGATCGAAATTGTCCTTGGCTCCGGCTCCCGGCCTCCGGCCGGGACCCTGCGCCGGCGGATCGGGCGTCGTGCTGCGGGCGAGATCGATTGTAGATGTCCCCGCTCCGCCGCCCTTCAGCCGGATTCGCAGTTCGCGGACCGGACCGTACGACAAGGCCCGCTTGGCATCGTGAGCGGCGGTCGCTTTGAATTGATTGAGCGCGACCTGCGCCTTGATGAAATCGCCGCCGGATAGCGCCACATCAACGACCAGGCGGTCGATGCTGTCAGACCCGGCTTTTACGTACAGCACGGGCGCCGTCGTCGTTCCCGGAATGTTCTTGGACGCCAGGAACGTGCGCACGTCATCAGCAATGGCGTCGGTTGTCGCGCTCTTCTGATCGCCGACATGGGGCAGATGGCCGGCGAACGCCAGCGCCGCGGCCGCCAGCCCGGCATCGTCTGCCCCAAGAAGCGCGATGGCGGGCCCGTCCGGCGTCCGGAAGGCGGAAACGACGCCATCGCCGGCCTTGAGAGCCGTTGCTCCGAGGCTCTCGAGGCTTGTCCCTTTCGGCAGCGCTTTCGCGCCTACGAACACGACGCCGCCGTTCTCAGACCTTTGTGCTGAAGGATTCGATGCCGCCGCAGGCTCTTGCCGCGCCAGCGGAAGGTTCATGGCGCTCGTCTCGAAGCCGAGACGGGCGGCAACGTCTGCGCTGGCGGCAAGCTCGCCTGGCGAAGGCTTGTCCTGGAGAACGATGCGCGCCGAGACGAAATCGACGACGTCGTCGCTGTTGCGGTCCTGGAAGACGGTGCCGGGGCGGAAGAAATCCGAAAGCGCCGCCTGTGTTGTCGGAGGATCGGGACGCTGCGCGAGCCCCGGACGCTGAATCAACAGCGGAAGAACTGCGAGCAGAGCGAGGGAGCGTTTCACCCGCCGAATGTATCAGTTACAAAACAAAAGGGCACCGCGTTATTGCGGTGCCCCTCTGCCCACTGGCCTGGCTCCCCCAGCATTCACGGCGCCCTGCCGTAATCAGACCAGCGATTACGCTGATTTGTAAGGGCAAGCGCTGTACCGACTTGAATGCTTCGCAAAAACTCGAAATTCGCAATGGAGCGCTGCGACGCGAGGTACTAGTCTGTCGGGTCGCTTACAGATTTGTCGTCCAGGCGGGCAGCTTGTCCATCTGATCCAGGAGTGGCGCATGTTTCTGATCGCGTGCCGAGAGAATCGGCTGATCGATCGGCCACGCGACTCCGACGGCCGGATCGTTCCAGGGGATGCCGACCTCGCCGCCGGGATCGTAGAAGTCTGTGCACTTGTATTCCACCTGAGCCAGGTCGCTCACGACACAGAATCCGTGCGCGAAGCCAGGCGGCACGTAACACTGCCTGAAGTTCTCAGCCGAGAGCGGTACGCCGACCCACTTGCCGAAGGTTGGCGAGCCGCGGCGGACGTCAACCGCGACGTCGAAGATCTCGCCTTCGATGACGCGCACCAGCTTTCCCTGCGGCTTGCGCCACTGCAGGTGAAGGCCGCGGAGCGTGCCCCTGACGGATCGCGAGTGGTTGTCCTGCACGAACGGCGGAATCCTGTGAACGCCGTAAGCGTCCACGCGATAGGTCTCGAGGAAGAAACCGCGCTCGTCGCGGAAGACGTTCGGCTCGATGACGAGGACTTCGGGCAGGTCTGTTGAACGAATACGTAAATCAGGACTCATGTTCCAGCAGATGCAGCAGGTACTTCCCGTACGTGCTCGAGGACATCGCCCGGGCAAGCGTCTCGAGCTCGTCTCGGCCGATGTATCCCATCCTGTACGCGATCTCTTCGAGGCAGGCCACCATCAAACCCTGCCGCTCTTCGACCGCCTGGATGTAATTGGAGGCCTGCATGAGCGCCTCGTGCGTGCCCGTGTCGAGCCACGCGATGCCTCGCGCGAGCTTTTCGCAGCATAGCTCACCGCGGTCAAGGTAGGCGCGGTTGACGTCGGTGATTTCGAGTTCGCCGCGCGGCGACGGCTTCAGCGACGCAGCAATGTCGAGCACCTGATTGTCGTAGAAATACAAGCCCGTCACCGCGTAGGACGACTTCGGCTGCGGCGGCTTTTCTTCGAGGCTGACGACGCGCCCTGCGGAGTCGAACTCGACGACGCCGTAGCGTTCGGGATCGCGAACCTGGTAGCCAAAGACCGTCGCTCCGGTCTCGCGCGCGGCAGCCGTCCGAAGGTACTCGGAGAAATGCGCACCGTAGAAGATGTTGTCTCCGAGCGCGAGCGCCGAGCGGTCTGAACCGACGAACGATCGCCCGATGATGAACGCCTGCGCGAGCCCCCCTGGTGTCGGCTGCGCCGCGTACGTGATTCGCATGCCGATCTCGCCGCCATCGCCGAGCAGACGACGAAAGCCGTCCTGCTCGTGCGGCGTGGTGATGACGAGCACGTCCCTGATCCCCGACAGCATTAGCGTCGACAGCGGGTAATACACCATCGGCTTGTTGTAGATGGGAACGAGCTGCTTGCTGACGGCGCGCGTGAGCGGATGCAGGCGCGAGCCCGCGCCGCCCGCGAGGATGATTCCTTTGATCGAGCTAGCCAAGGCCGAGGCGCTCCCGGTTGTACTGACCGGACTGGACCTGCTGGCACCAGTCGCGGTGATCCAGGTACCAGCGAACCGTTTCGCGCAGTCCGGTCTCGAACGTGTGATTCGGACGCCATCCGAGATCGCGCCGGATTTTCCGGGCGTCGATCGCGTATCGCCGATCGTGTCCCGGACGATCGGCGACGAACGTTTTCTGTGAACGATGGCTGGTCGCGCCCGGCCGGAGCTCGTCGAGTAGATCGCAGATGAGATCGACGATCTCCAGATTCGTGCGCTCGTTGCCGCCGCCGATGTTGTACTTCTCGCCGGGCCGGCCGGCGGCGAGCGCGAGCATGATGCCCGCGCAATGGTCGTCCACGTGAAGCCAGTCGCGCACGTTCCCGCCGTCGCCGTAGATCGGAAGCGGCCGTCCGTCGATCGCATTCAGAATCATCAACGGGATCAGCTTTTCGGGGAATTGATAGGGTCCGTAGTTGTTCGAACAGTTCGTAATCAGCGTCGCCAGGCCGAACGTGTGGAAATACGAACGCACCAGATGATCGGCCGCGGCCTTGCTGGCAGCGTACGGCGAGTTCGGCGCGTACGGTGTCTCTTCGCTGAAGAGACCAGAGGCGCCGAGCGTGCCGTACACCTCGTCGGTCGACACGTGGAGGAATCGAAACATCGCGCGGGCGTTCGCGTCGAGCGTGCCGAGGAACACGCGCGCGGCCTCGAGCAGCACGAACGTGCCGACGATGTTCGTGTCGACGAAGACCCGAGGACCGTCAATCGAGCGATCGACGTGCGTCTCGGCGGCAAGATTGAGGACCGCGGACGGACGGTGCTCCGCAAAAATCCGCGCGACGGCGTCCCGGTCCGCGATGTCGGCCCGAATGAAGACGACCCGAGGATCCTTGAGCACCGCGTCGAGATTGAGCAGGCTGCCCGCGTAGGTCAGTTTGTCGACGACGACGAGCCGATCGGTTGTGTGCGCAAGCGCGTGGTGAACCAGGTTCGATCCAATGAACCCGGCACCACCGGTAATCAGCAGGACAGACATTCACTAATGCACGAGGGACATTGAGTAATGGCCGCCGCTCAGACCGCAGCGCCTTCCGGATACTGCAACGCCAGGCGCAGTTCCTTGGCCAGCGAATCGACGGTCGTGCCGCTGCGCTTCCAGGCGCCGTCGGTCTCGAAGCGGAGATCGCCGATGCGGCGTCCCCACGGTGAGATGACGCGTCCAATCGCGCGGAAATCGGCGCGGTCCGCGTGCTCCTGGTCGAGGCGCCGCAGGACGTCCGGCGCCACCCGGACGAACGCACGCAGCGCCGACGCGCTGCGAATGCTGTACTTGCGCCCGTTCCACGCGCCGCCGAAGACGAGCGCGATCTGCTTGAAGTAATTGACGAAGAATTTCTTCGCCTCTTCGTACGTGTCGTTTGATTTGCGGCCGGCAAACGCACCATCAGGACCGAACAGCTTCTTCAGTTCCTGGGCGAGCGGCGCCTGCGCGACACGGCCGCGGCCAACGCCGAGCAGCTTGATCTCGTCGTAGAGCGGCGAGTCCTCGCGATCGTTCAGCGCGCGCACGATGTCGTGGCCGGTCGCCAGCGCTTCGTCGCGGTACAGCTGACGACCCGACAGGCTGACGAGATGCGACGCGTTCAGCCGCGTGTGCTTCGCGTTGATCGTGACGAACATCTGCACGACGTGGTCTTCGGGCAGACGGTCGAAGATGATCGCGGGGACTGCGAAGTCTTCGCCCTCGAAGCGATCGATGTCGGCGTGCAGCGCGAGCAGCCGGTGCTGACCGTCGATGGCCCGCAGGATGCCCTCGCGCTCGGGAACCTTGAGGATGCCGACACGCGAATCACCGTCGGCCGGCTGGAACGAGAGCTTCTCGTCGCACGAGATGATGACGGCGCCGGGAATCGACGGCAGGTCGCGCGCCTGGCGGCACTGTTCGTAGTACTGCACCAGCTCGTCGATCTTCCGCCGGATGATCTGGCGCTGATACGCTTTCTCGCTCGACGCGATGCGCCGTTCGAGAAAATCCCAGTTCACCTTCGACGGCGTCGCGCCCGGCTTCTGACGGCCGCCACGGACGGGCGCTTGAGCCTGATCGCCGTAGCTCAGAACCTCGAACCGAACCAGCTTGTCGATGTCACTGGCCGTCAGCGAAGCTTGATAGAATTGCACGCCGAACTGCTGCATCCGGATCGCGGCAACATTGATCATAGATGGATAGTTCTCCGCTGGTCGGGTGGGTCAGACTGGCCGGGTGCACCGACTGGACCCAAAGACGCGAATTGTACCGAGCCGACTACGAGCATCTCAACGGTTTTTTGGTCCTGCCCTAAGTATCACGTATATAAGGAGTTCAGTCATGTCCCAGCGTGCGGACCGCGCACGGCTTCTCACCGCGGTGGTGGCGGCGCTGGTCCTCGCCAGCGCAGCCATTTCCGCGCAATCGTCGGTCGGGAAAGCAGTTAGCCCGAATGATGAAGACTTCGCACAACGCGTGAAGGAGTGGACGACCCGGCCGGATTTCATCAGCCCGCTGGTGGATCATCTGCCGAAAGTCGCCGGCATCCCTTCGCCGAAGGACGTTCTTGGCCACCACATCGGCGAACCCAAGAAGCTGACGTACTACGCCGACATCGTGAAGTACTACCGCGCGCTCGCGTCCGCGACGCCGCGCGTGAAGGTCGTCAGCATCGGCCAGAGCAACGAAGGACGCGATCTCGTCGTCGTCTTCGTTGGATCGGATGAGTCGATCAAGAACCTCGAGCAGTACCGCGCGTATCTCGGGCAGCTGGCCGACCCGCGCACCATCACGCCACAGCAGGCGACCGACATCATCGCGAAGGCGAAGCCGATTTATCACCTGTCGGGCGGGTTGCACAGCGCGGAGGTCGGCCCCTCCGAGATGCTCATGGAGCTCGCCTATCGTCTCGTCACCGAGGACTCGCCCATCGTCAACGCGATCCGCGACAACGTGATCGTGTCGATCACGCCGGCCGCCGATCCAGATGGCCGCGATCGCAACGTCGATTGGTACTACAAGTACGGCATCAACGAGACAGAACAGAAGCCGACCGGCGCGAGCGTTCCGTACTGGGGCAAGTACGTTTTTCACGACGACAATCGCGACATCAACTACTCGCAGGTCGAAATGCGTGCGCTGCTCGACTGGTACCTCCAGTGGCACCCGCCGATCATGCACGACCTGCATCAGGCGCAGACGCTGCTCTACACCTTCAGCGGGCAGGCGCCGCAGAATCCGAATCTCGATCCAATCCTGTACGGCGAACTGCCGATGATGGCGAACTTCGAGATGGCGCAGTTCGCGAAATACGGCATGCCCGGCGTGTGGACGCATGGCTTCGTCGACATGTGGTCGCCCGGCTATCTCGCGTTCATGTCCTCGAACCACAACGGCATGATCCGGATGTACGAGATCCAGGGGTTCAGCGGCGCGAACACACAAAAGATGCGGCTGAATGCGCCGAGCAGCGAGAACGGCCGCGGCGGCGGCTTCGGCAACCAGACGACACGAGAGTGGTACCGGCCATGGCCGGCGAGCGGCGAGTTCGACTGGTCGCTGCGGAACAACACGAACTACGGCGAAACGGGCGTCCTCACCGCGCTGCAGTACACGTCGCAGTTTCAGAAGGTCATTCTGGAAAACTTCTACGTCAAATCGCGGAACTCGATTGATGCGTGGAAGAAGGATTCGATCGCCGCATACGTGATCCCGGCCGGGCAGCGTGACATGACGCGCGTCGAACGGCTCGTCAATCTTCTGCGGATGCAGGGCATCGAGGTTGCGCGCCTCACCGCACCGGTCGAGTTGAACGACGGGACCTTCCCGGCCGGTTCGTTCCTGATCAAACGCGACCAGCCGTACAGCCGGCTCGCAAAGATCCTGCTCGAAAAACAGGTCTACCCCGATTCGAACCTCCGCACCTACGACGACACGGCCTGGACGATGGGCCTGATGTCCCAGGCGGAGGTGAAGGAGATCAGGGACAAGCGCGTGTTCGATACCGCCTACGCGAAGGTCACTCCCGTCGCCGAGAAAGAAGTGCACCTGGCGGGGAAGGTCACCGGCAACGGATCCACGTTGGCGATCGCGCACTTCGGGTCGAACAACATGATCACGCTCCGCTACCGGCTCAAGGACCTCAAGGTCCAGGCCGTCGAGAAGGAGTTCAAACAAGGCGACGTCACCTTCCCGGCGGGATCGTTCGTGGTGACGGGCGATGCCGGTCGCGTACGAAGCGAAGTCGAGAAGCTGGGGCTCACGGCCGTGGCGCTGGCGGCGCCGCCGTCGGTGCCGATGCACGATCTCGATCTGCCACGCCTCGCGATCTACAGCACGTGGGGAAACACGCAGGAAGTGGGTTGGGTCCGCTACGCCTTCGACAAGTTCGAGGTGCCGTTCGACTTGATCTACAAGGAGCGCGTGAAGCAGGGCAACCTTCGCGCGTCGTACGACGTGATCCTGATGCCGATGCAGGGCGGAAGCGGAAAGCGGATCGTCTTCGACATCGAGAATCGTGGACAGCCAATCGAGTACAAGAAGTCGGACACGTTCAAGAATCTCGGGATGTACGGCGAGTCGGACGACATCACGGGCGGTATGGGTCTCGAGGGCGTCGCCGAATTCGAGAAGTTCGTCAAGGGTGGCGGCGTGCTCGTCACTCTCGGGACGGCGAGCTTCTTCCCTGCCGAGTTCGGGCTCGCGCACCGCGTCGACGCCGCCCGGACATCCGCACAGTTCTACGCGCCGGGGCCGATCATCGAAGCCGAGATCCTGAAGCCGGAACATCCCATCTTCTACGGCTACGACAAGAAGGTCGTGCCTGTCCGGTACGCGAGCGGACCACTGCTCACGGTCCAGACGAACACGAATCCCTTCGATCCGCCGCCGGGGCCGCCGCCGACGCCGCAGTCGGTGCTGATGCGGTATCCGGGCGGCGACGATCACGTGCTCAGCGGATTGATGAAGGGCGCCAACGAAATCCGCAACCGCGCGGCCATCGTTGACGAGCCGTCCGGCAGCGGCCGCGTGATCCTGTTCGCCGGCAATCCGTGCTATCGCTGGCAGAACTTCGGCGAGTTCAACATGCTGTTCAATACGGTGTTGAACTACAACGACATCAAACCCGCGCCCGATCGGACGAACTCAACGGCTGGAGAGAACGGAAAGGACGGAGGAAGCGGGAAGTAAAACGTAGCAACCGAGCAACGGAGTAACAGAGGGAAACGGACGGTAACAGATCTCTGTTGGGATTGCCGTTCTGTCCGTCGGCTCCGTTACCTCGAAGGGATGAGAGAGGACGCCAGCAATTGGCGCCCTCTCCTCGACACTAGAAACGGAAACCGATCGCGACGCGAGCCGTGCGTCCACCGGGCGCGGCGCCGGCGAAGGCCGGCGGGTACGCCGCGATGTTGCTCAGGAACGCGTTCGACACGGTGTTGCCGGTCGCCTTTCCGAAGTTCGCTCCCTGATTGAAAGACGTCGCCAGACCGAGATTGTCCGTCCCGCCTGCCGCATTCTGGCTGACGGTGGTGTTCCACGCGATCAACTTCTGGTCGTTGAACAGGTTGAACACGTCGAACTTGATCCACGGGCGAAGCGTCTTGAACACCGGCACGTCGTAGTTGACCGACACGTTGATCAAACCGTAGCCCGCGAACTCCTGCGATCCGCGATCGCCGAAGTACACCGTCTGCACACCCGGAGAATCCGGATATCCAGCGTTCAGAAGGATCTGGTTCTGGGTGGCTGTCAGCGGCTGGTTGCGGGCCACCAACGTGAACACGCGCGCCGAGTTCACCGTCCACAGACCGGAGAACGAAAGATTCCCGGCCTTCTCCATTCTCAAGGTGTAGACCGTCCAGGCGTTCAACCGCGAACGCTGAAAGTCCTGGAGACGGCCATCCGGGAAGCTGCGAGCAGCATCGAGGATTTCAGGGAAGTTGCCAAGCTGCGACGTCGACCCCGGCGTGTTCGTCCCTTCACCCTCGTAGTTGCCATCGTTCTTGAACTGGAGCGTGTAGTGCCCGTTCACCGTCCAGTTCGGCGTGATCGTGTACCGCGCCTGGAACACCATGCCGGAATAGTCGCGATGATCCAGGTCGGTGTTCTGGAAGATGATGTTCGTGAATTTCCCGGCGTCGACACCCTGCACCACGACATCCGTGAAGCCGCCAGCGACGGTCTGGAAGTCCTCAATCAGGTTCGTCGTCTTGCGGTAGACGTAACTGATCTCGCCGTAGCCCTTCTGGTTGAACAGATTCGCGCCGTACGATGTCGAGAACTCGTGGACGAGCGGCGACTTCATGCCGGGGGCCACGAACACGTTCTGCAACGGATCGGACGCCACGGAGTTCGACGAGTTGACCGGATAGTTCCCAACGGCCGTTCCCGGCGCAAAGGCGTACCCCTGACCCGCGGGCCCCTGATACGTGGACTGGATGAACGCCGGATTGCCGACCGGACTGTTCGGCGCAATCTGGGCTTCGTTGTAACGCCCGGAGTACTGGCCGTAGGTCACGTGCACGACCTGATCGCCGTTCTCTTTCACGTTGTAGGACAGTCCCAGCCGCGGCACGATTCGGTTGCTGTCGATGCTGACGATGTCGCCGGTCGAAACCGCCTTGACGTGCTCGTAGCGGGCACCGAGATCGGCTGACATGCGATCGCTGACGATCCAGTGATCCTGAACGTAGAGCGAGTTGTTGTCGACGTTGAGCACCGCACCTCGCACCGCCGGAAAATACTGAATCAGCGACTCACCCGGCACGAAGTTCGGAATCGGTCGACCCGTCGAGTCGAACTCGATGTTCCCCGCCGCATCGGTCACGGGATCGGAGAGGAACACGTACGACGTGGGTGACTGCGAGTTGCCGCCCGTGCGCTGGCTCCGGAACCACTCGTATCCGCTCTTCGTTTCGTGGCGTCCCTTCAGGCTCCAGTAGCCGGTCAGGTTCCCGGTCAACTGACGGTTGTTGCGTTCTTCAGGATCGCTCGCGTCGAAGTACGGCGCGTTGTAGTTGATGGTCTGGTTGATGTCGAAAAACGGCGAGTTCAGGATGCTGCTGCCGTCCGGACCGGTCTGGTTGAACGTGAAGCTCCGCTGCGAGTACTGCGCCTCGGCGAGCAGGTTTGCCGACAACACGCCGCGGTAATTCGTATAGAACGACTTGTTCGGATTGGACCGCGTGATCAAGACGTGCGGGTCCGCGAGGAACGAGTTGCTCAACCCGGATGCGTTCGTAATCGTCTGCGGGTTGTTGAAGAAGTCGCCGCTGATCGTGTGCCCGTTAACCGGCGTCCCGGTCAGCTTGATCTCGCCGCGCTTGTTGGTGGTCTCCTGGCTGACGACATCAGCGCTGACCGGCAGCGTGAAGGGGCTCGGATTGTTCTGGTAGCGTCCCGACGTGAAGAACCATAGTTTGTCCTTCAGGATCGGCCCGCCGAATGTCCCTTCGTACACGCGCTGCCCTTGATTCGCGTGCGCGGTGTCCGCGCTTCCCGACGTCACTTCGAACGGCGTCGCGGTCGCCCATGCAGGGTTGGTCAAGTTGAGGCGTCCGCTTCCCGAGAAGACGTTGGATCCGCTCTTCGTGACCGCATTGACGACGCCGCCGGTGAATCGGCCGTACTCGGCGGAGATGCCGGAGGTCAGCACCTGCGTTTCCTCGATGGCATCTTCCACGAACAGGTTCTGCGGGTTCGCGAACAGGTTGTCGTTCACGTCCACGCCGTTGATCATGAAGATGTTGTCGAACGCCATGGCGCCGTTGATGACGACCTGGGTGGCATTCGGCGAGTTGGTCGTCAACGCCGGCGCCAGCTGCGCGATGCCCTGCAGCGTGCGGGGCGTGGCGAGCGTCTCGATCTCCTCATGCTTGTAGTTCGCGCCGACGACGGGCGTTGCAATGGGCGCCGGCGTTTCGGCGACGACCTGCACTGTTTCGGCGACGCCGGCGGCGCGCATAGCGACGTTCTGATCCACCGTCAGCCCTAGCGCCACGGTGGTGTCGCGCTCGACGGTCGCGAACCCCGACAATTCGAACTTGACATGGTAGGGTCCGGCGGGGAGCGCCGGAATCGAGTAGAGGCCTTGCGCGTCGGTGACGACGGTGCGCGGGCCCTGAAGTGCCGGCGAGGTGACGGTCACCGTCACGCCGGGGACTGCGAGGTCCTGCTGGTCTTTCACGACCCCGCGGATGGTTCCGGTCTGGACGCCTTGCGCGAAGACGGCTGCGGCAACGCCGCAGATCATCAACGTCGCAAGGACCACAATCGCACGCTTCATCTGACTATTGCTCCTTTGAACGGCCTTGCGCGGGGGCGAGCGGGGAACGAAACCGGACGATGTCCGTCCCATCATCGCTTCGCATGTGAACGCGACGCGACAAGGCACTATTTCTCGATGATATTTCCCGGGGATCGAGCGGAGATGTTCGAAGGCGGTTACTTACCGAAACTGAACGATTCGAAATCCAAAGTTCCGAACGGCAAACAGCGTTCGTCTCG
The DNA here is from genome assembly GCA_036557365.1 of Vicinamibacterales bacterium. Lineage (GTDB taxonomy): Bacteria > Acidobacteriota > Vicinamibacteria > Vicinamibacterales > CAVVIG01 > DATKHR01. The sequence goes on from DATBHR010000050.1 coordinate 20,664, forward strand.
CGAACGCACGCGTATTTTTACCTGTTCCAAACGATCCAGCGCGGCAGTAGGGCGTAAACACGAGGTGCACCAGTGCACAGGTACACGAGTACACGAGTGCATTTGCGAGGTGCTCTCGTTCACGGTACACAGGTGCACGGGTGCGTTCGCGACGTGCTCCAGTGAACCTCTCTGGTGTACCGAAGCACCTTGGGTACTCAAGTACTTGCCCGTGTACCCGTGTACGGTGCACCGGTGCACCTTGTATTTACACTCCCGTGGCTACGTACTTCTTCACCGCGGCGATCGTGCGTTCCACGTCGGCGTGCGTGTTGTAGAAGTGCGGCGAGAAGCGAAGGCCGGGACGATCGCTGCCGCCGCGCGTCGCGCAGCCGATCCGATCCTTCTGATAGAGCGCGGCCGCAAGCTTTCTCGCGTCGAGACCTGCCGGCTGGAATGAAAGGACGGCTGCCGCGCGGGACGCTTCCGGACTCGTCCAGACCTTGATGCCGTCGATCGTCCGCAATCCGGCGGCAAGCGCCTGCGTGAGTTCGCGCGAGCGTGCTTCGATGTGCTTCCGGCCGATCTCGGTTTGCAGCTTCAACGCTTCGCCGAACGCGATCATCGCCGGCTCGTCGCGCTGGCCGAACCCTTCGAAGGTTTTCGACACGCCGACGCGTCCGGGATACGCGCTGAAGATCGACGCCCAGATCTTCGGCTGCGCGCTCTTGTTGATGTAGAGCACGCCGTTCTCCTTCGGTCCGCACGGCCACTTGTGCGCGCTGCCGCTGTAGAAGTCCGGCTGCATGTCGCTCAAGTCGACATCCAGCAGTCCGAATGTCTGCGCGCCGTCAACCAGCGTCAGGATTCCTCGCTCGCGTGCGACCTTGCAGATTTCCTTCGCCGGGAACAGATCGCCGACGGTGCTCGTGAGGTGCGTAATCGCGATGACCTTCGTGCGAGGCGTGATAGCCTTCGTGAACGCGTCGACGTAGTGGTCGAAGCCGGGATGCGGGTTCGGCGTCGGCACGTCGATGACGGTGAAGCCGTAGCGCTTCGCCTTTTCCTGCCACGCCGTGTGGTTGCTCGGATGGTTGTCCGACGAGAGCAGCACTTCGTCGCCCGCCTTCAAATCGAGGCCGGTGGAGACCAGGTTGTTCGACTCGCTCGTATTGCGCGTGATGACGATGTCCTCTGGCGTGACGCGCAGGAACTCGGCGAGCAGCTTCCGCGTGTTCTCCCGACCCTCGCCGAGCTTTACGCGATTGTCCTGCGACGGATCCTGGTCCATGTCGCGCGTCGTCTTGTACAGCGTCTCGAGGACCGGCGCGGACGAAGGACACAGGTTCGCCGCATTCAGCATCGTCAAATCCTTCGGCATGACGAACTGATCGCGGACGGACATCCAGAACTTCTCGTCGGGTGTGGAAGGCGTCGGCGGGAGCTTCGCCTCCCTGGCCCACGTGACTTCAGGCGTGAAGAATGGCGCGGCGCCACCGACGGCGAGCAGGCGAGCGAAGTCTCGACGGTTCATGCGGCCCCCTTTACGCGACAGATTCTACGCCCGCGACGCGCTGACGCGGTGGAAATCGGGCGGCGCGGCCGGCCAGGAATCGGTCGCGGATCAGAACAACCTGATACATGCATGCAGAGAACGCCAGCCACGCCAGGACGCTGCCCCAGACAGGCAGCCGCTGTCGCCAGAACCAGCTCGCGTAGCCGTACACCAGCTCGACATGGATCCAGTAGACGAACAGTGACGCGCGGCCCAGCGTCGCGAGCGGCTTCTGCCACGACAACATGGCAGCGCGCAAAACAGAATCTGGTTTCCTCGATGCCGTGGCCTCGTGACGCTCGGGAATGAGCGACATGACCACGAGCGCGATCATCAGGATGCCGACGCGGATCGCAAACCACGTAGGCGAGCTTGTCCAGAACGACACCGGCACGCTGTAAACGGACGGACCACTGGCCGCGAGGTACCACCCGAGGGCAACGAGCGCGACACCGCCTGTCATCCACGCACCGCGAAAACGATTGTCCGCCGCGCGTCCGAGCGGTGACGCCAGAAGCACACCGGCGGCCGCGCCAGCGAAGACGAACCCTGCCCACGGGAAGAGAGTGAACGTCGTGTACTCGCCCGTTGGACGAACGTACCACTGGACCCACACCGGCAGCGTGCCCACCCACGAAGCGGCGCGCACGAGCGGCGTCGTCATCGACACGAGCGCGGCAAGCACGCTGTAAGAGACCACGAGCCACAGCGCGCGCGGAATCAGAAACCAGATGAGCACCGCTGCGACCATTGCGGGACCCATCACGTTGAGGACGTCGACCCGGAAGATCGAGATCGGATGGCCTCCCGGGCTGACGACGAACGCCTGCAGTCGGAAGAGAAACGCGAGCACGAAAATTTCGAGGCCGCGTCGGCAGCCGGCTTCGAGCGCGCTCGTGCGATTGCCGCTGTGAAAGGCGCGACGGCTTGCAGCCATCACCACGCCGAGACCGGCCAGCCACAGGAACAACGGCGCGGCAAAGCCGCCGAGAATTCGGAGATCACCAAAAAGTGCCGTATTGCGATCGGCAGCGCGCGTCCACGCATCGATCGTGTGCGCTTCGATCATGACGATGACCGCGAGGCCGCGTAACCAGTCGAGGTACGCGCGTCTCGTGCCCACAGCTGAGACGGTCACGCTGGAATTGTACAGTCGGCCGATGCTGCGCAGGTACGCGATATGCCTCGCCCAGGGTATGAATCGCCTTTGGATCGTCCTCGCCGTGCTGCTCTGCTCCTTCGAATCCTCCGCAGCGCCGCAGGCCGTTGCTGTGCGGATGCGGCACGTGATGCTTCACCTCGGCTACGGTGCCGAACTGTACATCGACGACCTGCGCGGTCGCCTGGACAGCAAAACGGATCAGCCTCCGACCTTCGACGACATCAAGTCGTATGTCGTCCAACTCGACTACGGCAAGGTTGACGTGACGCCCGACAGCCTCACGAATCTCATGAATCGCTACGTCTTCGCCAAGGAGAGCGCGCCGATCAAGAAGATCGCGATGTCGATCGAAGGACAGGAGCTCGTGCAGACAGGCGTGCTCAAGAAAGGCGTGTCGGTTCCGTTCAAGATGCATGCGAGCGTCAGCGTCAACTCCGATGGACGGCTTCGGATCCACCCGACGTCGCTCAAGGCCGCTGGCTTCGTGTCGAAGCGCGTGCTCGACTTTTTCGGCCTCGAGCTCGAGCGGCTGGTCTCGACAAAGGACACGCCGGGCGTCGCCATCGACGGCGACGACCTGCTCTTGAATCCTGAGCAGATGCTTCCACCGCCGCAGATTCGCGGTCGTTTGTCGAAGGCGTGGATCGAGAACGGCCGTCTCGCCCTGCAGTTCGGCGACCCGTCGGCGCGCGGCCTCGACACGGCGGTTCGCGCCGCCAACTTCATGTACTACCGCGGCGGCGTGCTGCGATTCGGGCGGCTCACGATGAACGACGCCGATCTGCTGCTGCTGGACGACGATCCGTCAGACCCGTTCGACTTCGATCCGGTCCACTACAACGATCAGCTCGTCGCCGGCTACTCGAAGAACACGAAGATCGGCGGCCTCATCGTGCACATGCCGGACGCGAAGAAAGTTCAGAAAGGATCGAAAGCGACGGCCACTCAGTGAGGGCCACGGTTGAGCGTCGAGCGTTCAACGTTGAACGCTATGCGACGATCTCGAACGACGTCGTGAACTGAATGTCCTGCCGCATGGAATGCCACACGGAGCAGTACGTGTCGCGAGAGAGAGCAATCGCACGGTCCACCGCGGCTGGCGGTACGCTGCCTTCGATCTGAAATCGCAGTGCGACGCTCACGATGCGGTGCGGATTCTCCTGTGCGCGATCCGCAACAACTTCCGCGCGGATCGCGCGGAACGCAATACGGCCCTTCGTCAGGATGTGCGCGAGGTCCGCGGCCATGCAGCCGGCTATCGACAAGACGAGCGTCTGAACCGGCGACGGACCTTCGGCGCTGTCGCCGTCGAGGACGACGGCTTGTGTGCCGCTCGTCGCGTCGAAGACGAGACCGTGTTTCCAGGTGAGTTGTGCGAGGACGGGCGGCTTGGGCACGCCCGAATCTTACGCGACCCGCTCCGTGCGCGATACAGATGCCGGACGCTGAACGACAGGCACGTTCGAGAAGACCGCCTTCACCGTCAGCCAGGCGAGCGGCAGAATCACCAGCAGGTACGTCAGCGCGTGGCCGAACGGACTGTCGGGTCCCCACGACTCCGTGGACTGATGGATGAACTCGCTGTACGGCAGATAGTTCTGCTCTGACATCTCGTGCGCGCCGGCGATGACGAGCTGCACGACGAAGACGAACAGGAAGATCGCCGTGACCTGAAAGAAAAGGCCGAGATTGATGCGGTGGCCGTAGCGCGACCACAACCATGCGAGACCGGCCGCACCGGCAACGCCGATGACCGCGCCGAGCGCCAGATGAACCGTGGTGCGCAGCTGCATCAGCAGAAGCGCCGTTTCCATTCCCTCGCGGCTGACCATCAGCAAGGTAAACAGGAACACGCCTGCGAACGCGGCCGCGCCCGGCTTCGCGCTCGATGCCTGCAAGTGGCCCTCGATCTCACCCTTCATGCGGCGGCCCGCACGCCACATGTGCACGACCATCCACGTGACGGATGCCGCGGCGACGAGCGCGAGCGGACCTTCCAGCCATTCCTGATTCGCGGCGTTGTAGAGCAGGTAGCCGCCGAGCGCGCTGACGGCGAGCGCGGCGCCGATTCCCCAGTGGACGGCCGACGTCAGCGGCTGACGTCCAGACTTCCGCAGGTAGGACAGACTGATCGCGACGATGAGGAACGCCTCGAGACCTTCGCGAAGGGTGATGACGAACGCCTGTAACATGAACGTCAGCCGAGAATGAGACCAAGTCTCAGAATGACCTCAGTCTACTGCGCCATATCCGACCGGTCAAGTCGGCGATGAAATAGGGCCGAAAGCCAGAAACGCGCCTCGCATCCCATCGCGTGTTACGCGAGCGTCACGTCAATCGACGGCCACTTGAGCCGCAAGCCACGCCGGCTTCGCACTGCATGGTGAGGAGCGATGAGCCCGCCATGCGCTATCTCCATCGTCTGATCGTGATCCTGTTCGTAACCCTGCCTGGAACTGCGCGGCATGCGCAGACCAGAACATTCATCGATGTGCCATTCGGTTTGGATTGGGACGATGCCCGTCGGCGGTTCCCATGTGCTTCGACCGGAACAGAACGTCAGCGTGGTCAGGGAAGTCTTCCGTCCTTCGCCGATGACGCCGGCGCGGGTCCGCGCATGGTCTCACGGCATGGCCGGAGATTGCTGTGCGGTGGAGATTCTGAACAAGCGATGGAAGCGATAGGATCGGCGGAGTCGAGAGGCGTTGTCTGTGTCATCGTCAGATCACGCGTTCATCATCGTCGCGCTTGGCGACTCCACCACCGCCGGCACGCCAGGTTTTCTGTCGCCGCTCGAAGCGCCGCCAGACGGTGCTGGCGACAAGGAAAGTCAGTACGCCTACTGGCTCGCAAAAGCCCATCCTGAATGGCGTGTGTTGAATCGCGGCGTGAACGGCGAACGCTCCGATCAGATTCGCGCGCGATTCGAACGCGACGTGCTCTCGGCGCGCGCCGATGTCGTCGTGGTTATCGCGGGCGTGAACGACGTGTATCAGGGGCGGACGCCTGACGGGGTGCAGCGCGAGCTCGAAGCGATGTACGACGCGTCGCGGTCTGCGCACATTCCGGTCGTCGCCGGAACGATCGTGCCGTTCAACACCGCAACGCCCGATCAGAACGCGCGGATGCGCGCCGTCAACGACTGGATACGCCGTTACGCGGAACAGCACCGCGACGTCATCTGGTGCGATACGCGTGCGGCGGTCGCGAGGTCCGGCGCGCCGGACCTCCTCGCCTCGTCGCCGGACGAACTGCATCCGTCGCCGCAGGGCTACCGGCTGATGGCGGCCGCGCTCGAACCGGCGATTGAAACCGCGCTGACGAAGGCCTGACCCTTGCGATAAGCTCAGACTATGGCTCGAATGTCCCGGATCGCCTTCGCTCTGGCGCTCGTCTGCTGTGTGCCGCTGTCGGCGCAACAGCAGCCGCCTACCACCTTCAAGGCGGGCAGCGCGACGGTCGTCTCGCTCTTCGCCACCGTAAGCGATGCCGACCGGCGACTGGTGCCCGGACTCGAAATCGACGACTTCGAAGTGCTCGACAACGACAAGCCTCAACCGATTGTCGTCTTCGACAACCGCGTGCAGCCGATCACCGTCGTCGTGATGCTCGACACGAGCCTCAGCATGACGAACTCGATCGATCGGCTGCGTCAGGCCGCTGAGCAGTTCGTGATTCGTCTGTTGCCGGCCGACAAAGCGCGCGTCGGCGCGTTCAACGACAAGATCGAGTTCAGCAGCCGCTTCACGAACAACCGCGACGAACTGGTGTCGGACGTGAAGGCGCTGGATTACGGCAACGGGACGCGCTTGTGGGACGCCGTCGGTGCGAGCCTCGACGAGCTGAAAGGCATTGAAGGCCGTCGCGTGATCCTCGTCTTCACCGACGGCGACGACACCGCCAGCAAGCTGAGTCTCGGCACGGTTACCGACCGCGCGCGCGACGAGGACGTGATGGTCTACGCGGTGGGACTCGAGAGCGAGTTCTTCGACGGCCAGCGAATGGTCCGCACCAAGCCCGATCGCGGACTACGAAGGATCGCCGACGAGACCGGCGGCGGCTACTTCGAGCTGAAGAAGAGCGACGAGCTGGCGTCGACGTTCACGCGCGTCGCCCAGGAACTCCACAGCCAGTACGCGCTCGGCTTCGAAGCCAAGCTGCTCGACGGCCGCGTTCATAAGATCGCCGTGAAGATGAAGCAACCCGGCATGTCGGCACGGGCGCGCCGGAGCTACCTCGCTGCGAAGAAGGAGACTTAGACGAAGATCGCGGCGACGAGGACGACGAGCAGCGACAGGCCGACGACGATTTCTGCGGTGGATGAGAAATTCCATTCGAACATGTGACTTTCTCCCTTTCAAAATCAGTTAGACGGACGCCACCAGGGAAAGGTTTAACACGCCGATGACCGCATTGAGCGAGCAGGATTTCCGTGTGCAGAGCGACGTCGCGCTCGAGGCGGCGCGCCGCGCGCTCCTCCCGCTCGCCGACGCCGAGGGCTTCGAGGTTGAGCTGCAGAACGGCGTGCTGAACGTCGTGTTCGAAGAGCCATCCGAGGCCAAATTCGTCGTGTCGCCCAATGCGCCGGTGCGGCAGATCTGGGTCTCCGCGATGGCAAGAAGCTATAAACTGTCGTGGGTTTCCGACCAGCGGCAGTTCGCGCTGGACGGCGAAACGCTCCAGCAGCTGCTCGAACGCCTCGCGCGCACATTCATGGAGGGCGCATGAAGTCCACGGCCATCGCAGTCCTCGCCGCACTGATCGTCGTGACCGGTTTCGCACAGAGTCCGGACACCCGTCCGCGTCCGGGCGATCGTCCCGCGTCGAATCCGTTCGCGACGCGCTCCGTATCGCTGGGACGGAACGGCATGATCGCGACGAGTCAGACGCTGGCATCCGGCGCCGGCCTGCGCGTGCTGCACGAGGGCGGCAACGCGATCGACGCAGCGGTTACCGCCGCCGCGGTCCTCGCCGTCATCGAGCCGACGATGACGGGAATCGGCGGCGACCTGTTCGCGATCGTCTACGACGCGAAGACCAAGTCGCTGCACGCGCTCAATGCAAGCGGTCGCTCGGGCTACGCCGCCACACCAGAGGCGTTCGCGAAGCGGAACCTCACGCGAATGCCGAACGCCGGCGTGCTCTCGGTCACGGTTCCAGGCGTCGTGGAAGGCTGGTCGCAGCTGCTGTCGAAGTACGGAACGATCTCGATGGCACGCGCCGTCGCGCCTGCGGTGGACTACGCGCGCAATGGCTATCCGGTCGCCGACATCGTCAGCGAGCAGTGGAAAGCCAGCGAGAAGAAACTCGCGGCGGATGCGAACACGGCATCGGTGTTCCTGCCGAACGGCCACGCGCCGGCCGCCGGCGACGTCTTCTCCAACCCGAAGCTCGCCGCCACGCTCGAAACGATCGGCAAAGGCGGACGCGACGCCTTTTATAAGGGTCCGATCGCGCGCGCCATCGTGGCCGACATGAAGAAGCGCGATGGCCTGCTCGACGAGCGCGACTTCGCCGAGCACACCGCTAACTGGGTCGAACCGATCTCGACGACGTACCGCGGTTATGACGTCTACGAGATGCCGCCGAACACGCAGGGCTTTCTCGTGCTCGAGATGCTGAACATCCTCGAGGGCTTCGACATCAAGAGCATGGGACACAACTCAGCGGCGTACCTGCATGCGCTCGTCGAAGCGAAGCGCATCGCGTTCGCCGACCGCGCTGCCTACCTCGGCGATCCGGATTCAGTGCCGGCGCCGGTACTGAAGACGCTCATTTCGAAGGACTACGCGGCACAACGGCGTAAGGAAATCGATCCGAATCACACCGCGGCTGAATACAAACCGGGCCACATCGCCGGCGCCACGTCGAGCGCGCCGATCGCCGAGGCCGATCAGAACTTCACCGGCCGCGATCGCGGCGACACCATCTACATGACGGCGGCCGATGGTAAAGGCAATTTCATTTCGCTGATTCAATCGCTCTACTCTGACTTCGGCTCCGGCATCGTCGCCGGCGATACGGGCATCGTCCTGCACAATCGCGGGAGCGGATTCAACCTTACGCCCGGACATCCCGATCAGATCGCGCCGCACAAGCGTCCGCTGCATACGCTCATCCCGGCGTTCGTGATGAAGGACGGTCAGCCGCTGCTGTCGTTCGGCGTCATGGGCGGCGATCACCAGGCGCAGGGACACACGCAGGTGCTCGTCAACCTGATCGACTTCGGAATGAACGTGCAGGAAGCCGGCGAAGCCGCGCGCATCAATCACGGGAACAACGGCCTGCTCGTCGAACACAACATTCCCGAAGAGGCGAGACGCGGCCTCGAGCAGCGCGGACACAAGGTCACGCTCGCGCAGCCTGGCGGCGCGTTCGGCGGTTACCAGGGGATTCTGCTGGATCCGCGCACGCACGTGTTGATGGGCGGATCGGACGTCCGCAAGGACGGCGTCGCAATCGGCTGGTAGCCGAAGCGTCAGATTCGAAATCCGCGCGCCAGTGGATCGTCCTCTGCGACGACGAACGTGTGGTCGCCGGTGATCCACGCCGAGCCTTCAATCTCGGGCACGATCGCCTGGTAGTCGGCGACCGCCGTGCGCGACGAGACGCGGCCTTTGAACGTCGTCCCAATCAGGCTTTCGTGAACGAAGGGCGTGCCCTCGTCAAGGACGCCCATCGCATCGAGGACGGCCATCACCGCCGCCGTTCCGGTGCCGCACGGCGATCGATCGACTTCCGCGTCCGCGAAGATCGTCACGTTGCGCAGGTCGGCGCCCGGCGTTGTCGCCGGGCCGGTGAATATCGTTCCGTAGATACCCTTCAGTCCCGCTTCCAGCGGATGCGCGATGGTCATCTGCGACTCGATCGCGCGCTTGATCTCCATGCCGATGCGGCGGAGCTCCGCCAGATGCGCGACATCGATCGGCACGCCGACGGCCTCGCTGTCGACAATGGCGTAGAACGCACCGCCAAAGGCGACGTCCACGCGAATCGTTCGCGAGGGCAGCCTTACTGTCAGCGCGCCGTGCAGCACGAACGACGGTACGTTGACGAACGCCACGCTCTCGACACGCACGCCATCCGCCTCGTCTGCGTTCGTGACATTCGCTCGAGCCCGGATCGTTCCGGCTGGTGAGTCGTACGCGATGGTGACGCCGTCCCCGCCTGGCACGAGCAGGCCGCGCTCGAGGCCGATCGTCGTGACGGCGATGATGCCGTGGCCGCACATCGTGCTGTAGCCTTCGTTGTGCATGAACAGCACGCCGGCGTGCGATCCCGGCGAGACGGGCTCGGTGAGGATGGCGCCGTACATGTCTGCGTGCCCGCGCGGCTCGAGCATCAGCGCCTGACGAATATGATCCGCGTGAGCACGCACCCACTCGCGCTTCTCGAGCATCGTCCGGCCGCGCGGCGCCGGGAATCCGTCAACGATGAGGCGCAGCGGCTCGCCGGCCGCGTGCGCGTCGATTGTCTTGATCGTCAGCATTGGGTAAAACTGTAGCACTTGTACTCGAGCACTTTGCGAATGCCCGTTGCTCGATGCGTCGAATCTCTGCGCCAGACGCGATGAAGGCTTTTTATTCAGACACGTTCGTCTTGCCGCTGCCCGAGCATCATCGCTTCCCGATGGCGAAGTACTCGCGACTGCGCGAGCGCCTCGTCGCCGAAGCGGTGCTGTCGGCGAGCGACCTGCACGTGCCGGACGCGGTCTCGTGGGACGACCTGCGGCTCGTACACGACGCGTCGTACGTCGACGCGGTCGCGAAGGGCGCGTTGTCAGCGGATGCGCAGCGCCGAATCGGCTTCCCATGGTCGCCGATGATGGCGGAACGCTCGCGCCGATCCGTCGGCGCCACGCTGGCGGCCGCACGAGCGGCGCTCGACAGCAGCCTCGGTCCGATCGCGGCCAATCTCGCCGGTGGCACGCACCACGCGTTTCCGGATCACGGTGAAGGCTACTGCGTCTTCAACGACGTCGCGGTCGCCGCATTAGTACTACTGCGCGATCGTCTGATCCGGCGCGCCATCGTCATCGATTGCGACGTTCATCAGGGAAACGGCACCGCCGCCATTTTCAGCCATGAGCCCCGCGTCTTCACGCTGTCGCTTCACGGCGACAGGAATTATCCGTTCCGCAAGCAGATCAGCGATCTCGACGTCGTGTTCGACGATGGCGCGACGGACGACGTGTACCTGGACGCGCTGCGAGCGGCGGTGCCGGATGCGCTCGACCGCGTCCGACCGGATCTCGTCTTCTACCTTGCCGGCGCCGATCCGTACGAAGGCGATCGGCTCGGACGATTGAAGCTCACGATCGAGGGACTGCGCGAGCGCGACCGGTTCGTTTTCGACGCCTGCCGCACGCGCAATCTTCCCGTCGCCGTCGCGATGAGCGGCGGCTACGCGCTCGACGTCGAGGCCATCGTCACCATCCACGTCAACACCATCAAAGAAGCCGTCAACTCATGTCGATCCGTTTTCGCCTCCTGACAGAACACGACGTCAAGTCCGTGCTCGGCTTGGACGACCTCATCGAAGCGATGTCGTCCGCGCTGGCCGGCTTTTCCGGAGGACAGGTCGAACAGCCTGTCCGCGCCGTGATCCCCATCTCCGGCAGCCACGCGTTCTTCGCCACGATGCCCGCGTTCGCGCGGCAACAGCCAGCGCTCGGCGCGAAGCTCGTCACCGTCTTCGGGTCGAATATCACGAAAGGGCTGCCTTCGCATCTCGCGTCCATCCTGCTGCTCGACCCGGAAACGGGCGCGCTGCGCGCGCTGCTCGACGGCCGCTACATCACCGAAGCGCGGACGGCCGCGGTGTCGGCGGTGTCGTCGCGGCTGCTCGCGAAGCCGACGGCGAAGTCGCTGGCGATCATCGGGTCGGGCGTCCAGGCGCGCAGTCACCTGGCCGCGCTGTCACGCGTGCATGCACTGCGGAGCGTGACCGTCTGGAGCCCGAACAAGGAACGCCGCGAGCAGTGCGTCGCAGACATGAAATCGGAAATGGCAGGCGCACCTGCCGATCGATCGCCGAACATCGCCGCCGTCGAACACTGCGGCGAAGCGACCGTGGGCGCCGACATCATCGTGCTCGTCACCTCGTCGACGGAACCGGTCCTCGAGAGCGGCTGGGTGAAGCCGGGAGCGCACGTGATTTGCGTCGGTGCCTGCAGACCCGACCAGCGCGAGATCGACCCGGCGCTCACCGCCCGCGCGCGGTTCTTCGTCGACTCGCGCGCAGCCGCGCTGATCGAATCCGGCGACGTCGTCATGGGCATCAAGGAAGGCCGTTTCGGTCCCGACCACATCATCGCGGAGCTGGGCGAGCTGGCCGCCGGACGCGCAAGCGGCCGACGAAGCGATCAGGAGATCACGATCTTCAAGTCGTTGGGAATGGCCGTCGAGGATGTCGTGGCCGCTGATCTCGCCTACCGACGCGCCGTGGAAAAAAATCTCGGACAGGAACTAGAGCTGTAACGGAATTCGCTTAATCAGGGATGAGGAATTAGGCACTAAGAATTGAATTCAAAATTCCATTCCTAATCCCTAAACCCTAATCCCTAATTTTGCCGGTCTGCCCTATGGGTTGGCGGTGAGCTGCTTCTCCTGATCGGCCAGCCAGCTCTGGAAGTCGGCAGCGCTCTGGATGGTCAGAAACCCGCGCATGCGGAAGTGACCGAGGCCGCAGAGCTGCGAGCAGGTGATCTCGTAGTCGCCCACACGCGTCGGAATGAACCAGACCGGGATCGTCAGGCCGGGAATCGCATCCTGCTTCACGCGCATCTCGTACAGGCCGAAGCTGTGGATGACGTCCTTCGTCGACAAGTGGACGAGCACGGGCCGATCGACCGGGAGGTTCAACTGGTTGATCGTGGTGATGTCGTCCTTCGCGGCCGGATCGGATCGATCGAGCCCGAGCGGGTTGTCGGCGGTGACCAGGTTGATGTCTGTGCGGCCGAACTTCCCGTCAGGACCAGGATACTGAACGTTCCACGCGAACTGCTCGCCGACGACGCGGACGACGACGGCTTCGTTCTCGGACGGGAAGTTCGACACGCGTTTGGCCCACGCCGGAATCGCGTAGAACACGAGCAGCACCATCTCGACGACCACGATGCCGACTTCGAGACCCTTGGAAATCTTGCCCTTGGCGCCCTCGTAGTTCGCGCGCGGGTTGGCGCCCTTGCGGAATCGGACCAGGACGAACGCGAAAAAGGCGCCCCAGCCGACGAACAGGACGAGCATCAGCCAGTGCACGAGCGAAATCATGTGATCGATCTCGCCGGCGTGCGCGGACGCCTCGACCGGCAATCCCAGGTAGTTCAGCATCAGGCCGTTCCCTCCTGCCCCTGTCGATGTGATTGAAACCCTGTTTCCGGGCGCTCGGTGCGCGCGGCGGAGTCGGCTGCGAGTCGGCCGCGGTTCCTCAGGTAGAGGAAGAACGCTGCAAACGCACTCAGCATGACCGCGACGACCCCCAACATGAACCAGATTCCTCTGTTGGCCGCGATGGTCATCGGCGCGCTCGCGTCACCGAAGCAGACCGGACACGCCAGCGCCACACTCGGAACCAGGCTCGCTGCAATCGTGATGACGACGTTCCTCACAGCCGGCGCGCCTTTCGTTGGAATTTGACGCCGTAGAACGCCAGCCCCGCACCGAGACCCACAGAGAGCACGACCATCAGGAGATCGTTCGTCTCGTGGAGCGTCCGGTACTGCCCTGTCGCCCACGCCGCCGTGAACGCGGCGAGGATGACCGACATCGCGATGAAAAACAGATGAAAAGCCTTCAGCGACATCTCAGTGCCCCGTGTGAGCCGCCGGCGGGACGTGAATCGGCGTTCCGATCGTATCCATGATCGTGAAGCTCGGGACGGACATCAGGATGATGAAGCCGACGAGCGTCAGGAGCAGCGCTCCGTAGATCCACTTCCTCTCGTAGCTCAGGTGCATGAAGACCGACGCCACCATCGACCCTTTGATGCTCGCGATGATCAGCGCGACCGTAATGGCGAGCGGGACCGCCAGGTGCACCTTGTTCGCCGCGACGGTGATGCCCGTGAAGACGAACAGCGCCGCGCCGATCATCAGATAGCTGCGGACGCTTTTCTTGACGTCGTGGTCCGAATGCATGTCCTCTCCTTAGAGGAGGTACAGAACCGGGAACAGGAAAATCCAGACGAGGTCCACGAAGTGCCAGTAGAGGCCGGTGTACTCGACGCGTCCCGTGAACTGCTCCGGATTGGTCTTCCACATCTTCGCGTTGGGACCGAGCAGGTACAGCATCACGATCATGCCGCCGATGATGTGCAGCCCGTGGAGGCCCGTCAGCGTGAAGTAGATCGCCAGGAACGTGCTGTGCGCCGGACCCTCGCCCTTTGCGAAGTGATCCATGTACTCGAAGTACTTGTTGACGAGGAAGACGCCGGCCAGCACGAACGTGATGATCAAATACATCCGGTGCTTGCTGAAATCGTGCATCTTCAGCGACGCCCACGCCATCACCATCGTCACCGACGATCCGATGAGGATGAAGGTGTTGATCATGCCGAGCCAGACGTTCAGCTCGCCGTGCGGCCATTCGACCGCGCCGGTGCGCAGGATGATGTAGGTCGAGAAGAGCGCACCGAACAGCATCACTTCGGACGCGAGGAACAGCCAGATGCCGAACTTGCCGTTCGTCAGCCCCGAATCGGGCCTGGCTTCAACTGTGTACGGAATGTTCATGGACGACTACGCCCTCTCAGGCTCGAACTGCGGCGTGAAGTCCTTCGCCGCCCCGGGCACGCTGTATTCGTACGGTCCGCGATACACGATCGGCTCGGTCAGGAAGTTGCCGTGGCCTGGCGGTGACGGCGCCGACCATTCGAGCGTCGTCGCCTCCCACGGATTCCGGTCCACTGCCTTCCCCCACTTGATGCTCATGAAGAAATTCACGATGAAGAAAATCTGGAACAGGCCGAGGCCCCACGACGCATAACCCTGAACGACGTTCCAGTGCAGCACGCTGGCGTTGTGCGCGTACTGGGCGCCGCCGTCATACATGCGGCGGTTCATGCCCGCCAGTCCTTCGATGAACATCGGGAAGAACACGAGGTTGATGCAGACGAACGACCCCCAGAAGTGAATCTGGCCGAGCATCTCGTTCATCCTGCGGCCCGTCGCCTTCGGGAACCAGTAGTAGATGCCCGCGAACAACGCGAAGATCGTTCCCGGCGCCACCACGTAGTGGAAGTGCCCGATGACGTAGTAGGTGTCGTGCAGGTGAATGTCGGGCGGAGCGAGACCGAGCGGAAGCCCCGTCAACCCGCCAATGCCGAACATCGGCAGGAACGCGAGCGCGAACATCATCGGCGCGTTGAACCGGATCGACGCGCCGTAGAGCGACAACAGCAGCGCCGTCAGGATGACGACCGACGGAATCGAAATGATCATCGTCGTCGTCTGGAAGAACGCGCTCATCGTCGTGCCCATGCCGGTCATGAACATGTGATGCGCCCAGACAATGAACGACATGAAGCCGAGGAAGACCACCGAGTAAACGAGCGCTTTGTAGCCCCACAGCGGCTTGCGCGTGTTGTTCGCGATGATCTCGCTCACGATGCCCATCGCTGGAAGAATCAGAACGTAGACTTCCGGATGCGCAAGGAACCAGAACAGGTGCTGCCACAGGAGCGGATTGCCCTGACCGGCGACGGGTAGAACCTTGCCGGATACGACAAGACCGCTCGGCAGGAAGAAGCTCGTGCCGGCGAGTCGATCCATCAGCTGCAGGACGCCGGCGGCTTCGAGCGGCGGAAACGCGAGCAGCAGCAGGAAGGACGTCACGAACTGCGCCCACACGAAGAAGGGCATCCGCATGTAGCTCAGGCCCTTGGCGCGGAGCTGCACGATCGTGACGATGAAGTTCACGGACCCGAGGAGCGACGACGTGATCAGGAAGATCATCCCGATCAGCCACATCGTCTGTCCCGGCGCGATGTCGGCGAGCGGCGGATAAGAAGTCCATCCCGACTGCGCAGCGCCACCCTTCTGGAAGAAGCTGAGGAGCATCGTCACGCCGCCGCAGAAGTACACCCAGTAGCTCATCATGTTGAGCTTCGGGAACGCCATGTCGGGGGCGCCGATCTGAAGCGGCATCACGAAGTTGCCGAAGCCGCCGACGGCCAGCGGCACGACGCCGAGGAAGACCATGATCGTGCCGTGCATCGCGCCGAGCTGGTTGTAGAACTCGGGGAGCATGATCCCCATCGGCGCGCGTTCTTGCCCCAGCCACGCCCCGATCAGCGGAATCGGCTTGCCGGGATAGGCGAGCTGCCACCGCATCATCATCATCAAGCTGAATCCGAAGAGCAGGAACAACAGGCCCGTGATGGCGTACTGAATGCCGATGACTTTGTGATCGAGCGAGAAGACGTACTTACGCCAGAAGCCGAGCTCTTCGTGCCCGTGATCGTGGACATCGGCATGCGCGCCGGCACGCACGCTCGCGGGAGTGCTCACGTGATGATCCAACGGAAAACTCCTTATATAAGGATGGCTCTCGGGTGACTGCGGGGTGGATTGTATGCAGAAGGCACAAGCGGGTGCAAGTGACGCAGGCCGGGACTCTTAGGCCGCTCGGCCGCTCGGCGTAAGATGGTCGTATGGCTCCGGCGCGGCCGACACGCGCGGCGATTGCATTCCTGCTGGCCACGGCTGTCGCGACGACGGCGGCGGCGAATCCGGAGTCGATCGCGCTGCGCGCCAAAGCGTCGGATCAGACCTACAACCTCGATCGCGATGAATCCATCTCAACCTATCGCCAGGCGATCGCCGCCGATCCGCAGGATGCGGGCGCGTACCGAGGGCTTGCCGCGGCGCTCTGGTTGAGCATCACGTTCCGGCGCGGCAACATGACCGTCGACGACTACCTCGGCCGCGTGTCCAAGCCGACGGCGCAGTCTGCTCCGGCGCCTCCGGAGACCGTCGCCGCTTTCCAGGAAGCCATCGACAAGGCCATGTCGATCGCGAAGGACCGCATCGCCAAGAATCCGCGCGACGCGGATGCGCATTACCAGCTCGGGTCGGCCGTCGGCCTGCGCGCGTCGTACACGGCGACGGTCGAGGGCAGCCTCGGCGGCGCGTTCCGGTCGGCGCGTGAGGCGTTCAACGAGCACGAGAAGGTGCTCAATCTGGATCCCAAACGAAAGGATGCGGGTCTGATCGTCGGGACGTATCGATATCTCGTCGCAACGCTGTCGCTGCCCATGCGGTGGATGGCGTACATGGTCGGTTTCGGCGGCGACAAGGATCGCGGGCTGCGGCTGATCCAGGACGCAGCAGGCTATCCCGGCGACAACCAGGAAGACGCCCGCTTCGCGCTGGTCCTCATCTACAACCGCGAGAAGCGGTACGACGATGCGATGAAAGAGCTGGCGATCCTGCGGGACAAGTACCCGCGCAATCGTCTGGTCTGGCTGGAATCCGGATCGACGTCCATTCGAGCGGGTCGCGCTGCAGACGCCGAGCGCTATCTGGACGAGGGTTTCACGCGGTTCGCGAGCGACAAGCGCCAGCGCATGTTCGGAGAGAATGCGCTGTGGCAGTACAAGCGCGGACTGGCGCGGACGCTGCTCGGCCGAAAGGCCGACGCCGAAGCCGACTTGAAACGTTCGCTCGAGCTCGAAGGCCGCGGCTGGGTCCACGGGCGAGCGAACCTCGAGCTCGGAAAGCTGTCGCTGCTGGCCGGCAACCGGCAACGCGCGAACGAACAGTTCAAGACTGCCGTCGAATTGTGTGAGGGCGACAACGATCCCGGGTATGCCGAAGAAGCGCGACGTCTGCTGAAGTGACGCCATGCAGGAACGCGAGCTGCGCAAGACGTGGGTTCAGATTGCCATCGCCGCGGTCATCGTCGGTGTCGTCGTGGTCGTGCTGTTTGCCGGAGGCACTTATCTGTTCCTCCGATCGCACGTCCACAGCGACGTCGTGCGCGACGACGCGGCCGCGACGGAGTTTTCGGCGGCGCGCGCGCGATTCGGCGGTCAGACGCCGCTCATCGAGCTGGGCTCGGACGGACAGCCGGTGCTTCATCGCCCGGCTGACGGTCCGCGCCGGCCGGTCGGCGCGCTGCACGCGCTCGGATACGACGCGAGCGAAGGCCGCCTGTCCCGCCTGGATCTGCCCGGATGGTTCGTGCGAGCCGTGTCGGCTGGCGGACGTATTCGGCTCGCCAACCTCGGATTCGCCGACGATGGCGACGACGCGCAACGGCTGACGCTCGAAGATCTGGAACGGCACGGGCCGGGGCTCGTGCTCGACGTGAAGCAGCCGGACAAGCGACTCCTCGTGTGGACTGAGTGAACGCGATGCCAGGCACGCGCAAGACGTGGCTCTCGATTCTCATCGCCGGTGTCATCATCGTCGGGCTTCTCGCGGTGAGCGTCGTCGGCGGCACCGCGTTCTTCATCTACCGGCACGTGCACTCGGAGTTCGTGTCCGATCAGCGCGCGGATGTCGAGTTCGCGAACGCGCGAGCGCGCTTCGCCGGGCAGCGGCCGCTCATCGAGATTCGGAAAGACGACGAGGAGCCGATCGTTCATCGGGATCTGATCCCGCCGCGCGACCATCAACGAGCCAACCTCGAATCGCTGCGCGTTCTCGCTTACAACGACAACGCCGGAAAAATCGTCCATGTGTCCATTCCCTTCTGGCTGCTGCGCCTGCTGCCGACACACAACCTGTCGTTCCTGAACGATCAGGGCATCGACATGGACATCGACAGCGACCGCGTGCGACTCACGATCGACGATCTCGATCGCCGCGGGCCGGGCCTGCTCCTCGATCAAAAGGATCGTCGAGGGTCGCAGGTGCTGGTTTGGACGGAGTAGGTCGGGTGGGGCGGATGCGAAAGATAGGACGGATAGGGCAGATCGAAAAGGATCAGACGGCTGCACCCCTACAAGTGATCCTCCCGTTCGCTTAGCGATCGGATCAGTCCTGCCAGTGGCGCACTGACTTGGCGAATCTGCGCTTCGATTGTGCGCGCATCGTCGTCGTTTAGATACCCAAGCCTGTTCGCGACGTGAATGCAGTATCCGACCTCGGCGAGCGACGAGCGGGCGATGCGCAGAAAGTGCAGCCTGCGGCGGCCGTAGCTCGTGGCAAATCCTTCGACAATGTTGGCGGGAACCGAGAACGCTGCTCGCCGCAGTTGACCACCGAGTTCGAACTTCTCGAACGGCGGAAGTGCCTTCAACGAAAGCCGATGCAACTGCACGAAGAGATCGTCAGCCCGCTGCCACGCGACGAGGTTGTAGTGCGGAAGCGTCATCGGCGAGCGTTCGTGCAATCACGTTCGATGCCTGGCACCGCGAGCCGTCCTTCACGCGAAGTTTCGGCTCATCGCGAGTTGCGCGACGCTTCATCTCTCGGGTGACCGTGACGGTCTCACACAGCTCATCTTTCCTATCTTTCTCACGCCGCACCGATCACGTCGAATGACCTCGAACGAGGACACGATTCGTTGTGAATCTGCAAATTTTCGAGAAATTGGGCGTTCCCTGTGTGGCACCCACCTTGATCTTTCCCCGCGCCAGGAGGAAGCCATGACGCACTTCCGACTCTTTCCCGCGGCACTTCTCGCATTCGGCACCCTCGCGGCGACCAGCGCGTGCGCGACGGGCTACACATACGGCCGACCGCCAGAGCGCTCGGTCTACTACGCGAACGCAGATCGCCTCGCGTACGACAACGGATTCCACGACGGCATCCGCGAAGGCGAGCACGACGCGAAGAGCGGCCGGCGCTACGAACCGTCCCACCACGGCGAATGGCGTGACGCCGACGACGGGTACCATCGCAATTACGGCGACCGCGACTACTACCGGCGAAATTTCCGATCGGGGTTCGAGGCGGGATACTCACAGGGATTCCGACACTTCGACGACGGACACTATCGCCGTTAAAAAATAAACGGGGCGTCGTTCACCGCTCGTCACGTGAGGACGACGCCCCGACTGCTTGATCTTCCGTTTCCAGTTTCCGCTTCATCTCTCAGAGTCAGGCCCACCTGTCCCACCCGCCCTGCTCGACCCATTCTCCCGAGCTCACGCCTGAGCCCATCGCGGCGCGAAACGTGCTTCATCGCGATACCTGAACCAACAATTCCGCGGCACTCTGCGAACGGCCGCGCCTGAAAAGAGAACACGCATGAAGCACAAATGGGAAGGTGTGATATTCGCGCTCAGTGGAATGCTCGTCGTCTCGATAATTGGTGCGCGGGCTCAGCAGGGACAGACAACACAGCCGACCGCCGCACAGCCTGCGACATCGGCTGCATCGCAGGCTGCACAGACAGCGACACCACAGTCACCTCAGACCGCTGCATCGCAGGCGGCGACGCAACCGGTCTCTCCGCAAGCGACACAATCGACCACTGCGCCGGGAGCACAGCAGAACGCTGATCAGGCAGAGCAACAGACGATGGCCGACATCGTGCGCGCAAATCCCAATCTGGGTACGAGCGAGATCGCTCGCATCGCGCGCGGCTATCGCATCGCACCCGTACGGCTGAACCTCTCGCAGAAGAATCCTTTTCTTGTCGGCCTCGGCAGCTACGTCGTGAACGCCGTGGGCGGGTGCAACGACTGCCACACCAACCCGCCGTACGCGGCGGGCGGCAATCCGTTCCAGGGCCAGCCGAAACACGTCAATACGGCGAACTACCTTGCCGGCGGAATGGCGTTCGGTCCGATCGTGTCACGCAATCTGACGCCTGACTCGAAGGGCCTTCCAGCCGGG
This sequence comes from Vicinamibacterales bacterium, assembly GCA_036557365.1. Taxonomy (GTDB): domain Bacteria; phylum Acidobacteriota; class Vicinamibacteria; order Vicinamibacterales; family CAVVIG01; genus DATKHR01. The sequence continues at coordinate 41,148 of DATBHR010000050.1, forward strand.
CTGACCTACGATCAGTTCCAGCGGACCATTCGGACCGGTGTCGATCAGAAGAACCTGCATCCGCAGATCTCGCCGCTGCTGCAGGTGATGCCGTGGCCCGTGTATCAGGACATGACCGAACGCGATCTGCGTGCAGTGTACGAATACCTGAGAGCGATTCCGCACGCGGAGCCCGCAGCCGCAACAGCGACGACCACGCCGTAGTTCGCGTCAGGAGCGGCGGCCGGTGCCTTCGTGCATCAGCCGCACTCCGCGCGCGGAAACACCCGCTGGGGGCCGCTTCGCCGTGCCAGGGACATGGCGCTGCCCCCAGCGGATCAATTCCCGCAGCACCGGCGCCAGATCCCACCCCCTCGTCGTCGGATGGTATTCCTCCCGCGGAGGATGGTCCGCGTACCGTCGCCGTTCGATCAAGCCGCACCGCTCCAGCCGCTCGAGTCGATCCGCGAGGATGTTGCTCGCGATGTGCTCGGGCGCGGCCAGGAAATCCGCGAAGCGTCGCCTGTCGTAAAGCAGGATGTCGCGCATGACCAGGAGCGTCCAGCGGTCGCCCACCAGATCGAGCGCTCCCGCAATCGGACACGGCGACCGCAGCGTCCCGCGGGCTGTCCGGCCGGCACGGCTGGTTCGACGCAACGGCTTGTTCGGCATGGTGTCAGTGTACTACATACTTGCATTTTGCAAGTGACAAGACCTAGCATCGCGCTTCAGAGTCACTTGTATGTTGCAATCGACTCGTTGAAAGGAGCCGTCCATGCTGCCAGTTGCCCACGCTCTCCTCGCCGAACTCGACGCCGAAGCGCTCGCCACGCGCCGCGTTCTCGAACGTCTGCCGTCGGATCACTTCAATTGGCAACCGCACCCGAAATCGATGACCGCAGGCCAGCTCGCGCAGCACATCGCCTCGATTCCCGGCAACGCCGCGCGGCTCGCGGGTTTGGACGGCTTCGATGTCGGCGCCGCGCCGGGCACCTACGCCGCGGCCGAAAGCCGTGATGCGCTGCTCGCGACCCTCGATCGATCGGTCGCGTCGATGCAGGACGCTATCCGCGGCCTGGACGAGAACGCGACGCAGGCGACGTGGCGGCTGACGGCCAACGGCCGCGAAATCGCGACGTGGCCGCGCCTGACCGTGATCCGGACGATGGGTTTGAACCACTGGTACCACCACCGCGGCGAGCTGGTCGTGTACTTGCGCCTGCTCGGTGTCCCGGTGCCTGTGGTCTACGGACGGAGCGCGGACGAGAATCCGTTCGGGGCCGCCGCGAGGAATCAGTAGCCGTACAGAGAAAACCCCGGGCCTTGAGGGCCCGGGGCGGGAACAAAGGGAGATCTATAACTGCATGGTACCGGTACGGGGATTCGAACCCCGGTCCCGTGGCTGAGAACCACGTGTCCTGACCCCTAGACGATACCGGCACTCGCCAACAGGAACTCCAGATTTTAACAAAGTTTGTATGATGGGGTCCATGTTTCGCTGGCTTCTGGGCCTCCTGTTCGTCGTGCTGGTCGCATTCGGTATCGCGTACTACGTTGCCGGACGCGGTGCACCTCCGCAACTCGTCATCGCCAAGCCGGATCACCTGGTCGGTCAGTCGGGCACGCTCGAACTGACCGCCGAGGCGCCGCAGGCGCGCTTCACCAGGCTCTCCGTCGCGCTGGAGCAGAACGGGAAGTCGACGCCGCTCGTCGATTTCACCGCACCTGGGCGCGGTGCTGTTCCGCAGAGCGCTGCTGCCGGCGTCACGATCGCCGACGCGGGACCGAACAAGATTCGCGTCGCACGCGGCATCGGCAAGCGCGATCTGCCCGATCTTCAGCAAGGCACCGCGCGGATTCTCGTGACCGCCACGCGGCCGTCGTTCCTCAACCTGCGTCAGCTGTCGAGCAGCACGACCAAGGAGATTCAGATCCGGCTCGAGGCGCCGCGCATCGCCGTGTTATCGACGAAGCACTACGTCAATCACGGCGGCGCGGAGCTGGTCGTCTACAAGGCCACACCGGCCGACGTCACGTCAGGAGTCCGCGTCGGCGACATCGAGTATCCGGGATTCCCCGTGTCAGGCGCCGGCGTGCAGGGCGCGGATCCGACGGTCAAGATGGCGTTCTTCGCGCTGCTCCACGATCAGCCGCTGAACGCGAGCATTCAGGCCTTCGCCAGGGATGAAGCCGGCAACGAGTCGAAGGCCAGCTTCGTCGACAACGTGTTCGAGAAGCCGTTCAAGAAAAGCCGCATTCAACTCGACGACAAATTCATCAATCGCGTCGTTCCCGAAATCCTGGAGCATTCCCCCGAGCTGAAGCTGGCGACGCCGGCGGAAGGCACGCCCGAAATGCTGCAGGCCTTCCTGAAGATCAATGGAGACCTCCGCAAGATCAACACGGACGAAATCGCCGCCTTCGCGGCCAAAACATCGCCGACGAAATTGTGGGACGGGCCGTTCGTCCAGCTCGGGAACTCGCAGGTTGAAGCGAGCTTCGCGGATCATCGCACCTACATCTACGGCGGCAAGGACGTCGACCAGCAGGTCCATCTCGGCTTCGACCTCGCGGTGACGGAACACGTGCCGGTCCACGCGGCCAACCGCGGCGTCATCGTCAACGCGAGCTGGCTGGGCATCTACGGAAACTGCGTGATCATCGACCACGGCATGGGCGTACAGACGCTCTACGGCCACCTGATGTCCTTCGACGTGAAGGTCGGCGACAAGGTCGAGCGTGGACAGCAGGTCGGACGCAGCGATTCGACCGGCCTGGCCGGCGGCGACCACCTGCACTTCACGCAGCTTGTCGGCGGGCGCATGGTGAACCCGGTTGAGTGGTGGGATCCGCACTGGATCGCGGATCGGGTCGACCGGAAGCTGCGCGAAGCCGGCGCGGGTCCGCAGGAAGGGGCCGCGGCCGACACACGCGAGCACGCGACTGCCGCCGAGAAGGGGCACGCTCCCGCCAAGGCACGCCAGGGAGGCCGCGCGAGACGCCACTGACCGGCCAAGGTAGAATACCGGTTGTTTTGCCTACAGTCTTTTTTGTTCAGGAGAGATCAATGCGCCTACGAAACGCCTGGGTTCTCGGAACGGCACTCTCGATATCGGTAGCAGCGTGCGGCGGCGGCGGTCAGGATGCGTCGAACACGGCGGCCACCTCGGCTGCGCCGGCGGCGCAGGCGGGTCAGAAAGTCGATCCGGCAACGGCGGGTATTGTCCAGGGCACGGTCGTTCTCGATGGAACGGCGCCCAAGAACGAAGCCATCAAGATGAACGCGGATCCGGTCTGCATCCGCGAAGCGAAAGGACCGCAGTTCCAGGAAACCTACACGGTCGGCAGCGACGGCAAGTCGCTCGCGAACGTGTTCGTGTACGTGAAAGACGGCCTCGGCAACTACGTCTACGATCCGCCGACCGACAAGCCGACCATCGATCAGAAGGAATGCCGCTACCACCCGCACGTGTTCGGCATCCGCGTCGGACAGAAGCTCGAGATCGTCAACAGCGATCCGACGCTGCACAACATCCACGCGATTCCGAAGAGCAACACGGAATTCAACACCGGCCAGCCGATTCAGAACATGAAGACCGAGCACGTCTTCACCAACAAGGAAGTCATGGTGCCGTTCAAGTGCGACGTGCACGGCTGGATGAACGCCTACGTCGGCGTGCTCGATCACCCGTACTTCGCGGTCACCGGCCCCGACGGCAAGTTCTCGCTGAAGGGCCTGCCTCCCGGCACCTACACGATCGAAGCGTGGCACGAGAAGG
>DATBHR010000051.1:0-98431 GCA_036557365.1 Vicinamibacterales bacterium
AGATCGCTACGGCCCTGCCGTCGCCATCGTCGTGGACGACGCCAGTTATCTCGTCGACGCCGGGGTCGGCGTCGTCCGCCGTGCCGCGGCGGCAAAACGTGCGGGGACCCCCGGCCTCGATCCGACGGATCTGAAGCGGGCGTTCGTCACGCACCTGCACTCTGATCACACGCTTGGGTTGGCTGACTTAATACTGAGCCCCTGGGTGCTGGAACGCGACCAACCGCTGTCGGTGTACGGACCCGCCGGGCTGCGCGCGATGACCGATCATCTCGTCGCGGCGTACGCAGAGGACATTCGGATTCGGACGACAGGCGGAGAGCCCGCGCACAAGTACAACCCGCGCACGGTCGACGTTCACGAAGTCGCTCCCGGCGTCGTCTATCGCGACGAGCGCGTGCTCGTCACGGCCTTCGTCGTCAAGCATGGCGCATGGGAACACGCGTTTGGCTACAAGTTCGAGACGCCGGATCGAACGATCGTCGTGTCGGGCGACGCATCAGCCGATTCCCGCGTCGAGGATCAGTGCCGCCGATGCGACGTCCTGATTCACGAGGTCTACTCGGACGCCGGCTTCGCGAAACGGCCTGCGGAGTGGCAGGCGTATCACGCGCGCTATCACACGTCGGCGACGCAGCTCGGCGCGATCGCGTCGCGCGCGAAGCCGCAGTTGCTGATCCTGTATCACCAGCTGTTCTGGACTGCGACCGAGGAACAGCTTCTCAGGGAAGTGCAGTCGGCGTACGACGGGAAGGTCGTATCGGCCAAAGATCTGGACGTCTACTGACTGCGAACAATTCTCAAGACTGTTCGCCCGTCCCTACGACCGAAGCCCCTCAAGCGGATTGAGCGCCGCGGCGCGCCGAGCCGGCAGCCAGCACGCGATGAGCGCGGTGGCGAGCGAAAGCCCGAGCGCAACCGCAAACGCCGTGATGTCGCTCGCTGAAACACCGTACAGCAGGCTCGACATCGTGCGGCCGATCAGCACGGCGCCGAACACCCCTGCGGCGCCGCCGATCACCGTCAGCCACATCCCGTGCCGCACGACGAGCCATAAGAGATCGCGAGGCCTGGCACCGAGCGCCATGCGCACGCTCAACTCCTGCCGCCGCTGATTGACGCCGAACGACATCACGCTGTAGATGCCGAGCGCCGCCAGACCCAGCGCGAGCGCCGCGAACACGGCCATCAGCAGCATGAGCGCACGCGGACGATCCGTCGCCGTCGCCACCAGGCTGTCGAGCGATCGCGCGTTCGCGACGGGAAGATTCGGATCGAGACGGCGAACCGCGTTGCGGATTTCGTACACGAGGCTCGCGGGCGTCCCTGTGCCCTGCACGAGCACGTTGAGGCCGCGGAACGGATACTGACGGAAGGAAAAATAGATCGCGGGCTCCGCGTCACGCACGAGCGACGTATTTTTCAGGTCGCCGACGACGCCGACGATCTGAAACGATGCATTCTCGGGGAACATCAGGCGGCCCATCGGCCCGATGACGCGCACCCTCGGCACGATCACTTTTCCGAGCGGATCTTCGTTCGGCCACTCCTTGCGCGCGAGCGCCTCGTTGACGACGATGACCCCGGGCGCGTCCATCGTGTCGCGTGCGTCGAACAGCCGCCCTTTCATCAGCGGGACGCCGATCATGCGGAAGTAGTTCTCGTCCACGGTCTGATGCTGCGCCTGCGCCTCTTCCGTGTCGGCGCGCGGATGATCGGGGACGCCGAATGGACCTCTCCACGCCGCGTCGAACGGCAGGAAGTTGGTCGCGCCGGCCGCACTGATCGCCGGCTGCGCCGGCAGCGACGCCAGCAGCTGGTCGTAGAACAGCGAAATCTTCTTCCAGTCGGTATAGGAGTACGGCAGCTCGACGCTCGCGGTCATCGTCCTCGCCGGCCTGAACGACGGATCCTCGGCGACGAGACGCTGGAAGCTGCGCGCGAGCAGCGCCGCGCCGACGAGCAATACGACGGCGAGCGCGACCTCAGCGACGACGAGAATGCTGCGCGCCTGCCGGCGGGCACCGCCGCCGTCGGCGCCGCGCGCGTCCTTGAGCGGACGCTGAATGTCGCCGCGCACCATGAACAAGGCAGGGACGATGCCGAACGCAATCGCCGTCACCGCTGCGAGGCCGCAGGCGAACAACAGGACGCGCGGATCAACGCCCAGACCCGCCGAGTCCGTCAATCTCGGCATCTGCACCGGCGTCACGCGAACGAGCAGCCTGACCGCCGCGACCGCGACGACGACGCCGAGCGCGGTCCCGAGCGCAGCGAGAATGAGGCTCTCGGTGAGGAACTGACGAATCAGGCGTCCGCGCCCTGCGCCGATGGCGGTCCGGACCGCGACCTCGCGTTCGCGCACCGTCGCGCGCGCCAGCAGGAGGCTGGCGACGTTGGTACAGGTAATCAGCAGCAGGAATAGCGCGGCGCCGAACAATGCGAAGAGCGCCGGACGAAACGCACCGACGACTTCCGTAGCGAGCGGAACAGCACGCGCGTGCCACTCACCGTTGGTCGCCTTGAACTCCGCGCCGAGGCGCGTCGTCAGCGCACGCAGCTCGCCGTTCGCGCGATCGATCGCGACGCCCGGCTTGAGCCGGAACAGCGACTCCATGAAGTGCGCGGCGCGGCTGTGCTGCGCCATGTCCCACGTGAGCCGCTGCCACACGTCGGTCTCGCCCGGATAGTTGAATCCGTCGGGCATGACGCCGACGATCGTGAACGCCTGGCTGTTCAGCGCGACAGCCTTACCCACAATCGACGGATCGCTGTTGAAGCGATCTCTCCACAAGCGATGGCTGATGACAATGATGAAGTCGCGCGAGTACAGCGGATCTGCTGGCATGCCGGCGCCCATCACCGGATTGACGCCGATCACCTTGAAGAAATTGCCGCTCGTTTCGATCGCGTTGACCCTCAAGGGATCGTGTCCCGGCTCGGTCAGATTGAGCTGGGGATACCACCACGCGGCCGCATCGTCGAAGACTTGGGTGAGACGCCTGTAGTCGCCAAAGTTGACCGGCGACAGCCGCTCGTGCGCGAGTCCCTTGCCATCGTTCATTTCCCAGACCATCGCGAGGCGATCGGGATCCGGGTACGGCAGCGGCCGCAGGACAACGCGATCGACGACGGAGAAGATTGACGTCGTGGCGCCGATCCCGAGCGCCAGCGCCAGCACGGCGGCAATCGTGAATCCGGGAGATCGCCACAACAGCCGCCAGCCGAATCGGAGATCCTGCAGGAGGGTATCCATGGCGGGTTAGACGGGCGATCCGGACGGATCGTTGTTATGCGCCATCGAGGTGACGCACAACGACTTACGGGCGCCGATGCATTCGGCGGCGCTTTGTGGCGCGCGCGATCAGCGCGGCTGCAGCGGGCCGACGGTAATGAGCGCGTCGGAGACGATGCGGCCGCCGACGAGATGCTCCTGGATGATGCGCTCGAGCACGGGCGGATCGCATCCGGCGTACCACGCGCCCTCGGGATAGACGACGGCAATCGGACCGCCCTCGCAGATGCGGAGGCAGTTCGCTTTCGTTCGGAGGATGCCGCCGTGCTCGGACAGTCCGAGCTCCTTGAGACGCTTCTTCAGGAAATCCCACGCCGCCAGCCCGCGTTCCTTCTCGCAGCACTTCGGCGTGGTCTGGTCGCAGCACAGGAAGATGTGGCGATGCGCGGGCACGCCGATGTTCGCCGCGATTGCGCGCTGAGAATCCGTTCCGAGCGCTGCTGGCGTCTGTTCGTCCATGGTCAGACTCCGAACTCGTCCGGATTCCACGTCAAGCCGAGCTCGTCGGGCGGCGCCATGTAACCGACAAGCGCGGACGCGGCGACCACGGCGGGACTGGCGAGGTAGCCCTCGCCGCCGAGCCCCATGCGATTCTGCCAGTTGCGATTGAACGACGTGATCGCCCGCTGGCCTGCGTGAAGCGCGTCCGGGCCCTGACCGAAGCACGGTCCGCACCACGACTGCCGGATTTCGCCGCCGACGGAGCGGAAGACATCGGCAATCGATCGACCGTCGAGACGCTGGTCGGGCCGCTCGATTTGCCGCGCGACGCCGCCGGATCCCGGAAAGATCACAAATTCCTTCGCAGCCTTCTTCACGCCCTTCGCTGTCGCCGCCTTGATGACGAGCGCGGCCGTCAGCAGATCGTCGTAGCTGCCGTTCGTGCACGACCCGATGAGCGCCTTGTCGAAGGTCAGATGCTCGCGCGCGACCTCGCCGGCGGGAAACGCGTTGCCAGGACTGAACGGTTTCGCGATCAACGGCATGACGTCGGACAAATCAATCGTCTCGTCGATCTCGTAGCGCGCCTCCGCGCCCGGCTTGATGAGCGGATACGGCAATTGCGAAATGCCTTTGGCCCGGTACCATGCCGCGGTGATCTCGTCGCCGGCGAAGATGCCGTTCAGCGCTTCGGCCTCGGCCATCATGTTCGCGATTGTGTTTCTGTAGGCAATCGGCAGCTGCGCATCGCGATCCACCAGTTCCACTGACATGCCCTGCGACTGCTTGGCCCCCCATCGCCGGAGCAACTCGAGCACGATGTCCTTGCCGCTGACCCACGCCTGGAGTTTTCCGGTGAAGACGACGCGGCGGGCCTTGGCGAGCGTGAAGTAGATGTATCCGGTCGACCAGCCAAATCCGAGCGTCGTTGAGCCGACGCCCATGCCGACCGCGCCGTACGCGCCGTACGCGCGGCTGTGCGAATCGGCGCCCGGAATGAACTGTCCGGGCATCACGAGCCCCTGCTCGGGAAAGTAGAAGTGAAAAATGCCGTCGCCTGGCGTCGCGTAGTACGGACGCTCCAGTCCCTGCGCCTTCGCGAACGCGCGTCCAATCGCCGTCTGCTTGTCGTCGTCGGCCTTCCCGGTGAAGACGAAGTGATCGTTGGCGATGGCCGCCTGGCGAGGATAGATGGACTGTCCGCCGGTAATCTGGTTGAAAGTGTGGATCGCGAACGGCGCGGTGCCGTCGGATGCCGGCAGGAGATCGGCGTAAACCCGCAGCGTCATGCCGGGCTTCACGTCGACGGATCGATCCACGCGGTGCGCCCAGACGATTTGCTCGGTCGTCGTCAGGGTGCGAGCGACGGTTTCGTCGGGCCACTCGATTCTCGGCGTCGCCTTGACGGAGGGGACGAACTCGCGGCGTCCGACGGCGAAGATGCCTCCGCCGCGACGAATCTCGTTTTCTTTGGCGGTCAGCGGCACCGGCTCGTAGGTTTTTGATTGCGTGACGTTCGTCAGCGCTCGCGTCTCGCGGTTGAAGACGAACTCGTCGTCGTCCCTGGCATCCGTGACCGCGTCCGCACTCTGGACAACCTCGAGACCGAGGTTCAGCGCGTTGCGCCGGAAGATGTCTCCCATGTTGTTGCCGCAGACGATGACCATCTCGAGGCCGACTTCTTCGGCAATCGCTTTCAGGCCCGCTGGGCTCATCTCGCGCGACGATCCGATCGCGAAGCGGTCGCCGGCAATCACGAACGTTTCGCCGCGATGGACGCGCGCACGGAAATCAGGCAGCAGGTATCGGAACGCGCCGGCCTTCCATCGCTCGTCCAGTGTGTCGAGGCTCTCGGACACGCAGTCCGCGGCGGGAGTAATCTGATCGGTATCGATCGCGTCGAGCTTCTTGCGCTTGCCGAGAACCTTGAGGTCCCAGAAGATCAGGGCACGGCCTCGGATTTCAGGACTGCTGGCCGCAGTCGCCGCCGCGGCTCCCGGCGGGGCGAGCGTCAGAGCCGAAACGCCGGACTTCAGCCGCGCAGCCTGTACCGTGTGCATATATAAAGGATAGCGTGCCGGCACTGCACATCACCAACGGCGACTGCGCGGCCTCGACGCTGCGGGAATTCCTCACCGATCCGGTCGTGGTCTCGGCGGATGTGCTGCACGAAGGCCCGGCGCCCGATGTGGACGACGCGGCGTGGTACGCGCTGCGCGCCCGCTTCCTCAGCTCGGGAGACGACGACTCGTATCGGCGCATTCGCGCGAGCCTCGAAGCGTCCGATCGCGCAATCACGGAGGCGTCGGCGGACGCGGAGCTCGTCCTCTGGTTCGAGCACGACCTGTTCGATCAGCTCCTGCTCATCCGCCTTCTCGACCGGATCGGGCGGACGCGGCCAAACCGCGGCCTGTCGCTGATCGGCGTCGACCGTTTTCCTGGCGTCGAGCGATTCATCGGTCTCGGGCAGCTCACCGCCGGGCAGCTGAGTACGCTCGTCGACGTCCGTCAGCGCGTGACCGACGATCAACTGACGGTTGCGCGAGACGCGTGGCGCGCCTTCCGTCTTCCGAATCCCGGCGAGCTTTCACGTCTGAGCGCCGCGGACGGCGCGACGGACGCGCTGCCGTTTCTCGGCGCCGCCTTGCGGCGGTTTCTCGGGGAGTACCCATCGACCGACGACGGCCTGTCGACGACGCGGCATGCTGCTCTCGAGAACATCGCCACCGGACCGTTAACCGCCGCGGAGCTGTTTGCCCGGACGCAGCGTCGCGAAGAATCGCCGTTCATGGGCGACACGGTCTTCTTCGCCCTCGTCCAGCGTCTTGCCGGCGGCCGCTCGCCGCTCGTCGAGGTCCAGGCGAGCGCGAATGGCAACGGTCATCGGCAACCGTCACAGCATTCACTGGTTGAAACCGACGTCGTGCGCCTCACAGCGGCTGGCCGGGACGTTCTCGAGCGACGTGCCGACGCGATCGGGCTGAACGGCATCGACGAGTGGCGGGGCGGCGTTCACCTGGCAGGCCAGGATGGCACGCATTGGCGCTGGGATCGAACGCGTCGAACGTTGGTATCATGGAGCGGGACGAGTCATCAGACATGACCGAATTCAAGGAAGTCAAAGAACAGCCGCAGCTGCACGCGTCGGCATCGGAAGCCGTGACGAACAATGTCCGCGTCGAGGTCGAGTCGCGCTACGCGCCCGAGTGGTCCAAGCCGTTTCAGGGGCAGTGGGTGTTCCACTACACCGTGCGGATTACCAACGAGGGCGACGACACCGTTCAGCTGCTCAGCCGCCACTGGATCATCACCGACGCGGCCGGACGCGTGGAGGAAGTGAAAGGCTCGGGCGTCGTCGGCGCGCAGCCGGTCCTGGGCCCCGGCGAGGCGTTCCAGTACAGCCACCGCTGCCCGCTGAAGACAGCCACCGGCGTGATGCGAGGCACGTACCAGATGGCCACGTCCGACGGCGACCAGTTCGACGTCGAGATCGCCCCGTTCGCGCTCCACGAGCCGTACACCGTTCACTGACGCCGGTATCGGCGCCGTTCAATCGAACGGCTTTTTGAACGCGCGAATCGCGTCGAGGAACGTATCCCCGAAGTCGGCCGCCTTGCGGGCGCCGACGCCATAGACGCCGCGCAGCTCCTCGAAAGTCTTCGGCCTGCGCTCCGCCATGTCCCGCAGCGTCGTGTCGTGGAAGATCACGTACGGCGGCACGCCGCGCTCCCGCGCAATCCGCAGGCGAACGTCACGCAGCACATCGAACAACTCCGCGCTCCCGGGCGCCGTCAGCGCGTCGCGGACGGCCGAACGTCGTCGCCGCTTCGATGGAACCGACTGGCGATACAGGTCGCAGTCACCGGAACCGCGGAGAAGCTCTGCTCCTGCGGACGTGAGCTTGAGAACCGGATACGGATCGCCGTCGCGCAGCACGAACCCTTGCGCCGCGAGCTGATCGATGTACCCGCGGATGGCGGCAGGCGTCTCGTCCTTCAAAAGGCCGAATGTGGACAGCGCGTCGTGTCCTGCCGAGACGACCTTCTCGGAGGCGCGGCCGACGAGCACGTCGGTCACGTGACTCGATCCCCACGTCTGCTTCACGCGCGCGACGCACGACAGGATCTTGCGCGCGACCGTCGTTCCGTCTGGAACGCGATCGAGCTCCTTCAGGCACCAGTCGCACGCGCCGCACTCCGGCTTTTCGTAGCTCTGCCCGAAGTACTCGACGAGCGATCGGTGACGGCAGCGCGTGCCGACCGCGTAGCGCTCCATGTCGCGAAGCAGCGTCCGCGCGCTGTCGCTCCACTCGCCGTTCGACTCCAGCATCTGGCGCCATCGTGCGAAGTCGCCGGCCGAGTACACGAGGATGCATTCCGCAGGCAGGCCATCCCGTCCCGCGCGTCCGGCTTCCTGCTGGTAGTGCTCGAGCGAGCGAGGCGCACCGACGTGCACGACGAACCGCACGTTCGATCGGTCGATGCCCATACCGAACGCGACGGTCGCCACGACGATGTCCACGCGCTCGTCGAGGAAGGCCTCCTGATGACGACTGCGGATCTCGTCGTCCAGGCCGGCGTGATACGGCACCGCACGAAGTCCAGCTTCCTGCAGCCAGGCGGCCAGCGCCTCGACTTCGCGACGTGACGGACAGTAGACGATGCCCGATTCGCGATCGTGCCGCTCGAGAATCTCCGTCAGCTGTCCGTGCAGGTTGTTGCGGGCGACGACGCGGTACGTGAGGTTCGGGCGGTCATACGAGCCCACCAGAACAGCGGGCTCCGTGAGTTGAAGCTCGGACGCGATGTCCGCGCGCACGCGGTCGGTCGCCGTGGCCGTGAACGCGTGAAACGAGACGCCGGGAAGATCGGCGCGCAGCCGGCCAAGCTGCCGGTACTCCGGACGGAAATCGTGTCCCCACTGGCTGATGCAATGCGCTTCGTCGATCGCGACGAAACGCACGCCCGACCGCGCGAGCATCTGGCGCAGCGGCCCACCGCCGTCTCCGACCAGTCGTTCCGGCGAGACGTAGAGCAGACGGCATCGCCCGGTACGGACGCTCGCCAGCACCTCGTCGCGTTCCTGCGGCTGCAGCGTGCTGTTCAAGTACGCCGCCGCCACACCGTCGACGCGCAGGCCGTCCACCTGATCCTTCATCAGCGAGATGAGCGGCGACACAACAATCGCCATGCCGCTCTCGGCCGCGACGGCCGGCGCCTGATAGCACAGCGACTTTCCGCCGCCGGTCGGGAGGACGACGATGCTGTCGCGGGAGGCGAGGATGGCGTGCATCGCCTCGCGTTGAAGCGGACGGAAATCGGCGAAGCCCCACACACGCTGGAGCGTCTGCCTGAGCCGCTCGTCCATCGCGGCGGCGTCCGACCGTTCAGCGTCTGGCGTACGTGTGCTCGACGTAGTCATCCACGAGGCGCTGGAACTCCGCCGCGAGCTCGTCGTAGGTGCCGCGCAGCGTCATCACGTGCTTGCCGTCGATGTAGATCGGACAGTTAGGCGCCTCGCCGGTTCCTGGCAGGCTGATGCCGATGTTCGCGGCCTTCGATTCCCCCGGCCCGTTGACGACGCACCCCATGACGGCGAGCGTCATCGACTCGACGCCGTCGTGGGTCTGCTTCCACTCGGGCATCCGTTCACGGATGTAGGCCTGGATGCGCTCTGCGAGCTCCTGGAACGTCGTGCTCGTCGTCCGTCCGCATCCCGGGCACGCCGTGACGCTCGGCGAGAACGATCGAAGGCCGAGCGCCTGCAGGAGCTCGCACGCGGCGTAGACCTCTTCGCGGCGATCGCCGTTCGGACGGGGCGTCAACGACACGCGAATCGTGTCGCCGATGCCTTCGTTCAGCAGCACGCCCATCGCGGACGCCGACCACACGAGGCCCTTGGTGCCCATGCCGGCTTCAGTGAGGCCAAGGTGCAGCGGTTGATCCGTGGCGCGCGCGAGCGCGCGATAGACCGCGATGAGGTCGCGCGGCCGCGAGGTCTTGCACGAGATGATGATCTGGTCCTTGCGAAGCCCGCTCTCGATCGCGAGCGCCGTCGACTCGACGGCCGACAGCACCATGCACTCGTTGATGATCTCTTCGGAGGTCTTGCCGAGATTCCGATCGGTGTTCTCCCGCATCTTCGCGACGACCAGCTCCTGGTTGAGCGAGCCGCCGTTGACGCCGATGCGGACCGGCCGATTGTTGTCGACCGCGACCTTGCAGATCGTGGAGAACTGCTCGTCGCGCCGTCGTCCTGTGCCGACGTTGCCCGGATTGATGCGGTACTTGTCGAGCGCGCGCGCGCAGTCGGGATACTTCGTCAGCAACAGGTGGCCGTTGTAATGGAAATCGCCGATGAGCGGTGCGTGACAGCCGGCGTCGAGCATCCGCTGCTTGATTTCCGGTACTGCGGCAGCCGCTTCCGGAAGGTTGACCGTGACGCGCACCATCTCCGACCCGGCTTCGGCCAGCTCGAGGCACTGCTGCGCCGTCGCCGCCGCGTCGGCCGTATCGGTCATCGTCATCGACTGCACGACGATCGGCGCGCCGCCGCCGACCTGCACGCCGGGATTGGCGCCGACCTTGACGCCTACCGTCCGGTGTAGCTTCACGACTGACATGGAATTTCTCATGATAGCATCGGGCCCGCCCGCATCAGCTCGACGCGGGCCCGCATCCGAGACATGAACGCCATCGTCGTTCGAGAGTTTGGCGGCCCCGAAGTCCTGAAGCTGGAATCCATCGCGGATCCCGTCGCAGGTCCGGGACAGGTTGTCGTCAACGTCCGCGCCGTCGGTGTGAACCCGGTCGACACGTACATTCGCGCCGGCGCGCACGCGATCCGGCCGCAGCTTCCCTACACGCCCGGTTCCGATGCCGCGGGAGAAATCCTCAGCGTCGGCGGCGGCGTGACCGGCTGCGCCGAAGGTGATCGTGTGTATGTCGCTGCGCCGAATGCCGGAACCTACGGCGAGCAGCTCGTGTGTTCAGCGACGCAGGTTCATCGACTGCCTGATGGCGCCACGTGGGGTCAGGGCGCCGCGCTCGGCGTCCCGTACGCGACCGCGTTTCGCGCGCTCTTTCAACGAACGCACGCGCGCCCGGGAGAAACAGTTCTCGTCCACGGCGCGACCGGCGGTGTCGGCATCGCGACCGTCGAGCTCGCGCACGCGCGCGGACTGCGCGTCATCGGCACGGGCAGCACCGACAAAGGCCTGACGGCGGTCCGCGATCACGGCGCCGATGTCGTCGTGAACCACTCGCTGCCGGATTACACGAAGAGCATCATGGACGCCACCGGGGGCCGCGGCGTCGATCTGATCGTCGAGATGCTCGCGAACGTCAACCTCGATCGCGACCTGAGCCTGCTGGCCAAACACGGACGCATCGTCGTCGTCGGGAATCGCGGACGAATCGAGATCAATCCGCGTGAGGCGATGAACCGCGACGCGACCATCCTCGGCCTGATGCTGTTCAACGCCAGCGAGGTCGAGTTCGCGGAAATCCACGCGGGACTCGTCGCCGGGCTGGCGAACGGCACGCTCAATCCGATCATCGGCCGCGAGATGGACCTGAAGGACGCCTCCAAAGCGCATGAAGCCGTCCTGCAACCCGGCGCGCTTGGAAAAATCGTCCTGATGCCATAGGCGCGTCGAACCGTTCGTCACATTTCGATCAGCGTTGCCTCCCCGACCAGACCAAGGTGTTCATGACAGTTGATCGACAACGTCACCGACCGACGTTCGCAGCCGCGCTGCCGCTCGCGTTCGCGGCCATCGGGTGGCTCACGGCGCCGCTGCTCGCGCAAGCGCCGACGCGAAGCGGTAAAGCCGTCTACGACGTGCACTGCGTCGAGTGCCACGGCACGACGGGAGCCGGCGACGGACCGGCGGCGATGCTTCTGCGTCCGCACCCGCGCGACTTCACGAAAGGCCGCTACAAGATCCGTTCGACCGACAGCGGCAGCGTGCCGAGTGACGACGATCTGATCCGGACGATCCGGCGCGGCCTGCCCGGCACGGCGATGCCGGCGTTCGATCGCGTGCTTGCGGACGCTGACGTCCGCGCGGTCGTCGGATTTCTGAAGTCACTCTCGCCGCAGTTCGCCACGCCGGCGAAGGTCGTTGCGGTCGGCGCCGAGGTGCCAGGCTCGCCGGACAGCATGGGTCGCGGTCAGCTTGTCTACGACCGGCTGCAATGCTCGAAATGCCACGGGACCGACGGACGCGGCGCAGGCGCCGTCGCGACCGAGTTCACCGACGATTGGAATCAGCCGCTGCGCGCCGCAGATCTGACGGAGCCTTGGACCTTCCACGGCGGCGCAACCGCACGCGACATCTATCTCCGCCTCCGCACCGGCATGTCGGGAACGCCGATGCCGTCGTTCGCTGATGCCGCCAGCGACCGCGACATGTGGGATCTCGCCAACTACGTGACGTCGCTCGGACGAAAGCCTGTCTGGTCGATGACTGCCGCGGAAGTCGAGCAGTTCTACGCGCGCGACCAGGCCGCGGCGAAGGCGAATCCGGTGAAGCGCGGCGAGTACCTGGTCAACACGCTCGGCTGCGTGCAGTGCCACTCGTCGTACGACGAACAGGAACGGATCCGTCCGGGCACGCGACTCGCCGGCGGCCTCCTGATCCGAATCGAGCCGTTCGGCGACTTCACCACGGGCAACCTGACGTCCGACAAGGAAACGGGCCTCGGCAACTGGACGGACGACGAAATCAAGCGCGTCATCACCAGGGGCACGCTTCGCGACGGCACAAGGCTGCTTCCGTTTCCGATGGACTGGGCGTCGTTCTCGACGATGACGCCTGACGACCTCGACGCGATCGTCAAGTACCTGCGGACCGTGCCGCCGGTCTCGAACAAGCTGACGACGGTCAAATGGAGACCGCTGCCGCTGTACATGTGGGGCAAGTTCAAGATGCTCATTCTCGGCATCGATCCACCGATCGCCTTCCTGCCGACGCCGGCCAGCGCGAACGGAGGCGGAAGATGATCAAACGCATCCTCAAGTGGACGGGGGCCGTTGTCGTCGCTGCCGCGTTCTGTGGACTGTGCGCGTTCCTCTACTTCGTTCCGCCCTTCTTCTCGATCGCGCCGGAGGAGTTCGGCAAGCAGATGGCCGCCGCGGCGCCGACGACGGCGGACATCGCCGACCCCGCGGAGCGTGCGATCGCCGAGCGCGGACGCTACATCGTCATGACGACGGGCTGCATCGCCTGCCACGCGGTCAACGGAGCGCAGGGACCAGACCTGACGCGCTACCTCGCGGGCGGCGCGCTGAAGGCAGAGTCCACGCAGGCCACATATGTCAGCCGAAACCTGACGCCGGATCCGGAAACCGGCCTCGCCCGGCGGACCGATGACGAGGTCAAGCGCGTGCTGAAGAGCGGCGTCTTCCCCGATGGCCATGTCGTACCGACTGCCGCGATGCCGTGGGGGGTGTTCGCCAACTGGACGGAGGAAGACAGGCACGCCGTGGTGGTTTACTTACGCCATTTGAAGCCCGTCCGGCACGCAACGCCGGAACCCGTTCCGGGCAACGCCATCACCGTTCCCGGCGCGCTCGAGCAGGACTACGGCAGCCGGGACTATGGCGGAGCGGCTGAGCGTCCCGTGAAATAATTGGATCACGTGCGCCGCTGGATTCTCTTCGCGATCGTCGCGATCGTCTTCATAGGAGGAGGAACCGTCCTCTCCTACTATGTCGACGCGCTCTGGTGGGATGCGCTCGGCTTTGGCGACGTCTTCTGGAAGACGCTCCGGCTGCAGTCGCTGATCTTCACGCTCTTCGCCGTCGTCACCTTTCTCGTACTCTACGGATGTTTCACGGCGCTCAAGCCGCCGCGAATCGGCGAGCTGCGCGGCGTTCCCATCCTCATCAACGGCCAGCCGATAAGGCTCCCGGTCGAACCGGTGCTCCGGCTGATCGGCGTCGCAGGCGCCGCGGTCATTGCGGCCGCGACCGCCGCCGGAATGGTGTCGGACTGGACGACGCTTGTCCTGTACTGGTCGGGCGCAGGCAACGGAACAAATGCCGGCGTCGATCCGATTTTTCAAAAGCCGATCGAGTTCTATCTGTTCACGCTGCCCGCGTATCAAATGGTCAGCGGCTGGCTGATCTCGATGGCCGTGGTCGTGACCGCCGTGGCCGGCTTCTTCGCGCTCGTCACCAGCGGCTCACGGATGGTCAATCGCTTCGATCGCGACTCGCACAGTTATCGCGCGTGGCGCGGATTGTCGATCGCGTTTGCAGCACTCCTGCTCGCGCTGGCGTGGCGCATCTACCTGATGCGCTTCGAGTACCTGTTGACGGACCACACGATCTTCGCAGGCGTGACGTACACGGAAGCGCACGTCACGCTGCCGGGTCTGCTCTTCGTCGTCGGCGCACTCGTTCTTGGAGGCGCGGCGGCGCTGGTGAACGCGGTGGCCGCGCCGAAGATCCGGTGGCTCATCGCCGCGGTCGTCCCGGCCGCGCTCTGCTACGCCGTCGTGGGCGTGTCGAGCAGCTACACCAATGCGTTCATCGTCAAACCGAACGAACTGGTGCGGGAGACGCCGTTCATCGCGCACAACATCGAGATGACGCGGCGGGCGTTCGCGCTGCAGCAGGCCGCTCTCAAACCGTTCCCTGCTGAAGCCGGCATCGCCGCCGTGGATGCGCCGAACAATCAGGCGACGCTGAACAACATCCGCCTCTGGGACTGGCGTGCGCTGCAGGACACGCTGCGTCAGATTCAGGAAATTCGGACGTACTACGACTTCCCGGACATCGACATCGATCGCTACGAGATCGACGGAGTACCGCGGCAGATGATGCTCGCGGCGCGCGAGCTGAACGTGACTCGCCTGCCTGAGAGCAGCCGAAACTGGATCAACGAGAAGCTGATCTACACGCACGGATACGGCGTCACGATGAATCCCGTCAACGGATTCACGCCGGAGGGCATGCCGGACCTCGTCCTGAGCAACATGCCCGTCCAGAGCACGCTTCAGTCGATCCGCGTGACGCGGCCGGAGATCTATTTCGGCGAGCTGACCGACACTGACGTCTATGTCAAGACGAGGCAGAAGGAGTTCAACTATCCGCAGGGCGACACCAACAACCTGACGTCCTACGCAGGCAACGGCGGCTTCGCCGTCGGCGGATTCCTCCGGCGCGCGATCATCGCTCTGGACCGCGGCGATCTCACCAAGCTGCCGTTCAGCGACGACGTGACCGCCGAGAGCCGGGTGCTGATGCGCCGGAACATCCGCACGCGCGTGGAGACGCTCACGCCGTATCTCGTCTACGACCAGGATCCGTACATCGTCATCTCCGATGAAGGACGGCTCCTCTGGGTGCTCGACGGCTACACGATGTCGGATTCATTTCCGTACGCGCGGCACTATCGCCTCAACAACGATCGGATCAACTACCTCCGGAACAGCATCAAGGCGGTCGTCGACGCCTACGACGGAACGACGACGTTTTATGTCTTCGATGACGAGGATCCGATCATCGGCGCGTATCGAAGCGTCTTTCCGTCGCTGTTCAAGGACGGCGCGAGCATGCCGCCGTGGCTGCGCAAGCACATGCGATATCCCGAGCTGCTGCTTCAGGTGCAGGGCGCGGTGTACGGGCTGTATCACATGACGAACCCTGCGGTGTTCTACAACCGCGAGGATCTGTGGAGCGTCGCCGCCGAGATCGGATCGAATGCGCAACGCGATCAGTCAGGCGCGCAGGCGATGGAGCCGAACTTCGTGCTGATGACGCTGCCGGGCGAGAAGCAGCTGGAGTTCGTCGAAATCCTGCCCTTCACGCCGGCGAACCGGAACAACCTGATCGGCTGGATTGCGGGACGCAGCGACGGTCCGAACTACGGATCCGTAGCGGTGTACGAGTTCCCGAAGACGCGGCTCGTGGACGGACCGCTCCAGGTCGAGGCGCGCATCGATCAGAACCCGCAGCTGTCGAGCCAGCTGTCGCTCTGGAACCAGCAGGGATCGCACGTGCGGCGCGGCAGCCTCATCGTAATTCCCGTCGGACAGGCGCTGCTCTATGCGGAAGCGATCTACCTGCAGGCCGAGCGCAGTCCGATGCCGGAGCTGCGAATCGTCGTGCTCGCGCTGCAGGATCGCCTGGCGTACGGTCCGACCTTCGACGCAGCACTCTCGTCGCTGTTCGGCGAGGCGGCATCAACGCTTTCGCCGCAGCCGGCTGCCACACAGCGCGGCGCGCCGGCAGCAGCCGCGCCCGCGCAAGGCGCACAGGGAGCCGCCGCGACGTCTTCGCCAGATCTGAGCGCGCTGATCGAGCAGGCGTCGCGCGATCTCGCGGACTACCAGCGGCTCACGGCTGAAGGAAGGCTCGCCGAGGCCGGCGCCAAGCTCGAGGCAGTGAAGCGCAGCCTCGACGAGCTCCAGAAACGCCGCCGCTGATCGAAACGATCAGGACGGCTGGCCGATCCGCTGCGCGAACGTGATCACGTAGCCGTCGGGATCTTCGATCGCGAACTCGCGCATCCCGTACCACTGATCGACGATCGGCAGCAGGATCTTGACGCGGTCCTTGATCCGATCGTGCAGCGCGTTCACGTCGTCCACCTCGATGAACATCGTGTTGCCGCCGCCGAGCGGTTTTCCAGCAAACTGCGGGCTTTCTTTGGCGACCGTCGAGCGATCGTTGAAGAAGATCTCGATCGGCCCGCTCGTCACGGACGCGAAGACGAACGGCGACTGCTCGGGGACCGTCATCGCGCGCGCGAATCCGAGCGCGCCTTCGTAGAACTCCAGGCTCTTTTCGACGCTCGAGACGATGAGATTGGGCGTGAGCTTGGTGAAGTGAGGCATGGCACACCTTTCCTGTGTGTGCTCGCTGATGCCTACATCCACGAACTCGGCGAGATCGAGAGCGCAGGTAGGACTCTTTCAACTCGCAACGAACAACGAACAACGAACAACGGTCAGCTTTCTGAGCGTTGCTCGTTGAGGCTTGCTGGTTGAGAAGTCCGCTAGGTACGTCGAAGAGCCTAACACAGTCCAAATCCCAACGCTCAACGTCAACGCCCGGTCGCAATTCCAACGCTCAACCTTCAACGGCTACAATCATTGGATGCGAATTCCGCTCTGTGCCCTCATCCTGCTGTGTTCGGCTGCGGTTGCCGGCGCGCAAGCGCCCGCCGCGCCGTCCGCTCCGCCCGACGTGGCCGCGCCGCCAGCCGACGCGGTGAAGACGCCATCGGGCCTGGCGACCAAGGTCCTCAAGCCGGGAACGGGCAAGGACCACCCGGTCAAGGAAGATCTCGTGTCGATCAACTACACGGGGTGGACGACCGACGGCAAGATGTTCGATAGCTCCTTCACGACCGGAAAGCCCGCCATGTTTCCCGTCAGCCGTGTGATCGCAGGCTTCAGCGAAGGCCTGCAGTTGATGGTCGTGGGCGAGAAGCGGAGGATGTGGATTCCCGAGTCGCTCGCCTACAAAGGTCAGAAGGATCGGCCGGCCGGCACGCTGGTGTTCGACGTCGAACTGCTCGATCTTCCGGTCAGAGCGCCGACGGACGTCAAGGCGGTTCCGGCCGACGTGAAGAAGACCGCGAGCGGTCTCGCGTACCGCGTCCTGCGCGAAGGCACCGGTGGCAGGCATCCGAAGGCGTCGAGCCAGGTCACTGTCCAATACACGGGATGGACGACCGACGGCAAGATGTTCGACAGCTCGGTCACGCGTGGACAGCCGTCAACCTTCGGCCTCGACGGCGTCATCCCCGGATGGACAGAGGGCCTTCAGCTGATGTACGAGGGCGAGAAGGCGAGATTCTGGATTCCCGAAAAGCTGGCGTACGGTGGCAAGAGCGCGCCGTACGGGATGCTCGTATTCGACATCGAGCTGATCAAGATCCAGCAGTAGGAATTAGTTCCGTGCGCGCGCGCTCGGTCCGCCGGCGCCCACCGGCACGCGCCCTCCGCGTCCGGCGTCGCCGGCCTTGTCCGCAATCCGGCGTATCGCGCGCTGGAATCGATCGGCCAGCGCACGCCGCACGTCGTCAGGGACCGGTCCGATGCGTGACCAGTTCGCCTGCGCTTGCCGGACTTCATCGGTCGCCGCACGCAGCTTGCTCTCGTGATCGGCCTTGCCGCCGATCGTGTTCGCGGCAAGCGCTTCCTTGAGCATCGCGGCAAGCCTCGACGGCGATGCGGCGGCATCGGCCATGTCGCCCGACCCGGCGACCGACCCTGCCAGCTCCTCCATCCGCTTGACGATGGTTTCCATGCGGCGGCGGTTGGATTCGGGATCGAGATCGGTGCCGGTGAAAATCTGCGGCCAGCGTGCGATGACGCGAGCGAACGCCGCGGCGAAGCGCTCGTCGAGCGCCGCGGCAGGACCGCGGTCCACTCCGCGCGCCGCCAGTTCCTGCTGCCATCGTCCGCGGATCGACCGGACCTTCGCGGCGAGATCCGCCGGCGCCTCTTCTGCTGCCTGCGGCGGATGCGTTTGCGCAGCGGATGCCGCCTCGGAACCGGTCGCCTCGCCCTCCGCCGGGGCAGGCACGTCCGCCGTCAGCGCTTCCAGTTCGGCGACGATGGACTCGCGGGCGGCGACACGTTCGCCGCGGGCAATCTCGTGGCGCTGGGCGTAGCGCGTGAAGAACTGATCGCACGCCGCCCGGAACCGCTGCCAGAGCGCTTCGGAGCGGCTCTTCTTCACGGGACCGATGGTCTTCCATTCCGACTGGATGCGCTTGATCTCGGCCGCCGTCTTATCCCAGTCGGTGGAATCGGCAAGCGCCTGCACCTGCGTGATGAGCGCTTCCTTTTTCGTCAGGTTCGCGGACCAGACCGTCTTGCGTTCGGCAAGATCTGTGTGGCGACGCGTGAAGAAGCGATCGCAGGCGGTACGAAAGCGCTCCCAGATCGCTTTTTCCTGGCCGCGGCTGACCGCGCCGATCGTTTTCCACTCGGCCTGCAGCTTCTTGATCTCCTCGGCCGTCTGGATCCAGTTGGTCGAGTCTGCCAGCCCCTCGACGCGCTCGCACAGCGCGAGCTTGCGCGTCAGGTTGTCCGCACGCACTTCCGCCTGCGCTGCGAAGTGGGCTTCGCACTTCGTCCACACCTCGTCGTGCGCGGCCTTGAACCGTCGCCAGAGCGCTTCGCCTTGCGCGCGCGGCACGTCCGCCGCTTGACGCCACTGCTGCTGCAGCTCCTTGACCTGACGCGCGACCTGTTCGGGATCGTCGAGCGTCTTGAGCGCTTCCATTTTCTCGACGAGCTGCTCCTGGATGCCGACGTTCGCCCAGCGCTGCCAACCCGCCACCTCGCGCAGTTCCTGCACCTTGGGCGTCAGCGCGCTCAGTGCGGCCTTCAGCTTGCCGAGAACCTCGTCGTGATCCTGTTTCGAAGGCAGCGACGGCATCGCGCCGAGCGCCGCGCGTACGTCGCGGAGCGCGCGCTCGCCGTTCTTGAGCGTCAGATCCTCGCGCGCCGCCAGCGGTTCGACGCGCGCCACGAGCTGCTGCAGCCGCGTCAGTGCTTCCCGGCGCGCCTGCTGCTCGGATTCACGCGCGACGTGCTCGCGGGCGACGAACGCCGCGTCCGCTTGGCCGTACTGCGCGAGCGTCTCGGGTTCGGGCGCCGCCTGGCCGGCCAGCGACGACCACTCGCGGCGGATGACCGAGAATTGCCGCACAGCCGCGCGCATGTCCTCCATCGCCGCCACCCGGGTCGCGTCGTCGGCAAGCTCCTTCTGACGCGCGTGATGGCGGGCGGCGTCACGCTGCTCCGCCTCGAGGCGCTCGCGATCGCGTTCGGCCTGCTGGCGCGCGCGTTCCGTGTCCGCGGCGGCAGCCGCTTCGGCGGCGGCCGATCGTGTCGCCTCCGCAGCATGGCGTTCGGCTTCTTCGCGCGCTTCCGCCTCGGACCGCGCGGACTCCAGGCGTGCAGCGCGCTCGGCGTCCGCGGCCGCCTTGGCCGCCTCTTCCGCCGCTTCGCGATCGCGTGCCTCGCGTTCCTCGAACTCACGCACGATCGTGCGCGCGCGCTTGGCGACGTGCTTGTTGCGCGCACGTGACGCAATCTGTTCCAGTTCCGCACGATCGGTGATGGCGTCGACCGCAGCCAGCGCCGGATCGCGGAACTCGCTGTTCAGCGCGACGCTCAGGATCTCGCGTTCGTCGTCCAGCGACGCGAACGCCGCGCGGCGGACCGATTCGTGCTCCGCGTGACGCGCGATAGAGCCGAGCGCGTGCGGATCGTCCACGCGGGCACGCGCGCGATCGGCGACCGTCTGACTCGCGGCGCTCTTCGCGATCGTGGCGAGCGACTTCGCATCCGTGAGCGCATCGACCGCTGCGAGGCTTTCCGGCTCGCCGATGCCTTCGAACGCTTCGAGGGCAATGTCGCGCAGCATCGCGGCCGCTTGCTCGCGAACCGATGCGTCGGCGTCGCTCGAGGCGATGGCGCCGAGCGCCGGCGGGTCGAGCAGCTTCGCGACCGCTGCGCGCCGGATACGGGGATCAGCGTCCTCGCGCGCGATCTCGACGAGCAGCTCGCGCTCGCTCATCGGGATTTCCTGCACGAAGCCGAGCCGGACCGCGGGGTCGGCGTGTTTCTGGCGGGGTTGCGCCCGGAATCGTTCGAGCAGCGTCATGTCCGCAGTGGCACTCCAAGAGCCAAGAGCCGGTCCGCCACGTCGTTTCCGTGCGACGAGGGGGACACCTGTTTATCGATCGCGAGGATTCGGCCGTCGCGGTCGATGAAAAACGTCCAGCGCCGAGCAAAACCGGTCGCGCCCAGCACGCCGTAGGCGCGGGCCGCAGTCTTCGTCGGATCGCTCAATATGGGATAGTCGGCACCCACCGACGAGGCGAACTCCGTATTGGTTTCCGCGTCGTCCACGCTCGCCGCAAAGTACGCGACCTCGAAACGCCGCAATCTTGCGCCGCTCGCACCGAGCGACCGACATTCCGCCGCTCAACCTGCGGTGAATGCTTTCGGGAACCACGCCAGCACGACCGCCGAGCGGCCGCGGAAATCCGAAAGCCGATAGTCGCGTCCGTCCGATCCGCGAAGGTCGAACGGCGGCGCCATGTCGCCCGCCTTGAGCTCAACTTGCGGCGCGTTCGTCCGAAACGGACTAGTAGCGACGCCTTTCACGACCGCCGCCAGCGTCGACCAGAATCGTTGCGGCACTGAACCATGCCATTCTAGTAAAGGGATCCGAGCCGATGTGTGATTCGACACGAAGGTTTTTTCGCGGCAGGCGCCGTACTCCAATTCGGCGGATCGGCGCCGCGGCTGCGTTCGCTCTGCTGACCGTTTCTTGTGACAAGCTCGGTCTCAACGGCAACAAGAGCCCAACGGCGCCGAGCGGTCCTCCAGCGCCCGGATCGACCATTGTTTACACCGCCGTCGGCGCCAGCGACGCCAACGGCATCGGCTCGAGCGTCCCGTGCTTCCCTTTTACAGACTGCCCTAACGGTCAAGGGTACGTACAGGTTGCCGTGCGCAACCTCAAGTCCCAGGGCTTTACGGTCAACCTGCAGAATCTCGGCATCCCGACCGCGGTGATCGGCCACGACCTTCAAAGCCTCGGCCAACAGTACGGCAGGACAATCGAGGGCAACTTCATCGACCAGGAAATGCCGTTCGTCCTGACCAACTCGACCCTTGTCACAATCTTTGCGGGAGGCAACGACGTCAACGTCATTACCGCCGCGCTTGGGGGCGGCGCCGGAGGCGGTGATCCGAACGGCTACATCGATTCCCAGGTCCGCGTATTCGGCGCCGACTACACGAACTTGATCGCGGGCATCCGCAATCGAGCGCCGTCCGCCCGCATCGTCGTGCTGAACGTTCCAAACATGGCGGCACTACCGTATCTTTCCGGCGACGGCCTCGACAAGCGGCGAGCCGCGCAGCGCGCCGCGGTCGGCATGACGACGACGGTGGTGAATCCGCTCGTGAGCCAGGGCATCACGGTGATCGATGTGATGTGCGATTCGCGCAGCTATCTCCCGTCCAACTATTCATCCGACGGCATGCATCCGAACGATTCGGGATACGCGTTCATCGCATCGGAGCTCGTTCGTGCGATCACGACGTCGAACTACCCGCCGCCGCTGGGATCGTGCGGCGGCATGACCCAGGTTCCTTGAGGCGCAGCCCGGCGTGAACTTCGACGAGGTCGTCTCGCGTCTGACCCGAGGGCTGTCATCAACGCTTCCGGGACCCGAAGCGCAAGCCGCGCTCGCTCCGCTTCCGCGACGGCAGTGGCCCGTGGACTTCGATCCGACCCGTGTGCGCCCCGCCGCGGGACTGCTCGCCGCGTTTCCTCATCACGGACACGCGCACATCATTCTCACGGTGCGCGCCGATCGGCTGCGTCACGGCGGCCAGGTGTCGCTGCCCGGAGGCGTCGTCGATCCGGGTGAAACGTTCGAGCAGGCCGCACTGCGAGAAGCATTCGAAGAGATCGGCCTAGCATCGTCCGACGTCGGCGTCCTCGGCGCGCTCACGCCGCTCGACATCCCCGTGAGCGGATTCCGACTGCACCCTGTCGTCGGCATATTGAGCGCAAAGCCGACGTTGACGCCGTCGGACGGCGAGGTCGCCCGTATCCTCGAGCCAAGCGTGGACGATCTGCTCAGCCCCTCGACACTGCGGGAAACAGCGCGCCTCCGCGACGGGCGCTCGATCCGCGTGCCCGCGTTTCACGTGGACGGCGTCGAGATCTGGGGAGCCACCGCGATGGTTCTCGCCGAATTCCTCGCATTGCTGGGGTGGATGACTTCACGTTCATGAATTCGTGCATAATCTGCATCAATTCGATGACGGACTTTGAAATTAGCGCTATTTGTCGCCAATTTGTAACGAATATCTTGCAAATTGAGCAAGTAATTGCACATAATGCATCCTTTCATACTTGGAGGATATAGTCCCCAGGGTTTCCGGCTGCGGTTCTTGAAGAAGGGGGTCGACGATGGGGTCTGCGGTACTTGGGGAAGCGATCAGCGCGATTCGCGACTGGTCGGTGACTGACGCGAAAGAGACGCGCAACGCGCGCGAAACGGCATTCGGCAGCCTCGTTTTCAACGACGAAGTCCAGCAAAAGCGACTCCCCAAGCAGGCATACACCGCGCTCCGCCGGACGATCACGATGGGCGAAGCGCTCGATCTCTCCGCGGCCGACGCGATCGCGAAGGCGATGAAGGAATGGGCCGTCGAGCACGGCGCGACGCATTACACGCACTGGTTCCAGCCGCTGACCGGCATCACGGCGGAGAAGCACGATTCGTTTCTCAGCCCGACGCCGGACGGCAAAGCCGTCGCCGAGTTTTCGGGCAAGGAGCTGATCAAGGGCGAACCCGACGCGTCGAGCTTTCCGTCGGGCGGCATGCGCAGCACCTTCGAGGCGCGTGGCTACACGGCGTGGGATCCGACGTCGGCGCCGTGGCTGCTGAAGAGCGGCGGCTCCGTGACGCTCGTCATTCCGACGGCGTTCGTCAGCTGGACCGGCGAAGCGCTCGACAAGAAGACGCCGCTGCTGCGATCGATGGAAGCGCTGTCGAAGCAGGCCGTCCGCGTGCTGAAGCTGTTCGGATCGAAAGCCGAACGCGTCACGACGACGTGCGGGCCGGAGCAGGAATATTTCCTGATCGATCGCTATTTCTATCTGGCGCGCCCCGATCTCATCAACGC
Source organism: Vicinamibacterales bacterium (assembly GCA_036557365.1). Classification (GTDB taxonomy): domain Bacteria; phylum Acidobacteriota; class Vicinamibacteria; order Vicinamibacterales; family CAVVIG01; genus DATKHR01. The sequence continues at coordinate 23,428 of DATBHR010000051.1, forward strand.
CGGCAGGACGCTCTTTGGCGCGAAGCCGCCGAAAGGCCAGGAGCTCGAGGATCAGTACTTCGGCACGATCCCGGATCGCGTGATGGCGTTCATGTCGGAGGCCGAGGGAGAGCTGTACAAGGTCGGCGTGCCGGTGAAGACGAGGCACAACGAAGTCGCGCCGAGCCAGTACGAGATCGCGCCCATCTTCGAGAACGCGAACGTCGCCACCGACCACCAGATGATGGTGATGGAAACGCTCAAGCGGACCGCGCCGAAGTTCGGCTTCGCGTGCCTGCTGCACGAGAAGCCGTTCGCGGGCGTCAACGGATCGGGCAAGCACTTGAACTGGTCGATGACCGACGATTTCGGCCACAACCTGCTCAGCCCTGGCGCGAACCCGCACGACAACATGCAGTTCCTCGTGTTCTGCACGGCGGTGATCCGCGCGGTCAACAAGTGGCAGGGACTGCTGCGCGCCAGCATCGCCAGCGCGGGCAACGATCATCGGCTCGGCGCGAACGAAGCGCCGCCGGCGATCATCTCGATTTTCCTCGGCGACATGCTGACGGACATCTTCGACCAGATCGAGAAAGGCGGTGCGAGGTCGACGAAGCAGGGCGGCGTGCTCGACACCGGCGTCATGGCGCTGCCGAAGCTGCCGCGCGACCCCGGTGACCGCAACCGCACCAGTCCGTTCGCGTTCACGGGCAACAAGTTCGAGTTCCGCGCGGTGTCGTCGAACCAGAGCATCGGCTACCCGAACATCGCGCTGAACATGGCCGTCACCGAATCGCTTGACCACATGGCGAGCGAGATGGAGAAGGCCACGAAGGGCGGAAAGTCGCTCGAGCAGGCGGTCGCGGAGCTGCTGCCGAAGGTGATCAAGGACAACAAACGGATCATCTTCAACGGCAACGGCTACTCGAAGGAATGGGAGAAGGAGGCCGGCAAGCGGGGCCTGCTGAACCTGAAGAACACCGTCGACGCGCTGCCGCAGCTCGTGTCGAAGGACACGGTCGCGCTCTTCGAGACCTACAAGGTGCTCAACGAGCGCGAAGTGCATGCGCGCTTCGAGATCATGCTCGAGACGTACAACAAAACGGTGAACGTCGAGGGCCAGCTGATGGTGCTCATCGCCGATCGGTACATCCTGCCGGCGGCGTTCGAGTACATGAAGCAGGTCGCACAGAGCGTCGCAGCGGTCAAGGCGGCGGGCGGCAAGTCAGTCGAGGGCAAGAAGGTCCTCGATGCGCTGACGAAGCGGATCGATCAGCTGCGGCAGCGATCCGACAAGCTCGCGAAGGTCCTCGCGCACGACGGCGGCGGCGACGCCGCAAAGCACGCGAAGCACTACCGCGACGCGGTCATCCCGGCGATGGACGATCTGCGCGAGGTCGGCGACCACATCGAGCTCATGATGCCGCACGAACTGTGGCCGCTGCCGACGTACCGGGAGATGCTGTTCATCAAGTAGCACGCATCGCTGCACGGTGAGGGTCGTCAGGCTCAAACCTGACGACCCTGTTTTCTTCGCCCTCACTCGCGCGGTTGGTTTTCCCTCCGAGATCTCCAGACGCTTCGTGATCTTCGTGACTTCGTGGCCGGTCCGTCGGCATGAAGTGTTGTCTTCTGTCCCCGCTCGACGCTGCCGGCGTAAACGGCGACCAACGCGAGTTCGTCGCGGTACAATATCGACCCGCGGCCGCGTCCCGGCCGCAGCTGTTTTCGAAACCCACAGAGGATTCAGTCGTTGGCCAAGCGCAAGTCCCGCGAGCAATCGCTGTTCGACAACATGGAGCCCTCCGGCGGCGACGCGGGCAAGGACGCCGCGACTCGATCGACGGCTGCCGGCGGCGGGTCGGGTGCCGGAGGAACCGGTGCCGGCGGGACGCAGAACGTCGCGCTGCACGAAGCCGCGCAGTCCAAGTACCTCAACTATGCGTTGTCGGTCATCACGTCGCGCGCGCTGCCCGACGTGCGCGACGGCCTGAAGCCGGTGCAGCGCCGCATCCTCTACACGATGTGGCAGCAGAACCTGACGGCCGACGTGAAGCATCGCAAGAGCGCCAAGGTCGTCGGCGACGTGATGGGCAGTTATCACCCGCACGGCGACATGGCGATCTACGAGGCGCTCGTGCGCATGGCGCAGCCCTTCTCGCTGCGCAATCCGCTCGTCGACGGCTCCGGCAACTTCGGCTCGCTCGATGACGATCCCGCCGCGGCGATGCGCTACACGGAATGCCGTCTCGCGCGCATCAGCGACGAGATGCTCACCGAGATCGATCAAACCACGGTACCGTTCAGGCCGAGCTATGACGGGACGAAAACCGAGCCGGTAGTCCTGCCTGCGCGGCTGCCGAACCTCCTCGTCAACGGCACGACGGGAATCGCCGTCGGCATGGCGACGAACGTCCCGCCGCACAACCTCGTCGAAGTCTGCACCGCGCTCATCAAGCTGCTCGACAACGAAGACATCGGGAACGCGCAGCTCTGTCGGTACATCAAGGGCCCCGACTTCCCCACCGGCGGCCAGATCCTGAACTCGCCCGACGAGATCAAGGCCATCTACAAAGCCGGCGCCGGCTCGATTCGCCTTCGCGGCACGTGGGACATCGGGCCCGAATCGCGATCGACCAAGACCATCTACATCGACAGCATTCCGTACACGGTCAACAAGGCGCAGCTCTGCGAAGCGATCGGTCAGATCGCGGAAGGGCGCAAGCTGCCGCAGCTCCTCGACGTCAAGGATCTCTCGACCGAGGACGTGCGCATCGCCATCGAGATGAAGAAGGACGCCGACGAGAAGATGGTCATGGCGTACCTCTTCAAGCACACGCCGCTGCAGATCAACATCGGCGTCAACCTCACGTGCCTCATCCCGACCGAGAATCCCGACGTCGGCCGCCCCGAGCGCCTCGACCTGAAACAGATCCTGTGGCACTTCCTCCACTTCCGTCTCGAGGTCGTCACCCATCGCCTCGAGCACGAGCTCGCGGCCCTCAAGCGTCGCATCCACATTCTCGAAGGCTTCGAAACGGTCTTCGACGCGCTCGACGAGATCATCAGGATCATCCGCAAGTCGGACGGCAAGGCCGACGCGGCGGAAAAGATCATGACGCGCTTCAAGCTCGACGCCGATCAGACCGACGCCATCCTCGAGCTGAAGATCTACCGCCTCGCCCGCCTCGAAATCCTGATCATCCGGCAGGAGCTCGAGGAAAAACGCAAGCGCGCGCGCCAGATCAACGCGCTCCTCAAGGACGAAGACAGCCGCTGGAAGCTGGTGCGCGACGAGATCGAGTCGATCAGCAAGACCTACGGCGACAAGCGCCGCACCATCATCGAAAGCGACTCGGGCGAAACGGAATACACCGCCGACGACTTCATCGTTGACGAAGACAACGTCGTCATCGTGTCGCGCGACGGATGGGTGAAGCGCCAGAAGGAAGTGAAGGATCTCTCGACGACCCGACTCCGCGAGGGAGACTCGGTGCTCGCCGCATTCGCGGGCAGCACGCGCGCGACGTGCGTGTTCTTCTCGAACTTCGGCGTCGCCTACACGTGTCGCTTCGTCGACGTTCCCGCGTCAACCGGATATGGCGAGCCGATCCAGAAGCAGTTCAAGCTGAAGGACGGCGAGCGGATCGTGTCGGCGATGAGCCTCGACCCGCGCGTCGTCGGCGCGATCACGCCGAAGAAGGAAGGCGATCCGGCGCCGGTGCACGCGGTGGCGGTCTCGAGCGATGGCTACGCGCTCCGCTTCGGCCTCGAAGGACTGGTGGAAGCCAGCACGCGGACCGGCCGCCGCTACGCGCGTCCAGCCGAAGGTGCCGAAATCACCGGCGTCGAGCGTCTGTTGGGCGGCGAAGTACTGATTGCCGCCAGCGCCGAAGGACGCGGCATCCTCGCCAAGGCCACCGAGGTGAACTTCCTGTCGGGTCCCGGAAAGGGCGTCCTGCTCATCAAGCTCGGCGACGACGACCGCGTCCTGGGCTTCATCGCGTCGACCGGCGACCGCGACCTTCTGACCGTGGAGACGACGCGGGGCGCGGAGCAGACGATCAGCACGGCGAAATACGAAGTGACCGGCCGCGGCGGCAAGGGCCGCGAACTCCTCCAGCGTGGCGGGTTCGCAAAAATCCTGTGGCCGACGCCCGACGCGCCCGCGACGATTGGCGGAAACGGACAGGAGCAAAAAATTCGGAATTAGGGATTAGGAATTAGGAATTCGAAGGACCGCCGAATAGAGAGCGCTCGAAAGCGGCAAGCTGATAGATAATGTATCCGTTCGTCAGGCCACGGCGCGCTCGACGCGTCCCAGCCGGCCGGGAGGCCGGTCCGGACGCCAAGCCCGAACCCCTGACTGGAGCGAGCCCGAGCCACTTCGAGCGTCGGCTCTCGAGCTCTTAACTGAAACCTGAACCCTTAGCGCTTAACTGAACCCGAAGCCCTTAGCCCTTAACTGAGCCCTAATCCCTAACCCCTCAGCCCTATTCAAAAGGACTCCCTCCTTGCCTCATCAGGATCGACTCAACATCGCGGTATTCATCGACTTCGACAACATCGAAATCGGCGTCAAGAGCACGCTCGGCGAGCATTTCGACGTCGGCACCATCCTCGAAGCGCTGAAGGAGCGCGGCGAAGTCGTCACCAAAATCGCGTACGCCGACTGGACGCGCGCCGGCGAATACAGCCGGCATCTCACGCAGCACGCCATCCGTCTGGTCCAGCGCAACCTGACGCCCGGCGGCGACAAGAACGGCGCCGACATCAACCTCGCGCTCGACGCGCTCGAGATGGCGTTCACGCACCAGCACATCAACGCCTACGTCATCGTCGGCGGCGACAGCGACTTCCTGTCGCTCGTCGAAAAGCTCAAGCAGTACGACAAAAAAGTCTTCGTCGTCGGCGGCCGCGCGTTCACGAGCGTGATCCTGCAGCGCAACTGCCACGAGTTCATCGCATACGAAAACCTCCGGCGCACGGCCCCGAAGACGACAGGCGGACGTCCGCAGGCGCCGATCTCGTCGACGCCGATCGCGCAGGCGTTTCCGATTGTCCGCAGGGCGCTCAAGATTCTCTCGGACCGCGAAGTATCGCCGCAGACGGGCCTGCTCAAGAGCACGCTGCTGCAGCTCGACTCGACGTTCTCCGAGCGCAACTACGGCGCGTCGTCGTTCCTGGATTTCGCCGAGAAGCTGTCGAAGGAAGGCGTCGTCACGCTGAAACATGCGGGACGCAGCGTGATGGTGGAACTGAACGCCGAGCACGTGGACAGCGGCGTCACCGCTGAAGCGACGCCTGAAGCCGTACCCGCAGAGGCCAGTGCGGCGCCGCGGCAGACGGAAACGCATGGGGCACCGCGGCAGCCTGAGCATGGCGCGCCGCGACCCGAACCGGTCGTCGCGACCGAGAGCGCTGCGGCTGGCGTCGCGCGTGCGACGAGGCTGCTCGCCGCCGCAAAGAACGCGCGCTGGCCGATGTATCTCCGGAACGTCAAGCAGATTCTCCGGCAGGCGGACGGCGGATACGACGAACGACGCTACGGGTTCGGCGGGCTGATGGATCTGCTGAAGGCGCTTCAGCGCGAACAGGTCGTCCGCATCGAGCGCGACCGGCGCGGCGGCCTGCGCGTATTCCAGGGCAACGGCCTCACGCGCTACGTGCACGATGTGCCGCTCGAAGGGCTGCCACAGATCGATCCCGCACTCGAAGCCGAGATGGCAGAGGCGCAGTTGACGTCGGTTCCGGTGGAGATGGCGGAAGCGGCCGACGTTGACGCGATCGTCGAACACGAAGTCGAGGCGATCGAATCCGAACCGATGCCGATCGATACGACCGCCGAGCTCCTCGGCCGTGCGAAGGCACGCAAGCCGCGGACGCCTGCGACCTCACGGCTGCGTAGTGCGCCGGCGCCGAAACGATCGGCGAAGAAGCCAGCCGCACGCCGATCGTCGCGGAAGAAGGCTCAGTCCGAGGCCGAAGAAACGCAGGACTGATTGCGTGAGGGTGAAAAGGCGGTTACTTCTGCCGTTCACCTTCGAGATAGTTGACCCACTGCTTCACAAGCGGCGCCTGCGGACCGTTCGCGTGCTCGTAGGCGGCTGCGTAATCCTTCGCCAGCTGCACGTCCTCGGCGCGTGAGTGCACCACCGCGCCGGCGGCGTGCAGCGTGTAAAGCCACTGGACCCCGTAGTAGTACGCCTCGCGATCGTCCTTCGTCTCCGACAGATAACGTTCGAGCGTCCTGACCGCTTCGCGGCCCTTCCCGAACGTCGCGTACAACATGGCCAGCGGTTTCGCGAAGCGGATATCCGACGGCCACTTGGCGGCCGCTTCTTCGAAGATGGCGCGCGCCTCGCCGAAGTCGTGCGTGCGCATCAGGGTGCCGCCGAGCCAGTCGTAGATCTGCGGGATGTCGTCGCCGTCGACGAGCGCGGTCTGGAACGCGCTCGCCGCCTGCACGTCGCGGCCCGCCGCAGCGAACACGACCGCGAGATACGCGAGCGCAGACGTGCTGTCGACTTCCGGCTGAATGGCGCGCTTGAAGGCAGCCTCGGACTTCGGGTAGTCGCCGGCCGCGAGGTACGAGACGCCCTGCTCGAACGCCGCCTTGGTCTCGGACGGAATCCGCTCGCGGAACACGGCGAGCGTGTCGGTGTCGATCGCCGCGTCGCGTCCGAACGCAGGAGACATCGACGCCTGATCGATCGGCAGGAAGAGGTCGCTCCGGCCGGCATCGACGGTGGTGCCGCCCCCGCCCAGGCCATCCGCCGACGTCATCAGCACCTTGGGTGCCGCAATCTCGAAGCCGCGCGTCATCGTCTTCACCGAGCGGTTGTTGACAGAAACGATGGCGCGGAGCAGGTATTTCCCCGGAGGCAGCTGCTGGACCGGAACGACGCGCGTGAAGATCGTGCGCGAGTCGCTGACCACGTGCGCCGGCACGTCGACGTTGACGAGCGCCGGCGACGTCTCATCGGTGCCAATTTCGTACTCGACTTCGACGTCCGTGCCGGTGTGGCCGTACGCTTCGAAGTACCCGTGGACCGAACCGAACGTGACCTGATAGCCGATGGTCGGCTGCAGCAGCTCGCCGGTTTCGAGAGGTCCGCCCACCATCAGCTCGCTGAACGAGAGGTCGCCGGCCTTCGGCAGCGTCGCGTGGATCACATGCTCGACGCTGCCCGCGCGGTCGCCCTCCGCCACCGCCATCTTGATCGTGTAGTCGCCCGGCGGCAGGCTCGCGCCGGTCTTGTACTGGAGCGGTGACGGCACGCCAGGCAGCACGGGCAGCAATCGCGCATCGAATGCCTTGTCTTCGATGACCTTGCCCTTCTGATCGCTGATCACGTACGCGACGGTCGCTACTTTCGACTGCGCGTAGTCGGTGCCGATGTCCGCATGAATGAGGAGCTGGACCTTGTCGGTCTCCGGCCCCTGCAGCGCAAAGGACGCGAGCCGGAGCGGCAGCGCGGACGCGATGAGCGGCGAGTTGAGCGCGGCGGCGGCAGCCTGGCGGCGATTGCGCGGAGCCTTTTGGTCGGCCGGCACATTCAGCATCTGCCGGCGCGATCGAACGAGTGCGCCCTTCCGCGGAACGTCGATGCGCACCGAGTGTGTCTTGCCGTCGCGATCTTTCGGATCGGACTCGACGCCCAGCAGATAGTAGCCGGACAGCTCGTTCTCGATTCGCTCGAACAGGTTGTCGGGACGCGTCGCGACCTCGAACATCGTGCCGCGCGCCGACCCGGCCAGCATGTCCATGCCTTCGCGGGTCACGCGGCGGTCCGCGAAGGGATCGACCGGCGCGCGCGCCACGCTCGCGTCGAACATCGAGTTGTCGAGGCGAAGGATGTACAGGCTGGTCCTCGACGACGCCGCCAGGCCGCCCAGCTCGATGATCATGTTTGGATCCGTGAGAACGAATCCCTCCGAGATGAAGATCAGCGTCTTGGCGCCTTCGATGTTCCGCAATCCCGTGAAGAGCGCCCGCAGCGCCGCGATCGTCTCGTCGCCTTCATGGATCGAATCGCGCGCCAGCTGTCGCACTTCGATTTCGACCTCGGTGTAGCAGGCCTGCAGCGTCGGACCGGTCATCCCGGTGCATTCCCGGTCCTGGATCGACTGGAGCATGCTGAGATCGCCGCGATCGACCTGCATGGCTTCGGCGATCCCGATGCTGTGACCAAGATCGAGCGTCCTGCCCGCCTGCTTCTGGCCGGTCATGCGGCTGATCGTCTGCTTGATCCGCGCGCGATCGGCGATGAAGGGGGTCGACGGCGCGCCCGTCCCGATCCCCGCCACGGCGACGCGATCAGCGGGCGCGAGCCGATCGATGAACGCGTTGGCGGCTTTGGAAATGCCGAGCGCTCCGCCGAAACGGATGTTCGGCTGATCGATGGCGAGGACGATGAGCCGTCCGCCGGTGACGCTCTCGTTCGTGCTGTAGCCATCCGGCGGCGGTGGCGGCGGCGGCGCGTTGGCGTCAGCCGCAAGAGGAATCCATTCCGCCGACACGACCTTCCGCGCGTTGCCGTCGATCCGGACGTTGAAGTCCTGCGGCGTCAGACCTGAAATCGGCTTGCCTTTGTCGTCGACGACGTTGACGTCGAGCGACGTGACCTCGACAGAAGCGCGGAAGCGCGGCGTCTCCTGTCCCTGCGGCTGCTGCTGCGCGCTCGGGGTCGCGAACAAGAACATTGCGAGCAATGCAAGAATGCAGAAATGCACAAATGCAATCCGTCGTTCTTGCATTTTTGCATTCGTGCATTCCTGCATTTCTGGCATGTCCCCGTCCTCGTCACTTCGTGGACAACCGATAGCCCTGACGCGCGCGGACATCGTGATGACCGTCCACGTCCACGCGGATCTTCCGCCACTCGCTGTCGCGCTTGTCGTTCGACGATGCGTAGCCGAGGAGGTACTGGTTGGACAGCTCGTCGAGCAGCTCGCCGAAGGCGCCGTGGAGTTCGTCGATGCTGTCGGTGAACATGGCGCGGCCGCCCGTCGGCGCGACGAGCCGCTCCATCACGCGCTTGAGCGACTCGAGCGTGACGCCGCGGCCCTGTCCGATCATGTACAGCGTCGTGTCGCTCGTCTGCAGCCGCCGTTCGACGTCGGTCAGCGTGGCATGGCTGCCCTGATCTTCGCCGTCCGTGAAGATGACCAGCGCCTTGCGTCCCCTCTGGCGGCCGAGCATCTCGACGCCTCGCAGGATCACGTCGTAGAGCGCGGTCGATCCCCACGGCGCGAGCCGATCGACGGCCTTCGCGCGCTCCGCCTGGTCGGTCGCTTTCCTCGTCAGCGTGAAGATGCTGTCGTTGAAACCGAGGAGCGTCACCTGATCTTTCGCGGGCACGGCACCCAGGAATTCCTTCACGGCCGTTTTCAGCTTCGTCATCGCCGGCGTCATGCTGCCGCTGATGTCGATGGCGACGAGCAGCTCGAGCGGCACATCCTCCGCCGCGAAATGCGTGATCGACTGCGCGCGGTTGTCCTCGAACACGTGGAACGCCGACTGCGGCAGGCCGGGCACAAACTTGCCGCGTCCGTCGCTCACGGTGACCGTCACCTGCACGACATCGACGTTGACCTTCTCGTTGTAGCCGACGCCCTTGGTGCGAACGGTGTGGACGATGCGGCCGCCGCCGGTGAGCGCGGCGACGGCGCGGATCTGATGCTCGGCGATCGAGATGCCGGCGTCCCAGTCGCACTCGAACGGCTCGCGCGTCAGCGTGCAGATCTGGCGGCCGTCCACGAAGAACGTGACACCCGCCGCGGCGCCGTTCGGCGTCACGCGCGCGCGGAGCAGTGTCGGGCCGCTCAGGAACGCGTCCGCGCCCGGCGACAGAATCGTCACGGTCGGCTCCGGCGCCTGCGCGAGCGTCCAACTGACGCAGCAAACCATCAACGCGGCCGCAACCGCGATCGATGCACGCCTCATCGCTGGTTCCCGGGCGAGCGCACTTCGACGGGCATCAACGGTCCCGTCGCCGTCGCCGCGGCCACGTAGTCTTCGATCCGCTCCCGTCCGATGACGCGGGCCGCCCTCGAGAGCGTCAGCCAGTCCGCATCGTCGGTCGGTCTCACCTCGTCGATGAAGTCCTGCACGGCGGCCGACAGCACGACCTTCGCGAGCGGCGCCGGCAACCCGAGCTCCTTCAGCATGACCGCGACGCGGAAATTCACATCCGGGACGATCGCCGCCGTGAGTCCGAGCTGCGGTCGGCCGGCGAGCGACGGCCACGAGCCCGGCGCCATCACGCGCGAGCAAAGGCAGCCGGTGTTCGGGAGCACCGCCATTCCCCACGCCTGAAACTCGGAGAGCGACGCGCCGCCGAGCGTCATCAACTCGGTGAGCGAGAACATCGACACGAGGCGCTCGGGTTCGTGCGCGAGCGTCCACCGCAGCGTGCGTCGGCGAGCGCCGTCGACGAAGAGCTCCGCGATGATCGCGTCGAGGAGCGCGGGACTGCTGGCCTCGAGCACGCGGCGACGGCCGCGATCGAGCGCGGCGGCGATGGCATCGCGATCCGCATCGCGGAGGGCGAGCGGATCCATGAGCGACACGCTGATCGCGAATGCTTCGCGCATGTTGCTCGTCAGCTTGGGCGCTTCGAGCACGTGATCGCTCGAGACGCGGCGCAGCGCGAGCGCCGAGAGCGCGGTGTCGAGGCTCAGAAGCGATCCGGACACGTGCCACGGGACGCCCGGTGCGACGTCCTGACGCGGCATCGCCCACACGAGCCGCGCGCGCATCTCGGAATCCTTCAGTCCGAATCCGAAGTCGTGGCGCTGCGACACGTCGTCTGCGAGGAGGACCGTGCCGTCCGGGTCGCCCAAACTGATCGCGTAGGCAAACGAGAGCAGACTGCGCGCGAGCAGGTCGTCGGCGACTTCGACGATCGGTTCCGCAATCCGCGCTGCACGCTTCACGTCCTTGCTGCGCGTCGCTTTGAGGTCATCGGCCGCCTTCCGCAGCAGCTCCGAGTGGGCCGGCGGCGGCGCGACGCCGAACGGGAGGTTGTCGGCTTCCTCTTCCCTGGACAGCTGCGGAATGTCGGTCGACAGCGCCGTGAACTGGCCCGCGATGTCCTGCAGATCGTCGGCCGTCGGCTGTCCGGTGACGAGTGTTCTGGCCGCATCCGCCAGCTGCATCGGCAGATCGATGACCGGCGCTCCGCCCTGTTTCTCACGCACGCGCCGCAACCGGTTGCGCTCGGAGGCGGCCAGGTTCAGACGGTACTGTTGGCCTTCCCAGACCACTCGCGGTGCATTGACCGTTGGATCGTGCCCTCCGAGGCCGGCGATGAGCGCGCCCTCGAAATCGCGGGCTGCCGGCAGAACGGGAGCGAGCGATTCGCGCATCCATCGCGCGACGCCGCCGCCCGTCAGCGTGCCGTCGATTGCTTGCGCGGATGCGAGCTGGTTGATGAGCCGCTCGGCTGTGGCCGCGTCGATCGTGCCGGTCGTCGTCATCCGCGTGACGAGAACCAGAGCGCCCTGATAAAGCGCCTGCGCGACGTAGCCGGAGCGGCCGTCCAGCTTTGCCATTCTCGCAGCGTGACGAATCGCCCCGGCATACGTCTCAATCGATTTGATGCCGGCTCTGTCGAAGGTGAGCATCATCGCGCGATAGCGCGACATCGAACGCAGGACGAAGACGAGTTCGGCGCGATCGCCGTCGAAGGATCCGAAGAGACGCTGAGCGAAGGCCAACTGATCGAGCCGCTCGCCGCGTTGACGAACGTCGGTCCCGACGAGGTTCTCGGCGATCCAGGCAGCGTCGATCGGCGCGTCCTCGACGGTCTCGCTCACGCCGACGACGCGTGCCCACAAGGACTGCGCAGAGGGAGCCGATGGCGCACCGTGTTCGTCGACCCGCAGGCGCGACAGCGCCATCCCGAAGTCGTACGACGGCCGATTGAACGGTGCGGTGCGGACGTGCAGGTCGCGGATGCTGCCAACGCCAGCGGTCGTCAGCGCCTTGAAGCGATCCTGCCGCTTCGCGTCGTTCGCGATCCACGTGCCCAGCGCGAAGGCGCGGTGCGGCGCGTCGAGCCGTCCGATCGCGTCGTACAGATACGCGATCCGGCCGTCGTTGCTTTCAAAGAGCAGCTGCAGGAATTTGTCGACGCGCGTCGTCTTTTCGTTGAGCGCGACCTCCCACAACGCGGCCGCGGCTTCGTCGCCCGGCGGAACGATCCGATTCTGGTGAATACGAATCGCGCTGCCGAATCCCGCGAAGATCGGCGCCGACCGCTCGTAGAGGCGCGACAGGATGCTCTGATGGCCTGCGAGGTACTCCAGGGTTTCGTCGTCGAGCTGCAGGAGACCGTGACAGAGGAGTGACGCGGCACGATCCGAGAGGATCGCCGTCACGAGCTCGCCGGGACGCAGACGGCGATGAAAGATCGCGTCGCCCCACACATCGGCGGTCAGCGGCACCGGCACGAGATCGGATGCGCGCGCGGTGGCCTCAGGCATCGCTGGCCTCTGGCCACGCTGCGCCTGTCGCGCCCTCAGAAGAAATTCCGCGATCGCGGCGTTGCGAGGCTCGATCGTTTCGTGCACCAGCCGCGTCAGCTCGAACATGAATCGTCCGCGGTCCGGAACCGGATCGATCGAGAGCGACGCGGCGAACGCCGCGGTTCCGCCGGGGACGGGCACATCTTCGGACGTCGCGATTGCACCGAGACGCAGCTGAAATGCCGCTACAATCATCAGGCAGACGCACCACGACCAGCGTGCGGTTTCCCTCACAAGGCGCACATTATAGACATGGCATCCGCGAACTACACCGCGAAAGACATCACAGTTCTGGAGGGTCTCGAGCCCGTTCGCAAGCGTCCGGGCATGTACATCGGCGGCGTCGGCTCAGCAGGGCTGCACCACCTCGTCTGGGAAGTGCTCGACAACTCTGTCGACGAGGCGATGAACGGTCACGCTTCAAACATTTGGGTCACGCTTCACGCTGATGGATCCTCGATCACAATCGAAGACGACGGCCGCGGCATCCCGATCGACAAACATCCGGCGACGAGGAAGAGCGCGCTCGAAGTGATCTTCACCATGCTCCATGCCGGTGGAAAGTTCGAGCACGGCAACTACAAGACCGCTGGCGGGTTGCATGGCGTCGGTGCGAGCGTGGTCAACGCGCTGTCGAAGGATCTCGTCGCGACCGTCAGGCGCGACGGCGCCGAATGGGAGATGCGCTTCAAGCAGGGCAAGCCGGTCGGCGCGCTGAAGAAGAACGGATCAGCGCGCGGCACGGGCACTCGTGTGTACTTCCACCCCGACGCCGCCATCTTTCCCAAGATCGAATTCGACGCGGACGTCATCAAGGATCGGCTCGAAGTCGCCAGCTACCTGCACAAGGGTCTGAAGATCACGTTCGAGGATGAAGGCACCAAGGAAAAGCTCGTGTACGAGCACGCCGAGGGCCTCGTCGACTATCTCAAGTCGATTGTCGCGAGCCGCGGCGCGAAGCCGGTGCACGAAGCGCCGTTCGTCCTGAACAAAGACGACGGGCTGCGCGTGGACCTGGTGCTGCAGTGGACGGAAGCCACCGACGAGCACGTGCGCTCGTACGTCAACGGCATCCCGACCGGCTCCGGCGGCACGCACGAGACCGGGCTGCGCGCCGGCCTCGGCAAAGCGGTGCGCAATTACATCGACACGCACAATCTCTCGCCGAAAGGCGTCACGCTCGTCGCCGAGGACATCCGCGAAGGGCTGACCGGCGTGCTCAGCGTCTTCATCCAGGAGCCGCAGTTTCAGGGTCAGACGAAAGATCGGCTGAACAATCCCGAGCTCGTCTCCGCTGTGGACGGCGTCGTCCGGCCGGCGCTCGAGCACTGGCTGAACCACAACGTCAGCGTGGCGCAGGCGATCGTGGCGCGCATCATCCTGTCCGCGCGCGCCCGCGAAGCGAGCCGTGCCGCGCAGGCCGAGGTCTCGCGCAAGAGCGCCACATCGTCGCGACTCAATCTGCCCGGCAAGCTGAGCGACTGCACGAACCCCAGCGCCGATGGCAGCGAGCTCTTCGTCGTCGAAGGCGATTCGGCAGGCGGATCGGCGAAGCAGGGACGTGACCGTGCGCGTCAGGCGATTCTGCCGCTGCGCGGGAAGGTGCTGAACACGGAGAGCGCGTCGCTCGCCAAGGTGCTCGAGAACAAAGAGCTCTCCGATCTCGTCACGGCGCTGGGCTGCGGGCTCGGGAAGACGTTCGATCTGTCAAAGCTCCGTTACGGCCGCGTGATCATCCTCGCGGACGCGGACTCGGACGGCAACCACATCGCGACGCTGCTCCTTACCTTCATCTACCGCCACCTGCCGCAGCTCATCGCGAACGGAAAGGTGTATATCGCACAGCCGCCGCTCTACCGGATCGACATCGGCAAGGAAACGTACTGGGCGCTCGACGAAGCGCAGAAGGACGCGATCCTGAAACAGCGCAACGGCAAGGGCACGCCAGAGATCACGCGGTTCAAGGGCCTCGGCGAGATGATGCCGAAGGTGCTGTGGGAAACGACCCTCAATCCGCGCACGCGCCGTCTGCAGCGCGTCGAGGTGACCGATCAGATCGTCACCGATCGTGTGATCAACGAACTGATGGGCAAGGACGCGTCAGCACGGTTCCGCTTCATCATGGAGCGAGCCGACGAAGCGCAGGAGCTTGACGTTTAGGAGCTTCAGCCGAGCACCTGACCCAGCCCGCGAACCAGCCGTCCGATGCCTTCCGCGACGGTGTCCTTCTGCAGCGCGCCGTACGCGACCCGGAAATAGCAGCCGTCCGTCATCCCGAATGCATGACCGGGGACGATGGCGACGCGATGCTCCCGAATGAGCCGCTCTGTGACCGTCATCGGATCTGCGGTCGCATTGACGCGCAGGAAACAGTAGAACGCACCCTCGGCCGGCGGCACGGTGCAAAGCGGTTCGAGCGTCCGCAGTTGCGCGATGACGAGGTGACGAATCTCGGAGAGCGCGTGCACGTGCTGCTGGCAGTACTGACGACCGACTCCTAATGCTGCGGTCGCGGCCGCCTGTGAGATGACGGGAGCGCAGACGAGCACGGTGTCCTGAATCTTCGCGATCGCGTCGGCGAGATGGTCGGGATACACGAGGTATCCGATCCGCCAGCCGGCGAATCCATACGCCTTCGACAGCGAGAACAGCGTGATGGTGTACGTCGATGCGCCGTCGAATGCGCCCGGCGAGACGTGGCGAACGCCGTCGTAGGTGAAGTACTCGTAGACCTCGTCGCTGATGTGATACAGACCGCGTTCGGCGCAGAGTTGATTCACCGCACGGAGCGCCGCTTCCGGGTACACCGCACCCGTTGGATTGTTCGGCGTGACCGTCACGATCGCACGCGTCCGCGGGGTGATCGCGCGCCGGATCGCCTCGACATCGAGTTGGTACTGGGTGTCGGTCGGTACCTTCACGACGCGGCAGCCCATCATCTCGATCGCCATGTCGTAGTTGAAGTAGTACGGCACCGGCAGCACCACATCGTCGCCAGGCTCCGTGATGGCGGAGATTGCGTGGACGAACGCCATGTTGGCGCCCGCGGTGACAGTGACGCGGCTGCCGCCGTTCACGTCGATGCCGTTTTCACGACGCAGCTTGTCCGCGATCGCGGCGAGCAGCGACGGCGTACCAGGTCCATCGTGATAGCCGTGCGTCTCGGGATCAGTCAGCGCATCCCGCACCGCGTCGAGCGCTGCCTGCGGCGGACCGTACGACACGACTCCCTGCCCGAGCGAAATCGTCCCCGGATTCTGACGAATCAGATCGCCGATCACAGGCACGATGGGCGCCTGAATCGCCGACATGCGAGAAATCATCAATTGCGGATTGCGGACTGCGGATTGCGGATTCATTGGTGATTGCGGATCGAGGATTGTGGATGTATTGACGATTGTTCAGATTGTCGATTCACGATTCTATTTGCGGATTCGTTCTGGATTATCAGAGATTGTAACGGGACGGGGGCCAATAGCAGATCAGGTGAGCACGTTCGCTGCGGCCGGTTCCTGAATTCGCGGACGACTCAATTCAGCAGCTAGGTGGCGGAACCTGAGAAATCCGAGCAATCCGCAATCAACCAATCGACCAATTCAATCCGCAATCCTCAATCCGCGATCCGTCAATCAATCCGCAATCCGAAATCCGCACTCCGCAATGCTCGATTGGCTCACGCTATCATAGGTGGGCCATTCTGGAGGCTTTCCGATGTTGAAGCGCCGCGTGCTGGTGCCTGCTCTTGCTCTCGCCGTCATGTCCACGCTGGTTGCTACCGCCGCGGGCACATTGCCGGCGCCCGAACAGTATTTCGGTCATCGCGTCGGCGCCGACAACAAGCTCGTTCGCTGGGACAAGATCGTCGAGTACATGAAGCTCGCCGCTGCGGACTCCGACCGCGTGCGATTCCGCGAGCTCGGAAAGACCAGTCAGAACAATCCGTTCGTCCTGCTCGAGATCGCGTCGTCGGACACGCTAAAGAATCTCGACCACTACAAGCAGCTGGAACGAAAGCTCTACTTCCAGGGCGGCGCGCCGACCGACTCGGAGCGCGACGAGATTTTCCGGCAAGGCAAGGTCGTTCTGGTCATCACGTGCAGCATTCACGCGACCGAGATCGGCGCGACGCAGATGGTCCTCGAGCTTGTGCATCGCCTCGCAACCGAAGACTCGCCCGAGGTGCGCAAGATTCTCGACAACGTGATCTTCCTGCTCGTGCCGAGCCTGAATCCCGATGGTCAGATCATGGTGACCGACTGGTTCAACAAGAACGTCGGCACGCCGTACGTGAACAGCCCGATCCCGTATCTCTATCATCCGTACGTCGGCCACGACAACAACCGCGACATGTACATGTTCACGCAGAAGGAAAGCCAGTACACGGCGCAGCTGCTGTGGCATGACTGGTTTCCTTCTGTCTGGCTCGACGAACATCAGCAGGGCAGCAACGGCTCGCGCATCTTCGTGATGCCGGCGACCGATCCGATCAACCAGAACGTCCACCCGCTCATCTATCGCTGGAACGGCATCCTCGGACAGTCGCAGGCGGCCGCGCTCGAAGCCGCGGGCAAGGAAGGCATCATCTATAACGCGACGTACACGAACTTCTGGGAAGGCGCGATGGCGTGGAGCGGCTGGTGGCACAACCAGATTGGTCTCCTCACCGAGCTCGCCAGCGCGCGCGTCGCGGCGCCGATCGATCAACAGCGCGCGGTTCCCGGCCGTCCTGCGCCGCCGACCGGCGGCGGACGCGAAGGCGGCGGCCGCGGTCAGCAGTTCAGCGACGGACCGCTGCCTCCGCCGACCGACATCACGCCGCGCACGGAATATCCGCGTCCCTGGATGGGCGGCCACTGGACGCTCCGCGACATCGTCGACTACGAACTGATCGCGACGATGGCGCTGCTCGATACGGCGGCGGATCGGCGTGAAGCGATCGTGCGGCAGATTTACGACGTCAACCGCCAGACGATCGAAGACGGCCAGAAGGCTGCCGGCAACGTCGCGGCGATTCTGGTGCCGATCGAAGACCAGCAGGATCCGCGTGAGGCGGCGCATCTCGTTGACCGCCTTCACGTCGGCGGTGTTGACGTGTACCGCGCCGATGCGCCCTTCAAGGCCGACGACAAGGACTACGCGGCCGGCACGTTCGTAATCCCGATGACGCAGGTCTTCGCGCGGTATGCGAAGGACATGCTCGAGAAGCAGACGTACCCGGAGGTCCGGCGCGGGCCGAACTCGCCGCCCGAGCCGCCGTACGACGTGACCGCGTGGTCGCTCGGCATGCTGCTCGGCGTGGACACCGTCTTCGTGAAGAAGCCGATCCCCGACGTGAAGATGACGAAGATTGACGCGCTGCCGAAGATGCCCGGCGAGATCGAGGGCAGCGGATCGCGCTTCGTCTTCGACTACAAGGGACCGGATACCGCCATCGCGATCAATCGCCTGCTGAAGGACGGCGCGAAGGTGTCGTTCGAAGGCGCATCGCGCGTCGTCGCCGCCGGCGTCGCGCGGTCGAAAGTCGATCAGGTGGCCAAGGATTTTGGCCTGACTGTCAAAGCTGGCCCCGACGCACGCAAAGGAACCGAATCGATCGCGCTGCACACGCCGCGGATCGGCATGTATCAACCGTGGACCGGCGGCAACATGGACGAAGGCTGGACGCGCTGGGTGCTCGAGCAGTACGAGTTCCCGCTCACGTCGATTCACAATGCCGACATTCGTACAGGCAAGCTGCGGCAGAAATTCGACGCGATCATCCTCGCCGACCAGGACGCGCGCCAAATCGTCGACGGGTACGACGCCGCCGCCATCCGCCCGGAATATCGGGGCGGCATCGGTGAAACCGGCGTCGACAACCTGAAGCAGTTCGTCGCCGACGGCGGCACGCTGATCACGATGGGCAACGCGTGCGATCTCGCGATCGAGAAGCTGCCGATTCCGGTCCGCAATCTCAAGCGCGGCTACACGCGCGATCAGCATTTCGCGCCCGGAACGATTCTCCGAGTCGAGATCGACACGCAGAATCCGCTCGGCTACGGAATGGCGGCGGACACGTACGGCTTCTACATCAACAGCCCGTTCTTCTCGATCGTCGAAGGCTTCGCGTCGCAGCGGACCAACGTCATCGCGCGCTACCCGAACACGGAAGTGACCGCGTCCGGCTGGCTGAAGGGCGAGGAGCTGATGGCAGGACGCGCCGCGGTCGTCTCGATCGACATGAATCCGGGCCGCGTCGTGCTCTTCGGCCTGAGGCCGCAACATCGCGCGCAGACCCACGCGACGTTTCCGATGTTGTTCAACGCGCTGTACCTGTCGGCGTCGGGCGAAACGGGCACAAGGGCGTCGGAGTAGATCATCGGGCAACCTTCAGCCTTTCAGAACGCGGAACTCAGAACCCGGAACCCGGAGCCCAGAACCGAAAAATCAAAACCAGAACCCGAACCGCACCCTGAACCCGGCACCATGAACCCTGAACCCGTCAGAATTCTCGTAACCGGCGGCACCTTCGACAAGCAGTACGACGAGCTCAAGGGGACGCTCTCGTTCAAGGACACGCACCTGCCGGAGATGCTTCGCCTCGGACGCTCGCGCGTCGACGTCGTCATCGACCGGTTGATGATGATCGACAGTCTCGACATGACCGACGACGACCGGCAACGGGTGGTGGCGCGATGCCGGGAGCTCGACGAGCGCCACGTCCTGATCACGCACGGCACGGACACGATGGTCGAGACCGCGCGCGCCATCGCGACGGCGGCGCCGCCCGTTTCGGGAAAGACGATCGTCCTGACCGGCGCGATGGTCCCGTACGCGTTTGGCAGCTCCGATGGACTCTTCAATCTCGGCTCCGCGCTATCCTTCGTGCAGGCGCTCGGACCAGGCGTCTACGTGGCGATGAACGGGCGCTGTTTCGACTGGGATCGGGTGCGCAAGAACGTCGGCACCGGCGTCTTCGAGGCGTTATGAAAACGACACGCTGGACCGCAGCCATCATCACCGGGGCGCTGCTCACAATCCAGGGAGCGACAGCGCAGAGCCGGGACGAGGCGACCCGCCTGCTCCAGGAATACGTGCGCATCGACACGTCGAATCCGCCCGGTGATACTCGCAGGACCGCAGACTTCCTTGCCGACGTCTTCAAGCGCGAAGGCATCACCGACGTCACGCGATACGAGCCCGCGCCGGGCAAAGCCATCATCTACGCGCGGCTGAAAGCCACCGTGTCGCCGGCGTCCGGCAAGCCCATCATCCTTCTGCACCACATGGACGTCGTGCCGGCGGACCGCTCGCAGTGGAAGCAGGACCCCTTTGCAGCCACCGTCGACGGCGATCAGCTTTGGGGACGCGGATCCCTCGACATGAAAGGGATGGGCGTCGCCGAACTGCTGGCCTTTCTCCGGCTGAAACGCGATCGCGTGCCGCTCGCGCGCGACGTCATCCTGCTCGCGGAGCCCGACGAGGAAGTCGGCGGCGCGATGGGTGCCCGCTGGATGATCGCGAATCACTACGCCGAGATCGATCCCGAATACGTCATCGACGAAGGCGGGTTCGGAAGCCGCGATCTGTTCACCGCGAACAAGCTGATCTACGGCATCGCGGTCGCGGAAAAGAAGATCGTCTGGCTGAAAGTCCGTGCCGAAGGCATCGCGGGCCATGGCAGCCAACCGATCGAACAGAACGCCAATGATCGACTGGTGAAAGCGCTCCACCGCCTCCTGACCGAATCTGCCGATACCGCGTCCGGATCGCGCCGCGAACCGGCCATCGTCACGACGATGAAGGAGCGCGTGGGGACGTTCGCCAACAACAAGTTCACCAACGCGATTCAGCGCTCGACCATTTCGCTGACGTGGCTGCGGTCCGGTGTCGGAGATCCGCCGAAGATCAACGTCATCCCGTCAATCGCGGAAGCGGGGCTCGACTGCCGTGTCCTGCCGGGGACGACGAGAGACGAGTGGATCGCGGAGGTCAAGCGGCGCCTGGGAGATCCGTCGTTGAAAGTCGAGCTCGTCAGCGAGTCCGACGATCCGATCGTCACACCGCAGGACACACCGCTCTATCGAAATCTCGAAGCGGCGATCAAGCGGCTGCATCCTGACGCGATGGTCACGCCGGTTCTCGTGCCGTACGGCACCGACTCGAACGCGTTCAGGCCGAAAGGCGTGAAGAGCTACGGCATCTTTCCCGCCATTCTGCCCACCGACGTCGTCGGATCAATGCACGGCGACGCGGAGCACGTGCCGCTCAGCGGGGTCCGCGAAGCGGCCGAGGTATTTTTCGAAGCAGTCCGGACCACAGCCGCCGCGCGTTAGTACCGCATCGCGCGCACGGAAGCCGGTTGCCGCACCGGCGGCGAGGCGTCAACATTCTGCGGAGGACGTATGCGTTCGTTCAGCCTGGATTTTCGCTACGCGCTTCGCCTGCTGCGGCGTCAGCCCGGATTCACCGCCGTCGCGGTCGCGACGCTGGCGCTCGGCATCGGCGCGACGACGGCCGTGTTCACCGTCGTCAACGGCGTACTGCTGCGTCCGCTGCCGTACAACGATCCCGAGCGGATCCTCCTGCTGCTGAACGGCCGCAACGGACGTCTGTCAACGTCGTATTCGCCGCCGAATTATCGCGACGTGACCGAGCAGAGCAGCGTCTTCGCCGAGTGGGCGGCGTTCGACGGCTCGAGCGTCAACATGACCGGGCAAGGCGACCCGCAGCGTCTGCAGACGGCCGAAGTGACCGGACACTTCTTTTCGCTCCTCGGCGTCGGCCCGCGCCTCGGCCGGTATCTGCAGGACAGCGACATCGCCAACGGCCAGACGCTCGTCCTGAGCGAGCGGTTGTGGCGTCGTCAGTTCGGTGAGCGGCCCGACATCGTCGGGGCCGTGGTGCACCTCGATGGCAAGCCGTACGAGGTTGTCGGCGTCGCCGCCGCGGACATGACGTTCCCCGGCGATCCCGATTGCTGGCGGCCGCTGATGCTCACGCCCAAGGACCTCAGTGATCGTTCGCGCGGCGCGCAGTGGATCGGCGGCCTTGCGCGCCTCAAGCCCGGCGTCACGCTCGCACAGGCGAACAGCGCGATGGGCATCGTGGCGGAGAGACTGGCGCGCCAGTTCCCCAACACCAACGAAGGGCGCAGCATGTCCGCCACTCGACTTCAGGAACGGCTCGTGAGGACGATTCGTCCCGCGCTGCTGATGCTTCTGGGCGCCGTGCTGCTCGTGTTGTTGATCGCGTGCGTCAACGTGGCGAACCTGCTGCTGGCTCGTGCGCACGCTCGATCGCGCGAGGTCGCCGTGCGCGCTGCCGTCGGTGCGGGCCGCGGTCGCCTCATCCGTCAATTCCTCGTCGAAAGCGTGGCGCTCGGCGGCGCCGGTGCGATCGGCGGAATCGCGGTCGCGTGGATGGCGACGCGCGCGCTGGTCGCCGCGGGCCCCGCGAGCATCCCGCGGCTCGCCGACGTCGCCATGGACACGTCGGTCCTCACGTTTGCGGTCGCGATCGCGCTGGCAACGAGCCTGCTCTTCGGTCTGGTGCCGGCGCTCACCACGACCGGTGCGTCCGCGTCGCACGGCATCATGGGCAGCCGCGGATCGGTCGGACCTGCCGGCTCGCGAGTACGGCGGACGCTCGTGATCTGCGAAATGGCGCTTGCGGTCGTCCTCCTCGCCGGAGCCGGCCTGCTCCTTCGCAGCTATCAGCGCCTGAGCGGCGTCAATCCGGGATTTTCTGCCGATCACGTTTTGACATTTCATGTCGCGCTGCCCGAGACGAAGTATCCAACTGCCACCGCGGTCCACGACATGATGTCGGCGTACGTCGAACGCCTCAATAACATCCCGGGCGTCGACACGGCGGCGGCCGTGTTCGGTCTGCCGCTCGATTCGGACTTCAACGCCAGCACGAGCTTCACCCGCAACGGCGAAGCCGATACGGCCGACTCGCCCTCTGCCGGCATGCGCGTCGTGACGCCTCGCTATTTCGCGACGCTCAAGATTCCGCTTCGCGCCGGACGCATGTTCGACGCGCACGACGACAGCGTCGGCCCTGAGGTTGTGGTGATCAACGAAGAAGCGGCGCGACGCTACTGGCCAGGGACGAATCCGATCGGACAGCAAATCAAAATCGGCGTCAGCCTCGTCTCCGGCGTTCGCAGCGGGGCCAAAACCATCGTCGGCGTCGTGGGCGACGTGAAGTACGGCGGCCTCGACATCGCGGCGCCGCCTGAAATCTTCCTGCCGTACGATCAACACCCCATCGATAACCTGACCGTCGCCGTTCGCACCAGCGGTGATCCCGCTGCGACGGTACCCGCGGCTCGCGCCGCGCTGGCGGAGCTCGATCGAGAAGTTCCGCTCTCCGACATCAAGCCGATGAGCGACCTCGTCAGCCGCTCGATGGCCGAACGGCGATTCACGATGCTGCTTCTCCTCTC
Organism: Vicinamibacterales bacterium; assembly: GCA_036557365.1. GTDB lineage: Bacteria > Acidobacteriota > Vicinamibacteria > Vicinamibacterales > CAVVIG01 > DATKHR01. Next base: position 46,373 of record DATBHR010000051.1, read on the forward strand.
GTTCGCGGTCGTCGCGCTGACGCTGGCCGCGATCGGTGTCTACGGCGTGCTCGCGTACGTGGTCGGTCAGCGCACGCAGGAAATCGGCCTGCGTCTCGCGATCGGCGCAGCGCCGGGCGACGTCGTCCGGCTGTTCATGCGCGAAGGGGTCACGCTCGCGGTCATCGGGCTCGGCGTCGGCTTGCTTGGTGCAGTCGCGGCGGCGCGCGCACTCGCGAGCATGCTGTACGAAGTGGGTTCGGCCGATCCCGTCACGTTCGTGGTGGTCGCGAGCGTCCTGGGACTCGCGGCGCTCGCCGCGAGCTACGTTCCGGCCAGGCGTGCCGCCCGCGTCGATCCGATGGAAGCGCTTCGGACTGAGTAATGCGGATGGCCGGATCGCGTGTCGTCGCGGCGTCAGCGGCCGTGTGTGTGCTTGCCCTCGCGGCGTCGTGCTCGAATCCGCCGCGGACCACAACCCGGCCGGACATCGTGCTCGTGACGATCGATACCTGGCGCGCCGACCGTCTCGATGCGCGCGTCGCGCCTGCGCTGAATCGCCTCGCCGACACCGGACTGCGATTCACGGCCGCGCGATCGGCGGTGCCGCTGACGCTGCCGTCGCATACGACGATTCTCACGGGACTCCTCCCGCCGGCGCATGGCGTTCGCGAGAACGGCACAAGTCCGTTGCCCGCGGACAAGCCCACAGTCGCGCGTCTTCTCAAGGAACACGGCTATGCGACCGCCGCGTTCGTGGGAGCGTACGTGCTCGATCATCGTTTCGGCCTGGCGCAGGGCTTCGACATGTACGACGATCGCATCCCACGCGATCCGCTGGTCACGGAGCGGCTCGAAGCCGAACGGCGGGCGTCAGCGGTGGTCGATCGCGCGCTCGAATGGCTCTCGGCGAAGAATCCGGCTGAAGGCCCGCTCTTCATGTGGATCCATCTGTACGATCCGCACGCGCCGTACGACGCCCCGGCCGAGTTTCTGACGACGTCCCATGCGAATCCGCCGCTGGCACCGTACGACGCCGAAGTGGCATATGCGGATTCCCAGATCGCTCGCGTGTTCGACGCTCTGCGCACGCGCGGCACGATGGATCGCACAGTCATCGTCGTGGCCGGAGATCACGGCGAAGGGCTCGGCGATCATCACGAAGCGACGCATGGGATGCTGGTGTACGACTCGACGCTTCGCGTGCCGCTCATCGTGGCAGCGCCAGGCATTGCTGGCTCTCGGCGCGACGACGCGGTCAGTTTGATCGACATCGCACCAACCGTCCTTCGCGCGGCAGGCGTCGCAACCCCTGCGGATATGCACGGCCGTGACCTCCTTGCGAAAGCCGGTGACAAAGACAATCGCAAGGACACGGACCGAGATGTGTACGCGGAAACGATGTACCCACGCGCGGCAGGCTGGGCGACACTCCATGCAGTGACCGACGGCCGCTGGAAAGCCATCCGCGCCGGTGCCACCACGGAGTTGTACGACGTGCAGGCAGATCCGCACGAACAGCGAAACCTGGCGACGACGCAGCAGGCGACCGTGCAGGCGATGCGCACGCGGATCGATCAGCTGCGCGCGTCGAGCGCCACTGTGAGTCCAGCGATGATTTCGTCCGAAGCACAGGAGCGGCTTCGCGCGCTCGGCTACGTCGCGAGCACTGCGCAAACATCCGCGACCGACGAGGCGCCGAATCCGGCGAACGCGATCGACGATTGGAACGCGTTCGAATCCGCGTTGTCTGATCTGCGCAGCCGGAAGCCCGACGCGCTTGCGACGCTCGCGCGCCTGAGCGCCAGTCATCCCGATGCGGCGGTGTTTCAGACGACGTACGCCGGCGAGCTGCGGTCGGCAGGACGAGCACGCGAGGCGCTCGCGATCTACCGTCGGGCAGCAACGCGATGGCCGACCGATGCGACGCTGATGCACGATCTGGCTGCGACGGCACGCGACGCGGCATCGGACGCGCCGAATGGCCGCGCACTGCTCGACGAGGCCGCAAAGGCCGACCGCGCAGCAATCGCACTCGCTCCGGACAGCGCGCTCGCGCACAACGGCCTCGGACTCCTGGCGGCCGACCAGGGACGCTCGGAGGAAGCCGCCCGGGAGTTCGAGCGAGCGGTCGCACTCGATTCGGACAACGCGTCCTACTGGGCGAATCTCGGCAATGCACGGCGCGCCGGCGGCGACCGCGCCGGCGCCGAACAGGCCTTTCGCAAAGCCGTCGACCTCGATCCGAAGAGCGCTGACGGCGCGAATGGACTCGGCGTGTTGCTCGTCGAGGCCAATCGACCCGCGGAGGCGGCGTCGTGGTTCGAGCGGGCACTTGCTTCTTCGCCAACGTTCGTAGAGGCGCGCCTGAACCTCGGCATCGCGCTCGCGCAAGCCGGCAGCACCCAACCGGCCGCCGCCGCATTTCGTGCCGTTCTCGCCGCGCCCGGTGATCATCCACATGAAAAGGACGCGGCGCGCAAGCTGCTCGCCGGCCTGAGCGCACGATGAGGCGAGTCATCGTCTTTGCCATCGCGATCGTGACGACGATGTGGGGGTGCGGGCGGAAGGAGTCCGGAGCCGGCTCCGCGCGCAACCTGCTGCTCATCACGATCGACACGCTGCGGGCGGATCATGTCGGCGCGTACGGTTACAGCCGCGCGCGTACGCCGCTGCTCGACGAGCTTGCGGCGTCGGGCGTGCGCTTCGACCACGCCTATGCGGCCGCGCCGATCACGTTGCCTTCGCACGCGACGATCCTCACGGGCCGCTATCCGCCGGGACATGGTGCGCGCGACAACGGGATCCACGTGTCGGAGAAAGTCGCGACGCTCGCGACGGAGCTGAAAGCCCACGGCCTGCGAACCGCCGCGTTCGTGGCGGCGTTTCCGCTCGATCATCAGTTCGGCCTGAACCGCGGTTTCGACGTGTACGACGATCGGCTGCCGCGCGATCCGGCCGGACGGCTGCTGAGCGAACGGCCAGCATCGCAGGTGGTCGACGCGGCACTGACGTGGTTGAAGTCACCGCAGGGCGTGTCGCTTCAGGCGGGCGGCGGCGGGGATGCGCCGAGATTTTTCGTCTGGCTCCATCTGTTCGAGCCGCACGCGCCGTACGGCAATCCGATGGACGGCCGGCCCGCGATCGATCGCTACGACGAAGAAATCGCAATCGCGGATCGTGAAGCGAAGCGTTTGTGGGAAGCGCTCGGCTCCCTCCGCTCGCAAACTGCCGTCATCGTTGCCGGCGACCACGGCGAAGCCTTCGGCGAACACGGCGAGTACGCGCACAGCGTGTTCGTGTACGACACGACGCTGCGCGTTCCGCTAATCGTCAGCGGACCGGGAATCGGCGAGGCTACGCAGCGCACATCTCGCAAGGTGGTGCCCGAGGCGGTGACGCTGGCGGACATCGCGCCGACGGCCACACATCTCCTCGGATTCGAGATGAAGGATGTGGACGGCGTGGATCTGTCGCAGACGTGGACAGGCGGCAGCCTCGCGCCGCGCGAGCTGTATGCGGAGTCGTTCGCGCCACTCGTCGAATTCGGTTGGGCGCCGCTTCGAAGTGTCCGTGCAGACTCCTGGAAGTTCATCGCGGCGCCGAAGCCCGAGCTCTACGACGTCGGCAAAGACGGGCGGGAGGAACACAACCTTTTCGTCGAGCAGCCAGATGTGGTGAAGCGGCTCGACGCGCGCGTCAGCCGCTACAGCGGGTCGGCGCTCGACCGCGGGCCGTCACTGGACCCGTCCGCTGCTGACCGACTTCGATCGCTCGGCTACAGCGCCGGCTCGAACACCGCGTCACCGTCGGGCGCTGGACGACCCGATCCGAAGGATCGTCGAGAAATGGCAGCGCGGCTCGCGCAGGTCGTATCGGGCGAGCTTTCCGGCGACGCGCTTCTCTCAGCGCTCGAGGGGATCGTGCGGGACGAACCAGGCAACGGGCAGGCGCTGCTTCGTCTCGGCTACGCGCATGCGCAGCGCGGCGACTGCGGACGGGCGGAGGGCGAGTTCCACCGGGCGATCGAAGCCGGCGTCCGCACCGCGGACAGTTACGTCGGCCTCGCCGGGTGCCTGGGGCAGCGGGGCGATCTCGCCGGCGCTGAAGGCGCGTTGAACGAGGCGCGTCGCGTCGAGCCGGACAATCCGATGGTCATCGCCAACCTGGGAATCCTGAAGGCGGGACGCGGCGACACCGCCGGCGCCATCGACGCGTTGAAGGCCGCCGTCGCGGCCGACCCGGGCCTGCTCGAGGCGCAATTCAACCTGGCGCTCGTCTATGCGAAAGCCGGCCGGCGCGCGGAGGCCCAACGGACCGCACACGACCTGCTGCAGCGACTGCCGGGCCCCTCACCGCAGCGCGCCGAGGTCGAGCGGCTCTTGAAAGCGCTGGACGGCCAATAAAATCCAATCTGCCGGATTACATCGGCAGACAAATCGAGGAACCTGCACGCATTTTCTCACCGGGCCGACCTCGTTCAGAGCCGATAAAAGTCAGCTAAGTAAAGAGTTCTCTCGAAAGAAAAAAAGACGTAAACTCTGGCGTTCCGATTGCTGACAGCGTTCTTCTCGGAACATCGTCCGTTTACAGGACGAGTTTGCATTCCCTTTACTTGGAGGCTTGGATGAGAAGGCATTTCCTGGGAGCAGTCGCAGTGTTGCTGCTCTCCTGCGCATCCGTCTTTGCGCAGCAAACCACGGGCAATGTGACGGGCCGAGTGCTCGATCAACAGGGCGCGGCGATGCCCGGCGTTACGGTTACGGCAAAGAGCACGCAGACCGGTTTCGTGCGAACGGAAACCAGCGATTCCGAAGGCGTCTACCGCCTGACGGCGCTGCCGGTCGGCACCTATGAAATCACCGCAGAGCTTCAGGGATTCTCGACCATCGACCACAAGGCCGTCGAAGTCAACGTCGGCCAGAGCGTCACGCTGGATTTCTCGATGAGGGTGGCGCAGGTCGCTGAAACGGTCAACGTGACCGGGGCGATTCCGCTCATCGAAACCCAGGCGTCGTCGGTCGGCGGCATCGTCGATCCGAAGATGATCGAGAGCATGCCGCTCAACGGCCGTCAGTTCGCGAACCTCGCGGCGACCGTGCCCGGCGTCGGCCTCGGCTTCCATAGCGACCCGACGAAGAGCAGCCAGTATTCGCCGCAGATCAACGGCGGCAACGGCCGCAACCTGAACTACCAGATCGACGGCGGCGACAACAACGACGACACCGTCGGCGGCCTGCTCCAGAACTTCCCGCTCGAAGCGGTGCAGGAATTCAACCTGATCACGTCGCGCTACAAGGCCGAGTATGGCCGCAGCAACGGCGGCGTGCTGAACGTCGTCACCAAGAGCGGCACGAACTTCTGGTCGGGCAGCTTCTTCGAGTTGTTCCGCGACACGAACCTGAATTCCGAGACGAAGACCGAAGAGCTCTCGGGCACGGGCAAGAATCCGTATCGCCGCAACCAGTTCGGAGGCAGCTTCGGCGGTCCGATTCTGAAGGACAAGGCGCACTTCTTCGTCGCCGTCGAACGGACGAACCAGAACACCTACCAGGTGGTCAACACGCTCGGCCTGTTCCCCTCGCAGGACGGCACGTTTGCGACGCCGTATCGCGAAAACCTGGTGACGGTCAAGGAAACGACGAACATCAATCCGGCGCAGTATCTGTCGATCCGGTACGGCTACAACAACAACTCGCAGCCGTACGGCGTCGCCTCGACGTCGCCGCCGAACAACTGGGGCACGAGCGCGAACAAGTTCAACTCGATCAACGCGAACCATAACTGGGTCCTGAGCGGATCGAAGCTGAACGAGTTCATCTTCCAGTACGCCGACTTCGCGAACGCGATTTCGGCCAACAGCCTCGACCCGCAGCAGACGTTCCCGAATCGCGTCACGATCGGCCAGAACACCAACACGCCGCAGCAGACGCAGCAGCACAAGTACCAGTTCCGCGACGATTTCTCGTGGCACATGACGGGCGGCGGTCTCGGCCACGACATGAAGACCGGCGTGAACTTCATCAACGAGCCGCGCCTGTTCCTCACGTTCAACACCGGCACCGGCGGCTACGCGTACACGCACCTCACCAACGACATCAACGGCCCGATCTCGGCGATCTCGTTGAACGGCGGATCGGCGGAAGCCAACACGCCGATGAAGCAGTACGCGCTGTACGGCCAGGACGACTGGCGCGTGACCGACAAGCTGACGCTGAACCTCGGCTTCCGCTACGACCTGATCACCGGCATGGCGATCGATCAGTCGAAGAACCCGAACTTCGTCATCCTGCAGAACGCGGGCAAGGCGGGCGCTCTGGCTGGAATTGCGGGCTTCGAGGATTTCGGTCTCACGCCGGCTGAAGACAAGAACAACATCCAGGCGCGCGCCGGCTTCGCGTATGACCTGCGCGGCGACGGACGCGACCTGATCCGCGCCGGCTACGGCCGCTACTACGACTTCGGCTATACGAACGCGAACATCCTGTTCGCCGCCGTCAACGCGACGGGCATCGGCGCCGGCACGGTCTACAGCGTGACCAACTCGAACGGCATCCGGAAGACCGACGGGACGTTCTTCCATGTCGGCGATCCGGTCAGCAGCATCAACCAGCCGAACGAGGCCGGCGGTGCGCTGCCGCTCAACTCGCACATCGCGTCGCCGCGGATCAAGGAGCCGTACTCGGATCAGTTGTCGGCCGGCTGGTCGCACCAGCTCGACTCGGCGACGGCGATTGATATCGACTACGTCTACTCGAAGGGCGCCGACCTCGGCTGGCGTCCGGCGCTCAACCAGCGCGACGGCAATCCAAGCGGGCCGCGCCACTATTCGGTGCTGCTTGCCCCCTACGGCACCTTCAATCCGGCCAGCTTCACCATCGACATCAGCAACGGCCGAAGCTTGTACAAGGGCGTCACGTTCGGCATCCGTCGCCGGCTCCAGAACCACGTCTCCGTCAACGCGTGGTACGCGCTCGCCAGCGCCGAGTCAACGAGCGGCGCAGGCGCCGACGAACTGAGCACGAGCAACATCCAGAACCATCTGGATCCCTTCTCCGACGTTCAGTTCGGACCGGCGGGCCGCACCGACGCCCGCCACAAGGTGAACATCAGCGCCGTCATCGAGCTGCCGGCCGGGTTCGTCTTCTCGCCGATCTATCGCTACCGTTCGGCGCTGCCGGTCGCCATCACGGAAGGCGTCGACCTCAATCAGAACGGCGTCAACAACGACAACCCGAAGGAAGCCTACGGATTCGGCGGGCTCGACAGCAGCAACAAGCCGATCCTCGTGGACCTCGGGCCGTGCACGACCATCAACTGCGGCCGCGGCGCCTCGCTGTCGACGATGAACTTCCGTATCTCGAAGTCGTTCCGCCTCGGCGGCAGCGCCCGCATCGAAGCGATCGGCGAGGTCTTCAACGTGTTCAATTCGCTGAACCCGGCGAACTTCACGACCGCGAAGAACACCGGCACGATCACCAGCGAGACGCCGAACCCGAGCTTCCTGGCGCCGACCGCGTACTCCGGCGACTTCCAGCAGCCGGAACAGCGTCTCGGCCAGATCGGATTCCGGTTCTCGTTCTAGATCGGTCGGGTGAGACAGGTAGGTCGGGTAGGTCGGGTAGGTCGGGTGGGGCTGACGACCAGCCTCACAGGACCGATCGGCTGATCGGACAGACCGTCGACCGAAATACGCAGGCGGGTCGAGCGTCGTGCTCGACCCGCCTTTTTTTTCGGGCCTCTCTCAGGCCTTCGCGATGGTCTCGATCTGTTTCAGATGGTGAACCAGATGGCCGGCCATCTGATGCAGAAGCCAGTCGACCGTCAACGCGCCGTACTCGGGATGAGTGAACCCCGTCGCGCGGTCTGCTGGCGTCAGCGACTCGAAGAACGCGCAGTTGAAGGCGCTCATCGCCACGAGCGCGTCGCGCGCCACCGTACCGCTCGCGCCTGAGCGGGTCGATCCGCCTCCCGCGCCCTCCGCTTCACTCGCCATCCACCGATCCTGATCGAACGCCTGCGATGCATAGCCGGGCGTCGTCAGCGCCATGCGCGCGCGATTGCCGAGCGCGAGCTCCGATTGCGCGAGGTGGATGAGGATTTGACGCGCGGTCCATTTGCCGGGTGCGTAGCTGCGCTCGAACTGCGCCGGCGTCCAGTTCGCGGTCAGCGATCCGATGCGGGTGGCGGCATCGCGCATCGCCAATACCGGTTCGTGATTGCCGAGGTCCGTCGTGTAGGGAGTCGTTGGTGTCGTCATCACCAAAATTCTGGCTTGTTCGGGCCCGGAATGCCAACAGGGAGCTGCGAGGCAGACTTGGTGCCGGTGGTCAGGGCGAGCTGTATCCAACGGGCAACGCGCAACTCGCAACGCTCAACGCTCAAATTGCTGCGCGATCGCGCATCGACGCGGATCGCGTTGGCCGTGCGCGCCGAAGCCCGTTTGGAGCAGGCCGTCGCGAGTGCACGAAAACGCGGCGGAGGCCAGCGACGGGGCGAGCCGTCCTCAATGGCGGCTCGCCGCGTGACGCCGACGATAAGCCGGAGACGCGTTTTCCGGCCTGCGGAATCGGGATTCGGTGCGCGCGGTCAAGGCGAGACGCATCACAGCGGGCAACTTGCAACGCTTAACGCTCAATTGCTGCGCGCGATCGCGCATCGACGCGGATCGCGTTAACTGCGGTGCCTCGATCCGACGAACGACGGCCAGCCCTCACTCCTCAGCCAGCGCCACGACCGGATCGACCCGCGACGCGCGACGCGCCGGCAGGTACGTCGCCGCGAGCGACACGACGGCCAGGACCGCACCCGCAGCCGTCAGCGCGGTGGCGTCCGTCGGGCCGACGCCGAACAGCATCGCGCTCGCGAGGCGTCCGATGCCGACCGCGCACAGCAGGCCGAGTCCCACCGCGGCGAGCGTCAGGCGGACGCTGCGGCCTACGATTTCGCGCAGCACGCGCTCGCCGGACGCTCCGAGCGCGAGGCGGATGCCGATTTCGTGAGTCTGCTGCGCGACGCCGTACGACATCACGCCATAGATGCCGACGCCCGCCAGGACGAGCGCGATCGCGGCAAACACGCCGAGCAGTCCGGCAAGGAAGCGCGAGGAACCCTGCGTCGCCTCGAGCTGTGACGCCAGCGAGCGGACGGTCCATACGGGCTGATCCTTGTCGACGGACCAGATGGCGCGCCGCACGCCGTTCGCGATGCTCATTGGATCCGCCGCCGTCCTGGCGACGAGCGACGTGAAGATCAGCGGCACCTGATAGTGCGCGATGTAGAGCTGTGGAGCAGCGGGCTCGGTCGCCGTGTAGTGCTTCGCGTCGCCGACGATGCCGACGATCGTGAGAGGTGACGACGTATTGGGCGTCGTGATCCGCTTGCCGATCGCGTCCTCGTCCGGCCAGACCCGGCGAGCGAATGTCTCGTTGATCACCGCCACGAGCGGCGCCGCCAGATCGTCGCGATCGGTGAAATCCCGCCCCTTCAACAACGGAATCCTCATCGTCTTGAAGTACTCCGGCGTGACGAGGTGGAAGCGCGCCTGCGGCATGGACGCCGCATCCGGCTGCGGCCGTCCTTCGACGACGTATCCGGTCATGCCACCGTTGCCGCTGAAGGGGACGGCGCGAACCAGAGCGGCCGATTGCACGCCGGGAACTTCGCGGACGCGTTCAATCGCACTCTTGAAGAACTTCGCGATGTCCTCGGGCTTCGGATACTTGCTCTGCGGAAGTCTCAGCTGCAGCGTGAACACGTTGTCGGGATCGAAGCCGATCGGCGCACGCTGGACAGCGAGCAGGCTTTGAATGAGAAGCGCGGACACGGCCACGAGTGCAACCGACAGCGTCATCTCGACGACCATCAGCACATCGCGTGTGCGCCGCCCGCCGGAGGACGCGCGGTTGCTTCCGGCCTGCAGCGCGCGACTGATATCGGGCCGGGCGACTTTGATGGCCGGCGCCAGCCCGCACAGCAGCGCGACGAGCAGCGTGAGGCCGCCTGTGAAGAGCAGCACCGTGCCGTCGAGCGGCAACCTGGCCGGAATCGGCACGGTGGCCGGCGGCTGGAGCCACAGGAGCGCCGCGATCGCCCACTTCCCGAGCACGAGTCCCGCTGCCGCGGCGGTCAGCGCCATCAGCGCCGCTTCGACCGCGAGCTGACGGACGACGGCGCCTCGCGCGGCGCCCAGCGCGGTGCGCAGCGCGATTTCCTTCTGCCGATCGATCGCGCGCGCCAGCAGCAGATGACTGACGTTGACGCATGCGATCAGCAGCACAGTAGCCACGGCCGCGAGCAGCAGCACGAGCGCCGGACGCGACCCGCCGACGATGCTCTCGCCGAGCGGCTCGCTCGTCAGCGTCCGCCCCGCCTGCGCGTTCGGGTCAGCGGCGATCAGGCGACGGCCGAGGACGTCGAGGTCCGCGAGGCCGCTCGCGAGCGGGACACCGGCTTTGAGACGCGCGAGGCCGAGCATCACCGGGCCCGCCGCGCGAAGCCCGCCGGGCGTCGGAAACAATCCGGCCGGCAGGAACACGTCGCCCGCGAAGAACATCGTGTCGGGAACCGTGTCGGCGTCCGGCGTCGGCGCCAGCACGCCGACGATGGTCAGCGGCATTCCGTTGAGCGTCATTTTCCTGCCCACGACGTCCGGGTTGCTCGCGAAGCGCCGCCGCCAGGTCAGATCGCTGATCACCACGACGGGCGCAGCATGGCCTGGACCGCTTTCGCTCTCCGAGAACAGGCGGCCGCGTTCGGCGGCGAGTCCGAGCACGTCGAAGTACGAACCGGTCGCAAACATCCCGAGGAGCCGCTGCGGTTCTTCGACGTCCGTCAGGTTCACGCTCTGCGAAAGCCAGAGCGCGGCCGCGTCCAGCGTCCCGCTCTGCTTCGCGATCTCCTCGTACTCGTTGTAGCTGATCAATCCTCGGCGGAACGCCTGCGTCTGTCCCCAGATGGCGACCAGGCGGTCTGCGTGCGCGTAAGGCAGCGGTCTCAGCAACACCGCGTTGACGATGGTGAACATCGCGGTGTTGGCGCCGATGCCGAGCGCGAGCGTGAGGATGGCGACGAGCGCGAAGCCCGGTCGCCGCCGCCACAGTCGAAGCGCGTAGCGGACATCTTGCGAGAGTTTGTCGATCATGGAACGGCCCTTCGCATCGGCAAAGTGGGATGGATCAGCGGTGTAGGACAGATGGGCGGAGTGGGACAAATCAGCGGCGCGGGACCGATGCGCTGTGTAGGACCGATACGCGGAGCGGAACGCGTCGGTCCATTCGGCGGCGGCGTTGCGGACCGTGTCGATGACCGCACGCGTCCGCGTCGTGGCGCCGCCTGCGCCGGACGCCAGGCGCGCGCGCATCTGGTCCTCGAGCGCATCCGCGAGCCCGAGTCCGAGCTCGCGCCGGAACGCCGGCGGATACAGCCACACGAGCCACCAGACGAAGCGGCGATTGGCGCGCGCGAGCCGCGACGCGCGCGGCAGGTCGGGCCCGGACTCGTGGGCGTCGCGTCTCTGGTCAGGCACGGGACAGCAGCCTGTGAGTGCGGGCCAGCGTAAGCAGGCGCGAGAGGCGATCGGCTTCCGCCGTCGCCACGCGGCGTCCGAGCGGCGTCAACCGATAGTATCGGCGGCGCTCGTCGTCCACATCGGCGGCCGGGCGGCGCGCCGATTCGACGACCCACCCGTCACGAAGCATCCGGTGGAGCGCCCGGTACAGCGTCCCCGGCTCGAGCACGATCTCGCCGTCCGTGAGCGAGCGGACTTCCTGAAGAATCGCGTAACCGTGCCGATCTTCACCGGCAAGGGCGAGCAGGATGTGAAACTCGACACTGCGTAGTGCCATGGACCTCAGGTCGGCGCACATATATGCGCCGCGCATATAGGCTAGCGCGAGTCGGCGGTGCCGCGCAATCGGAAACGCTCGACTAGACGGGCATCTGAACGACGGTCTTGGCGCTCCGGTGGGTGCGGACGGTTTCGGGCAGGAGCTTCTTGCTCAAGTACACCTTCGACTCTGCGTTGTCCACGAGGTTCCGCTCGTACTTCACGACCTCGAAGCGCAGGTGATCGAGGGTGCCGCGCATGTCGTAGAACTTGTTCTTCGTCTTGACGACGATCTCGTCGAAGCCGTGCTCGATGGCCCACAGCTCCTGCTGCTCGGTGAGCGCGCGGAAGAAGCCGCGCCCGCGCCAGTCCCTGCGCGTGCCGCCGATCCACGTGTAGAGCACACGCCGGCCGTCGAACTGCACGTGGTCGTGCAGGCGGTGCATGAGATCCACGAGCTTCGGCTCGGACTCGGGCGACTTGATTTCGTGGGCCACCTTGAAGGAAACAGGGACGACCGACGCCGGCTCGTCGGGCAGCGGCGCGGTGGCGAGCAGTATCAGGTGGGCCCTCGCGTGCAGGCGCCGGACGATTTCAGACGCCGTCTTCTTGCGCGGAAACTCCCCGAAGAACTCCTCGATGTACTGAATCTCGAGGGCGCCCTGTTCGAGGTCGTATTGCTGGATGTGGTACTCCACAGGAAAACCGATATTTTACACGAACGCCCGGGACGACAGCCCACCCAGCACCTTGAGGACCGTCGTGCACGGTGCACCAGTGCGCCGGTGCACCTCGCTGATCGAGAATAGATCGTGCGGCTCACGCGGCGCGAATTCCTTCAAACCTCGGCATTGGCGGCGTTTCAGCGCGCCGGCCGTCCCCGCGGCTCGGAGTTCGTCTTCGCGCGGCTTCGGTACGAATCAGGCGACTGGGACTACAACCCGAAAGTCGCCGCCAACGTCCTCGATTCCATCGTCCAGTACACGTCCATCCCCGTGTACAAAGACGAGGTCGTCATCTCGGCGTCCTCGACGGAGCTGCTCTCGTTTCCGTTCCTGTTCATGACGGGCCACACGCTCGTCCGGTTCAGCAAGGCGGAACGCGAGAACCTTGTGCGCTTCGCGGACGCTGGAGGCTTGTTCTTCTCCGACGACTGCAACCACGACGTCAACGGGTTGTATGCGCGCTCGTTCGAACAGGAGATGCGCGAAACATTTCCGAACGATCCGCTGACGAAGCTGCCAGCGTCGCATCCGCTCTATCGAACCTTCTTCAATTTCCCAGGTCCGCCGCAGACCTCGCACGAACTGAACGGCTGGGGCGACAACATCGTGCACGAATACCTGAAGGGAATCGATCGCCGCGGACGCGTGGCCGTCCTCTACAGCAACAAGGACTACGGCTGCGAGTGGGACTACGACTGGCGGAACAAGCGGTTTCTCAGGGAAGACAACACGAAGTTCGCGGTCAACATTGCGGTCTACGCGATGACGTAGCGCCGGCGCCGGCGCCAACGCACGCTATGAGTGATTGACGGTGATCGTGTAGGTGACGGCGCTCGGCAGGCTGTTCTCGGGATCCGAGATGGATACGCAGTAACTTCCCGCAAGCGCCTGACCCGTGAGCTGCGGCTTCGATCCCGGCGCGGTCACCACTTGCTTGAGATCCGAGCACTGCACGCCGATCGTCGTGAGCGTCGGCTGACCGACCGTCAGCGTCAGCGGCACCGTCAGCGGCGTCGCGGGGACAGCGATGACGGGCGGCGTCGCGGTCGGATCTGCGTCAACCGGCACGGTGATGACCGACGTCAGCGTCACGTCCACCTCGCCGAGAATCTTCACCTGGAACGAATGCAGGTTGCTCCCGAGCACGAACAGCGTGCCGGTGTAGTTTTCCGTGATGCTCGCCGGCGCGACAGGCGAAGGCACAGGCACGGGAGTCGTGTCCCGTTTGCAGGCGACCGCCGCCGCCAGCGCGGTCAGCGTCAAGACGAACCAACACCGCATTTTCTTCAATGGTAGCTCACACGGCCGGGGAGATGGACGTCATCCGGAAATCTTCGATTTTCATCGGCGGGACGAGCGCCGTGCCGGGGTTGTCGTAGGCTTCGCCGACGTGCATCGGCACCGGCTGGCCGAGCATCGACACGTTGTTGAACGCGCGTGCCGGGCTGTCGTTCCAGCGGAAATTCTGCACCGGGCCGACGATTTCGCCGTTCTCGATGAGGAAGAGGCCGTCGCGCGTCATGCCCGTATTGAGCAGCGTCATCGCCTCGACGGGCCGGATGTACCAGAAGAAAGACACGAGCAGGCCGCGCCGCGTGGACTTGATCATCTGCTCCGCCGTCGTGTCGCCGCCGTCCATCACGAGGCTCATAAAGGGACTCGTCGGCGTGAACGGCTTGCTCTGCTTCTTCGCCCAGTACCGGTCGTAAAACAAGTTCTTGACGACGCCTTTATCGACCCATGTGACGGGCCTGGCGGCGAGACCGTCCGGACCGATCGGCGACTGCCGCAGCAGCTGATTGCCGATGTCGCTGCGAATCGTGATGTTGTCGCCGAAGATCTTCTGACCGAGCTTCGTCTGCCCGCGCTCGCCGGCGCTCATGAAGCTGCGTCCTTCTTCGGCGGCACGAGCATTCAGCGAAAACAGCATCAGTGACAGGAATCGAGCCGCGGGCCGCGGCTCGAGGATGACGGTGTAGGTGCCCGGCTCGAGCGCGCGCGGCTTTCTCGACTTCAACGCCTTGTCCGCAGCGACTTCGGTGATCGCGTTCGCGTCGATACGACCCACGTCCTTCAATCCCGTCGTGCCGGCCCAGCCCGAGCCGGTGCCGTCCGGCGTGCGGCACGTCAGGATGAAGCTCGCCTCGGCGTAGCGGTAGTACGCGAAGAGGCCTTCGGAGTTGGCGTACGCATCGGTCCAGTGCAGCTTCGGGATGTAGCCCGATCCGAGAACGCCTTTCTTTTCACAGATGCTCACGCTCTGCTGCACCATGCGCGCGCGCTCAGCCGGACCGAAGTCGACGGCGACCGGCAAGGCGGCGTCGACTGCCACGTAGTCCTGCGGCGGCTTCACGAGAGGCATCAGTTCCGGATTGTCGGGACGCCGTTTCGCGAGTTCCTGTGCCTGCGCAATCGCGTTCGCCAGCGACGCGTCGTCGAACTGGTGCGTGGATGTCGTCGCCGACTTCTGTCCGTAATAGACGGTGATGGCTACCGATTGGTCGTGCTCGACGAGGTTGGCCGTAATCGTCGAGTTGGCGTAGCGCGTGGCGGACCGTTCACCGCCGGAAAAGGTGACTTCCACGGCGTCCGCCTTCGCCATGTTCAGAACTTTATCGGTGATCGTTTTTACGTCTTCTTTCGAGTAGCTCATCCCGTCAGCCCTAATCCCTCAGCCCTTCCTTCGCCCTAATCCCTCGGCCTAATCCCTAGGCGCGCGCTACGCGTACGCCGCTCCAACCATGATCTTTCGGACCAGACACGGTGCCGATCCGTGCGACGGATGGTTCACCTGCATCGGCTGTCCCTTGGCGTCGTTCGTGAGGCCGTGGTGCTCCCACGTCTCGGGCGGCCCGACCGCGTCGAGATTCGCCCAGAAGTCCGTCGTGATGGCGTTGTAGGTGAAGTCGGTCACCATCCGTGTCTTCTTGCCGTTCTTGATCTCCCAGAACGCATCGCCGCCGAACTGCCCGTTGTAGCGCTGCTGGTCGATGCTGAAGCTGCCCATGCCTTCGACGAGTACGCCGTCCTTCACGTCGGCAATCATCTGATCGACCGTCGGCGATCCCTGCGGTCCCGCCTCGAGCTGCACGTTCGGCATGCGCAAGAACGGGTAGTTGCGCCAATGATTCGCGAAACTGCAGCCGCGGCTCTCCTTCTCGCCCACGAGATGCGCCGTTTCGCGATTCGTCTGCAGCCCGACGAGAATCCCGTCTCTCACAATCGGCCACTTCTGCGCGCGGACCCCATCGTCATCGAATCCGACGGTCGCCATGCCGGTGGGATACGTGCGATCGGCGGTCACGTTGAAGTGCTTCGATCCGTATTTCAGCTTGCCGAGATCGGAGATCTTCACGAAGCTCGTTCCGGCGTAGTTCGCCTCGTATCCGGCGATGCGATCGACCTCGGTGGCATGCGCGACGATCTCGTGGATAGTGAGCGCCAGATGCGACGGCATCAGCACGAGATCCTTGAGGCCCTGCCCCACCGGCTTCGCCATCGAATGCTCGACAGCCTCCGCGGCAATCTGCTCGGCCTGTCCAGGCATGTTCGTCTTGACGAGAAATTCGTAGCCGGCGCCGGCGAGACGCTCGAAGTTCCGCGTCTTGACCTGCGAGCCGGTCCGCGCCGTGGCGCTCGCCTCACAGCCGGTGAAGTGAAACACCTGCTCGACGAACGATCCTTCGCTGGTCGCGATGTATTTCCACTCGTGTTCGAAATTCACGGACGCGACCGCAAACATCACCGCCTGATTCTTCTGCATCGTCGCGCAGACGCTCCGGAGGTGATCGACTTTCTCTTCGAGCGGCACGTCCCACGGATCCTTTTCGATTTTGACTTCCCAGAATTCGTCGTACGCGGTCACCGGCGCCAGGCGGACGTCGGTCTTCTTCGCGACCGCGCTTGCCCTGGCGACGTCGGTCGCGACGGCCGTGATCCGCTTGATCTCGTCGGGCGTGACGAGCGGACTGCTGGCGAAGCCCCACACGCCGCTGTGAATGACGCGGACGCCGAATCCGTACGTCTCCGTCGCGTCGCCGCCGCCAAAACCGCCGCCGCCGCGGAGAATCAGTCCATTGCGGACGCCGATGGCCTGCGTCCGATTCCGCGTGAAGCGGATGTCTGCGTACGAGCACCCCAGTCGCTTCGCTTCGCCGAGCGCGACGCCGGACCACTCGCGGTACTTCGGATCGCGTACGGGCGGCGCCGGTTCGCGCGTGGTGTCGATGGTTCGCGCAAACGTCCATCCGGGAGAGCCGGCGGCGACTGCGCCGGCACCCAGCGACTGGAGGAATTTCCGCCGAGAAAAGCTCATGAATTTGAGTATATGTCAGCGTCGCCCGGACCGTCGTCTCAGCCACCACTCGGTGGAGAGACACCCGACGAACGGCACGAGCCACCACGCAGATCGCATCGGACGACGCGACGATCGCGTGACGACAGTCGGTACGGTCGTTCGGAGATGCGACTCGAGGCGCGTCAGTTCGTCGGGACGGACGTCGATGCCGCCGTGCGATGTTGAGAACGACGCAAGAGGTATCGCGTCGGCCTCGAGCGAACGACGGACTGCAAACATCCAGGCTGGCTCCGACGAGATGCCGTCCGCCGACGCAGTAATCGATATCGGCTCGCCATCTTCTTTTCGATCCGTGACGACGCGTCCGACGAACCAGCCGCGCCGCGCATCGGGCCAGAGGCGAATCGGATTGGTGCCGGCTTGCGCACGGATCGACTGACCGCTACCGATGCGGTCCTGCTCGAGACGACGAACGCGCGCCGAAACCACGACGGCATCGCCGTCAGCGTTGGATGGGGCGAGGGTGACGTCGATCGCTCGCGGCGCTTCCAGCGCAAGACCGGCGATCGTCCTGCGCCAGAACCGATCGAAGACGCCGTCAGCATCCATGCGATAGCGCCACGCGTCCATCGCGCCGGAGACGAACAGACGCCCGTCACCGCGCGCAACCGTCCACACGACCGGTTGCCCCGACGCGGCGCTGCGCGCGATCACTCCGGCATCGGCGGGCAATGTCGACGCCTCGAGGAGCTCGGACGCGTCAAGCGACGGAGCGTTCGAGGTTATTGCCAGCCGCGCAGGGCGATCCAGAAGCGTCTCCTTCATCGAGGCGTCGCGAACGAACCGGCGGACCACTGACGTCTGAGGACTCGCGTCAGGCAGCAGAACGACGGCGCCGCCGCGGTCTGTCATGAAGCGCTGCAACGCCGCGACGTTTGCGTCCGAAAGCGCGTCGAGTCCTCCGACGACGACGGTATCGAACGAGACGAGGTCGTCGAGGCTGTTCGCGCGTCCGGTCGGCGTGCCTGTCTCAACCGAAACTCGCGGCGCAATCCGACTGACACCCTCGACCTCGAAGCGCGCGTCGGCTTCGAGTGCGCGCCGCACGAACGCGCTGGCCCACGACGGCCGTCCTTCGAGCACGAACACACGCAGGCGCTCTCCCTCGCGGACGTGAACGACCGCGCTGTTGTCCAGCGGCGTGCGCTCGCGTGCGTCAGGCTCGACGACGACTTTGAAGGTGAACGGCGGAGATCCCACCGGCGCAACGACCGCCTCCGCCGTCCAGCGTTCCTCATCTGCGGTCCACGTGTGGGATGCGCGCGCGAGCTCCACGCCCGACGCACGAATCACGACGTGACTCGTGGCGCCGCTCAGGCCGGACGCCGCGACGACCGCGCGAATCGGGACAGCGGTAGTTGGTGATATCTCGTGAGGAGCATCCACTGACGCGATTCGCAGGTTTGGTTTCAGCACGTCCGATACCGTGACGGTGGACGCCGGGACGCGTTCGCGATGCGTCCGTTCCGGGTAGCGATCGCCGACGACCACAACGGCGCTGGCGGCGGAAGAGTCGAGCGCGTCGATGAACTCGAACTCGCCGCCCAAGTCACGCAACAGCTGTTTGCGCGCGCGTTCCGCCACGGCGCCACGCGATTCCGTTCCGCTGTTCGACGGCAACTGCATCGACGGTCCGTCCTGAACGACGAAGCCGACGACTGGACGAGAACGGCCGCTCGACTCGATCGCCGGGTCTGCGAACGCGAGCACCGCGATCGCAATCGCGCTCCACCGCAGCACACGCTCGATCATCGTTCGTGCCCGAACGTGACAGGAGGATCCGAAAGGACGCTGCGCGCTTCGTCGCCGATCGCCCGGCCAATCTCGCCGAGGCGCTGCGCGCGCTGATCCGCGCCGAGCGACGACCACGCGTCCGCGAGGTCCTGAAATGTCGCTGCGATCTGTCTCAGGCGATCCGACTGCGCGTCGGTTCGTATCGCGGTCCTAGCGAGGACAACCAGCGCTGACTTCACGTCCTGGTCCGGACGGCCGCGACCGTGTTCGAGTTCGCTCAACCCTTCGAGGAGGCTTTGCAGGTGGGCCGCGCGTCGATTCTCCGGCGCTTCGGGCAGTCGCCGCTGCCAACCTGATGCCTGCGAGAACGCGCCGGTCAGGCGTCGCGACGAATCGAGCTGACTGCGCGAGGCGAGCGCGCGCAGGATGTAGCGGTCCCTGGTGAACGCGCGCTGCAGCGCGTTGACGGCGGCTCGCTCGGCTTCGAGCGCGTTTTTTGTATCCGCAGCCGTCAACAACTTTTCCGCCTGGCTCATCGCGACCGTCGCCGCACGCAAATCTCTTTGGCCGCGATTGGCGAGCCGGCCCTCTTGCAGCTCGGTGGACTGCTGTGCCTCGACTTCCTCGTCCTGGATTTCGCCGCCGAGCATGAACACGAACTCCGATCGGATCATCCGCTGCTCGACCGCGAGCTCCTGCGCCGCGTTCGCGAACTCCGCTGCCGCCATCGACCCGCGTCGATCGTTCAGCCGCCCCGTCTTGACGATGAGCATCTGCTGGCTGAGGGCGTACCGCGTCTCTTCTTCCGGCAGCGTGAAGGCATCTCCCGCCGCGGCGCCGAGCGACGAAATCTGGATGAAGAAGGCGTCAGAGCTGGCTTCGGGCGCACCCGGACGCGCGTCGGTGGCGACGGCTCGATACACGAGCATGTCGCCCTCGGCGAGGCCCAGATCTTTCAGCGACCGGGAAGCACGCCCGGTCCACGCACGCGCGTTCGCCTTTTCGAGGCTCAGCGCAACCTCACCATCGGCAAACTCGAACTGCTCGCCGGATCCGCTGACCTTCGTGAAGCGCAGCGCCAGCGAGCGAAGGCCGAAGTCGTCGGTGGCCTCCGCGTCGAACGCGATCGTCGCGTCGCCGCTGGCGTAGACGAGGTCGCGACCGGGCTTGCGTAACCGAACGGACGGCAGCGCGTCCGGCGTCACGTCGATCGGCATCATCCGCGTCCGGCCTGCGGCCGCCACGAGCGCGTAACCGCTCCTGGTCGCCGTCGCCTGATACTCGTAGACGCCGTCCGCGTTTCGCGTGAGCGGTTGCACCTTTTCGTCGATCTCGATGCTGACCGGCTGCGCGGCTGCTTCGACGTCGAAACGCAGGTGACTGTTCTCGACGACATCGATCGTGACCGGTTCCCGGACGACCGAACGCGCGAGGCCCGTATAGTCAGGCGGCTCGATCGTCACCGTGACCTTCAAGTCGCTGTCCGACGTCGATGTCGTCCTGCTCGACGAAGCGGATGCCGTCGTGCGAAAAGGACGACGAGCGTCGAGCGCAGCAGCCGTCGCCCAGGCGACGAGCGAGACGATCGCGAGCCACGCAAGGCGGCGCATCGACACCACACGACGCGGCTGGACCGACCGCACGGCCATGGCTGCGTCGTGCAGGACGCGGTCGTGAACGTTCCGTGTGCTCGTCAGCGCGCCGGACTCCAATTCGTCGGCCGTCACGAGCAGGTTGCGCAGGTCGGGATTCGCGTGCTCAATCGCACGCACGATCGCTCGACGAGAGGCGGCCCGCGATCGCCAGAGCGCGAACAACAGCGCCACAATCAAGCCCGTCGGCACGGACCATGCGGCAATCGCTGCGCCGATCGCCGCCGACTCGCCGGCGATGACGACGACCGCATGGCGCCGGACGCGCTCGATCGTCTGACGAATGACGCCTGCGTCAGGCGACACGCGCGACCTCCGACCTGGTGCGCGCCGACGAATCGGATCCGCCGCTTCTGCGCATCCACGTTTCGAGCGCAAGCAGCACGAGAACCGCACCCCACAGCCAGCGGCGATCGTCGGTCACATTGTTCTGCGCGGGAGGCGGCGTGGCGCCGGCCGGTCGAGACCACGCGGCAAGCTGTGCGTCGGATATTCCGCCAACTTCTGCGCCGGGGATCTCCGCGGGCGGCGCCATCGCAGCGAAGACGGCACGAACGACACGCGCGGTGGTTGCCACGGATTCCTGAGCGTTGAGCGAAACAACGAGCTGTCCGTTCGATTCGCTGAAACGCGTGGCGGTTGAGTCGTTGTCGCGCGCCAGATCGCGTCGAATCGCCGCCGCGGCATCGGCGATCCACGGTTCACGAATCGTCTCGGACGGATTCGCCGCTATCTCGCCGCCTGACAGCACGACGCGTGCGCGCCGGCCCGCGACCGGCACCGGAACCCGTTCCTCGAGAACCGACTGCAGCACCGCCGACGCCACGCCAGGATGTTTCTGATCGTCCACGATCTCCACGGGCATCGCGGCAGCAGCGGACTCGGTGTCGCGGACGCGAGTCCCGTCGCGAGCGAGCGTCAGCGTCCTGCGGGTCTCGACGACGGTTCGGTCACCTGGCCGTTCGCTGAACACGGGGCGTGCGTCCACCGTGCGCTCGGTGGGAAGCGCGCCGACTCGCTCGAAGCGGAGACCCACGTGAGACGGCACGCCTGCGATGTCTGACGAGTCGATCGAACCGATCGGGAACGGCGAGCGAATCAGGATCTCGCGACGGCCGGGCGGCTGCCGGTCCAGCCACGCGACGGCTCTCGCCATCCCGTCTGGCAGTCGTTCTGCGACAAACGCGCGACCGTCTGCCGGCGCAGGAACGGACGGCGCAATCACGAGCGCGCTGACGATCGTCGAGTCCCATGCTTTCCGGCGTGCGGACGTGACGAGAAATGGTCCTGCCGCAGCACCGATGGCTGCCGCGAGTATCAGGAGCCTGACGAGAAGAAGCGGGAGGTCCTCGACGGTCCGCCGGCGGGCGGACGCCATGCGATTCGGCGACAGAAAACGCAGCGTCGGAAACGCGACTCGCGGCGCACGGTGCCGCGCGAGAACGTGCACGAGGACAGGAATGGCAAGCGCAACCAGGGCGAACGCGGCCGAGGGATTGACCCAGAACACTGCGCTCACCGCCGGGCGAGGAGGAAATTGCGCAGGCTGCGCTCGAGCGGTGTGTCGGTGACCATCAACGAATACTGAAGTCCTTCGGATCGTGCACGGCGCCGCCATCGTTCGAGAAACGCGGCAATCGCGTCGCGATACGAGCGACGGGCCTGTTCGGCATCGACCGCGACCGTGCGGCCGTTCTCGAGATCCACGAACTCGACGTCCTTCCGGTAGCCGAACTCGATCTCCTCGCGGCTCATTACCTGAAACACCACGACCTCATGCCCCCGCCGGGCCGCGCGCCGCAATTCTTCGAACGCTCCCTCCTCATCGTCGTAGAGATCGGACCAGACGAGCAACAGACCGCGCCGGCCCAGCCGTTCAGCCGCGAGGCGAATCGCGTTTGCAGGATTCCACGCCTCACCGGCCATGAGCACGCTGAGGGCCGCGAGCAGGCCGCGCAGGTGATGACGTCCGGATCGCGGAGCAAGAAACTTGTCCGGCGCAACGAGGCCCACGGCATCACCCTGCGACGAGATCAGATAGGCGAGCGCGGCCGCTCCGACGATTGCGTAGCGAAGCTTGGACGCGGGTCCATTCGGGAATCCCATCGACGCACTGGTGTCAACGACCACTGCCGATGCCATGTTCGTCGTCTCGCGAAACTGCTTCGTGTAGACGCGATCGGTGCGCGCGACCAGCTTCCAGTCGACGTACTTCAGATCGTCGCCCGGCCGGTAGTGGCGGTACTGGCTGAATTCGGCGCTGTAACCGTGAAATGGGCTGCGGTGAAGGCCCGAAACGAGACCTTCGACGAGGATCCGGGCCACGAGCTCGAGATCGCCAACGCGGGCGAGGAGTGCCGGATCGAGCGCGGTGCCGGTGGAGTTCACGGAACCGGGACGGCGTCGAGCAGCTGGGAGACCACCTGGTCGGCGTCGATGCCGTCTGCCTCGGCCTGAAAATTCAGCAGCACGCGATGCCGCAGCACGGGCAGCGCGACCGCGCGGACATCGTCTGGCGAGGAGACACTTCTGCCGTCGAGCAGCGCGCGCGCCTTCGCGCCGAGCACGAGCGCCTGGCCGGCGCGCGGACCGGCGCCCCACTTCACCCATTGCCGCACGATCGGCGGCACGTGATCGTCCGCTCCGCCGGTCGGCCGGGTCGCGCGGACAACGCGGAGCGCGTAGTCGACGACGTTCGAGGCGGCGGGCACATCTCGAACGACATGACGTGCTCCCTCGACTTCCGCCGCTGTTGCGACGGCACTCACCGTCGGCTCATCGTCCGTCGTCGTGGACGCAAGAATGCGGTGCTCCTCCGCCGCGGTCGGGTAGTCGATGACGACGTTGAACATGAAGCGATCGAGCTGCGCCTCGGGAAGCGGGTAGGTCCCTTCCTGCTCGATCGGATTCTGCGTCGCGAGCACGAACAGCGGCCGTTCCAGCGGATACCGGATGCCGTTGACGGTCACCTGGTATTCCTGCATCGCTTCGAGCAGCGCCGCCTGCGTCTTGGGCGGCGTGCGGTTGATCTCGTCGGCAAGGATGACGTTCGCGAACACCGGGCCCTGAATGAACCGGATCTCACGACGTCCGGTTCCCCGATCTTCTTCGATGACCTCGGTCCCGAGAATGTCCGACGGCATCAGGTCGGGCGTGAACTGGATCCGATTGAACTTGAGATGCACCGCCTGCGCGAGCGTCTTGATCAGCAGCGTCTTCGCCAGCCCGGGAACACCGCGGAGCAGGCAGTGGCCGCCCGCGAAGAACGCGATCAGGATCTGATGGATGACGTCGTGCTGACCGATGATTGCGCGTCCGAGCTCCGTGCGGAGTCGCGTTGCGAGGCCCTGAGCCTCATCGAAGGACATCATCGGCGGGGCAGGTACCGCTTGTCGACGCCGGCGATCACGACGTAGTTCGGATCCACCATCTCCACGAGATGGATCTTCGCCGTCTTCGAGAGGAGCTCGTAGGCGTCCAGTTCGGACAATCCGTAATCCGCGTGCATCCAGCCGACCAGCTCGGTGAACGCAATCCGCAGCGCATCGTCCAGCGGACGGTACGCGCCGACAGCCATCAAGCTCGTCTCGTTTTCGAAGCGCGGCCACGCAATCTTCTTCCCCTTGATCACATTTACCTGCAAACGCACGCGCAGCGGAACTTCGATGGCCGTTCCCGCCACCTCGCCGTCGCCCTGCGCCGCGTGGCCATCACCCATATAGAGCAGTGCGCCCGCCACGTTCACCGGCAGATACAGCGTGTAGCCGGGACGTACTTCCGGCGCGTCCATGTTGCCGCCGAATTCGGCCGGGACGACCGAGCTTCGGGCTTCGCCGCCGGCTGGCGCCACGCCGATGCAGCCGAGGAACGGCTGAAGCGGAATCGCGACGCTGTAGCTCGAATCGTTCGCGTGAAACGTCGCCGTGTTCGCCCGCTGATCGATGTCGTAGAACCAGATCCGTTCGGGCAGCGGCTGATTGAGCATCGGCGTGTACGAGGTCGTATTCAGCGCGCCGAAACCGGGCGCGAGCGCCCCCACGCCCTTGGGGCTGTCCACGGTGAGCTCGAGAATCTTCACGGCGAGTGTGTCACCGGGCTCGGCGCCCTCGACGAAGAACGGTCCTGTGAGCGGATTGTCGCCCTTGACCATCGCCATCGTGTCGCCCGGCTTCTTGATGACGTTGCCGAACGCGTCGAAGGTCTTCGTCTCGAGCGTGTCGCCGGGCTTGAGCCTGGCAACGGGCGGAACGGTCGCGTACACGAACTTCAAATCCCTCTCAGCAGGCTCGTAGCGAACCGTCTGCTGCGCGACAGCCGCGGACGCTGATCCCAGCACGAACAGCAACGCAAACTGCAGGTGACGCATGGCGCTCCTCAGGCGTGTTCCCGGCGCGCGATTCTCGCCCACGTGTCCTTCAGCGACACCGTGCGGTTGACGACGAGCGTGCCGGGTTTCGAATCGGGATCCACGCAGAAGTATCCCAGACGCTCGAACTGCACGCGATCGCCGGGCTTCGCTGTTGCCATCGACGGCTCGATCACGCTGTCTCGCAGGACTTCGAGCGAACTCGGGTTGAGGTTGTCGATGAACGTTTTTCCGTCCCGAGTGTTCTCCGGGTCCTCCGCCGAGAACAGACGATCGTACAGACGCACCTCGACCGGTAACGCCTGAGACGCCGACACCCAGTGCAGCGTCGCTTTCGGTCGTCGGCCATCCGGAGCATTGCCACCACGCGTCTCCGGATCGTAGGTGCAGCGAAGCTCGACGACCTGTCCGCCGTCGTCCTTGATCACTTCGTTGCACGTGATGAAGTACGCACCCCGCAGCCGCACTTCGCGGCCCGGCGACAGGCGGAAGAATTTCTTCGGCGGATCCTCCATGAAATCGTCGCGCTCGAGAAAGAGCTCGCCCGAAAACGGCACGTCACGCGATCCGGCGGACGGATCTTCCGGATTGTTCTGCACGCTCACGTGCTCGACAGCGCCGGCGGGATAGTTCGTGATGACGACTTTCAGCGGGCGCAAAACCGCCATCACCCGCGGCGCACGTTTGTTGAGATCGTCGCGAACGCTGCTTTCGAGCTGCGCCACGTCGATGACGTTCTCCTTCTTGGCCACGCCGATCCGATTGCAGAAGTCGCGAATCGATTCCGGCGTGTAGCCGCGCCGCCGCAGGCCGCTGATCGTCGGCATGCGCGGATCGTCCCACCCGGTGACGTGCCCCTGCTGCACGAGCTGGAGCAGCTTGCGCTTGCTCATCACCGTGTAATTGAGGTTGAGGCGCGCGAACTCGTACTGCCGCGGCTTGTCGCCGTCGATCACGCTGTCCACGAGCCAGTCGTACAGCGGACGATGATCCTCGAATTCCAGCGTGCAGATGGAATGCGTGATGTGCTCCACCGCGTCGCTCAACGGATGCGCGAAGTCGTACATCGGGTAGATGCACCACGCGTCGCCGGTTCGATGATGGCTCGCGTGTCGGATCCGGTAGAGCGTCGGATCCCGCATATTGAGATTCGGCGACGCCATGTCGATCTTCGCGCGCAGCACGTGCGCGCCGTCCGCAAACTCGCCCGCCCGCATCCGCGCGAACAGGTCGAGGCTCTCGGCAACCGGGCGATCGCGATAGGGACTGTTACGGCCCGCCTCGGTCAGCGTTCCCCGGTACGCGCGGATCTCGTCGGCGCTCAGACTATCGACGTAGGCACGTCCCTGTTCGATCAGTTTCACGGCGAACTGGTACAGCCGCTCGAAGTAGTCCGACGCGTACAGCTCCGCCGCCCACGTGAATCCAAGCCATGCGACGTCGTCTCGAATCGAATCGACGTACTCGACATCTTCCTTGGTCGGGTTGGTGTCGTCGAAGCGCAGGTTGCAGGTGCCGCGCCGCTCCTCCGCGATGCCGAAGTTCAGGCAGATGGACTTCGCGTGGCCGATGTGGAGATAGCCATTCGGCTCCGGCGGAAAACGCGTCGCCACGCGACCCTGGTGCCGGCCGGCGGCCACATCGTCGTCGACTATTGCGCGGATGAAATCGATCGGCGGCGCAGCGGCCGTCGACCCGTGATCGTCTGCCATGGTCCGACTTATTTTATCGGACCGCGTCAAACTTCGAACTTCCTCAGGGCTCTTTCTTCCAGCGCGCGGCGATCTTCTTCCCTTCCTCGCCAGGTACCCAGACGACGACCACCTTCGCACCGGCGGGACCGGTCTTGTGCCGGACCGTGTCGGGCGGCTTGACGTAGCCGGCCATGCCCGGCTTCAGGAACTCGCTCTTGCCGTTTACGACGTGCTCGAGCTCGCCCGACACGACGTAGAACATCTCGATCGCGCCGTGCTTGTGGTCGCCCGAATCCTGATTGGGCGGGAAGACCATCTCGCCGAGCGTGACCTCCGATCCGACATTGCTCTCGTCGAGCATCAGCCGCAGCGTCGTACCGCCCGGCGATCGATAGGTCGTTCCCTGCAGCTTCGGGGACTGTGCGTCGAGGGTCGGCGATGCGGCAAGCAGGCACGCTGCCGCGGCTCCAGCGGTGAGCACTCGAATCATCCGCACATCCTACGGCCGTTCGGATTCGTTCGCGCAGGCAAATCGACGCGCGCTCGGGCCGCCTAAAACGCGACGAGCAGTCGCGCGGCGCGGTCGATCTGCGCCTCGCTCGGCAGATAGAACTCCTCGAGCGGCGGCGAGTAGGGCACGGGCGTGTCGAGGGCGGCGACGATGCGGACGGGCGCGTCGAGCCATTCGAAGGCTTCTTCCTGGATGACGGAGGCGACGCTCTCGCCGATGCCGCCGGTCCGCGAATCTTCGTGCACGATGAGCACGCGATGACAGCGCTGCGCGAGCGCGACGATCGCTGCGCGATCGAGCGGCTGCAGGCTGCGCAAATCGAGCACGCTCGCCTCGATCCCGTCTGCGGCGAGGGCTTCGGCGACACGTATCGCCACGTGCACGTACGCGCCGTAGGAAACAATCAGGAGATCGTCGCCGCTGCGGCGAAGCGCCGCGCGGCCGATGGGCATCGGCGCGGGTGGCGCATCGGAGAGGATCTGCTTGATCCGCGGGTCCCGATAGAGGGCGATGTGCTCGTAGAAGAGTACCGGGTCCGGGTCAGCGACGGCCGCCGCGAGCAACGCACGGGCGTCGTGAGGCGTTGACGGGACGACGATTTTCAGTCCGGCGGTTCTGTAGAACCACGGCTCGGTGTTCTGCGAGTGATAGGGGCCGGCGTGCCGAAGGCCGCCCCATGGCATCCGGACGACCATCGGGACGGAGCCACCCCACCGGTAGCGAATCTTCGCCGCGTTGTTCACGAGCTGATTGAAGCCGGTGGCGACGAAATCGTTGAACTGAATTTCGCCGATTGGCCGCTGTCCGGCGAGCGCCGCACCGACGCAGACGCCCAGGACCGCGCCTTCGGCGAGCGGCGAGTTGACAAGGCGATCGCCAAACTCTTTCAGAAGCGGCCGCAGCAGGAGAAACGCATTGCCGTACACGCCGCCCACGTCTTCGCCGTACACGAAGACACGCGGATCCGCGCGAAGCCCGTCGCCGACTCCGAGCATCACCGCTTCGAGGAATGTCTTTCCCTTGGCGTCGAAGGCCGGCGCGCTCTCGACGGCCGGCATCTGGCGGGCGTCAGCGCGGGTTTCGAGGCGCGTGACCGGGTCGAGGACCTCTACGTGCGCGCGCGGAGATTCCCCGGCGAACACGCCCGTTCCCGCCGTCTGCGGCTCGGGCCACGGCGCGGCAATAACGGCCTGCGCCTCGCGCTCGACCAGCTGTTCGGCCTCGCGCTTGAATCGATCGAGATCGCCGTGCGCAATCAGGCCCAGCGTCTCGAGACGCTCCGCGTACCGCGCGATCGGATCGTGCGACGCCCAGTATTCGTACAGCTCACGATCGGCATATCCCTGCTCGGTGAGCGGCGCGTACGTCCAGGACGCCTGCGGATCGCGTCCCAGGTACAGCATGTCGTCGTGATGCGCGTGGCCGCACATCCGCATGGAGACGGTTTCGATGAGGCTCGGGCCAAGCCCGGCGCGCGCGCGCAGCGCGGCCCAGCCGAATGCCGCTGCGATTGCTTCGGGATCGGTGCCGTCCACGGTGACGGCGGGAATGCCGTATCCCGACGCTTTGTCCGCGAACACGCGGACGGCAGACTGCTCGGCGACCGAAGTCGACAGCGCGGTCTGATTGTTCTCGACGCAAAAGATCGCCGGCAGCCGTCTCGCCGCGCAGAGATTGATCGCTTCGTGCCACTCGCCGAGCGACGACCCGCCTTCGCCGATGAACGACACGGCCACGCGGCGCGACCCGTCGCGCGAGAATGCCATCGCCATCCCGGCAATCGTGAGCGTCGCCGTCGTCAGCGGCGCGGCCGGCGGCAGGATGCCCCACTCGAAGTCGCCGATGTGAAGGTCCTTGCCATTCAGCGGCGCGCCAACCTTCCCCATCTGCGCGTTCAGCACCATGCGGACCGTTTCAGCGCCCGGCCGCATGGCGATGGTGACGCCGAGATCACGAATCACGGGGCCGATGACGTCGCCGCCCCACGTGCCGTCCGCGTTGCGGCACTGCGGCCCGCGTCGCAGGCGGACGCCGGCGCCGTAGATCGCCTCCTGGCCGAGTGATCGAAAGCCCTTGCCCTGAAATCCGGTCGCGCCCCAGCGCACTTCGCCGGTCGTGAAAAACGTTTTCAGCCGATTGTCGGTCGCGCGCGTGAGGATCATGCCGCGCAGGATCTCGATCTTCTCGTCGCGCGTCAGAGACGCTCGAATCGCCTGGCGGATGAAGAAGCCGTCACAGTCCTCGAGCAGATCCCGGTACGCGTGTTCCAGTCGATCTGCGGCGGCCACTCGCGGCGTCGTTTCGAGTATCCCGGCAGGAACCGTCTTCGCGTCCAATCGTTTGGCAAGATCGCGGCGGAAGCGCGTCCGCAAAGCCTCGACGTCCGCTTCGCTTTGAGGTTCGCGCCCGCCGCTCGAGTCCTCATAGGCCGCCAGTGCGTCCGCGAGCGCGAATGGATGACGCTCGGCGACGAACGCGCCGAGCGACGCCGCCATGCCCGCGAGACTCTCAATCTCGAGAGGCTTCGTCATCTAGGTGAATTCTACCGTGTGGCTCGATGCGCAGCCGAGTGCCGGTCGTCAGCGCGCCAAAATCCGACGGCTCGAGGGCAATAACGGGAAACGCGCGGCCGTACATGCTGCCGGCAACGATCGACGCGAGCGCAAAAAACGCGTCGGCCCCGGCGGTGACGATGGCGGCGGGAGCTGTGCCGGCCCTGACGGCCTCCAGGAGCACCGCGGTGGTCGTGGATGATCCTTTACTGAAGGGGACGGCAAGAATCCGGTCCGTCGCGCAGACGCCCTGGAGCGGATGGTGACGATCGATGATCGTCCCGGTCCTGAAATCGTAGCCGCCCCAGAACGACAGCGGCTCGTGCGTGACGAGCGCATCTCCTTCGGCCGATCCATCGACGAGCGGCCGGCCGACGATCACGCGCGCCACGGACCGTCCGCGCGGACGACGCGCCCCTCGATCGCCGACGCGACACAATCCGCCAGGCTGCCGAAGGTGACGCGGGTGTTCAGGAGACTGGGCGCGTAATAGGCGTACTTCGCCGAGTTCGTCATCAGCAGCCGAATCTCGGGCGGGAGCATTGGCGACGCCAGGATGCACGTGTCCAGGGTGAGTTGCGCGCCGAACTCGAGAATCGGCGCGAGGACGCCGGCGGCTTCAGCTTGCGCGTTCATCAAACGGCTCGACGTGATCAGGAACTTCACGCGGCCGTCGCGTCGCTTGCCCTCGACGAGCGGCGCAAGTCGCGCGAATTCGGCGAGCGAGAAGTGGGGACTGCCAAGGATGACCATGTCCAACTCGCGGCCGTCCGCGGTCGTCAACTCGTCGCGCGCGCTTCGCAGGTCGTTCGTCGTCACCTCTCTGGTGAGTTCGGGCTGGCGTCCTTGAAACGCCGCGTCGAGCGTCGGCGCTTCGGGCGTGATTCCCACCATGTGAAACAAGGCGACGCAGCCGGACGACGCCGCCGCCGCCGAAAATGCTTTGAGGTCGTCTTCCGCCGGCAGGACTGAGACGCCGTCGATTACTGGAATTCGCTCGGCGGCCAGTTTGCCGACGAGATGACCGAGAACCGCAAAGAACTGCCCGTCCTCTTGGAGCGCAGTCGGGACGTCCACGAGTCGCAGCAGGATCTGTCCTGCGCGGTTCTCCGTCAGATGCAGGCCGACGGCGGGCACCCTGCCGGTGATCGCACAACAGATGTCCAGCAAATCCGGATACCGCTCGGTCCTCGCGCCGACGACTGAATTCGCGAACGCGATCGCATTCGATTCGCCCCACGCGATCTGCTGCCCGAACGACGGCCTCATCGTCGTCTGATACGGCGCGCAGGTCCAAGTGGGAACCGCGCCCATTCGTTCGTAGGCCAGCATCTGGCGCGCGGACTTTGCGGCCCACTCCGGCGGGACGGCCCAATCCTTCCACCCGCACGCGTCAACGCCGCCGACGTTGAGGCTCGTCGGCACCGCGACGCGCGCGCCGAGCGAGACGAGGCGCTCGGCAAATTCGAGCGTGGCGTCGCCGAGATAGATCGTGCTGTCGATGTGGGCCTGCGAGATGTCCATCAGCGACGGGGCGCCGTAGACGTCAGCCATCTGGACGAGGATCGACATGGCGAGCGCGGCGGCCGGACCGTGCGTTCCGTCGAGCATCGCGCGGTCGCGCTCGGACAGCTGCATAAGCCTCGCTCGTAACTATAATGCGCCGCATGACTATCCGACGCCTGGCACTCCTTCTTCCGCTCGCGTTGGCTCTTGCGTCGGCCGCGCCGCACCGCGTCACCGCGCAGGCCGCGCCAACAGTGATCGTCCTCCGGCCGGCGCGCGTGTTCGACGGCGACGCCGTCCACGACGGATGGGCCGTTCGCGTCGCCGGCGAGCGCATCGACGCGGCGGGGCCGGCATCGTCGATCTCGACGAGCGGCGCGCAGGTCATCGATCTTCCAGGAACGACGCTGACGCCAGGACTCGTCGAAGGACATTCGCACGTCCTGCTCCACGCGTACAACGAAACGACGTGGAACGATCAGGTCGCGCACGAGGCGTTGGCGCTGCGAACGGCACGCGCCGTCAACCATTTGCGCGCGACGCTGATGGCGGGTTTCACACTGGTCCGCGATCTTGGGACGGAGGGTGCCGGCTACGCGGACGTGGGCCTCAAGCAAGCGGTTGATCAGGGGATCATTCCGGGGCCGCGCATGCTGGTCTCCACGCGCGCGATCGTCGCGACCGGCAGCTACGGGCCCAAAGGCTACGCGCCGGAGTGGAACGTGCCGCAGGGCGCTGAAGAAGCCGACGGCGCCGAGTCGATGACCCGCGTCGTTCGCAGCCAGATTGGCAAGGGCGCGGACTGGATCAAGTTCTACGCCGATTACCGCTGGGGATCGCTGCCGGGCGCGCATCCGACCTTCACGGCGGAGACGCTCGCGGTCGGCGTTCAGACGGCGCACGCAAGCGGAACGCCGGTCGCCGCGCATTCGAGCAGCGCCGACGGCATGCGCAACGCGATCAACGCAGGCGTCGACACCATCGAGCACGGCGACAACGGCACGGCCGAGATCTTCAAGCTCATGGCGGAGAAGAACATCGCGCTATGCCCGACCGTCGCCGCCGGTGACGCCACGGCGCAGTACGCCGGCTGGAAGAAAGGCCAGCAGCCCGAACCGCCTGGCATCACGCGCAAACGCGCGAGCTTCAAAGCGGCGCTCGACGCGGGCGTGACAATTCTCAGCGGAAGCGATGTCGGCGTCTTTCCGCACGGCGACAACGCGCGTGAGCTCGAGATCATGGTCGACTACGGGATGCAGCCGATGGCCGCGCTCAAGAGCGCGACGTCGGTGGCAGCCAAGGTCCTGAAGATGGACACGCAGATCGGTCACGTGAAGCAGGGACTGCTGGCCGATCTGGTCGCGTTCGACGGAGACCCGACGCACGACATCACCGCGCTCCGCCGCGTGAAGCTCGTTATGAAAGGCGGAAAGATCTACCGGCAGTGATGGCGCAGCCGTTCGTGCGGCTTTGCGCGTGCGGTCGTTCCCGATACTATCGTCCACATGGCGCAGACGACGCTGGTTTCGACCGACATTGTGGCGGCCAGGCTCGACGACCCGCTGCTGCGTTTGATCGACTGCCGCTTCAAGCTCGACGACACATCGTGGGGTGAACGCGAATACGAGACCGCGCATATTCCCGGCGCCGTGTACGCGCACCTCGATCGTGACCTGTCGGGCGCAAAAACGGGAACGAATGGACGCCATCCGCTTCCGGCCGCCGCCGATCTCGCCGCAACGCTCGGCCGTTTCGGAATCGCCGACGATGTCCAGGTGGTCGCGTACGATCAGGCCAACGGGATGTTCGCCAGCCGACTCTGGTGGCTGCTGCGATGGATGGGGCATCGCGCGGCAGCGGTCCTCGACGGAGGACTTGCGAAATGGCAGGCAGAGGGACGGCCGACGCGTTCGGGCATCGAGCAGGCCCGCGCCGTCGCGTTCCACGGGACGCCGCACGACGAAATGGTCGTGAACGCGCGAAACGTCGCCACGTCCAACGCGCTTTTACTCGACGCGCGCGCACCCGAACGATATCGAGGTGAAACCGAGCCGCTCGACAAGGTTCCCGGTCACATCCCTGGCGCGAGGAATTACTTCTTCCAGCAGAACGTCGGCGCGGGCGATACGTTCCTCGCGCCGGACGCCCTTCGCGGGCAGCTCACGAACGCCATCGGCGATGCGGCGCCAGCCTCCGTCATTTGTTATTGCGGCTCGGGTGTGACCGCGTGTCACAATCTGCTCGCGATGGAACACGCCGGATTGACCGGCGCCAGGCTGTACCCGGGATCGTGGAGCGAATGGTGCGCCGATCCCGCAAGGCCCGTCGAGACAGGAAACGGATCGTGACGCATAAACCCATCCATGCTTCGAACCTCCCGAAGCCTGTCGGGCCGTACTCGCCGGGCATGGGCTTCGACCGGCTCGTGTTCGTGTCGGGTCAGGCGGCGATGAACCCGGCAACCGGCCGCCTCGCCGGAGATACCGTCGAACTGCAGACCGAGCAGTGCCTGAAGAACGTGCAGGCCATCCTGCAGGCCGCTGGATCGGATCTTCAGCACGTCCTTCGCTGCGGTGTGTTTCTCCTGGACATGCGGGAGTTTCCCAAGATGAACGCCGTGTATCAGCGCATATTCGGCGAACATCGACCCGCGCGCACGACTGTGCAGGTCGCCGGACTGCCGGGCGACGGGCTGCTCGTCGAAATCGACGCGATCGCATACGTTCCGTAACCCCCAGCCGTCATCTTCGAATCACTCGAGGACTGCCATCATGAGGGCGCGCTTTTTCGTAGTCATCGTCGCCGTAACCGCCGCGGTGTCAACTGGCGCCAGCTCCGTTCCGCTGCGCGCGAAGCGCGGCATGGTTTCATCGCAGAACGAATTCGCGTCGAAGGTCGGCGCCGACGTCATCAAAGACGGCGGCACCGCCGTCGACGCCGTCGTTGCGACCGCCTTTGCTCTGGCGGTGACACATCCGACGGCAGGCAACATCGGCGGAGGCGGCTTCATCGTCTACCGGCCGGCGAGTGGCGATCCCGTCGCGTACGACTTCCGAGAAAAAGCGCCCGCCAAAGCGTCGCCGACGATGTGGATGAAGAACGGGCAATACAGCCCGGAGTTGCATCACGAGAGCTATCTCGCCGTCGGCGTGCCGGGCACAGTCGCGGGTCTGCATCTCGCGTGGAAAGAACAAGGGAAGCTGCCGTGGAAACGGCTTGTCGAACCGGCCGTGACCCTCGCGCGGGACGGCTTCGTCATCAGCGACAATTTCGCGCGGTCGTTGAAGTCGGTGCAGCGCGTCATGCAGAAGTACCCGGCATCGGTGGCGGCGTTCACCAAGAACGGTGTGCCATACGAAGGCGGCGAGACGCTGAAGCAGCCCGACCTCGCGAAAACGCTCGAGCGGATCGCGACGCAGGGTCCTGCCGGCTTCTACGAGGGCGAGACGGCGCTCCTGATGGAAAAAGAGATGGCTGCCCACGGCGGCCTGATCACGCGCGAGGATCTGAAAAACTACTCCGCCGCGCGCCGTGTGCCGGTCAAGGGCACCTATCGCGGTTACGACGTCATCTCCATGCCGCCACCGAGTTCGGGCGGCGTCGGCATCGTCGAGATGCTCAACATCCTGGAAGGCTACGACGTGAAAGCGATGGGCTTCGGGTCGGCCGCGCAGATTCACGTCATGGCCGAGTCGATGAAGCGGGCGTACGCGGACCGCGCAAAGTTCCTCGGAGATCCCGACTTCAACAAAGAGATGCCGCTCGCACGGCTGATGTCCAAGGATTACGCCGGCGAGCTGCGCAAGACGATCAATCCCGATCATGCGTCGAAGCCGTCGCCGACCAAGTTCGACTGGACGCACGAGAGCGACGAGACGACGCAGATCTCTGTGGTCGATGCGAGCCGGAACGCGGTGTCGATGACCTACACGCTCGAGCAGGGATACGGCGTGAAGATTGTCGTGCCCGGCGCGGGTTTCCTGTTGAACAACGAGATGGGCGACTTCAACGCCGCGCCCGAAATGACGACCGAGCAGGGCCTCATCGGAACCAAACCAAATCTGACGGAGCCGGGCAAGCGGATGCTATCGAGCATGTCGCCAACGATTCTCGCGAAAGACGGCAAGCTGTTCATGGTCACCGGAAGCCCCGGCGGACGGACGATCATCAACACCGTGCTCGAAACGATCGTCGACGCGGTCGATTTCGGCATGAACGCACAGGAGGCGGTGGATGCCCCGCGCTTCCACCATCAGTGGCTGCCCGACGTGATCAGCTACGAGCGTTTTGGATTCTCGCCCGACACCGTCAAGGAGCTTGAACGGCGCGGTCAGACGCTTCGCGAAGGCGGCGGACAAGGTGTCGCGCAGATCATCATCTACGACGCGAAAAACGATGTTCTCGAGGGTGGAAACGATCGACGTGCCGCGGACGGCGCCGCGGTCGGTGTACAGGGGTCGAGCGCGGCGCGGACGTCCAGTGCGGGACAACAGCGGTTCCACTGAACGCCGGCGCGGAGTGTGGCTCCGCACGTTTGCTCGCGAGCGTTCGCGGGCTAGTGGATTTGAACGAAACGCCCGGGGCGAATCACGCGGTTCGCCGCACGACGATCCTCGGCCAGGATGGCGTAGAGAACCTGGTCGAGCGTCTGCCCGTGGCGAACGAATGACTTTCGAAGTATGGCTTCCTGAATCGCGCCGATCTTGACGAGCGCGCCGTTGCCGCGGCCGTTCTGGACCGCGGCGCGCGCCTCGAGGCGCCGCACGCCCAGCGTCTCGAACGCGAAATCGAGTACGAGCTCGGCGCTTTCCTGAAAAACGCCCGTGCCCCAGAACGCCGAGCCGAGCGCGAAACCCCACTCGGCCACGTCGAAACCGGTGTCGACCTGACGCACCTGGAAGATGCCGATCGCGGTGTCGAAGCCCTTCAACGTCACGGCGAAGCAGACGTACTTGCCAGACGCGCGCTGCCGATGCGCCCAATCGATGAAGTGCTCGAATCCCTCTATGCTGCTCGGCGGCGGAGAAATGAAGCGCGACACTTCATCCGTGGTCAGCAGCGTGAACAGCGACGCCGCGTCGGAGTCACGCATCTCGCGGAGCACGACGTGCTCGCCCCAGAGCGCGGGAAGCGTACGCTGCCAGTCGCTCGGGACGACCGCGGTTCCCGAAGAGGTCGTCGCTGCGTCGAACAGCCCGAGGCCGGCGGGATGCGGCATCCGTTCCATTAGAAGATCCCCTGCGTCGAAATTCCTGAAAGCGCACCCGGCAGCGGCAGCATCATCGGCGCGGGGACGCTAAGTCCAGGCGCAGCCGGCGCGCTGAGAGGCGTCAACGGATCGAGCACCGGCGGACTCGGCGGAGTCGGGTTCGTGGGACCAAGCAGCGGCTGGTCGATCGGCATGGTCGGCGCTGACGCGTCCGTCGAGGGAGCGCTCGCCAGGACGCCAATCGCATAGAAGATCTGTTCGTCGCTGAGGCGCGGGAAGAGTGTGCCGAGCGTGGTCCAGTCGATCGGCGCGTTCACCGTGGTGTCCCACAGCGTCGCTCCGTTCGTCGACGTTCCCCACACGATGTTGTCGCCGCCGCTGATGGTGCCCCACACGATGTTGTCGCCTTCGGCGGCGGTACCCCAGACAATGTTGTCGCCCTCAGCGATCGTGCCCCAGACGATGTTGTCGCCCTCGACCGTCCCCCAGACAATGTTGTCCGCCTGCGACATCGTGCCCCACACGATGTTGTCCACATTGAGGCCGGCCGTGCCCCAGACGATGTTGTCGCCCTCGGCGGCCGTTCCCCAGACAATGTTGTCGCCTTGGGACATCGTGCCCCAGACGATGTTGTCGCAGTCGCCTCCGCCGCATGCCGTGCCCCAGACGATGTTGTCGGCGTTGCGCGCAGTACCCCAGACGATGTTGTCACCCTCCGCGGAGGTGCCCCAGACGATGTTGTCGCCTTCAGCGGCCGTTCCCCAGACGATGTTGTCGCCCTCGGCCATCGTGCCCCACACGATGTTCTGGCCGGTGACGGTTTTCGCGGAGCCCCACGTCGTGCCGAGCGCGAACGCATTCGCCGTCGCGACCGGAACGCCGCCGGTGAGCTGCTGGTTGCCCCAGATGATGTGGCGGCTCCACATCTGCTGCGTCGGCACAACCTGTCCCGGTTGCGCGGTCGCATAGAAGCGTGCGAGGCGAACCGCTCCGATGCCGTTCAGGAAGCCGGCGCCTTCGGTCAGCGGATCGTAACCGGCGTAGGTCTGCGCCGTGTATTGCAGGATGGCCTTGATGGCGTTCGGCGTGAGCGCCGGATTCGCCTGAAGCATCGCCGCGATCGTGCCGCTGACGACGGGCGCCGCCATGCTCGTCCCGCTCAGGCTCAGGTACGGCATCGCGAACGTCGGCGCAGAGCCTGGCAGCAACGCGTTCGACTTCGTGTCGTAGAGCATGCTGCCCGGCGACGCGAGGGACACCGTGCCGACGCCCGGCGCGACGAGATCCGGTTTCGCTGCCCAGTCGAGATACGTCGGACCGCGTGAGCTGAACGACGCCATCGTGTCATCGTCGCGCGTCGTGGTTCCGTTGGTGCTCGAAGCGCCGACCGTCAACACCCACGGCGCATTCGCAGGCGCGCCGATGCCGCCGTACTGCGCTTGCCCGTCGCTGTTGTTGCCCAGGTTCCCAGCGGCCGCGACAACGACGATGCCGGCGTCGACGAGGCGTTTGGCTGCGACGGTCAGCGGATCCGTCCAGTACGACTCACGAATCGAGGCGCCGACGGAAAGGTTGACGACGCGGATGTTGTACTGCGCGTGATTCGCGAGGACCCAGTCGAGCGCTTCGATGACGTTGCTGATGGTGCCGTTGCCTTCGCCGTCGAGCACCTTTAGAACAACGAGATTCGCGTCCGGCGCGATGCCCGCGTTCTGACCGTTCGAATCGTAACCATTGCCCGCGATGATGCCCGCAACGTGCGTCCCGTGACCATCGTCGTCGTACGGCGTGGAGAGACCGTTGACGAAATCGACGAACGCTGAGACTCGCTGGTTGCCGTACGGATACTGCGCGGAGGATCGGCTCGTGAGGTCGTCGTGCCACGACGTCACGCCGGAATCGATCACCGCCACGCCGACGCCGGCGCCCGTGTAGCCCAGCGCCTGCTGGACCGCGCGCGCACCTGTCGTCATCGACGTGCGGAAGTCGTGCTTGAAGGCCGGTCGATCGTAATGAATGCGAAGCGCGCTCGGATTCGATGCAAGAACGCGCAGAAGTCCGTTCGGTAAGTCGAGAACAGAGCCGTTCAGCAGCGCCAGATTGCCGTTGCGACGTGCGTACCGTCGGAAGGCCGCCGGCAGATCCGCGCCGGGCTGCCATTCCACGATCACCCTGGTGGTCGCTGATGGATTCGCGAGCGCGGCGCGCCTGGTCAGCTCACGATCGAGCTTGTACGCGCGAACGTTCGAGTTCGGATTCCCGGGCCGGACGGACGAAGGACCCGAGGCGGAGTTATCAGCTGCGAACGCGGTCGAGCCGAGCGCGATGAGACCAACGGCCGCTGCGATCAGCGTCCGCTTCGGACCCCACACCGCTTTGCGACGCGGAGTCCGCTGTGAAAAAGAGAGCATCATAGACGCGCTGCGACTTAGCAAACTTGTCGCCATCTCGACCTTTCTTGTAAGACGGCAACTAAGCGGCTGAACTCCAATAACTTATCAGATTCAGCCCATCCGATGTCGAACCTGCAGCTTCGGGCCAGTTTGTGCCAGCTTGAAACAGCCCTTCGCGTCCGCAAGCAACTTCAGCGAGATTTCCTAGGCAAACGGCGCATTTCGACGCTGTTTCTTTTTGGAACATGACTTTCAAAATTGATCACTTACATGCGCATTAAGTCATATCTCGTCGTATTCAGTCAATCAAAACAAGTACTTCGTGTACGGTTGCTGCGACGAACTGAGAAGCTCCAATATCAGCAGCGCGCGGGCTCGTAGGAGAGATTCGGCGTCAGCCAACGCTCGGCTGCTTCGATCGATTCGCCCTTGCGTCTGGCGTACGACGCGATCTGATCTTCGCCGAGGCGGCCCACATTGAAGTACCGCGCGTGCGGACTCGCGAAGTACAAGCCGCTGACGCTCGCGGCAGGCGTCATCGCAGCGTGTTCGGTCAGACCGATCCCGATGTCGCTCGCGCCGAGCAGCTCGAACAGCTTGAACTTTTCGCTGTGGTCGGGACAGGCCGGATAGCCGAATGCTGGCCGGATGCCGCGGTGACGCTCCGTCAGCACATCTTCAGCCGACGATCCTTCGTCGATGCCCCATTCGCGCCGCGCTGTCTGATGGAGCGACGCCGCCAGGGCCTCGGCCAGACGGTCCGCGAGCGCTTTCACGATGATGGCGTTGTAGTCGTCGTTCGTGCGCTCGAAGCGCCTGGCCAGATCGTCGGCGCCCAATCCAGCCGTCACCGCAAACGCGCCGATCGAGTCCGTTCGTCCCGGCGCGAGCGCGCCGCGCGGCGCGACGAAATCTGCCAACGACAAGTTGGCCTGATCGTGCGCCATCGCTTCCTGCTGTCGCAGGAGATTGAAGCGGACCAGCTCTCCCGAATGCTCCGCATTCCGATAGAGGACGAGATCGTCGGTCTCGCTGGCCGCCGGCCAGAAGCCGTAGACGGCGCTCGCGGTCAGGGAGCGATCCGCGACGATGCGATCGAGCAGCGCACGCGCGTTGTCGTACAGCTCGCGCGCTGCCGGGCCGTACTGCGGATGATCGAGAATCGCCGGGAATCGGCCCTTGAGCTCCCACGCGGCAAAAAAGAACGTCCAGTCGATATACGGCACGATCTCTTCGAGCGGGACGGAGGCGAGGAGGCGGCGGCCGACGAACGGCGCGTTGGGAAGGACTTCGCGCTGCCAGTCGATCGTTGGCGCGTTCGCGATGGCGGCGTCGTAGGACAGGAGCGGCCGCTCCTTGCGCGCACCGTACTGATCGCGCAAACGCTCCTGCAGCGCCGCGTTCTCGCGCTTGAAATCGCCGCGGCGGTCATTACTGAGCAGGCTCGACACGACGTCGACGACGCGCGACGCGTCGAGCACGTGGACGGTCGTCTCCGTGTACTCCGGCGCAATCTTCACCGCCGTGTGCTGGCGGCTCGTGGTGGCGCCGCCGATCAACAACGGGCGCTGAAAACCGCGGCGCTGCATCTCTTTCGCAACGAACACCATCTCGTCGAGCGAGGGCGTGATCAGCCCGGAGAGTCCAACGAGGTCGGCGTGCTGCTCAACCGCGGTGTCGAGAATGCGATCGCACGGTACCATGACGCCAAGGTCCACGACGTCGTAGCTGTTGCAACCAAGGACAACGCCGACGATGTTCTTGCCGATGTCGTGAACGTCGCCCTTGACGGTCGCCAGCACGATCTTGCCCTTCGATCGCGGCGCGAGCGATTCCGCGGCCTCGGGAGACGCTTCGGCCGCCGCGAGCCGTTCGCGCTCCATGAACGGCTCCAGGTACGCGACCGCCTTCTTCATGGCTCGCGCTGACTTGACGACCTGGGGCAGGAACATCTTGCCCGCGCCGAACAGATCGCCGACCACCTTCATCCCGTCCATGAGCGGGCCTTCGATGATCTCGAGCGGCCGCGCGTACTTCTGGCGCGCTTCCTCGACGTCCTGATCGATGAAATCCACGACGCCGTGCACGAGGGCGTACGACAGACGCGATTCGACCGATTCTGCCCGCCAGGCAAGGTCCAGCTCTTTCTTGCGGCCCTCACCTTTGACCGTCGCCGCAAATTCGACCATGCGTTCGGTCGCGTCGGGACGACGATTGAAGATGATGTCCTCGACGTGCTCGAGCAGGTCCTTCGGAATGTCCTCGTAGACGACGAGCTGGCCCGCGTTGACGATGCTCATGTCCAGCCCGGCCCTGATCGCGTGATACAGGAACGCGGAGTGAATCGCCTCGCGAACGAGGTCGTTGCCGCGGAACGAGAACGACAG
The DNA here is from genome assembly GCA_036557365.1 of Vicinamibacterales bacterium. Lineage (GTDB taxonomy): Bacteria > Acidobacteriota > Vicinamibacteria > Vicinamibacterales > CAVVIG01 > DATKHR01. The sequence goes on from DATBHR010000051.1 coordinate 87,265, forward strand.
GTTGCTGATCCCGCCGCTCACTTTCACACCCGGACACGTTTCCTTGATGATGCGTGTCGCCTCGATGAAATTGATGGCGTACGCGTTGTGCTCCTCGAGGCCCGTCGCAATCGCGAGCATATTCGGATCGAAGATGATGTCGGACGGATTCCACCCCGCCGCCGTCAGAAGCGCGTACGCCCGCTGACAGATCTGGATTTTCCGCTCGACGGTGTCGGCCTGACCCTGCTCATCGAACGCCATGACCACGACGCCTGCGCCGAAGCGTCGCACGATCGCGGCTCTCTTCAGGAACTCGGCCTCGCCTTCTTTCAAGCTGATCGAATTGACGACTGCCTTGCCCTGCACGCACTTGAGCCCGGCGAGGATGACCGACCACTTGGAACTGTCGACCATCACCGGCACGCGCGCAATCTCCGGCTCGGTCGCGATGTAGTTCAGAAACTCCGTCATCGCCCGCTCGGAATCGAGCATGCCCTCGTCCATGTTGACGTCGATCAGGTTGGCGCCGCCGCGGACCTGATCGAGCGCAACCGACGTAGCCTCGGCGAAGTTCCCGCTCCGAATCAGTCGAGCGAACCGCGCGGATCCGGTGACGTTGGTGCGCTCACCGATCATCTGGAAATTCGAGTCCGGACGAATCGTCAGCGTCTCGAGACCCGCAAACTGCGTGTACGTCGACGTGGGAGTGGCGGGACGCGGGCGCGGCGGCAGGGTGCTCACCTGCCTCGCAATCTCGCGGATGTGATCCGGCGTCGTCCCGCAGCATCCGCCGACGATGTTGACGAAACCGCTTTCCGCGAACTCGCGCAGATACCCTCCCGTCTCCGCCGCCTGTTCGTCGTAGGCGCCGAACGCGTTTGGAAGACCGGCGTTCGGGTAACAGCTGACGTAGCAGCTCGCGACGTGTGCGAGGTCCGCGAGGTACGGCCGCATGTCGCGCGCGCCAAGCGCGCAGTTGATCCCGACGCTGAACGGCTGCGCGTGCGCGATCGAGACCCAGAACGCATCGATCGTCTGGCCCGCGAGCGTGCGTCCGCTGCGGTCGGTAATCGTGACCGAGATCATCAGCGGCAACCGCTGCTCGTTCGGCGTTCCGCGCTCTTCGTACAGCTCCTCGAGCGCGACGATGCCCGCCTTGACGTTGAGCGTGTCGACAATGGTTTCGAACAGCAGCAGATCGCAGCCGCCGTCGATCAGGCCGCGAAGCTGTTCCTTGAATGCCTCCCGCAGCTGGTCGAACGTCATGTTGCGGAACGACGGGTTGTTGACGTCCGGCGAGATCGACAGGATTCGATTGGTGGGACCGATCGAGCCCGCGACGAATCGCGGACGCTCCGGGGTCCGCGCCGTCCACTCGTCGGCGGCCTCACGCGCGAGCCTGGCACCCTCGAGGTTCAGCTCGTAGACGATCGACTCGAGGCCGTAATCGGCTTGCGCGATGGCCGTGCTGCTGAACGTGCACGTCTCGATGATGTCCGCGTCGGCCTCGAGGTATTGATGGTGAATGTCCGTGATCACATCGGGCCGGGTCAGCACGAGGACGTCGTTGTTGCCTTTGAGGTCGTGCGAATGCGACGCGAAGCGCGCGCCGCGGAAGTCGGCCTCGGTCAGTTTGCGGCGCTGGACCATCGTGCCCATCGCGCCATCGAGTACGAGGATTCGGCGCTCAAGCAGCGCCTCGAGAGTCTTACGAACGTTTTCGTGATTTCTTGGCTGCATCTGGTTTCGTCCCGGAAGCAATCAGTACGATGAACGGGTCGCCCGCTTTCCGGGCACCGACTCCGACGGTTACGTGCTGCAGACCCGCCCGCTTCAGCATCGTCTCGAGCTCGTCGTCTGCAAAGCCCAGGCGGCGGTCGCCGAGCTTCGAGCGCACCCAATCTTCGTCGTGCGCCCGCAAATCCAGCACGAGGACGCGTCCGCCAGGCGTCGTGATGCGCACCGCTTCCTCGACGGCGCGCTGCGGATCGGTGGCGTGATGGAGCGCCTGCGAGAGCATCGCGACGTCGACCGTGTTGTCGGGAAGCGGTAAAGAATCGAGCTCGCCCTTCTTCCACACGACGTTCGACACCCGTCGTCTCTGGGCAAGGGCGCGTGCACGGTCGAGCACCGACTTCGATCGGTCCACGGCGATGACGCGCGACGCCCAACGTGCGGCCTCGATCGTCAGGTACCCTTCGCCGCAGCCGAGATCCGCGACGGCGAGGCGCGGCAGTAACAGCGCGAGCGCGCGCGACCAGGCCGCCCAGCTCCGTCCCGGAACCAGCTGCCGGGCATCCCTCGCGTCAGGACCTGCATGGGCGTCGAAGTTCTCTTTCCGGAGGCGCAGCACTTCCTGCAGTCGCGCCTCGTCCGCGCGCACGGCGGCGTCCCGGGCCGACTCGGCGAACTGCGCACGGAGGCTGTCCGCGATCGGTCCGTCGACGAGCGCGGCGCGGTAGTAGCTGAATCCACCATCGCGCTCTTCAACGACGAGCCCGGAATCCTTCAGAAGGCCGAGGTGCCGCGACACGCCGGATTGGGCCAGCCCGAGGACGCCGGTCAGCTCCGTGACGTTCAAACGCTCAGCCGAAAGCACGCGAAGCAGGCGGAGCCGCGCTTCGTCGCCGAGCAGCCGATAGAGCGCCGACGCCTGTTTCACATCTATAAATCTACATTTATTGATAACGGCTCGCAATAGCGATGGGTCGCGTCGGGCAGGCGGGTCAGATCTCCTGCAGACGTCTGGGCCAGTCGTCCTTCAGCAGGCGCGATAACGAACGGTCGGCGAGCAACCGGCCGCCGGTTTGGCAGGTCGCGCAGTAATTGCATTCGTTCTCGGCGTAGACGATGCGTTGGACGGGCGAGCCGCAGACGGGACACGGTTCCTTGAAGCGTCCATGAACGGCCATCTCGCCGTGAAACGCCGTCACCTTCTCGGGAAAACCGTCGCCTGCCTGCCGCCGCAGCCGCTCCACCCACGTGGTCAACGTCGCGCGCGTCGCCTCATGCAGCCTCGAGATCTCATCGTCCGACAGCGATCGCGTCTGCTTGAGCGGCGATAGACGAGCGGCGTGCAGAATTTCATCCGAGTACGCGTTGCCGATGCCGCTGAAGATGTGCGGATCGGTGAGCGACCGCTTCACCGTGTGGTTTTCCTCGACGAGTCGCGCCTTGAACGCCTCGCGGGAAGCATCGAGCGGCTCCAGACCGCCAGGATCGAGCGCCTTCAGTTCGTCAACGGTTCGTACGAGCTGCATCGACGCCCGTTTCTTCGAGCCGGCTTCGGTAAAAACCAACTGACCGTGCGCGAACTCGAAGGTGGCGAGAATCAGTTTCGATCCGATTCCCAGCTTCGCGCCCTTCTCGCGCCATCGAAGCCGTCCCGCGATCATGAGATGGATGACGAGGTATAGCGGAACCGGCCGTTCGTCGCCGCCGAATTCGAGCACGATCCGCTTGCCGATTCGGCGCGCGCCGCTCACGATGCGGCCGAAGACCGCGTCGAGCGGCGGCTCGACGGACCGGAGCACGAATGGACTGCGGAGAACTATGCGCTCGAGGCGTCGGCCGACGACACGCCGCTCGAGCGCTTCCAGGTAGACGACGACGTCCGGAAGCTCGGGCAAGAAACTGGCGCTACTGCTTCAACCAATCGGCGATCTGCTCGCGCGTCCAGTGATGATCGTCGTTCAGGTGCAGAATGATCGCGTTGAGCGGCAGCCGCTTCTGGCATCCCACCGGACAACGGCGGCGAACGTTCTCGAGACAGTCGAAGAGTCGATCGAGCCGTGGTCGTACCGCATGCGCATCCTCCGGCAGCGAGTACGCGCCTTCGTAGGCAGCACCGAGAGCGCACGATCCGCCGTGGTCGTCGAAGTACTCACCGAACGCCTGCGAGGGTCGACGCCGTGCGCCAGCCACGATGGCGTCGGCGAGTTCGAGCTGGTCTTCACGCGGCACCTGATGCATCGGGCACTCCTCTGACTGCCCCGATTCTACGCCTCGGCACGCGCGTCCGCACCTGTCCGGAACCGGACGCGGTCCGGCTGGTGTGCGACGCACTAAACGACTAGTCTGGTGACCGGCCGGTCCGACGTGCGGGTCGTCTTACTGGTCGGTGCGTCGACCATGAAACTGCCTGCTGTCCTCGTGGTATTTCTCGTCGCCAGCCCCGCGCTGGCGCAGCAGGAAGCGCCGACCACGCCGTCCGATTCGCAGGCCCAGACGTTTCATCTCCCGGTCTCCGTCGACCACATTCGCGAGGCGCTCGAAGAGCAGCCTGCGACCGTGCTGACCCTCGACACCATCCCCACCTTCCGCGTCCTCATCTCGGAGCGCCAGCGAATCGACGACCTTGTCTCGACGCTCGACTTCCGGACGACGCGCCAGCGTGGCGGGTTGTATTGGAACGAAATCCAGCGATTGACCTGGCCCGCGGTCGACAATCCCTATTTGCAGCCGTACAGCGGCTTCTCGACGGGCGAACAATTGCAACTCGCCGCAGAGAGCGCGCTGGAGATGTACCTGGCGACGAAGCTCGTACAGGCCATCGGCGGTGCGATCCAGAATCATCGGCAGACCGCCGCGAAACGCGAAGTCCAGCAAGCCATCCAGGACTACTGCGCGGCCCAGCCCGACGGCGGCATCGGCATTCAAATCTGCTCGACGACACCCTCGGTCCGCTGACGCTCTGAATCGTCCGAGCGCCTGAGCTTGCGCCGCCTCGACAAGCCGTGTATCCTTTCATCCGGTTTTACGGATGAATGCCAAAGCGCCGGCGATTCTGGATCACCTGACGTCGCTGGCCGACACGACGCGAAGCCGGATTCTGTTGCTGCTCGACCGCCACGAGCTGACGGTTGGCGAGCTGTGCCAGATCGTGCAGCTGCCGCAGTCCACGGTCAGCCGGCATCTGAAGGCGCTCGCCGACGCGGATTGGATCGGCTCGCGTTCGGAAGGCACGAGCCGGCTGTACACGATGACGCGGGACGATCTCGAACCCGCGGCGCGCCGTCTCTGGCTGCTCGTGCGCGAGCAGGTCGGGTCGACGCCGGCGGCGGCGCAGGATCAGCGCCGCCTGCACGCCGCACTCGCTGCGCGTCGCACGAAGTCGCAGGAGTTCTTCTCCTCGTCTGCCGGACAGTGGGATCGCGTGCGCGACGAGCTCTTCGGCGACCGCTTTCATTTGTCCGCGCTGACAGCGTTTCTCGATTCGTCGTGGACCATCGGCGATCTCGGCTGCGGCACGGGTCAGGTCAGCGCGGCGCTCGCGCCATTCGTCGCGCATGTGATCGGCGTCGACGGATCAACGGCAATGTTGCAGGCGGCGCGGAAGCGCCTCGCCGATCTCGAGAACGTCGACCTGCGTCGCGGCGAGCTCGAATCGCTGCCTATCGAAGACGCGCAGCTCGACGCCGCGACCCTGATGCTCGTGCTGCATCACCTGCCCGAGCCGGAACGCGCGCTTTCCGAAGCGCTGCGCGTGCTCAAGCCCGGCGGCCGGCTGCTGATCGTCGACATGCTGCCGCACGATCGCGAGCATTACCGGCAGCAGCTGGGACACGTGTGGTTGGGTTTTTCTGACGAACAGATGCGACGGATGCTCGAGGCGATCGGATTCGCCGGCATCAAACACACGCCGCTCACGCCCGACGAAGCGGCAAAAGGACCTGGCTTGTTCGTCGTGAGCGCCGTCAAGCCACGGCTGAAGGAGACGGAATGACTACTGTGACCGAGAAAATGCACCCGTTCGCCGCCGCCAAAGCCGCGGGACGCGAACCGTTCAAGGTGAAGAACCTGGCGGAGGCCGACTTCGGCCGCAAGGAAATTCGCCTCGCCGAGCAGGAAATGCCCGGACTGATGGCGCTGCGCAAGCAGTACGGCGCGAAAAAGCCGCTGGCTGGCGCGCGCGTCATGGGCTCGCTGCACATGACGATTCAGACGGCCGTGCTCATCGAGACGCTGACCGAGCTGGGCGCCGACGTCCGCTGGGTGTCATGCAACATCTTCTCGACGCAGGATCACGCGGCTGCGGCCGTCGTGGTCGGTCGTCCGGAAACCGGCGGCACGCAGACGGATCCGAAGGGCACCCCGGTCTTTGCCTGGAAGGGCGAGACGCTCGACGAGTACTGGTGGTGCACGGAGCAGGCGCTCGAGTGGCCCGATGGAAGCGGCCCGACGCTCATTGTCGATGACGGCGGCGACGCGACGCTGCTCGTGCACAAGGGCGCCGAGTTCGAGAAGGCTGGCAAGGTGCCGGCATTCGATGCGGACAAGGAACCCGAGGAGTGGGGTGTCATCCTCAACACCATCACCGCGTCGATGGCGAAGGACAAGGCACGCTACGGGCGAATCGCCAAGACGATTCGCGGCGTGAGCGAGGAAACGACGACCGGTGTGCACCGCCTGTATCAGATGATGGACGCGGGCACGCTGCTCTTCCCCGCCATCAACGTCAACGATTCGGTAACCAAGTCGAAGTTCGACAACATCTACGGCTGCCGCCACTCGCTGCCGGACGGGCTCGCACGCGCGACCGACGTCATGCTCGGCGGCAAGGTCGCAGTCGTCTTCGGATACGGCGAAGTCGGCAAGGGCTGCGCGCAGGCGCTCCGCGGCCAGGGCTGCCGCGTCGTCGTCACCGAGATCGACCCGATTTGCGCGCTGCAGGCCGCGATGGAGGGCTACGAGGTGGTCCGCATCGAGGACGTGCTCGAGAAGGCGGACATCTTCATCACGGCGACGGGCAACTTCAACATCATCTCGGCCGCGCAGATGGCGAAGATGAAGGACAAGGCCATCGTCGGCAACATCGGCCACTTCGACAATGAGATCGACATGGCCGGGTTGAAGAAGTATCCGGGCATCAAGCACGTGAACATCAAGCCGCAGTACGACGAGTGGATCTTCCCGGACGGCCACTCGGTGCTCGTGCTCGCCGAAGGCCGCTTGCTCAACCTCGGCTGCGCGACGGGTCACCCGTCATTCGTGATGTCGGCGTCGTTCACCAACCAGGTGCTCGCGCAGATGGAACTGCATCAGAACGCCGAGAAGATCGGCAAGAACGTGCTGATGCTGCCGAAGAAGCTCGACGAAGAAGTCGCGCGGCTGCACCTCGAGAAGCTCGGTGTGCACTTGACGAAGCTCACGGCGGAGCAGGCCAAGTACATCGGGGTTGCGGTCGAGGGACCGTACAAGCCCGAACACTATCGGTACTGACGCGCGTCAACGTAGCGCCGTTTTCGATTCGGTGTAGGCCGCCGAAAACGGCTCGAGAACTCAGAGCTCAGAGCGTGGAAGTTTCGGAGCGCACGCGGCGGGCGGCGCGGACCTTCGCGCCGCCCGTTGTCTCTCTGGCTACCGCTGGAAGGAGTCATCGTGTTCAAAGTGCGCACGCTCAACAACATTGCCCCGATCGGACTCTCCAGGTTTCCGACGGACGTCTACCAGGTGGGCGGCGCGGACGTCGCGGAGCCTGACGCGATCCTCGTACGATCGGCAGACATGCACGCCGCAGAGATTCCTGGCGCCTTGAAGGCGGTGGGGCGCGCGGGCGCGGGCGTGAACAACATCCCCGTGGCCAGGATGAGCGAACGAGGCATCCCGGTGTTCAACGCCCCCGGCGCGAACGCGAACGCGGTCAAGGAGCTCGTCATGGCCGGCCTGGTCCTCGCCTCTCGTCAGATCTGCGAGGCCTGGGACTTCGCGCGCGGTCTGGAAGGATCCGATGAGGAGATCAATCGCGCGGTGGAGGCGGGCAAGAAGAAGTTCGCGGGCTTCGAGCTGCCCGGCCGCATCCTTGGCGTCGTTGGTCTGGGGGCGATCGGGCGGCTCGTGGCCAATGCCGGCGTCGCGTTGGGGATGCAGGTGGTCGGGTTCGATCCCGGCCTGACCGTCGAAGGCGCGTGGCAGCTCTCGGCGTCGGTCAGGAAGGCGCGGTCGCTCGACGAGGTGATCCGCGCGTCCGACTTTCTCACGGTTCACGTGCCTCTCGCCGACGCGACGCGCCATCTGGTCAAGGGCGACCGCTTGACGCTCATGAAGAAAGGCGCCGTTCTCCTCAACTTCGCTCGCGAGGGCATTGTGGACGAACAGGCCGTCATCGCCGCGCTTGACGCCGGACACCTGCACGCCTACGTCTGTGATTTTCCGACCAACGCGACCAGGGCGCACCGCCGCTGTGTCGCGTTGCCGCATCTCGGCGCGTCCACCGCTGAGGCCGAGGACAACTGCGCGGTCATGGTCGTCGATCAGATCCGCGACTTTTTGGAGAACGGCAACGTCCGGAACGCCGTCAACTTCCCCGAGGTCGTGACGCCGCGTCAGACGGCCTACCGGCTCGTGTGCGCCAATGCGAACGTGCCGACAATGTTGGGCCAGATTTCAGATGCGCTCGGACATGCGGGCCTGAACATCCACAGCATGGCCAACTCCTCGCGCGCCGAGGTCGCCTACACCGTCGTCGACCTCGACTCGCCATTGCCGGCGTCGGTGCTCGAGCACATCGCGTCGATCAAGGGCGTGTTGATGGCTCGGATGGTGGCGCCGCCGCGATAGCTGCTTCGCGGAGTTCGCGCCGGCCGCGGGCTCCGCGCGAAGACTTGCCCGAGACGAAGGCGGCCGAGCAGACGCTTGCGCTCGACGCCGTAGCGACGCTGCAGTAGCAGTGTGAAGATCACGCCTCGATCGCGCGCTTCAACTGTGGCAGCTGCTCGCGGTACGACTTCCCGCGCCGCAGCCAGAGCAGCGGCATGCCGAGCCATCCGTACCATCCGAGCGGCTTCACGTTGCAGGACATGGTCACGCGGGTGCCCTGGGCTTCCGATTCGAAGCGGTACTCGATGGCGCCGCGGTAGTCGGCCTCGTTCGTGCGATGGCGCCAGAGCGACGGGCGTTCGAGCGTCAGCACCTCGAGGTCGAACTCGAACGGGTCACCACCGAGGTCCATCTCGACGTGGACCTTCGAGCCCGCGTGCAGCGGACCGGGCCCGACCATCGCCATCGTCCTCACGTACGAACGCCAGCGCGGCGCCTGATCGAAATCGACGAAGTAGTCGAACACCACGTCACGCGGCTTGGCAATCCAGATCGTGTGTGTAAAGAGCTGCATAGTCATTTCCCGTCCGCGCTGAAGATGTCTTCGATGCTGAGCTTGAACACCCGCGCGAGCTTGAACGCCAGTGGCAGGCTGGGATCGTACTTGCCGGTCTCGATCGCGATGATGGCCTGGCGTGACACGCCGACGCGCGTGCCCAACTGCTCCTGCGACCAGTTCCGCTCCGTGCGGAGCTCGCGCACCCTGTTCCTCACGAAGCACGCTCGAATCGGTACTTGCAGACGAACAGGCTCACGAGCCACAGCACGGCAAACGTCACCCACAGCACGCTCAACGGCGGCCGATGAAGGAATTCCGCCCGCACCGCCCAGTCGAGCATCGTCAACGCGACCAGCGACGCGCCAAACGCGATCGAGAGCGACACCAAGTACAAGCGCCGGTGAAATTCATCGCCCACACGAATGATCGCGACGATGACCCAGGCCATGGGGAGCCAGCCGATCGATCCCAGGACGACCGCGAGGACCCGAGTGGAGAGCGTGCCCGCGTCGATGAGCATCCCGGCGAGGATTGGCGCGAACGCCGCAAACACCAGGGAACCGATCCACGCGTAGAACCCGCGGACGGCTCGTCGAAATCGCTGATCACTTGGCTGCAGGCTCATGGAGCCGAGTGTAATGGAAACATGACATCATGTCAAGGAAACATGACATCGCGGATTCGATACTCCTCCCGAGCCCGGGTGCTCGGCCGCGTTCGATCGTCGCGCCGAAGGCGGCGTCGACGTCGCGATCCGCGCACGTCTTGCCAACCACCGGCGCGCGGCGCATACTCTGGGCGAATTCCCCACGTTGCCCGGACATCCGGAGGATCGATTCATGAGTCACAGGCTTGCGAGACTACTTGATGAGTACGACCGTGGCCGCATCTCGCGCCGGCAGCTGCTCCAGGCGCTCGGCATCGCGGTCGCCGTTCGACCGATTTCCGCGCTCGCGTTCGGCCGGGGCGCAGGACAAGATCCCGCCGGCGCGCGAGGCCAGGGCCAGCGCCAGGGTCCGCCGCCCGATACGACACCGGCCAAGCTTCCGTTCGAGGCCACCGGCTGGACGACGGTGCTGCTCGATCACTTTTCGTGTCAGGTCGCTGACTACCAGAAGGAAGCCGCGTACTACGCGGCGCTCATGGGCTGGAAGATCCGGAGCGACGATGGCAAGCAGGCCGTGCTCGACATCGGCGACTGGGGCGGGCTGATCCTTCGCGGCGGCTATCAGGCGCCGCCACCGCCACCTGCGCCGCCGCCACCGCCCGCCGGCGCCGATCCCGCGGCCGCCGGCCGCCAGGGACGCGGCGGTGGACGCGGACCGGCGACGCCGGTCAACTGCGTGTTCGACAACTTCTGCTGGGGCATCGAGCCGTGGGACGCGAAGAAGATCGAGGCCGAGCTCAAGAAGCGCGGGCTGGATCCTGTCGCCGACAACGACAGCAAGAACGACTTCCAGAGCTTCCATGTGAAGGATCCCGATGGCTTCGATCTGCAGATCAGCAACGGAAACATGAAGAACCGCCGCAAGAGCGCGGCCAACGGCAAGGTGGCCGCGCCTGCGCCGTTCGACGCCACCGGGTGGAAGACCGTGTGGCTCGATCACATCTCGTTCCAGTGCACGAACTACAAGGAGACGGTCGCCTTCTACAACGCGCTGCTCGGCTGGCGGCTCGGACGCGACACCGGCAGGCAGAACCAGTGCGAGATCGGCGACGTCGGCGACATCATCATCCGCCGCGGGGGCGGCAATCGTGGCGCCGCGCCCGCCGCGCCGACGGCTCGCCGCGCGACGATGGGACACATCTCCTTCGGCATCTCGCCGTTCGATCCCGATCAGGTCAAAGCCGAGCTTGAGAAGCGTGGCCTCACGGCGCGCGTCGACACCGGCGGCCGCGGCGACATCCACACCTCGTCGTACAAGAGCTACCACACGACGACGCCGAACGGATTCGATCTGCAGATCAGCGCGACGACGCGCGCGAACCGCGACGCGGCGTGAACTCGAGCGCTGGCGGAACACAAAGGACACAGAGGACACAAAGGTTTTAGTACGAGGTTTTCTTTGTGTCCTTCGTGTCCTTTGT
>DATBHR010000052.1:0-10361 GCA_036557365.1 Vicinamibacterales bacterium
TCGGCGTCCGTCCGCGGCCAGTTCCAGCAGCGCGAACCCGATTTCGATCGCATGGTCCGCGAGCAGGCCGAAACCGACGCCACCTGGCGCGCGGCCAGCAACGGCTACATGCAGATGGAGAAGATCACCTACCGCAGCAAGATCGGTGACATGGACATCCCGGCATTCGTGTTCCAGCCGCTCAAGCCGCGCGGGACCAAGGGCCATCCGGCGCTCGTCTGGGTGCACGAGAACATCCGCGGACATCTCTACGAGCATTACATTCCTTATATCCGCGAAGCCACAGCGAAAGGCTACGTCGTCATCGCGCCGGAGTACCGCGGCAGCATCGGCTACGGGAAGACGTTCTACGACGCTATCGACTACGGCGGCAACGAGGTCGACGATGTCGTCACGGCGGTGGACGTGCTCAAGAACAAATACCCGATCGTCGATCCCGCCAGGATCGGCATCATCGGCTGGAGCCACGGCGGCATGATCACGCTGCTCTCCATCATGCGGAACCAGACGACGTTCAAGGCCGCGGTGGCGATGGTGCCGGTGACCAATCTCTTCCAGCGCCTGGCGTGGAAAGGCGTCGAGCGTCAGCACCAGTTGATCGATCCGGCGAATCGCTACGGCGGCCTTCCGGCCGAGAAACAGGATGTCTATAAAGATCGATCGCCGCTCTACAACGTCGACAAGCTGCAGATTCCGCTGTTCGTCGCGGTGACGAAGAACGATCAGGACGTCAACATCGAAGAAGACATGCAGATGGTGGACGCGCTTCGGTCGAGAAAACCGCAGCTCGCCGAAACGATGGTGTACGACAACCCGCCCGGCGGGCACACGTTCGACCGCCGTGTCGATCCCAAGACGTGGCAGCCCGAGAACACGCGCGAGCAGCGCGATTCGTGGAATCGCGTCTGGACGTTCCTGGACTGGAACCTCGATCCGTTCCACGGCCCGGCCTCGCCGTCGACCAAATAAAAAGACTTCCGCGCCGCCTCCGCGGTTTTGTGCTAGAAAAGTCGAGCTGGCTGAGTACCAGCCTGTCCCTTGGAGGCATCTCATGCACTGCCCTGACTGGCGGCGGACCCTGGCGATCGCGACGTGCTCAGTTTTATTCGCGGCTTCTTCCGCGCTCGCGCAGGGCGTGACCCAACCCAAGCAGGGACAGGGCGGCAGCGTCGTGAAAGGCGCCGCGGGTACGGATGGCAGCGTCGGCGCGGATGGACTCTCACACTGCGAGAAGCCGATGGGTGCGGTCGCCGTCGTCGAAGTGCAGCATGAGGTGATCGCGGCGCTCGCGCGCTACAAACTCCAGTCGCCCGTCGGTTTGATCCGGATGATGGTTCAGCAGTCGAACTGCTTCATCGTCGTCGAGCGCGGCGTCGGCATGCAGAACATGATGCAGGAGCGTGCGCTTGCGGCGGGCGGTCAGACGCGGGAAGGATCGAACATGGGCGGCGGACAGATGGTGGCCGCGGACTTCGTGCTGACGCCGAACGTCGTGTTTTCTGAAAACAACGCCGGCGGAGTCGGCGGCGCGGTCGGTGGACTGCTCGGCCCGAAGGCCGCGGCGGTTGCCGGCGGTTTGAAATTCAAAGAAGCGCAGACGAGCATGCTGCTGGCCGATTCGCGCTCCGGCGTACAGGTCGCCGCAGCCGAAGGCAGCACGAAGAAAGCAGACCTCCGTCTCGGCGGCGCATTCTTCGGCGGCAGCGGCGGCGCGGCAGCCGGCGGTTACGGGAACACGAACGAGGGGAAGATCATCGCCGCCGCGTATCTCGACAACTACAACAAAGTCGTCAGCGTCGTGCACAACGATCCGACGCTCCAGCGGAACGTCGGCACGCTGAAACAGGAAGCGGCGGCTGGCGGCGCGAAGGCGGCGACCTTCAAGGAAGGCGACGTCCTCATGCCGAAGATCGCGAACGTCAAGCTTCTCGCGTCGCCCGAGGACGCAGCGAAGACCGTGGAGACGCTCACTCGCGGCGAGGAACTGGTCGTGGTCGGCGGCGAGAAGGACGGCTTCGTCAACGTGCAGAGCGCGAACGCGAGCGGCTGGGTGAAGATCGTGCTGGTGACGAAACACTAGGCGGCGGGTTGCGCTCGGATGTCTGATGACCGATCAGCCTTCGCGGTTTCGCCGCCGGTCGAGCCGATGCTTGCCAAGCTCGCCGACGTGCTGCCCGAAGGCGAAGGATTCATGTACGAGCCGAAGTGGGACGGGTTCCGTGCGATTGTGTTCCGCGGCCCGTCCGAGGTTTTCATCCAGAGCCGCGACCTCCGTCCGCTCGACCGGTACTTCCCCGAGCTTCACGCCGCGCTGCTGACCGCACTACCCGACGGCTGCGTCGTCGATGGCGAGATCGTCATCGTGACGCCGCGCGGCCTCGACTTCAACGCGCTCCAGCTCCGGCTGCATCCGGCGGAGTCGCGCGTCGCGAAGCTCGCCGCAGCGTCTCCGTCATCGTTCGTCGCGTTCGATCTGCTCGCGGCTGACGGCATTGACCTTCGCAGCCAACCGCAGAGTGAACGTCGCGCGCAGCTGGAGCGGTTGCTCGCGCAGGTCAAGCCGCCGGTCTACGTCACGCCGATGACGAGAGACGCCCGTGTCGCCACGAAGTGGCTCGCGGAGTTCGAAGGCGCAGGCCTCGACGGAGTGATCGCGAAATCAGTCGAGGGCGTTTACCAGCCCGGTAAGCGCGCGATGCTCAAGATCAAGCACGCGCGAACGGCTGACTGCGTCGTCGCTGGATTCCGCTGGCACAAGGACGGCAAGGACGAGCGAATCGGATCGCTGCTGCTCGGCCTGTACGACGATCGCGGCCACCTGCAGCATGTCGGCGTCACCTCGTCGTTCACGATGGCCACACGCAAGGCGCTCACCGACGAACTGGCGCCACTTCGGGAGAACGCGCTCGAAGGGCATCCGTGGCGCGAGTGGGCCGACTTCGCCGGCGAGGCGACGAGGATGCCCGGCGGCCAGAGCCGCTGGAGCGCCGGGAAAGACCTGTCGTGGGAACCTCTCCGGCTCGAACGTGTCTGCGAAGTGAAGTACGACCACATGCAGGGAACGCGGTTCCGGCATGCGGCGACGTTTCTTCGGTGGAGGCCCGACAAAGCGCCGGCGGACTGCCGGTACGATCAGCTGGAGGTCACGACCCCTTACGAGCTCGAGAAGGTCTTCGGAGCTCAGGGTGACGCTCGCTGAACGCTTTCCAGTCGTCCGGCGTCTCGTCGGGATCGAGCGGCTCCTGCGGCGGACGCTGCGCCTCCGGCACGTGCTGAAGATTGATGCGGATACGCGTCCACGTGTGAAACCGTCCGCGCATCGCATCAACGAGGACGTCAGCCGGCTCGAGATGCGACGACGCTTCGGGATGACGCGCACGCCAGCGCTCCACGCCCGCCAGAGCATCGTCTTTTTTCTGCGCCCGCGCGATCTCGATCATCGGATGTTTGGGAACCCGGCGCCGCGACGGCTGCACGCGCGGCGGTTCGCCGGTCTGCTTCCGATAGTGCGGCGGCCACGGCGCATCGCCCTGTCCGTCACGTTCCTGCCGCTCTGAAAGCTCGAGCAACCGATCGAGCGTGCACGGATGATTGTCCATGTCGGCGTGCCGATCGCCGACCGATGCAAACCGGCCGGGCATCGTCGTCATCGTGAAGTCGCCAGGTTCGCAGCTGTCGATTTCGTCCCAGTCGAGTGGCGCGGACACGCGCGCGTCTGGCGTCGGCCGGATCGAGTATGCGCTCGCGATCGTGCGGTCCTTGGCGTTCTGGTTGTAATCGAGGAACACGCCGTGGCGCTCTTCCTTCCACCACTTGCTCGTCGCTTCGTGCGGGAGTCGCCGCTCGACTTCGCGCGCGAACGCGAGAGCGGCGCGACGCACCTCATCGAAGGTCCACCGGCGCTCGATGCGGACGTAGACGTGCATGCCGCGCGAGCCGGATGTCTTCGGCCAGCCCACGAGCCCCAGACCGGTCAGCGTGGAGCGCACCTCGCGAGCAACACGCCGTATCTGATCCCAGCTGACGCCAGGAACGGGATCCAGATCGACGCGCAGTTCGTCCGGATGATCGAGATCCTCGGCGCGCACAGGATGCGGATGCAGTTCCAGGCATCCGAGATTGGCCATCCACGCAAGCGCCGCCGCTTCTCGCGGGACGACTTCCTCCGCGCTGCGACCCGAAGGAAAGCGGAGCGCCACGACTTCAATCCACGGCGGCCGTGAGGCTGGTGCGCGCTTCTGATAGAAAAACTCGCCGCCGACGCCGTTCGGATAGCGGACCAGGACGTTCGGACGTCCGCCGGCGCCGCGAAGCGCACCTCGCGCGACGGCCATGTAGTACCGGACGACATCCATCTTCGTGCCGCCGGTCTGCGGCAGCAGAACCTTCCCCGGGTTGGAGATGGAGATCTCGCGTCCGTCTGCGAGAACGACTTCCTTTTCAGTACGGCCTGACATGAACGCGAGCAGATCGTCACACGATCGCCGCGGCGGCGAGAAGCCCGACGCCGACCGGAACGGTCAGCCAGCGGCCCCACTCGGTCGCCTGTTCTGCGAACGTAATCGCGGCGAGAGCGGCCATCCACATCCATCCAAGTACGCCGGCCGCCAGCATCGTGAGCATGAGTGCCCAGCAGCAACCGAGGCAGTAGAGGCCATGCGACCCACCCAGGCGCACGGCCGATACGGGACCGTTCCGCCACCGCGCGAGCAGCACGCTGAATGGATTCCGGCAGTGAGCGAGACACGCCTGCTTCAGCGGCGACAGCTGAAACAGACCGGCCACGACAAGCAATGCGCGACCGGCGCCATCCGACACTGTGAGAACATGCTGCGCCACTGTGACGACGACGCCGAACGCGACCCAGACAACGAAGTAACCGCTCGTGAACAGCGTCGCGCCATAGAGCGAACGAAGACGATCGGTCCGGGCGATCGCAAACCGATAGTACGCGCCGATCCACGGTGAAACCGTCGGCACCATCATCGCCGCCATCATTGCCGTCCAAGCGGCGAGCGAGCCGGCGAACGTGAACGCGGACCCGTGTACGTGATGAATCACGTCAGCCAGCGACCGAATCCACACGCCACTCGAAGTTCGAGAAGAGGCCGTGCGTCCCCTGATTCTTCACACGGATCGTCCCATCGTCGTATTCGGTGTCGCCGAGCGCGATCGTCTGCGTCGGCGCGTGGATCTGATTGAAGATGTTTTCGAACAGCACCGGCCGGCTTCGATCGCGTCCACGGATCTGCGTGACGACGGATTTCAACAGCCCGGCAATCGTGGCGCGCTTGGCCGCGCCCTCGTCCTCGAACACGATCGGCAGAAACTGCGTGGCAAGCCTTCGCTCGACAAAACGGCCCAAAACCTCCCAGGGCCCGCCGGCCTGTCCCGTGAGGATCGTCTCG
Source organism: Vicinamibacterales bacterium (assembly GCA_036557365.1). GTDB lineage: Bacteria > Acidobacteriota > Vicinamibacteria > Vicinamibacterales > CAVVIG01 > DATKHR01. Next base: position 5,409 of record DATBHR010000052.1, read on the forward strand.
AGCGCTTCACGCTGCGCCGACGCCGCCGATTCGTCGACGATGACCGTCTCGATCCATCCGCCGTCGATCATCCGCTGCGGCGTGTCGAAAACGACGAGAGCGCGCATGCCGGCGAGCGGCACCTCGCCGAACGATCCGTTATCGAATCGCATCGCCCAGTAGCCGCGACACCGATCGTGTGTGCATAGCTGGCTGAAGTGCATGTGCCCCGGGCAGATCAGCGTGCAGCTGCAGTTCTCGAAGATGAGTCCGTTCGCCGACCACGGCGGAGCGGTGCGTGATGTCGAAGCCACGGGGGCAGTCTAACATCGGGCCCGCGGCGTCGTTGACGCGCCCGCTTACCGGCGCTTTGCTTGCTTCGCGAGCGCCTCGATGCCGCGCAGCCAGACGTCGATGCCGGTCTGGAACAAACCTTCCTGATCGTTGTCGGTCAAGTCGTCGGCCAGCTCGACGATGGTTGGAAACTGATCGACGGGCAGCGACTTGAAGTAGCGGCGGGCGTCCGCGACGAGCTTCTTCCGGCTCGTGCCGGTCGCCATTGCGGAAAACCGTGCTTCGTCTGCGGCGAACTCGGTCACGAAGTTGTTGCAATGGTACGCGGCGCGGGCCGCGTCTCTTCCGCTCAAGCCGGCATCGCGCAGAATCCGGAGGAGCGACTCGATGTGGTGGAGGCGCCGCGGTCCGAACGGCGCCGTGCTCGCCAGCACGCGCGCTGCATCGCGGTGAGCGAGCAGACCGCGCCGCACGTTGTGCGCGACGGTCGTCAGCTGTTCCTGCCACGTGCCGGATGTCGGCGCCAGAGGAATCTCGCCGCTGATCTCGTCCGCGAGCAGCACCAGCAGTTCGTCCTTGTTGCGCACGTGCCGGTACAACGACGCGGCCTTGACGTCGAGCCGTTCCGCCAATCGGCGCATCGTCAGATCGTCGAAGCCGACGTCGTCCAGCAGCGCGAGCGCCGCGCGAACGATGCGCGCCTGATCGAGCGGGGCGCGACGCTGGCGCTCGGTTTTTCGGAAGGGAACGATGCTCATGTCTCAGCGTGCGAGCCTGCGGAGCTCATCAACTCGTGCCGATCTTAACAGGTGCCGACTTGACCTGCAATCAATGTTCGACTTATGTTAACGATGTTAGCTTATTGAGAATTTAGTTAGCAGACAACAAGGAGTACGCACATGACGGCAGCCGCAAAAGCCTATCGGGGAGTCGGGATGGAAGGTCCGATCGCGACCTGGTATACGAAGAACACCGGCCGCGACTTGACGCGGTTCCGGCACACTGCCCAGGCGATCGCCGCGAGGGTGCCCGCCGGCGGTCGTATTCTCGAGGTCGCACCGGGACCCGGTTACCTGACGATCGAATTGGCCAGCCGAGGCTACGACGTTTCGGCCGTCGACATCAGCCAGTCGTTCGTCCGCATCGCGCGAGAGAATGTCGCGAACGCGGGCCTCTCGGCAGATATTCGTCACGGCGATGCAGCGGCGCTGCCGTTCGGCGACGACACGTTCGACGCGATCGTGTGCACGGCCGCGTTCAAGAACTTCAGCGATCCGCTCGGCGCCATCAACGAAATGTACCGGACGCTGAAGCGCGGCGGCGAGGCGTCCGTCTACGATCTCCGCAAGGAAGCCTCCCGCGAGGACGTCGACGCGGAGGTCGCCACGATGCATCTGTCGGCGTTCAACGCACTGATGACGCGCCTGACGTTCCGCTTCGTGCTGTTGAAACGCGCGTACACGCGCGATGCGATCCGTGAAATGGCCGGTCGAGGCCGGTTCACGCGATACGAAATCTTTCCGGAAGGCGTCGGATTCGAGCTGCGCCTGACCAAAGATCGATAGCTATAATCCTCCACACGGAGGAGCGACTTCCGATGGTCCTTGATCCACGGGCGGCGACGATGACGCGGCGCAGGATGCTGGAGATTCTCGGCCTCGGCGCCGCGGCGGCTGCCCTGACGGAATCTGCGTCGGCCTCGGCGCCTGTGTTCCCCAAGGGTGCCGTCATCCGGACGATTCTCAAGGACTACGCGCCCGACGACCTCGCCGGCGGCGCAACGCTCTTCCACGAACATCTGTCGTTCGCATCCGACTTCATGACGCGGTGGGCCGGATTCGCAGCCGCGACTCGCGCGGCGAACGGTGAATCGGGAAATCGCGGCGCAGGCGCCGGAGCGGCCGCTGGACGCGGTACGCCACCTGCACAGGCGGGTCCGTTTTTCATGCAGGACCTCGACTTGATGACCGAGGAAGTCGAAACCGCGAAGCGCGAAGGAATCGCGTGTCTCGTGGACGGCGGTCATCCCGACATGGGACGGGACATCACCTTTCTCCGCCAGCTGTCCTCGAAATCGGGCATGCCGATCGTCGCGGGTGCCGGCCTGTACACCGAGCCCTTCTATCCAAAAGAAATTGCCACGATGAGCGAGGAACAGATCGCGCAGTCGCTCATCAGGCAATGCGACGCGGATCCCGTCGGCGTCTTCGGCGAGATCGGATCCTGGGACAACATCACCGCAACCGAGCGCAAAGTGTTCCGCGCGATCGGCAAGGCTCACCAGGCGACGAACCTGTCGATCTTCACGCACACCGGCATCCCCGGAAAGTCCGCGCTCGAACAGCTCGACATCCTCGAGGACGCGGGCGTGAAGCCGAACAGGGTCGTCGTGGGCCATGTCGGCAACCTCGTCGACGCGAACGTGCAGGTTCACAAGGCGATCTGCCGTCGCGGAGCCTTCGTCGGCTTCGATCGTCAGGGAGGCGCGGGCGACGCGCAGCAGGTCCCGATGGTCATCGCGCTCATCGACGCCGGTTTCGCGGACAACCTCATGTTCTCGTCCGACATCTCGAGCGCGGCGCAGATGAAGCGCAACGGCGGCGGGGGCTATGCGAAGACGCTGACGGTCTTCGTACCGAAGTTGAAAGCCGCTGGCGCCGGCGGCGACGTCCTGCGCGGCATCATGGTCGACAACCCGCGGCGCTTCCTCGCGTTCGTCCCGAAGAAACCTCGCAAGACTTAGAGACGCCGCAGCGAGAACACGGCGGCCGCCGACGTCAGCGCGATGGCGACCGTCACCTGCGGGTTCTGACGCAGCGGAGCGAGCGGCACGAGCCCGACCAAGAACGCCAGGCCGAGGACGTCGGCGACGAACGCGGCCCATCGCGCGAGAGCGACGGGAGAACCGCTCCGCGCCAGGTTCAGCAGTCCCAGAAAGATCAACATCAGTCCGCCGCTCAGGAACCACATGCCCGCAAGATCGAGCCGGCCTCGGAAGACCGGCGCCAGACTGACGTGAATCACGCCGAGCAGCACGATCAGCACGGCGACGAGGCGGTAGACGGTCTTCATGGTCTTACCTTTCTCCGAACCCGCCGCCGCGGTCAGGCCCGCACGAACGCGTTTCGCGCCGCGACCGCGATCGGCAGGCCGATCAGGAACATGTGCACCGGAATTTCCGTCGCACGGATGATCAGCGGCGGATGCGGAACGACACCGATGCGCGACATCGGGATCACCACGAAATTCATCACGAGATAGACGATGAGCCCGTAGATCGGACCCGTGACGATCGGGTTCCGGACGATCGATGGCACGCGCGACGCGGCGAAGAAGAATATCGCGGCGATGAGAAACGCATTCACATAGTGGAGCACGAGGCCGAGCGCGGCCGCCGGCGCGCCACCCTGGAAGGCATCGCGACCCAGGACGCCGCTCGCAACGGATTGAAGAATCCGTGACGGCGGCACGCCGCTGCGGAGATACGAAAAGCCCGTTGCGTAGGAGATGTCGCACGTCGCCGCGACCAGCACGGCGACGCACAACCAGAACGCCCAGCCGCGCGACTGTCCGACAGTTCCGACGGCCGTGGCGTTCATCAGCGCTTCTGACCGTTCCCGAACTGATCGCCGGCCGCGACCGGCTTGCCGCCGGCGAAATCAATCTCGAGCATCTTCTCGCTCTCGGCGTTCGCGCCGTGCTCGTCCTGCAGCGTCGCCACGATCCGCTTGGTGCGGACGTCGATGACGTCGCCGGTCGACGGATACCCGAGCGTCCCGTCGATGCCGAACGTAATCCAGCCGGGTTCGTCGCGAACCTTGACGCTCGTCTTGAGCGTCGGCGGCATGACCGTGGCGTCAAAGATCCTGACGAAGTTGTTGGCGTTGTCGGCTACCCAGATCTCGGTCTCGTCCTGCGTCATGGCGATGCCGTGGCTGGGGATGCCGTGCGTCGGCGATTTGCCGGGCGTCACGCCGGGCACCTCGACGCGATGCAGCACCGCGCCGGTCTGCACGTCCGCCACTTCGAATCCAAGGATGTCGTTGACGTTTGCGAACAGCAGCGTCTCCTTGCCGTTGAAGGCGAACGGGCGGACGACGTGCCCGAATGGGCCGACCTCCTTCACGATGGTGCGCGTCTTCGCGTCCACGATCGACATGGTCCGCGTGTTTCCCTGCGACTCGAAGTACACGCGCGTGCCGTCATGCGAGAACTGCGTGTTGTGGGCCGTGCCCGGCTTGTCGATCGTCGCGAGCGGCGCGCCGGTCTTCGCGTCGACGACGACCCATTTCGGCGCGCCGAGCACGGGCGCGTAGAGCGTCGTGCCGTCCGGCGACAAGGCGATGCGATCGGTTCCGCGCCCCTCGTACTTCTGCTCCCAGACCAGCGTGTCCGTGAGGAGATCGTAGGCAGCCACGCGCCGGCCCGTGGATACATAGAGCCTGGCCGTCTCCGCGTGAGCGGCAATGCCCTTGATGGCTTCCTGCCCGTTCCCGCCGCGTCCGGTCGCCGCCGGATCCGGTGGCGGCGGCGGTTCGCCCTGCAGCGGAATGCGCCTGACGAACCTGTGGCCGTGGTCGATGTCGAAGACCAGGATGCCCGCTCCGCCGTAGCTCATGTTGTTTCCGCCGCCGACGCCTGGAAGCGCAGCGTAGAGAAACCGCTGGCGCTGCTGCGCGA
>DATBHR010000053.1:0-1927 GCA_036557365.1 Vicinamibacterales bacterium
GATTGAAGCCTCGCGCCCGCTCGCGCGACGCATGCAAGGGGACCGGAACGACCGCGTCCGCGCCGCACAGCACGTCAGCGCCGGCCTCCCGCAACATCGCGCCCAGCCCGCGCGCCACGGTGCGGCGCCCGTCGTACTTCAACGCGTGCAGAATCGCGCGAAGCGAGCCCTCGTAGGATCCAATGGCACGCACGTCGGTGATGACGGGCGGACGCCGGCGGCAGCGGGGGCATCGATTCTCGGCGCGGCTGAGACTCCGCCAGGACGGTAGGGGATCGCCGCACGTCCGGCAGCACGGCGGAGTGATTGGAACGACGGATGCCCAGCAGAGGCCGCAGACGGCGCCCCTGGTCGGCGCTTCGAGGGGACGGTGGCAGGCCGCGCAGACAGGCGCGAGGAGCACCGCCAGCAGCCCGTCGGCCGCGAGCCGCAGCATCCGAGCCAGGGTGTCATCGGCCCAGCTCCTCCCGGCGCGGGTCCTCTGCAATCTCGATTCGATCGGCGCCCCCCCACAACCGCTCGAGCGAGTAGAACGCGCGAGTGCCGGGCGTGAACACGTGGACGATGAAGCTGAAGAAATCCATCAACACCCACTCGGCCCGTTCGTATCCCTCGATGTGAGACGGTCGGACTTTCGCCTCGCGCAGGGCCGCTTCGATGGAGTCGGCAATCGCCTGCACCTGACGCGCGTTCTGGCCCGAGCACACGAGAAAGAAATCAGTGAACGCAGGCGTGTCGCGCAGGTCGAGCACGACGATCTCCTGCGCCTTCTTGTCGAGTGCGGCGCGTACCGCCGTCGAGATTTCAGCGCTCAAACGTTTCTTGCCGGTGCTGCGTCGGTGTTCAGTCTTGGCCATGCAACTCGTTTGCCGAAACAGTCTGATAGAGGTGGTGTTGACGGATGTGCGTTTCCACGAGCGACGGCACGAGGCCGCGGATGGACTCGCCGCGCTGGAGTCGCTGCCGCACATCCGTCGAGGAGACATCCGATGTCGCCGCATCCAGCAGGAAGATCGACGGGTTGGACACGGCCGTGTCGCTGTCGACGCGCCGCATGCGCGAGGCGAGCGCCGGCAATCGCCGCGGCAGCCCGTCGAGTCCGTGACCCGGCCTCGAGACGACCACGAACGACGCGAGGTCGAGGACCTCGGGATATCGACGCCAGGTTGCAATCTCCGCGAAGGCATCAGCGCCGATGATGAAGAAAATCTGCGATCCGCTCCAGCCGCCGCGATGCAGTCGATCGAGCGTGTCCGCCGTATACGACGGCCCCGCCGCCTGCAGCTCGTCATCGCTCGCCATCAGCCGTGGTGTCCCGTTCACCGCCAGCGCCGCCATCGCGAACCGATGGAACGGCGAGGCCGCCGGTTGATGCGGGCGGTGGGGCGGAATGTGCGACGGGACGATCAGGACCGAATCGAGACGGAAGGCGTCGCGGGCCGCGACGGCCGCGTCGAGATGGCCGCAGTGAATCGGGTCGAGGGTTCCCCCCAGCAGACCAATACGTCCAGCGGGCGCAGTTGGCGTGCGCGGAAAAGGGGACAGCCGCCTTTTTCTAGAGCGCGGGCCGCTCATTCACGGAGGTGGGCTGGCGAGACGCGACCTGCTGCCATATGGCGTCGATCAGCGGCCCCAGACCGGCGCCGGTGGCCGCTGAAACAGCGTAGAGCGGAAGACCCACGCGCTGCAAATGCTGTTGCAGGCGCTCGAGCCGCACGGGATCGTCCAGCGCATCGATTTTGTTGGCGGCGACGATGACCGGCTTGTCCTGCAGACGTTCGCCGGAGGCGTCGCGACCGGGAAACAACGCCAGCTCGCGCGTGATCACGTCGAAGTCCTGAACCGGATCGCGCCCGGACGCCGACGAGACGTCGACGACGTGGACGAGCACTTTCGTCCGTTCGAGGTGGCTGAGGAATCGATGCCC
>DATBHR010000054.1:0-28164 GCA_036557365.1 Vicinamibacterales bacterium
GTCGGGCGCTGCGCGTCGTTCGCCAATCCGATCGCGAGTTTCCCCGCGCATTGGGCGCCGGTCGACGTGATGTTCTATTCAGGCACGCAGTTCCCGAAGAAGTTTCAGGGCGGTGCCTTCATCGCGTTCCACGGATCGTGGAACCGCGCCCCGATGCCGCAGGATGGCTACAACGTGACGTTCCAGCCGTTCTCGAACGGCAAGCCGTCAGGAAAGTTCGAAGTCTTCGCGGACGGATTCGCGGGAAAAGATCCGCTGATGCGTCCCAACGACGCGGTGTACCGCGCGGACGGTGTCGCGCAGGGACCCGACGGGTCGCTCTACATCTCCGACAGCCAGAAGGGCCGCATCTGGCGCGTGCTCTACACCGGCAAGTAGCAGCGCTCGTCGCTGCACGGTGCTGACGAACGAACGAGCGGGCGGCCGACTAGAAGCTGAAGAAGAAGAGCAGGTCGACGCCGGCGCGCTCGATCCGTCTGAAGGGCGAGCGCGCGTTCAGCGTTTGCGCGTCCGTGAAGGTTGCGCGCAGGCGGATGATCCGCGACAGCGCGTACTCGACCGTCGCCTCATCGTAGGGTTCTGGACCGAACTGCCGGCTGAATCGCGCCACGAGCCCCGGCGCGACTTCCTGTCCCACCGTGACCCGCGCTCCCACACTCGCGGGATCGTCGCCGGGTTCAATTTCGAGGATATCGAGGCCGATCTCGCTCGAGATCGCCGAGATGATCGGTGTTGCCAGGAACCCCGCGGCGAGCGCCCCGGCGCGAATGGCGAGTTGCTGCTGCTGCGCGGCGCTGAGGTTGTTCGTCGAGGTGTTGAACACGATGAGCGAGAGGATGTCCGACTCGTCGAGCGGAGGGACGCTCGTCAGGCGCAACTCCGGTTCGCGCATCGGGCCGACCACGCCCACCCGGGTCTGCACGCCCGAGATCGTGCGCGTCACGGCGACGTAGAGCTCTGGGCTCAAGTCGCCGCGGAAGACGATGGCGCTTGTTGGATCGACGTCGAACCGCCGACCCTGGAACGCGTATGAGCCGCTCATGGAATCGAACGATCCCGTCACGTAGAGCGGCGCCTGCGGATCCTTGTACAGGTACAGATCGCCGGCGACCCGAAGCCTGATGTCGCCGACGCCGATCGGCGTGCCTGGCGTCAGTTGCAGGTTGTCGCCGGACAGTCGAAGGGTATTGGGCACGTGCAGCGTGAGGTTGAGGCCGAGCCGCTGCCACGGATTCAGCGCTTCGATGGCGTCGGTCTGGAGGATGTTCGCTTCTTCGGTAGCGTAAGGCTGGAAGAGCGCGCGCTGCAGGATTTCATCGATCTTGACGTCGCCGCTGCTGATCGTGAGATCGCCGGTGACCTCCGGTGCCTCGAATCGTCCGCTGATTGTCAGCGCGGCGTCGATCGCGAGACGGCCGTATTGGTTTTTGAGCACTTCGAATTTCTGCGCCTTGACGTCGACGGCCAGATCGCCGACCCGGAGTTCGTGCGTGCCGAGGCTGCCTCGCAACTCGAGCGCCTGTCCGCCCGCGTCCTCGATCCGGAAGGCGTCAATCGACACGCGATCTGTCGTCAACGTGAGGCCGACGCGCCCGTTCTTGTACGACGCGCCGCTCGAGGTGACCTGGAACGCGACCGCGTCCATGCCGATCGCCCCGGTAAAGTGCGGATCGCGACTCGTTCCCAACACACGGACGTCGATGAGCAGCTGACCGCTGACGTTTCGGATGTCGTTCGTCAGCCCTTCCAGCAGTCCGAGGTTGATGCCGCTCGACTCGATCGCTACGTCGATGGGGCGCTCCTCCAGCTTGCTGTTCAGGAGCGCCATCGGAACCGTGCCCGTCGCCGTCAGCCAGACCCCCGGCGACTGATCGAGACGAGCGTCCAGGGTGAACATCTGGCCCGCGTAGTCGAATTTCGCGGCGAGCTTCTGGTAACTCACGCGGTCCACACGTCCACTCGTGACGCCGAGCGTCCCGGACGCGGTCGGTTGTTGCCTCGTTCCCGTGATCGTGACGTCGCCGTCGAGGACGCCGCCGTAGAGCGTCGGCTGATCGAATGCCGCCTGCAGCGAATCGAGGAACACGTGCGTGGCGGTGATCCGAAGGGTTCCTCGACCGTCGGTGCGCCACGTCCCTGAAATCGAGACGTGCTCATCGCCGTTCCCGCCGACAATCGTGGCCGGCGTGATCGAAACCTCCGCGTCGCTCCAGTGAACCGTCACCGCTCGGCCAGCCTGAAGCCGCCACGACGCGTGGCCGAGGCCGATCGTCAGTTCGGTCACATCGATCGCGGAGTCGTCCGGGCGCAGCTTCATCACGCCGACGATCGTGCCGTTGCGTTTATCTGCCTGAAGGACGCGCAGGTCCGCGCGCAGTTCCAAAGCGTTCAGGACGAGCGTGCCGGTCATGTCCTTGATCGGTTGACCGGCGATCGTAAGAAACGAACCGTGCGCGTCGACGTTTGCGACGACGCCGCGCAGTCCTTCGGCTGGGATGCGGACGTCATAGTGTCCGTTGACGTCGAGCGCCTGGACGTTGAACGCATCGAGCTGCGCAATCGATCCGTCGCCAACCGCATGAAGGCCATTCCACGGGCCTGTCAGATGGCCTTTGCTCGACAGCAGTCCGGATGCCTGTCGGCCCGTCAGCGTCTCGAGCCTGGTGAGATCAGCGCGCACGAGGTCGTAGTCGAAGCTGGTGGCGTGCTGATTGTCGAGCGGAATGGAGCCCGATCCGCTGCCCTGGATGACGGGCCCGCTGGCCTCCAGCTTCGTGACCGAGAGCTGCGAGCCTGCCAGCGTTGCGGCGAGTTGGCCCTCGTCGATCGCGAGGCCGTGCACGGTGGACGGGCGGAGCAGGAGCGAGCCGGACGCCTTGTAGTCGGCGAGCGTCGGCGATCCGGTCAGGAGATCGGGCACGGTCATCGAGAACGTGCCGGTCCCGTTGAGCGTGGCATCCCAACGTGGATCGTCGAAGGGCACCGCAGGATCGATGTTGGCAAACGCGCCGCTGTAACTGGCGGTCAGCCCGCCGTCGTGAATGTCGACCGACACTTCCGCGTCCGTCATCGTTCCCTTGAACATCGTCGCGCGATTGAGCTGTCCGCCCGCGTGGAGGTCGAGGTCAGCGCTGCCGCTGCCATGCGCGTCGACGCGAAAGTAGCCGGAGAGCGTGCCGGCGTACCGTGGATCACGCATCCAGCCAACATCCAGGCCGTCGCCGAAATGGTGGACGCTCACGTTGCTGATGGCGCCTTCGCCGGAATAGGCGATCGGATGCTGCGACGTGTCGACGCTGCCGAAGGTGCCGCCGCCGAGCGACGCGCCCAGAAACGTGGACGGTACGATGAACGACGCCTGCCCGGTGATGAACGCGTCCGAAAACTGGCCGGACACATCGTAGTTGAACGACAGCAGGCTCTCGACGTGGGGAACCGGAACCTCCTCCGGCAGCTTGCGGAGATCGATATTGGTGACGGCACCCTGAAACCGGTACGTGAAGGGCGATTCGATGCCGATCGCGCTGTCATGCGCGTCCACGCCCGCGCCGTACGCCGTGCCCGTCGCGCGCGAGATCAACACGGCCGATTCGACAATCTGACCTTGTGCTTTTACCGCATCGGCCGCGTAGTTCATGTACATCGCATGCGGACCGTCGAAGCTGTACGTGCCGCGAGGGAAGTGCTCCCCGAAGCCGAGCGCGAGGTTGAACATGACGCGGCCGCTGATGTCGGACGGCCGGTCGCTTCGATCGAGCCAGCGCGCGAGATCGAGACGACCGAGCGCCACATCGCCGGTCGCATGCCAGCCAGGCACCGTCGTATCGAGCGTCAGGCGTCCCTTGACCGATCCGCCCGTCCCGCGCAGGTCGATGTCGGTGCCCAAACTCGCAAGCGGTCCTTTCAGCGCGGTATCGAAGGATGCGTCAACGGCGATGTGCTGCAAGCCGTGCAGCACGCCGGACCATTCCTGGAACGAAAAGCGGGCGGCGCGAACCGCCATGTCGAGCTCGGTCGGCCGTGAGCCACGAACGACGCGACCGTTGACGATGTACGACGAGCGTGGCGTTTCGACGGAGAGCTTGTCGAAGAACCACCCGGTCGGACCATTGCCCATCGAGCCGCTCAATCGGGTCATCGTTAGCTCGGGCGCGCGTCCAACGAACGAGACGTTCGTAAAATCCAGCCTCCAGCGGACGGGCACGTAGGTGAACGCGAGGCTCGCGTTCAGCTGGTCGTAGTCGGTTGGACAATGCGCGGCGCCGAAATCGAGGGGCGCCGCGAGCTGCACGCGTCCGTCCTGGATCTCGATCGCCTGGACTTCGATCGGACGTCCGGGTCCGCTCTGTTCGCCTTCACGACGTTCGCGCTTGACGATCGCCGCGATGTCCCAGCGGCCGTCCGGCAGCCGCGCGATGGCGACGCGGGGACGCGTCAATCGGATCCGCCGGATGATCGTGCCTGCCTGAAACAGTTCGCGAATGCTGTAGCTCACGCTGATTTCGTCGATCGCCACGAGCTGGTGATCGTCGCGCATGAGGCGGATGTCGCCGAGCCGGATGCCGCGGAGAATCGATCCTTCGAGGCGGCCGATGGTCAGCGTCGCCGTCAGGTACTGGTTGGCCTGATGGACGATCAGTTCGCGGATGCGGTTCTTGGCCCAGCCGGTTTCGAGGGTCGCGATGCCGATGCCAACGAGGATCAGGATGAAGGCGACAACCCCAACCAGTGTCCTCGCGGCGATGCGGGCAAGTCGACGAACCACTACGTGACGATCTTATCAACCGGCACGGGCTGTCGATGCGTGCTAGTGGCAGTACCTGCGGACGAGTGAGAGCAGACGGTCGAAATCGAGGGGCTTCTTGAGAACGGCCGCGGCGCTGACGTCGCTCGCCCGGCCCTGGTCGACCGCCGAGAGGACGATGACGGGCACGCTGGCCAGGGAGGGGTCGGCCTGCTGGTGCCGCCGGAACTCCCAGCCGTCCATGACCGGCATCATGAGGTCCAGCAGAATCAGGTGCGGCCGGTGGTCGGCCTTCAGGTAGTCGAGCGCCTCTCGACCGTTGGCCACGACGGCGGCGTCGAAGCCCTCGAGCGCGAGCAGCTGCGCCATCATCTCGCGCAAGTCGGCGTCGTCTTCAACGATGAGAACGGGGCTGTGTGGGACCGACTGAGACGGCATCGAGTCTAATGGTGATTAAGCTCTGCCTTGGCCGAACCCTGTATCGGCCATAAGAACGGCAGATTATAGGGCACACGTCAACTTTTTTTACGTTCTCCTGAATCACGCGTCGCTTGATGCTCGACGAGTTCGTCGCGCGCCACGCGCAGCTTCGCAACCCTCGAGCGAACCAGTCGACGTCGCCGAACGCACGCAGGCCGCGCCGAAAATGTGCGTGCTATCATACCGGCCCGACAGTATGCGCGTCGCTCGGCGCTTCATCATCAGCGGCCGCGTTCAAAACGTCGGGTTCCGGTTCTACACTGAAACGCTCGCACGCCGCGAGGGCCTCCACGGATGGGTCCGCAACCTGCCCGACGGACGCGTTGAAGCGTCCGCCGAAGGCGAAGCGGAGGCCGTCGAGCGGTTCGAGCAGGGCCTGCGTCAGGGTCCTCGAGGCGCGCGCGTCGATCACGTCGAAGTCGAGGACGAAGTGCCGCACGGGCGCGAACCAGGGTTCGCCATCAGGTGACAATGGAGCAGCTGAAAGCCAGGATCCGACACGTTCCCGACTTCCCGAAGAAGGGAATCCTCTTCTACGACATCACGACGCTGCTGCAGGATCCGGACGGGCTGCATCTTGCGATCGACAGCCTGTCGCTGCCGTTCACCGACTCACGCATCGACCTCGTCGTCGGCGTCGAGAGCCGCGGCTTCATCTTCGGCGCCGCTGTCGCGGACCGGATCGGTGCGGGATTTTCGCCGGTTCGCAAGCCGGGCAAGCTGCCGTCGGCGACGGTCAGGGCCAGTTACGAGCTCGAGTACGGAAGCGACTCGCTCGAAATCCACGCGGACGCCGTCAAGGCAGGACAGCGCGTGTTGATCGTCGACGACCTGCTCGCAACCGGGGGGACCGCGCGCGCCACGACCGAGCTCGTGAAAGGACTCGGCGGAACGGTGGTCGCGCTCGCGTTCCTCATCGAACTCGTCGAGTTGAACGGACGCGGCAAGCTGCCCGGCGAACAGGTGCACACCGTCCTCACGTTCTGACCGCGTTCGCGCGTCCCGAGAGATGATTCAGATCCTGGCGGCCGCGATCATCGCCGCCGCGCTGCTGTTTGCGGCGCGCCTTCTTCAGCGCGCGCTCCTCGACATGCGCGACGATCGACGCCGTCAGCGTCAACTGACGCTGATGCAGACGTTCATCCCCGCGCTCGAAGCGGGGCAGCGCGATCCGCGCGCATTCCTCGTCTGGCAGCCGCTGGCTGACGCCGCCCGCGCGCTTCTGCCGGAGGAGTTCGCGGCGATCGATGCGGCACGCGGCGCGCGGTTTCCGTTCAGCGCCGAGGCGCTCCTGGCGGCGCACGCGCAGTGGACGGCCGACTGGCTCGCCTGGGAGCGCGCGCACGATGCCGACTACAAACGCAAAGCGTCGGATGCCGAGGCGGCGCTTCACGCCGCCGACGCCGCCGTGCGCCGGTCGAAGCTCGAGGCGATCCAGAACGAGAAGCTCGATCTGTATCAGCGTCACTACGAGGAGTACGTGCGCGTCGCCAGGCAGCTGCACGATCTGGCACAGCGCGACACGTCTGCCGCTGTGCGATTTTGACGCGCGTGATCACGAACGGCACAGACGCCGCGAGTACGCCACTTTCGCCCGGAGATCTTCCAGTCGGTAGTCAATCCTGCGCGGTGCGTGTGCCGAAAGTGCGCACGCGCAAGTAGTCGCGTCTCGCGCAGCCTTCCACATAAATCATTCATCGTTCGGCGGTTGACGCCATCCGCGCGCGCGGGAAATGTCTGGCGCTCGCCTTGCCTTTCTCGTGCTGTTGTCGCTTCGTTGACCTTGGTGTCATATGTCGCATACACGATCACGAGCTCGAATTGCCACGTCCGCCGTTCTCGTCGCTGTTTCTGCGCTGACCCTGCGCGGCTCCGGCAACGAACATCAGGCACGTCTCTCTACGGATCTCGTCGCTCACCAGCTGCGCCGGACGGTCATGCGGACGCGCGTCATCGTCCACGGGTCGCCCGCCGAAATTGACGCGCTCGCGGCGCGGCATGGTCTCCACATCCTTCGCCGTCTTGGCGACGGTGCGGTCATCGCGGCGAACAGCGGTGAGCTGGCCGATCTCGCGACTGACTTCGGTGTCGATCATCTGTCGGGCGACCTCGGCGTGCACACCTCGATGGCCGTGTCGGCGCAGGCCACGGGCGCGGACCAGGTCTGGGCCGGCACTCCCGGCGGCCTGCTCGGGCTCGGCAACGTCCCCGGCGTGAACGGTCAGGGCGTCGTCGTCGCCGTCGTCGACTCGGGCATCAACAGCAACCATCCCGCGCTCGCGAAGAAAGTTGTCGCGGCGGTCAGCTTCGTTTCCGGCGATCCCTCCACAGACGATGCGTACGGACACGGAACGCACGTGGCGGGCATCATCGCCGGCCTGGGATCGCCCGCGTCGCGCGTGACCCCGCTGTATGCCGGCGGCATCGCGCCGGGCGCGCAGCTCGTGAACGTTCGCGTGCTCGGCGAGGACGGCAGCGGCCTGACGAGCGACGTGATCGCGGGCATCGATTGGGTGGTGAACAACCGCGCGAAATACAACATCCGCGTGATCAATCTGTCGCTCGGTCATCCTGTGATGGAACCGTCGGCGACCGATCCGCTCGACGAAGCCGTCGCGCGCGCGGTCAACGCCGGCATCGTCGTCATAGCGTCGGCCGGCAATGACGGCGTGGCGCCAGACGGTACGCCGATTCTCGGCGGCATCATGTCGCCTGGAAACTCACCGTTTGCACTCACGGTCGGCGCGACGAACACGCAGGGAACCGCGAATCGGTCAGACGACACGGTTGCGACCTACAGCTCGCGCGGCCCGACGAAGTACGACTTCGGCGTCAAGCCCGATCTCGCCGCCCCGGGCAACAAGATCGTCTCGCTCGAGGCGAACGGATCGTATCTGCCGTCGCATTATGCCTACCTGCACAAGGCCGGCATCGGCGCGAACAGCTACATGCAGTTGAGCGGCACCAGCATGGCGGCGCCGATGGTCAGCGGTGCAGCGGCGCTTCTGCTGCAGGGCGTTCCGAACCTCAGCCCGGCGCAGGTGAAGCTCGCGCTGCAGGCGAGTGCCAGCTTCATGACCGACGGCGGCCTGATGGGCGCCGGCGCGGGCAACGCGAACTTCTGGGCCGCGCGCAAGATTGCGGCGAACGGCCTCGGCCTCGTCCTCAACACGACCGTCGGCGGCGTGCTCAGCAACGCGAGCGGCGTGGCCTTCTGGGATGCGGGCACGCTGGCCTACCGGATGTACGGCGGCGTCGGCATGCGCCTCCTGTCGGTCCTCGAGCTGCCGCTCGTGTGGCTCAATCCGTCGCGTCTCGCGTTTGGCGACTTGAATCTGCTCGGCCTCCTGAATCCGCTGGCGCAGGTTCCGGCGTCGCGTCTGTTGTGGGGTCAGGTCGCCGGCTGGACGACCGATCAGCAGATTCTCTGGGGGACGACGATCTACAACCCGCAGGGCCAGCAGATTCTCTGGGGCACGCAGGTACAAGGCGATCAAATTCTCTGGGGCACGACCTCAGAGGGGACGATGACCGCCGCCGATCCCCACTAGTCTGGTGAAGCTGCGCGCGTATCTCACGGTCGTCTTCGCACTCGGCGCGCTCGTTCTCGGGCACTCGCTCGTGAGCGTCGTGCGCGCCGAGATTCCGCCGGCGTGGGTGGTGTTCACCGCGCTCGCGATCGTCACCGGATCATTCAAGCTCGACTTCGCGTCGGTCTCCGCGATGATCTCGGTGTCCGATACGTTCTTCATCACCAGCGCGCTGCTGTTCGGTCCGGCGCATGCCGCGGTCACCATCGCGCTCGACAGCCTCGTGCTGTCGTTTCGCAAGGGCGATCCGTGGCGCCGGATGGCGTTCAACGTCGCCGCGCCGACGCTGTCGCTCTGGGTCGGCGTCAAGGTCTGCTTCATGCTCGCCGGCGTCGGACCGCTCGCCGCCGGCAAGACGCCCGTCGGCGTCCTGGCCATTCCGCTCGTCGCGCTCGTCGTCGTCTACTTCGTGTTCAACTCCGGCCTGACCGCGGTCGCGGTCGCACTCGACTCCGCGCAGTCGGCGTTCCAGATCTGGAAGCGGCACTTCATGTGGGTGTCGGTGGGATACCTCGCCGCCGCCTCGGCTGCGTTCTGCCTGATTCTCCTCATCCAGCAAGTGAGCCTGGCGGCGGCGGTGATGGTCCTCCCGCTGCTCGCGGTGTTTCATCTGACGCTGCGGTCGTCGTTCGGGCGCCTCAACGACGCCCGACGTCATCTCGGCGATCTCGACCGCTTGTATTTGTCCACGGTCGAAACGCTCGCGATGGCGATCGACGCGAAAGACGACGTGACGCACAGTCACGTGCGGCGGGTGCAGGCCTATGCGCTCGGCTTGGCGGATGCGCTCGGCGTGAACGACGAAGAATCCACGAAGGCGATCAAGGCTGCCGCGCTGCTGCACGACACCGGCAAGCTCGCGGTGCCCGAGCACATCCTGAATAAGCCGGGAAAGCTGACCGCGTCGGAATTCGAGCAGATGAAGCTGCACGTCGACGTCGGCGCCGACATCCTGTCGCTCGTGCAGTTTCCGTTTCCGGTTGTGCCGATCGTTCGCTGCCATCACGAATCGTGGGACGGAAGCGGCTATCCACGCGGCGTGAAGGGCGAAGACATTCCGATCGGCGCACGCATCCTGTCGGTCGTCGACTGCTTCGACGCACTGACGTCGGACCGCCCGTACCGGCGGCGGATGACGGACGAAGCAGCGCTGGACATCCTTCGGGAGCGCCGCGGGACGATGTACGACCCGCGCGTCGTGGACACGTTCATCGCCGTCTACAAGGACATTCGTGTTGCTGATGCCGACGCGCCCGAACATCGCGAGGTGATGCGGCGCATCACCGAATCGCGTACGGAACCGCGTCCGGCCGCGGAGCCGATGCCGGCGGCCTCATCGGCGACGGCGTCGAGTGACGTGCTCGCCTTCGTGAGCCTCGCCCGGCTGGCCGGCGGTGAAGCGAGCGTGCAGGACGTCATCGCTCTCGCGTCGAATCTCGTCGGTCATGTCGTACCCGAGGCGACCGGCGCGTGGTATCTGCCCGATGCCGGGCGCGTGCAGTTGACCGCCGTGGACGCGTTCGGGCCTGAAGCGCGCATCGTCCGACACATGACGATCGGCATCGGCGAGCGGCTGACCGGCTGGGTGGCCGCGGCGCGACAGCCGGTGATCAACTCCGATGCGGCGCTCGATCTCGCAGCGATGGGGGACTCGGGTGCGTCGCTCAGGACGTGCATGAGCGTCCCGCTGCTCGTGGGCGACACGCTGGTGGGCGTGCTGAGCCTCTATGCGGGACGGACGGAAGCGTTCGACGAGAATCGCGGTCGCGCGATTCAAATGGTCGCGCCGCACATTGCGAGCGCGCTGCACGTCGCCGCGCGCCACGTCGTCGGCGTGCCGGACGCAACTGCCCAGCAGGAACGTCTGACCGGAAATGCCAATCGCGAGCTTCGTCTGGTGTCGGGTCGCGCGCGCTCGTGAACGGAGGGCGGATCAGGCGAGCTCGTCGTTCTGACCGTCCGTCCACCAGCGGCGCCGTTCCGTCATGCGGGGCATCTGCCGGCGATCGCGGCCGGTTCGGCGCTCCGGCGCGAACGAGGTGAAGGTCCAGCCGGTTCTCACGAGAAACGCTTCCATGTCGCTCTGAAAGGCGATGAGCCGATCGAGGCTGCTGAAGGCGAACGATCGCGACGTGCCGTTCTCGCAGACCACCAGGTTCACACCAGTGGGCGATTCTTCCCGTCGCAGCAACAGGACCTCGCTGCGGCGGCGGAACGTCCAGACGACGTCGTTCATCCCGCTCTGTATCGGCAGGCTGGTGTGCGGTCTACAGCGCGTTTGCACGCTGCGTGTGCGGAAAACGCGCGAGCCGCTCGGTCCTGGACGCCGATGCGCGCGGTTCGACGGTCAGTCACGGTAAACTGAACGTCGCTTGCCGATGCGCCCGTAGCTCAGGGGATAGAGCACTCGCCTCCTAAGCGAGGGGCCGGCGGTTCAATTCCGCCCGGGCGCGCCAACCTCGCTCACGCTTGCCGTGTTCTTGCGGATGTCGTCCCACCGCTCTCGTCGTTGGTCCTCCGTTGTGTCTTCGATGCGGCTCGCCAGAGTCCACACATGTCCTGATGGATCCATGACTCGCGCCGTTCGGTCGCCCCAGAATTGGTTTTGCGCGGGCACGAGCACACTGCCACCGAGCGCAGCGGCTTCCTCTACCGCGCGGTCCACATCTTGGACGTAAACCAATACGACGATCGGCGATGTTCCGTCAGGTTGTGGTGCGCGACTGGCGAGCTGCGGGAACTCGGCCTGCAGAATGATGCGAGCGTCTCCCAACGCGAGCGCCGCATGAACCGCGTGGCCATCGGGACCTGGCCGTTGAACGACCACGTCCGCGGCGAGCACGCGCTGGCAAAACTCGACCTCATGCTCGACATCCCGGCAGGTGAGCATTGGGATTACCCGCGGTGACGTTTCGGGGATCGGTTTGACGGCCATCGTGCCTCCTAGCTCCCGTTCGCCGGACAGTCTACCTCGCACGGTCAGTGCCAGAGGAACAGGAGCTGACAGACATTTCGACCAAGTACGCGAAGTAGGTGCTACGCCGCGCGGATAATGCCGCGAATCACCTTAGGGTTGTGGTTTTGGTCCCTCCGGGCGCGCCATACTCCGCTCACGCCTGCCGCATGTCGTACGTCGAAACGGCCATCGCAATCGGCGCGGACGCCGCTACAATGTGCGCCCATGCGCCCGACGATCGTAGCGGTGCTCGTTTCGGCGGCGTCGCTCGCGATCGAGGTGCCGGACGCGTCGGCGTGTTCGTGCGTCCGGAGGCAGCCGTCCTGCACCGCCGACACCGGCGAAATCGCTTTCATCGGCACGCCGACATCGTCCGTGCCCATTGTCGGGATCGACAGCCACCCGGTGCTGCGCTTCACGTTCGCCGTGGACGAATCCCTGTCTGGGAAGGTTCCACGGTCCACCACGATTGAGACGGCTTCCGATACAGCGGCGTGCGGCTTTCCGTTTCAGGTTGGCCGGAAGTATCTGGTCTACGCGAGGTCGACGGCCGCGGGATACCACGTCTCGTTCTGCTCGCGCACCGGACCACTCGAAGACCGTCAGGCCGATCTCGCATTGCTCAAAGAGCAGTTGGCGGGCAAAGCGCAACGAAGGATGAAGATACTGATCTCCCAATTCGAGTTGGCGCTCGATGGATGGTTCATGCACGGCACATTGGACGCCGCCGTCCCGGGTGTGGGCCTCACGATTCGCGGCGCCGACAAACAATACGAGGCGACGACGGACGCCCGCGGCGAAGTGATGCTCACGGGCGTGGCCGCCGGTCGCTACTCGATCGAGCCGCGCCTGCCGGAGGGCTACGAGCTGCAGTTCGAAAGGCCGATCTCCGCCTCGGTCGTCGAGTGTCTCGCCGAAGTGTTCGTCAGCGTCGTCTGCACGCCGCTCAAGGGCGTCCTTCGGACGGCTGATGGCGCGCCCGCGCCGGCGGAGTCGATGATTCGAGTCGCCCGACTGGATGCGGACAACCGGATCACGTTCCGCGAGACGACGGTTGCCTTTACCGACGATCGCGGCCGTTGGAAGCTGCCCGGCCTGCCGCCAGGGCGATACGTGGTCGGCATCAACTACTTCGACGCGCCATCGTCACGCACGCCGTATCCGGAAACGTGGTACCCGAACGCGCGGAGCCGGCAAGGTGCTTCCGTCATCGAAATACGGCCCGAGACCGTCACGACGATCGACTTCAGATTGCCCGCGCCCTTGGCGGCGGTCTCGATTGCGGGGCAAGTTGTCGATTCGTATGGCCGCCCGGTCGTCAACGTGTCCGTCAGCTTGGTCGACGATGACGATCCTCACGACGCGGGTATGCCGTCGGAACGCATGGTCGCTTACGCCACCACCGACAACGACGGCCGCTTCGTCGTCACCGGCTTCAGGGGAGGGCACTATCGGCTGGTTGCCAGTTTGCTTAGAGGGCTCGGCCCGGGCCTGCGATCCAGATCGATTCCGACCGACATGGATGCTCCGACCTCGAACATCACGATCGTCCTGCCACGCTGAGCGCGACGATCGTGCGTCCGCCGGCGCACGACGTGTGCGCGGCGCCGGGAACGTCGCTAGCGGGAGCGCTTCCGGCGCGCGCGTTTGCGCGCACGCGTCGGTCGTCCGGCAGGCACCTCGACGTGCCACGGATCCTTGATCGCTCGAAGCTTCGCCGGCGCCTTGATCCTCCAGGCCTGGGCGACCAGCTCGCGCAGGGCTTCGCGATCCACCTGCGCGAGGTCGACGATGATCGAGCCGTACCCGTCGTAGTGCGGCGTCGTGTAATAGGGCTCGCCAGACTCGAGCAGCCGCGCCTTTTCGTCGAGGCTGCACATGAGCACGAGTCCGCCCTCCGCCTCCGTGCGCAATCGTGCGAACCCTTTTCCCGCGACTTTCAGCCCAGGCGTGCCGTACCACGTGGACACTTCGACGCCGGGCAGCGCGCGGGCGATGACGATGACGTCGTTCCAGGTCGGCATGAAGTCAACCCATCCGGTGAAAAAGTTCGGCGGGATTGTACGTCGGTTGTCGCGCGCAAAAAATGCGCGGAGAACCGCCGCCGTTCAGCTGTGATCGGCGTATAGTGGCGACGCAGACGATGCGCGCCGCGCAACCGGGCCAGCGGGTTTCGTATCGGAAGGGCTCGGCCGGCATTCTTCTCGCGGCGCTGATATTTCTCACGCTCACGTCTCCCGCCTTCGCGCTCCACGCTCAGCAGCGCGGCGTCGTCGTTGACCAGACCGGATTGCCGCTACCCGGCGCGCGCATCAACGTCCTTCGCGGCGACGATGTTCTGACGACGGTATTCTCGGGGCTCGACGGCAGCTTCGACATTCCAGATCTTCAGCCCGCCGACAAGGTCGAAGTGTCGCTCGACGGGTTCGAGACCGCGCGGGTCGAGCCTGCCGCCGCGGGCCGCATCGTGCTGCCGATCGCGCGCGCGACGGAAACGACCGAGGTCGTGGCGTCGACGCTCACGTCGGCCGGTGCGTCGATGGAGCATCTCGGCAGCACGATGACGGCGCCGCTCGCACAACGACTGCCGACGCCGCGTCCGAGAATCCTCCAGTCGCTGCCGCTCCTGCCGGCGGTTGTCCGCGGACGCGATGGTCTTCTGCGCATCGGCGGCACGCGGCCGCACGAGTCCGCGCTGTGGATCGACGGTCTGAACGTAACGGATCCGGTCAGCGGCACGACGACGCTGGATTTGCCCGTCGAAAGCGTCCGTGGAATGGCGGTCCTTCGCGAACCGGTGTCGGCGGAGTTTTCCGATACGCTCGGCTCGGCGGCATCCATCGAGACGACGCCAGGTCACGACAGTTTTCGGAGCGGCATCCAGGGATTCATCCCGCGGCCGCGATTGAGCCGACTGGGACTGGGCCAGATCGAGGCGTTCTTTCCGCGCGTGTATGTCGGCGGACGAATCGGCATCGCGCGCGTGTTCGCGTCCGCGGAGTTCAACTTCGAGCGCGTACCTGTCGCTGGCGTGACAGGAGAGTCGGGTAAGCCGTACATCGGCACCACCGGCGTCACGTCGTTCGTGCGCTTCGATCTTCAGCCGTCCACGCGTCACAACCTGACGGTCTCCGGCCTCTTTGCGCCGGCGACGACGACCGCCGCCGGCCTCAGCTCGCTCCGTCCCGAGGGCACGGTGCCCGATGTGAGCGTCAACGACATGGTCGGAACCGTCGTCGATCGCTACGTGATCGGATCGCGCGACGTCCTGACGATCCGCGTCGGCGCGATGATGCACCACAGCGATCTCGCGACCACCGGCGCCGGCGACGCGCTGCTGACGCCCGAGGGCTGGCGGCAGAACTGGTATTCCTCCGTGGACGTCGACGGCTGGAGGCAGTCGCTTGCTGCGACGTGGGAGCGTGCGGACGTTGCCGTGCTGGGCTCGCACAGCTTCCTGGTGAATGCGGCCGTGCGTCACCGCAGCATGGACGGCTCGATCGGCAATCAGCCGATCTTCATCACCGACAACGTCGGACGAACCATCAGGGTGGTGGACTTCGGACAGCCCGGTGCGCTGAACCCGTCCGAGACGATGCAGGGCGTGGGCATGCGCGATCTCTGGGACGTGAATCAGCGCCTGCAAATCGATCTCGGCCTTCGCGTCGACGGAGGCGGCACCGACTTCGGTCCTGAGGTGGCGCCGCGTGTGGGCGTCAGGTACTTGCTCGACGAAGAGGGCAGGACCATCCTGCGCGGCAGCATCGGTCGCTACGTGGGACGCGTCCCGCTCGGTGCGGATGCTTTCGCGCAGTTCCCGTCGCGCACGGTCACGACCTACGATCCGGTCAGCGGCCTGCCTACCGACGTCGCGCACTACACGATGGCGTTGAACGCGTTGCCGCTGCCGTACACGACAGCGGCCGCCGTCGAGATCGAGCACCATCTGAGTTCGACCTTCGAAGTGCAGCTGGCTGCCCGACAGCGGACCGGCACCGCGCTTCCGACCGTGATGGTGCCGCAGGCCGCTGGTGTCGTGACGCTCGGCGGCGTCGGCACGAGCCGTTATCGGGAATTCCAGATCAGCGGCCGGAAGACGTGGCCGCACGAGTCGCAGCTGTTCGTGAGCTACGTGCGCGCGATCGCGGAAGGCGACGTCAACGACTTCGGCACGCTGTACACGAACCTCGATACGCCGATCCTGCAGCCTGGCGGACAGGCGCCGACGCAGGCTGACGTCCCGCATCGGCTTCGAAGCTGGGCGACGTTCACGTTTCCGCACCGCATCGTGCTGTCGCCGGCCGTCGACTGGCGGACGGGGTTTCCGTTCTCGCCGCTCAACATCTACCACGAGTACGCCGGGCCGCCGAACAGCGAACGCTATCCTGACTATTTCTCCATCGACGCGACGGCGTTCAAGACGTTCGACCTCTTCGGTCACGAGATGGACCTCGGCCTCCAGGCCTTCAACATCACCGGCCACTCCAACCCGCGGGACGTCGTCGCGGTCGTCGATTCGCCGAACTATCGCGAGTTCGCCAACAGCTTCGGCGTCACCTTTGGTGGATACATGCAGATTCGCTGGCATTAGCGCGCCCGGAGCCGGCGTTCGAGCCGCTGCCGAGACTTGCAGCGGGTCCGCGAAATCGCCGACAATCGTAGCGAGTCATGAAACGAGTTGAACGTCACCACCTGAAAGAGAACGAGCTGCAAACCTTTGCGCGCCAGGCGCGCGGAGCCTACGAAGAGCGGAAGCGCGAGACGACCGTCATCGTCGCCGTCGCCGTCGTCATCGGCGCCGTGGCGATCGGTTACTTCGGCTGGCGTGAGAGCGTCCAGAGCAAAGCGCACGCGCTGCTCGCTGACGCCGTGGTGGTGATGGATGCGCCGATCAGTCCGCCGCCGGCGCCCGGCCAGCCGTCGCAGGGCATCCGGTTCGCGACCGAGCGCGAGCGGGCGCAAAGCGCGTTGACGAAGCTGAAGGCGACCGCCGACGCATACCCGTCCACGGACGCCGGACTGTACGCGCGATATCAGGAAGGTGCGACGTGGATGGTTCTCGGCAGCCCCGCGCAGGCCGCGACCTCATATCAGCAGGTCATCGATCGCGACGGCAGCGGCATCTACGGCCAGATGGCGAGGCTCGGACTCGCCGAGGCACAGGCGCGCGAGGGTCAGTACGACAAGGCCATTCAGACCTATCAGGATCTGTCGCAGCGCAAGGACGGTCCGCTGCCGATCGACGGCATCCTCATGCAGCTCGGACGCGCGTACCTCGATGCCGGGAAGCGCACCGAGGCGCAGCAAACCTTCAATCGCCTCGTCGAGGAATTTCCGGATTCGCCGTTCAACGCGGACGCGAAGCGGGAACTCGACAATCTGAAGAAGGCCTAACCCAACTCGCGAGAGGTCGTCGGTCGTGCGCGACGATCGCTTCAGCCGCACGGCGTTCGGCGTCGCCGTCCGCCGCGCCACGCATCAGGTCCTCGACGGCGGCCGCGTCTTCGCGGACCCGCTCGCGATCCGAATCATCGGCGACGACGGCCGTCAACGACTGCAAGCGCAGGTTGACGCGCCGGTTGATGCCTCGCGAACTCTCAGGCTGTTTGTCGCCGCGCGAAGCCGGTACGCGGAAGATCAATTGGCTGCTGCCGTGGAATCCGGCGTCCATCAGTACGTGATCCTGGGCGCAGGCCTCGATACGTTCGCGTATCGCAATCCGCATCCCGCGCTGCGCGTGTTCGAAGTCGATCATCCGGCAACACAGGGGCTGAAGCTCGAACGCCTGCGGACCGAAGGCATCGCGGTCCCCGCATCGGCCGCATTCGTGCCGGTGGATTTCGAGAAGACGACGCTTCGCGCCGGCCTTCAGTCCGTCGGCTTTGGCATGAACGAGCCCGCGTTCTTTTCGTGGCTCGGCGTGACGCCGTATCTCACGCGTGACGCGTGTTTCGACACGCTGCGGTTCATCGCAGACCGATCTGCCGGCAGCGGCGTCGTCTTTGACTTCGCGGTGAGCCGGGAGATGCTTGGGCCGATGGAAAAAATGGTGCTCGACGCGCTCTCGGCGCGAGTGGCGAGAGCGGGTGAGCCCTTTCGGCTGTTCTTCAATCCAGATGCGCTGGAAGCCGACCTGGGGAAGCTCGGCTTCCGGCGTATTGAGATACTGGACAGCCGCGAGATCGATCGGCGTTACTTCAACGGTCGCGAAAAACGTTTACGCGCCGGCAGTCTCGGCCGTCTGCTCGCCGCCTGGATCTGACGTCGCTCACGGACGTCCGATCGGTTCCTGCTGCGTGAGGCAGTGGAGCGTGCCGAGGCCCCACACCAGATCGACCGCGTGCAAACCGACAATCGTGTACTGCGGCATCAACTCCGCCAGCGTATTCAGCGCCACACGATCGTTCGCGTCGTTGAACGTCGGCACGACGACGACGCCGTTGGCGATGTAGAAGTTGGCGTAGCTCGCCGGAAGGCGCTCGCCCGACATCACGACGCGTCGCGGAAACGGCAGGCGGACGATCCGCAGCGGGCCGATGCCGGGATCACGGCTCGCCAGCTCGAGGCGGCGGACGTTGTCCATCGACTTTTCGTGATTCTCGTCGGCCGGATCGTCCTCGACCGCGAGCACGACCGTGTCGCGGCTGACGAACCGTGCGATGTCGTCCACGTGTCCATGCGTATCGTCGCCGGCGCAGCCGTCGCCGAGCCAGATCGTCCGACGGACGCCGAGCCACTCGCGGAAGATCGCCTCGTAGGCCTCGCGCGTCAGCCCGGGATTCCGAACCTGGACGTTGCTGAGCAGCCATTCCTCCGTCACCAGCATCAGGCCGCTGCCGTTGACTTCGATGCCGCCGCCTTCGAGCACGATGCGGGCCCCGGTGTCGCCGCGCGTCGGTTCCGCGCGCGGCAGTCCCGTGATGCCGGCGATGGCGACGCCGACTTTCACGTCCTGCGCGAAGTTCGGATATTTCGCCCAGGCGTTGAACGCCCAGTTCACGAGCGAGACGCGTCCCTCGGGATCGACGACGCTCGTTGGACCGCTGTCGCGAAGCCAGGTGCGATCCGTTGGGACGAGATGCAGGCGGACGCGATCGAGCCTGACCGCGTGGGCCTTCAGGATTGCGAGTGCGCTGTCGCGCACTTCCTCTGAGTGGCAGAGGATTTCGACGAGCTCGAAGTCCGCGAGGACGCGAGCGATTTCGCCGTAGACCCACGGAATCGGCGCAAGCTTTCCGGGCCAGTCGGGCTCGAAGTGGGGCCACGCGATCCACGTCGCGCGATGCGGTTCCCATTCCGCCGGCATCCGCCGGCGCGGCTCCGAAGCGTCGTCGGCGGTCATCCGGCGAGGTAGCGTTCGAGAATCGGTCCGTACGCGTCGATTCGGCGATCGCGGAGGAAGGGCCAGTTGCGTCGCACTTCTTCGATCAGCGCGGGATCGCACTGCGCGACGAGAATGGCCGGCTCGCTCTCGCCGGCTTGCGCGACGTAGCGCCCGAACGGGTCGGCGATAAAGGAATTCCCGAAGAAGGTGATGCCGTCGGTGCCCGGCTCGTCCTCGTGGCCGATGCGGTTCGGCGACGCCACGTACACGCCGTTCGCAATCGCGTGGCTCCGCTGGATCGTCCGCCAGGCGTCCACCTGCGCCGCACCCCACGAGTCCTTTTCGGACGGGTGCCAGCCGATCGCCGTCGGGTAGAAGAGCACCTGCGCGCCGAGCAGGCTGGTGATGCGCGCCGCTTCCGGATACCACTGATCCCAGCAGATGAGGACGCCGATCGTGGCGTAGCGCGTCTTCCAGACGCGGAATCCCTTCGGATCTCCCGGCGCGAAGTAGTACTTCTCGTAAAACAGCGGATCGTCGGGGATGTGCATCTTCCGATAGACCCCGAGCAGCGATCCATCCGCGTCGATGATCGCAGCGCTGTTGCGATAGACGCCCGGGCCCTGCCGCTCGAAAATCGGTGCGACGATGACGACCGCCAGCTCTTTTGCGAGCCGCTGCATCGCGTCGGTGGTCGGGCCGGGTACCGCCTCTGCGAGATCGAAGCGGTCGGCCTGCTGCGATTTGCAGAAGTACGGCGCGTTGAACAGCTCTTTCAGGCAGACGATCTGCACGCCGCGGCCTGCCGCGTCGCGCACGTTCTGCTGCGCACGCCGCAGATTGTCGGCGGCGTCCGCCGTGGCGTGATCCTGGACCACGGCAATGGTGAACGGTTGAGCAGTCAATTCACTCCTCGAAACGATCGGACCGCACCGGCCGTCCGTCGATGGTCATCGGTTCAGCCGTCATGTCGAAGATCGGCTTCTTTCGTTTTCGTGCGACCCGTGCCGCGCTCGTCGCAAGCGCCGTTACGAGCATCGGCATCGCGATAGTGGCATCGGCCTGAACGGATATTTTGTCGGACTCGACCGACAGCTTGCCCCAGCTCTGCGCCTCTTCGAGGCTCGATCCCGACGCGCCGCCGAACTGTGGCACGTCGGTGACGACCTGCAGCGCGTACCGATGGCCGCTCACTTCGTCGCTGTAGAACTCGGCCTGCACGCTCGCCTGGTTGATGAAATTCTTCGGCGTGCCGCCGCCGAACACAACCGACGCCGTTCGCGGCCGCTGGATGATCACGTTTGCCGATTCGACGATGTCGCCGATGATGTCGATGTAGCCGCGGCCCGCTGTTTTCTGCCGCGCCTGTGAGAGGCCCATGCCGATCGACGAATCCGCGATGGCCGGACAGAAAATCGGGACGTTCGCGCGGTATGCGGCGGTGAGGATACCGTCGCGCTTCGTCGTGTTCCACAAGTGTCCGCCGAGCCGGTAGAGGATTTCGCGGCTGGTGTACGGCCGCGCCTCGAGCGTGGACGCGAAGCGTGCAATCCAGTTGTCGTTGCCGATGAATTCTTCTTCGCTCGCGTACGTATCGTACACCCGATCGATCCGCTCGTTCGCCAGCGCCGCATCGTCGGCATGCGCCGATCCGATGTAGTGATGCTGACCGCGCGTCTCGTGGAGATCGTGGTAGAGGTTTGCGCCGGTCGACACCAGGCAGTCGATGTAGCGCTCTTTGATCAGGTGCGCGACGATCATCCGCAGACCGCCGGCGGACAACGCGCCAGCGAGCCCCATAAGGATCGTCACATCGTCGCGGAGCATCTTCTCCCAGATGCGCCGCGCCGTCGCCAGGTTGCGTCCCTGAAACGAAATCCGCTCCATCCGATCGAGGACGGAATCCGCCGACAGGCCGGCTTCGACCGCGAACGGCGAAATCGGCGTCTGCAGGAAGCGCGACTTCTTTTTCATGCGAGGACATTATAAGCAAAGGTGCACGGGTACACGGTGCACGGGTGCATCAGTGCATCCGCGAGGTGCACGGGCGCCCAAGTGCACTGGTGCAAATGGAAGCGTACGCACTCGTGTACGGTGAACGGTGCACCTGTGCACCTTGTCCTGTTAAAACGCTGGTCCGATGCGGACGTAGAAGATGGTCCCGTTCGGTCGAATGCCGCTCGGATCGTGCCCGTACGCGGCGCCGACGGTGGCAGTGAACGGATAGTAGAACCCTGCGACAATATTTGCGGACAGCTCGCCGCCGAAGGACGTCTTCACATCGTGGCTGTCGAAGGTCGTGCTCCACGCTTCACCCACGTCCGCGAACGCCGACGCGTGGAGCGTGTGGATGAAAATCGGCAGCGTGCCGGCTCCGCGCTGCGGCCGCGCCAGCGGCAACCGATACTCGAGGTTCGCGAGCGCGACGTGACTGCCCGCATAGCTGTTGCTGGGGAAGCCGCGAAGCAGGCTGATCGATCCGCTGCCGAAGTCGACGACGCTCGGATCGCCAGTGGCGCCGCCGAGTACGAACGTTCGCCCGACGTTTGGATCGCCGGTGGACATTCCACCCGCAGCACGAACGGCCAGAATGTGGTGCTGCTTCACGCCAGGAAGGAATGCCCGCACGTCGAGGGTCGATGCCGTCGCGTCAGCTGTGGCGCCCAGAAATTCCCGGTTTGCCTCAACCGTCGCGCCGACGGTGATGCCATCTTCCGGACTGATCGAGTAGCCATACGTTCGCGATGTATTGCTGGCCCACGCCAATCGAACGGCGCCGCGATCGAGTGAGGAGGTGCGACCGTCGGCGAACGTATAGTCGTCCACGGCGCGAATCACGGACGCAATCGCTTCATGCGACGAGCGCACCCGCAGGAACGGCACCAGGATGCCGCCTTCGACTTCCTGCGCACGGTCGGTCGACAACGACGGAGTGCCCACGGACGTTGCCGGTCCTGAAAAGAAGGATGTCTGCGCTGACGCGGTGACGAAAAACGTCGGACGCCAGCGGTCGTAGGCGTAGGACACCGACCAATCCGGCACGGAACGGTCCGGCACCGGCGCAAGCGACGGCGCTCGAGCGAGCCACGTCGCCGACGCGCTCCACTGGTGATAGCCGAGTACATCGATCCCGCTGGTCGCGGCGCCGAGACGCAGTTGGTCCGCGTCCCACTGAATGACGGGCCACCATGAGGTTGGATACAAGGTCCGCAGCGGCGAGTACGGCGACGCTGCCGTCGGCGACGACGGCAGCGGAACGGCAGGTACGGCGACCGCCGGTTCCTCGTGAGGCGCTGGACGGATTATCTCGTCCGTTCGCG
The DNA here is from genome assembly GCA_036557365.1 of Vicinamibacterales bacterium. Taxonomy (GTDB): domain Bacteria; phylum Acidobacteriota; class Vicinamibacteria; order Vicinamibacterales; family CAVVIG01; genus DATKHR01. Next base: position 22,415 of record DATBHR010000054.1, read on the forward strand.
TCGTCGAGGCGAGGTTCATGGAAAACACGTCGTAGCCGCCATCCGTGTAGCCCACGAAGACGAGCGTCCTGCCGTCCTTCGAGATCTCCGGCCACGTGGCGCCGCCGGTCGTGTGCGTGAGCTGACGAATAGGCGCCGCCTGCGCGACATCGAACTCGACGAGATTGAATGGGAGGTCGTCCGGCGCGACCGCGGCAATCACATGAGTGCCGTCAGGTTCCCACGTGGGCATCACGACGCGCGATCGCGTGACCGCAACAACGCTCTGCACGCCACCAGACTCGGCGTCCACGACGATCACTTCGGGCCGCTCGTTCAATCGGTGGCGCTCCACGGCGAGCCGGCGACCGTCCGGCGACCAGCGCGGCGCGTTGAAGTTCGTGCCGGGCTCGGCGATGAGCACGCGAATCGCGGAGAGATCGACTCTGTCGTTCCCGTTCAGCGTAACGAGCACGAGATCGCGTCCGCCGGTGTGATCCTGAACGGCGGCGAGTGTCTTTCCGTCGGGCGAGAGATCGGGATCATGGAGGCGGGCGCCGGACGTGAGCCGTTGCACGCGTCCGGTCGCACGCGACCGCGCGTACAGATCGCCGGACAGGTTGATGTTACGGCGCAGCTCGAGCTGATCGAAATAGAGCGCCGCGGTTCCGACCGCCGTGGTCGATCCGTAAAACCGCGTCGTCAGCTCGGTCGCTGAGCCGTCGTCCAGATCGACACGGTTGAGGCTGGGAAAGTCATGCGGATTCCGCTCGGCGTAAATGATCGCTGACGCGCATGTGTCGCAGGCCGGCGGCTCGAACTTCGGGCCGTTGGCGACGAATCCGCTCCACGTCAGCCTCTTCGCCTCATCGTCCGGCGCGTTCGCCGCGGCGTCCGCGGTGAGCGTTGACTCGAAATCCGCCCACAGCGATCCGAGCGACTCGCCGAAGACGTTCCGGAAGACGGGTGCAGCGGTGTAGGGGACACGACGCGCGGTCGCGTCGGCGAGCTCGGCCAGCGTCTGGATGCCGAATCGGTCGGCGAGATACTGGTGAAATCGGGCGCCGTACGCATACGCACCTTGACCGCTCGGCCAGTCGGTCAGGCCGCCGTTGACGCGGTCCATCGGTTCGAGCGTCCCCGCGCGAGCGGCCACGTCGACGATGGCGCGGAAGTCGCCGGCGTGGAGACGTCCTTCGCCCGTCATCACGCTTTCGGAGTAGGTGGCGAGCCCTTCGATTTGCCACGTCGGCAGGAAGAGATTCGGAAACACAATCGGCGTCCGTCCGAAGATGTTGCGCACGACGCGCGCCCAGCTCTCGGACCGATCGAGGTGGATGATGTGCGTGAATTCGTGTGTGAAGACGAGGCGAAGCCAGTCGTCGGTATCGAATTCGGCGCCGGTCGGCGCGGCAAGATAAATGACGATCGTATCGTAGGGCAGCGGCGTCGCATATGCGTTCGACAGCTCGGTCTGATCGGCGAGCACGATATGCGTGAGCGACGGCAGCTTCGCGCCGAACGGACGCTGAAGCGCGTGCCAGCCTTCCTCGGCGATGACCGCGAGACGCGCGGCGAGCAGGTCCGAACGTTGGTGGAAGTAAATCCGGAAGTGTTCCGTGCGCAGCTGTTGATATCTCAGCGCCGGATCGAAGCGCGTGGCACCGCGCGCCTGTTCGGCGCCGGCCATCGCAAGGAGGACGACGGCAACGGTGAGCGTCCGCGCGAAGCTCGTGCGCCTAGCGCGTGCCTGCGGCTCCACGCGTGGCACGTGCGAGGACGATACAGAGAACGAGGGCCGGCAGGCCGAGAAGTCCTGCGCCGATGAAGAACAGTCCGTACGCGTCGATGAGCGGACGGCCGACAGCCAGGCGTTCGACCATCACGCCCGAGAATCCTTTCGTGAACTTCCCGACGTAGGTGTACGCGGAGCTGAGCAGCGCGTACTGCGTTGCCGTGTAGCCGAGGCTCGTCAGGCTCGACATGTAGGTGACGAGCGCGACGCCCGCGAAGCCGATGCCGAAGTTGTCCGCCGCGATCACGGCGCCGAACACCCGCAAATCCGGACCGGCGTACGCCATCGTCGAGAAGTTCGCGATGACCAGCATCTTGAGGATGACGCCCGCGATGAGCGTCCTGATGTAGCCGAATTTCAGCGCGCTGAATCCGCCCGCCGCAATTCCGACCAGTGTGGCCACGAGACCGATTGACGCGCGGACCGTGCCGACGGCGTCTTTGGACAATCCGAGGTCGTGATAGAACGGATTGGCCATCGGACCCATCACGTACTCTGGCAGCTGGTAGAAGCTGATCATCGCGAGCATCACGAGCGCCAGCCAGCCGTACACGCGGAAGAACTCGGTGAAGGGACCAACGACGGCGTCGAAGAAACCGCGTACGGTCCATAGCGGCGTCGCGTCGTGCGCGTCGAACGCCTCCTTTGCGCGCAGCGGCTCCGTCGCGACCAGGCTCGCGCACAAGCCGATCGTCATCAAGACGGCCATCGTGCCGTACGCGATCTGCCATCCCCAGTGGTTGGCTTCGATCAGAATGATCGCTTCGCTGACGAGGACGGCGATGCGATATCCAAACTGGTACGCGGCCGATAGCAGGCCAAGCTCGTCGGAGTTGCTGGCCGCCTCGATGCGCCACGCGTCCACCACGATGTCCTGCGTCGAGGAAGAGAACGCGACGATCAACGCAAGAATGCCGATCGTGCCGAGGCCCGCCTTGATGCCGGTCGTCGCGATGGCGGCGAGGCCGATGCCGACGAGCAGCTGGCTGATCACCATCCAGCCGCGCCGCCGTCCGAGGGCGCCGAACACCGGCGCGTCGAGTCGATCGACGAGCGGCGCCCACAGGAACTTCAGCGAGTACGCCAGTCCGACCCACGATAGAAAGCCGATGGCGGCGAGCGTCGTGCCTTCGTCGCGCATCCAGTAGCCAAGCGTGTTGCCCGTCAGGAAGAAGGGCAGGCCCGACGAAAAGCCCAGCCCGAGCATCACGGCCACCTTCGGCTGGCCGAGCGACGCGATGACGTCGCGCTTGCTGACCGCGCGCTTGCGCGGCGTCGTGACTGCCGTCGCGGGGACCGCGCTCATAGACTGTTCTTGAGCTCCGCGAGAAACGTCAGCGCCTCGATCGGGGTCATCCGATCGACATCCACCGCGGCGAGCTTCTCATGAAGAATGTCATCGGCGGATGCCGCCGGCTGGAAGAGTCCCAGCTGTCGCTGCGGCCCAGACGGAGTACCGCTCACGGTCGGCCGCCCGCCGCGGGCGAGTTCGTCGCGCTCGAGCGCGGACAGAATTTCGCGTGCGCGGACGATGACGGACGGCGGCATGCCCGCGAGACGCGCGACCTGGATGCCGTAGCTGCGGTCGGACCGGCCCGGGACGATTTTTCGCAAAAACACGATGCCGTCTTTCCATTCCTTCGCCGAGACGTGGTAGTTCACGACGCCGGGCGTCGCGTCTGCGAGGTCGGTGAGCTCGTGATAGTGCGTCGCAAACAGCGTCTTGGGGCGAGCCGTCGGGTGTGTCGCAAGAAACTCCGCCACGGCCCACGCGACGCTGAGGCCGTCGAACGTCGCCGTGCCGCGGCCAATCTCGTCGAGGACGACAAGGCTGCGCGCCGTCGCCGCGTTCAGGATGTGCGCGGTCTCCTGCATCTCGACCATGAACGTCGATTGGCCGCGCGCGATGTTATCGGAGGCGCCCACCCTTGCAAAGATCCGATCGACGAGCGACAGCTTCGCTTCGCGTGCGGGAACGAACGAGCCCGCCTGCGCGAGGATCGAGAGCAGGGCGGTCTGGCGGAGGTACGTGGACTTGCCGCCCATGTTCGGGCCCGTCAGAACAATCAGCTGGTGCGTCGAGCCGTTCATCGTGACGTCGTTCGGTACGAAGCCGTCCCCATCGGCGGTGCCATGCCGGCGCCGCTCGACCACAGGGTGACGGGCGTCGAGCGCCACGAGCTCGTCACCGTCGTGGACGTGAGGTTTGATGTAGTTGTTGAGCGTCGCGACTTCGGCAAGCGACGCGAGCACATCGAGCGCGGCGAGCGCGCGTGCGGTCGCCTGGATCCGCGTGGCTTCGCCGGCGACGGCCGCGCGGAGCGCCTCGAAGACCTCGAGCTCGCGTTCGAGGATGCGCTCGTCCGCGCCAAGAACTTTCTCCTCGTGTTCCTTGAGCGCTGGCGTGATGAAGCGTTCGCCGCCCGCGATCGTCTGCTTCCGGTGATAGTCGACCGGCACCGCATGCAGGTTCGACTTCGACACTTCGATGTAGTAGCCGAACACGCGGTTGTAGCGGACCTTGAGCGACGAGATACCCGTGCGCGTGCGTTCCTGTTCCTCGAGCGCCGCGATCACCTGCTTGCCCGATCGGCTGATCGTCCGCAGTTCGTCCAGTTCGGCGTCGACGCCGTCGCGGGTGAAGCCGCCGTCGCGAACCAACGCCGGCGGATCGTCCACGAGCGTCGATTCGATCCGTTGACGGACATCGACGAGATCGTCGAGCTCCGCGAGGAGCGAACGCGAAAGCGGCGCCTCGAGCTCGGAGAGCAGGCCGCGCACTCGTGGTACGACCGCGAGCGACAACCCGAGTCCCGCCAGATCGCGCGGTCCCGCGGTGCCGAGGGCGGCCCGCGCAACCAGCCGTTCGAGATCCTGGACGGTGCGCAGCGCGTCCCTGAATTTCCCGCGCTCGGTCGTTCGAAACGCGAGCTCCTCGACGGCATCCAGCCGATCGCGGATCGGCTCGAGCGTCACGAGCGGACGAAGCAGCCACGAGCGGAGCAGCCGGCTGCCGAGCGACGTCACGCTGCGATCGATCTCGTCGAGCAGCGATCCTTCCCGTCCGCCTTCGGAGCCCTGCACGACCTCGAGGTGCCGCAGCGTCGTCGGATCGACGACGAGCGCGTCCGCGCGCTGGCGGAAGCGCACGGTCCGGACGTGCGGGAGGTCGCCTTTCTGCGTCGCGCGCAGATAGTGCACGAGCGCGCCGCCCGCTGAAATCGCGGCGGGATGCGCGTCGAGGCCGAAGCCGTCGAGACCGTGCGTCTTCAGTTGATCGATCAGCGTGGCGCGCGCCAACTCGTATTCGAACGTCCACGCATCCACGTTCGTCGTCGGCAGCCCGGCCGACTGCACGGCGGGAGGCAGAACAGGTCCGCCATTCGCGGCTGCCGGCGCCACGATTTCGCGAGGACGGAGAACCGCCATCTCATCCGCGAGCGCTTGCGTGCCTTCCTCTCCGACGTACTCGGCGACCGTGAATTCGCCGGTGGAAAGATCGACGAGCGCGACGCCGAGCGCGCTGCCACGCGCCGCGGGTGCGAGCGCCATGATGAACGCGGGCTCGCGTGCGTCGAGGTAGCCGGCGTCTGTCAGCGTCCCGGGCGACACCACCCGCACGACCTCGCGCTTGACGATGCCCTTGGCGTGACGCGGGTCTTCGACCTGATCGCAGATGGCGACGCGGAATCCTTTTTTGACAAGCCGTGCGATGTAGCCGTCCACGGCGTGAAACGGGACGCCGCACATCGGAATGCCGCCGCCGTTCGCGTCTTTCGATCGGGAGGTCAGCGTCAGTTCGAGGGCGCGGGCGGCGACGAGGGCATCTTCGTAGAACATTTCGTAGAAGTCGCCCATGCGAAAGAACAGGATGGCATCGCGATGCTGCGCTTTCGCGTCGAGGTACTGGCGCATCGCCGGCGTCGCCGACGTTGACATAATGGTAGCGGTCCGTCAGTAGTTTAACGCATGCGTG
>DATBHR010000055.1:0-130042 GCA_036557365.1 Vicinamibacterales bacterium
GGCGAGAGCGGCACGGGCAAGGAGCTCATCGCCCGCGCCATCCATGTCGGCTCGGAGCGCAGCGCGGCGATGTTCCTCCCCTACAACTGCACGACGACCGGCCGCGACCTTGCCGACAGCCAGCTGTTCGGCCATCGCCGCGGGGCCTTCACGGGCGCGGTCTCCGACCAGCCCGGGCTGGTCCGATCCGCGGCGGGCGGCACCCTGTTCCTCGACGAGATCGGGGACCTGGCGCTCGACGTCCAGCCCAAGCTGCTTCGCTTCCTGGAGCACCAGGAGATCATGCCGATCGGCGAAACGAAGCCGCAGAAGGTTGACGTCCGCGTGCTCGCGGCGACCAACGCGGATCTCGAGCAACGCGTCGCCGAAGGCAAGTTCCGCGAGGATTTGTATTACCGCCTGAGCGTCATCCGGATTCACGTGCCGCCCCTCCGGGAGCGGCGCGAAGAAATCCCGCACCTCAGTACGTTTTTCCTGCGCGAGGCGCTCGAGCGCCTCGGAAAACCGGATATCCAGCTCAGTTCGGAAACCCTGGATGTCTTCTCGCAGTACTGGTGGCCGGGGAACGTCCGGCAGTTGAAGAACGAGATTCAGCGGGCCGTCGCGCTCAGCGCACCCGGCGGCATGATCGAGCCGACCCACCTCTCGCCAGAAATCGGAACGACCCGGCTCGCCGGTACGCTCTCCTCGGCCTCGCCGCGCGTCGTCCGTCCATCCCTGTCCGCACAGAACCTCGCATCCGCCGTCGAGCAAATCGAGCGCGAGATGATCCAGCAGGCACTTGACCAAAGTAGCGGCAACATCTCGGAGACCGCGCGAACGCTCGGCCTGACGCGGCGTGGCCTCTATCTAAAGATGAGGCGACTTGGCCTCGATACACGGGTCGAGATGGATACTTAGTGCGCCGAAACCATGGATACTGAATACCCAGTTTACAGGTTGGTTGGATACTCAGTAGACAGCTTGCACGAAGTTTTCATGATTTGCACAAGACGTGAATCGCTTTTGATTCAGGTATTTAGACAAGAACTCCGCTGTCACCATTTACAGGTCTGCACTGGGCCTGGAGCTTGATAGATCAACCAGCGTGACCCATACCACCAAGCGCGCATCGGATCGACGGGACATCTCTCTGCCTGCCCGGCTCACATGGAAGGACCAGCGCGGCACCACCCGCTTTGCGGCGGTCGTGACACGCAATGTGAGCGAGCAGGGCGTGTACGTCGAATGTCTCAGCCCCGTGTCGATTCCACTCTATCGCCTCGTGCAGTTCCAGCTGGAACGCGAGGTGCGACACAGCGACGCGCTGCCGGCGGCCCTGCAGCAGGGGCGGATCCTGTCGGCGGTCTATCGCGTGTCGCCTCCGGCGCCGTCCAGGCCGCAAGGCATCGCGCTGCGACTGATGGTCGACCCCAAGCGCGCGGTTACGCCCGCTTGCGCCAATATCGCGCAAGTCCTCGCCAGCTGAGATCGAAGCGCCCCGCCACTTCGTACGACGCGGCGCTTCGCTCCGGCAGCTTTCTACGCAACAGCGCGCGAAGTTCGTTCGAAAACCAGCGTTCCCGGTCTTCGTCCCCGCCCTCGATCGATAGCGACTGCCTGGCCAGCGACGCCACCATCTCGAGGTGATCGGTCATCTCGCCGAGGTGCGCGGCCACGGGCGCGTGCGGACCGAAGTGCGTCAGGAACAGCGTGTCCGGCTCCCAATCCGCGATCAGCTGCAGGCTGCGGCGCCACGCTTCGAGATCGATGTCCGGCGGCGGCGTCGGCGGGACGACGGGGCCCGCCGGCTCGAGACGCATGCCGGCGGTGTCGCCGACGAACGCAATGCCTGCATCGGCGTTGAAGTAGCTCACGTGATGGGACGCGTGGCCGGGTGTGTACAGGACCTCCATCCGGCGGCTGCCCGCCTCGAGTTGCTCGCCACCTGACAGCGGGACGAGCGCGTCCTGCCGTACCGGACGCACTTCGCCCCACAGTTGATCCATCTCGTCGCCCCACAGTTGCGTCGCGCTCGCGACGAGCCGCTCCGGGTTCGCCATGTGCGGAGCGCCCCTCTCGTGCACGTAGACGCGAATCGCAGGGTTTTCGGCCACCAGCGAGCCGCTGGCGCCCGCGTGGTCGAGGTGAATGTGCGTCAGGAGCAGCGCGCGGATGTCGCGAACAGAAACACCCGCTTCGGCGAGCGCGGCCTTCAAGTGCGGCAGCGCGCTCGATGGACCGGGATCGATCAGCGCGATGCCGTCGGCGCCGTGCAGGACGGCGGTCGCGATGATGTGCTCCACGTCCTGAAAATGCAGGTCGGTGTACGCAATTCCAGACGTCAGTGTTTTCATGATGTCGCGTCGCGCCGCTGACGCAGCCACCAGACGACGACGGCAGCCACGCCGATCACCAATCCAATGAGGCCGGTCCGGCCGATCCAGGTTTCGAGCACCGTCCAGCTCCGCGCGAGCGCGTACCCGGCGCACGCAATCGTGACACACCAGACGACGGCGCCGCTGGCGTTGAAGAGGACGAACGTCGGCCACCGCATCGTACTGCCGCCCGCAAGGATCGCGCAGAAGACGCGCAGGCCGGTGATGAACCGCGCGATGAACACCGTCCATGGGCCGTGACCGTCGAAGAACCGATCGAATTGCGCGAGGCGCGCCGGGGTCAGGCCGAAGCGCGCCCCGTACGCGACGGCGAGCTTGCGTCCGCCGCGGCGGCCGATGAAGAACCCGAGGTTGTCGCCGAGCGTCGCCCCGATGATGGCGGTCACGATGACCCAGCCGAGGGAGAGTTGGCCGAAATGCGAGAGCGCGGCGCCCGCGAGCAGCACGGTTTCACCGGGAACCGGGACGCCGACGTTCTCGAGGAAGACGCCGAGAAAGACGACCGCGTAACCGTAGCGCGCGAAGAGATCCTGCAGCCACTGCGGCACGACGGACGACTATCGCGCGGCCGCCGCCGCACCGGGTCCTGCAGGGTACCCGGGCCCTCGCAGCGCACGACCGGGCCGTTCGTCCGTCATGCGCCCGTCCGCCAACACGCGCCGGCCGTTGACGAAGACGTGCCGCACGCCCGTCGCGTAGTGCTTGGGATCTTCGAACGTCGACACGTCGCGAATCGTCGCCGGATCGAAGATGGTGATGTCCGCCTTGAATCCCGGACGCAGGATGCCGCGGTCGTTGAGATGAACGCGCGTGGCCGCCTTCGACGTCATCTTCCGTACTGCCTCTTCGAGCGTGAGCAGCTTTTCGTCGCGCACGTAGTGTCCGAGGATGCGCGGGAACGATCCCCACGCGCGCGGGTGCGACTTCGATTCCGACAGCTTGCCGTCTTCCGCCTGCGCTCCCGAATCGGTGCCGACGCCGACCAGTGGATTCTTCAGCGCTGCGCGCACGTCGTCCTCGCTCATGATCGACGTGATGACGGACGTCTCGTCGCGATCGGCGACGACGAGATCCATGACCGCGTCGCGCGGATCCTTGCCCATCGACTTGCCGATTTGTGTGAGCGTCATCCCTTCGTACTTGCGCAGATCAGGATTCAAAACCGACGAGATCATCACGCCGTCCCCGCCGCCCGACCCGTGCCACTGATTTTCCCACGTCACCGCCGCGCCATCGTCCATCTCTTTCTTGATACGGTCGCGCTGAGAAGCATCGTTGAGGCGCGCGAGCATCTTGTCGGTGCCGCCTTCGCGCACCCAGAGAGGCAGGCACGATGACAGGCCGTTCGAGGCTCGCGTGTACGGATACTGATCGGCCGTGATGTCGAGGCCGCGTGCGCGCGCCGCCTCGAGGCGGCGAAGCACCTCCGGCATGCGGCCGAAGTTCGGACTGTACGCCGTCTTGAGATGCCAGATCTCTGCGGGGATGTGCGCGCGCTCCGCGACCTGGAACACCTCGTCGAGCGATTCGAAAATCCGCGCGCTCTCGGATCGCTGGTGCGTGAAGTACACGCCGCCGTAGCGCGCAGCGATGGTGGCGAGCTCCACGATCTCGTCGGTCGACGCGAAGCGATCCGGCACGTACTGCAGCGACGTGCTCACACCGAGCGCGCCCTGCTCCATCGCCTGCGCGACGAGGCGTTTCATCGACTCCAGTTCGGCGGCCGTCGCCGGTCGATCGTCTTTCCCGATCACGTAGTTCCGGATGCTGCCGGCGCCGACGAACGTCGCCATGTTGATGGCCGGCTGCGACCGCGTGTCGAGGCGCTTGAAGTAGTCGGCCAGCGTCCGCCAGTCCTGCGCGACGCCGAAGTGCCGGGCGCTCGGCGCGGCGTCCTGAATCATGCGGTCGTTCACCGGCGCGATGGACGAGCCCTCTCCCGTGACCTCGGTCGTCACACCCTGAAAGACTTTGCTCGCCGCGCGACCATCAACAAGAACGTTGAATTCCGACTGCCCTAGCAGGTCGATGAATCCGGGCGCCGCGACCATCTGAGCCCCGTCGACGCGCACTTTCGCGTTACGAGATGAGAGCGTACCGATGGCCGCGATCGTGTCGCCAACGATCCCGATGTCGCCGCGAAACCACGGCGCGCCGGTGCCGTCGACGATACGAACGTTCGTAATGAGTACGTCAAAAGTACCAGATGGCTGCTGCGCCGTCGGATGGACTCCGAACAGGACAGCGACGCATGCAGCGGACAGGAGCAGGACGAGGCGTGATGCACGCATGGGCCGAAATGCTAGCAGAATCGCGGATTGATCCTTTAAACCTTTCCGCGTGCGCGTGGTCCAAGCCATGCAGAGTGCCTCGCGTCCGCATGCGTCGTCCGTCAATCTTCACTGCGACCATCCTTATCTTCGGATGTCTCTTCCTCTCGCCCGCGTTCGCGGGCGCCGCCACGGTCGCAACAGCAGGGGACGCGTCGGTTTCACACGATGATGCGGCCGGCACGTGGACACTCAGCGCGGGCGGCACCAACCTGACGCTCGTCATCGACGCCAATCGCGACTTCGCCGTGTCGAGCATGGTGACGCCGAGCGGGACGTCGTGGGTGCGATCGCCGATTGCCGACTCGATCATCAGGGTCAATACGCAGACCGTGGCGCTTGGCGCCCGCTCGGCAGGGTTCGCGCTTCGCGGTGTCACGCTCGATACGGACGATCAGAGGTTGCAGTTGAATGCGACCTTCGAGCTGGCGTCGGCGTCGCTGCGCGTCATCCGCCACTATGCAATCGCGTCGGGATCCCCCACCTTCGAAGTGTGGAACACCTACGAGCCGCTCAATGAATCGCCCATCGTCGACGACCTGAACGCGCTGCAGCTCGTCGTGCAGCAGGGAAACATCCGATCGCTCACGGGGCTGAAGGGCGACAACGCGGACGTCGCCGGGAACGACGTCTTCACGCTGCAGCAACAGGCGCTCGTCGGCAACGCGGTCTTCACGATCGGCAGCGAGGCACGATCGTCTGAGTCGTTCGTGCCCTGGATCGCGGTGGACAGCGCGCGCGACGAGTTCTACCTCGCGCTCATGTGGTCAGGCAGCTGGTCGCTCACCGTGAACCGGACAAACAACGGCCTGTCCGTCGCGGCCGGACTTGGATCGATGAGCCGCACGCTCAAAGGCACTCCCGTCGACGGTCCGCACGCCGTGTTCGGCGCCGTTCGCGGTGGCCTGCCGCAGGCAAGCGATGCGCTGCGTGCGTACATCGTCAACGGCATCAGAGGCGGGCGCGGGTTCAGTCCGCTCGTGACCTACAACACGTGGTTCGCGTACGGCACGAACGTGACCGAAGCGAACATGATGGCGGCCATCGACGCGGCGGCCGGCGTCGGTGCCGAGCTCTTTGTCATCGACGCCGGCTGGTACGCGGGCGCTGGCGCCGATGGCGCGTTCGACTTCGACTCGGGCCTGGGCTCGTGGACGCCAGATCCCGGACGCTTTCCGAACGGTCTGCGACCGCTGCGCGACCACGCGCACGACCTTGGCCTGAAGTTCGGCGTCTGGGTCGAGCCGGAACGCATCGCGCTGGCGCTCGTCGGCGACTCCACCATCGACGAACAGTGGCTCGCGACGCACGACGGACAATACGGCACCGAGGACAGCGCGATCATCTGCCTGTCCAACGACGCTGCCAAATCGTGGATTCTCGGATGGCTCACGACGCTCGTCGATTCGGTGCAGCCCGATTACCTGAAGTGGGACAACAATCTCTGGACCAACTGCAATCGGCCGGGACATGAGCATGGCGCGTCCGACGGCAACTTCGCGCAGGTGAACGGCCTCTACGAGGTCCTCTCCACGCTTCGCCAGCAGTATCCGGATTTGCTGATCGAGAACGTGTCGGGCGGCGGCAACCGGATGGATCTCGGCCTGATGCGGTACTCGGACGTCGCATGGATGGACGACCGGACGGCGCCATCGAGCCACGTGCGCCACAACCTCGAAGGGCTCAGCGCCGTCTTTCCACCCGCCTACCTCTTGTCGTTCGTGACCGATCACGCGACCGAGCCTTTGCACGACGCGCCGGACATGTCGCTCTACATGCGGAGCCGGATGCCGGGGGTTCTCGGGTTGTGTTTCCTGATTGAGGACTTCTCAGAGGGCGAGCTCGCGACGCTGTCGCACGAAATCGACATCTACAAAGGGCTCCGAGGCGTCCTCCCGAACGCGGCGGGCGCGCTGCTGACGATGCAGGCCGAGTCGACGCCAAGTCCAGAGTGGGATGTCATGCAGATCAGCGACTCCGGGGCCGGCAGCTCGTTCATCGGCGCGTTTCAGACCGACACCGGTGTGGATCAGATCAACGTCAAGCCCGTCGGCCTCGACCCGTCGGCAACGTACAGCGTGGTATCGGTCGACACCGGACTGCTCGGCGAAGCAAGCGGCGCCGATCTGATGTCGGGCGGCATCGACATCCTGCAGTCGCCCAACAGCGCCGCACACCTTCTCATCGTCTCGCGCGAGCAATAGTCTTCCATCCGCGTGCCCGAAACGCGAGAGCCGCGTCTCTCTCGTATACTGGCAGCGGAGCGTCCGCCGACACATGATCCTGCAGCAGTTCTATCTCAATTGCCTCGCGCACGCGTCGTACGTCATCGGCGACGAGCGCGCGGGCATCGCCGCGGTCGTCGATCCGCAACGGGATGTGGACCAGTACTTAGCGTTCGCTCGTGACCACGGCCTGACGATCGCGCACGTGCTCCTGACGCATCTGCACGCGGATTTCATCGCCGGCCACCTCGAGCTGCGGGATCGTGTCGGCGCGACGATTTATCTCGGCGCGCGCGCGAAGGCGGAATACGCGTTCAAGCCGCTGGCCGACGGCGACCGCCTGGAGTTCGGACGCGTACGTCTTCAGGCGATCGAGACGCCGGGACACACGCCGGAATCGATCTCAATCGCCGTGTACGACCTCGACAAGAGCGGTGACATGCCGCATGCGGTCCTGACGGGCGACACGCTGTTCGTCGGCGACGTCGGACGCCCGGATCTGCGTGCCGCCCTCGGGTGGTCGGCGACCGATCTCGGTGGCCTGCTGTACGACTCGCTGCGGAACAAGCTGCTGCCGCTGCCCGACTCCAGCCTCGTCTATCCCGCGCACGGCGCGGGCTCGCTGTGCGGCAAGGCACTCGGCAAGGAAACGATGACGACGATCGGCGAGCAGCGCCGGTCGAACTACGCGCTGCAGCCCATGAGCCGGCAGGCGTTCATCGACCTCGTCACCGCGGATCAACCCGACGCGCCGCCGTACTTCACGTACGACGCCGTGCTCAACAGCCAGGAGCGCCCGACGCTCGACGCGGCGCTCGCGGCCGGATTCAAACCGCTCACGCTCGAACAGGTGCTCGAGCTGCAGCGCTCGGGCGCGCAGATCCTCGACACGCGCGATCCCGTCGAGTTCGCGACCGCGCACCTGAGCGGCAGCATCAACGTCGGACTCGGCGGACAGTACGCCACCTGGGCAGGCACGGTTCTCCACCGTGAAGAGCCAATCGTCATCATCAGCGAGCCAGGGCGTGAGAACGAGTCAGCGGTGCGACTCGGCCGGATCGGTTTCGATCACGTCGCGGGTTACTTGAAGGACGGGCTTCGCAGCCTCGAGGCGCGGCCGGATCTCACCGCGGAGACGGAACGGCTGGCGCCGACGCTCGCGGCATCGCGGCTCGCTGAAGGCGACGCGATTCTGCTCGACGTACGGAATGCGAGCGAGCGCGACGAAAAAAAGTCGATTGCCGGAAGTATCAGCATCCCCCTGAGTCAATTACTGGATCGCGCGAATGAAATTCCGCGTAATCGGCCGATCGTCGTGCACTGTGCCGGCGGCTATCGGTCGTCGATCGCTGCTAGTCTCCTGCAAAAGCAGGGATTCGCCGCTGTGAGCGAGCTCGCCGGCGGCATCGCTGCGTGGGAAATGGCGATGCTCCCGCTGGTCGCGTGACTGAAAATGTGTGCTACAGTCGAGCTCGATCCCCAACACAAGGCTCCGACTCCATGGGTGAAGTCCCGCTGGCCCGACTGTGGCACCTGACTGACGGCACGATCTGTCTTCTTCTGAAGGACCCGCGCGCGGAAAACTGGGTCATCCGTGTGGCGCGCGGAACGACCGTGCTCCGAAGCGAGCGCTTCGGCAGTCCGATCGTCGCGATGGAGGAGGCCAAGCAGTGGCGGTCCTCGTTCGATCAATCGTTGCTGCCGTCGCAATAGTTTCCCTCTTCCCTTCCGCGGCGCACGCCCGCGCCGGCCACGACTACCGTGCGCTCGTCGAGATGTACTCCGCACGAGATCCGCAGACCGCGGTCTCGGAGCTGGCGAAGTGGTCGGACAACCAGATCGACGAAGCGATTCACGAATGCATCAAGGGTTGCACCGCTGCGGATCTCAAAGCCGCCGCGATGCTGCACACCGAGCTGGCGTGCGCGGTCATCGATACGCGTGGGCGATTCGCCGCCACTCACTTCGAACGGGCCCGGCAGCTGCTGACGCGGCTGGTCGGTGGCTCGCCAGAGCCGTCCGACATCCGGTTCGCGCAGCGCTGGTTCGATTTCGCGATCGGCGTCTTGATCTCGCGGACCTATCTCGCTCCTGCCGAGCGCATGGCGAACCTGGGACTCGAGCTCTTTCCGCGTTACGCCAACTTTCACGTCGCACGTGCCGCGATTCGTGAAGTGCCGGTCAGCTTCGAGTGGCGCGACATGAAAGAGGCGCCGGTGGACGACCGTCGTGCCGCGCTGCGAACCATGCGCGAGCTGGAATCGGCGGCGGCTGAATGTCGAGTGGCGCTCTCGCTCGATCCGGCCAACGCGATGGCGCGGATCCACCTTGGCTGGATCCATCTCGTGAACCGCGACTCGCGCGCACGGGACGATCTCGCTGCCGCGATCGACGCCGCGCGGACGGATCGCGAGATCTACCTCGCTCATCTCTTTCACGCCGCGCTCGACGAACGGGATTCACGATGGGATGGCGCACGCACTCACTACGAAGCGGCCATCCACGCACGGCCGCGTTCGCAGAGCGCTCACACCGGTCTCAGCCGCATCTACCAGCTGCTCGGCCAGAGTGACGCCAGCCGCGAACAGGCGGTCCTCGCCTTCGCGGGCGACGACAAGGACGAGGATCCGTGGTGGACGTACCACGTGGGTGGCGCGGACGAACCACTGTTCAACGAGCTGCGGGCAGAAGCGCAGAACTCTGCGAAGCGCTGACATCGATGCGCACCACCGTGATCGTCGTTCTCGTTCTCGCAACAGCTGCGCCGATGACGGCTCAGTCGCCGCAGACCACGTTTCGATCCGGGATCGACGTCGTGGAGCTCGACGTCTCGGTGACGCGCGGCGGCGTCCCCGTCGCCGGCCTGACGTCGCGCGACTTCGAGCTCACCGACAACCGCACTCGCCAGGACGTCGAGAGCGTCACGCTCGAACGAGTCCCGCTCAACGTATCCATCGTTCTCGACGTGAGTCAGAGCGTCGCGGGCGAACGCCTCGAGCAGATGGTGCAGGCGGGTGACGCGCTTGCCGATGCGCTGCGTCCTGCCGAACGCGTCTCGCTGATCACCTTCTCCCATTCCGTCAGCCAGACGCTGCCGCTCACAACCGACGTGACATCGTTCAGGGCGGCCCTGAAGACGATCGTGCCGGGCGGCTCGACGTCACTGCGCGATGCCGCGCACCTGGCGCTGCTCACCGCATCCCGCGAAGGCGGAAGGCCGCTAATCCTGCTGTTCACCGACGGACACGACACGACCAGCTGGCTCACGAGCAGCGCCGTCATCGACTCCGCCCGGCGCTCCGGCATCGTCATGCACGTGGTCCGCTTCGAACGGGATGCGTTTCTCGACCATCTGGTGGACGCGACCGGCGGACGCACCTGGTCGGCGACCTCGAATCGGCAGCTGCGCGAGCTGTTCACGCACGCGCTCGACGAGATGCGCGCACGGTATCTCCTGACGTACACGCCGAAGGTCGCGCCCGTGCCTGGATGGCACGATCTGAAGGTCCGCCTTCGCAACGGATCGGCCGACGTCATCGCGCGACCCGGCTACTTCGTCGCCGCCCGATGACGCGATGACGCGAACAGATCCGTCGGACGCCGTACACAAAACGGCACACCCGATGCGCGTCGAGGGGCTGAAATCGTCCGAAATGGGCGCGTTCCGGAGGTGACAGGGTCGGTATGAAGCTTGCCCCAGCCGTCCCTGTCCATGTCTGCCGAACACGCGACAAAACCGGTTCGCGCGCGAGTCGTCGCGATCGTCGCCACCATGGCGATCGTTGCGCCGGCGCCCTTCCTGCGGATTGACGCCGTTCGCGCTGCGTGGAAGCCGGTGTCCGCGCTCCTCACCGTCCAGGTGAAGAGCGACGCTGCTCAGGGCGTGAAGTCGCGGACTTTGGCGACGGTTCCCGCATCCAGTTTCTGAAGCACCGCCACAAGAAGATCCACCATCTGATCGAAGTCGCTGCGGTTCATGATGCCGTTGTGCGAGTGCGTGTAGCGGATCGGCACGACCATGTTGATCGTCGGGACGCCGCCATTGCTCCGCTGCAGCTCGGCGGAGTCGTCGCCATATCCCTGCACCAGATCGGTCTGAAGCGGCACCTTCTTCTCCGCCGCGGTCTGCTTGACGAGCGCCGTCAGCTTCCGATTCGGGAGCGCGGATGAATCGAACAGAAAGATGCCCGGGCCGGCGCCCAGCTTCACCTGTGTCTCCTCGGGCCGCCCCGGAAACACGTCACCGGTAATCCCGCCCTCGATCGCGAGCGCCAGTTCCGGCTTCACGACCGCCGCCGCCGATTCGGCGCCGCGCAAGCCAATCTCTTCCTGGGTCGTGATCGTCCAGAAGATCTGATTCGCATGTGGAAGATTCGCCATCCGCCGCATCGCTTCGATGACGACGCCGCAGCCGACGCGGTCGTCCCACGCTTTGGCGAGATAGTTGTTCGTGCCGTTGAGGACCGTGAACGGCGCATCGGGCACGACCGGATCGCCCGGCCCGATGCCCATCGCCGCGACCTCGGCTTCGTTCTTCGCGCCCACATCGAGGAACAGACTGTCGCGCGGGTACACGCGCGTGCGCTCGTCCGCCGGCACGACGTGCACGTCGCGAATGCCGGTGACGGCGTGGACGGGCCCCTTCGAGCCGATGATGATCCACCGCTGATCGACCAGCGCCTGATCCAGCCATCCGCCGAGCATCTGCATCGTCAGCAGACCGCGCGGTGTGACGCGGCGAATCAACCCGCCCAGCTCGTCCATGTGGGCGTCCACCATGATCCGCGGACCCTGGCTTCCCTGCGTCGCGATGATCGAACCGAGGCCGTCGAACGTGAGCGACGTCGAAAGCGGCTTCATCGCGTCGACGAGGATTTTGCGGATGGGCTCCTCGAATCCGGGCGGTCCGGCGGCGTCGGTGAGCTGCTGAAGCAGAGTGACCGTCCGATCCTGCGCGCTGACGGACAGCGTGCCGGCGACAATTGCGGAAATGAACGCGAGGCTTGCGAGTTTCATGATGCCGGCAAGCTTATCCGATCGCCGGACGCATTCGATTCAGACGCTTCAGGCAACTTCGAACCTGCTATTCCCGTCGAAGAAACGCGAGGAGTCCCTCATGCTGCATGTGCTGGCACTCGTCGCGGCCACGACCACGGTGGAACCTCTCGTATCGACCGACTGGCTTCAGGCACACCTCTCGGATCCGCAGGTCCGCGTCGTGTTCACGGGAGACGAGGGCGTCTACAAACGCGGGCACATACCCGGCGCGCGGATCGTCGATCACATGGACACGATCGCCGACAACCATCGGCTCAAGCCATTTGCCGATCTCGCGCAGATCTGGGCGCACGCCGGCGTCACCGACGGCACGCACGTCGTGCTCTACGGCGACAGCCCGATGACCACTGGCTGGCTGTTCCTGTCGCTCGCCGCGATTGGCCACGGCGGCGACGTCTCGTGGCTCGATGGCAATCTCGAACTGTGGAAGCGCGAAAAGCGGCCGGTGTCGACCGACACTTCGAAGGCCGTGTCAGGCACCCTCACCGTTCATCCCGCTCCCGACATCGTCGTAGACGCCGCATATGTGCGGGAGCATTTGAAGGCGCCGGACGTGAAGCTGCTCGACGTGCGAACCACGCAGGAGTGGAACGCAGGACATCTTCCCGGCGCGGCGTTCATCCTGTGGCAGGATCTCTTCGCCGATCGGGACACGTTGAAGTTCAAGTCGCCCGACGAGATCCGCGCGCTGCTGTCGAAGGTCGGCGTCGAGCCGAGTCAGACGGCCGTCACGTACTGCGCCGTCGGCATGCGAGCGAGCCTGATGTACTGGGCCGCGCGCACCGTCGGAATTCCCGCGCGCGTGTACGTCGGTTCGTATTCGGACTGGCAGCGCGACTCCATGAATCCGATAGTTCGGTGACGAATCATCGCGCATCGTTCGGACGCGCGCGCGGATGAGCTCATCATATTTTTATGAGTCTCTAACGGAGTGAATCAAAATTTTTCAGCATCGACATGACGCGATAACCGTCTCGTCACCCTCACCGCGCATCATCCGAATCCTCGGCGTTCGATCTCACACCAAGGAGGATGCGCATGAAGCACACCGTTCGGGTTGGACCACGAAAACAGATCGCGACGGGACTCTGCCTGTCGATGACGCTGTCGATGTCCGGTATTGGCCTGGCCGCCAGGGATCAGGACAAGAAAGCGAAGCCGTCGAAAGATCCCGCCGCGAAATTCGCGACCGAGACCCCCATCAAGCACGTCATCGTCCTCATCGGCGAAAATCGAGGGCTCGATCACACCTTCGGTGTCTACAAGCCAAAGGGCAAGAAAGAAACGATCTCCAACATCCTGTCGAAGGGGATCGTCAACGAGGACGGCACGCCGGGACCCAGCTACGGTCTGGCCCAGCAGTACTCCGTCGCGACGCAGCCCACGTTCTACGTCGGCGCACCTGACAACGACAAGACGCCCTACAACACGTCGACCAACCTGATGCCGCAGCCCAACACCAACGGCGCGCCGACCGCGCCGTCCGCGACATCGGCGCCGTTCACGTTCTTCCCGCCGGAAGCCGACATCGAGCCGCAGAACGCGTCGCTGCTCCTGACTGGCGCGACAGGACTGCCGAAGGGCGTCCTCGACACGCGCGTGCCCGGCGCAGGTTCACTGCCGCCTGGACCGTTCGTGCTTCAAGGTCCTGCGATCAGCGACGACGACTACACGGGCGACATGACGCACCGCTTCTACCAGGCGTGGCAGCAGCAGGACTGCAGTCTCGCCAACGCGACGAAAGCGAATCCCACCGGCTGCCTGAACGATCTGTTCGCGTTCGTGATGGCCACGTACTCGGCGACCAACAAGAGCGCCGGCAACGAGATGGGCTTCTACAACGCCGAGCAGGAGCAGGCGGCGTTCCTGAAGCGGCTCGCAGACCGGTTCACGCTGAGCGACAACTTCCACCAGTCGTTCCTCGGCGGGACCGGAGCGAATCACTTCATGTTCGGCACGGGCGACGCCGGATTCTGGAGCGACGGCAACGGCAATCCGGTGACGCCGCCGTCGAACATCGCCAACCCGAATCCCCGGCCCAACACGGTCAACCAGTACGTGGCCGACAACAACTTCACCGACTGCTCCGACGTGTCGAATCCGGGCGTGAAGCCGATCGTCGACTACATCGAAAGCCTGCCGTACGTCGCCGAGCCGAACTGTGCGCAGAACCACTACTACATGCTGAACAACACGAACCCCGGCTATCTCCCCGATGGCACGCTGGTTCCTGCGATTCAGGCCGCGCTTCCTCCGTCCTCCGTCCCGACGATCGGTGACGTCCTGAACGCAAAGAAGATCACCTGGGCCTACTACGGCGGCGCGTACAACGACGCGAAGATCCTTGCCGGCGAAGCGGTGCAGGCGAATCCCGCGAATCCGAGTCTGTCCGCGGCCGCAGCCGCCGATCCGGCGCACGCGCTCGGCGTCGCCTACTGCCAGATCTGCAATCCGTTCCAGTACGCCACGTCGATCATGGGCGACGCCACTCAACGCGCGGCGCACATCAAGGACACGGCCGATCTGCTCACGGCGATCCAGAACAACGACCTGCCCGCCGTCTCGATTGGAAAGCCGGACGGGCTCCTCGACGGGCATCCTCAGAGCTCGAAGCTGGACCTCTTCGAGGCGTACGTGAAGACCGTGCTGGACGCGCTCGAAGCCAACCCCGACCTGAAAGCCACGACGGCCGTGTTCATCACGTGGGATGAAGCCGGCGGCTACTGGGATTCGGGCTTCGTCCAGATCTTCGACTACTTCGGCGACGGCTCGCGCATGCCGCTGCTCGTCCTCTCGCCGTACTCGACGGGCGGCAAGATCAACCACGCCTACGCCGATCACGTGTCGCTCGACAAATTCATCGAGCGCAACTGGCACCTGCCGACGATGAGCCACCGCAGCCGCGACAACCTGCCGAATCCGGTCGTCAAGGCGAAAAACCCGTACGTTCCGGTGAACATGCCGGCGCTCGACGACCTGTTCAGCGCGTTCGACTTCACGAAAGCGCCGAACAACCAGCCGTACTACTGACGGCGTGAACGCCATCGCCTTGGCCGGCCTGCTGGCCGGTCAAGGCATTTCCTGGACATCACGATGAACAAGACTTCGCGTCGCGCGGCACCCACGATGATCGTCGCCTTGATCGCGTTCGGATTCGGCGCGAGGGTCTCGAACGCTCAGACATTTTCCGGGTGGCTCGTCACGACGCACGCGGGAGCGGAATCGCCTGAGTCCGCCGGACGCATCTTCGTCTCCGACAAACGGGCTCGCATCGAGGTCAGCACGCTCGCGGACGGCTTTTTACTCGTGGACGTAGACGGTCCTCGTGCTCTGTTCGTGAAACCAGCGGCGCGCCTGATCATGGACGCGAAACGGTCGAGCGACACGACGCAGATATTCGTGCCCGTCGATCCAGCCGTCGCCTGCGAACAGTGGGCCGCGATGGAGCGCATCGCCGGTCCCGCGCTGAACGACGAGCCATCGACGTGCGAGCGGCTCGGCACCGAGGAGATGGACGGCCGTACGGTCGTGAAATACGAAGTCGGCGCGGATCCGGCGCGGCGCAGTACTCGATGGGTCGACGTGCGACGCCGCTTTCCGGTGAAGGTCGAACGCGCGGACGGCACCGTCGTGATGCTCGAGTCAATCGTCGACGGCCCGCAGCCGGCGACGCTCTTCGACGTGCCGGCGAACTATCGAATGTTCGATCCGCTGCAGCTCATCGATCGGATCAAGCAGAGCGACGTCTGGGTCGAGCCGCCGCCAGCCAAGCGTCCCGGCGGACCGCAATAATCGAGCACCACCATCGACACCATCGCCTGCCGCAGCGCTACGCGTATCGAAACAGCGCCTTGAATCCGTAATCCATGTGCTGCTGGATGTGGCAGTGAAACAGCGTCAGACCAGGCTGGTCGGCTGTGAACTCGACGACCGCGCGTCCCCAGCGAGGCACGACGACGGTGTCCTTGATGATGCCGCGGGTGCGCTTGCCGTAAATCTCGACCAGTTCGAACAAGTGGCGATGCAGATGCAGCGGATGCGCGTCGTTCGTGCGGTTGCGCAGCACGAGTCGATACCGCGTTCCCTCGCGAAGCATGAATTCACGATCGTGCGGGTAGGCCGTACCGTTCACGCGAAACTCGTTGAATTTGTCCTCGCACGCCCGCGGCACCTTCTCGAACAGCATCTCGATCGTCTCGACCGGCTCGTTCGTTGACGCCGCCACGCCTTCGGCGCCACCGAAGACGGTGTAATCCCACGGAGACGAACCGGGCGCCACCCATTGCGGCGCACGTCGCTCACCGGCGTACTCGACGACGATGCCCAGACCTGCGTTTCGCACGGCATCCTCGACGGCGCCCATGATCCAGACGCCCGGCGTGTTCATGTCGACGATGGCGTCAACGCGTTCACCTGGCCCGAGCACGATCTGATCGACTGGCTGCGGTGACGGAACGGGATTGCCGTCGAGCGCGACGACGTGAAATCGATGCCCGGACAGTGCGAAGCTGCGATTTTCGATCGCGCCGGCGTTGAGCAGGTGGAAGAGCACGCGCTGACCGGTACGCACGCGGATCGGTTCGCCCGATCCGAGCGCCTTTCCGTTGACTGAGTAAAACGCCGCGTTCACTTCCAGCCCGTTCGGACGGATGTCGGGAACATCGGGCCGTTCGGGCTGCGGCCATCGCGGTCCGGCGGCGTCGGTATCGCCCATCTGGTTGGTGAAATACGGCTCCCAGTCACGCAGCGCCAGAAAGATCTCCTGGTCATAGGCTCCAGGATTCTCGCGGCCTTCGATGACGAGAAAACCGAACTGGCCGGTGTAGCTTCCGCGATGGAGGTCGGCCATCGCCATCGTGTGCGTGTGGTACCAGCGAATGCCGGCCGGCCTGGGCGTGAATTCATAGCGTCGGCGACCGTGCGGCGGCACCGGCGGCGTTCCCTCCTCGTCGGCGCCATCGAGTTCGGGCGGCAGTAACAGACCGTGCCAGTGGACCTGCTCGGGCACATCAGTGTCGTTGACGACGTTGACGATCTGCCGGACGCCTTCACGCATCCGCAGGACTGGTCCCGGCGCGGTGCCGTTGTAGCCAATCGTGCTGAACACGAGGGTCGGCGTGAATTCGACGGTTACCGGCGCGATCATGAGGGTGACGTCGGCGGGCTCGGGGTCGGTCGAGAGGGCCTGTTGACCGCGAACGGCGAGCGTTCCGAGGCCTGCCAGCGCCAGAAAAGCGCGACGATCCATGACGAAACGCTACCAAAGTGATGTTGCAATCGTGAGTGCGTCCCCCATTGTTTACGAAGATGTTTCGCGCGGCCCCGGGGGCGCACTTTCCCGGGACCGCTGTTTTTCGCTATCTTGAGGGTTCGCCGTGGCCGATCCGCCAGCAGACCCCCAGGCACCCCGACTTCTCGCCGTCCTCGACATGGGCGCGAGCGCGATCCGCCTCGTCGTCGCCGAAATCGGCGCCGGCCAGCGTATTCGCACGATCGAGGAAGCGTCCCGCGGCGTGCTCATCGGGCGCGACAGCTTCTCGTCCGGCGTCATTCGGGCGAAAACCATCGAGGCGGTGCTGGCCGCGCTCGACAATTTCCGCCGGATCATCGACGGGTACGGCGTGAAGGACATCCGCGCCGTCGCGACGAGCGCCGTCCGCGAAGCGCGGAACGTGGACCTCTTCCTCGACCGCATTCAGGGACGAACCGGCATCACCTTCGAGATCCTCGACGAAGCGGAAGAAAGCCGACTCGTGTTCGAGGCTGTCAAGCAGGCCTTGAAGCGGCGGGCGGCACTGCGCGGCGCGTGGACGCTGCTCACCGAGGTCGGCGGCGGCAGCACGAGCATGACGCTGCTCCGCAAGGGTCAGCCGAATCGGTCGGCGGTGTACGCGCTCGGCGCCGTCCGGCTGCGGCAGCAGCTCAACCTTCAGCGTCTGACGCACGACGTCCAGATCTCGCTCCTCAAGCGCACGATTGCGAACGTCATCGAGGAAATTCGCCGCGACTACGCGCTCGAGCGCGTGACGTACATGGTCGCGATCGGCGGCGACCTTCGATTTGCCGCGTCGCAGATTCTCGAAAGCGACACCGACGAAGGCGTGCGCGACATTCCGCGCGATGCGTTCCTCGCGTTCTGCGATCAGGTCGAGCGCATGGACGAAGACGCGCTCATCGAGCGCTTCCGGCTTCCCGCCGTCGATGCGGCGACGCTCGTGCCGGCGCTGTTGGTGTATCGAACGGTGCTCTCCGAAACCGCCGCGCGCAAGCTGACGGTCTCGGAGGCATCGCTTCGCACAGGCCTCATCATCGACGAAGCCGATCCGGGCGGCCGGGCCAGCATTCAGGATTTCGAGCATCAGGTCCTGGCCGGCGCAGAGGCGCTCGGGCACCGCCATCGATTCGATCGCGCGCACGGACGCCACGTCGCCGATCTGTCGATTCGCCTCTTCGACGCGCTCCGGGAGGACCACGGTCTCGCCGATCGCGAGCGGCTGCTGCTGCAGGTCGCTGCCATCCTGCACGACATCGGCATCCACATCAGCCTGCGCGCACATCACAAGCACTCGCAGTATCTGATCGCCGCGTCGCAAATCTTCGGCCTCTCGAACGAGGAAACCGCCGTCGTCTCGAACATCGCGCGCTATCACCGGCGCGGTCTGCCGCAGAAGAGCCACCTGCCGTATATCGCCCTCGATCGGCAGGATCGGCTCGTGGTCAACAAGCTCGCCGCAATTCTGCGCGTGGCGAATGCCCTCGATGCCGAGCGGCTCCAGAAGGTGACCGACCTCACGCTCACCAAGCGCGAACGCGGCTGGACGCTCGAGATCTGCGGCAACGGCGACCTCACGATGGAACAGCTTGCCGCGACCGCGCGGGCCGACATGTTCGTCGACACCTTTGGGCAGGAGCTCGTGATTCGATGGACGGGCATCACGTCGTGAGCGGCGTGTCCTCGCCCGCCGCTCGCTACATCAACCGCGAGCTGTCGTGGCTTGCCTTCAACGAGCGCGTCCTCGAGGAAGCCGCCGACAAGACGACGCCGCTCCTCGAACGGGCGAAGTTCGCCTCCATCGTCGCCTCGAATCTCGACGAGTTTTTCATGGTGCGAGTCGCCGGCCTGAAGCACGAAGTCGCCGACGGCGACACGACGCCGGATCTGAGCGGCCTCACGCCGGTGCAGCAGCTGGCAGCGATTTCCGAGCGGGCGCACCGCATGGTCGACGCGCTCTACGCGGTGACGCGCGAGGACATCCTGCCGTCGCTCGCGTGCGCCGGCGTCCGGATCGTCTCGTGGTCCGATCTCGAGGCCGGCCGTCAGCAGGCGCTGGGCGAGCACTTCCGCGACGTGATTCTGCCGGTGCTGACGCCGCTGGCCATCGACGCGTCGCGCCCGTTTCCCCTGCTCTCGTCGTTGACGCTGAACCTCGCGCTGCGCCTCGAGGCGTCGTCTGCCGAAGGCGAGCGCCGACTCGCCATCGTCCAGGTGCCGGCCGTTCTCACCCGCCTTGTGCCGCTTGCAGACTCCGGCTCGTTCGTCCTGCTCGAGGACATCGTCGCCGCGCAGGCGTCGATGCTTTTCCCCGGGCAGCAAGTCGTGGAGACGACGGTCATCCGGCCTTCGCGCGACGCGGAGCTCGAGCTCGACGACGAGGGCGGGCGCACGCAGCTCGAGATCGTGGAGCGCGAGCTGCGCCATCGGCGGCGCGGCGGCGTCGTGCGCCTCGAGGTCGCCGCGAATACGTCAACGGATCTTCTGGACCAGCTGATCCGCCAGCTCGAGATCGAGCCGGACGACGTGTATGTCGTTGATGGACCGCTCGACCTGCGGATGCTGATGACGCTGACGGATCTGCCCGGTCTGCCGTCGCTGCGCGATCCGGCGCAGCCGCCGGTCAGCGTGCTGGCCGACGTTCAGCAGTCGAACCTCTTCGCGCTGCTCGACGAGCGGCCGCTGCTGCTCCATCATCCGTACGATGCGTATGATCCGGTGCTGGCGTTTCTCGCGCAGGCGGCGGACGATCCCGACGTCCTCGCCATCAAGCAGACCCTGTATCGCACCAGCGTCGGCTCGCCGATCATCGCCGCGCTTCAGCGCGCAGCGGATCACAACAAGCAGGTGACCGTGCTCGTCGAGCTGACGGCGCGATTCGACGAAGAGCGCAACATCCGCTGGGCGCGCTCGCTCGAAGAAGCCGGCGCGCACGTGATCTACGGCGTGAAGGGCTACAAGACGCACGCGAAGATCTGCCTCGTCGTGCGGCGCACACCGGACGGCCTCAAGCGCTACGTGCATCTCGGCACCGGCAACTACAACGAACGGACCGCGCGCATCTACACCGACTTCAGCCTGCTGACCACGTCGCCCGGGATCGCCGAGGATGCGAGCGCCGTGTTCAGCGCGCTCACGGGCTACTCGGATCCGCCGCGGCTGAAGCAGCTGACGATGGCGCCGACGGGCCTGCGTCGCAGATTCCTCAAGCTGATCGAACGCGAACGACGCCGCGCCGCTGCCGGGCAGCCTGCCGAAATCGCCGCGAAGATGAATGCGCTCATCGATCAGGAAATCATCGACGCGTTGTACGCGGCCTCGCAGGACGGCGTCACGATCCGCCTGAACGTGCGGGGCATCTGCGGACTGCGTCCGGGCGTGCCGGGCTTGAGCGATCGAATCGAGGTTGTCTCGATCGTCGATCGCTTTCTCGAACACTCCCGCATCTACTACTTCCTGAACGGCGGCGAGGACGAACTGTTCCTGGCGAGCGCGGACTGGATGACGCGGAATCTCGACAAGCGGATCGAGCTGATGTTTCCGGTCATCGACGCCGATCACAAGGCCCGCGTGCTCTCCACGCTTCGGGCGATGTTCCGCGACAACGTCAAGGCGCGCTGGCTTCAGCCCGACGGCGTATACCGCCGACGCGAGCCGACCGACGGCGAGCCGGTCTTCCGCGCGCAGCAGCATCTTTACGAAGAAGCCCGCCGGCTCGCCTCCGTCGCCCGCGAAGGCAAGGGCGTCACCTTCCGGCCCGAAGAGCGCATCCGATCGATCGGGGCTTGACGCCGGCGAACGCCGGGGCGACGATGACGCCGATCGGTCCCGAACATCTGCCACCGGGAGGCGCCGATGCATCACGTCACACACAACCTGCGAGCCGCCGGCCTCATCGTCGTGCTCGGGATTGCCGGAGCGGTGTGCACGGCGACCGAAGCGTCCAGGCCCGCGCGGATCAACCGCGCGATCGACCTTCTGGCGCAGGGCCAGCCGATCTACTACACCGGCTCACACGAGGGCACCGACGGCAGCTTCGAACAGGGCGTCAAGGACGCGCAGACGTGGGCTGACTACATCAGCTACGACATGGAGCACGCGCCCTTCGACGTCAAAGGGCTTGCGGAGTACATGCGCGGCCTGGCGAAGGGCGGTCCCACCAGGAGCGGACACCGTACGCCCGCTGTCATCGTCAACGTCCCGGTCAACGGTACGGACGAGGCCACGGTCCGTGCGAACGCATGGATGTTTCAGCAGGTGCTGGCGACCGGAGTCCACGGCGTCCTGCTCTGCCACGCGGATACACCGGGCGCCGTCCGCGCCTTCGTCGAGGCCGTGCGCTTTCCGGCGAATGGCGGCCGACGCGGCGTCCACGGCAATACGACCGCGGCGAAAATCTGGGGCATCACCGCCGACGAGTACGCCGAGAAGGCCGACGTCTGGCCGCTCAATCCGAAAGGTGAGCTGCTGCTCGGACTGAAAATCGAAGACAAGTTCGCGCTGGAAAACGCGGAGGCCAGCACCAAAATCGCGGGCATCGCGTTCGCGGAGTGGGGACCCGGCGACATGGCGTTCTCGCTTGGCGTGCGCAATCCGGGCTCCGGGCCGATGCCCGCCGAACTGCAGGCCGCGCGCGCCCGCGTGTTCGCCGCGACGAGAGCGAACAAGCTGTTCTTTCTCAATTCCGTGAACCCTGACAACGTCGTGGACATGCTCGGCGAGGGCGTGATGATCGGCGCGGCCGACGAACGCGCCGCCGACATCGGCCGACGCCACACCCGGCGGGAGATGCCCTGGTAGACCGCGTCCTCGTCGGCCGGCGCGCGCTCCTCGTAAGCGCCATCGGCGTGGGCCTCGGCCTCCGTCAGGACGATTCGGCCGCCGCTCGTCCGCGGGAGGGTGACCTGCTCGTCAGGACCTCCGATGCCGGACGGACGCCGCTGACGCCGGCGGACGTTCCGCTCGTGGACGGGTACGTCGCCGCGTGGGCGTTCGATCCGGCGCAGAAAATTACTCGACAGGGATCTCGACTGAACCAGGTCCTGCTGCTCCGCTTCGATCCCGCGCAGCTGACAGCCGAGACTCGCGCGCGCGCCGCCGACGGCGTCGTCGCCTACACGTCGATCTGCACGCATGGCGGCTGCGACGTCGACACGTGGCTCGCGCCCGAACAGCGCCTGTTCTGTTCGTGTCACGAGTCGACGTTCGATCCCAAAGACGCGGCCAGGGTCGTGGACGGACCGGCGCCGCGTCCGCTTCCCGCGCTGCCGCTGAAAGTCGTCGACGGCGTACTCGTCGTCGCGAAGCCGTTCACAGCGCCGGTCGGCTACGAAAAGGGGTGAGGATGCGCTGGCACTTCGTCCTGGCGGTCACGGCTTTGACGACGGTCGTCGTTGCGCAGCAGACGCCGCCGCCGGCGAGCGCGCCTGCTGCGCCGCCCGAGCCGACGCCGCCGATTCTTCAGCGCTACGCCGCGGTCAACGCCGATCGGCTCACGCGTCCGTCGGACGCCGACTGGCTGATGGTCCGGCGGACGTACGACGGCTGGGGCTACAGCCCGCTCGGCGAAATCACACCGGCCAACGTCGCGCGCCTTCAGCCTGTCTGGTCGTTCTCGACCGGCGTCGTGAACGGCCACGAGGCGCCGCCCATCGTCAACAACGGCGTCATGTTCGTGGCGACGCCGGGAAATCAGGTGATCGCGCTCGATGCGAAGAACGGCGCGCTGTTGTGGCGCTACAAGCGGCCGCTGCCCGAAGACGTCGTGCTGCTGCATCCGACGAGTCGCGGCGTCGGCCTGTACGGCGACAAGGTGTACTTCGCCGCCGGCGAAGCCGTTCTCGTCGCGCTCGACGCGCGCACGGGACGCGAGGTCTGGACGACGAAGGTCGGGGAGAACAAGGACGGGTACTACATGTCCGTGGCGCCGCTGGTCGCGGACGGCAAGATTCTCGTCGGCTGCTCCGGCGGCGAGATGGGAATCCGCGGGTTCGTCGCGGCATTCGATCCGGAGAGCGGTAAGGAACTCTGGAAGACGTACACCGTGCCAGCGCCAGGCGAGCCCGGCAGCGAAACATGGCCGAAGGGCGATCAGTGGAAGACCGGCGGCGGTCCCGTCTGGGTGACGGGCACCTATGACCCCGAAACGCGGCTGACGTTCTGGGGCACCGGAAACGGCGGTCCATGGATGGGCGACCGCAGGCCCGGCGACAACCTGTACACGTCGTCGACGATCGCGCTCGATGTCGCGACCGGTGCGATCAAAGGCCACTTCCAGTACCACCCGAACGACTCGTGGGACTGGGACGAAGTATCGCCGCCGATTCTCGTCGACTACGCGCGCGGCGGGCGAACGGTCAAGGGACTGATCGATGTCGCGCGGGACGGCTACATGTGGTTTCTCGAGCGAACGTCCGGCCCGATCAGGTTCGTCGACGGGAAGCCGTACGTGAAGCAGAACGTCTTCAGGAGCCTCGATCGGAAGACGGGCCGACCCGACGTCGATCCCGCGCGGCAGCCGGGAACCGGCAAGGAAGCCGAGTTCTGTCCGTCGCACTGGGGCGGAAAGAACTGGCCGCCCGTGGCGTTCAGTCCGAAGACCCGGATGATTTACGTACCGGCGAACGAGAACCTGTGTACCTCGATGGTAGGCCGGCCGGTTGCGTACGCAGCGGGCCGCGGGTTCACGGGCATGACGAACACGCTCCTCATCGCGCCAGGCGCGGATCACATCGGCGAAGTCCAGGCGTGGAACGTGGACACTGGCGCACGCGCGTGGACGCACACCTTCGCCGGTTCGACGAACTGGGGACCGATGCTGGCGACGGGCGGCGGCCTCGTGTTCAGCGGCGGCACGCAGGACCGCCTGTTCCGCGCGTTCGACGCATCGACCGGCCGCGTGCTCTGGGAATTTCCGACGAACTCCGGCGTGATCGGTCAGCCGTCGTCGTTCAGCGTCGACGGCAAGCAGTACGTCGCCGTGCAGTCGGGCTGGGGCATCGATTCACGAACGATGCAGTCGCGACTCAATCGCGTCGCGCCGGGCAAATTTCCCGAGGTGCCGGAAGGCGGCGCCATCTGGGTGTTCGCCGTCAAGTAAGCGCCTCGTCTGCGCGCGCCGATAGAGGCGGGCTCAGCCGTACGCGCGTACAATGCCTCGGTGAACGCGCCCGCGGAACCCACGTATCACACATCGGGCATCGTCCCGCTGACGCGGCCGCAACTGGTCGGCACGCTGACCGGATTGCTGCTCGCCGCGCTGCTCGCGGCGATCGATCAAACGATCGTCGGCACCGCGGAACCGCGCATCATCGCGCAGCTCTCCGGATTCGATCGATATCCGTGGATTGCGACCGTCTACCTGCTGACGTCAACGGTGTCGGTGCCGATCTTCGCGAGCCTGTCCGACATCCACGGACGGAAACCGTTCATCCTGCTCGGCGCGATCCTGTTCGTGGCCACGTCCGCGCTCTGCGGCGCCGCGGGCAAGCTGGCGTTTGTTCCCTTCGACGGCATGGGGCAGCTGATTTTGTTTCGCGGCCTCCAGGGCATCGGCGCCGGAATGGTGATCGGACTGCTGTTCACGATCGTCGGCGACATCTTCTCGCCGGCCGAGCGCGGCCGCTATCAAGGCCTCTTCGCGGCCGTCTGGGGCGTGGCGTCGATTTTCGGACCGACGCTCGGCGGGTGGCTGACGGATCACTGGTCGTGGCGCGCGTGCTTCTGGGTGAATCTGCCGGTCGGCGCGGTGGCCGTCGCGGCGATCTATCTCGAGTTCCCGAACATGAAGCCGCGCGGCAGCACGCGGCGTCTCGACTGGGCGGGTTTCGCGACGCTCATCGGCACGTTCGTGCCGCTGCTGCTCGCGTTGACATGGGCGACCGAGTACGGCTGGACGTCGACGCGCGTCGATTCACTGCTGGTGCTGTCGGGCGTCATGCTCCTGATCTTCCTGTCCGTGGAGTCGCGAGCGGCCGAACCGGTCGTACCGCTGGTGCTCTTTCGCAACTCCATCATCAGCATCTGCTCCGTGTGCGCGTTCGTCCTCGGCGTGGGAATGTTCGGCGTCATCATCTATCTGCCGCTCTTCATGCAGGGCGTGCTCGGCGTCTCGGCGACGCAGTCCGGCAACCTGCTCACGCCGCTGATGATGGGCGCGGTCATCGGGAGCGTGGTCGGCGGACAGACCGTGTCGCGCAGCCGGCGATACAAGGCCGTCGCGATGGTCGGAACCGTGCTGGTCGCGAGCGGCATGCTGTTCTTCGCGCGCATGAGCGCCGTGACCACGTGGACCTACGTGTCTGCGGGCATGGTGATCGCGGGCCTCGGCATGGGATTGCTGCAGCCCGTATACACGCTCGCCGTGCAGAACGTCGCGCCCGTCCAGCAGATGGGAGCGGCCACGTCGTCCACCATCTTCTTCCGGCAGATTGGCAGCACCGTTGGCGTGGCCGCGTTCGGCTCGCTCATGCTGACGCGATACCACGCCGTCTTCGCCAACGGGCTGCCGCCGCACGTGCCATCGGTAGCGCTTCCCTACTTTTCGAATCCGCTGATGCTGATGCAGATCCGGCCGCAGCTCGAAACGGCGTTCGGACGCGTCCCCGGCGGCGCCGCCCTCCTGCAGAAGCTGTTCGACGATGTACGCGACGCGCTTGCAAGCGGACTGCACCTGATTTTTGTGTGCAGCGCGGTCATCATGGCGCTGGCCGTCCTGCTCCACCTTGCGCTGCGCAGCGAGCCTCTCCGAACGAGGACCGTCGAGCCGGAGCTGGCGGTCCACTGACACGCTGAGCCCACGGCGCTTCCTCTGTCCCAGCCGCGCGATCCGCGTCGCAGCAATCCGATCCGCGCCGACTCTGGTCGAGCGGGCCTTATCCGAGCCGGCGCCGTCGTCGAACCAGACCGCCGAGCTGCGCACCAGTCCGCGCGCCGGCGAGGATACTGACGCCCACCACGAGCCCCCCGCCGACGATGACGATCGGAAAGATCGTGCTGCCGCCGATTCGAATGAGGATGAGCACCATTGCGGTGATGGCGCCCGCGGCGGTCGCGAGAGCGGGCAACGACACCGCTCCTGCGACGGCCGCGATACCGAACAGACAGCTGGCGGCAAACACGATCGCCCGACCCGAGTTCAGGAACCACGGCACGTGGAGTCCGCCAAACCACGCGCTCCACATCGCCGCTTCGACGGCATGGACGGCGAAGAACGCCGCGAGCCCTGTGACGAACCCGAGCGATTGACGCGGCAGCGAATAAGTCATCCCATGCATATCCCTCGTGAGAAGCACTGGTCGTCGTAGTGCGCCGCGACGAAGAAGCAGACGACGACGGTGACGTTGCAGTAGTCGCAGGTCCAGCTGGACCAGACGCGCCACCAGGTGTCCTGGACGCAACCCCGCTTCGAGTAACAGCGATCGTGATCGTCGCAGCACTGGCGAAAGAACGTTCCGTCCAGATAATGGAAGCCGTCGCAGCCCGGCTCGTTGGCGTGGAGCGTCGGCATGAACAACTGGGCGAGACGGTTCGGTTCCTGCGCCGTACACCCCTTGGCGACGAAGCCCTGCTTCGCGATCAGGCTCCGGAAATGATGCATGGCGATCGCCTGCAGGCTAAGCCAGGTCGCGTCCGGAGTAAATGGCCAGCCGCCGTAGTTCGCTTTCAGGTGATCCGGCGCGACCACGACCAGTCCCGTGTTGAAGGCCGGCAGCGTGTACGCGAACACCTTATCTCGCTCGAACCAGGCCGCCCGGCCGGCACTGACGCCGTTGAGCGTCAGGTCGCTGACCAGCGCAGGGCCCTCCACGAAGCGGCCCGGCGCGATCTGGCGGCGCGGCCAGTTCTGCCTGGTCAGGTGCGCGACGAGCCCGCCGGCCCACGTCGTTTCGATCTCGGCGACGTCGCTGTCCAAGTCTCGCGGCGCCGCCTTTCGCGGCCGCATCCGGCCGCCGTCCCAGACCAGGTCTGAGTCGCCGTCCTTCGCGAGGACGTAGGCCTGCCGTGTCACCCAGTCCAGCGTCGGCTTCACGGACTTCGGATCGCTCAGTGCCTGCAGCGCCGAGGCTCCGCCCAGCTCGTACACCACCATATCGTGCCCATCGTCTATGCGATTGACGCGCAGACGCGCCCGCTCGTTGCCGTTGGCATCGTGCACCGTGGTGTGGACGTCGCCGACGAGCCCGCGCTCGGCGACCGCGACGTGGCCATCGCGAAACCGCGTGGTCAATCGCACCGTCTGCGCCTCGATCGCGTAGTAGGTCGCTCCTTTCTCACCCGGATTGCCGACCGCCGTGCGTCCGCCGGGGACCATTTGCACGGACGGCGCGCGCTGCGCCGCCTGCACCGGACGGGACTTGAACCATGTCGCTGCGCCGAGTCCCACGAAAACGATTGCGGACGCCAGCCAGAATCTCATCGCGTCTCTCCTCACCGCGTCTGCGGTTGCTTGGTTCGGTGACGACGGACCGCGGATCGACCGTTCCCAAGCAGAGGAAGACCGCACATGCGGCTTCCGGAGAGACCTCAACAACCGACTGCGAACGTACGGACCGAAGGTGCAGACATCACAGCAAGAACCGTGACCGGCCGGGCGCGAAGCGCGCCGCGGATGGCCGTTTGGCAGGAACTCGTTGTCGCCTCCGTGTTTATGAACCGTGCTGCGTCAACGATTGGCGCACGACCACTCGGTGCGCCGCGCGTAGGTCGTGCCCGCGTTCGAAGACGATGGGTAGCGGCGACCCGAAAGTGGCGATGCTAGAAACTCAGGGTCGCGTAGGCCTGCGGACCGTTGAATCGGTACTGGATGGAACCATTCGTCAGCGTGGCGTCCCGCTCGATGTGCGTGCGGTTGAAGTAGTACGCGCCGCCGACGCCGATGGCTTTCACGACGCGCACGTCCAGTCCGGACTTTGCCTCGACCAGGCTCGCGGTGTAGTCGCCGAGCGTCGCCTTGATGATCTGCGTCGAGGCGTTGATCGTGACGCGCGGATGCGGCCGGATGTTCAGGAACAGACCGGGCAGCGGAACCGGCACCGTGTATCGAACCGCGTCCGTGAGCTGACGGGAGGCGAGCGTCGAGCCGCTCACCTGCGCGGACAGCTCCATGCCGGTGTGCAGACGTACGACGGTGACGCCGATGGACGCGCCGAATTCCACAATCGGGTTGGCGACGAACGCGAACCCGTAGTTCGCGGACAGATAGAACGTATCGAGAAACGCAGCGACGTCCACGCCAGCCGTGAACGTCTGGTTGCGAAACGTAATCGGGTCCGACAGAAAGGACTGCGAGACGTCGCGCGTCACGCCCTCGTAGGCGATCTGCAGTTGGTTCCGGCGCGTCATGCGCCAGACGCCGTCCGCGAACCACGACGCGGCCTGCGTCTGGAAGCCGAGATCGTTCTCGAGGTCGATCGACGTGCCGACCGAGCCGACGCTGGCGTCCAGGCGAACGTCGGATCCGAAGTCGGCGACGAGCGCCCCGCCGCGAATCACGACCGACGGCCACGGCTCCTGCGCGCTCGCGGCCGACGGCAGGGCAACCACGACGCACACCGCCGCGATCCTGAGGAAGAGTTGTCGGCCGGTCGTACGCAAGCGTTCCGCAGAGATCATCGTCGGCGTGCTGAGGAGAACGTTGGGCAGCATCGGACCATTCCAACGATCGTCGCCGGTTCACGCGAAAGCGGTCAACATCGAAACTGGCCGAGCTGAGCCGTGGTCGTGTACATTTGCCGAGGTGCCCCCCCAACTCGCGACGTCCGGCGACGGCGCGCGGATCGCGTACGACGTGACCGGTTCAGGACCGCCGGTGCTGCTGCTGCACGGCGGCGGACAGACGCGCCGCGCCTGGCACGACGCCGGATATGTCAGCCGTCTTTCGTCAGAGCTCACCGTCATCTGCGTGGACCTGCGCGGGAATGGCGACAGCGACAAGCCGGATGCCGTAGACCGGTACGCCATCGATCATCTCGTGGACGACATCCTCGCGGTCGCGGATGCCGCGGGTGCGCAGACGTTCGCGCTCTGGGGTTTTTCGTACGGTGCGAATATCGGCCGCTACGTCGCGGTCCGCACCGGCCGCGTCCGATCGATGGTGTACATCGGCATCCCGTTCGGATCGGCGACTCCAGGTCCGTTCCGGGAAATGATTCTCGGTCTGCGTACGAAATGGACGCCGGTCGTCGCGGCGCATCGCGACGGCACGTTCGACGATCGATTGTTGAGCGACGACGATCGCCGCGCCTGGCAGCGCGGCGCCGTCCCCGTTACGCTCGCGTGGCTCGGCGCGATGCTCGACTACCCCATCATCAATCCGGCCGACATGCCGTGCCCGACGCTGTGGCTGGTCGGAAGCGCCAACGCGGATGCCATGGCGAGCGCCACCGCGCACAAGGCCGGACTGGACGGGACGGAAGTGTCGCTCACCATTCTGGATGGACTGACACACGCGCAGGAGCTCGAACGCGTCGACGTGACGCTGCCGCACGCGCTCGCGTTCACCCGCGCTCACGGTCACTGATGCTCGTCGCGATTGTCGGAGGACCGGGAATCGGCAAGAGCACGCTGCTGCATCAGCTCGGCGATCTCTATCGCAACGGCTCGTACGGCGAGGGCGAGGAAGGCGTCTGGGATCCGCGGATTCTTGCGGACATCGAGGCGGGCCGCAACGCCGTCGGCGTCACGCAGTACTTCGCGCGGCTCTACGACGACAACTATCGCGACGCGCGCCATCGTGAGCGGCCCGGCGACGTCACCTTCCTCGAAGGTGCGCGCATCACGCTCGAGGCGCATATGGCCGAGTACCCGCCCGAATCACACGCCGGCATCCGCGAAGTGCTGGCGATGGGGGATGCGTGGCGTCCCGACCGCATCATCGTCCTCACATCGAGTACGCACACGATCGAGCGGCACATTCGGGCGAGGAACCGGCCGCACGAAGCGGTCGAGAACATGGTGCGCCGTTTTCAGTTGATCGACGGGGAGTTCCGCCGTCTGGCGCCGGCCTACAGCGGCACAGTCGTCGTCGACCGGGACGGCATCGAGTTCCACCAGCGGAGCGGCCTCGAACGAATCGTCGCGTTGGCAGGACTGCCGCCGTTTCGCGATCTGCGCTACGAGATCCTCAGCTGAAGAAATGCGCCGCGCTGGCTGCGCGCGCGCTAACGCAACCGCGCGCTGATCGCGTCGGCCCACGCGCGCGACGTGCGACGCCAGGTGCCGTCCGCGCCTTCGCGGAGAATCGTGCTGATGTTGCGGCGATACGCGGCGTCGCCTGGGCCCGGAAGATAAACGAGCGCCTCGTCGGTCCAGCGGTTCTTCGCGAACGTGACCGCGTAGCCGTCGCGCTTGACGCCGTTTCCCGTCTGGATGTCGAACGAGATGACGAATCGATTCCAGTCCGCATCAGGAGCCGCGGCGGCCGGTTCCCCGATGAAGCTGCCGTCATAGACATTCGACAGCGCGAGCACGGAAGGCTCTGTCACCCGAATCGGCTCCGCGACGCCGCTTCCGGAAATCGTCAGGCGAACGGTCTCCTTGATGCCGGCGCCCTGCAGACGGACCGTCACGATACCGAGGACGAACACGGCGGATACGATCAGCGATCGTGCGACGGCGTGGTGGCGCATGGAGCCTCCAACCGGATGCAGATGAAACGCGACTCGATCGAGGAGATTTTAGCAGCGTTCGTCAGCGGCCGAGCGCATACAAACGAACGCGGGTAGACGTCCCTTCGTGCGTCAGCGTGCCTGCGATCTGGCCGACGACGGCAATTTCCTGCATGCCCAGCTCGCCTGGAAAGAGGACGACCCGCGGCGTCGCGATCTCGACGGCGACCTGCACTGGCATGCTGATCGCGTGAGTCCCTGCCGTGGTCCAGCCCGTGAGCCACCCTTCGCGCAGCGGCCGCGCCGTGAAGAACCGGCCACCGAGCGAGCCGATCGGTTCGGGCGTCCCGTCGTTTGCCGACATCTCGAGAATGTGGGTGCGGCCGCCGTCAAACGCCATGCAGACGATGCGACCGCCGTCGAGCGCGTCGTTCGTACACGTCGTTTCAAGCCGCGAAACCGCGAGCGGCGTCTCGCCTTTCGCCGTCACCCGCGTGACTCGTGTTTCCGTCTGCTCCAGCATCGCCGCCATCGTCAGACTCAGCGCGCCGGATGCCGTTGGATCGAACCCGAACGTCCGGTGCACGCGGAGCGCCGTGTCGCCATCGACGGCCCACGCGTCGCTGAACGCCTCGCGCTCGGCGACGTTCCATGTGCGGCGGCTCGTTCCATCGCCGCCGACGGTTCCGTCCACGGAAACGGTCCGTCCGTCGCCGTCGGTTCCGACGACGCTCCACTGGTTCGACGCACGACGATACGCAAGCTTCCCGCCGGACACGTCGTCGATCCATCGCTCCCACACGATGGCGCCCGAGTCCAGCATCATCGTCTGGAGTTTCGTTCGTGCGCCGTCGATCGTCATCACGAGCGCGCGCTCGTCGTCGAGAAACAGGAGATCCGCGGCCGAGACGGATCGCAAGTCCGCTCCAGGGACGCCGACGGAGACATGAGGGACGGAGCGTGAACCAGCCGTGTACTTCGTCACGGCGATTCGCTTGCCGTGCGGCGACAGGCGCAGGTCCGTCAGCATGCCGGGAATGCTGACGTCGGTGATCGGGGATCCGGTCAACGTTGTCGTCGGCAATGGCGCCGACGCGACCAGGAACGGATCGCGGCCGAACGCGTGCAGGAAGGTGCCGCTGCCGGTCACGCCGACGATCAATCCGACGAGGCATACGGGAATCGCCGTGACGCGCCAGCTCCGCTGCGGCCTGACGGCCAGCGCCGCCGCCAGCGCGATCGGCAGAATGGCCGCTGAAGGCAGCGCCACGCTGGCTTGATAGAGGCGAACGGCGTCGCCGCCGCGCATCACGATCGTCGCGACGCTCACGGCCGCGAAGAGCGCGAGCAACGCCATGCCGGCGTTCACGAGGCGGTTGGCGTCGGCGTCCCGTTTGCGCCAAGCGCCGGCGAGCAGCGCGACGCCGAAGACGACCAGCAGCAATGCGGGCCACGCACCGTCGGGGCTGCCGGTCTCGATGACCTGACGCCCGACAAGCGCCGCCGCGCCGAGCGCCGCCGCACCGGCTGCCGCGAAGAACGCGGACGCCGACCGGACCGACGCGCCCATCGCCACGATCGCGACGACAAACTGTCCGGCCCACATCGCGCAGATGGCGACGATCGCGCCGGCGGCCTGCAGCCAGGGAACGTTATGTGTGCGTGCCGCCGGTTCCGCGAGGTGCACGTCCACGCGATCGAGAATCGCCTGCGCCCGTGCGGTTTCCGTCGCGTCGAGCGATGCTTCCCACCGGCGTCCGCGGCGCTCGAGCGCAACGAGCCGCGTCGCGCCGCCGGGACGAACGTCCACCCGCAGTTCGGTGAGCTGCGAGTACGGCAGGACGTGCAGCACGCCGTCCGCTTCCTGCCACTGAAGCGCGTCCGCAAACGTGACGGCGACGCGGCCATCGGCACTGTGGACGGTTTCAGCGGTGGGTGGCACGGCGACAGTGGGAGCTGCCACGATCGGCGCGGCGGCGTCAGATGCTGTGCTGCCCGTGCCTCGGATCGCGCGGATGCGTCGCGCCAGGCTGGGATGGCTGGCCGCCTGCTCCATCTGTGTATCCCAGCGCCGCGGCAGCCGCGCGAACGTGTGGATCTTCGTGAGCGCGCGAACCAGCGCGTCGGGATTGCCGCACAGCTGTACCGCGCGAAGATCGCTGGCCGTCTCGTTGCGCTGGCGGTCGCGCGCGATCCAGGCGAGCGCGAGCACATAGACGGCACACCAAATAGCTTCGAGCGTCAGGATCGACATCACCGGAATCAGCCGCGGAAGCAGACCGGCCGTGGCCGCTCCGACGATCAAGGCTGACATCGCGCGGTTGAGCGTGCGCAGCCTCGCCGCGTCGTAGTACTCGAGGTGCGCGATCTCGTGTGCGGTGATGGCCGTGGACTCGTCCGCGTCGAGCAGGCGCAGCAATGTGTCGGTGTAGAGGACGGACGATCCCCAGCGCGACGGCAGGGCCACCGCGTTCGCGATCGCGCCGCCGCGCAGATCGACGACCTCGAATCGCGGCTGCGGCGCGGTGCTCACCGCGGCGATTGCCTGGAACCGCGCGACCAGTGAGGCATCGGCGAGCGGCTGCGCACGCAGGACGAACCGGAACCATTCGGCGGAGCGGCGGTACCACAACAGCAGCAGCGCGCCGATCGCGGTCGCCGCGATCCAGTCGCGCGAGCCGCTTGCCGCCACCATCGCCGGCGCGACGGCCAGCAGCAGCCGGATTCCGCCGACCGCCACGAGCAGTCGGCACATGCCGCCCATGAAGCCGAAGAAACTCCAGCGCTCGTCGTACAAGGCGCGGCGCAACCGATAGCCTGCCGCAGCGCGCGCGACGAGCGTCAGCGGAATCGCCCAGATCAGGTTTTCGAATCCGCCGAAAACAATCATCGCCGCGATGACGCACCAGAGCGCTGTGCGACTGCGGCGACGATGCGCCACGAGGCGCTCCGGCAGCAGCGGATCGTCCAGCAGCGCGAGAAGCGATCGCCCCGACCACCAGCTCACGGCCGCAGGCGTGACGCAGAGCGCGACGAGTATCGCGTGACGATACGGCAGATCGAAAAGCATCGGCTGTTACGGGAGTCGATGCTCGAGTGGCAAGGCTCGTGCCCGCAGAAATCGCGTGAGCAGACCGGGCGGACATGCACTTTCGCGCAGGCGCGGGACAACCGCCGCTCGCGCGATTACAGGATGGACGCGACTCGAACAGAGTGGAAAGCGAGCGGCCTGCCCTGCCGGGACATGAGGGCGCCGGCGCCGCTAGTCTGTAAAAATCCGCCGAAGACGCTCGGCCTCCGCCGCGGCTGCGGATGCATTCGAGAACCGCCGCGATGAGAGGTGACGTCCTTCAACGGCAAACCGTACTTCGTAGTTGCGCGCGGAGCGGCGCGCGATGCTGCACTGGAAGAGCTGGTTATGACTCGTCCAGACGACGGCGTCCTCTCGAGCTGCCGGACGAAGGCCTGACAGGGGCACGTGGGAAGTGTAGAAGCCACATACGAAATAGATTTGGGCGAAGTGTGAAAAGAGCGTGGCGTGCAGGCGGTCGCAATGTCTCTGCGCTGCTAACGGCCGTTTGCCGTTCGGTGCTTTTGCTGCGCGGCTGTTCTTCGTCGTGTGACGGACCCCGACGTTCCGGGTCCATTTCCTCAGATTGTAGACCTGCGCACCAGCGACTGATCAAAACCATCTCAGAAATTTGCCGACCTCGTCCGTGTTGCCCGACAGCGAAAAAGCGTCGATGCGCCCGCGCATTTCTGTTCGAACCGATGAGGGACTGGACTATGCTTCGAGTGACCCCTTTCCCGGGAAACGAGGCGGCCTGTGACTCCAGAGAATCGATCTGTCACGACAGATGATCGCGCCGACCGATCCGATCCTGCGAAGGAGTTGCACGAGGAAACCATCGAGCAGCTCGCCGACTGGGGCAAGGAGCTCCGCGCCCGCGCCGAGCGTGCCCGCGACGAAGGGCGTGTGGCAAGGCAAGCGGCTCGCGAACTGCTCGAACGACGCCAGACGCCCGACAAGAAGGCGTGACCGGCGAGCTTACTCAGTAGCCTCCCTCAAAACGAGCTGCGTCTGCACGGTCATCGCGACGAGCGTTCCGTCGCTGGTCGTGATTGTCGTCTGCCAGACCATGATCCGCCGGCCGCGGTGTACCGGCACCGCCTCTCCAATCAGCTGCACGCCCACTCGAGCGGGTTTCAGAAAATTCGTTTTGCTCTCGATGGTCACCGTGCGCGCCCCGTCGTCCATGTTCGCGATTGTGCCGAGCGCGCCGAGCGTGTCCGCGAACGCCATGATCGCTCCGCCGTGCACGACCGCAGGACGCGTGCAGAGGTCGTCGCGCACGGTCAGGTGAGCGACGACTTTCTCGGGGCTCGCGCTGACGATGTCGATGCCGAGGAGCTCCGCAAACGGCAGCGGCTCGGCCTTGAGGCGCGCAAGCAAATCCATCCGAGGGCGAATCTTACGTCGAATCCATCCGGCTTCAGTGCGGTGTCGTATTCGGCAGGACGACCACCGTTCCAGTCTCGAAGGCGTGCGCGTCGCACACGAAGCTGAAGGTGCCGGGCGTGTCGAAGCGGCACGTACCGGTCCATCCTGATCCCTCCGGCGACGACGGCAACGGCGGCACGAGTCCGAGAACGGCGCCGCCGGTTTGCGTGCACGACGTCGGCAGCGCTTCGTCGAAGTCGACGTTGTGTGCGCTCAATCCGGTGGGATACGCGAACACGACGCTCTGGCCGGCCAGGATCGTCACCGTGTTGGCATGCGTCGCCGGATTCTCGAATCCGAAGTCGAACGCGTTGATGACCGGATCGCTCGATGGAGGCGGCGGCGTCTGAACGACGACGCAGCGCAGCGTTGCGATTCCGGTACTGTCGTATGTCAGCTGAATCTTTCCTGCCGAACTGTCGCGCGTGCAGCCAAGTCCCGCGAGCGCGTCGAAGCTGGCGAAGACGCCGGCAGGTCCCCGCGGTCCCGCGGGACCGACCGGACCGGCGACGCCGGCGGGTCCCGCGGGACCGGGTGGTCCGGGAGCGCCCTGCGATGCGGCGTTCGGGTCATCGATCACGAGCGCGAACGTGGCGGAATGATCGTTGTCGTCGAACCAGAACAGGCGATCGCGCGACGCAACCTCTATGAGATAGGTGGCCGGTGCCAGCGTCGGGAGCGTGGCGACGATGTGCGTCGCGTTTGTGTCGACCGTGACGTTGGTCAGCAACTGCCCGTCCACGGAGACGCGCGGCGATCGTCCGAAATTCGCGCCGTCGATGAACACGGTCGTGTGGTCGGCCGACACGGAGGTGGACGTGATCACGGGGTCGCGATGCGCGTTCGCGATCAGCGAACCGGGCAGCGCGACGGCTATCGTCACGAGTGAGGCAATCGTCAGCAGACGTGGCATGCGGTCCCCTTCACGACGTTGGGATCAACGGCTCAAAACCTTTCCGGCCACGCGGTCGGTCACGCGAGGCTTCCCTGGCACTATCGTTGCTGCCCTTCATCGGCGACGGACGGACGAGGTTGTCAATACGCGAGTTCGTGAAGTCGCGGGTTCCGGCGCCAATGCGGTACGCCCTTCGACAGCTGGCGCTGGAGATCCGCATCGCTCGCCTGCATCGCGCATCGTGCAGGAAAGCGCGCGCATATCGATCGAATGGCACGCCGCTGTCCGTGAATCTCGCGTCCGGATTCAATCCGAAGGCTGGCTGGATCAACGTCGATCTGTTCGCGCCGACGGCCGACCTGCGGCTCGACCTGCGCAGACCGCTTCCCTTCGACGACGGCAGCGTCCGGTATATTTACGCCGAGCATTTCTTCGAGCATCTCGAGTATCCGAACGTGCTGGATTCGACCGGCTGGTATCTCGAGGGGCGCTGGACGCCCTCAGAAGCCCTGCAGTTTCTGAGAGAGAGCCGCCGCGTTCTCGCCGTCGGCGGAATCCTCGACATCGTCGTGCCCGACGCGGAAGGCATGATTGGCGTGTATGTCGAACGCATCGCGGGCAGCGACTGGTGGGGGCCGGCGTGGTGCGACACGCCGATGCATCGGCTGAACTACCTGTTTCGCCAGGGCCGCGACCACAAGTACGCCTATGACGAAGAGACGCTCGCGCAACTGCTGCGAGCCGCCGGCTTCACCGACCCGACGCGCCGGGCGTTCGATCCGGCGATGGACGCGCCGAATCACGCGATCGGATCACTGTGCATGACGGCGACGAAACACGTGGTAGCCTAGCCGGCGCAGACCTTCACAACGAGCGAGGGCATGGCGAAAAAGACAGCGCACACGAAGCGCCAGCCGGCGCAGCAGTCCAGGCGCGCGAACGGCCGCTCCTCGAACAACGCCGGCGACAACGGGCATCATGATCCCGAGGACGCCGCGCCCTCCCAGAAAATCTCCGTCTTCCTCAGCTATCCAAAGCCGTGTTTCGGCGCCCAGCAACGATTCATCCAGCGGGTGACCGCGCACTTGAAGGAACGCGGCTTCGCTCCGCGGACGCTGGGCGTCACCGACTACGACATGGACGCACCGTTGACGGCCATCCGTCGCTTGATGCTCGAGTCGAACGGCCTGTTGACGGTCGCGTTCCGCCGGACCTTCGTGAAGAACGGGACCGCCAGGCTGCGGACCGATGTGGCCGGCCTGAAAGAAACCCGAATCGACAATCAGTGGCTGACGACGCCGTGGGCGCACATCGAAGCGGCCATGGCGTACCAGATCGGACTTCCCATTCTCATCCTGCGGGAACGCGACGTCCTGGACGATGGAATCCTGGAGCGTGGGGTCGTCGGCCTGTACATGCCCGAATTCGATCTGACCCGTCCCCTTGACGGCTACTTCGATTCACCCGAGTGGAACGGCATCATCGGCAAGTGGGAAGGCCACGTGCGGGCCGTCGTCGAGAACAAAGGCGCGCCGCCACGACTCTACTGATCGCCCTCCGAGTCACCTGAACGAATAGGCGAGCCAGAACATCGCGTTCAGGCCAACGAACAGGCTCAACGCGGTGACCGCAACGGCCACCGGGTACGCAAACCACTGGTCGACCGCGTTCCCCAGGACCGCCACCGTCGCCGCCGTCGCGACAATCGGAAACACGAACAGGACGAGCGCCAGGCGGACGATGCCAAGCGCGGTCTGCGCGTAGCCCTGGGAATCGACGAGTCGATTGCCGGCCCAGTGCGTCGCCAGGGAGAGGGCGAGCCCGAAGACGGCGACGATCATCAGCCCGGTGAGGATCCAGAGGGTCTTCGCGCTTCGACGGCGCGCGACGAGCGCCGCGAGCGGAAAGCCGGCCCCGATCGCGAGGAAGCTGAGCGTCAGCACGCGGCTAGGATAACCGCGCAGCAACCTTTCGAGCTCGTTCGACCATCTAACCTCCGATGACTGAATGGCGCGAACGCGTCGGGATGGGCCTCGCGCACGACGGGCGTTATGCGATCCGAACGTTGATGGGCGCGCCGGCGTTTGCAATCGTCGCTGTGCTCACGCTCGCGCTCGGCATCGGCGCGAACACAACGATCGTCAGTATTCTCAACGCCGTCCTGCTGCGGCCGTTGCCGTACGCGGATCCGGCGCGGCTCGTCACCGTCGGCGACGCGGACGCCGGCCATACGGGCACGGTCGGGTTCACGACGGCTGTTGACTGGCGCACGCTCACCCACTCATTCGATGGCCTCGCGCTGGTTCGGACGTGGTCGCCCACGCTGATCATCGGCGCTGAGGCGGAGCGGTTGGCGGGTGCGCGCGTGACCGCAAACTATTTCGCCCTGCTCGGCATCAAGCCGGCGATTGGCCGCGACTTCACGGCGTCCGAGGACCAGCCCGATCGCTGGCACGTCGTCATCATCAGCGATGGGCTGTGGCGTCGCCGCTTCGCGGCAGATCCAGCCGTGGTCGGCCGGACGATTCGCATGGCCGATCACGACTATCTCATCGCGGGCGTGCTGCCAGCGACGTTCGAGTCGCTCATCGAGGCGCACTACTACCAGCCGCCGGACGTGTGGGCGCCACTCGGCTACGCGATCGGTTCGGACT
This sequence comes from Vicinamibacterales bacterium, assembly GCA_036557365.1. GTDB lineage: Bacteria > Acidobacteriota > Vicinamibacteria > Vicinamibacterales > CAVVIG01 > DATKHR01. The sequence continues at coordinate 38,921 of DATBHR010000055.1, forward strand.
CGGCGTGCCGAAGTTGTCAGCACCTGCGCGCGATCGGCCGTCTCAAGCCTGGTGCGGCCGTGGCGGCGGCTGAACGAGACGTCAACGCCGTTCAAGACGGCCTGCGCGTACGATTTGCCGCCGACTATCGCACCTCGACGCGCATCGCCGTGATTCCATTGGCCGCCGAACTTCAGGCCGACATCCGCCCGGCACTGACCGCGCTGATGGCGGCCGTGTTCCTGGTCCTGCTCATCGCGTGTGCGAACGTTGCGAACCTTCTGCTCGCGCGGTTGTCGAGACGCGAACGCGACCTCTCACTGCGCGCGGCACTCGGTGCAAGTCGATCGCGACTCGTTCGGCAACTCCTCGTCGAGAGCGCCGTCGTCGCGCTCGTCGGCGGCGCCATCGGTATCGCGCTCAGCGCCGTCGCGGTCCCCCTGATCGTCACGCTGACGCCGTTCGCCGTGCCGCGTCTGGCCGACGCGGGCGTCGATCCCGTGATGATCGCCTTCGGGTTCGGACTCGCCGTCGCAACGACGCTCATCTTTGGATTGCTGCCGGCGCTGCGTGCGACACGCACGGATCGGCCGCCGCTGCTCGCGGCAGACGGTCGATCGACGTCGTCCGCACCGACGTCCGTTGCTCGCCGCCTGCTGATCGGTGTGGACCTCGCGCTTGCCGTCGTGCTGCTCGCCGGCGCAGGCCTGATGATTCGCAGCGTCGCGCGGCTCATGGCGGTCAATCCCGGATTCGACCCCGACAACGTCCTGACGCTACAGGTGTCGATGACGGGGCCGCACTACGCCGAGGACGTGCAGGTCGTCGCGACGGGCGACGTCATTCTCGATCAGATCCGGCGGCTGCCTGCTGTGACGGCCGTCGCGCTGGCGGGCCAGGTGCCCCTGGGCGGCAACTTCGACACGCGCGGGTTTCACGTGGTCGGGCGGCCGGTCACCGCCGACGATCCTCAGGGCGAGCGCTACTCGGTCACACCGGCGTATTTTTCGGCGATGCGCATTCCGCTCATCCGGGGCCGATTGTTGGCCGACGGCGATCGCGCGTCCACTGAACCGGTGATGGTGATCGGCGAACAAACGGCGCGTCTCGTGTGGCCCGGTCAGGATCCGCTCGGACAGCATGTCCGGTTCGGTTCGCCGACAGCGCGGCCGTACACCGTCGTCGGCATCGTGGGAGACGTGCGGCACTACGAGATGGCGAAGCCGCCCACGCCGCAGTTCTACGTATCGCAGCGACAGTTCACCGATTCGTTTTTGACCGTCGTCGTCAAAACGCACGGCGATCTTCGCGCCGTCGCCGCTGACGTTCGGCGTGCCATCGCCTCGGCCGCGAGCGATGTTCCCGTCTTCGACGTCGAACCGCTGTCCGATCTCGTGGCCAGGTCCGTGGGCTCGCGACGATTCGTGATGGTGCTGCTCGAGCTGTTCGGCAGCGTCGCGCTGCTGCTGACCGCGATCGGCGTCTACAGTGTGCTGTCGTCCAGCGTATCGGAACGCACGCGCGAGATCGGCGTGCGGAGCGCGCTCGGTGCGACGCGCAGCGACATCGCACGCCTGATCGTCGGCAACGGCATGACGACTGTCCTCGCCGGACTGGCGACCGGTTGCGCGCTCGCGCTGGGGCTGACGCGCTATCTGCAGTCGTCACTCTTCGGCGTCAGCCCCGACGATCCAGTCACATTCGCCGCCGTGATCCTCGCGCTATTCATGGTCGCGCTCGCGGCGCAGGCGTTGCCGGTTGCGCGAGCGATGCGCGTGGACCCGAGCGAGGCACTTCGGCAAGAGTAGGCGTTCTTCCGCCGATCCGAAATGTCGAATATTGATGGCATCGCTAGCGACGCTCGCGGCGAGTCGCCACAGCCGTGATCGTCTGGACCGTCGCCGCCGGACCGACCGAGATGAGCGCCTCGCCACGGAGCACGCGCTCGGCCTGCAGAACGTCGACGTGGCAGGGATCAAGGGATTACCTGGGCTCGACTCCACCAATCCCGATCGCCGCGTCCCTGAGTCGAGCGCCGAAGCCGCGTGGCGCATGGCGGCGAGCATGACTCGCGATGACGCGCTCGGCGTCCATGTCGCTGAGTCGTTGCCGCGGGGCGCATTCGATTTGATTGAGTATGCCGTGCGCACGAGTGGTGCTGCGAGAAGTGCCGCACGAATCGTTCGACCTTCTGCACCGGGGAATCGGCCACCGCGCTGCAGCCTAATACCGGAAGCTGCCGAATTCCAAATTCCCGGAAACAGAATTCCGATAAACGGGAATTCAGCGGGCTACAATTAAATCTCCAGGGCGCAATGTCGGTCAGCACCGCGCCGCAGCCAAAGCGGCATCACACCGTTCCCCGGTTCTACATTGAAGGCTTCGCCACCAATGGCGTCGTCTGGATTTACGACCGCAAGAAGCGCGAATTCCGTCCACAGACTCCAATTAATACAGCCGTCCAGACTGGCTTTTACACACTCGTGGATGCGGAAGGCAACAAACACACGGACGTGGAAGAACTACTCGGACGAATGGAAGGCATCTGCAAGCCGATCCTGGATCGACTCGTGCGGCGGGAAGAATTGTCGGCAGCGGATCGCGGAAACCTGGGGACGTTCATCGCTACGCAGTATCTCCGCACGCCAGGCTTTCGCAAGCTTCACGACGGCATGTTTGAACACCTACTGAAACACATGGTGCGATTCGCCTTCGCCACACCGGAACGTGCAGCATCCGAGATGCAGCGAATGAAAGATGCCGGACGAGATATTTTCCGCGACATGACGCCGGAACAGGCGCAGGCGATCATGAATCCTGACCAATACACTCTGAGGTTCGGCAATTCATCTGCGCTCGGTTCGATGGTGCATCTGGCCCCACGGTTCGGATCTCTGTTCGCGCAAATGGACTGGACGGTGCTGCATGCGCCAGAGAAGCGGGCGTTCGTAACCGTGGACGAACCGTTCATTTTGCTTCCGCCCGCAGACTACAAAGAGAATCTCTACGGCTACGGATTCACGACGCCAGGGGCGCACAAGTTGGTGCCGCTGACCCAGAAGGCCTGTCTGCTAATGACCGATTTGTCGAAGGATCCGACGATCATCCACGGCATTGCGCCCGTGACGTTGATTCGCAGCGTCAACATGAACCTGACGGCGAACGCCGAACGCTTCGTAATCGGGCCATCGGAAGCGCTGGTGAAGAGCCTCGTAAAGGCCACCGGCGTGGACAAGACGGAACCGCGCCCGCGCTTTCGCGTTGGCTGATTGTCCTGGCCTGTCACGCGCGTATGCGATAAGGATCCACGATGCGATTGTTGCGGGCACTTGGTGCGGGAGTGATGTGCTTCGCCACTGGCGCGGGCCTGTCGATTTTGTTCGGCCTGCCATCGCAGCAGTGGATTCGTGCCGGTGTCATCTGTAGCAGCGTGGTGGCCATATTCGTGTTCATGAAACCGCCACGTGTGCCCCAATGAGTGACTCCGATTGGATGCTGCCGAATCGTCCGCCCCCGCCGCCGCGCCAGCCTGTGCCTGGAGAACTCCTGTTTGAATTCAATGCCGGCGATGCACTGTGGCGCTGCGAACTGCGCTGCGTCAGAGACATTGGTGTACAAGCACAGTTTTTCTGCCGAGACGAATTCCGCACCGGCCGCCTGTGGCCATTCCGCGAAGAAGCCATCGCGTGGGCCAGGCGGGAACGGCGCAGCATTGAAGCGGCATCCGCGTTCGGCGGATGACTCCACGTCTAGATCATGGCGAAATCACGGTTATTCGCACAGCCGCTAGTTTCTTATAAGGATGCCAAATGGTCAGTTGCGGCGTTGTTGCATGGCGTGTGGTGGCACGCGGGACGTGGACGGCAGATTGCTGACGGCATTCGAATCGCAGGAATCGGCCGAAGCCGGGTGGGCTATCTGTATCGACGGCTATGTAAAGAACAAAACGTGGACGACGGAGACCCACTCCGTTACGACGTGTGCCTGGAATTCGATCACTCCGACGCGTTGAGAATGTTTGAATCGCTGGATCAGGAATCACCGGCATCTCACGCGTTGAATCTACTGGCTGTCGTGACTGGCGGACCTATCGGCGCGTGCCGGATGATCTGGTCAACGGATCATTTCAAAACGATCTATGCAACGGATCAGCTGTTTACCTACAGACCGAACGTCTTCGATTCACTTGAAAGCCGAGACGGGAAGAATCAAGAAATCAATGCCGACGCGTGCCGCGCACTAGCCATCGCGTGGCAGACAGAAAAGAGTAGTGGCGACGGTCGGTTATCACGCGCCTTGTATTTCTTCCAACACGCATGGTTGAGTGCCAATTTGGATGTAACGTGCCTGAACTTGGCAATAGTGCTGGAGACACTCTGCGCACCGCATAGCCAAAGTGAAACGTCGCACCAGATTGCATTCAATACTGCGCACCTTCGCGGCGGCACCGCTGCTGCAAAGAAAGAAACGTTCGCCCTAATCAGAAAGTTCTACGGTTTGCGATCCGGGATTACTCACGGCGGGAGTGTGGACCAACCAACGTTATTCGACTTCGTGCCGCCAGTGTTCCATCTGTGCGCGTCGTTGCTGCGACGGCTTCTTCTTGACCCAAAGCTGGCCGCAGTAATTGATGACGAAGCTGAACGGCGTCGGCTATTCGCCGGGTTCATGTTTGGTGACGGCTAGCCGGTGCATCCGCCACTGCCCTGAACAGAATCAGTTACTCGGCTGGTTCGCTGACTTGCGCCTGGCGCTGGCCGCGTAGCTGCCGCCGGAAGAATTCCGGAATGCTGATGTGGGCTTGACGCGCCAGCAGATAGATCCGGTCGTAGTCGGCGGGGCGCAGCCGGACGTGCACCTGGACGGTTGGTCCCCCTGGGTTCGGCGGGCGGCCACGTTTGCCTGGCACGCAGCACGTGTGCGCCGCTACATGGGCGATCACCAATCGCGTGGGGCCTACAACCACGATCACCGGGCTAGCACCGCCAGGGCTACCCACCGCCAAACGCTAGCCAGACGCTAGCCAGTTGTCACTTTCACTGCCTTAATCGGAAGCCGAAATAACCCGTAACTAGCTGATAACAGTGGTGCCGGGGGCGGGGATCGAACCCACACGCCCCTCGCGGGACCCAGGATTTTAAGTCCTGTGCGTCTGCCAGTTTCGCCACCCCGGCATCAGAAGATTATCCAGGAAATCTGGCGATCCTGCTCGGCATTCGATCGATCACGCGACCGTCGCCGGACTCGCTTTTGGCGACAGGTGCGCGGCGAACGACTGCACCAGGATTTTGCCGCCTCGCACGACGTACGTGTCCGTCGCCATCACGTAGACGTTGTCGGCGGTCTCTGCCGTCCACAACATGTATGCGTAGTCGCCGTCGATCGCCTGCACCGTGATGTTGAACGACGCGCCTGGTTTCGCGAACTCCGCAAAGACCTGCTCGAACAACGGCTTCATCGCGTTAGTCCCTTTGAGCATTCCGTACGGCGTGAACAAGACGGCGTCGCTCGCGTAGTCAGTCAGGAGTCCAGCGAGGTTCCGTTCACCGAAACACTTCAAGTGATGCTCGAGGACGTCTTTGGTTGTGGTCACGGAAAGCTCCTCTCAGTCGCAATCAGTTCGAGAAGCGCGAAGACTGACTCACATACCGTTGAGCTGTCAACCGAGAGTAGCGTCCGAAATTCGTGAGGGATCTGACTTCGAGCGACGTAATCCAGCGAACGCGCGTCTAAAATGAAAGTCCGTCTCCTTCAAAAGCAAATGATTCGGAACACAGCCGTTTCTGCGCTGCTTCTTGCGGTCGTTTTCGCCAACTCGACCCAACTGCGCGCCGCGAACGTCGTTCGTCCGGCCGCGCACGATCTCGTCGAGCGCTTATCGAAGGTTGCAGGCGCGCCCTCGCCAGCGGCGCTGACCGCCGCGCTCGCCGCGTACGATCGAGCCATTGCGCGCGGCGCCGTGTCGAATCCGCGCTATCTGACGGTCATCGATTACTCGCTCCCCTCCATCGTCCGTCGCCTGTGGATCCTCGACCTGTCGGACTCTTCGATCGTCCTGCGCGATCTGGTCGCGCACGGCCGCGGCAGCGGTGAGAACATGGCCACGTCATTCTCGAACGACGACGGCTCGAAGATGAGCAGCCTCGGGCTGTTCGTCACCGATGCGGCATACATCGGCTCGCACGGCTACTCGCTCCGCCTCCGCGGTCTCGATCCCGGCCTCAACGATCACGCGTACGACCGCGCGATCGTCGTCCATGGTGCCCCTTATGTGAGTGAAGCCGCCGCGCGAAGCGGACGCCTCGGCCGCAGCTGGGGCTGCGCGGCTGTCCGAACAGACATCGCGCGCACGGTCATCGATACCATCAAGGACGGCACCGTGCTCTTCGCCTACGCACCGCACGCCTGATTCGCACTGTCACGTCAGACCGTCAGCTCCGAGGCCTCCCTGCCGGACGGCATCGTCAACGGCTCCATGTTTCCCCCGGGCGCGTCGGGAAGACGTCAGTTATACGCCGGAACGCGCCGACCACGTTGTCAATTAGAATCGTGGCGAAGGAGCCGCCATGAGTCGACGTCGGGGTCCGCTGGTCGCAATCGGTGCATTCACGGTGCTGGTCGCTGCGCCCATCGCGCAGTCGGGATCGCAGAACTGGGACGCGAAATTCCGCGAGCTGCCGCAGCCGTCGAACATTCGCGCGACGATGGAACGGATGAGCGCGCGGCCGCATCACGTCGGCTCGCCGTACGACAAGGACAACGCCGAGTGGCTCCTCGCGCGCTTCAAAGAGTACGGATGGGACGCGCAGATCGAAGAGTTCAGCGTGCTCTTTCCGACACCGAAGGAGCGGCTGCTCGAGCTGGTCGAGCCGACGCACTTCACCGCGAAGCTCGAAGAATCCGCGGTGTCGGTCGATCCGACGACCGATCAGAAGAACGAGCAGCTTCCCAACTACAACGCCTATTCGATCGACGGCGATGTGACCGGGCCGCTCGTCTACGTGAACTACGGGCGTCCTGAAGACTATGACGTCCTCGAACGCTACGGCGTCTCGGTGAAGGGCGCGATCGTGCTCGCGCGTTACGGCGAATCGTGGCGCGGCATCAAACCCAAGGTCGCCGCCGAGCACGGCGCCGCAGGATGCCTCATCTACTCCGATCCGAAAGACGATGGCTATGCGGCGGGCGAGGTGTTCCCGAAGGGTCCGATGCGGCCGGCAGACGGCGCGCAGCGCGGCAGCGTCATGGACATGCCGCTCTACCCCGGCGATCCGCTCACGCCCGGCGTGGGCGCGACGCCTGATGCCAAGCGACTCGCCGTCAAGGACGCGCCGACGCTCACGAAGATTCCCGTGATGCCCATCTCGTACGGCGACGCGCAGCCGCTGCTCGCCTCGCTCACCGGTCCGACGGTTCCCGCCGAGTGGCGCGGCGGACTGCCAATTACCTATCGCTTCGGACCTGGCGCAGGCCGCGCGCACCTGAAGCTCGCATTCAACTGGGATCAGAAACCGCTCTACGACGTCATCGCGCGCCTGCAGGGCTCGACGTTCCCCGATCAATGGGTGATCCGCGGCAATCATCATGACGGCTGGGTGAACGGCGCAGAAGATCCGGTCAGCGGGATGGCCGCGATGCTCGAAGAAGCGCGCGCCCTCGGCGAACTGCGCAAGCAGGGTTGGTCGCCGAAGCGGACGATCGTCTACACGGCGTGGGACGGCGAGGAGCCGGCGCTGCTCGGCTCGACGGAGTGGGCCGAGACCCACGGCGCGGAGCTGCAGAAAAAAGCCGTCGTCTACCTGAATTCAGACGGCAACGGCCGCGGCTATCTCGAAATGGAAGGCTCGCACACGCTGGAGCACTTCATCAACGACGTCGCGCGCGACATCACCGATCCGGAAACCAAACTCACGGTGTGGCAGCGTGCGCAGGCGCGCGCGATCGAGCGCGCCAAACCCGAGGAGAAGGAAAAAATCCGGTCGCGGGCGGATCTGCGCATCGGCGCGCTCGGATCGGGCTCCGACTTCACGCCGTTCCTTCAGCATCTCGGCATTCCGACGCTGAACATCGGATTCGGCGGCGAGGACGCCAGCGGCATTTATCACTCGATCTACGACGACTTCTACTTCTACACGCACTTCCTCGACACCGATTTCGTCTACGGTCGGGCGCTCGCGCAAACGGCCGGTACGGCGGTCATCCGTCTTGCCGACGCCGACATCCTGCCGTTCCAGTACAGCAACCTCGTGGACACGCTGCGGACCTACGAAGAAGAGCTGCAGCAGCTGGTCAAAAAGAAGCGCGACGACATCAACGAACGCAATCGCGAGATCAATGACGGCGTGTTCGCCGCCATCAACGATCCGCGGCGGCCGCGCGTCGCTCCGAAGATCGAACAGGTTCCGCCGGCCATCGAGCTGACGCCGATCTCGCACGCCATCGAAACGCTCGCACGGCGTGCGGCCATGCTCGACGAAGCTCGAGCGGCCGCCCTCAAGAAATCGCCATCCGCGTCGGCGCTCACGGAGATCGACGTCAAGATCGCGCAGTCCGAGCAACAGCTCATCGACGCCGCGGGATTGCTCAATCGCGAGTGGTTCAAGCACCTTCTTTACGCGCCCGGTTTCTACACCGGCTACGGCGTGAAGACGATGCCGGGCGTGCGCGAGGCGATCGAGCAGGGGCAGTATCAAGTCGTGCCCGGCGAAATCGCGCGGGTGGCGAAGGCGATCGAGCGAGAGGCTGTGTGGCTGGACGCCATCACGAAGAACCTGCGCGACCTGAAATAGGTGCGCGGACGACCGATCGGCTGGGCTGACGGTTGTGTTTTAAGTCCTTCTCGAGCGTTGCACGGTACGTCCGATGACAAGACACGCGTCGACATCGTCAACGCTTCTGGGATCCGCGCTATGGTGCGGAGGAGCCTTCTGGGGCTGCAAATCCGGGCTCAACCGCACGAATGGGCACTTATCCTGCAGGGAACTGGTCGGGATGGCGCAAAAGGCGGTCCATTTGGAGCGCACCCGAGACTCTCTGGTCGATATGTTCGAGCGGGTCGGCGATGGTGTTCACGTGGAAATCATCGGACGCTCACAGCGGCAGAGTCGGGACGAGCGCGCAGACGATCGCCCAGGCGATCGAGCCGAACACAATCACGAACGGCGTAAGCGCGAACGTCGCCGATCGAGGGATTGAGCCATCCGTCGGGTTCGCGCAACAAGCTCTAGTGGACGGTCGGCGGCGTTGCTTGCGTCGTCTGAAGCACTCTGGCGATGCTGCTTTCGAGCTCGAGCTTATCGATATCGAATGGTCCCGCTATCGCGGCACCGAGGCCGATCTCGATCGCAATCAGCACGCCCCCATCCTCGTAAGGGTTGACGATCCAGCTCAGACCGCGAAGAGAAATCTCCCGATCCGCTTCACCCGGCCTCTTTCGTCGATCCATCGCGCGCAGCATTCCTTCCAGAACCTTCCGCACATCGTCGTCGGTCCACTCACGCGCCGGGCGCGTCAGGTCATCGATCTGCTCGGTGGTGGCGAAGTCATGGCCGCGAAGCCAGACGTCAACGGACAGCTTCATCGAGTCATCCTCAGCTCTTCCTCCAACGCGTGCACCGCAGTCACCGGCTGACGGCACGTGAAGTCGCGGCAGACGTACGCAGCGGTCCGACCATCGACCGGCTCCATTGCGGCGACCAACGGCAGCCGCGACGCAAGCGCGCGTCGATCGTCCGGCCCCACGGCCAATACCAGCGCGAACGGATGATACGCCGAGGCGAATGCGCGACGCAGTTCGCTGCCCCGCTCAGGTCCCAACGCGAAGACCACCTGCTCGACGCCGGCCAGATGCGTCGAAAGCGCAGCGCCGATCATCGGTACTGCTCTGCCCGCCTGCTCGAGGCGCGAACCGAAGAAGCGAAACGTTTTCTCGAGGCGCTGCTGCCACTGTGTCTCCGGAACGAGGTGCGACAACCAGATCAGATTGAACGCGGAGACCGAGCTGGGCGTTGGTTCGGCGCCGTCGTACTCTTCTTTCATACGCAGCAGGATCGACGCGTCGCGGCCATCGGTGTCGAACCATCCACCACGTTCGTCGTCCCAGAAGAGCTCGTCCTGCCTGCGCTGCAGATCGACCGCCCACTCCAGCCACTCTGGATTGCAGTCGGCCTGAAACAATTCGAGGAGGCCGAACACGAGATCGGCGTAGTCGTCGGCGAAGGCGGGAATCTCGGCGTCGCCGTCCCGATACCGCCGAAGGAGTGTGCGGGTCTTCGCATTCCACAGGCGTTCGCGGACGAACGACGCCGCCCGTTTCGCCGCCGCCAAATACGGCGACTCAGTCGCGCTGTCTCCGGCGCCGTGAAGGACCCTGGCCGCACGCGCCAGAGCGGCGATCATCAATCCGTTCCACGCGGTGAGAACCTTGTCGTCGCGATGCGGCCGCGGCCGCGTGACGCGCGCCTTGAACAGCGCGATGCGCGATCGTTCGAGGACGTCGACGACCTCGTCGGCCGGCTTTCCTGTATCCCTGGCGATATCGTCGACCGATCTCGCGATATACAGCAGGTTCTTGCCGACGAACTCGCCCTGCGGATCGCTCGGCGCGTTTCCATCCGGCCGGATGCCGTAGCGTTGCCGGACCACGCCGGCGTCGGCGCCAAGGAGCGCATCGATCTCATCGACCGTCCAGAGGTAGTACGCACCTTCCTTTTTCTCCCCGTCAGGTGCGCTCTCCGGTGGAACACTGTCGGCGTCCTCTGCGGAGTGGAAACCGCCATCTGAATCCGTCATTTCGCGGATGACATACTGCAGCGTGTCCTCGGCAACCTCTGCGAAAAACGAATCACCCGACGCCTGCGCCGCCTCGACGAACGCGAGCACGAGTTGCGCCTGGTCGTAGAGCATCTTTTCGAAGTGCGGCACCCGCCATTCCGCGTCGACCGAATAGCGGTGAAAGCCGCCGCCGATGTGATCGCGCATGCCGCCAAGGGCCATCGCACGGAGCGTATGCAGCACCATGTCGCGCGCCGACCGGTCCCGCGTCCCGGGGTGAGACCGCTGGGCTCGCGCGTCTTCGCGGAGCAGCAACAGCAGCTCGCTTGGACGCGGAAACTTCGGTGCGCCGCCGAATCCACCGTGCCGGGCGTCGAACGACTGGTTGAACTGCGCGACCGTCCGATCGAGCGCCTCCGCCTCCGGCAGCGTCCATGTCGGCGCTCCCGACAGTCCGCGCAATTGCTCCGTGAGCGTCTCCGCCGACCGCACGACTTTCTCGCGTTCCGATTTCCAGACGCGCGCGATCTCGCGCAGGATGTCGACGAAGCCGGGTCGTCCCCACTTCGAATCCGGCGGAAAGTAGGTGCCGCCGTAGAACGGCTTCAGGTCCGGCGTCAGCCACACGCTCATCGGCCAGCCGCCGGATCCGGTACTCGCCTGGACGAACATCATGTAGACGCGATCGACGTCCGGCCGCTCCTCGCGATCGACCTTGATGGACACGAAGTATTCGTTGAGCACGGCCGCGACGTGCTCGCGCTCGAACGACTCGTGCTCCATCACGTGGCACCAATGGCACGTCGAGTAGCCGATGGAGAGAAAAATCGGCTTGTCTTCGGCACGCGCCCGCGCGAAGGCGACCTCGCCCCACGGAAACCAGTCAACGGGATTGCCGGCATGCTGCAGCAGGTATGGACTGCGCTCCTGCGCGAGTCTGTTCATCAACTCATTATGACATCGCGCTCGCAGCGCGCGGCCGGCGGCGGCGCGATGTCCCGCGGTCTTCGTGGAGTACAATCTCGCGCATGACTGAGCTGTCGGGGAAGCGCGTCGCGATGTTCGTCGAGGATGGATTCGACGATCGCGAGCTGACCGGGCCCGCGGAGCGGCTTCGAGCCGCCGGCATCACGGTGACGATCGTCGGGCCGACCGCGAACACGGAGTTCAAGGGGAAGCTCGGTGAGGTGGTCACCTCGCAGCTCGCCGCCGGCGCGGCGCGACTGAACGACTTCGACGCGATCGTCATTCCTGGCGGACACGCGCCCGACAAGATGCGCATGCGCCACGCGATGGTCGATCTCGCACGCGACGCGATGGAAGCGGGCAAGCCGGTCGCGGCCATCTGCCACGGTCCCCAGGTCCTCATCTCGGCCAACGTCCTGCGCGGGAAGACACTCACCTGCTGGCCGTCGATTGCGATTGACGTCAAGAATGCCGGCGGCCTCTACGTCGACAAGCCGGTCGTCGAGGACGGAAACCTGATCACGTCGCGCAAGCCGGACGACGTGCCGCAGTTCACGGACGCGATCATCCGTGCGCTTGCGACGCCTCGGGATTAGGCAGCGGCGGCGCCGCCGGCACTTCATCCGAGCGTCCGCGCCTGATGCGGGCGTAGGCAGCCGTGAACTCCACACCGTACAGAAGAATCACCGCCTGCACGTACACCCACACGAGAAACACGACCGCGGCGGCTATCGATCCGTTGACGCGCGTAAAGCGGTGCATGTCGCGCATGTACCACGCGAGGCCTTCGAGCGCACCCTTCCATAACAATCCGGTGACGACAGCGCCCACCCACACGTCGCGGAAGCGCACCTTCGCATTCGGCACGAAGTAGTAAACGAATCCGACAACGCAGATGAAGAGGAGCGTCGTCGCGTTGCGTACGGCGAGGCTGCGCAGGATGCTCAAACCGGGAAAGCGCGCGAGGACGGCCGCGAACCACGACGCTTCGACCATCTGCGACGCGCTGACCAGCAGCAGCGCGATGAGCAGCAACGCGCCCGCCACGAGCAGCATCAGGAACGAAAACAGTTTGTGCTTCCAGTACGGACGCTGCTGGTCCACGCCCCACGCATAGTTCACCGCGGTGCTGATCGCGCCGAAAAATCCGAGAGAGCCCCACACCAGCGCGATCGTGCCGACGACGCCGAGCCGCAGCGAATGGATGCGGAATTCATCAAGCTGCTGCGAGATGAACTGGAACTGCGTGGGAAAGTACTGCAGAACGAACTTGAAGACGGCGCTGCGGTCGTGATCGTCCGCGGTGGCGTTGCCGAGCAGCGCGAAGGCGAGCAGGAAAAACGGAAACAGCGACAACAGGGCGTAGTACGCGATGGACGCCGCGTACGTCATGTTGTCGCTGTGATAGAAACCGATGAATCCGCGCCAGGCCGATTCGCCGGTCAGCCGTGCGAGACTGCGGACGCGCCGCACCGGAGCATTATGTCAGGCGCGACGGCCTGACTGCTGCCAGGCTTCGCGCGCCTGGTTGACCAGGAGCGCCGGGACGGCCGCTCCCAACCATAAACGCGCCGCCCGCACCGCCGCCCGCCGCAGCGGCGGCGTCGTCATGACGACATACGCCGCCGCGACTCCGGCCGCGGTTACGACCAGGTTTGCCGCTATGCGGGCATTGTGCCGCGTCACGGGATCAGCTCCGACGCGAAGAGCTCGAACCGGACGTTGACGAGGGGGACGAACCCCCAGTGGCGTACGAGCCGCCCTGCGTGCCCGTGTCCTTCACGTAGCGCTGGGCCTCGTCGGCGCCCTTCGCGACGGCGTCGCGCGCCTTGTCGTACATGTCGCGGCCCTTTTCGGCCCACTCGCCCGCCGATTCCTGCGCTCGACGATAGCCTTCGGACGCCGTGTTGGCCAGGTTGCCGGCCTGCTCCGAAATCTGGTTTCGAAGCTCTGATCCCGCTTTCGGCGCGAAGAGCATTCCCAGCCCCGCACCCAGGACAGTGCCGGTCAGCAGGCCCATCACGAAGCTCCCGCCACCGCCACCCTCGTTATCGAATCGATCGTATCCGTCTGCCATGACGCCTCCTAAAACGGTTGCTCGGTTCGGGGCTCGCGGTCTGCGAGCATCTCTTCAATCGCCACACGTACGCCGCGGAGTACGCCGACGAGACGGCTCGTTCGAACACGCACGTTCGACCGAACCCTGTCGGCCGTTTCCTCGACGCGGTTGACGGTACTCCGAAGTGCCCGCGTCTCTTCCTTCATCGTCGAGGTCACGCCTTTCACGTCATCGAGAATCGCATTGATTCGGGCGACAGCCGGCGCGATCTGCCGCTCTTCAATCCCCGTCAGCAGCGTCGACGCGCGCCGGTATAGCGAAAAGGCTGCCACGCCTACTCCAATCGCGACCAGCGCCTCGAACACGGCGACGATGGCCATGATGCCGAGCAGAAGATTCGTGGTCGCCAGATTCCCCGTCATACGTCCTTCTTTCTCCCTCCAAACGCTTCTTCAAAACGGCGACGACTGATGCGGGGGATATTTCCGCAGTTGAACCGCTGCATCGTCGAGCGTATCGGTCAGCAGCCCCCAGCCGTCCCCGGCGACGCCAAGCGCACGCCTCACGGTGACGCGGAAGCTCGCCAGTTCCTGCGCGAGGTCTTCAAGCGCAGGCTCGAACGACCGCCGCACGCGGCGCCCGTGGTCGGTGAAGAAAAGATAGGCGGCGGCTGCGCCGACGAGGGCACCTGCGACAGTCGCGATCATCGCTTGCGAATCTCTCCTCACCCGGACCTCCTTTTGTGCACCTCACCGCCTCACAGCGGCCTTCCCCCGCAGTTCAAGCAAAGAGGCTTCAAGTTATGTGCCAGAGGCGCACATTCCAAGGCGCCTATACACAGCGGTTTAGGGGGGAATCGAGTGGAATCCTGACGGGTTGCGCTACATGAGCTGCATGGAGCGTAGTCGGTTCGGACGAGCTCGGCCGAACCGAGCTCGTCAGATGGGAGCCACAGGGGCGAGCTAGGTCGGCGTCCCGGGCAGCGGGCTGGACGCAGGCGTCGTGACGCGCGCCGCTTTGCCGGCATCGCGGATTTCGTGCTTCTTCATCTTGCTGTACAGCGTCGGACGGTAGAGCCCGAGAATCTGCGCCGCCTCCTGCTTGTTCCAGTTCGTGCGCTGAAGCGTCTGCAGAATGGCCATCTTCTCGATCTCCGCGAGCGTTCGGTGCGGCGGGATGACGAAGTCGGCTGCCGTCGTCGACTCTTCACGAATCGACTCCGGCAGATCGGTCACCGCGATCTCGCTGCCCTTCGCGACGAGCACGGCGCGTTCGATCGCGTTCTCGAGTTCGCGGACGTTCCCGGGCCATCGATTGCGAATCAGCAGGTGATAGACCGACGGCGCCAGCGTCTTCACGTTCTTCTGATAGCGCTGGCGGAACTTGTCCATGAAATAGTCGCAGAGGAGCGGGATGTCTTCCGTGCGCTCGCGCAGCGGCGGCACGCGCAGCGTGATGGTGTTGATGCGGAAATACAGATCCTCGCGCAGCCGTCCGTCCCGCAGCGCGGAATCGAGATCGATGTTGGTCGCGCAAATCAGGCGGAAGTCGACGTGGACGATCCGGTCGCTGCCAATCGGGCGGTACTCGCGCTCCTGCAGCACGCGCAGCAGCTTGGTCTGGAGGTACGGCGGCATCTCGCCGATTTCATCGAGCAGCAGCGAGCCGCCCTCGGCCATCTCGAACAGGCCTTCCTTGTCCATCGTCGCGCCGGTGAACGCGCCTTTCTTGTAGCCGAAGAGCTCCGACTCGATCAGATCCTTCGGGATCGCCGCGCAGTTGATCTTGATGAACGGTCCCTTCGATCGCTTGCTGTTGTAGTGAATCGCGTTCGCGATCAGTTCCTTGCCGGTGCCGTTCTCGCCCTGGATGAGGATGTTCGCCTCGCTGGCGGCGACGCTCTCGATCAGCTCGAACAACTCCTGCATCTTCTTGCTCTTGCCGATCACGTTCTGGAACTTGTAGCGATCCTGCAGCTTCGCCTTCAGCTGCTCGTTCTCGTCGATGAGCGTCTTCTGCTTGATCGCTTTTTCGAGCTTGTCGAGGAGCCGCTCGGCGTCCACCGGCTTCTCGAGGAAATCGAACGCGCCGGCTTTCACCGCCTCGACGGACCGCGGGATGTTGCCCTGCCCCGTGATCACGATGACTTCGGCTTCGGGGTCGAGCTGTTTGAACTTGCGCACCAACTCGATCCCGTCGACGTCCGGGAGCATCATGTCGGTGATGACCGCGTCGGGTCGCCAGGTGCGGAAGAGCTCTTCGCCGCGCGTGCCGATGAGCGCGGTTCGTACTTCGCAGCCAGCGTGCTCGAGCAGAATCTTCAACCACTCGGTCATCGCCGGCTCGTCGTCGATCGCGAGCACACGCTTCTTGCGTTTCAGACTCATGCTGTCCAGAATGGATGATTGACGCGCAGCGTGTCAATACACAACCGCGTTAAACGTCCGAAATTATGACAGTTTTGCAGAGCTTACAGCGGTAGAGCTAACCTGTCAGAGTCATCGGATGGACTGCAGAACAGCCTGCGCCGGCTTCTGCGATAATCCCGGCGATGCCCGATTCTGCACAGACCCCGCCCCTCCGACGCATCACGCCCATCAAGCTCACCTCGCTCTCGGGGCCTCGTACCGACGAGCCGTCTGACAGTTCGACAGCAAGTTCGGACGGCATGGCGTGCGAGCGCTGTGGCGGCCAGATGTACCGAATGCATGCCGTCTGGCGATGCTCGGCGTGCGGCTTCAAGACAGACTGCTGCGGCTGGTGACGATGCACCGGATCGACACGCATATCAGCGCGAACGACCCTCTGTTCCAGGCCAATCGCGATCGCATGCAGCAGCTGCTGGGTGACCTGCGATCCCATCTGGCGCGCGCGCGAGAAGGCGGCGGGGCCAAGTACCTCGAACGTCATCGTTCGCAGGGCAAGCTGCCGGTTCGCGAGCGCATCGAACGGCTCCTCGATGGCGGATCGCCGTTCCTCGAGCTCTCGCCGCTCGCCGCCGTCGGCCTCTATGACGACGAAGCGCCGGCGGCCGGGCTCGTCACAGGAATCGGCCGCGTGTCGGGACGCGAAGTCGTCATTGTGGCCAACGATGCCACCGTCAAAGGCGGCACGTACTTTCCGACGACCGTGAAGAAGCACGTTCGCGCGCAGGAAATCGCGCTCCAGAACCGGCTGCCGTGCGTCTACCTGGTCGACTCTGGCGGTGCGTTTCTGCCGTTGCAGGCCGAAGTTTTTCCCGATCGCGATCATTTCGGCCGCATCTTCTTCAACCAGGCACGCATGTCGGCCGAAGGCATCCCGCAAATCGCCGCGGTTATGGGATCGTGCACGGCCGGCGGAGCGTACGTGCCGGCCATGTCGGACGAAACCATCATCGTCAAAGGCACCGGAACGATTTTCCTCGGCGGACCGCCGCTCGTGAAGGCGGCCACAGGCGAAGAGGTTTCGGCCGAGGATCTCGGCGGAGCTGACGTCCACACGCGGCTGTCAGGCGTCGCCGACTACTTCGCCGAAGACGACGAGCACGCCATCGAGCTGTGCCGGACGATCGTGTCCACATTGAACTCGACGAAGCAGCTGCCGGCAGACATGACGTCGCCGGAAGAGCCCGCCTACGACCCATCCGAACTCTACGGCATCGTCAACGCGGACATCCGGAAGCCATACGACGTCCGCGAGATCGTCGCGCGGCTCGTGGACGGCTCGCGCTTCGACGAGTTCAAGGAACGCTACGGCAGCACGCTCGTCACCGGGTTCGCGCGCCTGCACGGATTTCTCGTGGGCATCGTCGCCAACAACGGCGTCCTCTTTTCGGAGTCGGCGCTGAAGGCGACGCATTTCATCGAGCTGTGCAACCTGCGGCAGATTCCGCTGATTTTTCTGCAGAACATCACCGGCTTCATCGTCGGCAGCAAGTACGAGCGTGCCGGCATCGCCAAGGACGGCGCCAAGATGGTGCATGCCGTCGCCAACTCCGTCGTCCCGAAGTTCACCGTCGTCATCGGCGGATCGTTCGGCGCGGGCAACTACGGGATGTGCGGGCGCGCGTACGAGCCGCGCATGCTGTGGATGTGGCCCAACTCGCGCATCTCGGTCATGGGCGCGCAGCAGGCGGCGTCCGTCCTCGTCACGGTCAAGCGCGACCAGCTCGCACGCGACCACAAAACGCTCTCGAACGACGACGAACACGCCATCGCGCAGCCAATCCTCGACAAGTACGAGCTCGAGGGGTCGCCCTACTACTCCACCGCCCGATTGTGGGACGATGGGATTCTCGATCCTGCGGAGACGCGCCAGATGCTGGCGCTCGGATTGTCCGCTGCGTTCAACGCGCCGATTCCGGCCGCGAAGTTCGGCGTCTTCCGCATGTAGCCTCCACGGATCCCGACGCCATGAGCTACGCCCACATCCTGACGACGCGCGAGGGCGACGTCGAACGGCTGACGTTGAACCGTCCTGACGTCCGCAACGCCTTCAACGAACGCGTCATCGCCGAGCTGACCGACTGGGCCACCCGACTGACGGCGCTGCCGCCGGGCGAGCGGCCGCGTGCGGTCGTCCTTGCGGGCGCCGGCAAGACGTTTTGCGCCGGCGCCGACGTGGCGTGGATGGCGAAGACGGTGGAGTACACCGAAGAAGAAAACGTTCGCGACGCCACGGCGATGTCTCGGATGTTCGGCGCGCTCGACGCGCTGCCAGCCGCGCTGATCGGACGCGTGCACGGCGCCGCGCTCGGTGGAGGCGCCGGCCTGGCGGCCGTCTGCGACATCGTGGTCGCCGAGCAGGACGCGCTCTTCGGCTTCACCGAAGTGAAGCTCGGGATCCTGCCCGCCGTCATTTCGCCGTTCGCGCTCGCGAAGATCGGCCGCGCCCCCGCCCGCGAGCTGTTTCTCACGGGCGCGCGGTTTTCCGCGGCACGAGCCAAGGAAATCGGGTTGGTGCACGCCGTCGTGCCTGCTGCGGATCTCGACTCGACCGTCGACGGCTACCTTCGCGAGCTTCACAGTGCGGCACCCGCGGCGATCGCTGCAGCGAAAGCGCTCATCCCACACGTCTGGGGACGCAGCGCCGCCGATGCGGTCGCCATCACCGCGCAGGCCATCGCCGAGCGGCGCGTCTCGACCGAAGGACAGGAAGGTCTCCGCGCGTTCCTCGAGAAGCGCAAGCCATCCTGGAGCGCCTGACGCGATGATCCGCCGGCTCCTCATCGCGAACCGCGGCGAGATCGCGCTGCGCGTCATCCGGGCGTGCCAGGAACTCGGCGTCGAGAGCGTGGCGGTCTACTCGGACATCGATGCCGGCGCGCCGCACGTCAAGGCCGCGGACCGTGCGGTCGCGATTGGTCGCGCTCCCGCGCGCGAGAGCTATCTGTGCATTCAGCACATCGTCGACGCCGCGAAGACGGCCGGCGCGGATGCGGTCCATCCCGGCTACGGATTTCTCTCCGAGAACTCACAGTTCGCGGACGCCTGCGTGAAGGCTGGGCTCGTGTTCGTCGGTCCGCCGGCGGACGTCATCGCGCGGATGGGATCGAAGATCGAGGCGCGGCGGATCGCGGTGTCCGCGGGTGTGCCGGTCGTTCCCGGCGAAGTACCCGACGATCAGTCGGACGCCGGCATCAAAGCCGCCGTCGATCGCGTGGGTCTCCCGACGCTCATCAAGGCGTCGGCCGGCGGTGGCGGCAAAGGCATGCGGACCGTGCGGTCGCCGGAAGCCGTGATCGAATCGATCCAGGCGGCACGACGCGAGGCGGTCGCAGCGTTCGGAGACGGCACGCTGTACGTCGAGCGACTGATCGATCGTCCGCACCACGTCGAAGTGCAGGTGTTCGCAGACGGCCACGGGCACACCATCCACCTCTTCGAACGCGAATGCTCGGTTCAGCGACGTCACCAGAAGGTCGTCGAGGAAAGTCCTTCACCCGTTCTGAATGCGGAGCTCCGCGCACGCATGACGAGCGCCGCGGTCGCGGTCGCGCGAGCCTCGGGCTATCAGAACGCGGGAACCGTGGAGTTCCTGGTCGACGTCACGCACGGACCGAATGCGCCTTTTTATTTTTTAGAGATGAACACGCGCCTGCAGGTCGAACATCCGGTGACCGAGCTCGTCACCGGTCTCGATCTCGTCCGCGCGCAGCTGCTCGTCGCATCCGGCGAACCGCTTCCGTGGTCGGAAGCCGCACTCGCGCAGCGCGGCCATGCCATTGAAGTGCGCGTGTACGCCGAGGATCCCGCGCAGACCTTCATCCCCCAGGCCGGGACGCTCGTCGAGTACCGCGAGCCGCGGCGCCCCGGCGTTCGCGTCGATTCCGGAGTGACCGAAGGCAGCACCATCTCGGTGCACTACGATCCGATGATCGCGAAGATCATCGCGCACGCGGAGAGCCGTCCGCTCGCCATCAATCGACTGGCCGCCGCGCTGCGCGCGACGACAATCCGCGGCGTCCGAACGAACCTGCCATTTCTCCTGAGCATCCTCGAACTCGACGCCTTCCGGCGCGGGGACGTCGACACCGGCTTTCTGGATCGCGAAGGTGCGGCGCTCGCGGCGTCCGTCGCGGACGTCGTCATCGAAGGTGATCGATCGACTGCGGGCACGGCCATTGACGGATCGAGGCAGTCGTTCGACCCGTGGAACGGCGTCGCCGCAAAAGCCGCCGTCACGACGACCAGCGAGACGGCGCAAAGGCGGCGCACCGCCAGCACGGGCCCGCAGACCATCACCGCACCGATGCCAGCGACGGTGCTGGAAGTTCGCGTGAAGCCCGGGAGCGCCGTCAAGAAAGGCGACGTGGTCGTCCTGCTCGAAGCGATGAAGATGGAGCTGCCGCTTCGAGCGCCCGCCGATGCCACGGTCAAGACCGTCCGCTGCAAGCAAGGGGATCTCGTCACCGCAGACGCCGCGCTGGTCGAGCTCCAATGACGCCCCGGCACGTCACCATCGTCGAGGTCGGGCCGCGCGACGGCCTGCAGAACGAGCACGTCGTCGTTCCGACGGCAGACAAGGTGGCGTTCGTCAACCTGCTGTCGGCGGCGGGTTTTCCGGTGATCGAAGTGTCCGCGTTCGTCAGCCCGAAATGGGTGCCTCAAATGGCGGACGCTTCCGACGTCTTCGCCGCGATCGAACGACGCAGCGGCACGCGATACACGGCGCTCGTGCCGAACCTCGCGGGTCTCGATCGCGCCTTCAAAGCCGGCGTGACCGAGATTGCCATCTTCGCCGCTGTCAGCGAGACGTTCAGCCGCAAGAACATCAATCAGGGTGTCGACGAATCGCTCGCGAACTATCGTGAGGTGTGCGAGCGCGCGCTTGCCGCAGGACTCCGCGTCCGCGGCTATCTGTCCACGGCGTTCGGCTGCCCATTCGAAGGAGATGTCCCGCCGGTGCGCGTCGCCGACGTTGCGGCGCGCGTCGCGGATCTCGGCGTCTTCGAGGTGTCGGTGAGCGACACGATCGGCATCGCGCACCCGGGCCAGGTGCCACGCGTGCTCGACGCCGTGCTGGCGAAGCTGCCGGTCGAGCGCGTGGCGCTGCACTTTCACGACACGCGCGGCACCGCGCTGGCGAACGTGTACGCAGCGCTGCCCTACGGCATCACCACGTTCGACTCGTCGGCCGGCGGACTCGGTGGCTGCCCGTACGCGCCGGGCGCCGCCGGCAACCTCGCCACCGACGATCTGCTCTACATGCTGGATGGAATGGGAATCGAGACGGGAGTCTCGCTGACGGCGGTGAGCCGCGCGTCAGCGTTCATCGAATCTAGGCTCGACCACCGCCTGCCGTCGCGGTTTGCGCAGGCGATTCGGTCAAGAGCTTAACCACATCTTCGAACGGCATCATGTTGATGGCGTCGTAGTCGGGCGGGCAGCCGAACTCGCGCTGCTGCGGCGCGGTGGGATTGCCGAGCGTGACGCACAGTCCGCAGCCGATGCAAAGGTCCGCACGAACCGCGCACACCATCCGGCCGTTGACGTCCGGCTCTTCGACGATGCAGCCTGCGACGGGACAGGCGGCCTGACAGATCGAGCACGCAAACGCACCGAAGCAGCGGTCGGGGTCGATCACCGCGATCGTCTTCGGGGCCTTTTTGCGCGGCCCGGACATCATCTTGGTCCACATGGACCGGAATTATATCTGAATCAGTGAATCGGGTGTCCGGCGGGCGACGGCCCGACCTCCGGCATCGTCGTGAAGATCGTTGCCGTGTTCTCGTAGATGGTCCCGTTGACGTTCGACGAGAAGAAGCGCGGGTTCGCCGGGTCCACCGGATCGGCGCCGGACTTGAATCCCTGCGCCGATTCGCCGCCTCCGAGTCCGTTGCAGGTCGGCGGCGCACCGGGATACGACGTGCCGGTCAGATGCATCGTGTAGCCGCTCTTGACCGGATCGGCAGTGCCCGTCAGGCCGCCCGTCAGGAACGGTTCGCGGCTTCCAGGCGGCGCCACACCCAGCGTCGGCAGATCGGGCGCGTAGAAGCCGCTGCCGCACGTGAGCGCGAAGGTCAGTTCCGCGCTGTTGATGGCCCGCATCGAGCCGATGGCTGCTGCGGCACCTGCGGACTGTCGAGCGAGCAGCAACCGCGGTAACGCAATTCCGCAGAGCAGCCCGATGATGCCGCATACGAAGATCAAGTCAATGAGCGCAAATCCGTGCGCCTTCCCGCCCTTCACGACTGGATGCTCTCCTTGGCCTCTCACATAGCAGAGCTCGTGCCGTACTGCAGAGGTCGCTAATGCCCTTCCGGATCAATGAGTTAATGATCCTGACCCCGGGACCAAAGCTGACACTAAACGTCAGCAACCTGCTCGTCTGACAAATGTTGACACCTGTATTTCGGCAATCGAGGCAGCTACCTGCACACTTCGAGCGTTCAACTTGGACAACGGGGGTGCGCGGAGGGGCGACGGGAGGACGGCTCACGAGGAGGTGGCCGGCGAGAGCTGACGGGGCGCATCCGATCAGCCCGCGCGCAGCATGCGCTCGCTCAGCCCCTTGATGATCTCCCGGTCGCGATCGGAAAGCCCGTCGAAGAAGCAGTCGATCGCTTCGACGATGACGCGCCATTGCGCAAGGCCGGTGACGGTGCTCATCGCGGTGAGCCGCGCCTTGAATTCGACCGGCACACGAAAACTGATCTGCGGGTAGTCCTTGACCTTCTCTCCTTCTCGCGCGCCCGCAGGAGGACGTCCCGCCCGACGTTTGATCTCTTTGCGTCTCGCCATCGCCACGTCCCACGCGCGCGTGATCGCGAGCAGAAGGCCCGAGGTCGCACGCGCAAAACCGGGCTGCGCCTTCGCAGCCCGCAATTGATGCTTGTGCAAATCAAACGCCACACGCGCCTCAACTGCGCGTAGTTCGAGACACACGTCGGCCGCATCGCGGCGTCCAACCGCGAGTGCGGGCTGGCAATCTGAGAGAAGTTATCTGCGGGACACGTCGGGTGGATCTTCGCCGAGCGCTGTCGCGAGATCGATCAGGTGCTCCTGCTCCTGCCGCAGAATTTCTCGAATGTCCTCGGCGATCGCGTACTCACCGAGCTGCTCGCAGTCGCCCACGCGATCGCGGTACGCGAGGATCGTCTGGCGCTCGTTCTCCAGATCGGCGCGCAGCATCGTTTCAGCGTCCTCGGATTGCTTGACCGGTTTGGGCGATACCGTCGGCATGCCGCCGAGATAGTCGATGTGTTTCGAGATCTTGAGCGCGTGACTCAGCTCCTCGGCCGCATGCACTTCGAGCTCGCGCGCGATGCTCATGTACTCGGCGCCCTTGAGGACCTGCGAATAAATCACGTACGCGATGATCGCCTGGTATTCGCGCGAGAGATCGTCGTTCAGCTTGTCGATCAACGTCTTACGGTTGGGTGTCCCCGGCTGACTGTCGCGCTTGTCGTTTTTCGCCATCGTCGCCTCCGCTCCCCGCTGGGTAAGCGAAATCGACGCCAACGGCGATTGAAGCTCGAGCGTAGTCAGACGGAGCCGGACTTCACGCGCGCGATGCTGTTCCAGTTCTTGATCAGATGGTCGGCCGTGCGCCACGCGAGCGCCTGGACCGTGAGCGTCGGGTTGCGCGCGCCGCTCGTCCCCATCGTCGACGCGCCGAGGACGCCGAGGTTAGGCGCTTCGTGGGAGAAGCCGAAGCGGTTCACGACGTTGGTCTCGACGTTGTCGCCCATGCGTGTGCCGCCGTACGCGTGCGTCGACACGCCCATCGCGCCGCCGACCGGAGCGCGCTGGACCGCGACGGCGCCCGCCTCGCGATACCACTGCTCCATCTTGTCCTGCGAGAACGCGGCGATCTTCCGTTCGTTCTCCTTGAACTCGGCGGTCACGCGGCAGACGGGAAACCCATGCGGATCTTTGACCGCCGGATCAAGGTCCAGGTAGTTGTCTTCATACGGCAGCGTCGTCTTCTGAATGTAGGAGCTGTGCGAGCGATCGGCGTTCTCCTTGATGAACGCCTTCCAGGCCGATCCCCACGCTGGCGCGCGGCCGAACGTGCTCATCCCGGCAGCCGAGATCGGTCGCCGATCCGACATCGCCCAGAGATTCGCACCCCCGATGAAATCGACGCCCGAGTGATCGAAGTTGTCGTCCGCCCAGTCGTCCACGGCGACGCCCTGCGCCGGCAATCCGTACCAGCTGTGCAGATCCCACGGAAAGAGCGCCGACACCGGCGCGCCCTGGTGATGGCTGAAGTAGTGGCGACCGACCTGACCATGATTGTTGGACAGCCCTTTCGGAAACGCCTTGGACGTCGAGAGCAGCAGCAGGCGCGTGTTTTCGTACGTAAAGCTCGCGAGCAGGACCGCCTTCGACGGCTGAAAGTACTCCGTGCCGTCCGTCAGGTAGGTCACGCCGGTCACGCGTCCCGCATCGTCCACTTCGATTTTCGTCACGTGCGCGCGCGTGACGACCTTCAGGCGCCCTGTCGACTGTGCTTTGGGAATTGTCGTGACCGCCGTCGAGTTCTTGGCGTCGACGTGACAGCCTCCGCGATTGCAGAAGCCGTGGTACATGCACCCCGATCGATTCTGATATGCGCGCGAATTGATCGCAGCAGGACCGGGAAATGGATGCCAGCCAGCGGAACGAGCGGCGGCCGTCATCTTTTCGATGAACGCGGTCGCCCGAAGCGGCGGCATCGGATAGGGCCGCTTTCGCGGCGCCTCAAACGGATTCCCACGCGGATCGATCGTGCCGTCGATGTTTCCGGCCTGCCCCGACACGCCGACCTCGTATTCAATCTTGTCGTAGTACGGCTCGAGCTCGTCGATCCCGAACGGCCAGTCTTCGACCGTGGATCCTTTCGGAATCCGAGAAGCACCGTATCGCCGCTTCGTTTCCGACACGACCTTGAAATCCCACGGGTTCAGCCGCCAGCTCTGCGCCCAGTAGTGCAGCGTCGTGCCGCCGACGCCATTCTGCATAGGATGAATCGTCCCGCGCGGACCAGTCGGCGACGAGCTCGTGGCGCGCGACGTCGGGATCTCCTGATTCGCTTTCTGCACCGCCTGCGGCCATCCGCGGTAGTTGTTGCGGAGCTCGTCGGGTGCGAAATCCTTCCGCGTGAGCAGGCTGCCCGCCTCGAGGCCGATGACTTCGAGCCCGGCCTGCGCGAGCGGAAGGGCCGCGACGCCTCCCGCGGCGCCCAGCCCGATGACGACGACATCGGTTTCTTTAAGCCTCGTGGTCATGGGACGCCTTCGTGAAGGAATCGTACGAGTAGGCCGACTTGTGATTCGACTTCAGCTGGCCGTGTTCGAGCGCCTGCTGGTCGGCCGCCGTCACCATCGTCCGCACGCCGGGATACCCGACGAGATCCCACCCGACGAAGTTGGCGTTGCCTCCGTAGTACGGATCGCCGAACGTGCCCTGATGGGTGTGGTTCAGCACCATCGCGAAGAACGCCGCCGAGCTGCCGGTGAAACCTGTCGCCGCGCCGGTTTCGACGTCGATGAGCACCGAATCCTGATCCGTCGGCGACAGCTTCGTGAACGCTTCACCGCGAGACGACTGCGCATATCGATCCAGCGCGGCGAGTCCGCTCGTGTACGCCTGATGCGAGCTTGCGAGCGCACCACCGAGCGCTCGGTCGATGTAGTGGACGGCCTGTGCCTCGGTCGCGCCTGGCCCGTGCTCGTCGGTCGGAATCAGGCGCGCGGCGATAGCGTCCATGAGCCCGGCTTCTGCGGCAGTGAAATGCTCGAGCGGCAGACGCTGCGCGCCCGACTGCGTTGCGATGCCGACATCGCGTGTCGCACGCACCGCGCCCGGCGATGCGCCGAGGTCGACGACGGGCGCGACCGCGGCAACCGCGCTCACGCGTTTGAGCAGATCGCGTCGTGAAATGAACGTCATGGTTTTCTTTCGTAAGTGGCGACCAGCTCGCCTTTGGCCAGGACGTGATCCTTGATCGCGTTCAACAGGTCGGCGCGGGTCATCCCCGTCGTCAGATCGCCAACGTCGAGCGCGTAGACGACGAAGTGATAATGATGCGTTTTTCCGGACGGCGGAGCCGGACCGCGGTAGAACGGCCGGCGGAACCCGGAGATTCCTTGAACGGCGCCAGCGACTTCCGACGGCATCGCCGCATTCGGCTCGAACGGAATGTTCTCTGGCAGTCCGGCGGCTTTTGCCGGGATGTTGTAGATGACCCAGTGAACGAACGGCGGTGGGTTCCCGGCATCCGGATCTTCGCAGACGACGGCGAACGAAGCGACGCCAGTGGGGACATTGGCCCAATGCAGCGCCGGCGAGATGTTGTGGCCATCCGCGGTGTGATCGCGCGGGATCGGCTCGCCGTTCTTCAGCGTCGGGCTCGAGACGGCGATCACCGGCGCCTGCGCGGCACGCGCCTTTTTGAACATCTCCGCAATTTCCTCGCGGTTCGCCATCGTCGCGTACATCCAGGCTGTACGTCCGAGCGAATCCTCGATCTGCATGTCCGCGCCCTTGTCGAGCAATCGCTGGACGACGGCCGGATGGTCTGACGCAGTGGCCTTCGTGAGCGCCGTTGAGCCTTCGCTGTTTCGCGCGTTCACGTCGGCGCCGTGCGCGAGCAGCAGATCGACCGTCTCGACACAGTCGCCACCGGCCGCGACGATGAGCGGCGTGGTGCCGGAGTCGTTGACGTTGACGTTCATCCCGCCGGCCAGAAAGGAGCGGACGACCGGTGTGTGGCAGCGTCCCGCTGCCAGGATCATCTCGATCGTCCTGGCCTTCGCGCCGTGCTTCTGCAAGGCGTCGGCGGCGTCCGCGTTCCCTTCGGCGGCGGCGTAGGTCAACGCCGTGCCGCCGGACGCGTCTTCAGTCGCCACCGGAGCGCCCGCTTTGAGCAGCGCGTCGACCGCTGTCATGCTGCCGCTCGACGCGGCAGCCATCAACGCGGTTCTCCCCTGACTGTCCTGCGCGCCCACGTCGGCCTTGGCAGCCACGAGCGGAACGACCGCGTCCCCGTAGCCGCCGACGCACGCCATCATCAGTGCCGTCACGCCGCCGGTCGCTTTCGCGTTCACGCTGGCGCCGTGCGCAAGGAGCAGACGCACCATGTCGGCTCGCCCAGCCGACGCTGCTCGCATGAGCGGCGTGACGCCGTCCGCGCCCTTCGCGTCGACCTCTGCCCCGCCGGCAATGAGCGTCCGGACCTCCTCCACTTTCCCGAGAACTACCGCGTCGTCGATCGGAGGCGTCGATCCCTGGAGCGCGATCCACAGCAGCGCAGCGATCACCCCTTGAGCTCCGCGGCGCTGAGACCGTTGATCTGGTGAACGAGCTTGGCGAACACGGTGATTTGACTGTGCATCAGCTCGGGGCTCATCTTGCTGATGCAGGCGTCGGCAGGCGCAGCCAGCAGATAGTTTGGTTGCGGAATGTAGCCGATGGTCGGAATGCCGGCGCGCGAGAGACTGTTGCCCTCGCCGAGGAATCCGCCGTTCACCGGGTTGACGACGGCTGCGCGATCGAGACTGCCGTCCAGCGAATCGGCCAGCGCCTTTGCCATTCCAGCGTTCGGCGTGATCGCGACGCTCCACTCATTCTTTCCGGTCGCGGCGTAGTGGTCGGGCGCGACGTCGAGCCACTCGCGGCAGCCAAGATGCTCCACCGTCACCGCTGCCACCGCCCGCTTGACGAGATCAGGATGCTTTTCGATGAACCCGCGGATCGACGGCACCCACGGCCCAGCGAAATGGCCTGTCGTCATCGGGAAGACGAGCGTGCGTCTGCGTTGCGCTTTCGGGATCTTCGAAAAGTACTTCGCCAGTGCGAGCAGCCCGAGCGCGCCGTTTTCCTCCGTCGCATTCGGACCGTCGGTATGCGTGTTGAGGATCACGACTTCGTCGCCGGCGCCCGGCAGCACCGCGATGACCGTATCAGTGGGCGTGTCGGGCGTGACCGTCGCGGTCAAGGTCAACGTGAACGTGTCGCGGCGTGCCGCGTGTTCGCGCAGCTTTACACCGGTCGATCGATCGACGTACACACCGGGGATCCCCTGCGGCGGCCGTGAGAATGGCGTGTACTGATCGCGCGCGTTCTCGTCGGACACATCGGTCCACGCGATGACGACGCCGATCGCGCCGGCTTTGTGAAACGGCGTGAGGTCGCTGATCGCCGCACGGGCGGGCCGGACGACCGACGGAAACGATTCGCCTGCCGGATGAATCGCCCACGGCGTATAGAGATGCGACCAGTCACGCGCGTTGACCGCGAAGTCGACGAGCGCAATCCGACCGTTCACGGCGGACAGATCGGGCTTCGGATGCGTGCCGGCGTAGACGAGCTCGCCCGTGACGCCGGACGTGGACGTCTCGCCCGAGTACGGAAAATATGACGAGATGGGAAACGACCCGGACGGCTTGCTGCCGCCGCCCTCGCCAGCCGCCTCGACGCGTTCGAGGCGAACTCGATCACCGGGTCCTACTTCCCACCGCGGAAGCGTATAGCGATCGCGCTGCACCTCGAGGCCGAACGACGTCATCGAACGCGCGAGAAAGTCGACGAACTCGGTGTGCGCCTTGTTGCCGGTGTACTTCGGCCCGAGCTGCGCCATCCACTTCTGTTGATCCCAGATTTCGTGTTGCGACGGGAGCAGATCCGATTTGAATCCATCCGGCGCCGCAGCGCGCAGGCGCGGAACACCCAGGGCTGACATCGCCGCGGTCCATTTCAGGAAGCTGCGTCGCGAATACGCCATAATCCTCTCGCCGGCAGGCTGTGCTCGGGCCGCCATACCTTAACACGGGAGGCTTCATGCTGCTCCGCGCCTACATTGTCCTCTCGTCGCTGACGCTCGTCGCGTTGTGCACGGCTGCGTTCCGACAAGCTCGTCCCCAGAATCTCGGCGAGATCAACGTCGAGCGCATCAACGTCATCGACCGCGACGGGACGCTCAGGCTCGTCCTCGCCGACAAAGATCGCATGCACCCGGGCGTCGTCAACGGCGTCACGATCGATCGCGCGCGGCCGACGGCGGGTCTCATCTTCTTCAACGACGAGGGCGACGAAGTCGGCGGCCTGACGTACACCGGCTCGATCCGGAACGGCGAACGCAACGCGTCCGGATCGCTGACGTTCGATCAGCTGAAACAGGATCAGACGGTTGGACTGCGATACATCGAGGAACACGGAAAGCGCTCGGCCGGCCTCGAGGTCTGGGATCGATCCGATGCCCCGATTTCGGACCTGATCGAACAGCTCAACGCCGCAAACACGATCGCGGATCCCGTTGCGCGTGAAGAAGCCGTCAAGGCGGTGCGGGCCAAAGCACCGCCGCCGCCTCGCCGCGTCTTCGTCGGCAAGGACACCGATCGTTCGGCGGCGATTGCCCTCGCGGACGCAGCCGGCAATCCGCGCCTGAAACTGATCGTCGAAGGCGACGGCCAGGCGCGGATTGAATTTCTCGACGGCCACGGCAAGGTCACCCGTCGCGTTCTGCCCGAATGACGCCCGGAATCATTCGCACGGCCCTCGGGCGCGGCGTCCGAAAGCGCTGCCCGCATTGCGGACAGGGTCCGTTGTTCTCTGGATGGGCGCATCACCTCGAACGCTGCAACGTCTGCGGGCTCGTGTACGAGCGAAATTCCGGCGACACGTGGGCGTTCACGATCATCGGCGACCGACTGCCGCTCGGCGCACTCGTGGTGCTCGTCTACTTCGGCGTGTTCCGGGCAAACCGGACGCTCGGCCTGATCATCTTCCTGCTGATCGGCATCCTCTTCGTATGGACCTCGCCGAACCGATGGGGTATCGGCATCGCGCTGCACTACCTCTCGCGCGTCTACTGGCCGGATCCTTCTGATCCGATTCCCACAGAGGTTCCAACTCGGCGATAGACATTCTTTCGAGCGTCAACGAAGAGCATTCGTACACTCGGCGTCCGGTGGGCTAGACTCGGACGGGATGTCCCACGAGCCTGCCGCGCCTGACGACGTTGACTTCTATCGCCAACTCGTCGAGCGCGCACCCGACGGCGTGATCGTCGTCCGCAACAGCCACATCACGTTCGCCAACATCGCCGCGTCCCGCCTGCTCACGAATGGCGACGTCCGGCAGATTTTGGGCAGGCCTTTACCACATGTTGTCCAAACGGGCGACCGCGACGGCCTCGTCGAAAGTCTCCTCCGCTGGCAGTCGGGACAGGACTCTCCGCCGCTCGACGTACGGACGACAGCCGATGGCCCGTCCATGGACATCGAGCTCGAGGGCGTTCCGCTTGGCGACGACCGTGCGCTCATCGTCGTCCACGACGTCTCGGCGCGCGCGAAGGCCGAGGCTGCGCTTCGAGAGAGCGAAGAGCGGCTGACCTTGGCGGTCGCCGGCGCGCAGGAAGGCGTCTGGGACTGGAATCTCGAGACCGGCGACGTCGTGTACTCGCCGCGCTGGAAGCAGATGCTCGGCTACGACGAGGACGAAATCGAACCGCACGTCGGCGCGTGGCAGAGGCTGCTGCACCCTGACGATCTTCCGCGCGCGCGCGACGTCAACGAGCGCGTGATCGCCGGCGGCCGCCACTACGAAATGGAAGTCCGCCTTCGTCACAAGGACGGCCATTACGTGGACGTCCTGTCGCGAGGGTATCCGGTTCGACAAGCCGCCGATGGGCCGGTCGTACGGATCGTAGGTACGCATCTTGATTTGAGCGAACGCAAGCGCGCCGAAGCGGCTCTGCGCGAAAGCGAAGAACGTTTGCAACTCGCATTCGCCGGCGCGCTCGAAGGCGTCTGGGACTGGAATCTCGAAACCGACGCCGTCGTCTATTCGCCGAGGTGGAAGCAGATGCTCGGGTACGAGGACGACGAGATCGAACCACACATCAGCGCGTGGGAGCGCCTGGTCCATCCCGACGATCGGCCAATTGCCGATCGCGCGCACGAGCGAGTCTCTCGAGGCGAACCCAACTACGAGGCTGAGTTCCGGATTCGGCACAAGGCCGGACATTACGTCCACGTCTGGTCGCGCGGGTTTCCCGTCCGTCGCGTCGCCGGCGGTCCCGTCGTCCGCATTGTCGGCACCCACTTCGACCTGACCGACCGGAAGCGCGCCGACGCCGAGCGCGCGCGCGCGGAGCTCTTGACGCGGATGGTGTTCGCGCAGGAAGACGAGCGGCGGCGGATCGCGCGCGAGATGCACGATCAATTTGGCGAACAGCTGACGACGCTTGGGCATCGCGTCCGCGCGCTGAAAGATGCGGTCGCTGGAAATCCTGAGCTCAGCCGCCATGTGGACGCGCTCGAGGATGTCGCACGGCGCCTGGACAATGACGTCGACCAGCTCGTGTGGGAGCTTCGCCCGACCGCGCTCGACGATCTCGGGCTCGCGGCTGCGCTCGCGAACTACGTTACCGACTGGTCGGCGCGCGTCGGCACGCCGGCACAGGTTCACACCGCCGGCCTGCAGAGCGGCCGGCTCTCATCCGAAATCGAAACGACGCTCTACCGAATCGCGCAAGAGGCGTTGACAAACGTCGCGAAGCACGCTCGCGCGACGGCGGTCGATGTCATCCTCGAGCGGCGCGGCGAACAGGTCATGCTGATCGTGGAAGATAATGGCGTTGGCTTCGATGCGGGCGGTTCGGCCGGCTCGCGCGGCGGCTTTGGGCTCGTCGGCATGCGCGAACGTGCAGCGCTCGTGGAGGCGACGATCGAAATCGAGTCCGCCGTCGGCCGCGGCACCACGATCATCGTACGAATGAACACGCCCTCGACCACGTTCCCGGAACATGCCTGAACCTGCTCAACGACTTCGCGTCCTGCTCGCTGACGATCACGTGACCGTGCGCCACGGATTGAAATTGATCATCGACGGCCAGGCAGACATGCAGGTCGTGGCCGAAGCCGGCGACGGCGAGTCTGCCATCGAGCGCGTGCTCGCGCTGAATCCAGATGTCGTGGTCATGGACATCTCGATGCCGGGAATGACCGGCCTCGCCGCCACGCGGAAGCTCAGGCAGCTCCGGCCGACGGCGGCCATCGTCACGCTGACGCGCCATAGTGACGATGCGTATCTGCAGGAGCTGTTGCGGGCGGGCGTGTCCGCGTACGTGTTGAAGCAGAGCGCGCCGAACGAGCTGCTTCAGGCGATTCGCGCGGCGGCGGCCGGCAGACAGTATTTGGATTCCGCCCTCATCGCGAAGGTGACCGCCGGATTCGTCGGCAAGGACGCGCGTCGAGCGGTCAGGACAGGCGGAGCGCTGACCGATCGCGAGTCGGAAGTGCTGCGGCTGATCGCGTCCGGCTACAGTAATAAGGAAATCGGTGCGCAACTGTCGCTCAGCGTAAAGACAGTCGAAGCGCACAAGGCCAACGCGATGCGAAAACTTGGATTGACCGGACGTATTGATATCGTCAAATACGCGGTTCTTCAGGGGTGGCTTCACAACGCCTGATTGTTCGCCGTCACCATCAGGGAATTCCCCTACTCCACATTCGCTTCTTCCCGATACCACCAAGCCGAGCAGCGGCGTAGATTCGCGCCATGCGCCGCAGTGTTTCTCAGGTCGGGAGGTCCCCATGCAACAGCTTTCGAACGTCGTTGGCGGAGCCACTCGGTTGACCCGCTCGCTCGAGTACGATCCGACGCTTCCCGCTGACTGTCACCTGGCGAAGAGCGCCGGAGTCAACCTGCTGGTGATTCATCACAACGGATCCGCCGCGCGTTTTCTCGATCAGCTGCTGTCTGAGCTGTCGGAACCGGTCGCGAGCTGGCGGCCGGGTCAGCAGCTCGCGCTTCCTACGGCGATCGACGGTGGCATCCTGATTCTGCAGAACGTGGGCGCGCTGACGTCGCGAGAGCAGGAACGGCTGCTCGCCTGGCTCGAGGTGCAGGCCGGCCGCGTGCAAATCGTCAGCACTACGCCCGAGCCGCTGCTGCCGCAGGTCGAGGCGGGGTCGTTCCTCGATACGCTGTACTACCGCTTGAACACCGTGTGCGTGGACACACGACGCGAGTCTTGACTCGCGGCGCTCCATACATAGAATCCATCCGAAGCCGCGCACCGAGCGCGGCTTTTGTTTTGGTCGAGACGCGCACGGAAGTCGAACACCGAAAACATCGCACCGGAGTACTCAATACGGAATACTCAATACTGAGTACTCAGCACCCGAGTACCGAGCACCCGCGAACCTTTCTCTATTGCAGGTCTATGCCAACTGACGGCTTCGTCGCAACGCGTGACGGCTTGCGGCTGTACTACCGCACCGTCGGAACGGGCCCACGCCTGGTCCTGCTGCCGAACGGCATCTACTTCGTGGACGATCTCGCATCGCTCGGCGACATCTGCACGCTGGTTGCCTACGACGTCCGCAACCGCGGACGGTCGGATGCCGAACATGACGATGCAAGGCTTCGCCGCGCGATCGAGCAGGACGTTGACGATCTGGACGATCTCCGAACGCATTTCGACGCCGATCCGATCATGCTCATCGGCCACTCCTACATCGGCGTCGTCGTCGCGCTGTACGCGATGAGATACGGTGCGCACGTCGACCGCGTCGTACAAATCGGTCCCTCGCCACCCTCCTCTACGAAGGTCTACCCGCCTCAGGCCACCGGTGAGGACGGTGTTTTGAAGAGCGTGCTCGCGCAGATGACCGAACTCGAGCCGCAGCGCCACTCACTTCCGCCGGAGGAATTCTGCCGGAAGTTCTGGACCGTTCTTCGGCCGCTCTACGTCGCGGATCCGGCGAATGCCGACAAGATCCACTGGGAGCGGTGTGACGTGCCCAACGAATTGGGCTTCATGCGGTACTTCACGACGTTCATCATCCCGTCGCTTCAGCGATTGAATCTGTCCGCGGCGGACTTCGCGTCGGTTCGCGCATCCGTGCTGACGATACACGGCACCCGTGACCGCAGCGCGCCGTACGGCGGCGGCCGCGACTGGGTTCGGCCGCTGCCGAACGCGCGACTGCTGACCGTCCCGAACACCGCGCATGCGCCGTGGCTCGAGTCGCCAGCGCTCGTGCTCGGCGCGCTTCGAACGTTCCTCCTCGGCGCATGGCCCGACTCGGCAGAGGTCGTTGGTCCTGAGTGACGACCCGACCGATCGCGGCGGCGCCGTCCCGCTACAATGAGTCGATTCTGGAGATTCGATGATGACCCGACTTCCGTTTCGTCGGCTCCTGCCCGCCGTCGTGGTGACTGCGATGACGTCGACCGCCGGTGCGCAGACCCCGCCGATCACCCCGGACATCCCGGCAAAATACACGGCTCCCGACATCGGAGCGGACTACGTCAAGCGCGACGTCATGATCCCGATGCGCGACGGCGTCAAGCTCTATACCGTCATCGTCGTCCCTAAGGGCGCCAGGAACGCGCCCATGATCCTCACGCGCACGCCGTACAACGCGGCGGAGCGCGCCTCAAGGAATCAGTCGCCGTACATGCTCGCACTGCTGCCGCAGGGCGACGACGTGTTCGTGCGCGGCGGATACATCCGCGTCTTTCAGGACGTCCGCGGCAAATATGGCTCCGAAGGTGACTACGTCATGACACGGCCGCTGCGTGGTCCGCTGAATCCGACGCAGGTGGATCACTCGACGGACGCCTACGACACGATCGACTGGCTCGTGAAGAACGTGCCCGAGTCGAACGGCAAAGTCGGAATGCTCGGCAGCTCGTACGAAGGCTTCACTGTGGTGATGGCACTCGTCAATCCTCATCCCGCGTTGAAAGTGGCAGCGCCGATGAGCCCGATGGTCGACGGCTGGATGGGCGACGACTGGTTCCACTACGGCGCGTATCGGCAAACGAACTTCGACTACATCACCGGCCAGACGACGGCGCGCGGATCCGGCGAACCGATCACCCGCCGCGGCTACGACGACTACGAAAACTTCCTTCGCGCTGGTTCCGCGGGCGATTTCGCAAAGGCCGCCGGTCTCGATCAGTATCCGTTCTGGCGGAAGACGACGGAACATCCGGCGTACGACTCGTTCTGGTCGGATCAGGCGCTGGACAAGGTCATGGGCACCCAGCCGCCGAAGGTGCCGACCATGTGGATTCAGGGACTGTGGGATCAGGAGGACATGTGGGGCGCCATCCACTGCTACCTGGCCGCCGAGCCGAAGGATGCGCGGAACGATCTCAACTACCTCGTGATGGGACCGTGGCGGCACAGCGGCGTCAACTATGACGGCTCGACGCTCGGTCCGCTCAAGTTGAATGGCGACACGGCGCTCCAGTTCCGTCGGGACGTGCTCGAGCCGTTCTTCGATCAGTACTTGAAGGACGGCGCGCCGAAAGCCGACACGCCGCCGGTGCTGATCTACAACACCGGCGAGAACCATTGGGATCGATTCGATCGCTGGCCGCGGGCCTGCGAGAGCGGCTGCAACACGAAGTCGAAGCCGCTCTATCTGACCAGCGGTCTTGGACTCTCGTTCACGGCGCCCGCTGCGACCGGAACCGATGGTCACACGAGCTACGACGAATACGTCTCGGATCCGTCGAAGCCGGTACCGTACGTGCCGCAGCCGGCACGTTTCGCCGACGGTGACGTGTGGCGGCGCTGGCTGCTCATCGATCAGCGCTTCGTCGCGGATCGGCAGGACGTGCTGTCGTACGTCACGCCTCCGCTCACCGAGTCGGTGCACATCGCCGGCGCTCCGGTCGTCAACCTCGTCGCATCAACCAGCGGCACGGACAGCGACTGGGTCGTGAAGCTGATTGACGTCTACCCGGATGAAGTGCCGAGCCAGCCGGAGATGGGCGGCTATCAACTGAACGTCGGCATGGACATCTTCCGCGGACGGTATCGCGAGAGCTTCGTGGCGGCCAAGGCGCTGACGCCGAACGTCCCGCTCAAGTACACCTTCGCGCTGCCGACGGCGGATCACGTGTTCCTCCCGGGTCACCGCATCATGGTGCAGGTCCAATCGACCTGGTTCCCGCTGTACGACCGGAATCCGCAGACGTTCGTCCCGAACGTCTTCTTCGCGAAGCCAGCGGATTACGTCAAGGCGACGCAGCGCGTCTATCACGCGGCCGATAACGCCAGCTACATCTCACTTCCGGTCGTCCCGCGTTGACGTGAGCCGCTTGCCGCGTCTTTGTCGGCGGCGCAGATGACGGCACGTTCTGCCCCGTGTACGTCCTCAAGGGTCTTTCAGGCGCCCAGGCTTTTCAAGGCAACAGCATGGGCACCGCCGAAGCCGCAATCGCGACCGCTGTTGAACGATCGCTACGTCTCCGCCGTCCGCCACCTGCTGAATTCCCACGGCTGAGCTCGGTCCGTGAGCCGATTTGACCGCGGACTGCGCGGACTTTAGTAAAGGAGGCGTCAACGGTTGGCGAAGTTCTATGCAGAGCACCACACTCTCGTTCACCCTCGTCACATTCGCGCTCGTCGTCGGAACCTCGGCGGCATCCGCGCAAACCTTCCAGGTCCGCGTCGTGCAGCGGGAAGAGATCAAGCGCGACCTGACGGCCGTCGTTCCGCAAGCGCCGGATTCGAACACGAGCGACAAGAATTCGGCGGACAAGACAGCGAAAAACAATACCGCCAGCAACACCAGTGGCACGCACGCGAACACGACCGACAGCAACGGCAAGGACGCAAAGAAGCCGGAGACGCGGACACAGACCGTCACCGGCGCAAAGCTGACGCTGCAACTACCCGATCGACGGACCGTGCATGTCGCCTGCGAAAGCAAATACGCGCTCCGCTTTGACTACATCAATCGACGGGACTGCCGCGTCCCGCCGGTCGACGAGCTTACCGCCACCTTCGATGGCGACCAGGCGAAGTTGATCTGGCCGATCAGCCTCGATGGCAAGAAGACTCAGTCGGAGACCTATACCATCCTCAGCATTGGCGGCTCTGCAGCGCACCGCTGAATCTCACATGGCCGCGAACGCACACAGCGGTCGTGACGGCCGGGCATTTATGTCTACAATGTAGACATCAAATGCCCGACTTCATTGGACCCTTCGAACAGGCCGTCCTCCTGTCGCTCATTCACCTGGACAAGGACGCGTACGGCCGCGCAATCCTCAACGAGGTCCAGCATCGACTGAATCGCGACGTCTCGGCCGGCGCGGTCTATGCCACGCTGGAGCGGCTCGAAGGCAAGCGGCTGGTATCCTCGAAGCTGTCCCCGGGCACGGCGATTCGCGGTGGACGCGCGCGACGGTATTTCGTGCCGACCGGCGCCGGCATCCGGGCGCTCAACGACGCGAAGTCCACAATCGACAGCCTGTGGCGAGGATTCGCCCGCCCGCTCAAGACACGCGCATGATGACTGACTCGATGCCGCCGCGCTGGGCCGACGCGCTGCTCCGAGCGTCGCTGAGGCCATCCGATCGCGAATCGATCTCAGGTGATCTGCTCGAGGATTACCGAGTCTCGCGCCAGCCGACGCAGGGTACGCTGCGCGCGAACGTCTGGTATGTGAGGCAGGTCTTCAGCGTGCTATGGCCGCTGATTCGGCCGGCCGCGCTCGTGCTCGCCGCCCAAAGCATCTTCCTGGCGCTGACGGTCTTCCGGCCTGGTCACCATGCGCCGCATCCGTCACAAGAGATACCCGCGATTTTCGTGACGATGATGTTCAAGGTGTTCTGGTACGGCAGCGTCATTGGCGCACCCGGCGTGTCACTGTTCGACGCGGCCATCTACTTCACGACCGCGTACTTTGCCGCTCGTCGCACGAAGCTCCTTCGAACGGGCGCTCTCGTCGCGGCAGCCTCCAGTCTCGTCGGCGTCATGGTTCTCTACGCATCCGCCGCGATCGTCACGCCGAGCCTGATCGTGGCGACGGTCGCCAACCCGCCGCTGGTCCTCATCGCGTTTGTCCATCTGCTAATCGTGACGGGATTCAGCATCCTGATCGGCATGGCCGCTGGCGTGATCGGCCGCTGGCGGGCAGGGCCCGACTACACGTTCGCGAACAACGGATGGTAGCGGATGACGCCCGCGACGTCCTTCAACGCGCCATCGCGAAGTTCGCGCACCATGAACACCTCGTCGGGCACGTCGTATTCGCACCGAAGCGAGTACCGCGAGGCCGAGACGAATCCGAACCGTGGATAGTATTCGGCGTGTCCCAAGACCACGACGGCGCCGACGTTCGTGCGTCTGCAGCGTTCGAGTCCTTCCTGTACGAGTCCCGAGCCGATTCCCTGCCGCTGCCGCGCCGGCGTGACAGCCATTGGCGCAAGGCCCAGCAGACTAGGGGCTGACGCTGCACCAACGACGATGACCGGCGACAACAACACGTGTCCGACAACATCTCCGCCGTCTTCAGCGACGAGAGAAATGATCGGCACGGCCTGACTGCGCAGCGCATCGACGAGATCACCTTCGGCAGGCCTCCCAAACGCCGCGACGTTGACACGCCTGATGCTTTCGATGTCCGACGGACGTTCGTCGCGAATGGTCATCGACCGCTCCGCCCCGGTCTCCTCGCCGCGCTCGACTTGAATGGCGTCGGCTGAGTCGAGGCGCTCTCGCTTGACAGCCGGCGCCGTGCGTGCAAACGTGTGTTGTTCTCAGACATCCGTATGCCTCGTGCGCCATTGCCGCCGAACGACATGATGGCGGCCGACGATCGAACGGGCTGGCGCGTTGCGCGCGCCGCGCTCGTTGCGACGATGTTGGTCGTGACGGCCGTGTGGTTGTTGCCGCTGATTGCGTTCGTCACGGGCGCTTACTCATCGATGCCGGCCACCTTCGCCAACGCGTTGCGGCTGCTCGCCTATCTCACGCCCGTTGCGCTGCCGGTGGCCATTCCGATCGGCCTCGCGATAGGCGTCCTGGCCGCGTGCGGCGACAGGTCGACTGCGAATCGTGCGCGGTCCGCGGTCGCCGTTCTGGCCATTGCCGCCACCATTCTCGCGTCCGCGCTCCTCGTCTGGATCGCGCCGTCGGCGAGCCAGGCATTTCGCGATCTCGCCGCTCCGCAAGGGATCGCCTCGAGGGTCAACACGCCGGGCAGCATCGGCGACCGGCTCCTGCGGGACGAAGGCTGGGCCATTCTGTGCGGCACGGGCGTGCTCGCTGCGTTTGCGCTGTGCGCAGCGGGCGCCGCACGGGGACGCGTGGACGTCCGCATTGCGGCTGCCGCGGCGTCGTGTGGCTGGATGGCGCTGTACTGGCCTGCCAATGCCCTTGCGCTCACGCGCACCCTGCCGATCGCGCTGGCGGCGTGGCTGCCCAACCTGGTCTACGCGACCGCAGCCATCATCGTCGTGTTGATCGGGTCGTACGTCAGTGCTACTCCTTCTTCGGCGGGCGCGAGACCTTGACGAGCAGCGACTCGAAGTAGATCGCGTCCAGCGCTCCATGCTATGCGATGTCGCCACGTCCACGCGTGCCGAACGACCCGTACAACCTCCAGCGATTCGTGGACGCGCAGGCCGGAGATTTCGACGACGCGTTGAGCGAGATACGCAGCGGACGGAAGGTGACGCACTGGATGTGGTACGTCTTTCCGCAGATCGACGGCCTCGGCTTCAGCGCAATGGCGCAGCGCTACGCCATCAAGAGTCTCGACGAGGCGCGCGCGTACCTCGCGCATCCCGTTCTCGGACCGCGCCTGCGTCAGTGCGCGGAGGCCGCGCTCGCCGTGCAAGGCCGGTCAGCCCGCGAGATCTTCGGCACGCCGGACGATCTCAAGCTCCGGTCGTCGGCCACCCTGTTTGCGCGCGTTTCGCCTCCGGATTCGCTCTTTGAGCAGCTGCTGACGAAGTACTTCGACAGCGAGCCTGACCCGAACACCCTCGATCTGCTGGCAGCGGGCCAGTAAACCATTTCGGGCTTGATCCCGTCATATACCCTTAGTCAATATGTTGCTATGAAGTATATGCGCCGCATGTTCGATCGGGAGCTGAAGAAAGGCAGCGCCGAGCTCCTTATCCTGTCGCTCGTCGAGGATCAGCCGCGGCACGGCTACGACCTCAGCAAGTTGATCGAGGCGCGATCGGACGGCGTGCTCACCTTCCGCGTCGCCTCGCTTTACCCGCTGCTGTATCGGCTCGAGAAGCGCGGGTGGATCCGGGGCCGCTGGATCGAGAAAGCCGGCCAGCGACGCCGCCGCTACTACCGGCTGACGCCGGCCGGCGCCGCCGTGCTCGCCTCGCAGCGCAGCACCTGGCGCGAGTTCGTCGAGGCCATCAATCGCGTCACAGGAGCCGAACATGCCTGAGTGGCCACGCCGCATCAACGAGGAAATACGCCAGCATCTCGACGACGAGTACAACGCGCTGCGCGCTGGCGGCGTCTCGCACGACGAGGCGATGCGTGCGCTGGCAGGCGACGCCGAAGCGGCCTCGGCGATGACACGTCGCCCGGTCGAGGCCCTCGCCGGCGATCTCCGTTATGCGCTGCGCGCGTTGCGGAAGAGTCCCGGATTCACTGCCGTCGTGATGATCACGCTGGCGCTCGGCATCGGCGCCACGACGGCCATCTTCACGGTCCTCGACGCGGTGATGCTCAGGCCGTTTCCGTATCCCGACATCGACCGGATCATGATCCTGATGGAAACGACCCGGACCGGGCAGACAATGTCGGTCGCCTGGCCGAATTTCGTGGACTGGCGTGATCAAAATCAGGTGTTCGAGCACTTCGGCATCTATCGCGGCGGCGTGTTCAATCTCACCGGCACCGAGCAGCCCGAGCGCCTCATCGGCGCCATCGCGTCGTCGGAGGTCTTCAAGGCCGTGGGCATCCAGGCGATGGTTGGCCGCACGTTCCTTCCCGACGAAGACAAGCCGGGTGCACCGCGCGTCGCGCTGATCAGCGAACGACTGTGGCGATCGCACTTCGGCGGGGATCCGGCAGCCGTCGGCGGTCAGGTGATCCTCGATGGCGAACCGTATGCGGTTGTCGGCGTCATGCCCGCCACTATGCGGTTCCCATCACGGCTGAACGACGTGTGGCTGCCGATTGGTTTGTACGTCCCGACGTTCCCGACCGATCGCGGCGCGCATCCCGGTCTCACGGTCGTCGCGAAACTGAAAGCCGGCGTCACGGCCGCCCGCGCGAACGCCGAGATGGACGCCATCGCGCGGCGGCTGGAGCAGCAATACCCGCTGTCGAACAGCGACCACACGGTCTCGGTGGATCCATACTACGAACAGATCGTCCAGAACATCCGGCCCGCGCTCGTGATGCTCATGGGCGCCGTCGCGTTCGTGCTGCTGATCGGCTGTGCGAATCTCGCGAAC
Organism: Vicinamibacterales bacterium; assembly: GCA_036557365.1. Lineage (GTDB taxonomy): Bacteria > Acidobacteriota > Vicinamibacteria > Vicinamibacterales > CAVVIG01 > DATKHR01. The sequence continues at coordinate 80,357 of DATBHR010000055.1, forward strand.
ATGATGCTCGCGCGTGCTGACGCGCGGCAGCGTGAAATCGCCATTCGCGAAGCGCTCGGCGCCAGCCGGTGGCGTGTGTTTCAGCAGCTGCTCACCGAGAGTGTCCTCCTGGCACTGGGCGGCGGCGCGGCAGGTGTGCTGTTCGCCTGGTGGGCCGTGAAGGCCTTCGTGGCGTCGCAGCCGACGACTGTGCCTCGCGTCGATCTCGTCGCCGTCGATCTGCGCGTGCTCGCGTTTGCCCTGATCGCGTCGATTGCGACCGGCGTCCTCTTTGGTCTCGCACCCTCGCTTCGCGCGTCGTCGATCGATCTGCTGACCTCGTTGAAAGAAGGCGGTCATGGCGCGTCCGGTTCGGGTCAACGCATGCGGTCGATCCTCGTCGTCGGCGAGGTGGCGCTCGCGGTCGTGCTGCTCGTCGGCGCCGGCCTCACCATCCGCAGCTTTGCCAGGCTCGTCGCGATCGACGTCGGCTTCGATCCATCGCGCGTCGTCACGATGCGCGTGTCGCTGCCAAAAGCCCGGTACCCGCACGTGGACGGCTGGATCGCGTTTCATCGGGAGCTCGCACGACGAGCCGCCACGCTGCCAGCGGTGACCGCGGTCGGCCTGAACAGCGCGACACCGCTCGAAGGCGGCGGCAGCGAATCGGAAGTGCGCTACGAAGGGCAGCCGCCGCCGACATCAGTTCGCGACGACGCCACCACGTGCCTGTTTCAGGCGATCACTCCTGACTATTTCCGGACAATGGGCGTCGCCGTCCTGCGCGGGCGCGCTTTCACCGAACACGACACGGCCACCACGCTGCCGGTCGTCGTCGTCGAGGAAGCGCTCGCGCGGACGTTCTTTCCTGACGCCGATCCGATCGGCAAGCGCATCGCGTTCGAGTTCGCCGGCGGCCATGGTGCGGCAGCGAAGCCGGTCTGGCGCGAGATCGTCGGCGTCGTCGGCCACGTTCGCCACTACGCGCTCACGCGCGAGCCGAGTAATTTCGAGCTGTATACGCCGATCGAGCAGCTGCCGATCTGGTTCAGAGACCGCCGCCCCACGATGACGCTCTTCGTGCGGACGCCCCTCGAACCCGAACAGCTGGCGGCCGCGATCAGACAGACCGTTACGGAGATCGATCGCGAGATCCCGGTGTTCAGCGTCCAGCCGATGCAAAGCTATGTCGAGCACGCCACCGAACAGTCGCGCCTGAACATGACGCTGCTGACGCTGTTCGGCGCCCTGGCCGTCGTCCTCGCAAGCCTCGGCATCTACGGCGTACTGTCATATCTGGTCGGCCGGCGGACGCTGGAAATCGGTATCCGGCTCGCGCTCGGCGCGACAGCCGCCGACGTGCTCCAGTTGATCGTCGGCCACGGGCTGATGCTCACCGCTCTCGGTATCGCCATCGGCCTCGCGGCGTCGTGGGCGATCACGCGTTCGCTGTCCGGACTGCTCTTCGGCGTGTCGCCTCACGATCCCATGACGTTTGCCGTCATCACCGCCATCCTCGCAGCGGTCGCGTGTGCGGCGAGCTATCTGCCAGGCCGCCGCGCCACGCGCGTCGATCCGCTGGTCACGCTGCGGTACGAGTAACAACTCAACGGCGATTTTCGGTCACTTGTTGATGCTCGCGGTCGAGCTTTCATGGAAACGACGGTCGCCACTACGTTTCGAACGTCGAACGCCTTAAAATCGGGGCGACGTCGTGGAAACGGATCTCTGTCAGGCCGTCTCCGATCTGCGAGACCGGGTCACCGCGACGTGGAATCGCGTCGTCCGCGCCTGGGATCGGAGCTGGGCGCTCCGCCGGCAATCTCACGAATTGATTCAAGCCCGTCAACGCCTGCTCGGCGTGGCCGAGACATCGGAGACGGTCGTCTGGACAACCCGCAAAGGAATCGAATGCCGGGTGAAACCGCTGGCGGATGGTACCCACGAGATCCGAATCGTCGTCGGCGGGAGCGAACTCGCATCGTGCCCCTGCGGAGATGCGGACGCCACCGCCGAAGAAGTCGAACGGCTCCGGCGATTGTTCGTCGGGTGACCACGTGACGCCGCGCCGCGGGCACTGAAACGAAGGCTCGTGCAGGTTGAACTAGTCGGTTCGAAGTGCCTGGATCGGATCGAGCCGCGCGGCATGGCGAGCCGGGAGATAGCACGCGAGCACCGCGACGCCAGCGAGTAGCGCCAACGTCGCCGTCAGGGTGAACGCATCCCAGGGGCCGACACCGAACAGCACCGACGCGAGCAGGCGCGTGGTCCCGAGCGAGGCGACCGTACCGATCGCGAGTCCGAGAGCAATCCATCCCAGGCCGCCCCCGAGCACACACCATATGAGGTCCGCCGGCGTCGCGCCGAGCGCGGACCGAATGCCGATCTCCTGTGTGCGCTGCACGACCGAATGGGAAATGACGCCGAAGATGCCGATGGCCGCCAGTGCCACGGCCATCGCGGCAAACCCGCCGAGCAGACCCACGCGCAGACGGTCGACGGCCCGCGACTCCGCCTTCAGCTCGTCGAGGGTTCTGACATGCTCCACGACCTGCCCTTTGTCCACGCGGGCAATCGCGGCTCGAAGCGATCGTTCCATCGACGAGGGATCAGTCGAGCTCCTGACGATCACGCCCGCGAATCCTCTCGGGTCCTGCTCGTTGCTGACGTACACGACCGCGTGCTCCCGCGCCTCGTCGAACGACGTCATCTGTTCGTCGCGGACGACACCGACGATCTCGAATTGCGCCGATTCGCCCGAGTACACGGAACCGAACCCGGGCGCGTCCATCAACAGACGCTGACCGATTGGTTCGCCAGTTCCAAAAAACCTTCGCGCAAGCGTTTCGTTGATCACCGCGACAAGAGGCGTATCCTCGCGATCGAGCGCGCTCAGCGTCCTGCCGCGGAACAACCGCAGGCCCATCGCCTGAAAGTAGCTCGCGCTCACCAGCCGAAGATCGACCACCGGCCGTTGCACGCGTTCGAGCGCCGGACGGTTCGCCAATTGCACAAACACGCCGCTGGGCGCGCCCTGCATCGGCATTCCGTCGGCGAACGCAACGTCGGTCACGCCGGGAATGGCTCGGATGCCGGCGCTCATCTGGCGCACGAACGCACGAAGCTGAGACGCATCGGCGAACCTCTTCTCCGAGACCGGCAGTTCGGCCGTGATGACGTTCGACGCAGTAAAACCCGTATCGGCCCGACGCATGTTCGAAAAGCTCCGAATCAGCAGACCGGCGTTGACCAACAGCACAAACGCCAGAGCGACCTCGGCGACGATCAAGCCGTGTCGTATTCCGCTCACGCGCGACGTCGCCGTCGTCGAACGGCCGAGACCTGTCGTCGACTGTCGACTCGCGCGAATAGTTCCGAGTGCTGGCACTAAACCGGACATGATGCCGCACGCGATCGAAAGGACGCCCGTGAACAACAGCACCCGGTAGTCGAGACCAATTGATGCCTCGGCCGGAATCAGAACAGGCAGGACAGCCAGGTTGAGCGGCAGCGCGGCGAGCGCCGCCTTCAACAACCACATCGAGAGAGACGCGACAGCGACGCCGAGCGCTCCGCCGGCCAGTGAAATCGCGACGCTTTCGGTCAGGAACTGCTGCATCACGCGGGCATGGCTGGCACCAAGCGCAATCCGGACGGCAATCTCGCGCTCTCGCGCGAGCGCACGCGCCAGCATGACATTGGCGACGTTGACGCAGCCGATGAGCAGCACGACGCCGACCGCTGCCAGCAGCACGTAAAGCGAACGCTGCAAGTCCCTGCCGGCAACGATCGACGCGTACGACTGAACGATCGCGCTCCATCCCCTGTTCGTCTCGGGATATTCGCTCGACAGCCGCGCGCCGATCGCTTCCAGATTGGCGCGCGCGTGCTCAATCGAAACACCGGGTTTCAGCCGACCAATAGCACCGCCGGTGAGCCAGATCAGCCAATGCGATGTCCGATTCATTCGCTCGGGTCCGAACGTCAACGGCAACCACGCTTCGACGAGCATTCTGTCGAATGGCCCGTGCTCGGGCATGACGCCGATGACCGTATGGGGCTGGTCGTTAATCCGGATGTCGCGGCCGACCAGCGCCGGATCCGACCCAAAGTGAGACGCCCACGCGCGATGGCTGAGCACGATCACGCGATTGCGACCCGGTGAGTCGTCACCTGCGGCGAAGGTGCGGCCTAGCGCCGCAGTCACGCCGAATACATCGAAGTACGTCGGCGAGACGGACAGTGTAAACAGCGAGACCGGCGGCTCGCCATTCAGAATCGTCAGACCGCAGCAGCCAGTCGTCGCCGCCATCTGCTCGAATACGGTGTTCTGCTGCGCGTAGTCGAGATAGTTCAGCGTCGTCATCGAGTTCGGCTGGCCGGACGGCCGCCGTTCCCAGATGCCGACGATACGATCCGCGTGGGGGTACGGGAGCGGCTTCAACAGGATGGCGTCGACGAAACTGAAAATCGCCGTGTTAATGCCGATCCCGATCGCGAGCGTCAGGAAGATGACGGCTGCGACCCCGGGATTCCGGCCGAGCCCCCGTATGGCGTATCGCAGATCGTGTGCGATCGTCTGCACGCGCTCATCGTATCCCGCGCGGCCCGCGCCGCGCAGACGACGCGTAGTCTTCGCCGCGACCCTATCCGCCGACGCGGACGTAGCCGCGCAGCTGCAGGTTGACCATCGTCGTCATCGCCCAGAGATCGACCTGGACACCCGGCAGCACCTGCGACGGTTCGAGCTTCTTGCCGAGGAGACCCTGACCGCAGACGCGCAGTTCGACGTCAGCCTGCTTCAAATCGCGCAGCATTGCGATGTTCGGATTGTCGATGCCGTTGTGTCGCGCCTTGTAGACATCGTTCGCGAGCACGGCGTCGCCGCCGCCCTGATGAAACACCGCGGCGATGTGACGATGATTGGCCGGGACGCCGTTGTGCGCGAGGGTGTTGAGGTAGAGCGCAATCGTCTTCAGCGTTGGATGGACTTCGTCCGGCTTCGCGTTCGCCGCCACCGAGAAGACGACCTTGTAGTCGACGCTCGGATCCGGCAGTTCCTTGGCTCCCGAAAAGTCTTTCGCCGCGTTCGACCCCGCAATCGGCAGCTTCGGATCCGTCTGCGTCCACGCGCGGCCCGAATATCCGAGCATGACACCCGCGGCGAGCGTCGCCGCAACGATGACCTTGTTCATGGCGCCTCCATGGGCGCATACGCTACACCGGATCGAGCCCGCGGAGAACATTTCCGGTTCAGGTCACCTCGTTTGCTTGCCCAAGTCCCACGCGAGGTTTGCAAGAGACAAGAGACACCGGAAATACGCGGACGTGGAAGCGATTCTCCAACAAGTGGCAATTCGCGCGTGTTGGCGCGCGCGAATGGGCCGGACGGCGAGGAGTCGTATGCGGACCAATCTGGCAGTTCTGACGCTGGTGACAGCCTTCGGTTGCGCGAGCCTCGCGCAGGCCGACCCGATCACCGTCAACGGAGGCCTCAACGGCAGCTTCGTCGGCGCTCAATTCATCGAAGAGATCGACCTCACCTTCCCTGCATTCAACCTTCAGATCGTCAACCTGACGCACCTTCAGCCCGGCATCCCCGAGGGCTCGGGACTGCGTTCGTTCACCCAGACGACCGGCGATTTTCAGGGTCAGGCGTTCGTGAGCCCGTTGATCGGCGGCGGAGGCGGAAGTCCCGCACACGTCGAGGGCCGGTTCGATTTCTTCGGTCCAACCGTGACGGTGCCACCCGTCAACGGACCGTTCGACAACGTGAACGTGAATGCCGACATCACGTGGTCGGGAATGCTGAACATCGCGCAAGGACCACAGACCTTGTTCAATGGCGCGCTCGCCGGTTCCGGGCTGGGCACGATTGGCGCTGGTTTTCGGGAAGCCGACTTCTTCTACAACTTTTCGATGCAAGGCGTCTCGGCCACACCCGAACCTGCATCGATCGTCCTGCTCGGGACCGGCCTCGCGTGGATGATCCGGCGTCGTCGCGACCGAACGATGCCTTAGTGAGCGGCTTGCGCGACGCGCCCGGAGGTGAGCACATCTCGCGGAAGAATCCGTCCAGGCCGGCCCGGCGCGGCATCTCTTCGAGAACCACGCGACCGCGGCCTTCGAGCACGTAGAAGCGCTCCTCCATCCGTGAGTGGCGATGGAGCGGAACCGCCAAAACCAATCGCACTGCTCGCCACCAGGAACGACCGTCGGGTCAGTCCAAGAATCGACATGACGTTGTTCGATTGCTTTCGAGCGTCGTCAGCGCGACCTCGATAGCTCGATGGCGCGTTCACGCGTGTAGGTGATATCGATCATGTCGCCGGCTTTCAGGCCCTCGAGCAACTTCGGGTCGGCCACCTGCCGCATCACCTGTCGCTTGTCCGCCGTCTTATAGACGACCATCTGCTGCTGCGGGTCGATGCTGACAATCGTCACCGTCGCCTTCAGCTGTTGAATCACTTCTTTCTCGCCGGCGGCCGCTTTTTTCGCGTCCGCGGTCGAATCAACGATCACCGTCGGTCTGCCGCGAGCCAACGCGACGATCACTTCCTCCTGAACGCGGACGTCGACCGTATCGCCGGTCTTCAGCTCGTTGAAGATCTTGAGATCGCGCGGCACGTAGATCGTATGAACGACACCCTCTGGCGTGCGAACCGTCATCGATCGTGTCGAGATGTCGATTCGCTCGATGCGGGCCGAGCCCGCCATTACGACGCGCGTGCTCGTTTGCGGCGCCTGGCCCAGAATGGCCGACATCAAGACCGCAGCGATTGCTGTGAGACTCATGCTTCCCTCGCGCACATCTTAGCGCCAAAGCGGTCATGCCGACGCCGAGCGCGCGGCGCGTCGGGCTGATATAGTCGCCCACGTCGGCGCGTGCGATGGTTCGAGAAAACCGAGATCGTTCTGTGATGAGGTCATCGATGCGAAGAACCGGTCGAAACCTGCTCCTCCTGTGCGCGCTGTCCGCTGCGGTCGCAACCACCAGTCCGCGTCCGCTCGCGGCTGCGGCGACGACGACGTTCGAAGAGCAGCTGAAGATTGCGATCGCCCGCGGCGAGGTTCCCGGCGGTCTCGTGGTGATGGCGGCGACAAAGGACCGCGTCCTGTACACGGGCGCCTACGGCAAAGCGGACGTGGCGAACGATCGGCCGATGACGGTGGACGCCATCTTCCGTATCGCGTCGATGACGAAGCCGGTGACGAGTGTCGCCGCGATGCAGCTGATCCAGCAGGGACGATTCGCGCTCGATGATCCCGCGGAGAAGTATCTGCCGGAGCTCGCCGGCCTTTCCGTCTTCGAGTCGTTCGACAGCGCCACTGGCGCGTACACGCTTCGCCCGGCGGGCGCGAAGATCACGATTCGCCATCTTTTTACGCATACCTCCGGGCTGGGCTACGGATTCACAAGTCCGATCGTGCGCGACTTCAAGCCGCGCGAGGGCGAGAAGTATGCGGCCGGTCCTTTGCTCTTCGAACCCGGGACGGACTGGCTGTATGGGACGGGCACCGATTGGCTCGGACGACTTGTCGAGCGAGTCTCCGGTCAGTCTCTCGAAGAATACTTTCACGATCACATCTTCGTGCCGCTCCGCATGACCGACTCGTTCTTCAACGTGCCGGATGCAAAGCAGCCGCGGCTGGTCACGGTTCATCAACGGAAGGACGGAGCGCCGGACGGACGCGTGAGCGAACAGCCGAACCAGCCCCGCCGTCCGGCGACCACGTTCAACGGCGGCGGTGGTCTCAATTCGACCGCCGGGGACTACGTTCGGTTCGTCCGAATGCTGCTCAACGGCGGAGAGCTCGACGGCGCGCGGATCCTGTCGCCATCCAGCGTCGCGTTGATGGCGACGAATCAGATCGGCGACGTCGGCGTCCGGGCGATCAAGACCGCGATACCGGCGAGCAGCATGGACTTCACGTTCATCAACGACGGCCGCGACAAGTGGGGACTCGGGTTCCTGATCACGATGGTCGGCGTGCCGGGTAAGCGTTCCGTCGGCAGCCTGAGCTGGGGCGGCATCGACAACACGTACTTCTGGATCGATCGCACTCGCGGCGTCGGCGGCGTCGTCATGATGCAGTTCCTTCCCTTCGCGGACACGAAGGCGCTCGACGTCTACGATGAATTCGAGCGCGGGATCTATCGGATGCTGAAACACTGACGCGTTCAGAGTGCGGGAGGTTGACGTGATCGAGCCAAGGCCTTTCTATCGACTCGTCATGTGCGCGGCAGTGATCGCCGCCAGCGCGCCCGTCGGTGCGCAGTCGCTCGACGGCCGCTGGAGCTCCGAAGGCTACGGGCTCTACTTCGACGTGTCCGGCCAGACGCTCAAGGCGTTCGAGGTGACGTCGGTCAGCTGCATCCCGTCGTTCACAGCGGAGCGGACGACGACCGAGCGCAATGGCGACGTTGCTTTCAAGGTCGTCGATCGACCGACGACCTTCGTCCTCCGATCAGCCAGCGATCAGGACCGTCGTCTTCTCCACCAGAACGGCTCCGCGTCGGACATCGTCATCCATCGGCAGCGTGCAGCTCCTGCGACCTGTGCGGAGCCGACACCCGACACGCCGTTGACGAACTTCGACGTGTTCGCGGCGACGTGGGCCGAACAGTACGGTTTCTTTGACATCCGCAAAGCGAACTGGTCGGCCACCGTTGCCGAGGATCGTCCGCGCGTCACCGATCGCACGACACCCGCGGAACTCTTTCAGGTGCTGAAGGAGATGATCGAACCGTTCGGCGACGCGCACACGAGCATCCGCGCGGACAACATCAACCAGACGTTTTCCGGCAGTCGCCGGACCGCCAACTGGCTCGATCGCGCCGATCGGCCGCGCGCGTTCGAGGTTGTCGAACAGAAGTACCTACGCTCGCCGTTGAAATCGTGGTGCAACGGTCAGGTTCAGTACGGACGGCTGGACCACGGCGTGGCGTACGTGCGGATCAAGAGCTTCTCCGGCTACGGACCGCAGCCCGGCTTCGAAAGCGGACTCGCGGCGCTCGAAGAAGCGCTCGACGCCATCTTCGCGGACGCGTCGTCCTGGAGCGGACTGGTGTTCGACGTGCGAATCAACGGCGGCGGGTCGGATCCGTACGGCCTCGCGATCGCATCACGCCTGGCGAGCGCCGAGTACGTCGCCTACGCCAAACAGGCGCGTTCGGATCCACAGAACGCCCGTCGCTGGACCGATCCGCAGCCGAGCGTGGTTCGTCCAACGAGCAAGGCCTCGTTTCGCGGACCGGTCGTCGAGTTGACCGGCGTCCTCAGCGTGAGCGCCGCCGAGACGTTCACGCAGGCGCTGCTGAACAGAACGCCGCACGTCACACGCATTGGCGAGAACACACAGGGCGTGTTTTCCGACGTGCTGGGCAGAGTGCTCCCGAATGGATGGCGCTTCGGGCTGCCGAATGAGCGCTTTGTCACGGATGGCAAAAGCTACGACGGTCCCGGCATCCCGCCGGACATCGTTGTTCCGGTCTTTCCGAAGGCGGATCTCGATGCCGGGCGTGATGGCGCGCTCGAAAAAGCTCTCGAGGTGCTCGATCAGCGAAGGCCGCCGGCCGACGATCCACGCGTCGAAGCCGCGTTCGTCGGGCCGGCGAGGTAGTGGCAGCCGTCTGGCAAGCGAGCGGCGGGTAGTCGCGAAGGACCGCTCGTTCGCGATTATTGTCCGGGCTTTTTTTCCGGTTCCTTGGCTTTCTCCTTGTCCTTGTCCTTGTCTTTGCCGGTGACGGCCTTCCCCAGGCTCTTCACGCCCTTCGTAGCTCCCTCGCCAACTTTCTCGGCGCCATGCGCGGTAGCCGTCCCCGCCGTCTTCGTCCCGTCGGCAGTTGCCGCTCCCGCCTTCTTGGTTCCCTCGGCCGTCGCGGACGCCGCCTTCTTCGTTCCATCGGCCGTCGCGGCGCCTGCCTTCTTGGTCCCGTCGGCGGTTGCCGTTCCCGCCTTCTTGGTCCCTTCGGCCGTTGCCGACGCCGCCTTCTTCGTTCCATCGGCCGTCGCGGTTCCCGCCTTTTTGGCGCCGGAAGCGGTGGCTTTGCCGGCAGCCTCGGCACCCTGGGCGGTTGTCTTCGCGGCGGCTTTGGTCTTATCCGCGGCCTTGTCAGCAGTGCTCTTGTCTGCCTGTCCCGTCGCCGATGATTGTGCCGCCCTGACGGGATGACTCAAACCCAGAGTCGCGAGGAAGAAACCCGCGGCGACGATGGTGACCCTCACGCGCATAGCGGACCTCCTGTTTGGTGCTGCGCTACACTAGCATTTTCAGATGGCCCTGCCACCTGTCCGTCGTACGGAAGGCGGCCGTTGGATCGATTCGACCCGCTTGCGAGATTTCAGAGCGGTCTTCAGAACGTCTTCGTGGCGAAGCTTGGGCGGCTCGAACGGCGTGGGAAGTAGCGGGCAGGATATGCCGCTACGCGGCGATCGGCTATAGAACGGCGATATTCCCGTCGCACTTCGTCCGACTCGCCGATGAGGACTCGCGATTTTGCGAAAGGAAGGATTGGAGGCGCCGCCCGGTGAACCGGGAGTGGAGGTTTTGCAGATTTCGTGGGGTTGCCAGCGATAGCGGTTTGTCTTGCCTTCTAGTCGATGCAAGACCACCGTGTTCCATGGTGTTGGGGCACTGATGGTCTCGAATTGGTCTCGACTTTCGACTGGCGCCTGAGCGTGGCATTCTGCGCTACTCTCGGGACGGCGTCCGTTTTTCTCTTATCAGCGACGGCAGAAAGGGGTCTGGAGACTTCGACGATGCCGTCAAACGACTGCCGAAGCAATTCCGATATACAGATCTCTAGCGCGCGGTTTGAGTGAGTGGGTCACGGCATCGCCGCGGTGGCGACCATCCCTCTGACGCGCGCGATGTTGTCGGTTCTGATGGGGCACGTCAGGTCGGTCACCAGGCATTCGGCCAGTCCCAGACGGCAGCCGCATGTGCACCGCGCGGCGTTTGCCTCTTTCAGGGCGGTACTCCTCTGTGATGCGGTTAGTCCGGACAGGTCGACCACATCCCGAAGCGCCCGCTCGCCGTAGGGGACGCTATTCGACAGGGCGTATATAGCTGCGCCGACGAGGACGAGTGCCGCAACCCACACAAGAGCCTTGCGGGTCTGGCGAGCGAGCCGCCTGCGCCGCTCATCCTTCCGGGCGTGGCACTCACTATAACTTTTCCCCGATCCGCACGGGCAGGGTTGATTCAGCTTGCGCTTTGGCTTGGGTGCAGTCGGCACTCGGTTATTTATGCACAGAAAAAGTAGTTTGCCCTGATGATTTCAACTCAGGCCACGAGCATCAGGTCGCCGAGCGACTCGAAGGCAACGCCGAGGCTCTGAAGCTCGTCGAGCAGCATCACCTGGTGCTTGAGACTCCGCCCGAGCCGGGATAAACGACGCGCCGCCATCGATCGACGGAGATGAGAACGAGTGCGACGAAGAACGCGGGCCACAGACGCCGTGGCTGATTCAGCAGACACTGCAGCGATCATGAACACCAGAATTGCAGGCCGGTCCTTCATCTATCGGACATAGAACGGCTACAGATTCGACGACACCGACGCCCATTGTGTCGGTGGTTAACACTCCGGTTAACGCGAGGGTTCCTGGACAGGAATTGAAAGTGGAGGCGCCGCCCGGATTTGAACCGGGGGTGGAGGTTTTGCAGACCTCTGCCTTACCTCTTGGCGACGGCGCCCTAAAACAGGTCGCGGGCCTCGAGAAAGGCCCGCGCTCGTGCAACACGCGATCGCGATTCGGTCGCGACGCCTGACGAACTCTCAATCCTGCGCGACGCGCCGTAGCTCACAGACCCACGAAACGAAACGCGCCTGACCGTGAAAAGCTTGGAGCGGGAAACGGGATTCGAACCCGCGACTTCGACCTTGGCAAGGTCGCACTCTACCACTGAGTTATTCCCGCACGAACCTCCAACCTAACATCAAAACCGGACAGAGCGCAAGACTTCCGCGGCTTCTTCGGGCGGCGTCGGATTGATGTAGAACCCTGTCCCCCACTCGAAACCGGCCACCGCGGTCAGCCGCGGCATCACCTCGATGTGCCAGTGATAAATGTCGGACAAATCCTCCGAGCATGGCGACGTGTGCACGATGAAGTTGTACGGCGGCGACTCGAGCGCGCGATCCATCCGCTGCAGCACCGACTTCAACGCGCGCGCCAGCGCTTCCACCTCGTGGCGCGGCGCATCCTCGAACCGCGAGCCGTGCCGCTTCGGCAGCAGCCACGTTTCGAACGCGGCCCGCGGCGCGTACGGTGCGAGCGCCACGATGTCCGCGTTCTCGAAGACGATTCGACGGCCATCCGCGAGGTCCTGCCGGACGATGTCGCAGAAGACGCAGCGGTCCTTCAGCGAGAAGTGCTGCCGCGCGCCGGCAATCTCCTCGCGCACGAAGTCCGGCACGATCGGCATCGCGATGAGCTGCGAGTGCGTGTGCTCCAGCGTCGCGCCGGCGGCCGCGCCATGATTCTTGAAGATGAGGATGTAGCGCATGCGCACGTCGCGCTTCAGGTCCTGCATCCGTTCGCGATACGCCCACAGCACGCGCTCGACTTCGGGCTCCGACATCGCGGCGAGCGTGCGGCTGTGATCCGGCGTCTCGATGATGACCTCGTGCGCGCCGACGCCGCGCATCCGATCGAACATCCCCTCGCCGGCGCGATCGAGCGACCCCTCGACCTGCAGCGCCGGGAACTTGTTGGGCACGACGCGGACGTCCCAGCCGGGCGAGTTCGGCGCGCCGCCATTCTGCCGGTACGACAGCACCTCCGGCGGCGTCAGCGCTTCGCGTCCCGGACAGAACGGACATTGATCGCGTCCGAGAATCGACGGCTTGTCCAGCCGGAAATCGTTCGGACGCTTCTGGCGATCGTTGGCGATGATGACCCATCGCCCGGTGACAGGATCTCTACGCAGCTCCGGCATCGAAAGCGTTCTGAAACACCTGCACGTCCGGCCGCTCCATCGTCAAATCGATGGACACGACGTCGAACCGGCAGGGACAGTTCGACAGTCGATTGATCGTCAGGTAGAACTGCGCGAGCTGGACGAGCCGCTGACGCTTGCGATACGCGACCGCCTCGACGGCCGCGCCGAACGCCGGACCGCTCCGCGCCTTGACCTCGACGAAGACCAGCGTCCGGCCGTCGCGGGCCACGATGTCGATTTCGCCCGCCCGCTGACGCCACCGGCGGGCAAGAATTGCATAGCCCCGCCGCTCCAGTTCACGACACGCCAGATCTTCTCCCGTTTTTCCGAAGGCGATGCGATCGTCCACCAAGACGACGATCGCCCAGCAAGCGGCTCGCCACCGGTTGTCACCGAGTCTCAGCGTCCGCGCTCGACCTCCGTGAGCGCCTGATCGACGATGGCGACGGCGATGTCGGCCTGGGCGCGGCTGAGCACGAGCGGCGGCGAGAACCGGATGGCGTTCTTGCCAGCGCCCAGGACCAGGAGTCCCCGCCTGAAGCACCCGTTTACCACCGCATCCCGTTCGCTCGTCGCGCGCTCCTTCGTCGTCCGATCGCGTACGAGCTCCACGCCAATCATCAGCCCACGTCCGCGAACGTCGCCGACAAGCGGATGTTTGTCAGCCAAAGCGGCGAGACCAGCCTTCATGTGATCGCCGACGGCAGCCGAGTTCGCCACGAGCTGCTCCTTCAGCAGCCGAATCGTCGCGATCGCAGCGGCGCACGATACCGGGTTGCCGCCAAACGTGCTCGCGTGCGCACCCGGCGGCCAGGCCATCAGGTCCTTTCGCGCAACGGCCACACCGAGCGGCAGACCCGACGCAATCCCCTTCGCAATCGCGACGACGTCCGGTTCGACGCCCGTATATTCAATCGCGAACATTTTTCCCGACCGTCCCATCCCCGACTGCACTTCGTCGTCCACCAGCAGGATGCCATGCTCGCTCGTCAGCTCACGCAGCCGGCGCATGAACTGGTCCGGTGCGATGACGTAGCCGCCTTCGCCCTGAATCGGTTCAACGACGATCGCGGCGACCTCATCTGGCGAAACGAGATGCACGAACAGCTGATGCTCGATGAAGTCGAGGCATTCCGCCGCGCAGTCCGTCGAATCGAGCCCGAGGGGGCATCGGTAGCAGTCGGGATACGGCGCGTGGTACACACCCGGCATCATGGGACTGAAGCCGCGCCGCTGCGTCACCTTGCTCGCGGTCAGCGCGAGCGATCCCATGCTGCGGCCGTGAAAGCCGCCGAGAAACGCGATGAGATTCTGCCGCCCCGTGGCGTAGCGCGCGAGCTTGATGCACGCCTCAATCGCTTCCGTGCCGGAGTTGCCGAAGAACGCGCGCGCGCCGCCCTTCATCGGTGCAATCGACGACAGTTCCTCGGCGAGGCGCACCTGCGGCTCGTAGTAGAAATCCGTCCCCGACATGTGCAGGAACTTCTGCGCCTGATCCGTGATCGCCCGGACCACGTCGGGATGTGAATGGCCGGTGGAATTGACGGCGATGCCGGCCGCGCAGTCGAGAAAGACGTTGCCGTCCACGTCCTCGACCATCGCGCCTTCGCCGCGCTCGATGACGAGCGGATACCCGCGCGTATACGACGGCGACACGACCGCTTCGTCGCGCGCGATGATCGCCTTGGCGCGCGGGCCCGGCAGCGGCGTCCTGATGTGCGGTGCGTGGTCGATCATTTGCGCTTCCAGCGCGTTCCGGCCGGGCTGTCCTCGAGCAGCACGCCTCGAAACGCCAGGTCCTTACGAATCCGGTCGGCTTCCGCGAAGTCGCGCCGCCTCCGGGCGGCGTGTCGATCTTCGATCGCCTGCTCGATTTCCGGAACCGGCACGGGCGGCCGCGCGTCCTCGGCACGGCGCAGCGAGATGACGCCGAGCACGCGGTCGAACTCGTCGAATGCGTCGCGGATAGCCGGCACGTCGCCGCGCCCGACGCCGCCGGAATCGATCGCCGAATTCAGGAAGCGGACGAGCTCGAACACGGCGCCGAGCGCCGCCGCGGTGTTCAAATCGTCCTGCATGGCGTCCGCGAACGCGCTCCGTGCGTCCTGAACCCGCGCAGCCACGTCCGCGTGCGTGCCTTCGGCGGTCACGTGTTCGACGCGCGCGAGAAAATCGACGAGCCGGCGCAGCGATTCTTCGTACGCGGACAAGCTGTCCCAGGTGAAGTTCAGCTGCTTTCGATAGTGCGCCGACAACAGCAGCAGGCGCACGGCCGATGGCCGGAATCCTTTGGCGACCACGTCGGGAATCGTGTACGTGTTGCCGAGCGACTTCGACATCTTCTGCTCGTCCACGATCAGATATTCGACGTGCATCCAGAATCGGGAGAAGAGCCTGCCGGTCGCTGCCTCGCTCTGCGCGATTTCGTTCTCGTGGTGCGGAAAGATGAGATCGATGCCGCCGGCGTGCAGGTCGATCGGCGGCTCGCCGAGCAGCCGCAGCGCCATCGCCGAGCACTCCAGGTGCCATCCCGGACGTCCCGGCGGGTTGACCACATCCCAGCTCGGCTCGCCGGGTTTCGCGGCTTTCCACAGCACGAAGTCGCGCGCGTCTTCCTTCGCGTACGTGTCGGTGTCCACGCGCGCGCCGCTCTTCATGCCCGCGTGATCGAGCCGGGCCAGCTTGCCGTAGTCGGGCAGCGTCGAGATCTTGAAATAGATCGACCCGTCGCTGACGTAGGTGTGTCCTCGCTTCTCGAGTGCGCCGACGAGATCGGCCATCGCGGTGAGGTTTGCCTCGTCCGTGGCGCGCGGACGCTCTTCGACGTCCTCCAGTCCCAGCGCCCGCGCGTCCTCGCGAAACATGGCGATGTACTGGTCCGTGTACTCACGCAGCGGCATGCCGGCTTTCTGCGCGCCGAGAATCGTCCGGTCGTCGACGTCGGTGAAGTTCACGACCTGCCGGACGTTGTGGCCGAGCAGGTGCTTGAGCGTGCGCCGAAGCACGTCGACGCAGACGAACGTCCTGAAGTTGCCGATGTGCCCGCGCGCGTACACGGTGAGGCCACACGTGTACAAACGGACCGTGTTGTCGGTCGTGGGCGCAAACGGCTCCTCGCGGCGCGTGAGGGTGTTGTAGAGGCGCATCAGGCTTCTGGCAATCTTATGGGAGTGGTCGGGTGGTGTGCCACTCGGCCGCGCCGGCGGACGCAACGGTGATACGCAGTTCGCCGTTGTGTGCGCGGAACCGGATGTCGAACCGCGTGCGCGCGTCCGAGCCACCGCGTGTGATGGCGTGTTTCAGCTGCGCGTCGAGTTCCTCGATGGCCGATCCCTGGTAGCCGACGTACGTGAGGACCGTTCGGGCGACGTCGGTCAGCATGCGATCGAAATACGGTCGTTCGGACAGCTCCAGCGAAAACTCGAACTCATGGTCGGCCACGAATCGCGATTCTATAGCGAAAGGCGACCGAAGAGCACGCGCGCGTCGCGGCAGTCGGTCTCGATCTGCTGTCGCAGCGCGTCGATCGACTCGAACGCGCGCTCGTCGCGCAGCCGCTGCACGAATCCGAGGCGCAGCCGCCGTCCGTACAGGTCGCGATCGAGATTGAAGATGTGCGTCTCGATGGTCGTTCGTCCCGACGCGTCCACCGTCGGCCGCACTCCAACGTTCGTGATCGACGGATAGACGATCCCGTCAATCCTCGTCGTCGTCGCATAGACGCCGTGCGGAGGGAGCAGCTCATTTTCGGTGCAGAGATTTGCCGTCGGAAATCCGATCGTTCTCCCGCGATGATCGCCATGAACAACGGTGCCGTCGATGAAATATTGGTGGCCGAGCAGCGCGCCCGCCTCGTCGACGCGCCCCTCGCTGACGAGCCTCCGGACGCGCGTGCTGCTGACGACGAAGTCCTTGTAGCGGACGGGGTCGATCTTCTCGGCCTTGAAGCCGTAGCGTGCGCCGAGGGTCCGGAGCATGGTGAAGTTGCCGGCGCGTTCGTGGCCAAACAGGAAATTCGCGCCGACCCAGACCTCGGAGACGTGCAGCCAATCGACGAGCACGTTCCGGACGAACGTTTCCGGATCCCAGTGGGACAACTCCGGCGTGAAGCGCACGATCGCGGCACCCTGCAGCCCGGTTTCGGCCAGCGCCTCGAGCTTCTGCGCGTGCGTCATCAGGAGCGGCGGCGCCTTGTCGGGACGGACGATGCGCGGTGGGTGCGGGTCGAACGTCATGGCGACGGCGCTCGTCCCGTGCTCGCTGGCGACGCGGCGCACGCGCTCGAGAATCTTTCTGTGGCCGCGATGGACGCCGTCGAAGTTTCCGAGCGCGAGAACCGGCGTGTTCCATCGCGAGGGCCTGACGTCCTCGGGATAGTGGATTACGTCCACAACGACGGCTCTCCACGTGCGGCGCGCACCGCGCTCATGCAATCTCCAACGTCAGCCCATCATAAGCCAGCGCGACGCCGGCAGGCAGGCCGGCATTCGTCGCCTCGTGCGGCAGGTCGTGGCAGATGTGCGTCAGGAACGCCCGCGGCGCTCCGAGCCGATGCACCGCGTCGACCGCTTCCGACACGCTGAAGTGGGTCGAGTGCGGTCGGTGCCGCAGCGCATCGATGATCACCGTCTGGACGCCGCCGTTGCTCTGCAGCAACGGCCACGACGCATCCGGAATGTGGTTGCAGTCGGTCAAATACGCGAACGATCCGACGCGGAAACCGAGAATCGGCAGCCGGCCGTGCATCAGCGGAATCGGCACGAAGTCGATCCCACCGAGGGTGAACGGGCCCGCCACCGTGAACAGCGAGAGTTCCGGGACTCCCCCGCCCTTCTGTTCCGGCCGCTCGAACGCGTACGCGAACATCCGCCGCAGTTCGCGCACCGTCCGCGCGTCGCCGTAGCACGGAATCATCCCGCCCTGCATCTGATTGAAGCGCCGCACATCGTCCAGGCCGAACACGTGATCCGCGTGCGTGTGCGTGAACAGGATGGCGTCGATGCGCCGGACATGCTGCGCCAGCGCCTGCGCGCGCAGATCGGTCGATGTATCGACGAGCACCGATCGCACGGACGCCGCAAACGGCGTCGCCGCGTCGCCTTTGTCCACGTCGTCGAGCTCGATGAGGATCGAGGGACGAGTGCGACGGTCGTGCGGATCGGTCGAACAGCAGACCGCGCAGTCGCATCCGATCGAAGGCACGCCATGCGACGTGCCGCTGCCGAGGACGGTCACCCGCATCGCGTGAAACTCAGGGCTCGATGATGCGCTTCTGACTGCCCATGGCTTCGACGAAGCGCATGCGCAGCTCGTAGAGCACCTGCTCGAGCAGCTGCCGCTCCTCGGCGGTCAGGTTGCCGCGCGTTTTCTGTTCGAGCAGCGAGAGGATTTCGATCATCTGCGAGGCGCCGTCCATGTTCGGCTCGGCCGGTTGTCCGGAGACCGGATCCGGGAGATCGCCGAAATGGATCGCGGCGCTGCTCGCGAGCGACAGGACGAAGGCGGTGAAGCTCAATGGTTCCGGCATGGTCTCAGCGGGTTGCATCCTCGATGGAGTGTACTCAGGTGGCGCGCGTGGACTCAAGACGCAGCGCCGAGCCGGTAAGATACGCATCATGTCCGAATCCGCCCGCGCGGGCCAGGCGCTCGCCCGGCTCGTCAACATCATGGCCACGCTCCGCGGTCCCGGCGGCTGCCCGTGGGACCGCGAGCAGACGATTGATACGCTGAAGCCATTCGTGCTCGAAGAGGCGTACGAGGTCGTGGACGCCATCGATCGCGGCGATCACGAGGCGCTCCGCGAAGAGCTGGGCGATCACGTCTTCGAGGCTGTGTTCCTCGCTCAGCTGGAAGCCGAGTCGGGACGTTTCACGATCGCCGATTCGATCGACGCGGTGGCCGACAAGCTCGTACGACGACATCCGCACGTCTTCGAACGCGACGCCCGCGCACTCGAGTCAGCTGGAGAGGTCCGCGTCCGGTGGGAAGAGATCAAGGCGCAGGAGCGCGCCGCCAGCGGGAAGTCCGCGGCGCCGAAAACGCTTCTGAGTGGCATCGCGCCCGCCCTGCCCTCCCTCCTGCGGGCGTTCCACATCGGGACGCGTGCGGCGTCCGTCGGCTTCGACTGGGCGCGGGCAGACGATGTGGTCGGGAAGATCCGGGAAGAGGTGGACGAATTGCAGGAGGTAACCGGCGATCCCGCGCGCGCGGAAGAGGAAATGGGGGATCTGCTGTTTACCATCGCCAACCTTGCACGGAAGCTAGGGATTGAGCCGGAGACCGCACTCCGGAAGGCGAACGAGAAGTTCACGAAGCGGTTCACGGCCATGGAAGGGCGGATTGCGGACAGTGGGCGCCGGATGTCGGAGCTCTCTCTCGATGCGCTCGAGGAGGAGTGGCAGCAGATCAAAAACGAGCGCCCAGAAGACACGAAGGCACGCAGCCACGAAAGCACGAAAACACGAAAGCAATCGTAGGACTGACACCCGTCAGAGAACGTACCGTCGTATTCCGTGCGGCAGCAGCGGCACGTTGAAATTGATCAGCAGCGCGATCGGCAGACCAGCGGCTCGAAGACTGCTTAAAGTCTGGGCTTGATGTACCGGATGCAAGCGATCGACGGCTTTGATCTCGAGAACGATCTTCGCGCCGACGACCAGATCGAGGCGATGAACGTACACGCATTTGCCTCGATATACGATCGGCACCCGCTTTTCGCGTTCGAACGGAACACCGACCGCATCCAATTCGAATGCGACCGCCCGATGGTATGCCCCCTCGATCAGGCCCGGCCCCAGTTCCCGGTGCACGGCGATGCAGCAGCCGATCGTTTTGTGCACCAGGGCCTCCAACTCATCGCCTAAACGCGTCGCAATTCTCAGCATGGGAGACTGTTCTCATTTCGCGATTTCGTGTTTTCGTGGCAGTTGAATGAAGGCGCCGGTGAAAGTCCGCGCGACGAGCGTTCGCCCATCGGTCTCGATGCTGACCGCCCCATCCCGATCCGTCCGAAACACCTCCGCCCCAACGGACTCGTATCGCCCGACGACCTCCGGCACGGGATGCCCGAAGTGATTGCTCCGCCCCACGCTGGCGACGGCTATTTGCGGCCGCAGCGCTTCCACGAATGGCATCGAGCTGGACGACAGGCTCCCGTGATGCGGAATCTTGACGACGGTCAGCGGTGCGGGTGGACCGGCGGACGTCAGCGTCTGCTCCACCTCGCGGCCGATGTCGCCGGTCAACCAGATCGACACGTCGCCCCACCGCACCTCGAGGACCAGAGAGTCGTCGTTGCGCACCCGCTGCCGTTCCCAGTCCGGCGGCGCCGGATGTCGCACCTCCACGTGCACATCGTCTTCGGTGACGCCATAACCGGCGGCGACGTTCTTCCAGTCCGCGCCTTGCATTTGCGCCGCCTCGCGCAGCGTCGTCAACGGCACCGAACGCGGGACCGGTATGCCTTCCCAGATTTCTTTGGGGTGAAAGTCGCGCACGATCGCGAGCGCGCCGCCGGCATGATCCGGATCGCCGTGACTGATCACTAACCGATCGAGACGGCGAAAGCCTGCATGGCGGATGGCCGGCGCCACGACGCGATCGCCAATGTCGAAGGCGGACGCGAAGCCGAGACCGCCAGCATCGACGAGCAATGTCGAGCCGTGCGGAAAGACGACGAAGATGGCATCGCCCTGACCGACGTCGAGAAACGTGACGTGCAGTCGGCCGTCGCCGCGCGATGCCGCAAGGCTGGCGGGATCGACGGCAATCCAGATCGCCGCGACGCCTGCTGCGGCCAGCGCCGACCGACGTGCCCGACGCGTCCACTCTCCTTCTGCGCTGACGGTCTGAATCAATCGGCGCCGCCACAGCGTCCAGGCGATGCCCATCGCCATGTAATAAATGACGACGACAACCGCTGACGGCGGCGCGACACGCCATGTCAGCAACGGTGCGTACTCGACGAGCCGAGCGGAGGCCACGAGGCCGAATGCCGCCGCGTGCGCGAGCGCGCCGGCGCCCGCGGCCGCGGTGCGCGAGACGAGCGCGAGCGGAACGACGACCATTCCCGCGACCTGCGCCACGCCCATCAACGGAATCGCTGCCAGGTTCAGCGCAATCCCCGCGACGGTGATCCTCGAGAAGAACCAGGCGCCGATCGGAAACAGGAGGATCTCGACGGCGATGGACGTCAGTACCATCGCGCGGATCGCGCCGGCGGCTCGCGAACTCGACCGCAGATCGACGGCGCGCATCACGAGCAGGATGGCGAGCGTCGCGCCGCACGTCAGCAGGAACGCCGGATCCGCGATGGACAGCGGATCGAGCACGGTCAAAAGCGCCGCAACGGTGGCCAGCGCGTTCAACGACGGCGTCCGCTGGTCCACGAGCCGCGCGCCGAAGTAGAGCTCCGCCATCATCGTGGCGCGATCGACCGACGCGCCGCCGCCAACCAGCTGCGCGTACCACGCCAGCGCCGCCATCGCGACGGCCATCGCCGGCGGGCCGAGGCGCCCTCCGATCCGGAAACCCGTCAGCAGCACGCCCGCGAGAATCGCGATGTTGCCGCCGGAAATCGCGATGACGTGGAAAGTGCCCGCTTCCTGCAGCGCGCGCTGCACGTCCTGATCGAGTGCGGTGCGATCGCCGATGACGATCGCCGACACAATCGCCGAGGACTGCGCGCTCCAGCGTCCGACGGCGTCCGCGATTGCGGTCCTGGCAAACGCGCGCGTCGACGCCAGCGCCTCGCTCCACGCCGAGCCGAACACCACGACTTCCACGAGCGCTCCACTCTTCACCGATCCGACGAGCCTGACGCCTCGACGCGCCAGCGCGCGCTCGCCGTCGGGGACGCCATCGTCCAGGTACCGCGCCGGACGATGCAGCTGCGCCGGGAAACGAACGCGGCGCCCGGCGCGCCAGCTGCCGATGCGGCCGCGCGCCAAATCGCCGACGACCGTGACCTGCACGCCGCCGGCCGCTTTCCTTCTCGCGATTTCGCCGTCACCGCGTCGTTCGAGAACCGTGTCGACATCAACGGGAAGCGCGACGCCTGCCGCGCCCATCGACGCGTCAGCCCGCAGCACACCCTCCACCGCGATCGTCGCCTCATCGTCGAGGGGATGGCGGCGTCCGTCCTTCTCCAGGCGAACGCGCTCCTCGATCGCGGCGCGCTGGAACACGTCGAACAACGGCGGCGCCCACGCACGCTGCCAGACCGCGATTGACAGGCTGGCGCCGCCCGCGAAGAACGCCACTGCCGCGAACGCCGCGACGACGAGCGGTTTGCGGGCAGCGACGACCGCCAGCGCCGCACACACGAGCATCGCCGACGTCAGTGTCCACGCTGGAATTCCGGGAACAACCAATCCGCTCGCGGTACCGAGCAGGAGCCCAATCGCGGGGAGCGCAGCGGGATAGCGCACGCGCGCGACGGTGCAACATTCATCGCGCGCGACGTGGAAGCGATTCGAACGATCTAATCAGTTCGAGCTGAACGTGTTGCGGCTTACGGATGTATCGCGCCGCCGATGGGCAGCGCAGGAATTGCCGCGCGTTTAGACAGGCTCTGCGGCAATTCCGGCGTAGTAGTCCTGCAGGGCGCGGACGCCGAGGCCCTGCTGCTTCAGCGCGCGAATCGCCTGGACGGCGGCCGCTGCGCCGGTCAGCGTCGTGATGCACGGGACCTCGTGCATCATCGCGGCGCGGCGCACGGTCCGATCGTCGAAGAACGACTCACGGCCGAGCGGCGTGTTGATGACGATGTCCACTTTGCGGTTGACGATTTCGTCGGCGATGTTCGGCCGGCCTTCGTTCACTTTATAGATGACGTCGACGTCGAGGCCGTAGGCGCGCAGGTACGCCGCGGTTCCGCGGGTGGCGATGAGGCGGAACCCGAGCTCGGCAAGGTCGCGCGCAATCGGCAGCAGGTTCGCCTTGTCCTTGTTGTTGACGCTGACGAACGCCGTGCCCGCCTGCGGCAGCCGCTGCCCGACCGAGAGCTGCGCCTTCGCGAAGGCGACGCCGAAGTTCGACGAGCCGCCCATCACTTCGCCCGTGGACTTCATCTCGGGACCGAGAATCGTGTCCACACCCGGGAAGCGGACGAACGGGAACACCGGGCTTTTGACGAACGTTCCGGCGACCTGAAGATCCTCGGTGACACCAAGCTCGGCGAGCGTTCGACCGGCCATGACCTTCGCGGCCACCTTCGCAAGCGACACTCCGGCGGCTTTCGACAGATACGGCACCGTCCGCGATGCCCGCGGATTCACTTCGAGCACGTACACCACGTCGTCCTTGATGGCGTACTGCACGTTCATCAATCCGACGACCTTCAGCGCCTTTGCAATGCGCCGGGTGTAATCGCGAATCGTGTTGAGGTGCCGCTCGGGGCAGATGAACGGCGGCACGACGCAGGAGCTGTCGCCGGAGTGAATGCCTGCCTCCTCGATGTGCTCCATGATGCCGCCGATGATCACGGCGGCGGCGGAGTCGGCCACGGCGTCCACGTCGAACTCGAACGCGTCCTCGAGAAATTTATCGACGAGCACCGGATGCTCCGGCGCGGCATCGACCGCCTGCGTCATGTAGCGATCGAGCGTCACGGCGTCGTACACGATGGCCATGCCGCGGCCGCCGAGGACGTACGACGGACGCACGACGACCGGAAATCCGATGGACGACGCCACGTCGCGAGCTTCCTGTCGGGACGTCGCGGTCCCGCTGGCCGGCTGCGTGATCTCCAGGTCCGCGAGGAGCTTGGAAAAGCGCTTGCGATCCTCCGCCAGGTCGATCGAATCAGGCGACGTGCCGAGAATCTTGACGCCCGCGCGCTGCAGTGCCAGAGCGAGCTTCAGCGGCGTCTGGCCGCCGAACTGCACGAGGCAGGACACGTCGGCACCCGCTGACCGCTCGGTCTCGATGACGGCCATCACGTCCTCGAAGGTGAGCGGCTGAAAGTAGAGGCGATCCGCGGTGTCGTAGTCGGTCGACACCGTCTCCGGATTGCAGTTGATCATCACCGTCTCGAGGCCTTCTTCCTTCAACGCGAAGGCCGCGTGGCAGCAGCAGTAGTCGAATTCGATGCCCTGCCCGATTCGGTTCGGCCCGCTGCCGAGAATGACGACCTTGTTCCGGGGATTCGGCTGCGACTCGCACGTCGGTTCGTACGAGCTGTACATGTACGGCGTGAACGACTCGAATTCGGCGGCGCACGTGTCAACGCGCTTGTACACCGGCGTCAGGCCGAAGCCGCTTCGACGATCGCGGACGTCGGCCTCGCTCGCACCGACCGCCATCGCGAGTTCCTCGTCGCCGAAACCCGCACGCTTCAGGCGGCGCAGGTCGTCGCGCTCGAGTCCCGCGAGTCCGAGAGCGGCGGCGTTCTGGCGCATCTCGGCGATTTCCGCGAACTGACGCAGGAACCAGCGATCGATCTTCGTCACTTCGTGGATGTGCTCGATGCTCCAGCCGCGGCCGATCGCGCGGAACAGATCCCAGAGCCGCCGATCGTTCGGCATCGCCAGCCGCTTGCGCAGGCTCGCATCGTCTTCCGTCCCGTCGGGACTGGCGGCGCTCGCGTCGCGCTCGGCATCGGCGGGACCAAACAGCAGGCCGCTCCGCCCGAGTTCGAGCGACCGGACGCCCTTCATGAACGCTTCCTTGAACGTTCGGCCGATGGCCATCGCCTCGCCCACCGACTTCATCTGCGTCGTCAGCGTGCGATCCGCCTGCGGGAACTTCTCGAAATTCCACCGAGGAATCTTGATGACGACGTAATCGATCGTCGGTTCGAAGGACGCCGGCGTCAGTCGGGTGATGTCGTTCGGAATCTCGTCGAGGTGATACCCGAGGGCGAGCTTCGCGGCGATCTTCGCGATCGGAAATCCGGTCGCCTTCGACGCGAGCGCCGATGACCGCGAGACGCGCGGGTTCATCTCGATGACGACCATGCGGCCGTTGGCCGGATTGATCGCGAACTGGATGTTCGACCCGCCCGTTTCGACGCCAACCTTGCTGATGATGCGGCGCGCCGCGTCGCGCATCCGCTGGTACTCCTTGTCGCTCAGGGTCAGGATGGGCGCGACGGTGATGCTGTCGCCCGTGTGCACGCCCATCGGATCGATGTTCTCGATCGAACAGATCACGACGAAGTTGTCAGCGACGTCGCGCATCACCTCGAGCTCGAATTCCTTCCACCCGATGACCGATTCCTCGATGAGGACCTCGTGTACGGGGCTCAGCTCGAGTCCGCGCTCGGCAAGCTCGCGGAACTCTTCGATGTTGTACGCGATGCCGCCACCGACGCCGCCCAGGGTGAACGACGGGCGGATGACGATCGGAAATCCGAGCGTACGGGCCAGTTCCACGGCCTCGGCGGACGTCCGTGCGAGGCCGCTCTGCGGCACCTCGAGACCGATCTCGCGCATCGCGTCCTTGAACAGCTGTCGATCTTCGGCGACCTTGATGGCCTGGATGGACGCGCCAATCAGCTTGACGCCGAACTTGTCCAGCGTCCCGGCGGCCGCCAGATCGACGGCGAGGTTCAGCGCGGTCTGACCGCCGACCGTCGGCAGCAGCGCATCGGGACGTTCGCGCTCGATGATGGCTGCGAGCACTTCCGGCGTGAGCGGCTCCACGTACGTGCGATCGGCCAGCTCCGGGTCGGTCATGATTGTGGCCGGATTGCTGTTGACCAGGATGACTTCGAGGCCTTCCGCGCGCAGCGCTTTGCACGCCTGACTGCCGGAGTAGTCGAATTCGCAGGCCTGGCCGATGACGATCGGTCCGGAGCCGATGATGAGGACGCTCTTGATGTCGTTCCGCTTGGGCATGTCGTCGATGTCGCAGCTGCGCCCGAGCGCAGCGTTGGTCCGCTCCGTTCTGTTGTGGCCTGGCGCCCTGCGTCAGGCGCGGTGTCTGCCGATCAATTCGAGAAAGTCGTCGAAGAGGTAGTCTGCGTCGTGAGGCCCTGGCGATGCTTCGGGATGGTACTGCACGCAGAATACGGGCTGCTTCTTGTGCCGGAGGCCCTCGACGGTTCCGTCGTAGAGATTCAGGTGCGTGACCTCGACGTCGTCGGGCAGCGACTTCGGATCGACCGCGAACCCGTGATTCTGCGACGTGATCTCGACCTTGCCGGTCGCGAGCTTCTTGACCGGGTGATTCGCCCCGCGGTGACCGAACTTCAACTTGTACGTGTCGCCGCCCATCGCGAGGCCGAGAATCTGGTGGCCCAGGCAGATGCCGAACGTCGGCACACCGGAAGCGACGAGCGTTCTTGCGTTCGCGATCGCATAGCTGAGCGGCGCGGGATCTCCCGGACCGTTGCTGAGGAAGATGCCGTCGGGCGAGCCCGCGAGCAGATCCGCAGCGGGCGTCGTCGCCGGGTAGACGCGGACGTCGCAGCCATGCGCGCTCAGGCGGCGCAGGATGTTCCACTTCATGCCGTAGTCGTAGGCTGCCACCTTCATGCGCCGCTTGGTTCGACGTTCCGGCGCGACATTGAATTCATCAGGATCTTCCTGCGGCCAGTCGAACGGCTCGGCCGTCGTCACGTCGCGGACCAGATCCGAGCCCTCCATCGCGGGAATCGAGCGGGCGCGCTCGACAAGCGCCTGATGATCGAGCGAATCGCCGGTCGCGATGACGCCGCGCATCACGCCAGCCGATCGAAGCTGCCGGGTCAGCGCGCGCGTGTCGATATCGGAGATCGCGACGATGCGATGCTGGACGAGATACTCGCGGAGCGTGCTTTCGGCGCGCCAGTTGCTCGCCATCGGCGACTCGTCACGGATGATGAACCCGGCGACCTGCGGTGCCCGCGATTCCTTGTCGGCCGTCGCCACGCCGTAGTTGCCGATTTGCGGACAGGTCATCGTGACGATCTGTCCCGAGTACGACGGATCGGTGAGGACTTCCTGGTAACCCGTCATCGACGTATTGAAGACGACTTCGCCGCCGGTAATGCCTTCGGCGCCGGCGGCCGTTCCGCGAAACCACGTACCGTCCTCGAGCGCGAGAATTGCGTCCATTCTGATTGTTTGTCCCCGTTGCCTTTACGTCGCCCTCACTCGGCATGGCCGCAGGCGCTACCTCTCCAACGATGCCGTCACGCGATTCTGTTCGCTGGCGACGATGCGGACCGACGATGACCAGCGGCGGTAGCCGTCGCGTTCGAGGCGAATCGCGTGTTCGCCGGCCGACACGTTCTGCATCGCCAGCGGTGTCGTTCCGATCATCTGACCGTCGAGGAACACGCGCGCGCCCTCAGGCCGCGATTCCACGCTCAACCGACCGCTGAAGCGTCCCACCGTTCCGGACGCGGCCGTCTGCGACTGCGCCGTCTTCTCGCTCGTCGATGGACGCGGCGCCGCGGTGCTCGCGCGCGCGCTTCGCGTCCGGTCGTCGGAGCGCGGCTGCGATGCTCGTCTATCAGTCTTCGGCGGTGCGACCGGCGCGGGCCGCTGCTTGGGAGCTTCGGCGGGCGGCGGTGGAACGACGGCAGGCTTCTGTGTCTCGCCGACGGCAACGTCGGTGCCTTCGCGGGCCGGCGTCGATGGCGTTGACTGCGGCGACGCGACAGCAGCCGCGCCGGCGGCGTGGTCGGTATGATCGCGTGACCCGACGCCGTACCCTCCTGCAAATCCGATTGCGAGTCCGATCGCAAGCGCGGCCATCAGCGGCCAGACCGCCGACCGCGAGCGCTCGAGCGCCGAAATCGGCGGAGGCTCGTGCATGAGCGTCGGGCTCGCCACCGGCACGTGTCGTTCGACCTGCACCGGCGGACGCGTGTCCACATCATCGTACCGCTTCGGCTCGGCTGGTCTCAGATCGATCGCCTCGAGCGGAGCGGAGCCTGCTGCGGCAGCGGCAATCGTCAAGGGGACCTCGTCGACGGTCGCATCGACAGGCTTCTCTTCGGGTGGTTCAATTGCCTTCGTCGCCGCAGACTTCTCATCGCGGGCGGCAGTTGGGACCGCGACCGCAGAAGGCGCATGTGCCGCGGACGCCGCGTCGGGTTCGCCGAGCGGCAGTTGCGGTTCGGCGCTCTTTTTCGCCTGAGATGCCGGACGCTTTCTCGGCGGCGGTTCCGTGAGCGCGACGTTTGGAAATGCGCTCTTCAACGCCTCCGCGAACTCGAGCGCCGTCGGATAACGCTGATCGGGATTCTCGTCCAGCGCTCGCGCAAAGATGTCGCGGAGGTCCGTCGTTCGCGCTCCGGCCAGATCCGTCAGGCCATCAGCCACTTCGCGACCGAATCCGGAAATCCGTCGAGCCCACAGGAGCTCGTGGATGAGCGCAGCCAGGCTGAAGACATCCGCGCGGCGGTCCCAGTCTTGGCCCGCGACGCGCTCCGGCGCCGTGTACGGACGTCGGACAGGAATCGAAACGCCGACGAGTTCGAGCGCGCGTGCGACGCCGACGCCGGTGAGGCGGGTTTCGTCGGCGGACAGGAGGACGTCGCGCGGGTGAAGGGCGCCGTGCGTGAAATCCACGGTCGCCGAAAAATCGAGCGCCCCCGCGAGCTGCGTCGCGACACGAAGCGCGTCTGCCGGCGGCGCGGCGCCGTATTCGCGCACCGCTGAATCGAGCGAGTCGGCGGCGACGTAGTCTTCGGCCAGATACGCCGACACGCCGGTGATTCCGGTCGCAAGCGGAACGGCCATCGCCGGATGAGTCAGTTCGGCGGCGATCAGCTGCTCGAAGCTGGCAACGAGGCGGTGAACTTTATCCGGCGCGATGTCGAGTCGGAAGAGTTTGACCGCAACCAGACGCTCGCGCTTGGCGTCATAAGCCCGATACACCGGGCCAAGCGTTCCCGCACCAATTTGATGAAGAACCCGAAAAGGTCCGAATGCGTCTGGGGCCGCAGGTCCGGAAGCGTCCGTGTTCAGTGAAGAACTCCTCTGAGGAAGGCACCTAAGTTTAACATGGTTGACAGTTTCCGGGACGCTCTGCGACAGTAGGCTCTCTGGTGCCGGCCAATTCCACCGAAGGTGCAGCCGCGCTTCCGCACGAGTCTTTGGTGCGCACGCCGGTCGACGTTCGTCGCTTCCCCTGGATTCGTCGTCTCGCGGCGGACTACGCGTACGATTTCCGATCGGTCGCGCCGTTTTTTTCCGGCAACCCTGCCGATCGTTCCGCCTGGGCCGACACGATCGCGCGCACGCAGAAGCACGACCGCCGCCGCGCGGAAATCTCGGACCTGCTTCTGACTCAGCAGAGCCGCCGCGGCGCGCCTCCGCAGGCGCGTGACGCCGCGCGACTGCTGGCCGATCGGCGCACCGTCGCGATTCTCACGGGTCAACAGGCGGGGCTCTTCGGCGGACCGCTGTTCACGCTGCTCAAAGCGATGACGGCCATCAAGCTGGCCGAGCAGGTCGCGCGCGAGCACCAGGTGCCGGCGGTTCCCATCTTCTGGATCGACGCGGAGGATCACGACTGGGAGGAAGTCCGTTCGTGTACGGTGTTCGGCGAAGACCTGACGCCGCACACCGTGGCCCTTCCCGCCCGTCCTGGTTCCGATCCCACCCCCGTCGCCACCGTCCAGCTCGAAGCCTCCATCGAAGACGCGCTGACGGAGCTTCAGTCGATTCTGCCGCCGTCAGAGTTCCGCGCATCGCTCATGGACGGGTTGAGGTCGGCGTACCGGCCCGGCACCGGCATGGCCGACGCGTTTGGCCGGTGGCTCGAGCACGTCCTCGGTTCGAGGGGCCTCGTCGTGTACGACTCGTCGGACGCCACGTCGAAGCCGCTCGCAGCGCAGGTGTTTGCGCGCGAGCTGTCGATGCCCGGTCAGACGGTCCGCCTCGCCGCGCTGGCGGGATCGGATCTGACCGCACGCGGCTATCACGCGCAGGTGCACGCGCAGGACGACAGCCTCGCGCTCTTCCACCTCGTGGACGGGCGACGGGCGATCCGGCAGCAGGACGGCCGTTTCCTGGTCGGCGATCAGCAATATCCAGCGGCGGTGCTGGTGAAACAGGCGTCGGAACAGCCGACCGGTTTCAGTCCGAACGTCCTGCTCCGCCCCATCGTGCAGGACACGATCTTCCCCACGGTCTGTTACGTGGCGGGGCCGAACGAGCTCGCGTATCTCGGACAGCTGCGCGGCGTCTACGATCACTTTGGCGTGCCGATGCCGCTGATGTATCCCCGCGCCAGCGCAACGCTCGTCGACTCGGCGACCGCGCGGTTCCTCAACAAGTACGGCATGCCGCTCGAGTCACTGCAGCCGCAGGACGAAGCGGCGCTCAACGACCTGCTCAAATCGCAAATCCCCCCCATCGTCGAGGATTCGTTCGCCGGGGCCTCACGCGCGATCGAAGCCGAGATGAACACGCTGATCCAGGCCATTCCGGCGCTGGATCCGACCCTGGAGGGTGCTGCGCGCTCGACGCTCGGCCGGATGCAGCACGACCTCCAGACGCTCCATGGCAAGATGATTTCCGCCGCCAAACGGCGGGACGAGACCCTTCGACGGCAATTCATCCGCGCACGCGCACTCGCCTTCCCCAGCGGCCACGCGCAGGAGCGCACGATCGGTTTTGTGTCGTTTCTGAACCAGTACGGCCCGGCACTCGTGTCCCGCCTGGACGATGAACTGCCGCTCGATCTCGGCCGACACTGGATAGTGACGATCTGATCGTCAATCGGCGTCGGCGATCGACTGGCTGATCGCCGGGAAGTTGGGGATACGTTTCTGGCCAAGCCGAAACCGAAGTCGGCACGATTACTGACCATCCGCGTCGCCGCGATCTGGCGCCGTCCGTGGGTGCGCGTCACGGCGGCCGTGCTCGCCGTCC
The DNA here is from genome assembly GCA_036557365.1 of Vicinamibacterales bacterium. GTDB lineage: Bacteria > Acidobacteriota > Vicinamibacteria > Vicinamibacterales > CAVVIG01 > DATKHR01. The sequence continues at coordinate 111,099 of DATBHR010000055.1, forward strand.
CCGTGACGCTGTCGATCATCGCCGCCGGCTACTACTACGTCCGCTTCGCGCATCTGATCGACGCTCGCCTGCACGGCGAACGTCAGACCGTGCTGCCGCGCGTCTTCGCCCGTCCGCTCGAATTGCGGCGCGGCCAGTCGATGACCGATCGTCAGTTGATCGATCGCCTCAACGATCTCGGTTACGCGCAGCGGGTCGCTGTCGAAAAGCCGGGCGAGTTCGCCGTCGGCAACGGTGCCGTGAGCATTTTGCCTCGCAGCGCCGAGCTCAAAGGACAAGTCGTCCGCGTCGTGTTCCAGCGTCCTGCGAGCACTCCCGCGGTCAAGACCGTCGCGGCGAAGAAGCCGCCGACGCGGCCCGCCGATCGCGTGCTGCAGCTCGAGTTGGGGACCCATGCGAGCGAGCGTCTGACGCTCGACGCGCCGGTGCTCGCGTCGCTCGTGAGCGGCGAGCGTGAGAAGCGGCGCCCGGTCGCACTCGCGGCGATTCCGTCGCGCATGACGCAGGCGGTGCTCGCGATCGAAGATCGTCGCTTCTACGAGCATCCGGGAATCGATCCCATCGGCATGATGGGCGCGGCGTTCTCGTACGCCACGGGCCGGCGCACCTACCTCGCCGGCGGCAGCACCGTCACGCAGCAGCTCGTTCGCAACGTCTTCCTGCCGAAGTTCGACGGGATGACGCTGCAGACAGCGCGCGAGCGATCGACGCGGCGCAAACTGCTGGAGATCTGGGTGTCCATTGTCCTGACGCAGCGCGCGTCGAAGGACGAAATCCTCGAGATGTACCTGAACGACATCCCGCTCGGCCAGCGCGGATCGTTCGCGATTTTCGGCGTGGCCGAGGCGTCGCGCCTCTTCTTCGGGAAGGACGTCAGCAACGTGACGCTCGCCGAGGCGGCGACGATTGCCGGCGTCATCCAGCAGCCGTCGGCGCTCTCGCCCTTCAACAATCCGGAACGCTGCCGCGAGCGCCGGAACATCGTCCTGCAGGCGATGGCCGACTCGGGCTTCATCAACCAGGACGCCGCGACGCGCGCGTCGAAGGAGCCGCTCGCCGTCGTGCAGCGCGCGCTCGAAGCCGAGGCGCCGTACTTCGTGGACTACGTGGGCCAGACGCTTGCCGATCAGTATCCGAAGCTGACGACCGTCACGAACCAGGCGCTCGACGTCTACACGACTCTGGATCTGCATCTCCAGCGCATCGCGCAGGACGCCGTCCGCGACGGGCTGACCAAGGTCGACGAGCTCCTGTCACGCCGCAAGCGCAAGGGCAAGGCAGAAGCCGCGTTGATTTCGATCGATCCTCGCACCGGCGAGATTCTCGCCTTCGTCGGCGGCCGTTCGTACAACCAGTCGCAATACGATCGCGCGATCCTCTCGCGACGCCAGCCAGGATCCGTGTTCAAGCCGTTCGTCTACCTGAGTGCGTTCGAGCAGGCGCTGCGCGAAGGCCGGCACGACATCACCCCAGCGACGATCACGATCGACGAACCCGAGACCTTCGAGTTCGACGATCAGGAGTGGACGCCTGAAAACTACGAAGGCAAGTACGACGGACCGATCACGTACCGTCAGGCGCTGGCGCATTCGAGAAACCTCGGCACCATTCACGTTGCACAGGCGGCGGGCTACGGTCACGTCGCGGATTTGTGGAAGTCGCTCGGTGTCGGCAATCCGCCGAAGCCGTATCCGTCGATCGCGCTCGGCGTGTTCGAGGCAACGCCGTACGAGATCGCAACCGCCTACACGATCTTTCCGAATGACGGAACGATTCGTCCGCTCAAACACATCCTCCGGCTGACGAGCGGCGGCAAGGACGTGCTCCGTCCGCCCGAACCAAAAACGCGGCAGATTGCGCGGCCCGAAACGACGTTCCTGGTCACCAATATGATGCGCAGCGTGCTGAACGAGGGGACCGCTGCCGGCGCGCGCGCGGCCGGCTTCACGCTCGACGCTGCGGGAAAGACCGGAACCACCAACGATCTCCGCGACGCCTGGTTCGTCGGCTTCACGCCCGACCTGCTGACGGTCGTCTGGGTCGGCTTTGACGACAATCAGCCCGTCGGCTTGAGCGGCGCACAGGCCGCCCTACCGATCTGGACGCAATACATGAAAGCGGCCCTGGCCGGCCGGTCGAGCGTCGCGTTCGACGTGCCGGAAGGAATCGCCTTCGTGAACATCGATCCGCTCAACGGTCAGCTGGCCTCACCCGCGTGTCCCAAGACGTTCAGCGAGGCGTTCATCGCCGGCACCGAACCGACGACGATGTGCGAATTGCACAAATAGGGCGGGTGGGGCGGATGGGTCAGGTGGGAGGGGTAGGACAGGTCGGTCGGGTAAGGCGGGTAGGAAAGATAGGACGGATGGGAAGATAGGCTGCTCCTCCTCGTTCACGAGCGCATCTCCCTTTCTCTCTTATCTCTCCTATCTCTCCCATCTCTCCCATCTCTCCTACCCGCCCCACCAGACCTATCTCTCCTACCTGCCCGATCTCCCCGCCCTGCCCGACCCTCCAGGCCCGCCCGCGCCCGTATAATCACGACAGGCATGAACCAGGAGGTCTTCGCGGCGGTGGCGGATGCGCTCGAGCGCGGCGAACCGGCGGCGCTCGTGACCATCGTCTCGGCGATGGGCTCGACGCCCCAGCGGGTCGGCGCCAAGATGCTCGTCTTCGCGGACGGACGCATCGTCGGCACCATCGGCGGTGGATGCTACGAAAATGACGCGTTCTGGAAGGCGCGCGAGGCCATCAAGACCCGGCGGCCGGAGCTCGTCCATTACGAACTGTCCGACGATTTCGCGCAGGAGACCGGGCTCATCTGCGGCGGGCAGATGAACGTGTACATCGAGCCGATCGAGCCGTCCCCCGAGCTGTATATCGTCGGCGCGGGACACGTCGGTTTTCATCTCGCGAAATTCGCGGCCGAAGTCGGCTTCCGCGTGCACGTCATCGACGACCGTGAGAAGTTCGCGAACGCCGAGCGCTTTCCGAGCGCGGTCGAAGTGGTCGTCGACGATATTCCGGCGTGGATCGAGCGCGCGAATCTTCCGCTGCACGCGTACGCCGTCATCGTGACGCGCGGACACACCAACGACCTCGAGGCGCTGCGCGTGCTCGCGCCGCGCGAGCTCCGCTATCTCGGCCTGATCGGCAGCCGCGCCAAGGTCGCGCGCATCTACGACGCGCTCGTCGAAAGCCAGATGCCGACCGAAGTGCTTCAGCGCGTCCATGCGCCGATCGGGCTCGACATCGGCGCCGTGACGCCGCAGGAGATCGCCGTCAGCATCCTCGCGGAGCTGATTGCCGTGAAGCACGGCAAGGAACACCCCGCCGAGATGAAGTGGACGCCCCCGCAGATGTCGAAGTCGGAAGCGTGACGCCTGATCCGAGAGCCGGATTTACGCTCGCGACCTTCCCACTTCCCTTCTACCTTTTACCTTTTACCTTTTAAGTTTTAACTTTCCGCCATGTCTGTCCTCGTCCGCGGCGGCACGGTCCTGACGCTCAACGATCGCTTCGACGTGATCGACGGCGACGTGTCGATTCGCGACGGTGTGATCGCGGAGATCGCGTCGAACATCGCGGGACCGCACGACCAAGTCATCGAAGCACGCGGCGGGTACGTGCTGCCGGGTTTCGTGCAGACGCACATCCATCTCTGTCAGACGCTTTTTCGCGGGTTCGCCGACGATCTGCCGCTGATGGACTGGCTGCGCGCGCGCGTCTGGCCGATGGAAGCCGCCCACTCGCCCGACACGCTGCGGTCCGCCGTCCGCCTGGCCACGACGGAACTGCTCGCAACCGGCACGACGTCCGTGTTGACGATGGAAACGGTGCATGACACGGATGTCGTGTTCGAAGCCGTCGAAGAGAGCGGGATGCGCGCGACGATCGGCAAATGCATGATGGACCTCGCGTCCGACGTGCCCATCAGGCTGCGTGAACGCACCCACGACTCTGTCGACGAGAGCCTCGCCATCCACAAGCGCTGGCATGGACGTGCGGGCGGCCGCCTGCGAGCCGCGTTCGCGCCGCGCTTTGCCGTGTCGTGCTCGCGCGCGCTGCTCGAATCTGTGGCCGCGCTGTCCCGCGACCATCAGGCGCTCGTTCACACGCACGCGTCGGAATCGCGAGACGAGCTCGCGATCGTCAACACGCTGTCCGGTGGACTGACGAATCTCGAGTACCTGGCGAGCCTCCACCTGGCATCCCCGCGCCTTTGCACGGCGCACTGCGTGTGGGTGGACGAACGCGAGCAGCACCTGATGGCCGACCACGAGGTCAAGGTGATGCACTGCCCCGGCTCGAACCTGAAGCTCGGATCGGGCGTGGCGCCCGTCCACGAAATGCGCGCGCTGGGCATCACCGTGTCGCTCGGCGCGGATGGCGCCGCCTGCAACAACCGCCTCGACATGTTCGACGAGATGCGGCTCGCCGCCGTCCTTCAGGCGATGAGGCGCGCGCCAGGCGCGCTGCCGGCCCGAGACGTCGTGTGGATGGCCACTCGCGACGGCGCTCGCACACTGGGCCTCGAGCAGGAGATCGGCTCAATCGAAGCGGGCAAACGTGCCGATATCATCGTCGTGGACCGCGACCGTCCGCACATGGCGACGGGACCCGATCCGTATTCGACACTCGTCTATTCAGCCCGCGGCACCGACGTCAGGACGACGATTGTGGACGGCAAGGTGCTGGTGAACGACTTCGAGCCGGTGCGCGTCGATCGTATGGAGGTCGCCGTCGACGCACGCCGCTCGGCGCGAGCGCTCGCGACTCGTGCCGGCATCCGGTGATCCTGAAGAGCCGTCAGTCTTTCACGTTGTATAATGACGTTAGCACTCCCCGGTAATGAGTGCTAAAGAGAAGCCTCCGGGAATCTGTCACTTCTGCGCATGCAGGATAACCACGAACGGTCCAGACGTGTCCTCGCGGCGCTCGTACGCGAGTTCATCACATCGGGCGAACCGGTGGCGTCGTCGGTGCTCGTCACCGCCGCAGGACTCGGCGTCTCGTCGGCAACCGTGCGAAACATCCTCGCCGCGCTCGAACAGGAAGGGTTCGTTCAGCAGCCACATACCTCGGCAGGACGCGTCCCGACCGATCGCGGCTACCGCTTCTACGTCGATCTGCTGCTCGAGACCAAGCGACCCGGCCGCACCGCGACAGCAGTGGAAGCGCGCCTGCGCCGCGAGGCGAGCGATTGCCACATCGAAACCGTGCTCCCGCAGGTGTCGCACGTGCTGTCGCGCGCGTCCCGAACCGTCGGGTTCGCGGTCCGATCGCGAAACGAAGCGGCGGTCTTCGAGCGCGTCGAGTTCGTGCCGCTCACTGCAACGCGCGTCCTCGTGGTCATCGTGGCGCGTGGCGGCGACGTGCTCCAGAAAGTGATCGACACGGGCGAGCCGCTGCCGTCGGACGACCTTCGGCACGCCGCCAGCTATTTGAACGCGGAGTTCTCGGGCCTGCCGATGCACGCGGCACGCGAGGCCGTGCTCGAGCGCATCGACGAAGAGCGGCTGATGTACGACGCGTTGAAGGCGCGCGCCTTGCGCCTCGCGAGCTCGACCTTCGCGGATCTCCCGGACGACCGCATGATCTACGTCGACGGCACCGCGTCGCTGCTCGACGATGGATCCGGCCTGACGCTTGCGATGCTTCAGGCATTGCTGGCGATGATCGAAGAGAAGCAGAAGCTGCTGAGCATCTTGAACGCGTACATCGACGGACCCGGACTGACAGTCGTCATCGGCGCGGAACATCTGGATCCGAGCCTGCGGCCGTTCAGCCTCGTCGCGTCGACCTACGATGACGGCACGCGATCGGGAACGGTCGGGGTGATCGGACCGACGCGCATGCGATATTCACGCGCCATCGCCGTTGTCGATGGTGCAGCGCAGGCGGTCTCCCGCGTCCTGCGCGACCCCAGTTAAGAAAGCCATGAGTGACGAACCTGTGACCCAGCCGGTGGAAACACCGGCGCCGGAGCCCCAGCCGGCTGCCGACCTGCAGCGCGAGCGCGACGATTACTACGACCGATGGGTCCGCAAAGCGGCGGAGTTCGACAACTACCGCCGCCGTGTCGAGAAGGAACGGCGCGAGCATGCGGACCGCGCCGTTGTCGATCTGTTGCTCGAGTTATTGCTCGTGGTCGATGACTTCGATCGCGCGCTCACGGTGGATGCCGGCGAAGGCGCCGCCGCGTACCGAAAAGGCGTCGAGCTCATCGACACCAAGCTGCACGATCTGCTGAAAAAGAGCGGCGTGAAGGCGATCGAGGCGATCGGCAAAGACTTCGACCCGAACGTCCATCAGGCGGTCGTCCAGGAGCCCAGCGAAGGCCATCGTGATGGCGAAGTCATCGACGAGCTCCGCAAGGGCTACATGATCGGCGACCGTCTCCTTCGTCCGGCGATGGTGAAAGTGGCGAAGGCATCGTGACGAAGCTCGATTACTACGAAGTTCTCGGCGTCACGCGATCGGCCGCCGACGGCGAGATCAAGAGCGCGTACCGCAAGCTCGCGATGAAATATCACCCGGATCGCAATCCGGGCGACAAAGCCGCGGAAGAAAAGTTCAAGCAGGCGGCCGAAGCCTACGCGGTCCTCGCGGACGGTGAAAAGCGATCGTTGTACGACCGGTTCGGCCACGCGGGCGTCAGCTCCGCGGCGGGCGCGGGCGGCGGATTCGATCCGAACGTCTTCAACGGCTTCGAGGACATCCTCGGCGGACTCGGCGACATCTTCGGCTTCGGCGATCTCTTCGGCGGCGGACGGCGTCGCGGCGGTCCGCAGCGCGGGGCGGATCTGCGCTACGACCTCGAAATCACGTTCGAGGAAGCGGCCAACGGCGCAGAGACCGTCGTCCAGATTCCGCGGCAGGAGAACTGCGACACGTGCGGCGGATCAGGCGCGGCGCCGGGCACCTCGCCGATGATCTGCCCGCAATGCCGCGGACAGGGACAGGTTCGCTTCCAGCAGGGCTTCTTCACCGTCGCGCGCACGTGCCCGCAGTGCCGCGGCGCCGGCAAGGTCGTGACCTCACCGTGCCACACCTGCCGCGGTGCCGGACGCATTTCGCGCGAGCGCAAGCTGACGGTGAAGATTCCGCCCGGTATCGCGACGGGACAGCAGTTGCGTCTGCAAGGCGAAGGCGAGTCGGGTGTGCTCGGCGGTCCGGCCGGCAACCTCTACGTCGTCATCCAGGTGCAGGAGCACGAATTCTTCAGGCGCGACGGCAACAATCTTTTCTGCGAGATTCCCGTCAACTTCACCACCGTCGCGCTCGGCGGCGAGATCCAGGTGCCGACGCTCGATGGCTCAGAGCCGGTGAAAGTTCCGGAAGGCACGCAAACCGGCACGACGCTGCGCCTGCGCGGCAAGGGGATGCCGGACGTCAACGGCCGCGGACGCGGCGATCTGTTCGCGACGGTCCAGGTCCACACGCCGAAGAAGCTCACGAAAGATCAGCGCAAGCTTCTCGAGCAGCTGTCGGACGTGCTGCCCAAGGAGAAGTTCGAGCCTCGCGCCCGCCACGACGAGGACGAACGGAACCTGTTCGATCGCGTGAAGGACATGTTCGGCTGACGCACGCGCGTGAACACCTATCCGGCGCTCGACCTCCTCACTGACGACCCGGACCTGCTCTACCCCAGGCTCGACGACTTCGGCCCGACGGCGATCGAAGACCTGTGCGGCGGCATCCGTGTCTTCTTCCCGACGCCTGAAGCGCGCGACAACGCGCGCACCGCGCTGATCCAGATCTGCTCCGCGTCGGCCATCGATGTGCCGGACGAGGATTGGGCCCGCCGATCACAGGAGCACCTCGAGCCCGTCACCGTTGGACGCGTCACCATCCGTCCGCGACAGACCGAGGACCGCGCTTCATCCAACGGCATCTCAATCGTGATCGAACCGTCCATGGGTTTCGGAACGGGTCATCATGCGACGACCAGGTTGTGCCTCGCCGCAATGCAGACGTTCGATCTCGCCGGCAAGTCAGTGCTGGACGTCGGGACGGGATCAGGGGTCCTGGCCATCGCCGGCGTGTTGCTGGGCGCACGCGCCGCAACGGGCGTGGACGTTGACCCGGACGCCATCCAGTCCGCGATCACGAGTCTGTCCCTCAACCCGTCGGCGGCTGCCGTCATGTTTGTCACCGCCGACTACCGGACAACGCCGCTGCCGCCGGCCGACGTCGTCACCGCGAATCTGACCGGCGCCTTACTGGCTCGTTCGGCGAAGGAGATCTCTCGTCTCGTCGCACCGAACGGTGCGCTCGTTCTGAGCGGCGTGATGACGAGCGAGCGCGACGAGGTCGTGCGCGCATTCGATTCGTTGCCCCTGGTCTGGGAGCGCAACGAAGACGAATGGGTCGGTCTCGTGATGAAAAAATCGTGACAGACAACCTCGACGGCCATTCCCCTGTCTAATTGGATGCGATGACTGCAGGGCGGCGCGCGATTCTGTTGGCCGTGATGACGAGCACCGTGGCGTTCGGCTACGGCGCGACCGCCGCTGCCCGAGTCGACGCCACCCCCGCCCAACAAGGCGCCGCAACCTCTCGTCCGCCCGCGCGCGATACCTCGGCGCGGCCGCAGGACCAGCTGCAGGCACCTACGGCACGAATCACCGGCCGTGTCCTCGCCAGCGACAACGGCCGTCCGGTCAAACGCGCGCGTGTGTCGATCAACGCCGCGGAACTCGGCGGCGGACGCGGCACGCTGACCGACGATGCCGGCAGCTTCGACTTCACGGAACTGCCGGCAGGCCGCTACACCATCACCGCATCGAAGTCAGGCTTCGTCTCGCTCTCCTACGGACAGCGCCGTCCGCTGCAGGCCGGAACGCCGCTGCAGCTCGCCGACGGGCAGCAGCTGCGCAACGTGGATTTTCAGCTGCCGCGCGGCAGCGCCATCGCCGGACGCGTGCTCGACGAGGACGGCGAGCCGATGCCGGGCGTCTCGGTGCGCGTGATGCGCTATCAGTACCTGCAGGGCGATCGACGTCTCGTCGGCGCCGGCGGCGGACAGACCGACGACAAAGGTCAGTACCGCGTCTGGGGATTGATGCCGGGCGACTACTACGTGAACGCGACCGCTCGACCGGCGCTGCCCGGAGGCCCGATGGCCTTCAACGGCCGCGGAGGCGGCGGGCGCGGCGGTCCTGCAGCGTTCGGACGCGGGGGCAGCACCGCGGGCGCTGATTCCGAAACGATGAATTACGCGCCGACGTACTACCCGGGGACCGCGTCGGTGAACGACGCGAAAGCGATCACCGTCGGCCTCAGCCAGGAACTGCTCGACATCAACTTCGGCATGCAGCTCGTGCGGACGTCGCGGGTGTCGGGACGTGTGACGAATCCGGACGGCTCGCCGGTGACGAACGGTCAGATCAACATGACGCTCGACGTCGGCCGCGGTGGCAACCAGATTGGCGCGACGCTCGGCGGGCGGATCATGTGGGACGGCAGCTTCAGCATCAGCAACGTCGCTCCCGGTCGTTACCTGTTGCGCGCACGTGGCAACGACTCGGCCGCGCCACAGTTCGCCGTCGTTCCGGTCACGGTGAATGGCGCCGACGTCAACGACCTGTCGCTCGCCCTCGCGGTCGGCGCGCGTCTGGCGGGCACGGTCGTATTCCCATCAGCGGCGACCGACCCGCCCGACGCATCGCAATTCCGAATCACGGCGCCGTCGACCGACGCCGCTTCGTTCGGACCGCAATCGAACGCGCGGCTCGACAAGGACTTCAAGTTCGTCCTCGACGGCGTTCCGGCTGGCTCCCACTTCATTCGATCGGCTGGCAACGCACGCGGCTGGACCCTGAAATCAGTCAGCATCGGCGGCCGCGACGTCACCGATGTGCCGATCGAGCTCCGCAGCGGCGACACCGTTGGCAACATCACGATCACCTTCACCGACAAGGTGAACGAGATCAACGGCACCATCGTCGACGACCAGGGACGGCCGGCGTCGGAATACACGGTGCTCGCCTTTTCCACGGACGCGTCGCTGTGGCGGCCGCAATCGCGCCAGATCGCGACGGCCCGGCCTGACCAGACCGGCCAGTATCGAATCCGCACGCTCCCTTCGGGCGAGTACTACGTCGTGACCGTCGATCCTGCGGAACAGGGCGAATGGTTCGAGCCGGCGTACCTCGAGGAGCACCGGGCGGGTGCGTTCCGCGTCACGCTGGCCGAAGGCGACGTGAAGACGCAGGATTTCAAAATCCGCCAGTAGTTCGCGCCTACAGGTCGCCCCAGAGAAACTGCAGTACGCTGATCGCCGCGACCGGAACGGCGTCGGCACGCAGCGTTCGATGTCCGAGCGTGATCGTCCGGACGCCCGCGGCTCGCGCCGCTTCCACTTCCGCCGCGGTCCAGCCGCCTTCCGGTCCCACGAGCAGCGCGGCGTCCCCCGGTGCGCGATCGCGCTCGAGGTCCGAGAGCGCCTCGGCACCGTTTGCCGTCGAAGGCTCGACCAGCATTAACCGCAGCGCCGGCTTCGGCTCGTGCAGATACGTCTCGAGCGTCAGCGGGATACGGACTTCGGGCAGCGTCGCGCGCCGTGACTGCTTGACCGATGCGAGCGCCACGCGCTGCCAGCGATCGATTCTCGCGCTCCGCATCAACGCGGCGACGGTCGATTCGGTCCGCGTGGTCACGAGCGGCTGGACGGCGAACACGCCGAGCATCACCGCGTCGCGGACGACGTCGTCCATCTTGTCCGTCTTGAGGACCGCCTGCACGAGCGTCAAGGGGACGACGGCCTCCGGCGCCGGCTCGATACGTTCGATCAACTGGACGCGGACGCTGCGCTTCGCCGATGCGGCGACTTTCGCGAGAAACTCGCCGCCGCGCCCGTCGAAGACCGCAACGGTGTCGCCGACCGCGAGCCGCAGCACGCGCGTCAGATGTTCGGCCTCTTCGCGCGGCAGTTCGACGAGTTCGTCCCCGGGATCGAAAGCCGGCGCGAAGAACCGATGCACGAGGGGATTATATGTGGGCGAAACGACTCGGGTTCAGGATCGGTCTGGTCTCCGCGGACAATCGGAACCCGCAATCCGAAATCGACAATCCAATCCGCAATCCGAAATCCGAAATCCGAAATCCGACAATCCAATCCGCAATCCGCAATCGACCAATCCACAATCAATCCGCAATCCTCAATCCTCAATCCGCAATGCTTAATGTTGGTATACTCGCCGCCGGTGTTCTTCCGCGGGCAAATCATCGGCAAGTACAAGATCCTTCAGACCATCGGCAGCGGCGGCTTCGGCACGGTCTACCTCGCCGAAGACACGTGGATCGACAAGAAGGTTGCGCTGAAGGTTCCGCACAAGCAGAGCGTCGACTTTGGCGAGCTCCTCCGCGAACCGCGCCTGCTGGCCAGCCTCGATCACCCGAACATCGTCACGATTCTCACGGCCGAGAAGCAGGAGAACATCTTCTTCATCGTGATGGAATTCGTCCCGGGCGAAACGCTCGAGGCGGTCATCGCGCGCGACGGCGCGCTCGACATTGCCCGCGCGCTCGACTACACGTGTCAGATCTGCAACGCCGTCGACCACGCGCATCGCCAGGGGATTCTGCATCGCGATCTCCGGCCGTCCAACGTGCTCGTCACGGACCGCGGACTGGCGAAGGTCGCCGACTTCGGCACGTCGCGCTTTCTCGAGATCGCAGCGCACGGGACGACGATCATCGGCAGCCCGCCGTACATGGCGCCTGAGCAGTTTCAGGGCAAGGCGGTCTTTGCGTCGGACGTGTACTCGCTCGGCATCACGATGTATCAGATGCTGACCGGCATGCTGCCGTACGAGTCGCCGACGCCCGCGGATCTCGACCGTCTGATGCGCGGCGACTTCCAGACCGGTCCGCGGCTGCGCAACCCGAAGGTGCCGAAATCGATCAACGAGATCGTGATCAAGGCGATGGCGCCGACGATCACCGCACGCTACCAGCGAGCGGGCGAGCTGCTCGAAGCCATCCGCGCCGCGCGAGACGTCGACGTCGTCGCGCCGCGGCGGCCCATACGTCCTTCGCGCTCGGCGCAGGCGGGATCGCCCGGCGTGACCGAAGCCGCCGAAGACATCCACGGACGACTGCGTGCGGCGCGCGAAACGCCGCCACCGCGCTTCTGCTGGCACTGCCGCAAGCCGCTGCACGTGCGATCGGCGCGCTGCCCCTTCTGCGGCGAGACCCAATAGCGCAATAGCGGGAATTGGTGAGTTGGCGCGGTGGAGAATTCGTGAAGTCGCGGCTGCGACGTCGCCAACTCTCCAATTCGCCAATTCTCCAGATGCTAGAATCTGATCCAGAGGACTTCGATGGCTTTCGCTGGCACTGGCAAGATCTGGATGAACGGGAAACTGGTCGACTGGAAGGACGCGACCATCCACATCGCGTCGCACGTCGTCCACTACGGTACGGGCGTGTTCGAAGGCGCGCGCTGCTACTCGACGCCGAAAGGCTCGGCGTGCTTCCGGCTCGACGCGCACATGCGCCGTCTCCAGGACTCCGCGAAGATCTACCGGATGTCGTATCCGCTCGATCTCGTCGGCTGGCAGAATGCGGTCCTCGACACGATTCGCGCGAACCAGATGAAGGCCTGCTACATCCGCCCGATTCTGTACCGCGGATACGAAACGCTCGGCGTCAACCCGCTCACCTGCCCCGTCGACGCCGCGATCATTCTCTGGGAATGGGGCACGTACCTCGGCCAGGAAGCGCTCGAGCAGGGCGTCGACGTCAAGGTGTCGTCGTGGTCGCGCATGGCGCCGAACACGCTGCCGGCGCTGGCGAAAAGCTCGGCCAACTACGCGAACTCCGGACTGATCAAGATGGAAGCGCTCGCCGACGGCTACTCGGAGGGCATCGCGCTCGACGTCGCCGGCACCGTGAGCGAAGGTAGCGGCCAGAACCTCTTCGTCGTGCGTAACGACGTCGTCCATACGCCACCGCTGGCGTCGTCTGTGCTCGGCGGCATCACGCGCGATTCGATCATCACGATCGCCAGCGACCTGGGCTACACGGTCCTCGAGACCGCAATTCCGCGCGAGATGCTGTACATCGCGGACGAAGTGTTTTTCGTCGGTACCGCCGCCGAAGTGACGCCGGTTCGCTCGATCGACAAAATCACCGTCGGCAGCGGCCGGCGCGGTCCCATTACACAGGCGCTGCAGTCAGCGTTCTTCGGCGTGATCAACGGCGACGTGCCCGATCGCCACAACTGGCTGACCTACGTGCAAGTCGGCGATCCGACCGTGCGCGAGCCGGCCAGCCCCGCTCATGCACGTTAACGACCTTCTCAAGATTGCCGTCGAACGCGGGGCGTCGGATCTCCACCTGAAGGTCGGCAGCTATCCGATGATCCGCGTCCGGGGTGCTCTTTCCCCGGCGTCCGAAGAGAAAAAGCTGGATCACGAGGATCTCGTCGCGATGAGCGCCGCGGTCATGTCGACGTCGCAGCGGCAGAAGTTCAAGGAATCGCAGGAGGTCGACCTCGCCTACAGCGTGCCCGGCCTCGGCCGCTTCCGCTGCAACATCTTCCAGCAGCGCGGCACGGTCGGTCTGGTGCTGCGCGTCATTCCGATGCAGATCCGGACCATCGACGAGCTGGGCCTCCCGAACGTCCTCCGGCGGATCGCCGACGAAGAGCGCGGGTTGGTCCTCGTCACGGGGACGACCGGCAGCGGGAAGAGCACGACGCTCGCAGCGCTGATCGACCACATCAACCGGACGCGATCTGCGCACGTGATGACGGTCGAGGATCCGATCGAGTTCCTCCACCGCGACGATCGATCGATGGTGAATCAGCGCGAGGTCTCGGTGGACACCAGGTCTTTCGCGCAGGCGCTCCGCAGCGCGCTGCGTCAGGACCCCGACGTCATCCTCGTCGGCGAGATGCGAGACTACGAAACCATCGAGACCGGCCTGCTCGCCGCGGAAACAGGCCATCTCGTCTTCTCGACGCTCCACACGCTCGATGCCACGGAGACGATCAACCGCATCATCGCCGTCTTCCCGCCTCACCAGCAGAAGCAGATCCGCCTGCAGCTGGCGAGCGTCCTGCGCGCGGTCATCTCGCAGCGCCTGATTCCGAAAGTCGACGGCCACGGCCGCGCGCCGGCGGTCGAAGTGATGATCAGCACGCCCTTCGTCCGCGACTGCATCGTCGACAAGGAGAAGACGCATCTCATTCCGGGCGCGATCGCATCCGGAACCTCGCAGTACGGGATGCAGACGTTCGATCAGTCCATCTTCGGCCTCTTCGAACAGAAGCTGATTACCTACGATGAAGCGCTGCGGTGGGCGAGCAACAAGGACGAGTTCAAGCTGCGCGTGCAGGGCATCGCGACCACCGCTGACCTGAGCCGCGATTCGATGGCCAAAGCCGCCGCCGCGCCCGAAATCACGAGGTTTGGCAGCTAGCCCCGCTTATCTCGACGGACTGAAACTGCTCGCGCGGCGGGAACTGTCCGAGGCGCAGGTCCGCCAGCGCCTCGCGCGTCGCGGCCACTCCCTCGAATCCGTTGACGAAGCCGTGACGCGACTCCGCGCCGAGGGCGCCATCGACGATGCGCGCGTCGCCGGTGCGATCGCGCGGACGCAGACGTCGGTCAGGCGGCGGGGACGACGGCGCGTCAGGATGCAAATCGAGCAGGCCGGCATCGACCGCCATCTGGCCCGATGTGCCGTGGACGAAGCGTTCGCCGACGTCGACGAGGATGCCGTGCTCGAAGCGGCGCTCGCGCGGCGACTTCGAGGACGGGACGCCATCGCCGACGACCGCGAGTTGGACCGGGTGTATCGATATCTTCTCCGCCAGGGCTTCGATGGCGACCGCGTGCTCGCGGCGCTTAGGCGGAAGAAGCTAAAATCGTCTGAATGACCTCGAACGAGATCCGCGCGTCGTTCCTGAAGTACTTCGCCGAACACGGACACCGCATCGTCCAGAGCTCGCCGCTCGTGCCCGCCGACGACCCGACGCTGCTCTTCACGAACGCCGGCATGAATCAATTCAAGGACGTGTTCCTCGGGCGGGAGCAGCGCGACTACAAGCGCGCCACCACCTCGCAGAAAGTGATGCGCGTCAGCGGCAAGCATAACGACCTCGACAACGTGGGGCCGTCGTTCCGCCACCACACGTTCTTCGAAATGCTCGGAAACTTCTCGTTCGGCGACTACTTCAAGAAGGATGCGATTGCGTTTGCCTGGGCGCTGCTGACGGACGTCTGGAAGATGGCGCCCGAGCGCATGGTCGTGTCCATCTTCAAAGGCGAACAAGGCATCCCGCGCGACGACGAGGCGTACGAGATCTGGCGGCAGTTCGTTCCGGCAGACCGCATCCTCGAGCTCGGACTCGACGACAACTTCTGGCAGATGGGCGAAACCGGCCCGTGCGGCCGCTGCTCGGAAATTTACTACGTCCGCGGATCGGGTACTGACCCGGAAATCGAGATCTGGAACAACGTGTTCATGGAATTCGAGCGGAGCGCCGACGGCGTGTTGAAGCCGCTTCCGGCGCCATCCATCGACACCGGCATGGGCCTCGAGCGCATCACGGCCGTAATGCAGGGCAAGGACTCGAACTACGACACCGACCTGTTCATGCCGCTTCTGTCGGAGATCGGAGCTCGTGCTGGACATTCCTACGCCGGCAGCATGGAGCCCTCCGACGTCTCCATGCGCGTCGTCGCGGATCACATGCGATCGACGACCTTCCTGATCGCCGATGGCGTCATCCCGTCCAACGAGTGGCGCGGCTACGTGCTCCGCAAGATCATGCGGCGCGCGATGCGCCACGGCAAACACCTCGGCTTCGACGGACCGTTCATGAGCGGACTGGTCGGAGTCCTCGATCGTGAAATGGGCGACGCGTATCCCGAGCTCAGGCGCAACCGCGAAACGATCGAGCGGACGATTCTCGCCGAGGAGCATCGCTTCGAGGCCGTGCTTCGCGAAGGTCTCCCGAAGCTCGAAGCGGAAATTGCCAAGGTGCTCGGCACGAAGTCCAGGGTCCTGAACGGCGAGGTGGCGTTCCGTCTGTACGACACCTTCGGCGTGCCCTTCGACTTCATCGAAGACACGGCGACGACGCAAGGCGTGACGATCGATCGGGACGGCTACGAGCGCGCGATGGCCGGGCAACGCGAGAAGGCGCGAACGAAGAGCGCGTTCGGCGGCCCAGCGGCGCGCGACGACTTCGAGGTCGGCGACGAGGCGACACTCAGGTCCACCGGCGACCAGTTCGAGGGATACGGCGCGACGCGCGTGGCTGGCGTTCCGATCGTCGCGCTGTTCGATGAAGCGAAGCGGCCGGTCGAGTCGCTCACCGCCGGCGACTCCGGGTACATGGCGCTCGCGAAGACGCCCTTCTATCTCGAAGCTGGCGGACAGGTCTCCGACGCGGGACGCATCGTCAGCGAAGCGACCGGTGCGTCGGCGACGGTCACTGGCCTGTCGCGAATTTCCGCGGGTCTGCCGCGTGCGCACCGCGTGACGCTCGACAGCGGCGCGATGCGCGTGCGCGATATCGTCACCGCCGAAGTGAACTCGGAGACGCGCGATGCGACGCGGCGTAATCACACGGCAACACATCTGCTCCACGCGGCGCTGCGCCAGGTGCTCGGCGGGCACGTGCAGCAGAAAGGATCGCTCGTCGCGCCCGATCGACTGCGATTCGACTTCGTGCACTTCAACCCGGTGACACAGGACGAGCTCGATCGCATCGAGGAGATCGTCAACCGCGAAATCAGCCGGAACACGGCGGTCACGACGGAAGTCCGTTCGCGTCAGGAGGCCATCGCCGCGGGTGCGATGGCGCTGTTCGGCGAGAAGTACGGCGATCAGGTTCGCGTCGTGAGCGTGCCCGATTTCAGCATGGAGCTCTGCGGCGGCACGCACGTCCGAGCCACCGGCGACATCGGACTATTTGCGATCGTCTCAGAAGGCGGCGTTGCGGCCGGCGTCCGGCGCATCGAAGCGCTCACCGGCGCAGGCGCCGTTTCATGGATGCAGCGCGAACGGACATCGCTGGCGCGCATCCACGATGCGCTGCACGCGGGCGACGCACAGGCAATTGTCGCAATCGAAAAACTGCAGACCGAGAACAAGCGCCTGGCGCGCGAAGTCTCGCAGCTCAAGACGCAGCTGGCGCTCGGCGCCGGCGGTGGATCCGGACAAGCTGCGGACGACGCGGCGGTCGATCTCGGCGGCGGTGCGCGCCTTGCGCGCCGAAAGGTTGCGGGTCTCGACAAGGACGCGCTGCGCAATCTCGCCGACACACTGAAGAATCAGGTCCGCACCGGTGTGGTGATCATCGCGTCCGCCAACGACGACAAAGCCAACATCGTCGTAGCGGTCACGCGCGACCTCACGCCCAAAATCAAGGCCGGGCAGATCGTCAAGGAGATTGCGCCGATTGTCGGGGGCGGCGGCGGCGGACGTCCGGATTTCGCCGAAGCGGGCGGCAAGCATCCGGAGCGGATCGACGATCTGCTCCGCGACAGCGAATCCGTCGTGCGCCGGCTCCTCGGCCTATAGTCCATCGTCCGTACGGCCGATAACCTCATCTGTTGAACCCTCCGCAGGGTCCAACGACGATGAGCCATTCTGTCCGTTACAAATTTGTCTGGACCCGCGCGAGCCGCGGGCCCAAAGCCTTTGTCCTCTGCCTCGTGCTCCTCTGCCTCGGGACCAGGCGATCCGAGGCGCAGATCTATTCCTGGAAAGATACGAACGGCAATCTGGTGCTGTCGAACCGGCGGCCGGCGGAATCCCCGGGGTTGAAGTCGTATGCAGTCCCGAGCACGACGACGGTGCGAGCCACTCGATACGCAGCCGTCGATCGCAGCCGCCTGTATGACGACCTGATCGTCGAACACGCGAAGTTGAACGGAGTCCGCAGCGATCTCGTGCGTGCCGTCGTGCAGGTCGAGTCGGCGTTCAATCCGACGGCGCGTTCGCCAAAAGGCGCGCTCGGGCTGATGCAGCTGATGCCGTCGACGATGAAGCAGTTCGGCGTCGTGGACGCGTTCAATCCGGTGGAGAATGTGCGGGCCGGCGTCGCCTACCTCCGCGAGCTGCTCGATCGCTATCAGAACAACGAAGAACTGGCGCTGGCGGCTTACAACGCCGGTCCCGGCGCCGTGGACAAGCACGGCCAGACGATTCCGCCCTACAAGGAAACGCGGAACTACGTCGCCCAGATCAATCAGATGGCGAGCCGTCCGGTCGAAATGCGCAGCTCGCAGATCTACAAGGTCGTGGACATCGTCGACGGCCAGCCCGTCGTCCGGTATACCGACCGCAAGCCGGCGACCGGCAGCTACGAGCTCGTCTCGCGCTGACGCGCGCCTCCCCTTTCCAACTCAATTCATCGGTCGCTCGATCGCCATCAGATCGATCCGGTCGTACGCAGCACCGAGCGCCTCGGTTGCGACGATGGATTCGACGAGCAGGAGCGCCGCGCAGACGATGGCGCCTGGAATGAGGGCGAGCGGCCCGATGAGGAATCGCAGGACGAACCACGTGGCGGCGCCGGCGGCGGCCCCGGGCAGCAGCGCGACGAGGAGGACGAGCCAGGTCCCGCCGAGCGTGATGAAACGCTGCCCCATCGCGTCGATCCCGCGCGATCGCTGATTCCCGAGCGACACCCATCCGGGAAAGAGCAACGCCGCGGCGTTCTGGATAGTGAGCTGCGCCAGCACGAGCGCGGGCACGAGCGCCATCGCGCCCAGACCGGCCGCGAGCCGCGTGTCCGCGCGGACGCTGCCGAAGAGCCGCGACGATAGCGCCAGAGCGATCGCGCCAAAACTCCAGGCCATGGTGGTGAGCAGGGTCGTCGGCCAGATCAATTCGCCGCGGACCAGCACCGACGAGGGAACCGGCCACGTCTTGAGCAGATCCAGGTGTTCCAGGTCCTGTCGCAGGTCGAGCCG
>DATBHR010000056.1:0-90361 GCA_036557365.1 Vicinamibacterales bacterium
ACCTTAGTACGAGAGGACCGGGTTGGACGGACCTCTAGTGTACCGGTTGTCGCGCCAGCGGCAGCGCCGGGTAGCTACGTCCGGAAGGGAGAAACGCTGAAGGCATCTAAGCGTGAAACCCTCCACAAGATGAGATCTCCCTGGATCGTAAGATCCCTAAAGGCTCCTGGAAGATGACCAGGTAATAGGTCGGGTGTGTAAGCGCGGTGACGCGTTGAGCTTACCGATACTAATCAGCCGTGAGGCTTGACCATAAATTGTTTTTCAACAATCAATGCACGTGTTCGGACTCCGGATATGCCCGGAGAACCCGGATATGCAAAGAAACGCTGCGTGCATGTCGTTGTCGGTCAAAACTACCGTTTGCAGAATATTCAGTTGATCGCTCTTTGAGGAATTGCTTGGGACGACCGTGGCGTCACGGTAGGTACGGCTGGTGAGCCGCACAGTGACGCTCGGACCCCAGGCAGCAAGATCCGGGGATACCCCGGAACAAGTATGCCGGTGGTCATAGGATCAGGGTCACACCCGTTCCCATTCCGAACACGGAAGTTAAGCCTGATACCGCCGATGGTACTGCACGGGAAACTGTGTGGGAGAGTAGGTCGCTGCCGGCAGTAATACACAACAAACGCCCGACGTTGGAGCTCAGCTCACGTCGGGCGTTTTTGTTTGTACGCCAACGCTGACGAGCGTTCGCGCTCGACCGGTATATGCTGACCGCGAACGCCCGCGGCGTGCAGCGCTCTCTCGCGCGCACCCGATCGGAACGTGAAGCGATGACCATGACCAAACGACGAATCTCACAAACGCTGCTGACGCTCGCCCTCGTGCTGCCGCTCGCGGCAACCGCGCTTCCGCGTGTTTCCGCGCAGCAGACAGCCCGCGTCGATCCCTCGCTGTACTCCGGTCTGCGCTGGCGATCGATTGGACCCTTCCGCGCAGGTCGCGTAAACGGCGTCACCGGCGTCCCCGGTCAGCCAACCGTCTTCTACGCGGGATCGGTCGGCGGCGGCGTGTGGAAGACGACCAACGCCGGCCGCACGTGGTTCCCGCTCTTCGACGCAGAACCGATTGCGTCGATTGGCGCCGTCGCCGTCGCACCCTCGAACACGAACATCGTGTACGTCGGGACCGGCGAAGCGGACATGCGGTCGCAGATCTCGTTCGGCAACGGCATGTACAAGTCGATTGATGCCGCGCGGACGTGGACGCACATCGGTCTCGAGGCGACGCGTCAGATCGGCAAGGTGATCGTCAACCCATCGGATCCGAACGTTGTGTTCGTCGCCGCGCTTGGGCACGTGTACGGTCCCAATGCGGACCGCGGTGTGTATCGTTCGCGCGACGGCGGCGCGACGTGGCAGAAGGTCCTCTTCCAGAACAACGACGTCGGCGCGATCGACCTGGCATTCGATCCCGCCGATCCGCAGCAGGTATACGCATCGCTTTGGGCGACTCGTCGTCCGCCGTGGAGCGTGTACCCGCCGTCCACCGGGCCAGGCAGTGGCCTCTACAAATCGACTGACGGCGGCAGCAGCTGGCATCCGCTGACGAACGGCCTTCCCACGGAAGCTGTCGGGCGCATTGGAATCGCGGTTGCGCCATCCAATCACAACCGCGTCTACGCGATTATCGACGCGAAGGACGGCGGCCTCTATCGCTCCGACGATGCCGGGACGAAGTGGACGAAGGCGTCTGACGACCGGCGCATCTGGGGACGCGGCTGGTACTTCGGCAAGGTCGTCGTCGATCCGAAGAATCCCGATCTCGTCTACGTGTCGAACACCGGCGTCTACCGATCGCGCGATGGCGGACGAACGTTCGGTGAGCCCTTCAAAGGCTCGCCTGGCGGCGACGATTATCACCAGCTGTGGATTTACCCGGACGATGGGAACCGCATGATCCTGGGCGGCGATCAGGGCGCCGTAATCAGCGTGGACGGCCTCGCCGATCGTCCGACGTGGTCATCGTGGCTGAACCAATCGATTGCGGAGCTGTACCACGTCGCGCCCGACTACAACTTTCCTTACTGGGTGACCGGTGCGCAGCAGGACAGCGGCGCCGTCCGCGTACGCACTCGCGGCAGGTTCGCGACGATTACGATGCGCGACTGGGAACCGCTCTGTGCGGGCGGCGAGTCCGGCTATACCGCACCGGATCCGGTCCATCCGGATCTCGTGTTCGGCGGCACGGTCACGCGCTGCAATGTCGAGACGGGCGACGCGAAGAACGTCACGCCGGAAGTGAACCTTCCCGCGACGGCGCGCCACACGTGGACGAATCCGCTCGTGTTTTCGTTGGCCGGCGATCGGCACTCGCTGTACTTCGGCGATCAGTTCCTGTTCAAGACCACCGATCACGGCGAGCACTGGACGCGGATCAGCGACGATCTGACGCGGCCGGACCCGACGGTGCCGCCAAACCTCGACGCCGCGACCGCCGCGGACTTCGAGGCCGCTCGCGGCCGCGGCGGTGTGATCTACTCGATCGCGCCATCCCCGCTGCGCGCGCCGCTCATCTGGATCGGCACCGACGATGGGCTGATCAAGCTGACGCCGGACGATGGGAAGACGTGGCGCGACGTGACGCCGCGCGAGCTGACGCCGTGGAGCAAGGTCGCGATGATGGACGCGTCGCACTTCGATGCGGACGAAGCCTACGCCGCTGTCGACCGGCACCGGCTGACGGACAACGAGCCGTACATCTACCGGACGAAGGATGCCGGCAAATCGTGGCAGCAGATCACGCGCGGCCTGCCGGCGGGCGTTTACGCACAGACGGTGAAGGAAGATCCGAAAACGCGCGGATTGCTCGTCGCCGGCACCGAGCTCGGCGTCTTCGTGTCGTTCAATGACGGCGATGACTGGCAACCGCTTCAACTCAATCTGCCGTCCACGTCGATGCGCGACCTCGCCTTCAAGGACAACGACCTCATCGTCGCCACACACGGTCGCGGCTTCTGGGTAATCGACGACATCAGCGCGCTGCGGCAAGCGGCGAGCCTCGGAGCGGGGACAGCGACTTCTGCGTCTGCGATCCTGTTCAAGCCAACCGACGCGATCATCCTTCCGACACCGACCGACGAAGGCACACCGACACAGAAGGACGAGCCGTGGGCGGAGAATCCGCCGACGGGCGCCATCATCGACTACTACCTGCGCGCGGCCGCATCCGGACCTGTGACCCTGGACATCTTGAACCAGTCAGGCGAGGCAGTCCGCCGATACTCGAGCGCGGACCCGCTGGCGCCTGCCGATCCGAATACGAGCGCCATCAGGCTCGAGTGGCAGCGGCCGACCGAGCATTTGTCGACGGCCGCCGGCATGCACCGTTTCGTCTGGGACTTCCGTCCGCAGCCTTCCGCCGGCGGACGTGGCCGCGGCGCCGGCGGTGGTGGCGGCGGACGCGGCGGGCAGCCTCCGGTTGCGCCGGGGTCGTACTCGGTGCGCCTGACGGTGAACGGGCAGAGCTATTCACAGCCGCTGACCGTGAAGCCCGATCCAAGAGCCAGATAGAGTTGCCTGAGTCGTGAACGCACTCCTGAGCGATCTTCTGCGCCATCAGCTCTGGGCGGATGCGGAGTTGTGGAATGCGCTTGCCGCGCATCCTGCCGCGCGCAACGACGCAGTCGTTCACCATCGCCTGCATCACACGCATCTGGTGCAGCGGCTGTTCGTGTATGCCGTCGGCGGCCGGGCGACGCCTCCGCAATTGGGCAAGGCGGACGACTTCGCGACGTTCGACGACCTGAACGTGTACGCGCGCGAATCGCACGATCAGATTACGAATTGTGTGGCCGCTCTCTCCGACGACCGGCTCGCGGCAATGATCACAATGCCGTGGCTCGGCGATCCCGCCTTCTCGCTGACGGTCGAGGAAGCGCTCGCGCAGATGGCGATGCACAGCCAGCATCACCGCGCTCAGAATGCAACGCGCCTGCGCGAGCTCGGAGGCACGCCACCAACGCTCGATCTCATCGTCTGGTACCTGAAGAAGCGTCCGGCTTCTGCGTGGCAGTCCTGATTACCGGTGCGTCGGGATTCATCGGCGGCGCGATCGCCGAACGGCTGCTTGGCCGCGCGGAACTGCGCGGCCTGACCAACCATCCGGCGAAGAACCGCTTCGCCGGCCGCATCACGAACTTCTCCTATGACTTCGAGTCGCCCGATCGGATGGCGGCGGCGTTCGACGGCGCTGACGTCTTCGTGAACACGTACTACATCCGATTCAACTACGGACCTGCGCGCTTCGAGCGGGCCGTCGAACAATCGAAGGTCCTGGTGGACCTCGCCAGATCTCGCGGCGTCCGCAAGATCGTTCATGTCAGCGTGAGCAATGCGAGTGAATCCTCCGACCTTCCGTACTACGCCAACAAGGCGCGCATCGAGCGTCTCGTCCGCGAATCAGGGCTCGACTACACCATCCTCCGCCCGGCCATCGTCGTCGGCGCCGGTGACATCCTGGTGAACAACATCGCGTACTTCTTGCGGCACGTGCCCGTGTTCACGATATTCGGACGCGGCGACTATCGGGTTCAGCCGATCACGCTGGACGCCTTCGGCGATATCGCCGTCGCCGCGATCGATGGGGAGTACGGTGCGAGCACCGTGGCTGTTGCCGGTCCACGAGATTTCAGCTTCCTCGAACTGGTCCGGGAAGTTCGGCGCGCGGTTGGCAGCCGAGCCGCGATGGTCCACGCGCCCGCATGGGTCGCGCTGACGGGCCTCACGGTCGCCGGCTGGCTGCTGCGCGACGTGGTCCTGACGCGCGACGAAGTCCGCGGCCTGGTCGAAGAGTATCTGTACAGCGACCAGCCGGTTCGGCGCGGCGCCGACTTCAGTGACTGGCTCGCGGAGCCCGCAACATCGGACCTCGGCGTCCGCTACGCCAGCGAGCTCGCGCGTCACTTTCGCTGAACCGCGCCGGTGGTCGTCTTCGCTGAGGCGCGCTGGCCGTTAGTTCACCCCTGCTGATCGAGAGCTTTGATCGCTCCCGCGAACGCGAATCCGGTGAACGCGACGAACGCGAGCGCCTCGATTGTGATGCGCGCCGGATCGCCGACGCCAATCGTCGCGAAGCGGAGGACGTCGACCTGCCAGGTGATTGGATTCGCGTACGCGATTGTCCTGAAGGCTCCGGGCAGCGGATCGAGCGGATAGAACATCGAGCTTGCGAACAGAAACAGGAAATAGAAGACCGACGTGACCGTGTTGAACGTGTCGTTTCGACGAATCGTCAGCGCGAAGATCGCGTAGAAGAAGAACCAGCCCGCGGTGCCGACGATCGTCGCGATTGCGAGCAGCGGGAGTCCGTCCACGCGAACCGGCACGCGCAGCAGCGCGGCCGCAAGTGCCACCGTGATCAGCGCCTGCACGACGCCCACGAACAGGTTGAAGAGCACTTTTCCCAGCAGGTATTCCGACCGGCTCAGCGGATACGTGAGCATCTCGTAGAAGATGCCGTTGTCGCGGTCGAGGAAGAACGACCACGAGGTGTTCGAGGCGATGCCGAAGCTCGCCATCCCGAGCACGCCTGAAAGGAAGAACGCGTTGTAGTCGATGCCGGCCATCCCGTCGGTCAGATGCGTGAAGCCCATCGACGCGTTGACGCCGAGTCCGAAGACGAGCAGGTAGCCGAGCGGATAGAACAGATCCCAGAAAATGAAGACGGCGTTGGTCGCCCGGATCTTCCCTTCGCGGACGATGACCGCCGTCAATGCCTGCGCACTCATGACGCGACCTCGCGTTTCTGCGTCAACTCCACGAAGATGTCTTCGAGGCTCGCTCCGTTGATTTCCACGCGCAGCACGCGTCCGTGCTTCGCGAGCGTCGAGACGAGCTCGAGGACCTGCGATTCGTCTTCCTTGAGACGCATCTGTACGGTGTTGTGAACGACGTTGACTGACGTCGGCTGATGCGACGCGATCAACGCCTGCAAGGATGAGGGAATGCGATCGAAGCTGAGCGTCACGTCGTACAATCGCTCCGTCAGCATTTTCAGCTCGTTCAGGTTGCCGCGCGCGACCTGCCGGCCGTGGTCGATGATCAGGATGTCATCGCACAGCTCTTCGGCCTCCGTCAGGATTTGCGTCGTCAGCACGATCGTCCGCCCTTTGGCGGCGTGTGCACGCAGCAGGTCCATCACCGAGCGCTTGAGAATCGGGTCCATCCCCGACGAGAACTCGTCGAGGAACACGATCGGGACGTCGATCATGAACATCTTCGCGACCTGAACACGGCGGCGGACTCCGCCGCTCAGGTCCTGCACCTTGCGATCAGCGACGTCAATCAAACCGAACTGGTGCATGATTGCGTCCGCGTTCGCTCGGACGCGGGCGCCCGACAGTCCGTGGAAGCGCGCAAACGTCAGGAGGTTGTCGCGGACGTTGAGCAGCAGCTCCGCGGCCTGTTCCTGGATGACGACGCCGATTCGCCGGCGGACGTCGAGCGACGCGTCGACGACGTCGTGTCCCATCACCTCGGCACGTCCCGAGGTCGGCCGCGTCAGCGTGGTCAGGATTTTGAGCGTCGTGGTTTTGCCGGCGCCGTTCGGACCGAGCAGGCCGAAAATGGCGCCGCGGACGACGTCGAAGCTGAGGCCGTCCACCGCGCGGGTTTCGGACGCGCCCCGCCCGTAAATCTTCACCAGATTCTCGACACGAATCGCAACGCCGCTCATATCGATGCTCCGACGATCGTTTCAGAAATCCTTGCGCGGCTGCTCCGCCGTTGCGCCCGCAGCCGGAGATTCAAAACCGAGTGTTGTTCACACGGATGATGTTCCGGCTCGACGCCGGAGCACGTGCCTGGTGGAAAACGACGGTGGATCTAGAGGGAGGGTTTCATTGCGACCGCACCGACAAGCCTAGCACAGCAAGGACGCGGTGAGCGATCAGCGGATCCGGCCCGCGCGTGCTTACTCCGACGTTCGAGCAAGCGCCGATCGGACGCCGGCGATGATGGTTTCGATGAGCGCCGCCTGCGTCATGCCCTCGAGCCGCACTGGATTGTCGCCGCTCAATTGATACTCGATGATGATGTTGATGAGGTGATGCGGCGCGAGCGCGTTCAACTGCTGCCGAAGGAGGACCTCGCCTCGCTCCATCGCTGAGAAGGGGTCGAGGATGCTGTGGACGGTCGCCGGCGTGCGCACCGCCTTTACATGGATGTCCGGCTCCGGTTCGCCGAATGCCGGCGACGATGAAGCAGTTTCCGTGCGGACGATCGGCCCGCGCAGCGCGCGTTCGAGGGCACCTTCCAGGTAGACAGGAGTGAGCCCTGTCGCCCAGTATTCCGCGTCTCTGCGATTGGGTTGCGTGGTTTCGCGGCCCGAACGGATAACCGCGCCTCCGTCCGCGGGTTCGAACTCGAGCCAGCCCTGCCACAGACCGTGGTCAGTTCCGGCGCCGCACGCGCGCGCGGTATAGGTCGCGCCGCTTTCTGCTCTGACGATCGAATGGAATTGCCGAAGGATGACTGCCAACGATACCTCGCACTGCAGTGTGTGCAATTACGGAGCCGTAATCCTCTTACTCATCTGTCACGGCGCGTCGAGGTGACCAGCTGTTTTGTGGTGCAATTTCGCCGAACTCTTCGGGAACGCCCTTTGCCCCTGCGGCATCGCGACAGGGGGATTTCATGGACAGCGTCGCGCAGATTGGCCCGTCAATCCACATCAAGGGGCAAGTGTTCGCTCAGGAACCGCTGACCATCGCGGGTCGCGTTACCGGCACCATCGACGTCACCGGCCATCCGGTCGTGGTGACCGACTCGGGCCACATCGACGCCGACATCGTCGCGCACACCATCGTCATCGGCGGCAACGTGGCCGGCAAGCTGCTCGCGGATGGACGTATCGTCGTCAACAAGACGGCGACGTTCGAAGGCGACCTGTCGGCGCCAGCCGTGAGCGTCCACGACGGCGCGCTCGTTCAGGGACGACTCGAGATCGCCGGACGACGCTGAAGTAGTACGCCGTCGCTTGCTGCTCCGCGTCAAGTCAGCGGCGGCGGCGCTTCGGGCTTTTCTTGCGCGGCTTCGCGCGTCGCGCCGCGCTCTTGCGCGTCCTGCCGGACGACGGACGCTTGGACGTTCGCTTGCGACCGGGCGCTTTTGCGGCGACGAGATCGTACGAGCGCGTGACGTACTTCTGGACTTCGCTCGCATCGAGCGAGGCGCCAAGCTGTTCCTCGAGTACCCACATCGCCCTGGCGAGATACGGCGCGGGCCTCATGCCGCTGCGCTCGATGAGCTCTGCGAAATCCTCGGGCGAACACTTGAACGACATCTGATGCGGCGGCTCTGTGTTCACGACACAGAACATCTTCTTCCGGATCGAGAACGCGAGATCCTGTCCCCACTTGATGTCCTCGGTCGCGTCCGGCAGCGCGAGGCAGAGCGTTCTCAGCGACTCGAGTCTCATGGCTTCTTCTCCGGGGCGAACAGCTCGTGGATAATCGCGTCACGAAGATCGTTGTCCACCGCACGTGTCGTCCGCTTCGCATCCCGCTTCGAGCTCGTATCCGTGTTGAAAGACACGATGTAGCCGGATTTGGTTGGCCGGTGCAGGTAGAGGTGCGAGATGAAGCCGTTCTGGTCGCCGCTGTGACCGACGAGTTCCGTCCGGCCGTACCGTTCGATGAACGATGACAGCCCCGCCTGCACGTCGTCGCCGCTGCCTCCCTCGCCGTCCTTCGCGCGAATCTGCGGCGTGAACATCTCGTCGAGCGACGATCGCTTCAGGATCATGTCGTTGCCGTCGATCAGAAACGACAGCCATTTCGCCATATCGCCGAGCGGAGCGTTCAGTCCGCCGTTCGATACGGTGATGCCGGTGTCGAAATCGAATCGCTGTTCCTTCAGGCCGTCGTCCGTACGCACGTAGCTGTGCGATCGGTGAGGCAGCAGATAGTAGGGCGCACGGTCGAAGAAGCTGTGCGACATGCCGAGCGGCATGAACATGTTCTTCGTGATGTACACCTCGTAGTCGTCGCCCGAAAACCGCTCGATGATCCGCCCCAGAAAGATGACGCCGGGATTCGAGTAGCTGTATTGCGATCCCGGCTTGAACATGATCTGCGTGTACGGAAACATCGCGACGACCTGATCCCAGCGCGTCGGCTCAAAGGGATGCCACGGTTCGTCGCCGCCCCATGGCCACGTCGCCGCGCGGAACCCGGCGCTGTGCGACATCAGCTGGCGGATCGTGACCTGCGAGATGTCGCCGAACGGATTGTGCACCGCGCGCAGCTCCGGCACGTACTTGACCGCAGGATCGTCGAGCGCGATCAGCCCCCGGTCGCGCAGCTGCATGATCGCGACGCCCGTGAACGTCTTGGTGATCGAGGCCCAGTGATAAATCGTGTCTTCGTCGACGGCCCGCTTCGCGTCGAGGTCCTGGAAGCCTTCGAACGCCTTGTGAACGACAGCACCGCCGCGGACGAACATGAGGCTGCTGCCGACGATCCCCGCATCAGCGACTCGTTGGTGATATACGGTGGCCACCCGCGACCAGGGATCGTCGGACGACGACTGCGCCGGAACGGCGGCCAGCAGGACCGCGGCAGAGAAGGCTCGCAGCATGGCGACATGCTAACCTGTTCACCATCACTCCGGGGGTCAAGATGCGTCGAACGCTTGTAGCGCTGCTCGCCGTCGTGTTGTGTGCCGCAACCGTACTGGCCGGACCGAAGTTCCTGGCGGTCTGGAAGGCGCCGGACGTCGCGCGGCTGAATTTCGCGGGCAAGAAAGTGGCGGCGCTCGTGATGGCCGAGGATCAGTCGCTGGAGATGTCCGCGGAGGAATCGCTCGTCCGCCAGTTGAATGCGCGCGGCGTGAACGGCATCGCGACGTACCGCATCGTGCCGCGTGAGGAACTGCACAGCGCAGAAAAAGCCAAGCCGTGGTTCGAACGAGCGGGCGTGGCCGGCGTCGTCGCGTTCCGGCTGGTCAACCGCGACGTCGAGAAGTCGTACACGCCGGCCGTCTGGTCGTCGTCGTATTACCAGACCTTCTGGGGCTACTACAGCTACGGCTGGAGCGGTCTGTATATTCCCGGCTCGTCGCACGAATCGACCACGATCGTCGTCGAGACACTCGTGTTCAGCCTGACCGACGACAAGCTGCTGTGGGCCGCGACCAGCGAGACAAAGGATCCGAAGACGCTGCAGACGTTCGTCGCGGACCTCGTTGAGGCCTCCGTCAACGAAATGAAGAAGATGAAATTGGTCGGCTGAAGGCCGCGGCTCGATCGCCGCTACTCGTACCGAAGCGCAACGATCGGATCGACTTTCGTGGCGCGCCGCGCGGGAACGTAGCTGGCCACCAGCGTGACGCCGCCCAGAAGCAGGGCGACGGCCCCGAGCGTCAGCGGATCGGTAGCGCTGACGCCGAACAGCAGATCCTTCATCACGCGCGTCGCCGCGAGTGCACCCACACCACCGACCGCAATTCCGAGTACCGCCATCGTCATGCCGCTCTTCAGGACCGTCATGAGCACCGTGTGACGATCGGCGCCAAGCGCCATGCGGACGCCGATTTCCTGCGTGCCCTGACTGACGGTGTACGACACGACGCCGTAGATGCCGACGCCGGCGAGGACAAGCGCGAGCAGCGCGAACGTCCCGAGCAGGAGCCTGGTGAAGCGTCTTGCGGCCAGCGAGTCGTTGATGACGTCCTGCATGCTCTCTTCGCCGTACACCACCATGTTCGCGCTCACGTGACCAATGGCCTGCTTGATCGCCGGCACGTGCGAGTACGGATCGCCGCTCGTGCGGACGACGTACTCGGAGCCGGTCGAGGCCAGGTCCATGACGCTGTCCGGCAATGCGCGCAGCGGAACGTAGAGCTGCGCATGCACATTCGCGGTCGCGTCAGCGTCCAGGCCCCAGTGCTTCACGTGGCCGACGACGCCGACGACCTCGCACTTCATCGTGAGGAGCTCGAGGTTGATGTGCTGACCCAGCGGATCCTGATTCGGGAACTTGCGCGCGAACTCCTCGTCGATCGCGACGACGCACGGAGTCTTTTCCGTATCCTGCGGCGTCAGAAACCGCCCGCGCAGGAGCGGGATGCCCATCGTCGCGAGGTACTCGGAATCGACGGCGTAGAACAGCGCCATTTCCATCCGGCTTTGCTCGGCTGGCTTGGGCTGTCCTTCAATCCAGTACGGCAATTCCGAGTCGCCGTTCATCGGCAGCCCGCCGACGATCGGGCTGACGTTTTTCACTCCGGGCACGGCGCGCAGCTGGTCGAGCGTCTGCGCCAACCCGTTCCGCACCGCCTCCGGCGTTCCATGCACCGACGGCGATCCCGCCACGCCGAACGTCAACACGTTGCTCGGATCGAAACCTGGATTCACACTCCACAGCTGGGACATCGTCCGGATCATCAGGCCTGCCGACGCGGTCAGCACCAGCCCCAGCGCGACTTCGACCACGACCAGCGCCGGAAGGAGACGGTGGCGGCTCGTTGTGCCGCGAACGCCTTCCTTGAGCGCCTGGTTCAAATCGGTGCGCGCGCTCTTGAGCGCCGGCATCAAGCCGAAGAGCAGGCTCGCGCCGACGGCGACGAGCGCAGTAAAGCCGAGAACGGCTGCGTCGAGATGAATCTGACCCGATCGAGGAAGCTCGCTCGTGATTTTCGCGACCACGACCGCGTTGAGCGAGATCGCGATGCCCAGGCCGAGCAGTCCGCCGACGGCAGCCAGCAGGACACTTTCCGTGAGGAGCTGCCGCGCGATCCGCCCGCGCGTCGCTCCCAGCGCGCCGCGAATTGCCAGCTCGCGCTGGCGCGAGGTCGCGCGCGCGAGCAGAAGATTGGCGACGTTGGCGCACGCGATCAGCAGGACGAATCCGACGGCTCCAAGCAGGACGAAGAGCGGCGTGCGGACGTCGCCGACGAGATCGTCGCGGAGCGAGAGCGAGTAGATGCTGCGGTCCTTGTTTTCGGTGGGGTACTCGCTCGCGAGTGCAGCGGCAACGGTGTCGAGCTCTGATTGCGCCTGCCGCGGCGTCGTTCCCGGCTTGAGCTTGCCGACGACGCGCATGCCCATGCCCGTCGCGCGATTCCAGAACAACGGTTCCGTCCACTGGCCGATCGGCACGATGATCGACACACGGCGCCACATCACCTCGTCGCTCGGGACGACGCCGAGAATCGTGTAGAGCCGCTCGTTCAGCGTCAGCGTCCGGCCGACGACGTGCGGATCGCCGCCGAAGCGCGTTCTCCAGAAGTCCGACGTGAGCACGACGACGGGTGCGCCCCCGCGATGGTCTTCCTGCTCGCCGAACGTGCGTCCGACGATGGGCTTTATGCCCAGGACGCCGAAGATGGTGCCCGACGCCATCTGGCCGCGAAGCCGTTCCGGCGTGGCTTCTCCCGTGAGGTTGAACGTGTCGCCGCGATACGCCGCCATCGCGTCGAACGCGCGGCTGCGCTGCTGCCAGTCGAGGAAGTTCGGGTACGAAACCGACGCCTCGCGGAACTGCGGCATGCTCGTGTAGAGCTTGAGCAGCCGATCCGGTTGAGCGTACGGCAGCGGCCGAAGCAGCACGGCATTGACGATGCTGAACATCGCCGTGTTGGCGCCGATGCCGAGTGCCAGCGCCAGGACCGCAATGAGCGTGAATCCAGGCGATTTTCGCAGCGAGCGTACGCCGAAACGCAGATCCTGCAGCAGGGTTCCGATAAGGATGGCTCCTTGCGAGACGGGCTGCGGCCCTGTTCCCCTGTTACGTGTTCCTGGTGCGCCAGGTTCCGTAAAAACTACGCAGCCTGGCCGGCAGGCGCAGCCGAGGCGCTCTCGGGACCAAGCGGAAGGCAGGCGTTCCGCTCCTCACGTCGTCGATCGCGGAATCGCTGGAACGCTCGACGCTCGTCTTCGAGGCCGCAGAGCGATCGCCAGCTCGAGCCCGCGAACGTGTGTGTCAGCATTTCGAGCCCGTGCCGGGCCACGAACCCCGGGTTGCGGCGGCACGCGGCAGGGAAGTGCTTCAGCTTGATCCACCGTTCGGCCTGCCATCGCATGAACTCCACGTCGTCCGCTGAGACGTGCGCCGTGCGCACGACCGCCGTGGTGCCGTCGTAGTGCGCCACGTCTTCGTCCACGATGAGACCGCGCTCGCGGAATTCCGCGGTCATCGGCGTCCGCGGATACGGCGTCGGATGCTGGATGTACGGCCAGTCCACGTATTGACGGGCAAACGTCAGGTTGGTTTCGATCGACTCGCGCGTGTCGTCCGGATTGCCGACGATGAGGCCGCCGACGACGAACATGCCGTTGCGATGCAGGTGATCGATCGCGTCGATGCTGGCGTTGCCGACCGTCCGGCCGCGCTCGCGCCGCGCGTTCTTGGCGCGCGCCTTCAGGAAGCGGAGGTCGTCGTCCAGGATGTTCTCGATGCCGAGGAAGACGTAGCGGAAGCCGGCGCGCCGCATCAGCGGTGCGAGCGTCGCGCCGTGCTGCGCCAGCGGCGCGGTCATCGCCTGGACGAAGTATTCGACGTCCTCGAAGCCGGCGTCGATGATCGCGGTGCAGAGCTCCTCGAAGCGGTGGATGTCCAGCGTGATGTTGTCGTCGACGAGAAAGATCGATCGCGCGCCGTGGCCGCGGGCGTCCGCGATGTCGGCGATGACGCGGTCGATCGGGTACGGGTGGAAGTTGCGTCCACGCATCTCGATGATCGAGCAGAAGCTGCAGTCGAACGTGCAGCCGCGCGACGTTTCGACGACGTCGATGGGCCGTCCGAGGAGCGTGTAGCCGCCGAGGACGCGTGCGCGCCGGTTCGGAAGCCGGAGCTTTTCGGTGGCGAGCGGGATGACCGGCCTCGCCGTGTTGTGAAGCATCCGTCCGCCGTCGCGGTACGACAGGCCGGGGATCGCGTGCAGAAGTCGCGATTCTGAAACCTGGTTCTGGTTGCCGCCGCGCTCGAGCACGCGCAGGAGCTCGGAGAACGTGTGCTCGCCCTCGCCGCGCACGATGAAGTCGATGTCTCTCGAGGGCTCGTACGCGTCCGGCGCCAGGCTCGGATCGTAGCCGCCGACCACGACGCGCACCGACGGGCGGAGCATACGCACGAAACGCGCAATCTGCAGCGCCGTGGCGCGCTGAAACGTCATCACCGACAGGCCGAGGATGTCCGGCGTGTGCTCCGCGACCAGCCGTTCGATGGTGGCGCGCACCGTCGAGCGGGCGAGAATCAGGTCTGCGATGGCGACGTGATGGTGCGGGTCCACGTTGCCGGCCAGCGACGCGAGCGCCCCGTTCGGCATGCGGATCGCGACGGGCGGCATGTGTTCGAACGAGTCGGGCATCGAGAGCAGGAGCACGTTCATGATGGTCTCCGGCGGTTCGTGCCGGCGCAGCGTTAGGGCTTGCGGGCCTCCGCGCCGACGGGCTTGAGCAGCAAATCCTGAAAGTCGAAGCTGAAGTCGGTTGCGGGAGAGACCGCCGCCATCGAGGCGCGATCGATCGATCCGTCCGGCTTCAGCGCGAACGAAACGAACGCGTCGGCGCGCAGCTCCCGGTCCTTCCACCGCGCGACGAACGTGTCGTACTGCCAGTGCTCGAGGTCGCCGACGAGCGCGGGCGTGTGAGAGAACGTCATCGTCAGCTTGCCGTTGTCCTGCTTGATCTGAATGTCGCCGTACCAGGCGTCGCGATACGTCCCGGCGTATTGCGCGAGCGGCAGCGACGGACGTGACGCGCTGTTCCGCGCAGCCGCCGCCTTCTTCTCGGCCGCGTCCGTGTCTGCTTCGTTCCGCTCGTGCGCTTTGCGGAACGCGTCGATCCAGTCGAACGCGGGGACGCCGAGATAGTGATCGAGCACTCGATAGGCGATGGAGTCGAAGGCTTCGCCCGACTCCTGGTTGGTCAGCACGGTGACGCCGAAGTGGATATCCGGCACCATCAGCACGCGTGAGACGTAGCCCGGCAGACCGCCCGTGTGCAGCAGAACCTTGTGCCCGCGGTAATCGCGAACGCCGAGGCCGAGCGCATAGCCGCTGAAATTCGGTTTCAACTGCGGCAGCTCCGGCGGCGGATCCTGAATCGGCAGCGGCGTGACGATCGTCGTGAGCTGACGGGCCGTGTCGGCAGAGAAGAGACGTGTGCCGTCAGGCAGCATCCCGCCTGATAACTGGACGCACATCCACTTCGCCATATCGTCGGCGGACGCATTGATTCCGCCGGCAGGATTCGTGTTGTCGCTCGCGAACGGACGAATCGGACGGACCTTCCCGTCCACCCGCGCATGCGTCGCAGCGACATCGTCGCCGCTGCCCGCCGCCGAATGGCGGACGTTGCTGCCAGTCATGCCGACCGGCTTCAGAATCCGGTCGGCGACGAAGGTTTCCCACGGCTGTCCGCTGACCGTTTCGATGACCTCGCCGGCGACCAGGTAGAGCACGTTGTCGTACGCGTATGCGGAGCGGAAGCTGGTTGCCGGAGCGATGAAGCGCAGGCGGTGCGCGATGTCCTTGCGCGTGTACGTGGACTCGGGCCACCAGAGCAGATCGCCTGCGCCGAGTCCGAGTCCGCTTCGGTGGACGAGCAGATCGCGAACCGTGAGCTCGCGCGTGACGAACGGATCGTACATGGCAAAGCCCGGCAGATACCGGATGACGGGCGCGTCCCATTCGATCTTCTTTTCGTCCACGAGCATGCCCAGCGCCGTTGCCGTAAAGATTTTCGTGTTCGACGCGATCCCGAAGAGCGTCTTCGAATCGACCGGCGCAGGTTCGCCCAGCCGGCGGACGCCGTACCCCTTAGAGACAACGACCGCGTTATCTTTCACGACGGCAAGGCCGATGCCGGGAACTTCGAAGGTTTTCATCGCGCGGGCGACCCACGCGTCGAGGTCGGGTGGAGCGTCGGGCGCGGCGGCGACGCAGACGAGCGCAACAACAGTTAGGATCGTGATCAGGCCGGTGTGGGCGACTCGACCGACCTGCCCGACCCGACCCATTAGACCCACTTGACCCACTTGGCCACGGCCCACTCGCATGTGAGGGATCCTAATGCAAAAAACTGACGAGGAGTGGCAGGCATCGTTGACGCCCGAGCAGTTCAACGTGCTGCGTGAGCACGGAACTGAACCTCGGGGATCGAGCCCGCTGAACCGCGAGAAACGACCGGGAAGGTTCAAATGCGCGGGTTGCGGAGCACCGCTCTTCGATGCGGACACCAAGTTCGAGAGCGGCACCGGATGGCCGAGCTTCACTGCGCCGGTTGCTGACTCCGTCGAGACCTCCACCGATCGCAGCTACGGGATGACCCGAGTCGAGGTGCACTGCGCCCAGTGCGGCGGTCATCTCGGCCACGTCTTTCCTGACGGACCGCAGCCGACAGGAGAGCGCTACTGCATGAACGGTGTCGCGATGACGTTCGATCCGGACACATCGGACTCGAAGGGCTGACGGCCGCTCGCGGCAACGACCTTGTGATAGCGTGGCGTCCCGTGATGAAGCGATTTCCCGCGTTCCTGTGCTCGGTCGCGCTGTGTGCCGCAACGCTCTCCGGACAGTCGCCGAAGACGCATCGCCTCGAAGCGACGCCGAATACGGTGGCGTACGGCTATTACTGGGCCGATGCCAAACCGGTCCTGCGCGTCGCGTCCGGCGACATCGTCGACGTCGACACGCTGCTGACGAACTCGCCGACGGGTCTCCAGCGCGCCGGCGTGCCCGATGCGCAGATTCAGTCGTCGCTGAAGGCGATCGTCGCGGAGGTCACGGGCGACCGACGCGGTCCCGGCGGACACATCCTGACCGGGCCGATCTTCGTCGAGGGCGCGGAGCCGGGCGATGCGCTCGAAGTGAAGATTCTGTCGATCGATTTTCCGATCGCCTACGGCTACAACGGCTGCAGCGGATTCCTGCCGGAGAACTGCGAGCGCGGCGTGCCGAGCAAGATCATCCAGCTCGATCGCGCGAAGATGACCGCCGAGTTCGAACCGGGCATCGTCATCCCGTTGAAGCCGTTCTTCGGCAGCATGGGCGTCGCGCCGCCGGCCAGCGCCGGCCGCGTCAGCAGCAATCCGCCCGGACGACACGCGGGGAATCTCGACAACAAGGAGCTCGGCGTCGGCAGCTCGCTGTTCATCCCGGTCTTTGCGTCCGGCGCGCTTTTCGAAATCGGTGACGGACACGCAGCGCAGGGCGATGGCGAAGTTGACCAGACCGCCATCGAAACGTCGCTGCGCGGACGCGTGCAGCTGACGGTACGGAAAGGAATGAAGCTGGAGTGGCCGCGCGCGGAGACCGCGACCGACTACATCAGCATGGCGGCCGATCCCGATTTGACCGTCGCAACGAAAATCGCGATTCAGGAGATGGTCGACTTTCTCGTGTCGACGAGGGACCTGACGAAGCATCGCGCGTATCAGCTCGTGAGCATCGCGGGTAACGTTGCGGTCACCCAGCTCGTGGACAAGCCGAACGTCGGCGTCCACGTGCGTCTGCCGAAGAGCATCTTCAAATAGGTCAGGTGGGGCGGATAGGTCAGGTGGGACGGATGGGTCGGGTAGGACGGATGGGTCGGGTAGGCTGGTGGGACGGATAGGCGCGGTCGGGCGTCCTATACTGGCGGTTCGGGCTAGGGAGAAGTGACGACAAGGATCATCGAAAGATAAGGGCGCACGCGCGCTGAAGGAGAGGTCACCGTGGCCGACGTCAGCTCTCACAATCCGGGAACGTTCTCGTGGCCTGAACTGACGACCACCGATCAGGCGGGTGCGGTCAAGTTCTACCGCGGACTGTTCGGTTGGGACCTCAACGATGTTCCGATGGGACCGACCGAAACGTATTCGATCTTTCAGATGCGCGGCAGAGCGGTCGGCTCCGCATACACGATGCGGCCCGAGGAGAAGCAGACCGGCGCGCCGCCGCACTGGAACAGCTACGTGACCGTCGCGAACGTCGAGGATTCCACGAAGAAAGCGAAGGAAGCCGGCGGCAAGGTGTTCGCCGAACCGTTCGACGTCATGGACGCGGGCCGCATGTCGGTCGTCCAGGATCCGACGGGCGCCGTGTTCCAGCTGTGGCAGTCGAAGCGGAGCATCGGCGCAGAAATCCTGAACGAGCCAGGTGCGCTCTGCTGGACCGAGCTGACGACCACCGATCCGAAAGCGGCGGAGGCGTTCTACACGAAGCTGCTCGGATGGGTTCCGAAGCACGGCGGCGTGGGCACGCCGATGGAGTACACGGAGTTCAGCGTCGACGGCCGGCCGTCGATCGGCATGATGAAGAAACCGGCGGACATGCCGGCTCACATCCCGTCGTACTGGATGCCGTACTTTCAGGTAGCCAACGTCGACGCGAGCGCGTCCAAAGCAAAGGAGCTCGGCGGCAATCTCATGGTTCCGCCGCAGGAGATTCCAAACACCGGGCGGTTCGCCATCGTGACCGATCCGCAGGGTGCGATGTTCGCGATCTTCCAGCCCAAGTAATCAGGTCACGCGAGGTCAGTCATGTTCGGGAAACCGAAAACGATACCGGCGAAAGCCGACGCGCTGCCCGGCCGGGAAGAGCGCATGCCCGTGCCGGACAGCCATTTCGTCAATCATCATCGGCTCGTGCCGCCGTTTCCGGACGGCCTCGAGCGCGCGATGTTCGCCATGGGATGTTTCTGGGGCGCGGAGCGCAAGTTCTGGCAGCTTCCCGGCGTGTATTCGACTGCGGCGGGCTACGCCGCCGGACACACGCCGAATCCCACGTACCGGGAAGTCTGCTCCGGGATGACGGGCCACGCCGAAGTCGTGCTCGTCGTCTTCGATCCGACGCAGGTGTCGTACGACGAGCTCTTGAAGGTCTTCTGGGAAAATCACGATCCGACGCAGGGCATGCGTCAGGGCAACGACGTCGGCACGCAATACCGCTCGGGCATCTACGCGTTCGGCGACGACCAGCGTCACGCCGCCGAGCGTTCTCGCCAGGCGTACCAGGACAAGCTGACCAAAGCCGGCTACGGTGCGATCACGACGGAGATTCTGCCCGCACCGGAGTTCTACTACGCCGAGGACTACCACCAGCAGTACCTCGCGAAGAATCCGGATGGCTACTGCGGACTCGGCGGAACCGGCGTCAGCTGTCCGGTCGGGATCGGGACGACGGCCTAACCCGCTCGTCCCGATTGATGCTGCAACTTCCGATCGATCCATTCATTCCCGGGATCGTTGACGAGGTCAGACGCAGCCGCGCCGCCGTCATCGTCGCGGCGCCGGGCGCCGGCAAGACGACGAGGGTGCCGCCGGCGCTTGCGGACGACGGTCGCGTCGTCCTGCTGCAGCCGCGGCGGGCGGCCGCGCGCGCGATCGCCGGACGAATCGCCGTCGAGCGCGGATGGACGCTCGGCCGCGACGTCGGCTGGCAGATGCGGTTCGACCGCAACTTCACGGCTTCCACCCGACTGCTCGTCGTCACCGAAGGCATTCTCACCGCACGCGCGCAGACGGATCCGCTGCTGTCGGACTTCCAGACGATCGTGCTCGACGAGTTCCACGAGCGCAGCATCCATGCCGACCTCGCGATTGCGCTCGCGCGACAGGCCTGGCGCGCGCGCGACGATCTCCGCATCGTCGTCATGTCAGCGACAATTGATCCCGGACCCGTCGCCGGATTCCTCGACGGCTGCCCCGTCACGCATGTGCCCGGCCGGCTGCACCCGCTGACGATCTCGTACGCGCCGGGAGAGACCGTCGCCGTCGCAGCGCGCGAGATGCTCGCGGTGACGCCCGGCAACGTCCTCTGTTTTCTCCCGGGCGCTGCGGAAATCAATCGAGCCATCACGGACATCAGCCGTGAGCTGACGTCCGACGTCGACGTCGTTCCGCTCCACGGTTCGCTGTCCGCCGACGATCAGGACCGCGCGCTGCAACCATCGTCGCGCCGCCGGATTGTCGTCGCGACGAATATCGCGGAGACATCGGTAACCGTGCCGGGCGTGACGGCGGTCGTCGACACAGGTCTGCAGAAGGTCGCGCGCTACGACGCCGATCGCGGAATCGACAGCCTCGACCTCGAGCGCATCACGGCCGATTCCGCCGACCAGCGCGCCGGCCGCGCCGGACGAGAGGCGCCGGGCGACGTCCGCCGTCTCTGGGACGCGCGCGATCGGCTCCGGCCGCATCGCGAGCCCGACATCCGGCGCATCGATCTCTCGACGGCGGCGCTCGACGTCATCGCCTGGGGCGGCAGCCCCCTCGGGTTCGACTGGTTCGAGCGTCCGACCGACGATGCGGTTCGCGCGGCGATGACGCTGCTCGTTCGTCTTGGGCTCGTCGCGGATGGACGGTTGACCGAGGCTGGCGATAAAGCGCGCACGCTTCCGCTGCACCCGCGACTCGCGGCGATGCTCATCGCGTCGGGCGGCGCGCGCGATGTCGTGCGCGCGTGCGCGCTGCTGTCCGAGCGCCCATTGTTGCCCCCGCGCGCGGCCACGACGACGAGTGATCTGCTGTCCGCGATCGATCAGTGGCCCACGGTCGCGCCGCAGGTCGCGAGAGCGGCGGACGACATCGCCAGGCTGCTGCCGCGCGCGGCGACGATCGACGAAGCGGCGTTCCGGCGGTCGTTGCTCGCGGGATATCCCGACCGCGTTGGGCAGCGTCGTGCCGCTGGCTCGGACAGCTTCCTGCTCGCGTCCGGCACAGGCGCCACGCTCGCGCGCGAGAGCGGCGTCCGCGACGCCGAGTTCATCGTCGCGCTCGACGTGCAGGATCGCGCGCACGCGTCCGCTCGCGCGCAGCCCCCGCGCGGCGATCGAGCCGTCACGCCAGCGATTCGCATAGCGAGCAGCGTCGAGCGCGACTGGCTGGAGCCGACGTCGCGCGAGGTCGTCCATCGCTTCGATTCCGCAGAGGGACGCGTGTCAGCGGTCGAAGTGACGCGGTACGATGCGCTCGTCCTGCGCGAACGACCCGTGCCGGTGGACGGGGAGGTCGCGGCGCAGCTCCTCGCTGACGCCTGGCTCGAGCGCGGTCCACGGGGCGACGACGAGCAGCTGGTTCGACGTCTTGCGTTCGCCGGGCACGAGGTCGACGTGGCGTCGCTCGTTCGCGCGGCGGCCGCGGGTGCTCGTACGCTCGACGATATTCACGTCCTCCGATCGCTTCCGCTCGCCATCGTCAGGGACCTCGAGCGAGACGCACCCGAGCGGATTGCGGTCCCGAGCGGCCGATCGGTGGCGTTGCAATACGACGAGCGATTGCATGTCTCCGCGTCGGTGAAGCTGCAGGAATTGTTCGGGCTCGCGGAGACGCCGCGCGTCGGGAAGCGGCGCACGCCCGTTCAGCTGATGCTGCTCGCACCGAACGGCCGTCCGGTGCAGGTCACGCAGGACTTGAGGAGTTTCTGGGAGCGCACGTATCCCGAAGTCCGGAAGGAGCTGCGCGGGCGGTACCCGAAGCATCCGTGGCCGGAAGATCCGTGGACCGCGACACCGACCGCATCCGCGAAGCGCCGTGATCAGAAGTAGCCACGAAGACCCGATCGAGTCTTGTGACTCTCTTCGCCTAGATGTCGAGCCGCCCGAACAACGGCTGCCCCGCGCGCGCCGCGACGAACGCCAGAAGCGCCAGCGTCATGAAGAGGACGATCGTCTCGTTCGATCCGCTGGCGGACCAGTGCGTCACGTCGAGCGTGAACGGCACGACCTCGCCGACGCTCGACACGAACAGCGCGACGAGCGCCGCCAGCAGGCCGACGCGGCTCAACACGTACGTGAACAGCAGCACGATGAGCGCCTCGAACACGATTTCGAGCCACAGCACGGGCGCCGAGGCGAACGACGACCACCACGCGAAAATGATCGCCATGCCGATGGCGATGGCGACGGCCTGCCGCCGCACCGCGAGCCGGAGGACGACAAAGATCATGACGCTGCTGAAGGCGGGCAGCAGCGTGCGGACGCCAAGGACCGCCCAGAGCCGGATCGCGTCAACGGTGCCCGTGTACATCAGCTCGCCGCCCGCGCGGATCATGATCGGCGGATATCCGAGCGCCTGTGGAATCAGGCGGCGCGCGAAGTCGATCAGGAGCCACAGGATCCCGGCGGACAACCCGGCAAGCAGGTCCCGTCCCACCCGCGGATCGTGAAAGTGTCCTGACAGGAGCCGGCTCCATCCGAGCAGCATGTCCGGCCAGAAGCGGCGGCAGTACGGCTCGAGTGCGGCGTACAGAATCCACAGCGTCATGCTGACCAGCGTCGCGTCCCCGGCGATGGCGGACATCGACGAGATCTCCGCGCGCGCGTCGGCCACGTGCTGAAACCCGAAGATCCACGCGCACATCTCGATGACGAACGCCGCGATCGCCAGCTTGGTCGCGCCCGCCGCGTCTGCGCGGCCCACGCGGAAGTTATGGCGTGCCAGGACGGCCGCTCCGATCGTCAGAAAAATGCTGGCGAGGGCCACGATCGCCGCGGCGATCCGATCGACGGCCGATCGCGTCGGCGGCTGCATCCGCGTCGGCCGCGTCCACGGTGCGACGATCGTGAACGACACGGGAAGGTTGCGATACGCGGCGGCCTCGATGCGCAGCGGCACATCGGGACGATCCGGCAGCGCGCCTTCCCATGCGACGCGGGTGTCGCCGAAATCGCGCGGCGTCCATTGCGGCGGAACGGGCTTGAACGCCGACATCGGCAGATCCGCAGCGTCGAACAGCAGCGGCCACGGTTCCGGACGATCTGGCGCGTCAGGCGTCGGATCGAATTGCGCCGGCACGGAATTGAACTGCAGCAGGCGTCCACGGCCGTCGAGGACGATGGTGTGCATGCCCGTGTCGTTCGGCGCCGGGTCGGTCGGCATGACGCGCAGCGCGAGCTGTCGCGGCACCATCACGCGCGGGCTCGTGCGGTACCAATACATCATCGCCGGCGGCCGATCTTCCTTGAGCCTGTTCCAGCGGCCCGCGCTCTGATCGGTCCGCGCGATCCAATCGACGTAATCGCCCACGAGCAGAAATCCACTCGCTGTCGCACCGCGCGCCTCTGCGTACCCGAGCGCGTCGAGAATGTGCTCCGCGCGATCGGCCAGCACGGGCGGAGCTTTCGCAATCGGCGCGAGGCGCGCGAACGTCAGCCGCGGTGCAATCCCGGCAACGACGAGCACGCCGGCGATGATCCACATGGCGGCGCCGATCCCGCGCGCGGCGGGCAGTGCTTCACGTTCTCCGGCTGCCGCCAGGAGATCCGGAGATGGCGTCTCGCCGGCTGCCAGCGCCGCCGCGAGCGGATCTGCACCGGGCAGCGCCGCCGCGACCGCGAGCGCAGTACTCGGCCGGCGCTCGGGATCCTTCGACAGGCAGCGCAGGATCACGCTCTCGACCGCAGGATCGAGCTCGCGCACGATCGTGGACGGCGTCGCGATGACGCCGGTCTCGTGATGCGCCTTCAACTGCTGCAGCGTCGTCGCGTCGTGCGCGCGTTTTCCGGTGAAGACTTCGAACAGGATGAGGCCGAGTGCGTAGATGTCGGTCTTGATCGACGCCGGCCGTCCCGAGAGCTGCTCGGGCGCCATGTACTGCGGCGTTCCGACGAGCTCGCCGCCTGCGTCGGCCGCGGCGGTCGCGATGCCGAAGTCGGTGATGCGGACGTTGCCGTCGCCGTCGATCATGACGTTCGCCGGCTTCAGATCGCGATGGATGACGCCGCGCTCGTGCGCCGCCGCGATGCCCGCGCACAGCTGCCTGGCGATGCCGATGGCGCGATCCGGCGGGAACCGTCCAATCCGTTTCAGCAGCGACGCCAGATCTTCCCCATCGACGTACTCCATCGTCAGGAAGCGGCGCCCGTCGGCTTCGCCGAGGTCGTACAGGCGGCAGACGTTCCGGTGCGACACCTGCCGCGCGATGCGGAGCTCGTTGTGGAACTGCGTGAGGCGCGCGGGATCGGCGGCGACGTTCGCCGGCAGGAATTTCAGCGCGACCGGCTGATCCAGCGTGAGGTCGTCCGCGCGGTACACCTCGCCCATGCCGCCGCGGCCGAGGAGCGCGACGAGCCGGTAGCGTCCGGCGACGATGGTGCCGGGCGTGAAGCGAAAGGATCCGGTATCGGCCGCGCTCCCGGTCGGCGTGGTTGCCGGCCGCGTGACGGTGTTCCCGGGGCCAATCGTCGGATCGTCGCCCGTGTTGTCGAAGCGCGAAGCCACGCGCGCATGATACCGGAGGTCGCTGCGCGACGCCTCAGGCGTCCCAGTTACCGAACAGCGGTTGTCCGGCGCGGGCGGCGTAGAAACCGAAGCACGCGAACAAGACGATGACCGCGATCGACAGGTTGCCGGGCAGGGCAGCCCATGTCGCGCCGTGCGAGACGATGGGCGCTGCCGTTGGCAGGTTGTCGACGAGGAGCGCCACCGTCGTCACGAGCAGTCCGAATTTGAAGATCGAGAGCGTGATGATGCCGATCGTTACGAGCTGGACCGCCGCGTACAGCCAGAGCACGTCGCCCGGCTGCGCGTTGTTCGTAATCGCAATCGTCGCCGCGATCATGCCGATCACGACCGCGATCCACGTGCGTCGCACGAGCAGGCGCAGGCCCACGAACAGCATGGCGATGATGAGCGCGGTCTGAAGGCTGCTGGAGATTTGATCGCCCCAGGTGAGGGCGAGGCCTCCCGGTCCGGCCAGCACGCGGACGCTGTCGCCGAGGGCCGGCTGTCCGGGCGGCAGCCCGAGGACATACGGCGCGAGCGCGCGGAGCAACTCGGACAGGATGAACGCCGCGCCGAGGGCAATGCCGATGAGAATCTCGCGGCCGATGCGCGGGTCGCGAACATGCCCCGAGAACAGCCGCGTCCACCCGAGAAGGCCGTCGGGCCAGAACCGTCGGCCGAACGGCTCGAACGCAAGATACAGAGTCCAGAGGATGCCGCACTGCAGCAGCATGTTCCCAAGCACCCTGAAGAAGTTGTTGACCTCCGCCGCCGCGGTCGATCGATGGTGTCCACCGACCGCCCACACGACGACCTGAACGGTGAGCAGGAGCGCGACAAGCCGCGCGGCGCTCCGCCTGTCCCCGCGGTTCAAGCGAAGGCTGTGTCGTGCGAGCACCAGCGATCCGATCAACACGATCCACCAGACCAGCTGTCCGATGATCTGCAGGACGCCGCCGTTCGACGATTGCGACGATGTCTGCTGGACCTTCGGCGTCCACGGACCGAGGACCTTGAAGGAGACCAGTCGTCCGCGAAACGCCGCCGCCTCGACGCGAAGCTTGATGTCGGGGTTGTCCGGCGACGCTCCCTCCCATGCCACACGCGCGTCGGCGAAGTCCTTCGGCGCCCACTCCGGTTCCGTGGCGGTGAACGTCGCCGGATCCAGACCAGCCGCGCGAAACGCGACGTCCCAATGCAATGGGGTTGCGT
This sequence comes from Vicinamibacterales bacterium, assembly GCA_036557365.1. Lineage (GTDB taxonomy): Bacteria > Acidobacteriota > Vicinamibacteria > Vicinamibacterales > CAVVIG01 > DATKHR01. Next base: position 25,364 of record DATBHR010000056.1, read on the forward strand.
TCGGCGCGGGTCCGTCTTCGCGTTGCTGCGGAATCCGGCGGAACTCGACGAGTCGTCCGCGCGTGTCGAGCACGATCTGACTTTCGTTGGCGACGCGCATCACCGGATCGGTCGACGAAACCTGTCGTGACGGGCTGTCAGGTTCCAGATCGCGCGGGCTCGTGCGATGCCAGAACAGCAGCGCCGGAGTCTGGCTCACGCGTGCGGGATTCCACCGATTCGTCGTGTGGTCGCTTTCGATCAGCCATCTCGGGACATCCGGCGAGACGACGAAGCCGGACGCCGTGTCTGCCGGCGTTTCCGTGTAGCCGAATTCCGCGAGCATTTGCTGCGCGCGATCGGCGAGCACCGCCGGCGCTTTCTCGAGCGGCACGAGGTCCGCGAGCGTCGCGCGCGGAGAGAACACGGCGTAGATGACAATCGCGACGAGCAGCGCGCCGATGCAGGCGAGCCCGTGCAGCACGGGCAGCGCTTCGGTTTCAGCAGCCGCGGCGAGGACGTCCGGTGACGGCGTTTCGCCCGCCGCGAGCGCCGCGGCCAGCGGATCGCCTCCAGGCAACGCCGCCGCGATCGCCAGTGCTGACGCGGGTCGCCGCGCGGGATCGCGATCCAGGCAGCGCATGATGACGCGCTCGACCGCGGGATCCAGATCCTGCACGATCGACGACGGCGTGGTGATGGTGCCGGTCTCGTGCAGCGCTTTCAGATCGTGCAGCGTCTTCGCGTCGTGCGCGCGTTTGCCGGTGAAGATCTCGAACAGCAGCAGGCCCAGCGCGTAGATATCCGTACGCGTCGACGCGGCCGCGCCGGTGAGCTGCTCGGGCGCCATGTATTGCGGCGTGCCGGCGAAGCCTGCGCCCGTGTCGGCTGCGGCGGTGGCGATGCCGAAGTCGGTGATGCGGACGTCGCCGTCGCCGTCGATCATCACGTTGGCCGGCTTCAGGTCGCGATGGATGACGCCGCGTTCGTGTGCGGCCGCGACGCCCGCGCACAGCTGACGCGCGATCGCGATGGCGCGATCCTGCGGAAACCGTCCGATGCGGCGGAGCAGCGCGGCCAGATCCTCGCCGTCCACGTACTCCATCGTCAGGAAGCGGCGGCCGTCGGCTTCGCCGAGATCGTAGAGGCGGCAGACGTTCTTGTGCGACACTTGGCGCGCGGTGCGGAGCTCGTTGTGGAACTGCGCGAGCTGCGCGGCATCGGCGGCGACGCCGGCCGGCAGGAATTTCAGCGCGACCGGCTGATCGAGCGTCAGGTCGTCCGCGCGGTACACTTCGCCCATGCCGCCGCGCCCGAGCAGGGCGACGAGCCGGTACCGTCCCGCGATGATCGCGCCCGGCGCGAATCGCTGCGTTGACGGAGTCGGCGTCGGTCCGCGAGCGACGAAGGGCGTTACCGATCGGGTCGGACCCGGACCGTCCTGGACCGTCGGGTCGTCTGAATGACCGGACACAGGGGGATCTTACGTCGCGAAGGGGTTAGGGGTCAGGGATTAGGGATTAGGGATTAGGGATTAGAGAAGGGCTCAGGGTTTAGGTCTCAGGTTGAGTCCCGACGCCACTTCGAGAAGAACACGTTGGGGCCCAACGCCAACTGAAAAAAGAGCCCCAACGCCAAGTTTAAAAGAGGACTCATGACACGCATATTGACGACGACCGCTCTCGCATGCGCGCTCGGCATCACGTTGGTCGGGCAAGGCAACCGCCCTGCGAGTCCGGCCGGAACCGCCGCGGTGGAAGTGGGCGGCAAGTACGTGCCTGGCAGTGAAGGGCCCGTGTATCAGGGCGGCAAGTGGATCGAGATTACGTACGGCCGTCCGATTAAGCGCGGCCGCGACGTGTTCGGCGGCACGGGCGCCAACTATGGCAAGGTCGCGAATCCCGACGCGCCGGTGTGGCGGGCGGGCGCGAACAACACGACGCAGCTCAAAACGGAAGTGCCGCTCGTCATCAATGGCAAGACCGTCGCGCCGGGCACCTACACGATGTTCATCGACCTCAAGCCGAACAACTGGACGCTCGTCGTGTCGAACTGGAAGGCGCAGCAGCGATACGACCCCAAGAACACCGCCGAGGTGTTCGGCGCGTACGGCTACACGCCGGACAAGGACGTCCTCCGAGCGCCGATGACGCTGACGAACCTTCCGTTTTCGGTCGAGCAGCTGACGTGGGGCTTCACCGACATGACCGAGAGCGGCGGCAAGCTGTCGATCATGTGGGACAAGACGGAAGCGGCGGTGCCGTTCAGGATTGGTGGATGAATCGATAGGGATTAGGGGGCAGGGATTAGGTATTAGGAAGGGCTGAGGGTTTAGGGAAGCCGCCGAGGCGTTGACGGGTTGCCGCGGCTGGTGTGCGACTGCGCCGTCCTCACGGCGGCGACGATCATTGCCCTCAGTTCACCGGCCTCGTTGATCTCCCAGTCAAAATCCTGCTGCCCACCTGACTGCATCGCCTTCGCGAGGCGCAGCCAGTACAGCGCCTCGCGTGCTTCTTTCCGCGCGATGCACATCTTCGCGATGAAGTCTCTCCTGGATTGCGCGTCCTGTGCTTCTTCCGCGTTCGCGCCGATCGACGTCGCCGCCCGCGTCAGCTCCGTTGCGATGTGACGTCCGCTCGGGCCCAGAGTCGCCATTCGATCGCACAAGCGAACGACGCGGCGCGAGAATTCGAAGGCCCTGCCGCAGATGATCGACTTGGACACACTGGACACTAATCAATTCGAGAGCCACTTCATTTCGCACAAAAGCGGCCTGAGTACAGAGGTCGGCTCGGGAACGTGGCAGGTTCTGCCATGTTCGCGTACGAGGTGCTGAGCAAGTTCCAGGCGAGCCCTTAACCAACTTAGCCCTCCACCCTCCACCCTCCCTAATCCCTAATCCCTTACCCCTAATCCCTCTCCGCGAGAGGGAACCTCTCTCCTCTCCCTCCCGTCCTTTCCCTCGATGTTTCAAGACCTCCGCCACAGCCTCCGGCTGCTCCGGCGTTCGCCCGTGTTCACCGCGGTGGCCGTCCTCGTCCTTGCGCTCGGCATCGGCGCGAACACCGCGGTGTTTTCGCTCGTGAACACGCTCGTCTTGCAGCCGCGGCAGGGACGAATTGACCAGCTCGTCGCGGTGTTCGACCGCGATCGTGACAAGCCGTCCGAGTACCAGAACTTCTCGTACGCGACGTACCGGGATTTGCGCGACCGAAGCGGCATCTTCGACGCCCTGATGGCGCACAGCTTCACGACGGTCGGCGTCCGCGACGGCGACCTGACGCGGCAGGCGTTCGCCACGCTTGTCTCGTCGAACTACTTCACGACGCTCGGCGTCGGTCTCGGCGCGGGCCGACCATTCACCGCGGACGAGGAGCGGCCGGGGAGCGACGCGCGCGTGGCGATCGCGTCCTACGCGCTCTGGCGCCGCCGCGGTTTCGATCGCGGATTCATCGGCAGCCACGTGACGATCAACGGCGCCGATTTCGCGGTCGTCGGCGTCACGCCCGCGGGCTTCGGCGGCCCGTTCGCGTTCGTCTCTCCGCAATGGTGGCTGCCGCTCGGCGCCTACGACACCATCACGAATCCGCTGTTCAAGGACCGCAGCACGAGCCTTGCCGATCGTCGCAATCACGCGCTGAACCTCGCCGGGGTGCTCTCGCCGGGCACGACCGCGTCGGTCGCCGCTCAGAGACTCGACGCGTTTGCCAAAGCGCTCGGCGCCGAAAATCCCGACACCGATCGCAGTCGCACGTTCCTGACATCGCGACTCCCGCGAATGACGATCAGCTCGCGCCCGCAGGACGACGGGCCGCTGACAATGGTCGGCGCGTTGCTGTCGTTGATGGCGGCGCTGGTGCTGGTGGTCGCGTGTCTGAACCTGGCGAACCTCCTGCTCGCGCGAAGCGCGGCGCGGCGCAGGGAATTCGCCATCAGGCAGGCGCTTGGCGGCGGTCGCGCGCGGATCGTCCGTCAGTTGCTGATCGAAGGACTGACGCTCGCATCGATGGGCGCAGCGGTCGCGCTGGTTGCGAGTTGGTGGACGGCCTCCGCGCTCGCAGCGTCGCTCGCGTCCATCATGACCTTCGGCGTCGACTTCATCGTCACGCCCTCGCCGCGGACGGCGATTGCGGCCATTGGTTTTGCGGTGCTCAGCACGGTGGTCTTCGCGCTGGGACCGGCGTGGTCGGTGTCGAGGCTGGAGGTGACGAACGACCTCAAGCTCGCGCCACGCGACGGCCGCCACCGCATGCGGACCGCATCGATCCTCGCGGTCGGACAGCTGGCACTCTCGCTCGCGCTGGTCGCCGCCGGCGGACTCTTCGCGCGCGGCGCTGTCGAAGCGATGCGCATCGACGTCGGCTATCCGGTCGCGCGACAGATTGCCGTCAGCGTCGATCCGAGCCTCGCCGGATACGACGAGACGCGCACGCGATCCGTCTATCGAACGCTGCTCGCGCGTCTTCGGGCGCTGCCTGGCGTCGAGCAGGCGTCGTTCGCGTCGACGATCGCGTTCGGCGACGTTCAGATCGACGGCCGCGTGTCCACCTCGGCGACCGGCGACTTCGTGCAGGCGATGTCCGACGTCATCGGCGCGGATTATTTCAAGACGCTCGACGCGCCGCTCGTCCGCGGACGCGAGTTCTCAGCGGCCGAGGAGTCGGACGCGAGCGGCGAACCGCCGGCGATCATTGACGTCCAGCTCGCGCGAAAGTTGTTCGGCGACGAAGATCCGATCGGCCGGCCGGTTCTTCTCCGCCAGCGCGCGGCGGATCCGCCGAAGCGCTTCCAGGTCGTCGGCATCGCGCCGTCGCTGCGCCAGGACATCTTCGAGACCGGCGCGAAACCGCACATCTACGTCGCGTACGGCGATCGTTTCACGACGTCGATGGTCCTGCACGTGCGGACGCACTCGGGCATTTCGGAAACATCCATGCTCGACCTCGTCAATCGCGACCTGCGCACCTTCGACGCCAGCCTGCCGGTCGTCTGGGCGCGAACGCTCACGATGCATCGCGAGAAGAGCGCGTCGATGTGGATCGTTCGCGCAGCGGCGGGACTTTTCAGCGCGTTCGGCCTGCTCGCGCTCGTCATCGCAGCCGTGGGCGTCTATGGATTGAAGGCGTACGAGGTCTCGGGCCGCACACGCGAGTTCGGAATCCGCATGGCGCTCGGCGCGTCCGAGCGAAGCGTCGCCGCACTCGTGCTGGGGGAAGGCGTCAGGCTGACCGCCGTGAGTCTCGGCCTCGGCCTGCTGATCGCTCTGGGCATCGGAAAGCTGTTGAGCAACCTGATCTACGCCGTCAGCCCGTTCGATCCCGTCGTCCTGACCATTGCTGCGGCGACGCTCGCCACCGCGGCGATGCTGGCATGCTACGTCCCCGCAAGACGCGCCACGCGTATCGCCCCCCTCGATGCGCTCAGAACAGACTAATCATTGAGGATTGCGGAATGCGGATTGCGGATTGATTGTCGATTGCGGAATGCGGATCGCGGATTGATTGCGGATTGCCAATTCGAATCCGCAATGAATCCGCAATCCACAATCCCCAATCCGTCAACCAATCCGCCATCCGAAATCCGCAATCCTCAATGACTTATTGTGCTGTGCTTTTCGCTCCTGATTGCTTTTGCTTCTCGACCATCGCCTGCACATCAGCTGCGAGCGGTCGCGTCGATCTCGTGATCCGCCTGCGCGCGATTCGGCCGAAGCGGGACGCCGGGCGTGCCGGCATTGCGGATCTGCGTGATGCGATTGCCGGAGACGACGATGTCCGCCGGTCCGCGCGGAAGACCGCCCGTGCCGTCGATGAGCATCGCTCCGCGAATGACCATCGTCTTGAACGGTCCAGCCTTTTCGCCGTTCACGCGGTTGGGCGCGGGATTGAGTGTTTCGCGCTGCAGCGGCTGCTCGGCGACGAAGGGCGCAACAATCGCACCTGAGCCCTCAGCCCTTCACTCACCCCTAATCCCTGCCCCCTTATCCCTGTTCGGGCTATTTCTTCATCTCCTCTTGCAGGCGCTGAATCCGTCCGGGCAGTCCGCCGAAAAGGGCTGCGACCTGCGTCGAGTAACCCTGATACTTCTCGGGCACTTTCCACTCGCCGGCTGCCTGTTCGGGCGTCTTTCCAGCCTTCAGTTCGCTCTGCGCCCACGTCAGGAAATCCTGGTTGAAGTCCGCGAACTGCTTCACGTCGGCCCACGTCGTCGTCGTGTTGCTGTGGCCGTTGATGACCGTGTCGACGTTCCTGATCCCGTTATAGGTCTTGTTCAGCGTTTCGGGATAGTGCAGCACGCTGCCGCCGTTGCTGGCGTCGACGAGCGGGAGGCCCTTGCCTGCGAACAGGTCGCCGATGTGCGCCGTGCGCAGCGCGGTGAACACGATGATGGCGTCGCCGTTCGTGTGTCCCGGACCGAAGTAATAGAGATCGATCTGGTCCTTGCCCTTGCCGATGGTCATCTTGTCCTTGAACGTCTTCTTCGCCATGCCGCGATTGTTGTTCTGCTTGAAGATGTCCATCTTCTCCATGTTGGCTTTCGTGTTCTCCTGCGCGACGACTTCGACCGTCGCCGGGAACTCGACGTTGCCGCTCACATGGTCACCGTGCGTGTGCGTGTTGATCAGCATCGTGACCGGTTTGTTCGTCAGTTCCTTGACCTTGTCGAGAATCGGCTGGCCCCAGCCGGGGTTCTTCGCGTCAACGACGGTGACGCCTGCGTCGGTGACGAAGACGGCCGTGTTGCCGCCGCCGCCTTTCAGAACCCAGAGGTTGTCCTTGATCTTGTCCACCTCGAGTACCTTCGGTCCCTGCTGTGGGGGCTGTTGGTACGCGACCACCGACACGGCGCCGACGGCGATCAACATGCCGAGGATGCATACACGCTTCATGAAGGCCTCCTGCGTGCGGTTTACGACTGGAGTCGTCGCACGCCGCGATCGAAGACGAATCTTAAACCGAATCGATGTGGCAGAGGGAAGGGAGGAGACGGAGGTAACGGCAATCCGGATCAACGGAGAAACGGAGCAACTGAGGGGAACAGAGGCGCGATTCGACGGGCGTCGCGCAGCGACGCGCGGCGTCGGAATGGATCGGGCGGACGAACGACTCAGGTGACATAGGGGGTCGCTCGTCCGGCCGATCGAATCCGACGCCGCCCGGTTGGCCTGCTACGCAGGCCAACCCGTCGAATCGCGCTGACCGTTGCCCTCCGTTCCTCTGTTTCTCTGTTGATGTTCCGTTCCCTCCGTTCCCTCCGTTATCTCTGTCAGGAAATACCCGCCGGAAAAAACACGCGCTGCACGAACCAGAACGCGCCCGCGGCGATCACGACGATCGATCCCACGAACGCGATTCGTCGCCCTGCCGCCTCGCTCCGCGTTCGCAGCATCGTCAGCGCCCATACGGCGATGACGACGAAGGCGAGCTGGCCGATCTCGAGGCCGACGTTGAACGCGATTGCCGCCCAGCTGAGCGGCCGCGACGTCAGCGTCATGCCGCGCAGCACGCCCGCGTAGCCGAAACCGTGAATGCATCCGAACGCCGCGGCGATCCAGGCGCGCACGTCGCGCCCTCCAGACTGCCCGGCCACCATCAGGTTGTCCGCGCCGACATAGACGATGCTCAACGCGATGGCCGGCTCGACGATCCGCAGCGGCGGCGAGACGAGATTCAGCAGGCACAGCGTGAGCGTCAGCGCGTGCGCGAGCGTAAAGGCGGTGGCGATGATGACCAACTGCTGGATCGTGCCGCCGAGGAGCATGAGACCGAACAGAAACAGCAGATGGTCGGGACCGAGGACGATGTGCGTGATGCCCGCTGGCAGAAAGCGTCCGACGACGGCGAGCGTTCCCTGACGGCTGCCGCTGAAGTACTCGAGGCGGACGCGGCTGTCGTCGAGGATGGCCTGCGTCAGCGCTTCGCCTTCGTAGATGTTGACGAATGTCTGATGAATCGGATCGTACGGAAAGAAATGCGCGTTCACCTCAAGCCGGCCGGCTGGGGCCGTCAGCGGATATCGGAAGTGCAGCCGCAGCGACTGGCGCTCCGGCAGCGTCTCGACGCCGGACCACGTTCCCTCGAGCGTGCGTCCGTCCGCGACGATCGACAGGCGAGGCTGCAGCAGCGCGATCGCCTCGGCGGCGCGCGATTGGGCAACTGAAGGATCGACGAGCCGTTCCGGCGGATCGACATTCAGATCGTGGCCGACGTCGAAGACATGCGCGATGAGCGTGCCTTCGATGCGGTCGTGTTCGACGTGCAGATCGAGATAGGTGAACGGCGCAGGATGCGCGAACAGCCGGACGGGAAGTCCCGCGACCACTATCGCAACCGCAATCGTCCGCAGCCAGCGCAAAACACGGAAATGGTAACGTACGGCCGTGGAGATCGCGCCGGGCGCGGTTCATCTGCGACACTTCCTGACGGTCGAGCGCCAGGCCGGCCTCGTCGCGGAGTGTCGCGCGCTCATCGACGGACCCGTGCCGGCCTACGTCCCGACGGTTCGCGGTGGCGGCAAGATGCACGTCCGCATGCTGTGTCTCGGCCGGCATTGGAACGGCAAGACGTACGCGTATCAAGCGACGCGTGCGGACTTCGATGACCTGCCGGCACCGCCGCTGCCACCGTCGTTCAGGTCGCTCGCACACGCCGCCGCCGACGCCGCCGGCATGCCGCTCGATCCGGACCTCTGCATCCTCAACTACTACGATGCGGACGGGCGCATGGGTACGCACCAGGACAAGGACGAGAGCGCCGCGTCGCTCGCCGCCGGATGGCCGGTCGTCTCGATCTCGGTCGGCGACTCGGCGCGTTTTCTTTTCGGCGGGCTGAAGCGTCGCGATCGCGTTGAGACGCTGATGCTGGAGTCAGGCGACGCGTTCGTGTTCGGAGGCGCGGCGAGGCTGCGGTATCACGGCGTGTCGAAAATCGTTCCCGACACCGCACCGAGAGAACTGGGCGTGCGCGGGCGGTTCAACTTAACGTTTCGTCGATACTGATTCAACGCGCAACGCTCAATGAACAACGCTCAATAAAGCTGCAACGCTCGATCTTGAACACGGTCGGTTGAGGATCTGCTCGTTTGTTGTTCCTTGAGCGTTGTTCGTTGCGCGTTGCGCGTTGTTCGTTGAGCGTTGTTCGTTGAGCGTTGTTCGTTGGTCGCGTCCCTTTACTCGTATCGCAGCGCGGTCACAGGATTGATTCCCGTCGCGCGGCGCGCGGGAACATGTCCCGCGAGCAAAGCGACCACGCCGAGAAGCACGACCGCGGCCACAATCGTCACGGGATCCGTGGGTCCGACACCGAACAGCACCGCGCCGATGTAGCGCTTCAGGCCGAAGGCGAAGACCAGTCCGATCACGATCCCGCAGCCCACCAGCGTCAGCACCTCACGCATGACGAGCCAGACGACGTCGAACCGCGCGGCGCCGAGCGCCATGCGCACGCCAATTTCCCTCGTGCGCCGTGCGACGGTGTACGCCATCACGCCGTAGAGGCCGATGACGGCGAGCAGCGTCGCGAGGACGCCGAAGGCCGTGGAGAGCGTGGCGATCAGGCGATCGTTCAGCAGCGACTGGTTCACCTGCTCCTCGAGCGTCCGCATGTTGTACATCGGGATGTTCGAGTCGAGCTGCTGCATCACCTGCCGAATCGAGCCGAACACCGCGTCCGGACGGTTCGCCGTCCGCACGTACATGACGGCCCCGGAGGCAAAGTCGTTCTCCATGAATGCGAAGAACGCCTGCAGCGGGATTTCGTCGCGGACGCCCGTGTACTTCGCGTCCTTCACGACGCCGATGATCTCGATCGGCGTCTTCGTGCCGGGGTTCATCCCGAAACCAATATGGCGTCCGACCGGACTCCGCTCACCGAAATACTTCTTCGCGAAGCTCTGGTTGACGATGGCGACCTGGTAGCTCGGCAGGTTGGCCTTCGGGTCGCCCTCGACGCTGCGCACGTCGCGATCGTCGAAGTCCCGTCCCTCCACGAGCGGAATCCCCATCGTCTTGAAATAGTCGGGGCTGACGGCGTTGCAGTACGGGTCGATCTCCTCGCCGGGCTTCGCGTCGTAGCCTTCGACGGTGATCGAGCTGTCCCACTCGTTCCCTTCGAGCAGGCCCATTTGCGCGAACGCCATCGACGAAACGCCCGGCAGCGTCTTGACGCGCTCGAGGAGTTCTTTTTCGAAGCGCTTCGTGCGCAGCGGCGAGTAGCCGCTGATCGTCGGGGAGACGTTGAACGCGATGAGGTTGTCGGTGCGAAGACCAAGATCGAGCAGCCGGAGGTTGCGCAGGCTGCGAATGAAGATGCCGGCGCCGATGAGCAGCACAATCGAAATCGCGACCTGCACGATGACGAGGGTCTTGCGAAGGCGCACGCTTGAGCCGCCGCCGACCACCGCGCCGACTTGATCCTTCAGCGTCGGGGCGAGCGCGGGCTTCGTCGAACGAAGCGCGGGAACCAGGCCGAATACGACGCCGGTTGCCAGCGCCAGCGCGAAATTGAACGCGAGGACGCGAGCATCGATCGCACCGGTGATGACGTGCGGCGTTCCCGTCGACGGCAGGAAGCCGATGAGGACCTTGGTGGTCCACGTCGCCAGCGCGAGGCCGATGATGCCGCCGATCGTGGCGAGCATCAGGCTCTCGACGAGCAACTGCGCGACGATGCGCGACCGGCTTGCACCGAGGGCGAGGCGGACGGCGACTTCCTTCTGGCGAGTGGACGCGCGCGCGACGAGCAGCCCAGCGACGTTCGCGCACGAGATCAGGAGGACGCCGGCGACGATGGCAAAGAGAATCTTGAGCGGTTCGGACAGCTGCTGGCGGATTGGCGACCGTCCCTGCGCCGCGGGCAGGAGCGACACCTGTCCCTTCACGAACTGGTCGCGGGTATACGGCGTCGTGTTGCTGAACGGCGCCATCTGCACTTCCTGCTCGAGGATGCCGTGGAAGAAGGGCTGCAGGATCGCCAGCGCCTGGTCCTGCGTCACGCCCGGCTTCAGGCGTCCGAACACGTTGACCCAGCGGCTGCGCCGGTTGTCCATGTCGTCCCAGTTCGGCGTCATCTGCGCCTTCAGGGCGACCGGCACGCGCACGCTCGCGACGTTACCGATGTCGAGGCCGTCGAATCCGGGCTGCGACACGCCGACGACGGTGAATCGGTAGTTGTTGATCGTGATCGGGCGGCCGACGATGTTTGGATCGCCGCCGAAGCGGTTGCGCCAGTAGTCGTAGCTCAGGACCGCGGCGTACCCATCACCGCGCGTCTTGTCGTCGTCGTCCATCAGCACGCGGCCGATGACGGGCTTCACGCCGAGCACGCTGAAATAGGTGCCGGACACGAGCTCGCCCGACACGCGTTCGGTCTGTCCGTCGACACCGACGTTCATCGCGATCGGACGCCGCGCGAACATGCCGGAAAAGATCTTCGGGATGGGCGCCGGATTGGGCACGGGCGGGTTGATACGAGGCCACGTGTGCTCCGGCGCGTCGACGAAGTTGTCGCGGAAGTCTTCGTACATCGCGTACGAGAGCATGTTACCGCCGGAATTGTTGCCGTAGTGGTTGCGCGGTCCGTTGAACAGGACGAGCTCCTGCGGATTGCGAACCGGCAGCGTGCTGAGCAGCACCTGGTCGACGAGCGTGAAAATCGCCGTATTGGCGCCGATGCCGAGCGCGATGGACGCGACGGCGACCAGGGTGAAGAGCGGTGAGCGCGCGAGGCCGCGCCAGGCGTAACGAAGATCGCGGGTCAGATGCATGACGGTCCCGACCGTTAGACGAAGTTGGGCGCCGGCGGGTTGACTTGCCCTTTTCGTGCGGGCAAGGATGGGCTCATGCGATGGGCTGGCCGACCGTTGAGCGCGCTCGCCGTTGGTGTAGCCCTCGGCGCGCCCGCCTGGTTTGACGCCGCGCAATCGGCTCGGCTGACCACGCTGGTGAGCAGCCAGCGCGTCTATGCGGACGCCGAGACTATCGCGAATCGGTTCGGTCCGCGCGTGACGGCGACGCCTGCCTACGAGCACGCGCTCGACTGGGCCGCGGACGAGTTTCGCGCGGCGGGCGTCAAGTCGGTTGCCGTCGAACCATTTCAGATCCCGAGAGGGTGGGAGCGCGGTCCCGCATCCGCCCGCATTGTCGCGGCCGACTTCGATCGAACGACGGCCGGACCGCGCGAAATCCGAGTCGAGGCGCTCGGCTGGACCGCGGCGACGCCCGGAGACGCGTTGGAAGCCGACGTGGTTCGCCTCGCCGATCTCGCGCCGGCCTCATTGACTGCCGCTCGCGTCAAAGGCCGCATCGTCTTTGTCGAGAGCGAGAAGAATGCGGAGCGCGGTGCGGAGAAAACTGCGCGCCGCCGCAGCACCGACGATGTCCTGGCGGACGCCGGCGCGGCCGCGATTCTCCTGCCCAGCCGCGACGATGATTTCGCGGTCCGGCCATGGCAGTTCGGCGGCCAGGTCAGCCGCCTGCCCATCTTCGAAGTCGAACGCGACGATGCGTCGGTGTTGCGCGGACTGTTGCAACGCGGACGTGTGCGAATGGCCATCGACAGCAGGAACCGGACGAGCGCAGGACCGGTGTCCACGCGGAGCCTCGTCGCCGAAATCGCCGGCAGCGAACATCCGGACGAGTGGGTGCTCGTCGGCGCACACCTCGACTCTTGGGACCTGGCGGCCGGCGCGCAGGACAACGCGACCGGCGCAGCGATGGTGCTCGAGGCCGCGCGTGCGATCGCTGCATTCGGCCGTCCACCGCGGCGATCGATTCGATTCGCGCTGTGGGGCGCGGAGGAGGAAGGATTCCTGGGGTCCACGGCCTACGCTCGTGCGCATGAGTCGGAGATGGACCGGGCCGTCGCCGTGCTCAACGCGGACGCAGGCACCGGACGCATCATCGGCTGGACTGCGCCCGGGCGCGACGACGTCGCATCGGCGGTGCGTCGGACCGTCTCGCCGTTGCTCGCTGCGGTTGGCTCCGGCGATGTCGACACGAGCATGCGATACGCCTTCGACTCGGACCATGCGCCGTTCATGCAGCTCGGCGTGCCGGCGCTGGACCTCAACGCCGACGACACGCACTACGAAGAAATTCATCACACTGCGGCGGACACGATGGATCGCGTCGACGCGAAGAACCTGACGGCTGGCGCCGTCACGGTCGCGGTGACCGCGTACGCGATTGCCGATGTGCCCGAGCGCATCGCGCCGCACCGGAAAATCCAGCGCGTGCGATGACGGCTGACGCGGTCGAGATTGTGGCTGCCGACGATGCGCGCCTGAGCCTCTATCGCGGCGTCTCCGACCCGGCGCTTCTGCGAGCTCACAACGTGTTCGTCGCGGAAGGACGGCTGGTGGTGCGGCGCGTGCTCGCCAACCCGCGCTATCGGGTCCGATCCGTGCTCGTGAACAGCGCGGCACGACAGCAGCTCGCGCACGTGCTCGATGCGCTGCCAGCCGACGTCGGCGTCTTCGTGGCAGACGAGAGCGGCTTCGCCGCCGTAACCGGCTACAACATCCATCGCGGATGCCTTGCGCTCGTCGAACGTCCAGACTCGTTGCCGCTCGATTCCCTGCTCGCCGATGACGGCACGCTCATCGTCCTCGAGGGCATCACGGACGCCGACAACGTTGGAAGCGCGTTTCGCAACGCTGCGGCGTTCGGCGCGGCGGGCGTGGTCCTCAGCCCGAGCTGTTGCGATCCGTTTTATCGAAAGGCCGTCCGCACGTCGATGGCCGCGGTGCTCGACGTGCCGTTTTCGCAAGCGGCTGACTGGCCCGCGGCGCTCGATGTGATTCGGGCGAACCGGTTCAGCGTCGTGGCGCTGACGCCTGGAGAACCGTCAGAGCCGCTGGCGGAATTCGTCAAGCGGCCACGGTCTTCGCGTCTCGCGCTGCTCGCGGGAACAGAAGGCGCCGGCCTGTCCGCCGAAGCGCTCGCGATGGCCGATCACCGGGTGCGGATTCCGATGAGCGGTGGCGTCGATTCGCTCAACGTTGCGACGGCGTTGGCGGTCGCGCTTTACACGCTCAGATAGACAAGAAAATTTTGTGTGCTTCGTGTCTTCGTGGCTGAATGTTTTTGCCGTCGTCTCGTCTTAAAAAGAGAATCGCGCGCCCAGCTCGACGCGTCGTGCGGGCGCCGCCGACGTCGGCTGACCGAAGAACGGCGACGTCATCACGCCGCTGTAGTTCAGCGCGTTGGTGTGATTCGTGACGTTGAACGCCTGCGCATACAGTTCAACGTTGTATCGCTGCGTCGCGTCGCCGGACATGACATCCCCGAGCACGTTCGAGTCCTGGCCGGCACGCACGATCCTGATCTGCGGTCCGCTGCTCGGCGTCGCTGGTCCTCCGAATCCGACCCGCCAGGCCAGCCGCACGCCGACGTCCACGAGCATGCTGCCGCGGCCGGTATTGCGCGTGACGCCGGCCGGGCGATCGTTGCTGATGGTGTCGCCGTTGTCGTCGTGTCCCGTCGTGATGTTGTAGGGCAGCGCAGACTGGACGCGGAACGACGAACCGAGCGAGAAGCGACCGAACAGCGGGACGTTGGCAAACCCCATCGCGCGGTGGCGCGCGTCCGTCAGCGCCGGTCCCCGCTCGGCGCCGAGGTTGTTGGCGTCCGCGGCGAGGCTGAACGGCGAATCGGTTTCGTCGATCGATCGCGACAGCGTGTAGTTGGCGGCGATGAACACGCGCTTGTCGGGCCGCGCGAAATTCATGTTGACGATGAGCGCGTCGAACGACGACGAGGCGGTGGATTGAATGTCGGTGACAGTGCCGGCAGTTGGATCAGGCCGTACACCGTCCGGGCCGGGAACGTTCAGGTTGACGCCGCGCAGCGCATGCGAGCCGCGCCGGCGAACCACGACCCCGTTGAGGCGCAGCGCACCTGATAGCTGTTGCTCGACGCCGAGGCTCGTCTCGGCAAGGACCGGCTGCGTCAAATCGGGGGACAGCTGCACGCGGCCGTTGGGAAGCACGAGCGACTGGCCTCGCGCGGTCGGATCGGGAAAACCGGGATCGACAACCGTCTGGATCTGCTGATGCGTGCCATCGAGCTGCACCGCTTGCGTGTACAGCAGACCGTCGAACCAGTCGAAGAACACGCCGCCGCCGCCGCGAAGCGTCGTCTTGCCGTTCCTGAACGGCGACCAGGCGAAACCGCCGCGCGGACCGAGATGAAAGCCGCCGATCGTCGACTGGTACTCCTGTCGAAGGCCGCCGCTGAGCGTCAGCGACTTGGCCGCACGAAAGTCATCCTGCACGTACAGACCTGCCTGTACCTGATGAACAGAAACTCGCGGATCGCCCGCGTTGCGTGTGTAGGTTGTCGGGTGTCCGAGCGCGTACGCGTCGAGATCCGCGAATGTGAACGTGCCGCCGAAGTTCCGCAGCTGATCGTTGCGATAACGTGCGTCTTCGAGCAGGAAGCCGGTGCGGATGGCGTGTTTGCCGACTGTGATGTCGAGATCGTCCGCGACCTCAGTGATCGTCTGCCCTTGTCCGCCGTTGATCTGCGCGCCGCCCGCGTTGAACGCATTCAGGACCATCACCGCCGGCGCTTGCGAAGCCGGCGCCGCAACCGTGTCCTGCGACCACCATTGGACGCGGAGCTCGTTGAACATCGACTTCCGAATCGAGCCGGCGATCGAACCGCGGACGACGTTCTCGTCACGCGATTGACGATATGCACGGTCGGGGAGGTCGTAATCGCCGACGCCGAGGTTGTCGTTGAACAGATGGTTGCGCTGCACTTCAGCGCGCAGCATCTGTGATGGGCTCAGCGCGTGCTCGACGCGGCCCGATAGGTTCAACGAGTCCGTCGGGCGGCGCACAGAGTCGTTGTAGAACCCGGAGGGCAGCGCCGCGACGATCGTCTTCGAATCGTAGGCGTCCAGGCCGTCCACGTTGAACGAGAGCGACGTGTGCTTGCGCCAGAGCGGTCCGCTGAACGAGAGGCCGGCGCGCTCGTTCCGTTCATCGCCCTTCGTCGGTGCGAACGCGTTCTTCGCGGCCAGCGCATCGTCTCTAAAACCGAAGCGCGTCGATCCGCGCCAGTTGTCGAGGCCGGGTTTGGTGATGATGTCCACGGACAGAAATCCGGGTTCGTGCGCATCGGCGGCGAACATGTTCCTGCGGAAGCGGATCTGCGCGATTTGATCCTTCGGCGGCAGGCGGCCGCCGCGGAAGCCGTTCACGCGAAGCACCGCGCCCGGGCCCGCCATGTCCTTGAGCATCTGCTCCATCTCGTCCGGGTCGTCGGGCAGTTCGTTGATCTCGGCCTGGCCGAGGATCGTGGCGAACGCATCGCCGCGAGGGTCGCTTGCGCGCTCGCGCGGATCGCGGGCGACGTCCACACGTTCGGAGATTTTCGCGATGGCGAGCTTGATCGTGCGGCTCGACTCGCCGGTGCGCAGTCGCACGTCGCGCGCGTCGTACGGCTCGAAGCCCGGCGACTCGGCGTGGATCCAGTAGCGGCCCGGTTCGAGCGCCGGAAACACCGCGTCGCCGCGCGCTCCGGTGTCGAGCGCGACGGCGCGTGCGGAATCAGCGGTGGAGGTGACAACGACGTGCGCGCCGACGATGACCGCGCCGCTGGGATCGACGACGGAGATCCGCAGGGTGGCGGTTTGCGCGGAGGCGAGCACAGGAATCAGGAGCAGCGCGAGACCGAACAGCGCGGCGTAGGTCCGGTGGGTCGCATAGGTCTCGTGAGGCGGGTAGGTCTGGTGGGTGGCGTGGGGTTGGTGGGTCGCGTGGGGTTGGTGGGTCGCGTGGGGCTGGAGCGAGCGGCCTGCCGACGCCGTCTCGCCGAATCCGAATTCCGCGGCCGGACCGCGCTGCGAGGACCGGGACGACCGAACGCCGCGAGGTCCGTGACCTCGCTCGGTCCCCCGAGTCTTCTCGCGCGGTCGTGCACTTAGCACGGCCGCTCCATACGGATTCCGCGAGCCGCCGCCGACCGTCCGCTTATCCCCTCGGGCCTTTTTCGCATCGGTCTTATCAGTCCCATCTCTCCTACACGACCCACTCGACCCACCGGACCTACAGCGCCCACCTGACCCACCCGGCGCACCTGGCCGCACGATGCGCGGCCCGTCCGCGCCGTCTCGCCGAATCCGAATTCCGCGGCCGGACCGCGCTGCGAGGACCGGGACGACCGAACGCCGCGAGGTCCGTGACCTCGCTCGGTCCCCCGAGTCTTCTCGCGCGGTCGTGCAGTCAGCACGGCCGCTCCATACGGATTCCGCGAGCCGCCGCCGACCGTCCGCTCATCCCCTCGGGCCTTTTTCGCATCGGTCTTATCAGTCCCATCTGTCCTACGCGAGCCACTCGACCCACCGGACCTACAGCGCCCACCTGTCCCACCCGCCCCACCCGTCACCGTTTCGCGAACGTATCCGGCTTGAACGCCGGATTGACCTTGACGGTCTTGAATATCCACTCTTCGTTCGTCTGCCCGTCCACCGCGCGCGTCACGTGATGCGGAAACATCACGCCGTCGACGGCCCGGTAGTCGTCGAAGAACATGTTGATGTCAACGATCTCGGGTTGAGGCGCGGCGTTTGGCGGCGCGGAATGACCATCAGCAGGTGGCGGCTCGCCTCCGCGTGCGCGCACGGTCTGCACGACCATCCGCGGCGACGCGCCGCGGTACGTCATCATCAGCGGCCGATGACTCGACTTGTCGAGGAAGAGTCGCGCGGCGAAGTTCGACGCGCCCTTGACGTCCAGCACGTCCGCCTTGCCGTCTGGCGCTTCTGCCTCGCCGCCGTACGTGAACTCGAGCGGCAGCGATGCGGGCGACGCGAGCAGCAGGCCGACGGCGAGCCGCGCCAGCTCCGCGCGCGAATTGCGTAGCGCCTGCACTTCGGCGTCGCTTCCCGGCGCCGGTGGCGGCGGCGTCCGGATGACCGCGCCCGGCGGCGTGTTCATCGTGCGGACATTCCGAAGGAGCGTCTCGCCGTTGATCCCCTGTTCCGTGATGACGAGCGCCGAATCGCCCATCGGACTGATGCTCTCGGTGCGCAGGAACTTGTCCGGCAGCTGCACGTCGAGCGTCAGCTCGCCCGACACCTGTCGATCGCCGATCGATCGCTGCACCGTCCCGGTGCACGACAGGCCCTGCACCCGCGCCGCTTTTTCTCCGCCGATGGCTGCGCGCGCCTGCGCGAGCAGATCCGCGGCCTTCGCGTCGCCGGCGGCCCTCGCGGCATATCCGCCGAGCGACATGGCCATGGCAATGAAGAAACTGATCAACCGCTGCATGAATCACCTCGTGTCTCGACGAGTATGACGAGCGGCCGCCGCCGAAGTTGTTATCTCTCGGCAATCGTTTTGTAAGAAATGTAAAGCGCCGGCCCGCGCGCACGTTTTCGCATAGAGTGAGGTCGTGGGACGTACGATCCGGCAAGTCGCCGTTGGCGTGATCCTGCTCGTGCTGCTCGCCGTCTGCGGCACGCTGCAGTACCGCTGGCTCGGCGACGTGAGCCGCGCCGAACAGGATCGGCTCCGGACGTCGCTCAACACGAGCGCGACGACGCTCGCGCGCGATTTCGATCGCGAGATCACGCGGGTCTATCTCGCATTCCACACCGAGAGCACGGCGTTCGACCGCGATCCTGCCGGCGTTCTTGCCGACGCGCTCGGTCGCGCGCAGACGGAATCGGTCGTCGGCGGCATCGTCAAGTCGGTGTTCCTGCTCGACGCTCGAAGGCCGGATCACGTTCAACTGTCGCGACTCGATCCGACGCAGCGGACGCTCAATCCCGCTGAGTGGCCGACCACGGTCGAGGACTGGCGCCGCCGCGGCGACCGGCTCGTCATCGAGCAAGGTCCGCTGCCGCTCTTCACGCCGGACGCCATCGACGCGAAGGCGCCCGCGCTGTTCGTCCCCATTCCCGTTCTGGAGCGCGTCGAACACGACGGACACCTCGCCGTGCTCGCCGACTCCAGCCGTCCTGCCCGCACCATCGTCGTCCTGCTGGATGCCGATCGGTTGCGGCACCAGTTGCTGGATCTGCTCGTCGCGCGCCAGTTCGGTCCGCCGGAGACGTCGGAGTACATCGTCACCGTCGTGAATCGATTGAATCCGTCGGAGGTGATCTTCACCTCGTCGACGCAGTCGGACGTCACGCCGCAGAACGCGGACATTTCAGTCGGCGCCTTCGGACTCAGGCTGGACGAAAAGACGCAGTTCACCGCGCATCTCCCAACGCCTCCGGCGAACGACAAGAGCCGGCTCGCGATCACGATCGTTCGGCGTGCCGGCGCAACGGACGAACTCCGCGGCCTGATATCCGGCGCGGATCAAGGCGCCTGGCGGATTCTGGTGCGCGCGAGGCCCGGATCGCTCGACGCGCTGGTCGCGCGCACGCGTCATCGCAACATGGCGATCAGCCTCGGCGTCCTCGGCCTGCTCGGCGCCAGCTTCGTCTTTCTGATCGCGTCTGCGATCAGGCAGCAGCGCCTCGCGCGTCAACAGATGGAATTCGTCGCCGCTGTGTCCCACGAACTCCGAACGCCGCTCGCGGTCATCCGTTCGGCGGGTGAAAATCTCGCGGACGGCGTCGTCGAAGACGATGCGCAGGTGAAGCGGTACGGTGCGCTGATTCGCGCGGAGGGCGTGCGGCTGTCAGACATGGTCGAGCGCGTGATGGAATTTGCCGGCATCAGCTCCGGCACGCTGATTCGTCCTCGAACCGACGTCGAAATCACAGCCGTCCTGCGCGACGCCGTCGCCGCCGTTTCGGCGGACGCGACGGAACGGAACATTCGAATCGACCTGAAGGCCGATCCGGATCTGCCGGCGGTCGTCGGCGATCCGGACGCGCTGCGTTCGGCGCTGCAGAACGTTGTTGCCAACGCGGTGAAGTACAGCGCGAGCGGCGCGACCGTCGACGTGCGGGCGTTTCGCGACGGCCATCGCGTCGCGATCGCCGTGGCCGATCGCGGGCTCGGCATCGACGCCGCCGACCTGCCGCACGTGTTCAAGCCATTCTTCCGCGGTCAGCGCGCACTCGACGCGCAAGTGCGCGGCACCGGCGTGGGTCTCAGCGTGGTCCGCCACGTCATCGACGGCCACAAGGGCGACGTCGACATTCGCAGCCGCGTCGGCGAAGGTACGACGGTCACGATTCATCTGCCGGCCGCGCCGCCGCGCGACGGCGTCGTCGCGGAAGCGCGGGCGACGACGTGAGCGTCCGCCCGAGACTGCTGCTGGTCGAGGACGAGGCGGGGCTGCGGCTGACGCTGAGCGATCGCCTGATCAGCGAAGGCTATGCGGTCGAAACCGCTGCTGATGGTGAGGCTGGACTCGAGCAGGCGTCGAGCGGCGCGTTCGATCTCATCGTCCTCGACGTCATGCTCCCGCGCATGAACGGCTTCGACGTCTGCCGCGAGGCGAGGCGGCGCGGCGTCGGTGCACCGATTCTGATGCTCACCGCGCGTGGGCAGGTCGTCGACAAGGTCGTTGGCCTGAAGCTCGGCGCCGACGACTACCTCACCAAGCCATTCGAAGCGGTCGAACTGATGGCGAGGCTCGAAGCGCTCCTCCGGCGCCGCGCATCGGCGGCGCAACCCGGCGGCGGCAGCTATCGCTTCGGCGAAGTCGTCGTCGACTTCCGGCGGATGGACGTGACCAGATCCGAGCGTCCCGTCGATCTCTCCGCACGCGAGTTCAAGCTGCTGCGCCACTTCATCGAGCATCGCGGCGCGACGCTGTCACGCGATCAGCTGCTGGCCGACGTGTGGGGATACGAGGAGACGCCGCTCACGCGCACGGTGGACGTCCACGTCGCCGGCCTGCGGCAGAAGGTGGAAGCCAACCCGAAGTCGCCCGAATTCATCCTCACCGTGCACGGGCTCGGCTACAAGTTCGTCGGATAGACACAGGCGGGTCGGGTCATGCGGCCCGCTGTTTGCCTCCGTTCAACCTCCGATCACGCAAAGGCCCGCCAATCCGGAGGTGAGTATGCACAAACTGATCGCATCCGCGTGGATCGCTGCGGCAGTTCTTCGCAGCGACCCGCTCCTCGTCACGCGCGTCACGTCGGGTGACGCGATCACCGTCCAGACCGTCGGGCACGTGGGCCTGCTCGGCATCGAGGCGATGCCCGGGACGCGGGCCCGCGAGCGGCTCGAGTCGATCGTCGGCCGCCGCTGGGTACGCCTGGAGTACGACGATGGCGCGGCGCGGACGAGCGTGCATCGCGCGTACGTGATGCTCGAGA
Organism: Vicinamibacterales bacterium; assembly: GCA_036557365.1. Taxonomy (GTDB): domain Bacteria; phylum Acidobacteriota; class Vicinamibacteria; order Vicinamibacterales; family CAVVIG01; genus DATKHR01. The sequence continues at coordinate 46,582 of DATBHR010000056.1, forward strand.
CGGGTGAATTTGTCAACGCGACGCTCGTGCGCGAAGGACTTGCGCGCGTCGCGCGAAGCGGCCGGTTCTCCCGTCGCGCAGAACTCGAGCGGGCTGAGGACGAAGCGAGGCGGTTCCGTCGCGGATTATGGGCAGGGTATACTCCCGACAGGACGTGGCGCTTCCAGTCGAGTACGCATCTCAGCGAAAAATTCGCGAGTACAACAAGCTTCACTACCGATTCAATCACTGGCCGATCTGGATCTTCGTCTTCTTTATCGCGCCGGGCCCGCTCACGTTCGATCTCTTCGAGCGCGGATTCGATTGGCGCACGGTGGCGTGGCTCGCCGTGGTCCTCGTCGGGACCGGCATCGCCGGTCTGCGCGGCGCGCTGCCCGGCGTCGAGCCGAAGCCGTACATCATCCGGTTCACCGAAGATCGACCGAATCCTCTGTATCGTCGCGTCTGCTACACACTGGCCTGGAGCGAGGTCGTCACCTTCGGCGTCCTGAACATCGCCGGCATGGCCTGGGCCATCGCAACAGGGGAGTGGCACCTCAAGGAGATTTACCGGTACGCCTACTTTCCGATCGCCGGGACCTTCTGGATTCTGGGCGCGCTGGGAAAGCTGCCGCGCGTGAAGGCGTCGACGAAGGGCGAAGGCCACGAGCGCCGGTACTTCTACGGCTCGGTCTGGGCCGTCTGCTGGGCGCAGCCGATCCTGTGGATTCTCTGGAAGGTGCTGCCGCGTACGACCGCCGCCGACTCGCTGAAACTCGCGATCTTCATCGCCGTGCTGGCGTTCGTCGGCAACCTCGCACGTCTCGGCCGTTTGCCGAGAACCCGGCCGATCGTTCCGGGAGAGATTGCGGTGTCGGATTAGGCGACACCCGCCAAAGAGGGGTTAGGGATTAGGGGTGAGGGATTAGGGAAGGGCTTAGGGCTCAGGGGTTAACGCGCAATCCGCAATCCGCAATCCGCAATCCGCACTCCGTCAATCAATCCGCACTCCGCAATCCTCAATCCGCAATACTGGGTGTCCTGTCACACTTCACATCGTTCCGTCGTCTTCAGTGATGTATGGAGCACAGAAGGCTGGACAAGTGGCTGGCGGCGGTTGTGTTGGCCCACCTGCTGGTCACGTTCATGCACGGCGCCGCTCATAGGGGCGCGAATGTCGGGCTCGACGTGGCGGGGATGCTCTTCGTGATCGTGGTCATCGAGATTGGGCCCGTCGCGGGGCTCGTCATCTCGACGTTTCGACCCGTGCTCGGTGGCTGGACGGTTGCCGCATCGATGTTCGGCGCACTGCTCTTCGGTTTCGTGAATCACTTCGTCATCGTCAGCCCCGATCACGTCAGCCGCGTGGCCGCCGAATGGCAGCCGCTGTTCGGCGTCAGCGCGGCGCTGCTGGTGGTGACCGAATTGGCGGGCGTCGTCGCCGGATGGCGGAGCGCGATGCGCCCGCGGGAGGTGCGACCATGAACGTATTTGTTGCCGGCGCATCGGGCACGATCGGTGTGCCGCTCGTTCGCGCGCTGGTCACGGCGGGTCATCACGTGACGGCCATGACGCGCTCGCCTGAGAAGCAGGCGATGCTGAAAGATTTCGGGGCCGTCCCTGTCGTGGCCGACGCGCTCGACGCCGACGCGGTCATGCGCGTCGTCGTCGCGTCGAAGCCCGACGTCGTGATACATCAGCTGACGGCACTGCCGAAGGCAGGCGTGAAGAAGGCGAGCGATCTGGATGCGACCAATCGGCTGCGCAGCGAGGGCACACGCTATCTGCTCGCGGCGGCGATCGCGGCGCACGCGCGCCGAATCATCGCGGGATCGTTCGCGTTGTTTCGCGACGGTGCTTCAACGGGCGATGCCGGAACCGATCAAGCGGCCGCGGCGGTCGCGTCGATGGAAGGCCAGATTCTCGACGCAAGCCGGCGCGGTGCCATCGAAGGCGTCGTGCTCCGGTATGGACTGTTCTACGGTCCGCACAACCCGGCAACCGATCAGATGATCACCCTCGTGCGTCGTCGAATGCTGCCGGTGGTCCGCGGCGACAAGAGCCTCCTTCCCGTGATCCACATCGACGATGCGGTGAGCGCGACGGTGGCGGCGCTGGATCGCGGTCCTGCGGGGCAGGTGTACGACATCGTGGACGATCGGCCGGTGAGCATGACCGACATCGTCGTCAATCTTGCAGAGCGTGCGGGCGCGCCGAAACCGTTTGCGGTCCCCGCGTGGATTCCGCGGCTCCTGGCGCCTTACCTGGCGCAAGTGACCTCGCTGCATCTGAACCTGACGAATTCCGCCGCGCGAGCCGGGCTTGGATGGCACCCGGCGTTCCCGACGTTCCGCGAGGGCGTGGCGCAGACGCTCTCGAACGCGGCCTGAGATGGCGAACGGAGAAACCTTCGAGCAGTATCGGCCGCGGCTCTTCGCGGTCGCGTACCGGATGCTTGGCAGCGCCAGCGAGGCCGAGGACGCCGTGCAGGACGCGTGGCTGCGCTTCGCCGGCGCCGACCAGGCCAGCGTCCGGACGCCCGAAGCGTTTCTCACCACCATCGTCACGCGCTTGTGTCTCGATCGGTTGAAATCGGCGCGGATGCAGCGTGAACAGTACGTCGGCCCGTGGCTGCCCGAGCCGCTCATTACCGACACCGCGCCCGGTCCCGAGCAGTCGGCGGCGCTGGCGGAATCGGTCACGCTCGCGTTCATGGTGCTGCTCGAGACGCTCTCCCCGGAAGAGCGTGCGGCGTTTCTCTTGCGCGAGGTGTTCGACTACGACCATCGCGAGATCGCGAGCATGCTCAACACGACGCCGGAGAACAGCCGTCAGCTCGTGCACCGCGCGAGGGCGCGTGTGGACGAGCGGCGGCCTCATATCGACGCGGGCTACGACGCGGAACGGCATCGCCCGCTCGTCCATCGCTTTGCGATGGCATTGCGCGACGGCGACGCGGCCGCCTTCACGAGCCTGCTCGCCGAGGATGTGGAGTTCTGGAGCGACGGCGGCGGCAAGGTCTCTGCCGCGCGGAGGCCTGTCTTCGGGCGGCACGACGTCACACAAGTGCTCGTCGGCATTCGACGCAGCGGCTTGCAAGGCGTGTCGCTGGATCAGGTCTCGCTGGATTTCGTGGACGTCAACGGCGAACCGGCCGTCACAATCCGGGTCGATGGGAGACTGGACACGATCTTCACGTGCACGATCGCCAACGACGCGATCACGGCGCTCCGAATCATCCGCAATCCCGACAAGCTGCAGTACATTGCGAGACAGATGGCAGAACAGTGAGTATTAAGCATTGCGGATTGCGGATTGCGGATTGGGGATTACGTGACTAACGAATCCGTTGGGTGATCGTCGTAATCCTTCCGCGTCACGATCGACTTGATCTCGGCCATCACGCGCTCGACCTCGTCCATCGTGTTGTAGAAGTGCGGCGAGATGCGGATGCCGACCTGCGGGCGGTAGTCGACGACGAACTCGCGTGATTTCAGGGTCCGCGCGACACGCAGGGCGTCCGGCACGTCCACGACCACCGTCCCGGCGAGGCGCGCCGGCTCGCGCGGCGCGACTGAACGAAAGCCGTAATCGTCGACCAATGCGAAGAGCCTCGCGGTCAGCTCCATCGATCGTTCGCGGATCCGCTGCACGCCGACCTCGTTGATGATGTCCAGGCCCGCGATCGCCGCGTAGTACGCCGGAATCGCCGGCGTCCCGTTCATCATCCGCATCGCATCGTCTCTCAGAGCGCCCTCATCGGTCTCGAACGCGAACGGGTTCGCCTGCGAAAGCCAGCCGGTGAATCGCGGATGCGCGTGTCGAAGCCGATCGGGGCGCGTGTAGAGGAACGCGTTGCCCGGTCCGCCGCACAGCCACTTCAGGCAGCCGCCGACCGCAAAATCGACGCCGAGTGCAGCGACGTCCACGGGCACGATGCCGGCGGACTGATATGTGTCGAGGATGACGGCCGCGCCCGCCTCGCGCGCGCGGCTTGCGATCGCCGCGGCGTCCATCAAGTACGACGTCCGGAACAGCACGTGTGAGAAAGCGACGACCGCGGCGCGGTCGTCGATGGCGGCGAGCATCCGCTCGGTCGCGACACTGAAGTCCTCCTCGCCCGGCACGATGTGCAGGTCGAAGCCAACGGCCTGCTGCGCGCGGAAGAGATGGACCATCGACGGAAAATCCATCGCCGAACAGACGATGCGCGTTCGACGGCCCTCGGGACGGATCGACGATAACGCAACCTGGTGGGCGGTCGTGACGTTCTCGTGCATGCTGACGCTGCGCGCCGGCGCGCCGATGACGCGCGCGATCCGATCGCCGACTTCAAGCGGCATCTCCCACCAGCGATCTTCCCAGCCTCGCACGCCGCGCGTCGCCCAGACCTCGGCGTATTCCGCAAGATGACGCGCGGTCGCGCGCGGCATCGCACCAAGCGAATTGCTGATCAGATACGTGCTGCGCGACAGGATCGGGAATTCGTCGCGCCACCGGGTGAAGTCGTCGCTCATGGCCGTCCTTGGCAAATCTGTATCATGACGTGTGACGTCTCGACGCCGTTCCGCTCCGCCAGCCACTCGAACGAGGATCGTCAAGTCCAGTTCAACAAAGTCTGCCAAGCCTGCGCGTCCGACCGAAGGATGGCAGGGATGGGATACCTACGCGCCATTCTACGACTGGGAGAACGCCCGGACGGTCGGGCGGAGGGACGTTGCGTTCTGGACGCGCATCGCGCGTCAGGCGCGCGGCCGCGTGCTCGAGCTCGGGTGCGGCACGGGACGCATCGCGCGGCCGATTGCGGCGGCCGGCGTAGACCTCGTCGGCCTCGATCGCTCGGCCGAGATGCTGGCGCAGAGTCGGAAAGGCAGCGCAGGCGCGCCGTTCGATCGCGTCCGCGGCGACATCCGGTCGCTGCCGTTCGAGGACGGCGCGTTCCGCGCGGTCATCGCGCCATACGGCGTCCTGCAGTCGCTGACGCGTCCTGCCGATCTTCCTGCCGCACTCGCGTCGGTCGCGCGCGTGCTTGCGCCGAACGGACGTCTGGGCATCGATCTCGTGCCGGACGTCCCGCGATGGCGAGAGTACGAGAATCGCGTCCAGCTTCGCGGCCGGCTCGGTCGCGCGCAGCTGACGCTCGTCGAATCGGTTCGCCAGGATCGCCGTCGTCAGCTGACAATCTTCGAACAGTGCTACATCGAGCGGCGTGGCCGCCGGACGCGCGAGCACCGCTTCGATCTGACGTTCCGAACGTTGACGGTTCCGCAGATGACGCGCGCGCTGCACCAGGCCGGTTTCGAAGTGACCGCTGTGCTGGGCGATTACCAGGAACGCCCGTGGGATGCGCGCGCGGACGTGTGGATCATTCTCGCGAAAAAGGGGTAAACTTTGCCCTTATGTCTGGGCATTCCAAGTGGCATTCCATCAAGCATAAAAAGGGTGCTGCCGACGCCAAACGCGGCAAGATTTTCACGCGGCTGATCAAGGAACTGACGGTCGCAGCCCGCGCCGCCGGCGGCGATCCCGACATGAATCCGCGGCTGCGCACGATTATCGCGGACGCGAAGGCGAACAACATGCCCGCCGACAACATCAAGCGGGCGATCCGCCGCGGCACGGGCGAAGAGCCGGGCGTCTCCTACGAGGAAGCGCAGTACGAAGCCTACGGACCCGGCGGCGCGGCGCTGATCATCGACGTCCTGACGGACAACAAGAACCGCACCGTCGGCGAGCTGCGTCACCTGCTCGAGAAACACGGCGGCAACCTCGCCTCGACCAACGCCGTTGCCTGGATGTTCACCAAGAAGGGCTACATCGTCGTCGAGAAGGCGAAGTCTGAGGAAGACCGGTTGATGAACGCGGTCCTCGACGCCGGCGCGGACGACTTCCAGGACGACGAGGACAACTGGGAAGTCTTCAGCACGCCCGACGCGTTCGCGGCCGTGAGCGACGCGGTCAAGCAGCTCGGCGTCGAACCGGCGACCGCGAAGGTCTCGATGATCCCGCAGAACTACGTGAAGCTCGAAGGCAAGCCGGCGCAGCAGATGATCAAGCTGATGGACGCGCTGGAGGATCACGACGACGTGCAGAACGTGTCGTCGAACTTCGACATCTCGGAGAAGGAGATCGAGGCCTCGCTGGCCTGATCGAGTGAAGGTCTTCGGCATCGACCCCGGCTCCGAGCGCACCGGTTACGGCTGCGTCGAATCCGACGGATCGCGCCACCGCCTGGTCGTCTGCGGCGCCATCAGCACCGCCCGCGCCGATGGATTTCCCGACAAGCTCCTCGCCATCCACAGGGAACTGAGCGCGCTGATCCGCTCGCATCAACCGGAGTGCGTGGCCATCGAGAACCTGTTCCACGCCGTCAACGTGCGCAGCGCGCTCAAGCTGGGTCACGCGCGGGGCGTCGCGATGCTGGCGGCGATCGAAGCGGGTGTTCCCGTCGCGGAGTACACGCCGGCCGAAATCAAGCGTGCGGTCGTCGGATACGGCCGGGCCGAGAAGCCGCAGGTGCAGCACATGATCCGGTTGATCCTGGGCCTGGCCGCGCCGCCGTCGCCTCACGACGCCGCCGACGCGCTCGCAGTTGCCATCTGCCACATCCATTCGCGGCCGCCGAGTGCGGCCGTGTCCGTCCAGCCGATGCGCTCCGGCGCCACGAGCCGGCGCCGCTACCGTCCCGCACGCTGATGACGCTGCTGCTCGACGCGCGCGGACGTCGCTGCCGCTTCGCCCTGTGATCGCACACCTCCGCGGCCGAATTCTCGAAAAGCATCCGAACCGCGTCGTGGTGGACGTCAACGGCGTCGGCTACGACGTGTTCGTGCCGCTGTCCACGTTCTATGGACTGGCAGACACGGGCGGCGAAACGATCCTCCGCATCCACACGCACGTGCGCGAGGACGCGCTCGCGCTGTACGGCTTCGCCACGCTGCTGGAGCAGGAGCTGTTTCTTCGTCTGATCAACGTGAGCGGCATCGGACCGAAAGTCGCCCTCGCGGTGCTCTCGGGCATCGAGCCGGGCGAGCTGATGCGCGCCATCGAGCGCGGCGACGTCGCGCGGCTGACCGCCATTCCCGGCGTGGGCAAGAAAACGTCGGAGCGCATCGTGCTGGAGCTGAAGGATCGCCTGCCGAATGCGCGCGTCGTCGCGGCCGCCGGCGCCGATTCGCCGCCGGAAAGTCCGTCGGTGCGCGACGACGTGCTGTCTGCGCTGCTGAACCTGGGGTATCATCGGCCTCTCGCCGAAGGGGCCGTCGCGGCGGCGCTCAAGTCGCTGCCTGACGGCGGTTTCGAGCGCACGCTGAAGCAGGCGTTGCGAGAATTGGCCAAGTGATCGCCTCGTGAGCGACGTGAACCCCGACCGACTCGTAACCGCCGCGCGCGCCGATGACGACGCGCAGTACGAAGCGGGGCTGCGTCCGCGCCAGCTGGACGAGTACATCGGACAGGACCGCGTCCGCGAGAACCTCCAGGTCGCGATCGCCGCGGCGCGGCAGCGCGAAGAGCCGCTGGACCACGTGCTCCTGCACGGTCCGCCCGGGCTCGGCAAGACCACGCTCGCCTACGTCATTGCGAACGAGCTCGGCGTGCCCGTGCGCGCGACGTCCGGCCCCGCGATCGAGAAGCCCGGGGATCTCGTCGGCATCGTCACGAACCTCGCGGCGCGCGAGGTGCTGTTCATCGACGAAATCCACCGCATGTCGCCGGCGGTCGAAGAGATCCTGTATCCGGCGCTCGAGGACTACGAAGTCGACATCGTGATCGGTCAGGGCCCGAGCGCCCGCACGGTCAAGATGCGCCTCGAGAAGTTCACGCTCATCGGGGCCACGACGAGAACCGGGTTGTTGACATCGCCGCTGCGCTCTCGGTTCGGGATCACGCATCGGCTCGAGTTCTACGGCGAAACGGACCTCGAGGAGATCGTCCGCCGGTCGGCGCGGATCCTGAGCGTGCCGATCGAAGACGCCGCGGCCCGCGAAATCGCGCGCCGCGCCCGCGGGACGCCGCGCATCGCGAACCGCCTGCTCCGGCGCGTCCGCGACTACGCGCAGGTGCGCGCTACAGGACACATCACGCTCGACGTCGCGCGAGCGGCGCTCGCGCTGCTCGAGGTGGACGAGCACGGGTTCGACGACGTGGACCGGCGTCTGCTGCGGACGATCATCGACAAGTTCGGCGGCGGACCGGTCGGCCTGAACACCATCGCCGCGGCGATCAGCGAAGAGAAGGACGCCATCGAAGACATCTACGAGCCGTACCTGATTCAGATCGGCTTTCTCGACCGCACGCCGCGCGGCCGCATGGCGACGCCGCGCGCCTACGACTACTTCGGGCTCGCCGCGCCCGCCGAACAACGAAGGGACTCACGCCTGTGGTGACTGACGCGCCAACCTCTCCTCGCAAGGCGCCGCGCGCCGGAGGACGTCCGACCAAGATTGCGTCGCTCGCGACCTTCGTTCCGCCGCGTCTGCTGACGAACGCCGATCTCGAGAAGATGGTCGAGACGTCGAACGAGTGGATCCTGCAGAGGACCGGCATCCGCGAGCGGCACATCGTCGACCACGGTATGGCGACGTCCGACCTTGGCGCGCAGGCCGCGCGCACGGCCATCGAGCGCGCCGGGCTCACGCCGGACGACATCGGCGTGATCGTCGTCGGCACGGTGACGCCCGACATGCTGTTTCCGAGCACCGCCTGCGTCATCCAGAACAAGATCGGCGCGCACAACGCCTGGGGCTTCGACGTCAGCGCGGCGTGCTCGGCCTTCACCTACGCGGTGACCGCGGCGAGCCAGCTGGTCGCGAGCGGCGCGCACGAGCACGCGCTCGTGATCGGCGCCGACGTGATGTCGAGCATCATCGACTACAAGGATCGCGCGACATGCGTGCTGTTCGGCGACGGCGCGGGGGCGGTGGTGATTTCGGCGGCGACCGGCGCCGACGCCATCCTCGATTTCGAGCACGAGATCGACGGCAGCGGCGGACCCGCGCTGTGCATGCCGGCGGGCGGCAGCGCGCAGCCCGCCTCGCGAGACACCGTCGATCAGCGGCTGCACTACGTCAAGCAGGACGGCGGCGCGGTGTTCAAGTTCGCGGTCCGAAAGACGGAAGAGATCTCGCGTCGCATCCTCGACAGGAACGGCCTCACGCCTGGGGACCTCGATCTCTTCGTGTCGCACCAGGCCAACCGGCGCATCATCCAGTCGGCGTCCGAGAAGCTCGGCGTCGATCCCGAGAAAGTCATCATCAACATCGAGCGGTTCGGCAACACGACGGCCGCCACCATCCCGCTCGCGCTCAACGACGCCGTCTGTTCGGGCCGGTTGAAGAAGGGCAGCCTCGTGCTGCTCGCGTCGGTCGGCGCCGGCTTCACCGTCGGGTCGGTGTTGCTCAGATGGGCCTTCTGAATTGGGAATTGAGAATTGAGAATTCTTAATTCCTAATTCAAGTTATGTCTCGTGTCTTTCTGCTTTCGCCGGCAAATTGCGGCGGCACGCGCGCCAGGCAGGTGCTGTCTCCGCGTGCGCAGTTCGCGCTGGCGGAGGCGTTGCGTGCGCCCGGCGGCGCGCCGCTCGGCGACCTCTTCGCATTCGTGAGCGGCCTGTATTTCCGGGGCAAGCTGACGTACGCGCGGCGGTTTGCTAATCCTCCCGACCCAACCAATCCCGTCGTCGGCTCGGGGATTCACATCATCACGCCGAACGCCGGGCTTCGTGCGCCAGAGACGTGCGTCACCGCGGACGCGCTGCGCGCCTTCTCCCGCGGCGATATCGACGCGTCGAACCCGCGCTACCGCCGGCCGCTCGAGTCGGCTGCGCGGAACCTGCGCGACCAGGTCGGGCCGGACTGCGAGATCGTCCTGCTCGGCAGCGTCGCGTCGCCGAAGTACGTCGGCGTGCTCACCGACATCTTCGGCGAGCGGCTGCAGTTTCCCGTCGACTTCGTCGGCCGCGGCGACATGAGTCGCGGAGGGCTGCTGCTGCGCCACGCCGACGCGGGCGACGAGCTCCGCTACGTCCCGGTCGTCGGCGCGACGCTCCACGGTGCGCGTCCGCCGAAGCTGCCGCCGCTGCGCCGCGTGCGTGCGCTCGGCTGACGCCGCCGCGTCCGATGGCCGCCCGACTCGACATCCCGGCCGACCGCGACAACGCCATCCTCGACGTCGACGGCAAAGAGGTCCGCGTCACCAACCTCCGGAAAGTCTTCTGGCCCGAGATCGGGCTGACGAAAGGCGATCTGCTCCGGTACTACGCTGACGTGTCGCGCGTGCTGCTGCCGCACATCCGCGACCGCGCGATGGTGATGAAGCGCTATCCGCACGGCGCGTCAGGCGAATTCTTTTTCATGAAGCGGGCGCCGTCGCCTCGCCCGCCGTGGATCGAGATCTGCCGGATCGATCACGGCCACGGCAACATCATCGATTTCCCGATGGTGCAGGACCGCGCGACGCTGATGTGGCTCGTCAACCTCGGGTGCATCGATCTCAATCAGTGGTATGCGACCTGTGACGATACCGACCGTCCCGACTACCTGCACTTCGATCTCGATCCCGGGCCTGGCGCCGGATTCGATCGCGTGCTCGAGGCCGCGCGACTGGTCCACGAGGCGCTCGATGCGCTGAAGATGCCGTCGGTCGCGAAGACCACCGGCTCGAAAGGCATGCACGTCTACGTTCCGATCGTGCGCGGTCCTGTGCAGAAGCAGGTGTGGACGTTCGCCAAGGCGCTGGCGCAGGAGCTGGCGATTCGACAACCCGATCTTCTGACCGCCGAATACCGCGTCGCGAAGCGGCCGCCGAAGCGCGTCCTCGTGGACTACAACCAGAACCGGTGGGGCAGCACGCTGGCGTCGGTGTACTCCGTCCGTCCGCGGCCCGAGGCGACAGTATCGACGCCGCTCAGCTGGTCGGAAGTCGATCGCGGCGTGCGGCTGGAAGACTTCACCGTGAAGAACGTGCCGGCGCGGGTGGCGAAGAAGGGCGATCTCTGGAAGCTGCTGCTCGGCAAGCGGCGGTTCGATCTGTCGCAGTTCGTCGGACAATAGAATCGTGGCGATGCGCGGACTGAGCAGACGGGAATTTCTCGGCGCGGCTTCGGCCGGCGCTGCCGCGTTCGCGGCGTCATGCCGCAAGCCGGGCGCGCCCGCCGGAGCGACTTCCATGAATGCGTGTGCCGAGCGATACGTGAAGCTCGTGCTGGCCGTCGGGCAGCACGATCCCGATTATGTGGACGCGTTTTACGGTCCCGCCGACTGGAAGACGGACGCCGCGAAGCAGAAGACGCCGCTCGCGGACATCGACGCGCAGACGGCACAGCTGCTCGCCGATATCCCGGCGCTCACCGATGCCGATCGACGCGACGAGCTCGTCGTTCTGCGCCACGCCTACCTTCGTCGCCAGCTCGAGGCGCTGCGCGCGCGGGTGCGTATGCTGCAGGGGACGAAGATGTCCTTCGACGAGGAATCGAAGGCGCTCTACGACGCGGTCGCGCCCACGCACGACGACTCGTTCTTCGAAGGGACGCTGCAGGCGATCGATCGCGAAGTAGCGGGACCCGGCACGGTCGCAGAGCGATACGAGGCGTATCGCAAGCGGTTCATCATCCCGTCCGATCGGCTGTCGGCTGTGTTCGATCGCGCGATCGCCGAGGGCCGCCGCCGTTCGGCGCCGCACGTGAAGCTGCCGGCGGACGAGCGGTTCACGGTCGAGTACGTGACGGACAAACCGTGGAGCGGCTACAACTGGTACCAGGGCGGCTATCACAGCCTCATTCAGGTCAACACCGACCTGCCCATCTACATCGATCGCGCCATCGACCTCGCGTGCCACGAGGGATATCCGGGCCATCACGTCTACAACGCGCTGCTCGAGCAGCATCTCGTGCGCGATCGCGGCTGGATCGAGTTCACGGTGTATCCGCTGTTTTCCCCGCAGTCGCTCATCGCCGAAGGGACCGCGAACTACGGCATCGACGTCGCGTTTCCAGACGATGAGCGCCTCGCGTTCGAGCGCGACGCGCTCTATCCCGCGGCGGGACTTGACGCCGGCGAAGCGGCGCGCTACGCGACCATCCGCGGGCTGGCGGATCGGCTGTCCTACGCGGGCAACGAGGCCGCCCGGCGATACCTGAATGGCGAGATCGATCGCGCCGCGGCCGTGAAGTGGCTCACGACCTACGCGATGAGCACGCCGAAGGCCGCGGAACAACGGACGCGGTTCTTCGACACGTACCGCAGCTACGTCATCAACTACAACCTGGGAAAAGATCTGGTGAAGGCGTACATCGAGTCGCGATCGGGTGGCGACCCGGCGCGCCGCTGGGACGAATTCGTCAAGCTCCTCGCATCGCCGCGGCTGCCATCGGCACTCCACGCGAATTAGGAATTAGGAATTTCCGAGTTGAGCGTTGTTCGTTGAGCGTTGTGAGTTGTTGATTGATTCAATCTCCGATCAGCTCGCCAATCGGTTTGAAGTCGTCGACGTGATCGCACACCGCCTTGACGACCATCAGGATCGGCACGGCGAGAAGCATCCCCCACACATTCCAGACCCACGCCCAGAACAGGATGTTCACGAACACGGCCACGGCGTTCATCCGCGCGGCGCGGCTGGTGAGCCACGGCGTCAGGATGAAGCCCTCGAGGCTCGTGATCACGAGTGATACGCCGGCCACGATGACCGCCATCTTGACGCTGTCGAACTGCATGAACGCCACCGCGAGCGTGCCGCCGGTGACGACAACGGGCCCGACATACGGAATCGAGTTGAAGACTCCGGCGGCCAGGCCCCACACGCCCGCCTGATTCAGGCCGAGCCAGCGAAACGCGAGCCACGTCGCCAGCGCGACGACCGCGCTCGTGAACACCTGGACGAGCAGAAAGCGTTCGATCTGTCGATCGATCTCGGACAGGATCTGCACCGTCACTTTCTTCTTCGATAGTGACGGCCCCGCTATTTTTACGAGCTTCCGTCGATACAAATCGCCCGAGACCAGCAAGAAGTAGACGAGGCAAATGATCACCAGCGCCTGGCCGAACGCCGCTGCTGCGCCGAGCGATCCCCACATCAGGTAGTCGCTGACGCGGAACGGCGGTGCGTCGACGACGACGTGCTGAACGTTGGCAGGCGCCGGGGAAGGAGCTGCCGCGTTGGCGGCGCGTTCGAGCTCGGTCGCCGCTTTCTGCACCTGTTCGATCGCGCCCGTCTGCCGCGGACCGTGCGCCTCGAGCCGCTGCCGCACGCGCCGCGCCGCGTCTGGAAGCTGATTCAGAACAGCGGCCCCCTGATCGCGCAGTCCGTACAGCAGTCCGCCCGTGCCCGCGCAGAGAGCGGTCAAGACGATAGCCGCCGCGAGGGGACGCGGCACGTGCACACGCTTCAGCGCGGTGACGAGCGGCTCGAGCGCGTAGCTGATGAGCAGCGCGAGCACCACCGGTATCGCGACCGACTGCGCGTACTGCAGCGTGACGACGACCGCGAGCACCGCCAGCAGCGTGACCGCAACGTTGCGGACATCGATCGGCTTGTGTCCGCTGAGCTCGGCCTCGGACAGCGATGGAGCGTCGTCCACGTCTCGCGCGGTCGTCATGTAAGCAGAGCTGTGCAAGACCGTCACCACCCCGTGTCGCGACGGGTTGGAACACGCATGCTCGGTAGCTCGACACTTTCGTCATGCGGGCGGCGATCGCCGTGCGATCGGAAGCCGCGTTCAATTTCGACGGAAGTTGCTGATGCGCAAGTGATTGACCAGCCCGAGCGCCGTCACGGCTCGGCTGTGGCCGGCAGCTTGCTCTGCACGGTCCTGCGAGGGCCATGCGGCCGACGATTTCACACACGGACCTGAAGACGCTCGACTGGCGCGAGAGCCTGCCCACATTGGTCGGGTCGCTCATCGAGCTTCGCCAACTGCGCCGCTTCGACGGGCTCGCGCTGCACGAAGCGCTGGCGACCGACGATGTGGCGCGGTTCATCTCGCCGCTGCCGGCGAGCGAAGAGGCGTTCGAGCATTTCATCTCATGGACGGACGAGCAGCGTGTCGCCGGCCGCAGCCTGTCGTTCGCGGTCGTACCGCGCGGCTCCGACCTGGCAATCGGCCTGTTCCAGGTCCGTTCGATCGAATCGGACTTCAGGACCGCCGAGTGGGGATTCGCGCTGGCGCCCGAGTTCTGGGGCTCCGGCGTTTTCATCGACGGCGCGACGCTCGTCGTCAGCTTTCTGTTCGAGGCCATTGGCGCGCGGCGCCTCGAAGCGCGTGCAGTCGTCGACAACCACCGCGGGAACGGCGCGCTGCGCAAGCTTGGTGCGGTCCGCGAAGCGATTCTCCGGCGTTCGTTCGTCCGTGACGGCGAGCGCCTCGATCAGGCTCTCTGGAGCATCCTCGCCGACGACTGGCTCCACGAACTCGCCCCCACCGACCCCATCGTCATTCACTGACAACAAGTAACATCAAGAGCTGAGCATCGTGTTCGTGGACTCAGTACTCGTGTACTTGTGCACTTGTGCACGTCCCCGCGTACTCGTGCACCCGTGCCCCGTACCTGTGCACCCGTGCACCCATGAACCCGTGCACTTTTTTCTATGGACGTTGCCGCGTTCGATTTTCACCTGCCGCCGGAACTGATCGCGCAGGAGCCGGCTGCGGAACGAACCGGGGCGAAGCTGATGGCGCTCGACCGCCGAAGCGGCGCCATCGCTCATCACGCCGTCGCTGATCTGCCGCGACTGCTTCGTCCGGGCGACGTGATCGTCGTCAACAACACGCGTGTATTTCCCGCGCGGCTGCTGGGACGTCGCGTGCCGAGCGGCGGGGCTGTCGAATGCTTTCTCGTCCGGCGTGAGAATCTCGACGAGCCCTCACGCGAATCTGCCGCGGCCGGCGCGCCACCATCGGGCGGCGTCCTCTGGGAGGCGCTCGTGCATCCGGGGCAGAAGCTGAAGCCAGGCTCGCGCGTCGAATTCGCCGACGGCCGACTGCGGGGCGAAGTCGTCGAGTGGCACTACTTCGGACGCCGTGTCGTGCGGTTGTGGACGGAAGACGGATCGGATGTCGACGCGGTGGTCGACGCCATTGGTCACACGCCGCTGCCGCCGTACATCAAGCGCGGCGATCTCACCGCCGACCGAACGCGCTATCAGACGATGTTCGCGCGCCATCGTGGATCGATCGCGGCGCCGACAGCGGGACTGCATTTCACGCCGGCGCTCGTGGACGCGCTCGACGCGCGCGGGATCGAGCGCGTCGAGATCACGCTGCACGTCGGCTACGGGACGTTTCAACCCGTCCGTGTGGAACGCGTTGAAGATCACCATGTCGAGACGGAGCAGTACGACATCGGTCCAGACGCCGCTGCCGCGATCGCCCGCGCGAAACGCGACGGCCGCCGTGTCGTCGCCGTCGGCACCACGACGACGCGGACGCTCGAAGCCGTCGCGCGCGCGCACGGCGGAGTGGTCGTGCCCGGCGCGGGCGCGACGGATCTTTTCATTTATCCCGGCTTCGACTTTCAGGTCATCGACGGGCTGATCACGAACTTTCACCTGCCGCGTTCGTCGCTACTGATGCTGGTGGCGGCGTTCGCCGGCCGTGAGCGCGTGCTCATGGCGTATGATGCCGCGATTGCGCGCGGTTACCGCTTCTACAGCTACGGCGACGCAATGATTACGGTGTGACAGAGACGCAAGGTGCACGGTGCACGGTACACGGGTACACCAGTTGCACCCGTGTACCGAGCACTTGAGCACCTCGTGTATGCACCGGTGCACCCCATGTACGGTGCACTTGTGCACCCTTTTGAGGTTTCGATGAAATTTTCGTACGACGAGTTTGACCTGTCCGACCTGAAGACCTACCCGTTGAAGTCGCGCAAGAGCAAGGCGCGCGCGGAGGACTTCGGCACGCCGGCGCCGGGCTCGGTCGCGTCGTTCGTCGATTCGCTGCCGGACATCCTCGCGGCCGCGGACTTCAAGGCCATCGTCCGCGCGCTGGCGGATGCGCGCGCGCATGACGGCGGCATCATCTGGGGCTTCGGCGCGCATGTCATCAAGACGGGACTCGGGCCGATTCTCAACGACCTGATGGAACGCGGCTACGTGTCGGCGCTCGCCACCAATGGCGCCGGCATCATTCACGACTTCGAAATCGCGCTCGTGGGCGCGACGTCCGAAGACGTGGACGAGGCGCTCGGTCCGGGACGATTCGGCATGGCCGAGGAGACCGGACGTCTGCTCAATGCCGCTTTCACCGAAGGCGTTGCGGCCGGCCTCGGGCTCGGGCAGTCGGTTGCGAAATTCCTCCGCGAGAAGTCGCCGCAGCACGCGCGCTCCAGCGTGCTGGCGACAGCCGCGCGCCTCGACATTCCGATCACCGTCCACGTTGCGGTCGGCACGGACATCATCCACATGCACCCGGCCGCCTCGGGCGCGGCGATCGGCGAGGGAAGTCTGCGCGACTTCCGCTATTTCGTCGGGAACGTCGCGCGCCTCGAGCGCGGCGTCTACCTCAATTGCGGATCCGCGGTCGTCCTTCCCGAGGTGTTCCTGAAGGCCGTGGCGCTCGCGCGCAACCGCGGCATCCCGCTCGCGGGACTCACAACAGTCAATCTCGATTTCATGCGCCATTACCGGCCGCAGACCAACGTCGTGGTCCGCCCGACGGCCGGATCGGGCCGTGGCTACTCAATCGTCGGCCACCACGAGATCATGATTCCGCTGCTCGCCGCAGCACTGCCACGGTAGGCGACTCAGGGAATTAGGAATTGGGGACTAGGAATTCATAATTCCTAATCCCTAATTCTGAGCCCGTCGGTTATCATCAGTAGTTCCGCCGGAGTAGCTCAGTTGGTGAGAGCACGCGTCTCATAAGCGCGGGGTCGACGGTTCGAATCCGTCCTCCGGCACCACACATCGAATTAGGAATTGAGAATTAGGAATTAGGAGTTCCGGAACGGCGGAAACGTGTCCGCGCCACAGCGACAGGACATGGCCCGATTCCAGGAATTCCGCAGAGTAAGAGAGGTTCGATCAATTCCTAATTCCTAATTCCTGATTCTCAATTCCTGATTCCAGTGCTCTCCACCGTTCGCGCGTTCATCCGGCGCCACGACCTGATTCGCGCGGACACGCGCGTCGTCGCCGCGGTCTCCGGCGGATCCGATTCGATGGCGCTGTTGCACCTGCTTCACGCTCATGCTGCGCGCGGCGAGATGCGGCTCGTCGGCGTCGCGCACTTCAACCACGGACTCCGGCCTACTGCCGGCGATGACGAATCGTTCGTCGCGAAGGCGGCGTCTGCGCTCGGCCTGCCGTTCGTCGTCGATCACGAGGACGTTCGCGCCAGGGCCAGGAGCGAGCACCGCTCGCTCGAGGATGCCGGACGCACCGCACGTCACGCGTTCTTCGAGCGCGCCCGCCAGCAACTCGACGCCGACGTCGTGGCGCTCGGGCACACCCGCGACGATCAGGCCGAAACGTTCCTTCTGCGTCTCGTTCGCGGCGCCGGTCCGCGCGGACTGTCCGGCATGCATCCGCGCCATGGGTCCATCGTCCGGCCGCTGCTCGATTGCCGCCGTCAGGAGCTGGTCGACTGGCTCGGCGATCGACCCTACGTCCACGACGAATCGAACGACGATGTGGGCATTCCGAGAAATCGTGTGCGCCGGGAACTGATTCCGCTGCTTGCGGCGCGGTTCAACCCGGCGATCGTCGACGTGCTGGCGCGCGAGGCCGACGTGTTGCAGGACGTCTGGAGCTGGATGGAAGAGGCCGAGGGCCCGTTCCTCGTGGCGCCAGGCCGCCTCGACTGCGAGGCGCTCGCACGGGTGCCCGTGGCGCTGCGGCGTCTCGTCGTCTGGCGCGCGATGCTCCGGGCATCCGGCGGACGCGATATTTCGGCGGATCACGTGGCCGACGTGCTGCGCCTTGCGGAGGCTGGAGGCGCTGAGTCCGCGAGCCTCGATCTCCCCGGTCATCGCGTGCAACGAATTGGTGCGCAGATCGTCCTAACGAGTAAGGACGCCGGGCGCGATAACTCATCCGGAGCGTCCGACGCGGCTCCGGCGAACCTTTTCGAAATTCCGCTGTCTATCCCAGGAGAGGTTGTCGTGCCGCTGGCGCGCTGTCGGGTCTCGGCCGACCAGACGGCGCGTGTCGCCGACCTCGGGCGTGCAGACACGGGCAACGGTGCCGTGGCGGTCGTGAGGCGCGACAGCGTGCATGGGAGTTTGGTCGTACGAAATCGGCGCCCGGGCGACCGTTTTCGTCCGGTCGGACTCGGCGGATCGAAGAAGCTCCAGGATTTGTTCGTCGACCGGAAACTGCCGCGCGAAGAGCGCGATCTGGTGCCGATCGTCGTCGACGAAACAGACCAAATCGTGTGGGTGGCCGGCTACGGAATTGACGAGTCGTTTCGGGTTATGGACCCGTCAGAAGCCGTGCTAGTCTTGAGACTTACGCGCGCCTGACGCGCGTAGCGGGCAGCTTGGAGGATCTCACTTGAACTCGACGTTGAAGAGTCTGTTGTTCTGGGTCGTGCTCTTCGTGGTCGGCGTGCTGATCTGGAATTTCTCCGCAAAGTTCCAGTCGCACGAGCGGACGACTTCGTTCAGCGAGTTCATCCAGGCAGTCGATTCCGGCACGGTCGCGGGCGTCACGATTACCGGCCAGGACATCACGGGCACCTCGAAGAACGGGGAACGCTTCCACACCTACGCGCCATCGCAGTACGACGGCCTCGCGAACAAGCTGATTGAACGCGGCGTGCAGGTCGATTCGAAGGAGCCGACGGCGTCTCCGTGGGCATCGCTGCTCTACACGTGGGCGCCGGTCCTCCTGATGATCGGGTTCTGGCTGTTCTTCATGCGCCAGATGCAGAGCGGCGGCAACAAGGCGCTGTCGTTCGGCAAGAGCAAGGCGAAGCTGTCGTCCAGCTCGCAGAAGAAGGTGACGTTCAAGGACGTCGCCGGCGTGGACGAAGCGAAGGAAGAACTGCAGGAGATCATCGAGTTCCTCAAGGAGCCGCAGAAGTTCCAGAAGCTCGGCGGACGCATTCCGAAGGGCGTCCTCCTCATGGGGCCTCCCGGGACCGGCAAGACGCTTCTCGCACGCGCGGTCGCGGGCGAAGCGAACGTTCCGTTCTTCTCGATCAGCGGCTCTGACTTCGTCGAGATGTTCGTCGGCGTCGGCGCCTCGCGCGTCCGCGATCTCTTCGAGCAGGGCAAGAAGAACGCGCCGTGCATCGTCTTCATCGACGAAATCGACGCGGTCGGCCGTCATCGCGGCGCCGGCCTCGGCGGCGGCCACGACGAGCGCGAGCAGACGCTGAACCAGCTGCTCGTCGAGATGGACGGCTTCGAGTCGAACGAAGGCGTCATCCTCGTCGCGGCGACGAACCGCCCCGACGTGCTCGATCCCGCGCTCCTTCGTCCCGGCCGCTTCGACCGCCGGATCGTCGTGAACCGTCCCGACGTGAAGGGCCGCGAGGGCATCCTCGGCGTGCACACGCGCAAGATTCCGATGTCGGACGACGTGGAAGTGCCGGTGCTCGCACGCGGCACCGCCGGCTTCTCCGGCGCCGACCTGGCAAACCTCGTCAACGAAGCGGCGCTGAACGCCGCGCGCTACAACCAGAAGGTCGTGCGGATGCACGACTTCGAGTTCGCGAAGGACAAGGTGCTGATGGGATCCGAGCGCCGCTCGATGATCATCAGCGACGCCGAGAAGCGCGTCACGGCCATTCACGAAGCGGGACACGCGCTGCTGACGGTCCTGCTGCCGCACGCCGATCCGATCCACAAGGTGACGATCATCCCGCGCGGCATGGCGCTCGGCCTCACGCAGCAGCTGCCGGCGGACGAGAAGCACAACTACTCGCGCGACTACCTGAGCGATCAGATCGCGATTCTCCTGGGCGGCCGCATCGCCGAGGAGATCACGATGGACAGCCTCACCACGGGCGCGGGCAACGATCTCGAGCGCGCGACCGAGCTCGCGCGCAAGATGGTCTGCGAGTGGGGCATGAGCGACGCGATGGGACCGCTCACCTTCGGCAAGAAGGAAGAGCAGATCTTCCTCGGCCGCGAGATCGCGCAGCACCAGGACTACAGCGAGGACACAGCGCTCAAGATCGATCAGGAAGTGAAGCGCTTCGTGACCGACAACTACCAGCGCGCGCACAAGCTGCTCACCGAGAGCAAGAACACCCTCGTGAGCATCGCCGACGCGCTGCTGGCGCGCGAGGTGCTGGACGCCGAACAGGTCCGGCGCCTGGCCTCCGGCAAGCCGCTCGAGGAGACGCCGACCGTCACGTCGCGTCCCGCTCCCGAGGAAGAGGAGCCGCGCGCCCGCAAGGAGCGCGCGCCGATCGTGCCGGCCATGAACAAGCCGCTCCCGCAGGAGTAGTCGTTCGAATTAGGAATCAGGATTTAGGAATTAGGAATCCGCACTTCAATTCCTAATTCCTGATTCCCACTTCCTAATTCCTCGATGTTCCCTCCCCGTCGCTCCTACTCGATTCCGCTTCCCTCCGGGCGCGTCCTGGACCTGGGCCGACGGCCGCTCGTCATGGGCGTCGTCAACGTCACGCCCGATTCCTTCTCCGAACCAGGGGCGCATCTCGATCCGGAGGCTGCGATTGCCGCAGCGCTCCGGATGGAAGAGGACGGCGCCGATCTCGTGGACCTCGGCGGCGAATCGACGCGTCCTGGCGCCGAACCGGTGTCAGCCGACGAAGAATGCGCGCGCGTACTGCCTGTCGTCCGCGGACTGGCGGGGCGCCTGACCATCCCCATCTCGATCGACACCTACAAGGCCGACGTCGCCCGTGAGGCGATTGCTGCGGGGGCTGCGATCGTCAACGACGTCAGCGGACTCCAGCTCGAACCCGATCTCGCGCAGGTCGCCGCCTCCACCGGGACGCCCCTGGTGCTCATGCACATGCGCGGGCGACCGCGGACCATGAACGACGAGGCGGTCTACGGCGACGTCGTCGCTGACGTGATCCGCGAGCTGCGCGACGCGATTGCGGTGGCCACGGCCGGCGGCGTGCCGCGCGACCGGATTGTCGTCGACCCCGGCGTCGGGTTTGCCAAACGCGCGCAGCACAGCTATGGTGTGCTGGCACGCCTGCCGGATCTGGCGGCGGCGCTCGACCGCCCGGTCCTCGTCGGGCCGTCCCGGAAATCGTTCATGCGCGAGGCCCTCGGCGGTCGGCCCGCGGAAGACCGCGAATGGGGCACCGCGGCCGCCGTCACCGCAGCCGTGCTGAACGGCGCGCACATCGTCAGGGTTCACGCCGTCGCGCACATGGTGCAGGTCGTGCGCGTGGCTGAAGCCATCAGAAGTGCGGAAGGGTGATCGTGGATTCTTGCTTTACTGAATCGCAATGTACCTGCTGACCACGGCCCTTCGCCGTCCTCCCATCGGCTGGTGGGACCTCGTCGACATCCTCGTGGTGTCGATCCTGATCTACGAGGTCCTGAAGCTGATTCAGGGCACCAGGGCCGTGCAGATGGCGCTCGGCACCAGCGTGCTCGTCGCGCTGTTCTACGGATCGCGGTGGGCGCATCTCGAGACGACGAATTGGCTGATCCGGAATCTGTTCGGCTACATCGTCTTCGCCGTCATCGTCCTGTTTCAGTCCGACATCAGGCGCGCGCTGGCGCATCTGGGCCGCGCACCGTTCTTCCGGTACTTCGCGAAAGCCGAGTCGGCCGAGGAAACGATTGAGCAGCTCGTCGTCGCGGCGAGCATGCTGGCGTCGCAGCGCGTCGGGGGCATCGTCGCCCTCGAACGGCAGATCGGACTTCGCAACTACATCGAGGGCGGCATTCCGCTCGAGGCGGTCCTCACCTACGACTTGATCGTGAGCATCTTTCAGCCGTCGTCGCCGCTGCATGACGGCGCCATCATCGTGCAGGAGGATCGCATCGCCGCCGCGGCCTGCTTCCTGCCGTTGACGGTCAATCCGCGGCTTGCCAAAGAGCTCGGATCGCGCCACCGCGCGGCCATCGGCCTGACCGAAGAGAACGATTCGGTGGCCATCGTCATTTCCGAGGAGACTGGCAGCATTTCGGTCGTCGCCGATGGACAGATCGAGCGCGGGATCGCGCCCGAGGCGCTTCGCACGCGGCTCCGCTCGCTCGTGCTGCAGCGTCGAGTTTCGACGCCAAAGGCCGGAGTCGAGCTGACGTGACCCGCATCTGGCCGTTTCGCTACTTCGGTCTGAAGCTGCTCTCGCTGGGCATCGCGCTCCTGCTCTGGATTGCGGTGTCCGGCGAGGAAACCGTCGAACGCGGATTGCGCGTGCCGCTCGAACTGCAGCAGCTTCCGCCGGGCATCGAGTTGACCGGGGACGTGCCGACGACGGTTGACGTCCGCGTGCGTGGAGGTTCGAGCACGCTCAGTCGTGTTCAGCCGGGCGACGTCGTCGCGGTGATCGATTTGCGATTCGCTCGGCCCGGGCGGCGCGTGTTTCAGCTGAACGCCGATCAGGTGCGCGTTCCCTTCGGCGTGGATGTCGCGCAGATCATGCCGTCGGCGATTGCCATCGTCTTCGAGAACTCGGCGTCGCGCCAGGTTCCCGTGGTGCCCACGGTCGACGGCCGTCCGGCGCCGGGATTCGTCGTCGGGCAGCCCGTTGCGGATCCAGCCGAAGTCGAGGTTGTCGGTCCCGAGAGTGCGGTCAAACGCGCGACAGAAGTCGTGACAGAATCGGTGTCCGTCGCGAATGCAAAAGATCGCGTGCGCGAAACGGTGACGCTCGGCGTCCTCGATCCATCGCTGCGCCTGAAGAACGCGCGCGCGGCCCAGGTGTCGGTGCCGATTCTCCCGGCGCCGATGGAGAGGACGCTGCGCAACCGGGCGGTTCATCTCCGCAACCTGCCGCCGACGCTGACGGCGCACGCCGAGCCCACGTCAGTCGACGTGACGATGCGCGGAAGCCGCGAAGTGCTGGCGCGCGTGGACGCGGACGAAATCAGTGCGTACGTTGACCTGGCCGGTCTCGGCGTCGGCGACTATCAGCTGACGGTGCACGCAGACGGCGTGCGCGAGGCAGGCGTGACCCACATCGAGCCGGCGACGGTTCAGATTCGGATTGTCAGTGTCAAATAGCCCGACTTCCATCCCACGCCTGTTCGGGACCGACGGTGTCCGCGGCGTCGCTGGTTCGTATCCGCTCGATCGACAGACCGTGCGTCGTCTGGGGGCGGCCCTCGTGCGTGCGTTGCCCCACGACCGCAGCGGTTCTCACATTCTCGTCGGCCGCGATACGCGCGAATCGGGAGTCTGGATTGAGGAAGAACTGGCGCACGGCGCGCGCGGTGAGGGCGCCGTCGTGACGAGCGTCGGCGTCGTGCCGACGCCTGCCGTCGCGTATCTCACGCGCGCGCACGCGGAGTTCGAAGCCGGCGTCGTGATTTCCGCCTCGCACAATCCGTATCAGGACAACGGCATCAAGGTCTTCTCCCGAAAAGGCGAGAAGTTCACCGAGGACGTCGAGCGGAAGGTCGAAGCGATCGTCGCGGATGCGTCGTGGGTCGCGCCGAGCGGCGACGCGCACGAGGTGACGCGCGCCGATCTCGTCACGCACTATCTCGATCATCTGCGGCAGGTCATTCCGGAGGCATCGTCGCTGAGCGGGGTCCGCATTGGCGTCGACTGCGCGAATGGCGCCACGACCACCGTGGCGCCTGCGCTGTTCCGCAGCCTCGGCTTCGATGCCGTCGTCGTCGGCGACCAGCCCGACGGCCGCAACATCAATCTGCAGTGCGGATCGACGCATCCCGAGATGCTGGCGCGAGTGGTCGTCGAACAGCGCTGTCAGATGGGCGTGGCGTTCGACGGGGACGGCGACCGCGCCATTTTCGTGGACCATCGCGGCCAGATCGTGGACGGGGATGCCGTCCTGCTGATGTGCGGCGCACACCTGAAGCGGGAGGGTCGCCTCAGGAACAACGCGATCGTCGCCACCGTGATGAGCAACATCGGGCTCGAACTGGCGCTGAAGGCGCTCGACATCTCGCTCGTGCGGTGCGCCGTCGGCGACAAGTACGTCATGGAGGAAATGCTCAAGCGCGGACTGTCGCTCGGCGGCGAGCAATCGGGCCACATCATCTTTTCAGACTACCTGTTCACCGGCGACGGACTCTGCACGGCGCTGAACGTGCTCCGCGTCGTGAGCAGCACCGGCCGCCCGCTTGCCGATCTCGCCTCCGATTTGACGACGTATCCGCAGGTGCTGCTGAACGTGCGCGTGCGTGAGAAGGCGGAGCTGCGAAGCGTCCCGGCGATCGCGGCGGCCATCGATCGCGTCGAATCGCGCGTCTCCGGTCACGGCCGCCTGCTCGTCCGCTACTCCGGAACCGAGCCGCTGCTCAGGGTGATGCTCGAAGGAAAGGATCAGAACGACATCCGCACGTGGGCGCAGGAGATCGTCGACGTCGTCAAACAGCATCTTGGGTGAAATACGGAAATGCACAAATGCACGAATGCAAAAATGCAAAATGCGGAAAAAGCTGAAGCGCGGACGCGCACGAGGCGAGTAACGCTCATTTTGCATTTAGGCTTCCTGCATTTAGCTGTCCACCGATGGTCTGCCTGAGCGTCAACGTCAACAAGATCGCCACGCTTCGCAACTCTCGAGGCGGTCGTGTGCCGAGCGTGCTCGAGGCCGTGGACACGTGCGTCGCGGCGGGATCGCCTGGCATCACGGTGCATCCGCGCGCGGACGAGCGTCATATCACTCGTGCGGATGTCGTCGACATCGCGCGCCGATTGCGCGAGCGAGCGCCTGGCGTCGAGTACAACATCGAAGGCGATCCGCGTCCGGATCTGCTGGATCTCGTCGACGAGGTCGCACCCGACCAGTGCACGCTCGTACCGGTGATGCCGGGTGAGATTACGAGCCAGGCGGGCTGGCAGCCGGGGACGCAGACGGAAGGCGTCGCGCGTGCAGTCGCGCGTCTGCGCGCGCGCGGCGTCAGGGTCAGTCTGTTCGTTGATCCGCAGCCCGATCCGATTCGTTGGGCCGCGTCGGTCGGCGCGCATCGCGTCGAGCTGTACACGGAGCCGTTCGCCCGGGCTTTCGAGCGCGGCCCGGCCGAGGGACGTCGATCGTTCGAGCTTTATGCCGCGGCCGCACGAGTCGCCCACGAGGCCGGGCTCGGGGTGAACGCCGGCCACGATCTCGATCTCGATAATCTGATCCTTTTCCGAGCCCTGCCGTTTCTCGACGAGGTTTCCATCGGCCACGCCATCATCTCGCGCGCGGTGTTCGTTGGACTCTCGACAGTTGTGCGCGAATACCTTGATTGCTTAGCAGCGGCAGATAACGGAGGCGACGGAGGAAGCGGCAAATCACACAGAGGAACGGACCAACAGAGGTAGAACGGAGACGATAATCCGGCGATTCGACGAGGCGTCGAATCGCTGGTCTCCTCCGTTGCCCTCCGTTTCTCCGTTCCTCCGTTGCGGTGGGGTGCGTGCGTGCCGTTCCCTCCGTCCCGTCTCCGTTAGCTCTCTGCTAAGATCGCAGGATTACGGGTTCATGAAATCTGACGCCATCGCTTTCGGCATCGCCGGCATCTGCTTCGGGTTGATCGCCGGCTGGATCATCGGCACCCAGCAGACGACGACTCGTCAGGTGACCGCCGCGCCCGCCCAGGCTGCCAGCGCGCCTGCCGCCGCGTCAGGATCAGGCCAGTCCACGCGCGCCGCCGTCCTGGACGAGACGCAGGTCAACGCGCTCAAGGCAGTGGCCGAGCGCGAACCGTCCAATGCGAAGGCGCGGATCGATCTCGGCAACCTCTACTTCGACGCCGAGCGCTACGACGATGCGATCAAGTGGTATGGCGAGGCGACGAAGCTGAAGCCGAACGATGTGGACGTCAGCACCGACCTGGGCGTCTCCTACTACTACACAAATCAGCCGGACAAGGCGCTCGCGCAGTTCGAGCAGTCGCTGAAGATCGATCCCAAGCACGCCAAGACGCTGCTGAATGTCGGCATCGTGCGCGCGTTCGGCAAGCAGGACCTCGACGGCGCATCGCAGGCGTGGCAGCAGGTCATCAAGATCGCTCCCGACAGTCCTGAGGGCCAGGCGGCGAAGCGGGCGCTCGACAGCCTGAAGTCCGCGCATCCGGCCATGAATCCGTCGGGCGACTGATGATCCGCATCGCCCTCCTGCTGATCCTCTTCATCGTGATCGCGCGTGTGTTCTGGCGCTTCGTCGACAACGTCATCGAAGCCGCCGGCGGCGTGCCGAGCTCACGCGGCGTCCCGCCTCGGCGCGCGCAGTCGATGGTGCGCGATCCGGTCTGCGGCACCTTTCTCCTGCCGGAGCGCGCGATCGTGCTCGCCGAATCGACCGGCGCGGTCTACTTCTGTTCGGCCGCGTGCCGTGACGAATATCGCGCGCGGCGGACGAGCGGTGGTCGTCCCGCGGCAGCGTCGGGCGGCCGGTCATGACCGAATCCACGCTTCGCGCCGACATCGTCGAAGTCGGCCGCCGGATGTACGCGCGCGGCTACACGGCGTCGAACGACGGCAACATCAGCGTCCGGCTCGGCCCGGATCGTCTGCTCATGACCCCGAAGAGCGTCTGCAAGGGGTTCATGACGCCCGACATGATGTGCATCACCGACCTGGACGGCCGCAAGCTGCAGGGTGAGCGCGACCCGTCGTCCGAGACGCTGATGCACCTCGAGGTGTATCGGCAGCGCGCCGACGTCCAGGCCGTCGTGCACGCGCATCCACCGACCGCCACCGGATTCGCAGTGGCTGGCATCCCGCTCGACCGCGCGGTGCTCGCCGAAGTCCTGACGACGCTGGGAAGCATTCCGATCGCGGAGTACGCGACACCGTCGACCAGCGAGCTGCCCGAGGCGGTTCGCAAGTACATCAAGGCGCACGACGGGATGCTGCTCGCCAACCACGGCGCGTTGACGGTCGGCGCGGATCTTTATTCCGCCTATTACAAGATGGAAACGATCGAGCACTTCGCGCACATCAGCCTGGTGGCGCGGATGCTCGGGCGCGAGAACCTCATTTCGCGCGAGGAAGTGCTCCGGCTGCAGGGCCTGCGCGGCACCTACGGCATCAAGGCGCCGGCGCCGATCTGCGCGACGGACGAGCAGGGAAGCCCGGCGTCGGATCCGGCCGACTGTCAGGTGGTGCAGGCGCCTTCGAGCGCCGGCCCGCGGCTGGTGGCGGACGTCATCCGTGCCGGCACCGCGCGATCGGCAGGGACACCACGGCCCGATGACGAGGCCGAAATTCGGTTAACATACCGCGAACTCTCACAGCTCATCGAGGAAGCGATCAAGAGCCTTCGCTGAAGGGCTGCGGGACGAGGAGACATCCATGGGAGAGGCGCTAGGCATGGTCGAGACCAAGGGCCTGGTGGCGATGATCGAAGCCGCCGACGCGATGGTCAAAGCTGCCAAGGTCACGCTGGTCGGCTGGGAAAAGATCGGAGCCGGATACGTCACGGCAATTGTCCGCGGCGATGTCGCGGCGGTGAAGGCCGCGACCGATGCCGGCGCCGCCGCGGCGCGGCGCGTCGGCGAGCTCGTGTCCGTGCACGTCATTCCGCGGCCGCACGCCAATCTCGAAGACGCCCTGCCGATCGGCAAAGCCTCGACGACGAAGCCCTGATGCGGCTTCGCTGAGATTGCAGAATTGCAGGATTGCCGGATGGTAGAAGGGATTGCAGAACTTCCGACAATCCGTCCTGCCATCCTGCCATCCTGCGATTCGGCCATCCCGCATTTCTCATGCTTTTAGCCAGAGTCGTCGGAACCGTCGTTGCCACGCGGAAAGATCCGCGGCTGGTGAGCAACAAACTGCTGATCGTGCGTTCGATCGATCCGCGCGGCAAAGCCGAAGGATCGCATCTGGTCGCCGTGGACACCGTGGACGCCGGCGTCGGCGAAACGGTGCTCGTCGTGAGCGGCAGCTCCGCGCGCATGGCGTCCGGCATGAAGGATTGTCCGGTGGACGCCGCCATCGTCGGCATCATCGACGCGGTCGAGATGGCGGACTGATACGTCATGCAGCTTGCGCGCGTCGTCGGTGACGTCGTCTCAACCCGCAAGGACGACAACCTCGTCGGGATCAAGCTGCTCGTCCTTCAGCCGCTGACGCCTGAGCGCGAGCCGGCCGGCCGGCCGCTCGTGGCCGTTGACGCCGTGGGCGCTGGCGTCGGCGAAGACGTGTTCTTCGTGCGCGGGAAGGAAGCGAGCTTTCCGTTCTATCCGGCCGAGCCGCCCGTGGATGCGGGCGTCGTCGGCATCGTGGACCACTGGGACCTGGAGACTGGACCGGCCGATGCAGATCGCGAGGGTCGTCGGGACCGTCGTCGCCACACAAAAACACCGTAAGTTCGAGGGCGCCAAGCTGCTGCTCGTGCAGCCGATCGATCTCGCCGACGGCACGCCGCGCGGCAACGCGCTCCTCGCCGTGGACGGCGTCGGCGCAGGCGTCAACGAAACGGTGCTGATCGTAATCGAGGGGCGTGCGGCGGGCGAGACGCTCGGGAAGAAGGCCGCGCCGGTCGATGCGGCCATCGTCGGCATCGTGGACGCGGTCGAGATGGCGGCGGACTGACGGAGGTGGTCGCGTGACCGACGATGAGCTGCGTGACATGGTGCGTGCGTCGATTGCGAAGATGACGCCGCAGTCTACGAGCCCGGCCGAGCTGCGCGTCATCGCGGACCATGCGAGCTTCGCGCGCTTGCCGCTGCCGCGAGGTGGCGACGGCGACGGCGCGTGCCTGATCGAACCGTCCGTCCGATGCAATCACTGCGGCTACTGCCTCTCGTACGGACACTAACGCCTTCGGAATTGAAAACTGAAAACTCGAAATTGAAAAGTGAGGTTCGTTTCATTTTTTCACCTTTAACTTTTAAGTTTTGAGTTTCCGTCGTCATGTCTTCCATTCTCGTTACCCGCAAGCTGCCGTCCTCCGTGCTTGCAAAGCTGCGCGATCTCGGCACGGTCGATCTGTACACGGGCGAATCCGCGATTTCTCCCGACGAGCTCCGGGCGCGTATCCGCGACAAGGACGCACTCGTGTGTCTGCCGACCGAGCAGATCGATCGTTCCGTCATCGACGCTGCGCCCGGCCTGAAAATCGTCGCGGACGTTGCCGTCGGCGTCAACAACATCGACGTGCCCTACGCGCGGTCGCGGGGCGTCATCGTGACGAATACGCCAGACGTGTTGACGCAGTCGGTCGCCGACTTCACCTGGGCGATGATCCTGGCGATTACACGGCGGCTTGCGGAAGGCGAGCGGCTCGTCCGGAGCGGCGCGTGGAAAGGATGGGCGCTCGACCTGCTGCTCGGCACCGATTTGCGCGGCAAGCAGCTCGGGCTCGTTGGAACCGGACGCATCGCGAAGGCGGTTGCGGCTCGTGCGCCAGCTTTCGGCATGCGCGTCGTCTTCGCCTCGCGCCGGGCGCCGGACTCGGCTGACGGCGACATGATGTCGCTCGATCGGCTGCTCGTCACCTCCGACGTCGTGTCGCTGCACGTGCCGCTGACGGACCAGACGACACACCTGATCGACCAGAAAGCGCTGACGCGGATGAAACGATCGGCGTACCTGATTAACACGTCCCGCGGTCCCGTCATTGACGAAGCCGCGCTGGCGTGGGCGCTTCAGCATCATCTGCTTGCGGGCGCGGCGCTCGACGTGTACGAGAAGGAGCCGGCCGTGCACGCGGACCTCCTGAATCTGGACAACGTGCTCCTCGTCCCGCATCTCGGGAGCGCAACGAAGGAGACGCGGACGGCGATGGCCGATCTCGCGGCCGAAAACGTGCTCGCAGTATTCGCCGGCCGCGCGCCGCTCACACCGGTTCCATGAAGACGCCGACGAAGACGTCGCATCCGGTCGCGCGCGCGAAGAACGTGGCGACGGTCATGCGCATGCTCGCGAAAGCGATCGACGACCACGAGCTGCCCGCTGTCGAAAAAATTGCCGAAGAAAGCCAGGAAGATCCGTTTGAAGTCCTCGTGTCTACGATGCTCTCGGCGCAGACGCGCGATCCGGTGACAGCCGCTGCCTCCGCTCGTCTGTTCAAGGTCGCGCGGACGCCGCGGACGATGGCGGCGCTGCCGGTGAAGCGGATCGAAAGGCTGATCTATCCGGTGAGCTTTTATCGCCACAAGGCCGTCCACGTGAAGCAGACGTGCCGGATTCTCATCGACAAGTACGATGGGCGCGTGCCGGGCACGATGGAAGAGCTGCTCACGCTGCCGGGCGTCGGCCGGAAAACGGCGAACCTCGTGCTGATCTTGTCGTTCAAGAGCCTGCGCAACATCTGCGTCGATACGCACGTCCACCGGATTTCGAACCGGCTCGGGTGGGTCCGCACGAAGACGCCGGCTGAAACGGAGCAGGCGCTTTACCGGACCACCGACTCACGGTGGTGGCCGTACATCAACCTGTATCTCGTCACGTGGGGGCAGAACGTCTGCAAGCCTGTCTATCCGCGTTGCCCGGTCTGTGTCATTCGGCCGTATTGCGCGCAGGTGGGCGTGACGCGCGTGTCGCCTCGATGACGTCCGTGCGGCGCCTGCTGACCGCGTGGATCATCGCGTCTGCGACGCTCGCCGCGCAGACGGCGCCGCCGCCCGTGATCGTGTTCGAAACGACCAAGGGCAGCTTCGCCGTCGAAACTTATCCCAGCGAAGCTCCAAAGACCGTCGCGCACATCGTCGAGCTCGTGAAACAAGGTTTCTACGACGGACAGCGGATTCACCGTGCCGTCCCGGATTTCCTCGTGCAGTGGGGCGATCCGCGCTCGCGGGATCTGTCGGAAGAAAGCAGCTGGGGCCGCGGCGCCGCGGCGTCGAGCGGTCATCCAATCGGCGCCGCTGAAATCACGAAGCGACGCACGAACACCGCCGGTGCGGTCGGCGTGTCGCACCAGGGACTGCCGTCGCAGGCCGACAGTCAGATCTACGTCACGCTGGCGGCGAGGCCCGATCTGGACGGCAAATATGCCGTCTTCGGCCATGTCATCGAGGGCGTCGACGTCCCCGCGAGGCTCGTGCGCGGCGACGTGATCACGAAGGCTTTCGTGAGAGAGTGACGCGCGACTCCGGCTCGCGGCGCGTCGGCGCGACGGCTGGATAGCGCTCGCGAAACGCCTCGGAGTACTCGCCCTCCACATCCTCTCCGAGCTGCTGCTTGATCATCGCCGCATTGGCCACGGACTTCGCGGAGTAGTGGTTGTTGGTGTAGAGGTACGTCTTCTTGACGAGTTCCCGCACCGCCGACGCCGCTTCCGTGAACTCTTCGAGTTCCTCGCCCGAGTACAGGTAGTCGTAGCGATCTTCGGCTTTGTCGTGCGTCCACCACTTCGCCGCGTTCCGGCCGTGGAGGCGCATGTAATAGAAGCTCTTGATGTTCGGCAGCAGGTTCTGCCGGATCGACAGCTTGAACTTCGGCTCATCGATCTGAACGAGCGCTGCGTCGAACCGGTTCAACAGCGTCAGCGTGTCGACGATGCGATCGCTCCAGCTGCGGTGGCGGAGCTCGACCGCGACGGAGTAGCCTTTGAACGCTTCGAGCAGGTGAGCGAGGTACTCCACGGACGCCGCGTCGTTCTTGAAGCTGGCCGGGAACTGCGCGAGCAGTGGACCGAGCTTGCCGGCAGACGCGAGCGGATCGATGCCGCGCCGGAACTCGTCGAGATCGGCAGCGTTCGGCCGGGACAGCGCCGCCACGGCGTCGGCGCTGCGAACATCGGCCGGCAGCTGCTGTGCGACGCGTTCCTGATACAGCCGCGGGTGCGTGAACTTCTGGTAGAGCTTCAACGAGAACTCGAAGTCGTGCGGCGTCTTCTCGGCCCACGAGCGGCAGACGTCGGGTCGCGGCTGGCCGTAGAACGTCGAGTTCACCTCGACGGTGTTGAAGTGTTCCGCGTAGAACGTGAGCTCGTCGAACCCCTTCGGACGCGGTTTCGGATAGAAGATGCCGTTCCAGGTGCCCTTGCCACTCGGATAGTTCCACCCGGACGTGCCGATGCGCAGCGTGGCTGACATGTCGATTCCCGAGCGATCGGATTAAGATCGGATCGTCGTCCAGCCGCATGTTGACGGTCAACGAGATCTTTCATTCGATTCAGGGCGAGTCGACCTACGCCGGCCGCCCGTGCGTGTTCGTGCGCCTCACCGCGTGCGATCTCCGCTGCTCGTGGTGTGACACGCCGTACGCGTTCTACGAAGGGCGGAAGATGTCGGTGGACGATGTGATCGAGACGGTGAGCGGCCACGGCTGCGATCTCGTCGAAATCACCGGCGGCGAACCGCTGCTGCAGGAAGACGTCTATCCGCTGATGTCGCGGCTGCTCGACTCGGGGAAGACGGTCATGCTCGAGACGGGAGGGCATCGGCCGATCGATCGCGTGCCGACGGCCGTCGTGAAAATCGTCGACGTGAAATGCCCCGGCAGCGGCGAGGCCGACAAGAACGACTGGTCGAACCTCGACCGCCTCGCACCCCACGACGAGGTCAAGTTCGTCGTCGCGGATCGTGCCGACTACGAATACGCGCGCGACGTCGTCGGCAAGTACGATCTGACCTCACGGGCAGCGGCCGTGCTGCTGTCGCCGGTGCACGGCGTCCTCGATCCGCGTGTGCTCTCGGAATGGATCCTGGCGGATCGGCTGCCAGCCCGCCTTCAGCTGCAGATCCACAAGTTCATCTGGTCGCCGGCCACTCGAGGCGTCTGAGTGCGCGCGGTCGTGCTCCTGAGCGGTGGCCTCGATTCCTACACCGCCGCCGCGATCGTTCGTTCGGACGGATTCGATCTGTACGCGCTCACGGTCGCGTACGGTCAGCGCCACGCCGCCGAAATCAGCGCGGCGCGCGCCGTCGCACGGGACCTCGGCGTCAAGCGGCACCTGGAGCTCGACGTGGATCTGCGCGCGATTGGCGGCTCGTCGCTCACGTCCGATGCGCCCGGGATGGAGATTCCGCGCGACCGCGACATGTCGTCGGCCCTCGCCGAGGGTATTCCGTCCACCTACGTCCCCGCGCGCAACACGATCCTCCTGTCGCTCGCGCTCGGCTGGGCCGAGGTTCTCGACGCGCGCGACATTGTCATCGGCGTCAACGCGCTCGACTACTCCGGCTATCCGGATTGCCGGCCCGAGTTCGTCGAGGCGTTCGAGCGGCTCGCCGCGGTTGCGACGCGCGCCGGCGTCGAGGGCGCGCGATTTCGCATCCACTCGCCGCTCATCTCGATGACGAAGGCGGACATCATTCGCCGCGGCATGTCGCTCGGCCTGAACTACGGGTTGACGCACAGTTGCTACGATCCTGACGCCGCCGGACGGCCGTGCGGCCGCTGCGACAGCTGCGTCCTCCGCGCCAAAGGCTTCCAGGAGGCCGGCGTGGCCGATCCGGTGCGCATGGGCTAAAATTCCCGCCAGCTCGTGAAACTGCTGAGCACCCAGCCGATTCGCCGGCAGATTGTCGCGATCACGTGTCTGCTCTTCGTTCCCTTCGGGCTCCTCGTGGCCTGGTCCGCCGATCGCAGCCGGGCGGAACGCGAAGCCGAACTCCAGGAGCAGTCAGCATCGCTCGCCGCCATGGCCGCGGCATATCTGAACCAGTTCCTGTCGGCCTTCGATTCCATGGCGTCAGGACTCGTACGCCATCCTGCCGTCACCAGCCTCGACCGCGAGCGCTGCGACGAGCTGTTCGCCACGATTCTGGCGGAGCAGCCGCTCCTCCTGAACGTGCTGCTCACCGACACGCAGGGAAAGATCGAAGGCACCGGCCTCCGCGGCACCGAAGCCATCGGCAACATCCTCGACATGCCGTACGTGAAGGACGTTGTCCAGATGGGCAAGCCGGTCGTCAGCGAGCTGACGACTGGTCAGCTGTCCGGAAAACCGACGATCATCCTCGCGTACCCGGTCTTCGATTCCCGTCGCGCGGTGATCGGCGCGCTCGGCTTCGGTGTGAACCTCGAGCGATTGCAGTCGGTGTTCAAGTCAATCCCGCTGCCCGAGAGCTCCGTCATCACCGTCACCGACTCGGCGAGCCGCGTGCTTGCGAGAAGCCTCGACGCCGAGCGCTACATCGGCACGATTGCCGAATCGAAACCGCTCGCTCCGCGCGACGTCGCCCCGTCGCAGGTCCGCGCCGGACTCGACGGGATCCCGCGCTTCTACGGCAACGCGACCATCGAGCGAGGTCCGTGGCTCTTGAGCGTCGGCATTCCCGTCAGCGTGGCGGCCACGCGACTCGGACCGCTCTGGCGACGGAACCTGGCAATCGTCTTCGGCTCGATCGCGACCGTGCTCTTCCTCTCGCTCTGGCTTTCTCACCGCCTTAGTGCCGGCCTCGGCAGCCTGCGCCTCGCGGCGCAGCGGATTGCCGGCGGCGACTTGTCGCCGCCCGATCGCGAGCCGGCGACGACGCTCGAGCTCACCGAGCTGCAGGAATCGTTCGTCGCCATGGCGGCGAATCTCCGCCAGACGCATCACGCGCTCGACCACCAGGTCGAGCAGGAGCGCAAGATGCGCGAAGCGTTGCAGTCGCTGCAGCGCCAGGTGGTCCGCCAGGAGCGGCTTGCCGCGGTCGGTCTGCTCGTGTCCGGCGTCGCGCACGAATTGAACAACCCGCTCCAGGCGATTCTCGGGACCGCCGAGCTCCTCGAACGCGAACGCGCGCTCTCGCCCGAGGCGCTCGAGGAAATCGCGTTTGTGAAGACGCAGAGCGGCCGCGCGCGCGAAATCATCAGGAACCTGTCGCGCTTCAGCAGCCAGCACTCGGGACCGCCGTCGCTCGTCGATCTCCGCGACGTCATCGCCGAGGTCGTGCAGCTCCGCGGACGCGATCTGGCGAACGGCGCGATCGTCCTCGACGTCGACGCCGCCTCGACGCGATCGGTGCATGCGAACTTCACCGAGCTCGAACAGGTGACGCTGAATTTCGTCATCAACGGGCAGCAGTCCATCGAGTCTACCGGTCGCCGACGCGGCCGTATCCTGATCCGGCTGCTCGACACCGGCCGCCGCATCCGCCTCGAGGTGCACGACGATGGGCACGGCGTGACGCCGGAGGACGAGCCGAAGCTCTTTCAACCGTTCTTCACGACGAAGCCGGTTGGCAAAGGAACCGGCCTGGGCCTTTCGGTGAGCTACGGCATCATCGATTCGTACGGCGGGACGATCGGCTACCATCGCAACATCTGGGGAGGCGCGACGTTCTTCTTCGAGCTTCCCGTCGCCGACGAGGCCGCCACCACCGATCGACATGACCGAGCGTCTCTACTACACGGATCCGTACCGACGAAGCTTTGACGCGACCGTCGTCCGCGTCGGCGACCGCGACGGCCGGCCCGCCGTCTTCCTCGACTCCACGGCGTTCTACCCGACGTCCGGCGGGCAGCCGTTCGACACCGGTACGCTCGGCGGCCTTCCGGTCGTGGACGTTGTGGACGAGGACGACGGCGCGATCGCGCACATCGTGACGACAGCGTCGGGGCCGCCGGCGGTTGGCCAGACGGTCCACGGCGAGATCGACTGGGCGCGGCGCTTCGATCACATGCAGCAGCATTCCGGACAGCACGTGCTGTCGGCGGCGTTCGATCGGTTGTTCCACGTGCGGACCGTCAGTTTTCATCTCGGGTCGGATGTCTCGACGATCGATCTCGCGCGGGAAGTGACGCCGTCCGAGATCGCCGCCGCTGAGGATGCGGCGAACCAGATCGTCTGGGAGGACCGGCCAGTGCACGTCCGCTACGCGACGCGCGAGGAGGCAGCCGCGATGCCGCTCCGCAAGGAGCCAAAGCGCGAAGGCACGCTCAGGCTGATCGACGTCGAAGGCTGGGACCTCTCCGCCTGCGGCGGCACGCACGTCAAACAGTCTGGCGGCATCGGCGTCATCGTCGTCTCGTCCTGGGAGCGATTCAAAGGCGGACAGCGGCTCGAATTTCTGTGCGGCGGCCGCGCCGTGCGCCGGTACCGATCCAACCGCGACGCGCTCGGCGACGCCACACGGCTGCTGTCCGTTCTTCCGCAGGAGCTGCCCGCTGCGATCGAACGCCTGCAGTCCGACGCGCGCGAGCACAAGCGGACGGCTGCTCTGAGACAAACCGAGCTCGCGCGCTATCACGCCGTGGAGCTGGCGGCCAGCGCTGAGGTCGCCGGTGAGCTGCGATTGGTTTTGAAAGCCATCGACGCCGACGCGGCCGGACTGAAGTCGCTGGCCGCCGCCATCACGAGCGCGCCTGGATTTTTTGTCGTCCTCGTATCCACATCGTCGCCCGCGCTGGCGGTCGTGGCGCGATCGTCTGACGTATCCGTGTCCGCGCAGTCTGTGCTCGCGACGCTGACCGGTAGGTTTGGCGGACGCGGCGGTGGAAAG
The DNA here is from genome assembly GCA_036557365.1 of Vicinamibacterales bacterium. Classification (GTDB taxonomy): domain Bacteria; phylum Acidobacteriota; class Vicinamibacteria; order Vicinamibacterales; family CAVVIG01; genus DATKHR01. Next base: position 82,953 of record DATBHR010000056.1, read on the forward strand.
CCTGACCTCGCGCAAGGCGGTGGATTGAGTGGAACGTCGCAGGAGATTCTCGATGCCGCGCGTCAGGCGGCGAGGTGATCGCATGAACGGCATCGATCGGCGCGCGTTTCTCGCATTCCTGCCCGCGCTTGCGTATGCGCCTCGCGCGCTCGCGCAGAGCAGTCCGCAGCTCAAGGTGAGCGGGATCAATCACGTCACGATTCGCGTCCGCGATCTGAAGCGCTCGATCGATTTTTATCAGGAGCTGTTCGGGCTTCCGATTGCCGCGCGACAAGGATCGAGCACCGTGTCGCTGCAGATCGGATCGGGGCCGCAGGAGCTCGGGATTTCGACGGCGGCGTCTGGAGCGCCGGCGACGATCGATCACTACTGCCTCGGCATCGAAAATTTCAGCGTCGATCGCGTGCTGCAGGTGCTCGCCGCGCATGGCATCACGCGGGCCGACGAGCGCGCGCCGATGAAAGTCGTCGTTCGCGCACGCGGTCCTGAAGCGGGCGGCGCTCCGGGCGGCACTCCCGAAGTCCACATGTTCGACGCCGACGGCCTGGACGTGCAGCTGCAGGATTCGCGGTACTGCGGCGGCGCCGGTCCGCTTGGCAACTCGTGTCCGTCAGTCGAGAAGCCGCCGAAACCCGGTCTCCTGCCGCTCAAGGGCTGGAGCCATTTGACGATGTTCGTGCCGGACGGGCAGAAGGCGAACGCGTTTTACCGCGATCTGTTCGGCATGGGCATCCGGTCGTATCAGGGGCCGACCTCGCCCACGCTGGCAGCGGGCGGCGGCGTCGAGTTCCTGATGTACACGGGTGGCGGCGGCGCGCGTGGCGGTGCCGCGGCGGGACCGCCGCGTCCCGCAAGCATCAATCACTTCTGCATGAACCTCGAGAACTTCAACGTCGAGCAAGTGCAGAAGGCGCTCGAGAAGGTCGGCGTCCAGCCGCGCGAAGGGCAGACCGGTCCGGTCGGGCCGATGCGGCACTACGTCTCGATGCGGATGGAGAATCGCGGCGGCGCGAAGGAAGGGACGCCGGAGCTGTACTTCACGGATCCGGACGGACTCCTGGTGCAGTTACAGGACGTGAAGTACTGCGGCGGCTCGGGAGTGCTCGGCGAGGTCTGCCCACCGGTCGCGTGACGGGCCGCATCTCTGAATTGCAGGATTGCAGAATTGCAGAATCGCAGGAAGTTAGATTGAAAACAACGCCGCGCTGGCGATCCGCTGAACTCATTTCGGAAAGATGACCGGCAGCACCGCGTCCGTGGTGTAGACGCAGCGGTCGTTGTGCCCGCACTCCGACACGATCTGGGCGGTGTGCTTCGCGCCCAGCTTCTCGTCGATGTACTTCACGTACGCTTCGCCGCGCGCCCGCCGCGTCGCTCCCTGCGCCATCGCCGGACAGGACGAATCGAATCCTCCCAGCGGCAGCGTGTCCACCTGGCCGAAGAGGAACGTCGTCGGACGCGAGACGAGTTGGCGCTTCAGTTGCTCGTCGCTGATTTTCTGGGTGTAGCCGCCGGTCCTGCCTTCGAGTCCGGCGGGCCAGCGATCGTAGGCGGGACACGCCGACGCGTCGAACGGACCGTAGGTGAAGTTCGTATGGACTTTTTCCGTCTCCCACGCGCCTTTCGCGTTGTCCACGGCAGCGTCGCCCGCCGCCTGCGGACGCGTCGCATCGGGCCACGCGTAGCTCGACGGATTCGCCACGACGTAGCTGACGGGCACACCGAGCGTCTCGTGCACCCGGTTCGCCATCTGATAGCGCGCGACGAACTGCCCGCCAGCTGAATGTCCCGCGACGACGATGGCGCGCATGTTCGGGAAGACGCTCTTGTTTGCCAGTTTGCGCAGGATCTGATCGACGAAGTCGAAGGACGTCAGGTCGGGATTGCTCACGGCCGACCCGCCGGACCGCCAGCTGTCCCCCGTGCAGCTCCAACTGACTTCATCCGGCGCCAGCGTGTCCTTGCAGCTGCCGGCACTCGACGCGATTCGCGGTGAAATGACGACGGTGTCGTCGAGCGCGCCGGCCAGGAACGCGGCGGCAGTTGCGGTCGTGAAATAGTGATCGGCGTTTCGGTTGGTGCCGTGCACCATGATGAGCGCCCGCCGGATTCCGTCGTTGCGAACGTCCAACGACCGCGTCCGGTAGATCAGCGATCGCGCTGGACCCGATCCGATCTTCACCCATTCCGTACAGGCTGGCGTCGCAGCGGTGCACGCAGGTGCGGCCGCCCCCGACGGTCGAGACTGCGCCGAAAGCGCCGCCAGCACGGTCGCGAATAGAAGCGTGAGTGTACGCATGCGCAAAACATATCACTCCCGCGAAGCCGACGTACGACGCCGTGCGAGGTCAGGCGTGACGAACGTGCCGGCACGGCTTATCGATGAAACTGCGCGAGGCGGACAACGATGGCGTCGGTGGCGCGGTTGATGACGGCGGGCGTGGTGTCGAAGTTGTTGGCGATGATCGAGAAGGCGAGCGGCTCGCCGTCGGCGGTCGTCGCAAAGCCCGACAGCGCGCGGACGTTGGACATCGATCCGGTCTTCGCGTGGATGCGTCCTTCGGCGGCTGTGCCCTTCAGGCGGTTGCCGAGCGTGCCGTCGGATCCGGCGGCCGGCAGCGAGGCCTCGAACGGGCCGCGCAGTCTTTCGTCGTGGTACACGTGCGACAGAATTCCGATCAGCGCCTCCGCGGTGACGTAGTCGTATCGCGATAATCCGGATCCGTCGCGGAGGATCAGACCCGCGCCGTCGATTCCCCAGCGATCGAAAATCTGCTGCGCCACGCGTCGGCCGCCTTCGGCCGTCGCTTCGTGTCCACCCGCGTCGACGCTCAGCGTCTTGAGGAACGTCTCCGCGTACTGGTTCTGGCTGACCTTCATCAGCCGGATTGCCAGCGTTGCCAGCGGCGGAGATCGGTGAGATGCGACGAGCGTCGCGCTGGGCACCGGCACGGCCGCTGGACCGTCCGGCATGGCGCCCGCCTGCCCACGCACGTCGATGCCTCGCGCGATGAGGAAGCGGCGCAGCGCCTCTACGAAAAACAGCGTCCCGTCGTCAACGGACACGTCGAGCATCGCCGGCGCGGCGGCGTCGAGTGCGATGGATCCGCTAATCTCGAGCCGCTGCTGCCCGGGCAGCCGTCGCGTGAAGAGAGACGTCGCGCTTCCTGCCGCGGCTGTCCTCGCGGCGCTCGTGACGCTGATGCCTGCGCCAGGCGGCTCCACGCGAACCGCGGCGGCGCTGCCGATCGCGGGACCTGGCGACACCAACACGCGCACCGCGTTCTCGTTGAACTGCAGAGCGCCGACGCCGGCCGCATAGTCGTCGGGCAGGTCGTCCCACGACCAGCCGAATCCCAGCGTCCGACGTTCGAAGGCGGTGTCGTCGCCGACGATGTGTCCGCCGATTCGGCGAACACCAAGCTGCTTCAAACGATCCGCCCACTCGCCGAACACGCGATCGGAGGAGCCATCGACGAGCCCGATGCTCGGATCGCCGGATCCGACGACGACGAGATCGCCCGTCAGTTCTCCGTCGACGACGGGCGCCGTCGCGAGCACGCGGGTCTCGTACGTGAAGTCCCAGCCCAGGTGCTCCGCGGCAGCCGCCAGCGTCACGAGTTTCATGTTCGACGCCGGCATGAGCAGCTTTCGCGCGTTGACCGAGTAGAGCGTGTCGCCGGTCGTGAGCGATCGCACGAGGACGCCCCATGTTCCCCGCGACAGGACCGGATCGGCGAGGACGGCGTCGACGTCGCGCTGGAGCGCGGCGACAGAAGCGGTCGTTCCAGGAATCGTCGCTGCGGGGTGTGCGGACGCGTGGCAGGCGGCCGTGGCAGCGAGTGCCGCCACGGCCAGGAGACTACTTCGATAGCTCATCGAGCGACTTCAGCGTTTCGTTGAAGTCGGCGGTGTCGGTCTTGGCGGCGCCTGGTTCGCCAGGCTTGGCCGCGTACACGTCCTGACCTGACTGTCCGAACGTCACGCGCTCCTGCTTCTTGCTGTCGTCGAATTTGATGTCGATGACGAGCGCCGGCTTGTCCAGGCCGGTGCTGGCGGTCGACGCGACGAACTTGTCGGCGCGCATGTTTGCCAGTCGGCCGAGGAACGCATCGAACTTGTCCTTGTCGACGTCGCCGGCGTTCGGGCTCGCGCGGTGCCACTTGTCCGGCGTGCCCTCCTTGTCGCTCTTCACGCGATCGAAGGCGACAGTCTGGCCGTTGCGCGTGAACTCGATGTGGTTCGCGTTGTACGCGCGGAACTCGAATAGATCCTTCCGCCGGTAGTCGTCCGCGCCTTTCTTGACCTCGTCGAGCAGCGACGACTCGACGGTCACGACCATCGGCTTCGACGCGTCGCGCGCGTAGATGGAGGTGTCGTCAGCTTTCGCGCCGAGGATGAGCGACGCCTTGGCGCTGCCGGCGTTCAGATCCACGGTCGCCTGTGGCTTGTCGAGCCCGTACTTCTTCAGGTCCGCCGGCGACGCATCGTCTGCGACGATGGACTTCATGTGCGCGGTCTGGAGGCGTCCGATGAGTCCTTCGACCATGCCGTAGTCGGCGCGGACGTCGATCGGCGTCTTGACCTTCCAGTCGCCGCCGTCCTTGACGATCGTCAGCGGCTGGCCGGTGGTCGTCACCTCCAGCTTGTCGATCTTGTCGCGATCCACTTTCAGGATGCTCTTGTCCCGAAGATCGAACGTCGTCTTGTTGAGGCTCGCCTCCTGGAACGCGGCGATGAGGAACACTTTCTTCTCGTCACCGCGCTTGGCGAACACGTCGCCGCCGGTCGGCGTTTTCTCGCCGATGGAGAGCCGGCGGAAGTCCTTGTCGCCCGCCGCCTTGAACGCGACGGTGACGCGCGGATTCGACAGGCCGTATTCGTTCAGCGAGGTCGGATTGTCCGCGACAACTCGGACGACATCCGCGGTGGCGATCGCGTTGGTGATGCCGCTCAGCTCGGCCTCGTCTGCCGCGGCGGCCACGGGCTCCGTCAGCTTCCACGTGGTGCCGTCTTTTTTGGCGGTGGTCGCGTCACCTGCCGACGTCGTGACCTGGAGCTCGTCGATCTTGTCGGCGGCGACCGTGAAGACCTTCTCGAGCTTCTTTCCGTTGTCCGGCGTCTCGGGCTGCTTCCAGGTGACGAAGTAGATGTACGCGCCGAGCCCCGCCAGGATGACGACGAATGCGATCGTAGACCGGAGACCGCGCATCTATCGCCTCTGCCACCAGCTGTAAATACCCGCACCGAAGATCGCGCCCGGGATGAGGAGCATCGAGATCCACGTGATGTTGGCCTGCTGCGTTGCCGTCAGCGTGATGCGGCGATCGTCAGGATCCTTCGGACGGATCGAGATGAGATTTTCCTGCTGCGACAGCCAGCCGACGGTATTCATGAACAGGTCGCGGTTGCCCGGCAGTCCCAGCGTCGAGTTCGCGGCGAAGTCCGAATCGCCGAACACGACGACGCGGGTCTGCGGCTTCGGAGCGTCCTTGGCGTCTGACTTCGGCGCGGCGGCCGGCGCGTCGGCGGACACGGCCGAGGCAATCGTGATCGGTCCCTTCTTGTCGCCCTTGTCCTCGTTGAGCGCCACGGGCTTCGACTGGAACAGCCCGGCGAGATCCGTTTCGGCCCAGCTCTGCGGACTCGTCTCGACGACCGGCTGAGCGATGTGTCCGTTCACGCCGCCCGACACCGGCGTCGCGGATCGCGCGAGCGGATAGACGGTCATGATGTTGAACCGATCCGTAATCGGGTGGGTCGGATAGCGCGCGGCCACCGGCATCGCCTCTGACGCGCCGATCAACCGCCCCATGCCGCTGACGTCGACGACGACGTTGTTGCCGACGTCGATGCCCCAGTCGTGAGCCAGCGCGATGAGGTTCGTGAGCGGAGCGCTGGTGGCCTTGTCAGGCGGATCGAGCATCAGAAGCAGCTTGCCGCCCTTGTCGAGGAATCGCTTGAGCGCATCGATCTCGGGCTGGATGAAATCCACTTTCGGACCGGCCACGACGACCACGCTCGCGTCGTCGGGCACGTTGCCCTGCTGCGCGAGCACCAGCTTGTCGACCGCGTAGTTCTCATCGCCAAGCGTCTTGGTGATCCCGCTGTAGCTGTCGCGCTCGGTTCCGGTCGTGTCCTTCTCGCCGTGGCCGGTCGTGAAGTACACCTTCCGTTTTTCGCCTGAGACGACCTTGATGATGCCGTTGGTGATGTCCTGCTCGCTGTCGCCGGTGACGCGCTCGTTGCGTCCCTTGTAGTCGAGGATGATGGTGCCGTACTGCTGGATGTTGTTCTGCTTCGCGACGTCGGGCTTCTTGTCGGGATCGATGTATTCCACCGACAGCTTCTTCGACGCGTAGGTGTATTCCTTGAAGCGATCCTGGTAGCGCGGGAACTCCGGCTCCTGCGCGAACACCTTCACGTCGAGCGGCGCATCGAGCTTGGCGAGCACGTTCCGGCTCTGATCCGACAGCGCGAACTGTTTGTTCGCGGTCAGGTCCCAGCGCTTGCTCTGTTTCTTGCCGATGTAGTTGACGGCGATGAGGATGGCGAGCACGACGAGCACGCTGACGCCGGACAGCGTCCCGTACCTGGCCTGCCGTCCGGCGAACATTTTGGCGAACTCGCGCCACTGCGACGCCGTGTAGGCGAGGACGAGCACGAGGCCCGCGATCGCGAGCGGCCGCGCCCAGTCGCTGTACGCGTTCAACGCCGGGACGCGCGACACCGCGACCGCCGCCAACACCAGGGCCATCCCGATCCAGCCGACGATATTCAGAATCCTTTGAACCATGTCTCAGCTCTCAGCGGTCTGCTAGCCTTTCCATCGCTCGGTGTCGACGGACTTGGCGGTCAGGAACAGCCCGAACGTGATGACGCTCAGGTAGTAGATGATGTGCGTCGTATCGAGGACGCCCTTCCCGAAGTCGTCGAGGTGATCGACGATGGACAGATACTGCGTTAACGCATCGATCGTCGGACCCGAGAAGCTCCCGATCCACGTGATGACCCAGAGGAAGAGGAACACCGCGAACGTCGCCATCCCCGCGACGATCTGGTTCTTCGTCATGCTCGAGATGAACAGTCCGACCGAGATGAAGCAGCCGCCGAGGAGCAGCAGGCCGAGATAGACCGTGACGATTGGCTTCCACTCCGGCCGGCCGTAAATGAACAGGATCGCGACGTGCAGCAGCGTCACCGCCAGCATCGTCGCGTAGAGGCTCATTGCGCCGAGGAACTTGCCGAGGATGATCTGCCAGTCCGTCACCGGCGACGTCAGCAGCAGCTCGATCGTGCCCGACCGCTTTTCCTCCGAGTAGGTGCGCATCGTCACCATCGGCAGGAGGAACAGCACGAGGATCGGCACGTTCTGCGCGATGAGCGGGCGAATGAGCTGCTGGTTGATG
>DATBHR010000057.1:0-229709 GCA_036557365.1 Vicinamibacterales bacterium
GCGGCCTCGACCTGCGCGGCCCCCTGCGTCGCGGCGACTCGCCCGAGCAGCTTCGGAGCCTGATTGCCGGCGGCTGGGAAGCCCGCCAGGACCGCGGCGCCGAACAACGACTGGCGCTCGGTGATCGGCGAGCGTTCGTGCCGGTGCAGGACCTGCTCAGGCGCGACCCGCACCTCGAGATGCACACCCGAGGCGGCTGAGGCTCGCGACCGCACCTAGGTCGTCGGGTTGTCCGGACACTCGAAGCGGCCGGTCAGCAGTAGCGACGCGGCCTCGAGAAGACCTCTCACCGTACACGGCTTTTCAAGAAATGCTTCGTCCTGCCAGAGCGTGGACTTTTCGCTGAACAGCCGGTCGCTGAAACCGGTCAGATAAAGGACCTTCATCGACGGCTCCTGCAGCCGCAGACGCCGCGCGCACTCGTCGCCCGTCATCTCGGGCATCATCACGTCGGTCACCAGCAGGTCGAACGGCCCTGCCTCGAGGGCAAGTTTCAGCGCCTCGTGCCCGCTCCCCGCCGTGACGGTTCGATATCCGGCCTCGCGAAGCACGCGGTCGACGAATCGTCGGACCGGATCTTCGTCATCGACGATGAGGACTGACGATTTGGAGGTGGCTGCTGGGACGTTCACGTAAGGCTGACCTTCGGCTGCCCTGTCCGCCGTTGCTCGTATCGGAGGAACACTCCTCGTTCGGTATGACACGATGGACATACCTCCGATGCTGGGATCGAGTCGTCCCACGAACGAACAGTTTTCACGAGCGTGATTTCAGTTTCGACAATGATCAAGTCGTTCATTTATAATTACTTAACTGTTAAAACCGTACTGGCCTGTGCTTTGCCCCTCACTTTTGACGATCGTTTTCTGTCTCGTTTCCGTCTAACAGCTGCAAACACCTATGGATATTGCTCGTCCCTCGAACGTCAAGAAAAAGCGGATTCGCCAGGCCATCTATGCTGGCGTCGGACTCCTGGCCGTCGTGCTCGTCAGCGTCGGCCTCTCGAGGCTCAAGCCCGCCGCTCCGACGGTCGAGCGCGCCGTCGTCTGGCCCGATACCGTCAAGCGCGGACCGATGGTTCGTGAAGTCCGCGGCCTCGGTACCCTGACGCCGGAAGACATCCGCTGGATTCCCGCCACCACTCAGGGCCGCGTCGAGCGGATCATCCTTCGACCCGGCACGTCAGTCAAAGCAGACAGCGTCATCCTGGAGCTGAGCAATCCGACGCTCGAACAGCAGCTGCAGGATTCGCAGCTGAAGCTGGCGGCGGCGGAAGCGGGGCTCGCCAATCTGAAGGTGCAGCTGCAGAACGACCTGCTCGCCACGCGCGCGACGGCGGCCAGCATAGACGGCGACTACAACAAGGCGCAGATGACCTTCGAAATGAAGCAGGCGCTCTCCAAGGACAAGCTCGTCTCCGACCTCGAGCTGAAGCAGGCGAAGGTCGACGCCGAGCAGCTGAAAATCCGCAGCCAGATCGCCAAAGAACAGCTCGACACCAAAGAGGATTCGATGCGCGCGCAGATGGCCGTGCAGCAGTCGGCTGTCGATCAGGCCCGCGCGCTGCTGGCGCTGACGCAGCAGCAGAAGAACGAGCTGAAGGTGCGCGCCGGTCTCGACGGGATGCTGCAGCTCGTGCCCGTCGAAGTCGGCCAGCAGGTCGCGCCCGGCACGAACCTCGCCCGCGTCGCCAACCCGAGCCGCCTGAAGGCGGAAATCAAAATCGCTGAAACGCAGGCCAAGGACATCCAGCTCGGTCAGAAGTCCCAGGTCGATACGCGAAACGGCATCGTCGAAGGGCGTGTGGCGCGCATCGATCCGTCCGTCATCAACGGGACGCGCACCGTCGACGTCACGCTCCTTGGCGAACTGCCGAAGGGCGCCGTTCCAGACCTGAGCGTGGACGGCACCATCGAGCTCGAACGGCTGAACGACGTGCTCTTCATGGGACGCCCGGCGTTCGGTCAGGAGCAGAGCGTCGTCGGCTTGTTCAAGGTCGAACCGGACGGCGTCAATGCCGAACGCGTTCAGGTGAAGCTTGGCAAGAGCTCCGTCAACACGATCGAGGTCCTCTCGGGGCTGAAGGTCGGCGATCAGGTGATTCTGTCGGACATGTCGGCGTACGACGCATACGACCGCATCAGACTCAAATAGCGGCGTTCGTTTCATCGAGCGCCACCCAGCACCAGGAGCAGGAGACGACAATGGCAGAAAACGGACAGCCGATCATCAAGCTTGACGGTGTCACGAAAGTGTTTTTCACCGACGAGGTCGAAACCCACGCACTGTCCGGCATTCACATGGAGATCGGCAAGGGTGAATACGTCGCCATCTCCGGGCCGTCCGGTTGCGGCAAGTCGACGCTGCTGTCGATTCTCGGCCTTCTCGATTCGCCGACCGAAGGCCAGTACTTGCTGAATAGCCGTCCGGTCGCGGAACTGCCAGCGTCCGAGCGTGCGCGGGTCAGGAATCGCGAGATCGGGTTCATCTTCCAGAGCTTCAATCTCATTGGCGACCTCACGGTCTTCGAGAACGTCGAGCTGCCGCTCACCTATCGCGGGATGAAGGCTGCCGAGCGCAAACAGCGCGCGGAGGCGGCACTCGAGCGCGTCGGCATGGCGCACCGGTCGAAGCACCTTCCCAGCCAGCTCTCCGGCGGTCAGCAACAGCGCGTCGCCGTGGCACGCGCGGTCGCCGGCGAACCGCTCATGCTGCTGGCGGACGAGCCGACGGGCAACCTCGATTCACGCAGCGGCGAAGCCGTCATGGATTTGCTGCGCGAACTGCACCGCGCCGGCGCGACCATTTGCATGGTCACGCACGATCCTCGATACGCGCGTCACGCCGACCGCAGCATCCACCTGTTCGACGGACGCGTGGTCGAAGAGCGCATGGAAATGGCGGTCACCGAGTGAACAGCTAAGGGCTGAGCGATTCGGGTTCGGGCTCAGGAGAGACTGCTCCTGAGCCCTTCCCTGGTCCCCAAGCCCTCAGCTCCAAGCCCTTCGTGATACCACAGAGCCTTCGGTCACTCCGCAAGTCCCCCGGTTTCAGCGCGCTCGTCGTGCTCGTTTTCGCGGTCGGCATCGCGGCAAACACGGCGATCTTCAGCATCGTCTACGGCGTCCTCTTCCAGAAGCTGCCGTTTGCCCGTCCGGATCGTCTCGTTGCGATCGACACACTGAAGAACGGCGAGGCGGATAGTTCCGCGTACCCGGACTTTCTGGATTGGCGTGCGCAGTCGAAGAGCTTCGATCATCTGTCCGCGTACGCGACGGCTGCCGTCACGCTGACCGGCGCTGGCGACGCCGCTTCCCTTCCGTCAACGGTCGTCTCAGGAGATCTGTTCAACCTGCTGGGACGCGCTCCGCTGCTCGGACGAACGCTTGGCCTCGAGGATGACGAGCGTGGCGCGGTCCGTGCCGCTCTCCTGTCCGAAGCGACATGGACGACGTACTTCGCCCGCGACCGCGCCATCGTCGGCCGCTCGATCACACTCGACGGCGATGCGTTCGTGGTCGTCGGCGTCATGCCGGCGGCGTTTCAGTTCCCGTTCGAAAGCGAAGATCCGACTGCCGTCTGGATCCCTGTTCGCGCGTCGCGCTTTGCGGCGCAGTGGGCGGAACAGCGGAATGCGTCGTTCGTCAGCGTCATCGGCGCGCTGCGCGACGGCGTTGCGTTGCCGACCGCACGAGCCGAGCTCACCACCGTCGCGGCGTCGCTCGCGAAGCAGTATCCGTCGAATCAATCGCGGACTCTTACGATTCGCCCGTTTCAGGATGTCCTCGTCAAGGACTACCGTCTTGGGCTGGTCGTTCTCCTGGCGGCGGTCGCCGCCGTCCTCCTGATCGCGTGCGCCAACATCGCGAACCTGCTCCTCGCGCGCGGTTCCGCGCGGCGGCGGGAGATTGCCGTCCGCGTCGCGCTGGGCGCCAGCCGATCGACGATCGTCCGCCAACTGCTCTCCGAAGGCCTCGTCCTCGCCTTGATCGGCGGCACAATCGGCGCACTGCTGGCAGCATGGGGCGTGGATGCGCTCGTCAAGATCAGTCCGATCCAGATTCCGCGCCTTCACGACGTCCACATCGACATGCGTGCGCTCGCGTTCACGACGCTCGCGTCAGTCATCACGGGGATCGTGAGCGGACTCGTTCCTGCGATTCAGTTGTCCCGACCCAATCCGGTCGATTCGCTGAAGGAAGGCGACCGGGGCGCAAGCGGGGCGAGCGGTGCGCGCACACGCCAGGTTTTGGTGGTCGCCGAAATGGCCGTCTCGGTGGCGCTGCTGGCGGCCGGCGGTCTCCTCGTGCGAAGCCTGATCACCCTGCAGCGCGTCCATCCCGGCTTCGTGGCCGATCGTGCGATCACAATGCAGCTGATGCTGCCCGGCGCACAGTACCCGAACAGCGACGCGATTCTCACGTTCTACCGCCGCCTTCACGATGGCCTCGCCACCATGCCCGGCGCGTCCGCGTCGGCGCTGTCGACAACGCTGCCGATGACGGGCAGCAACATCGACGTCGGCTTGACGATTGAGGGGCGGCCCACCGATCCCAACGATCGGCCGAGCGCACCGCTCTTCTCCGTCAGCCCGGAATATTTCGCGACGATGGGCATTCCGCTCGCCAAGGGACGGCGATTCACCGAGCGCGACAGCCAGAATGCGCCGGCTGTCGTGATCGTCAGCGACGCGTTCGCGCGGAAGTACTGGCCGAACGAAGATCCGATCGGCAAGCGGATCACGCTCAGCTACAACCATACCGGCCCTCGCGAAGTCGTCGGCCTCGTCGGCGACGTGAAACAGAGCAAGCTGTCCGACGAGCTGCAGCCGCAGGTGTACGCGCCGTTCGAGCAGATGCCGTGGCCGTTCATTACTGCAGTCGTGCGGACGACCGGCGCGCCCGAGGCTGCTGCGCAGTCGCTGCGCGGCGTCCTTGCGCGGGTCGATCCGATGCAAGCGGCGGGTGAACTTCGCACACTCGATCAGTACGTCTCGCGCTCCGTGGCGACGCCGCGGTTCACGGCGCTCCTGGTCGGCCTGTTCGCGATCTTCGCGCTCCTCCTCGCCGGCTTTGGCCTGTTCAGCGTGATGGCGTACTCCGTTGCGCAGCGCGGACGCGAGATCGGCGTCCGGATGGCGCTCGGCGCCACGGCGTCGGATGTCCGGACGATGGTCGTCGGTCAGGCGCTGAAGATGGCGGTGATTGGCTTCGGCATCGGGCTGGCGGGCGCTTTCGTCGCCGGCCGGTTGTTGACCACGCTCCTGTACGGCATCGAGCCGCACGATCCGTTCACCTTGACCGCGGTATCCGCCACGCTTTTCGCGGTCATGCTGCTCGCGGCGTATCTGCCGGCGCGCAGAGCGACGCGCGTCGATCCGATGACCGCGCTGAGGACCGAGTAGTCACATGCTGATTTCGTTGCGGAACGTCGAGAAGTCCTATCCCGTGGGCGTCGGGCGCACCTACGTGCTGCGCCGCGTCAACCTCGACATCAAGGAAGGCGAGTTCGTGTCGATCATGGGGCCGTCCGGCGCCGGGAAGTCGACCGTCCTCCACATCCTCGGGATGCACGACAGCTCGTGGTCGGGCGAGTACTACTTCATGGACCAGCCCGTCCATCGTCTCAATCCGAAACAGCGTTCGGAATTGCACAAGAAGCACATCGGGTTCGTGTTTCAGAGCTATCACCTGCTCGACAACCTGACCGTCTACGAGAACCTTGAAATCCCGCTCTCGTATAGGAATGTGAGCAGGAAGGATCGCCAGAGCATGGTGGGCGACATCCTCGACCGTTTTCAGATTGTCGGAAAGAAAGACCTCTATCCGAATCAGCTGTCTGGCGGTCAGCAACAGCTCGTCGGCGTGGCGCGGGCCGTCATCGCGAACCCGCAGGTCATTCTCGCGGACGAGCCGACGGGCAATCTGCACACGGCGCAGGGCAAGGAAATCATGGAGCTGTTTCGGACGCTGAACGATAGCGGGACGACGATCGTGCAGGTCACGCATTCCGAAACGAACGCGTCCTATGGGACGCGCATCATCCAGCTCCGCGACGGCTGGGTGGTTGACGATTAAGTGGAAGAGAGCGCGCGCGTACGCCAACTAACGGTCTCCTTTTAGCGTCTAAAGGGCGTCCGATTTCAGCCAGCGGTCCGCAGGGTTTTCCTCGAGCGGCCGCTCGGAGGAGATGACACGTGGCACTTGCGAATCGATGGCCTGCTGACACGATGGGAGATGTTCTCGGTCGCTCCGACTCGATGATGCGTGCGGAGACGGTGCCCCATGTGTTGATCGCCGACGATCAGCCCGACGTCCTCGAAGCCTTGCGGCTGCTGCTGAAGGGCGAGGGGTTCAAGATCGAATCGGTCAGCTCCCCTGCCGGCGTCCTCGAAGCCATCGACGGCGACGAGTACGACGCCGTCCTCATGGATCTGAACTACGCACGCGACACCACGTCCGGCCAGGAAGGGCTGGATCTCCTGTCGCAGCTGCGCTCGCACGATCCGACGCTGCCGGTCGTCGTCATGACGGCCTGGGGCAGCGTCGAAGTCGCGGTCGAAGCGATGCGCCGCGGCGCGCGCGACTTCGTGCAGAAGCCCTGGGAGAACGCACGGCTCCTGACGATTGTCCGCACGCAGGTCGAACTGGCGCGCGCGCTCCGTCGTCAGCAGAAGCTCGAAGCGGAGAATCGATCGCTCAAGCCTGACATCCGGCCGATGCTCATCGCCGAGGCGCCGTCGATGCGTCCGGTGCTCGAACTGATCCAGCGAGTCGGTCCATCCGAAGCGAACGTTCTCGTCACCGGTGAGAACGGCACCGGCAAAGGCACCGTCGCGCAGGCGCTTCATGCCGTCTCCGCGCGGACCGGCAAAGGCCTGGTCACCGTCAACGCGGGCGGTCTGTCGGACGGCGTGTTCGAGAGCGAGCTCTTCGGCCACGTGAAAGGCGCGTTCACCGATGCGAAGAGCGATCGGGTCGGACGTTTCGAGCTCGCCGATGGCGGCACGCTGTTCCTCGACGAAATCGCGAACGTCCCGCTGAATCTGCAGCCCAAGCTGCTGCGCGTCCTCGAAACCGGTGACTTCGAGCGCGTCGGATCGTCGCGCACCCGTCACGTGAACGTGCGCATCGTGTCCGCCACGAACGCGAGCCTCCCGGACGAAGTCAGCACCGGACGCTTCCGCCAGGATCTGCTCTTCCGGCTGAACACGATCGAAATCCAGCTGCCGCCGCTCCGCGATCGGCGCGAAGACATCCCGGCGCTCGCCGGCCACTTCCTGCGCCAGCACACGCAGCGATATCGGAAGACGATCAACGGCTTCGAGACGGCCGCGCTTCAGGCGCTCCTCGATCATCCGTGGCCCGGCAACATCCGCGAGCTGGATCATGCAGTCGAGCGCGGCGTGCTGATGTGCCAGGGATCGACGATCAGGCTCGGGGAACTTGGCTTGCGCATCGATCGGGATGCGACGTCGCGCATCGAAGACATGAGCCTCGAGGAAGTCGAAGGCTTCCTGATCAAGAAGGCGATGGCGCGCTTCGACGGCAATGTCAGCCAGGCCGCGAAGGCGCTCGGCCTGAGCCGCAGCGCGCTCTATCGCCGCCTGCAGCGATACGGGCTCTGAACAGTCACGCTTCTGGTTGGTGAGTTCGTGGATTGGTCGCCAAATCACCAATTCTCGAATTCACCAACTCCCGCATTCATCGACCTGCCAATTCGCTAAGATCGCTCTGTGAGCGTGGAAACCGGTACGAACGAGGACGCGACGCTCGCATCCGCGCTCGATACCGTCGAACGTCAACCCGACGCATGGCTGCGGTTCGACCAGCGGATTCTCCTGCTGGCGCTCGCTGCCGGCATCCCTGCCGCCCTCGTCGCGCTCGTCCTGCTCTGGACCGGCGACTACACCCCGAAGGTCCAGTGGACCCTGACGGCGCTGATCGTGGGCGTCTGGATGGGCTGCTCCTTCAGCGTGCGGCAGCGCGTCGTGTTACCGCTGCAGACGCTCTCCAACCTGCTCGCCGCGCTTCGCGAGAGCGACTTTTCGATTCGCGCGCGCGGGGCGAGCGGCGACGATCCGCTCGGCGCCGTCATGCTCGAAGTCAACGTGCTCGCCTCGACGCTGCACAACCAGCGGCTCGTCGCGCTCGAAGCGAGCACGCTGCTGCGGACGATGATGGTCGAGATCGACGTCGCAGTGCTGACCTTCGACGGCACGCACAGCCTGCGGCTCATCAACCGGGCGGGCGAACGCCTCCTCGGACTGACGGCCGATCAGGTGCTCGGCCGATCGGCCGACGACCTTGGCCTCGGCGGCTGCCTCGACGGCGCGACGCCGCGCATCGAAAACCTGCGGTTCCCTGGCGGTGTCGGCCGATGGGAATTGCGCCGGACGACGTTCCGCCAGGAAGGACGTCCTCACCAACTCGTCGTCCTCGCGGACGTCAGCCGCCCCCTGCGCGACGAAGAACGTCAGGCGTTTCAGCGGCTCATTCGCGTCATCGGTCACGAGATCAACAATTCGCTCGCGCCGATCAAGTCCATCGCCGGAAGCCTCGAGTCGATTCTCGCGAAGGACGCGATGCCGGACGACTGGGCCGACGACATGCGCAAGGGCCTCACCGTCATCGGCGCGCGTGCCGACTCGCTCAGCCGCTTCACGACCGGCTACGCCCGCCTGGCGAAGCTGCCAGCTCCGAAGCTGGATTCAGTGAAAGTGCTCGCGCTCGTCCGCCGCATCGTCAGCGTCGAGACGCGCCTTCAGGTCAACGTCGAATCAAGTCCCGACATCGTCGTCCGCGCGGACCGGGATCAGCTGGAGCAGCTGCTCATCAACCTGGTCCACAACGCCGTTGACGCGGCCCGCGAAACGAAAGGGGGCGTCTCGGTGGGCTGGAAAACCGTCGGCCGCCATCTCGAACTGTGGATCGAGGATGACGGTGCGGGGCTGCCGAATGCGTCGAATCTCTTCGTGCCGTTTTACACGACGAAGCCCGGAGGCTCGGGCATCGGACTGGTGCTGTGTCGACAGATTGCGGAGGCGCACGGCGGCACGCTCACGCTCGAAAACCGTGCGGAGCGGCCGGGCTGCCGAGCGTTCCTTCGTCTTCCGCTGAACTGACGCGCTCAGAACAAGCCCGCTTCAGTCGTTCAGCCGGCGACATCCGGCGCCACGCCGCGCTCGTAATCCCGCTTCAAGTCCTTCGCGCGATCGTACAGATCGGATTTCGTTGGATACAGCTCGCGTAGAACGGGATCGCCGGCGCCGTCGGTTCGACGAACCTGAAGCTCGGCGCCGCTGCAACAGGACACCATCAGACACTCGAACGCGCCAACCTGCCACAATTGCCGGATCTCGTCGTTCATCGATGACCTCTGTCGCTGTGGGCGCTCAAAACAGGCGGCCGCCAAGCGGTACGTCCTGGTCCGGCGCGAGGAGCACGACGCCGCCCTCGCTGTCCGGCACGCCGAGCGTCAGCACCTCCGACATCATCGGACCGATCTGCTTCGGCGGAAAGTTGACGACGGCGACCACGAGCCGTTGCAGAAGCGATTCCTTCGCGTAGTGCTTCGTCAGTTGCGCCGACGACTTCTTCACGCCGATGGCCGGCCCGAAATCGATCGTCAGCTTGTAGGCGGGCTTGCGGGCCTCCGGAAAGTCGTGAACGTCGATGATTCGACCGACGCGGACGTCCACGCGGTCGAACTCGGCGTAGGAAAGGCTTGCAGTCTCGGTCGTCATGGCTCAGAAATCTGACACGTTTTCTGCCGTAAAAGCGAATCATCGCTCCGATCCGGCGGAAACGGCGCCCTCGCCGACCGGCACAGCATTTGATACAACACCCGTTGATGCCCGCGTCGAGCCTCCACGATCAGACCGGGAACGTCCTCATCGTCGAAGACGACGCGGACATGCGCGAGTTGCTGTCGTCGCTCGTGACGCAGGAAGGCTTCCACGCGGTCAGCGCCGAGGATGGGCTCGAGGCGCTCCACGTGCTGCGGACGGTTCGCCGCCGCGCTCCCACCGCGCCGTGCCTGATTCTGCTGGACCTCGCGATGCCGCGCCTCAGCGGAACGGCATTTCGACGCGCCCAGCTCGACGACCCGTCGGTTCGTTCGGTCCCGGTGGCCATCCTGTCTGGCGACTCGGATCGCGACGGCTACGCTCACGCGCTCGGCGCCGTGGCCAGCGTCGGCAAACCCTTCGACGTCGATGTGCTGCTGAAAATCGTGAAGCGCTACTGCGCGTGATGGTCGCGAAGCGAGTTCACGGACGGCCGGTCACAGCCTGACGAACCGCAAACGCGAGAACCGCACCGAGCGCCGCTGAAGCGAGGACGAGCGCGCCGACCGGCCGCTCTTCGATCACGTAGCACACGATGGCGCCGCCAATCCCGCCGACGGCGACGGTCGTCATCGCGTCCGTCATACGGCTGAAGAGGCCCTTCGGACACTTGTGATCGTCCGTCAACGGACCGAGGCATCGCGGACAGGTAGCCATGTCTGGAAACAGGCGGAGGGATCGCCTTCGTCGGCAATTCTAGCATCGCGACTCACCGGCCACGGACGGACGTTCGCCAATGAACGCGCAAAAACATGCAGTGCCGGCGCGTCCAGCCCAGCCAGTCGTCAAAAGCCGGCGGCGCGCGGTTCGTCGCCGATTTTCTTTCCGTTCAACCAAGTATTCGGACAAAGCGGGTGCGTGAAGATCGACGCGCCCTCGACGACGGTGTAGCTGATGTCGTCGGAGCGGGCGCCGCGTTCGGGATCGAGCTGCGCGATGTGGCGGATGCGCTTCGCGATCTCGTGATCCGCGCACGGCGTGTCGCCGCTGATGCCCAGTCCGCCGATCCGCCGCTTGCCTTTGTAGAGCGGAATGCCGCCGCCGACTGTGATCGATCCGCCGCAGATGCGGCCGTCGGTCTTCGACGCGTCGAGCGGTGACTCGATGCAGTCGTCGCGGAAGTTGTTCGTGCCCGACGATCCCCACATCGAATGACCAGGGAGCGCCAGTGTGTACAGCCGCGCGGTGGACAAGGGCTGCGTGTCCGTGCTGAACGCGTTTGCGGTAAACGCCTTGGCTTTTGCGAGGGCCTGACCCGCCGGCCACGCCGCGCCTGGATCTTCCGTGGCGGCGGCGACCGCGCAGATCTCGCCGTTGCGGTTCACGATGGCCGCCCAATCGAGCTTGCCGCCGAACATCCCGCCCGCTTCCCCGCCCTCGGCCGGTGCCCGTCGCAAATATTCCTGCAGGTCGGCGCGCGACGGCAGGTCGCGGCAGCTGGCGCGTGCCGATGCGTCCTGCGCCGCGCGAACCTGATCTTCGGCAGACTTTGGTGCGCCCGGCCCTTTGGCCGGCGACTGGCCGCATGCCGCCGCACACAGCAGCGGGATGACGATGAAAAGTCGACGCATGTCTAGGCGCGCACGCTGCCCTTCATCGCCGAGAACAGCTCGATGTGTCCGTCGACGACGCGCTTGCGTTCAGCCTCGTCCGGCTCCATGGTCCAGACATCGCGCTGCGACGTTCCGCCAAGCGCGATGCCGTCGCTGCGCGGCATCATGTGGAGGCCGAGGCTTCCCGGCGGTGTCGGCCGAAGGCCGCCGGCCGTGTGATACCCGACATCCGACTGCGGCACGAGGAGGGTCAACTGCCCTTTCAGCGGCAGCACCTGTCGATCGTTGAAGAGGTCGCGTGCGCCGAGCCCCGTGCAGTTGATCACAATCGGCTCGCGCAGCGCGGCGAGATCGCGAGGCGTGTCGAACTTGCGAACGACGATGTGCCCGCCCCAGAGGACGAAGTCGCGCACGAGCGCGTCGAGGTAGATGTTCGGCTCGATTCGGATCGTCGGCTCCCAGCTGGCGTACTTCGTGGGAAACGGATGTTCGCCGGGACCGAGCAGCACGGCGCCAGGCTGCAATCCTTCCATCAGGTTCGGCCGCTCGGGAGTCGACGGTGGACGTTGACGCGGTTCGTCGAAGAGATTGAAGTTGTCGATCCAGCTGATGCCGTAGGTCGGACCGATCATGAGCTGCAGCTGGCGGTAGGCGATGTCCGACGCGCGGTGATACTGCGCGTCCCATTCCCGCGTCCGCTGCTCGGGATCGACGAGGCCGGAGGTCGGCGTGAATCCGGCGAGCGACATGTTCGAGGTGACGTTCGGCGGGACCGCGGCCGCGTAAATCGTGACCTCGAACCCGCGGCGCTGCAGTTGTCGCGCGCTCGTCAGTCCCACGGCGCCGCAGCCAATCACTGCTGCTCGACGGTCCTGGTGTTCGGTCGCGAACTCCGCGGCCATCAGCCCGGTGCCCCACGACAGCGACATCCCGGCGCCGCCGTGCCCGTAGTTGTGCACCAGCAGCTTGTCGTCCAGTTTGTCCGGCTTGAGCAGGAACCCGGTGTCGCGATGCGGGCGCAGGCCGACCGTGGTCCGAATGACCCGATCCCACGAGGCGCGAACGGGAACGAGCCGCACCTGAGGACGCGCCGGCGCTGTTGCCGGCTTCGGGTTGGACGTGCAGCCGCTCAGACCGTACGCGGCGGCCATGCCGCCGGCGGCGAGGAAGGCACGACGATTCACGCTGACACTCCGTTCCCGGCCGCGTGGGCGCGCTGCAGCCGTCGCGCGCGATTATACGCGCTCGGCTCGCTGACCCGCGTCAGCGTGCGGCCATGTTCGCCAGCGCGAACGCCCACTCGTCGGCGAGCTCCGCGATGCGCTTGTCCGTCGGCCGATAGCCATGCGATCCCTGCGTCTCGACGCGAATCAGCACCGGCCGCGTACATCCTTGCGCCGCCTGCATCGTCGCCGTGAACTTGAACGAGTGGCTCGGGACAACGCGGTCGTCATGATCGGCCGTCGTGACGAGCATCGCGGGATAGCACGTGCCAGGCTTCACGTTCTGGAGCGGCGAGTACTTCACCAGGTAGCTGAACGCCTTTTTGTCGTCCGACGATCCGTACTCGGTTGCCCAGGCCGCGCCTCCCGTGAACTTGTGATAGCGGAGCATGTCCATCACGCCGACCGCCGGGAGCGCGACGGCGAAGAGCTCGGGGCGCTGCTCGAGCACGGCGCCGACCAGCAGGCCGCCGTTCGATCCGCCCATGATCCCGAGCGTGCGAGGCGACGCGATCTTGTCGTGCACGAGGTATTCGGCCGCAGCGATGAAATCGTCGAACACATTCTGCTTGCGCTCGAACATGCCGGCCTCGTGCCACGACTCTCCGTATTCGCCGCCGCCGCGCACGTTGGCCGTCGCGTAGACGCCGCCGTGTTCGAGGAACGCGATGACGTCGGGACGGAAGCGCGGCACTTCGGAGATGTCGAAGCCGCCGTACCCGTAGAGCATCGTCGGATTCGAACCGCCCTTCTTCAGGTCGCGCCGGCTCGTGATGAACAGCGGCACCCGCGTGCCGTCCTTCGACGTCGCGAACGCGCGCGTCGTTTCGTATGCCGCAGGATCGAAGGTCAGCTTCGGCGCGTCGAACGGATGGCTCTTGACGGATGGGAGATCGAATTGAAAGACTGTTCCGGGATACAAGGGCGACTCGAACCGGTAGAAGATCTCCGGCCGGTCGTACCGACCTTCGGGTCCCTGCATCGTCCCGAGCCCGGGCGGCGTCACGCTGCCTGCTTTCTTGCCGTCGAGATCGTAGAACGTGATCTCGCTCGCGACGTCCACGAGCCGATTGACGCCAACCTTCCCGGCGACCATCGTCGCTTCCTCGATCGCGTTGGCGCTCTGCGGCACGACGGTCTTCCAGTTCGTCGCGTCGGGCGTGGCAATCGGCACCGAGACAACCTTCTTGTTCGGCGCGTCACGATCCGTTTTCAGGAACAGCGTGCCGTTGACGACGCCGAGCGGCTCGTACTCGGCGGTGTGTCCCGGATACAGCGGACGCACCGGAGCGTCGAGCTTCGGCGACATTGGGCTGCCGAGATCCTTCACGAACAGCTCGTTCTTGTTGCTGGTCCCCTTGTTCGTCAGAATCCACAGGTAACGGCCGGTCTCGTCGAGCGCGGCATTGATGAACAGGCTGCGATCGTCCGGACGCTCGTAGATCAAGCGGTCAGCGGACTGCTCCGTGCCGAGCGCGTGATAGTAGATTCGCTTGTCGGAAACCGGTGCTTCGAGCGCCTTACCCGCCGGAGGCTCCGGATACCGCCCGTAGAAAAATCCCTTGCCGTCCTTGGTCCACGACAGTCCTGAAAACTTGACCCACCGCACGACATCCGACGTGCGACGCCCCGTTCCGAGATCGCGAACGTAGTAGGTTCGCCAGTCGGAGCCGCCCTCCGACTGTCCGTACGCCAGATGCTGGCCGTCGGGTGACGGCTCCCAGCCCGAGAGCGCGGTCGAACCATCCGGCGACAGCTCATTCGGATCGATGACGACGGTTTCGCTGCCGCTGAGCGATTCGCGGCTGTAGACGAGCGCCTGCCGCTGAAGACCGCTGTTCCGCGTGTAGAAGAATCGGCGTCCTTCGTAGCGCGGCAGGCCGACTTTGGGAAAGTCCCACAACGCGGTGATTCGCGTCTTCAGGGGGTCGCGCTGCGGCAGGTGGTCGAGGTACCCGAACGTCAGCGTGTTCTCCGCGTCGATCCAGGTCTTGAGCTCGGGTGAATTTAAGTCCTCCATCCAGCGGTACGGGTCGGCGATTTTCGTCCCGAAGTAGTCGTCGACCACGTCGCCTTTCCGCGCGTGAGGATATTGGAGCGCCGGCGTCTGTGCGAGACCGGTCGGGTCGGCGGCGACGGCCACGAACACTACGGCGGCGGCATGAAGCAGGGCGCGTCGTTGCATGTCCACACCTCTCGATCGCCACCATTGTACGCGGCCGACCGGGGCCGGCTCATCTCGGCGGCGGCGGACCGTCCGACTTACCTATTGCCATCCCATAGAACGGCATGTTACTGTCCTATGGCTTCACCATATGAACAAGAAAGCCGACGTCTGGCAGGGCACCCTCGCGCTGATGGTGCTCAAGACGCTCGAAGCGCTCGGACCGCTGCACGGCTACGGCATTGCCCGCCGGATCGAGCAGACGAGCGCCAACAACCTCGTCCTGAACTACGGCACGCTCTACCCTGCCCTGCTGAAGCTCGAGCAGGAGGGCTACATCACCTCGGAATGGGGCTTCTCGGGCAACAACCGGCGGGCGAAGTTCTATCGCCTCACGCGGGCCGGCCGGCGGCAACTCGAGCGCGAAGCAAAAGAGTGGACGCGGACGACGGAAATCGTGGCGCGTTTCCTCTCGGCCAGGAAGCAGGAACCATGAGACGGCTGCGCGGCTGGCTGATGCGGATTGGCGGCGCGGCCGGACTGTCCCATCGCGACCGCGAGATTGCCGACGAGTTGGAAGGCCACCTGCAACTCGCCGTCGACGATGCGGTCGCCAGAGGCGTTGCACCGGAACAGGCGCGGCGCGAGGCGCTGATTGGCGTCGGCGGTGTTGCGCAGACCGTCGAGCGCTACCGCGACCAGCGCGGCCTCCCGTGGCTCGACAGCCTGCGACAGGATCTGTCGTACGCGGTTCGCACGCTCATCAGAAATCCAGGCTTCGCGGCGACCGCGATCGTCACCATCGCGCTCGGCATCGGCGCCAACAGCGCGATTTTCAGCGTCGTCAACGCCGTCCTGCTGCGTCCGTTGCCCTTCCGCGGGCCGGACCGGCTCGCGTTGATCTTCACAACGGTGCCGCCGAACGGCCAGCTGTGGGACGTGTCCTCGTATCCCGACTTCGCCGACTGGCGCGACCAGAGCCGGACGTTCGAGTCGATGGCGGCGTTCGCCGGACGATCGATGACGCTGACGATCGACGGCGAAGCGGTGCTCGTGCAAGGCAAGCGCGTCAGCGTGAACATGTTCGATCTGCTCGGTGTTGCGCCCGAGCTCGGCCGCGGATTCCGGGCCGGCGAGGAACAGCCCGGCGCATCGAACCTCGTCGTCCTGAGCCACGGATTCTGGCTGCGCAACTTCGGCGGCTCGCGTGATGTGCTCGGCAAGACGGTGCGCATCAACAACGTCCTCCACACCGTCATCGGCGTGATGCCGGGGGAATTCCACGTCGACCGCGGCTCGGCCGAACAGTTCTATGTGCCGCTGGCCGTGGATCCGGATCGTCGGCACCAGTTCCTGCGTGTCGTCGGCCGTCTCAAACCGGACGTCACGTTCGCACAGGCGAACGGGGACCTTTCGGCGGTCGCGGCGGTCCTCGCGAAAACGTACGCGGACGCTGGCCAATCGGTCGCTTCGGCGCCGACCGAGGAGCACGAGTCGTCGAACAAAGGCGGCGGCGTCAAGGTGGTGCCGATGAACGACGGCCTTACAAGGACCGCGCGCTTTCCTCTTCTGGTGATGCTGGGCGTCGTCGGCGTCGTGCTCATCGTCGCGTGTGCCAACGTCGCCGGACTGCTGCTCGCTCGCAGCGCGGCGCGAGAGCGTGAACTGGCGGTGCGCGTAGCCCTTGGCGCCGGGCGCGGACGCCTCGTTCGTCAGCTGCTGACGGAGAGCGTCCTGATCGCGGTATGCGGCGGGCTGCTCGGCTTGCTCGTGGCCGACTGGACCGCGCGCGGCCTGCGCGATGTTCTGACGGCGCAGTTTCGCGTGCCGGGGGCGGAGGCGGCGGGCGTCGATCTCAACGTGCTGCTCTTCACGGCGGCGGTCGCGATCGCGACCGGGATCATTTTCGGCCTGTTCCCCGCGTGGGCGTCATCGTCTCCCCACGTCAACGACTCGCTGCGCGACGGCAGCCGGTCGATCACCAGCCGCAGGGCGCCTCGACTGCGCAACATCCTCGTTGTCTGCGAAACGGCACTCGCCTTCGTACTGCTTGCCGCCGCAGGCGCCATGCTTCAGACGTTCCTCGGTCTCCGCGCGACGCATCCGGGCTTCGAGACCCGGAACGTGCTCGCGCTCGATCTCTGGCTGCCTCCAGAGCGATTCGCAGAGCTGTCGACGCGTGTCGCGTTCTACGACGAGGCACTGCATCGAATCCAGGGACTGCCCGGCGTGCGATCGGCGGCGCTCGTCGCGGACCTGCCGCTCAACGGCGGATCCGACGGGCTGGGCTTTCACATCGTGGGACGTTCGGATCCGGCGCCGAACAGCGCGTTCTCGGCAGGATTCAACATCGCGAGCGCCGGATACTTCGAGACGCTCGGCATTCCCGTCCGCGTCGGGCGCGGGTTCGCGGACACCGATCGGGCCAACGCACTGCCGGTCGCCATCGTCAACGAAACCGCGGCGCATCAGTTCTGGCAAGGCGAGTCGCCGATCGGACATCAAATTCGTCTGCCCGAGCGAGACAACCACGAGACGCTGCTGACCGTCGTCGGTGTGTGCGGCGACGTTCGGCATTCCGGGCTCGGCCGGGCGCCACGTCCCGAGATCTACGTCAACTCCATGCAGTCGACGCTCGACTGGTCGTGGCTCGTGCTCGCGATTCGCACGCAGGGCGACGCGGCCTCCTTTGCCGACACGGCGAAGAACACGGTTCGGCAGGTCAATCCGAACGTCCCCATCGAACGGATCGCCACGCTGGACGCGATCGTCGCGCGTTCGATCGCCGAGCCGAGGATCTATGCGGTCCTGCTGGGCAGCTTCGCGGCGCTCGCCGTGATTCTCGCGGTCATCGGTCTTTACGGTTTGATTGCATACGGTGTTTCGCAGCGCACGCACGAGATTGGCGTCCGCGTCGCCCTCGGCGCGGAGCGAGCCGCCATCGTCCGCCTCGTCGTGGGGCAGGGACTCAAGCTGGCCGTCATCGGTGCCGCCATCGGCGTTGTCGGAGCGATTGCGACCGCACGTGTCTGGCTGGCGCTGTTCGAAGGCACGCATACGAATAGCCCACTGACGATCGCGCTCGTGGCAGTGCCGATGTTCGTCGCGGCCGTCTCGGCGAGCTACATTCCCGCACGACGGGCGGCAAGCGTCGATCCGGTGGTCGCGTTGCGGGCCGACTGAACCTCCGCCGGCCAGCGTTCGAACGCCGCGCTGACTTATACTCGGCCCGTGCGCACTCTTGTCGTCAGGCTTGCGGTCGCCGTTGCGTTGGCGTCGCCGATCGCGATCGTCGCTGCCACCCGCGTCGCCTCACCGGATTCCGTGTTTGGCTTCGCGCCTGGCGCTGACTACAAGCTCGCCACGTACGATCAATCGCTCGCGTACTTTCAGAAAGTCGCCGCCGCAAGCCGGTACGTCCGTTTGATGGACGCCGGGCCGACCACCGAAGGCCGACGCATGGTCTTCGCGCTCGTCTCGTCGCCTGAAAACCTGTCGCGCGTCGATCGCTACCGCGAGATCGCGCGGCGGCTCGCCCACCCTCAAGGACTGAGCGAAGCGGAGGCGCGCCGGCTCGCGCGCGAGGGCAAGGCGTTCGTCCACATCGACGGGGGCCTGCATGCGACCGAAGTCGCCGGACCTCAGCACACGCCGCTGCTGCTCTACGACCTCGTCAACCGCGCCGACGATCCGGACGTGAAAGCGATTCTGGACAACGTCGTCGTGATGCTGTGGCCGACGATCAATCCCGACGGCCAGCAGATGGTGGCGTCCTGGTATATGCAGAACGTCGGCACGCCGTACGAGCTTGCCGGTTTGCCGAAGCTGTACCAGGAATACGTCGGCCACGACAACAACCGCGACGCGTACATGCTCAACATGATCGAGTCGCGTGTCGTCGAGCACACGTGGCGCCAGTGGGAGCCGCAGATCATCTACGTTCATCACCAGTCGGGACCGTTTCCCACGCGGATTTGGCTGCCGCCGTTCTCGGAACCCGTCGGCGTCGATGCGCCGTTCCTCATGTCGCGCGAAGTGAACATGATCGGCATGGCGATCGCGAAGGGACTCGAGGAGCACGGACAGGTCGGCGCGACGCACATGGGAACCGCGTTCGACGCCTGGTATCCCGGCTACATCGACTACGCGCCCAACTTCAAGAACGTCGCGGCGTTCTGGACCGAAACGGCGCTTTATCAATACGCCACGCCGCATACCTACACGCTCGACGAGTTCCCGCAGAACATGCGCGATCTGCGTCCGCAGAGCCTGTATGCGAGCCCATGGCCGCCCGGTTTGTGGCGACTGCGCGACGCGGTGGACTACATGGAGACGGCGTCGCTGTCCGTCCTGGAATACGCGTCGAAGTACAAGGATTCGCTGCTGCTCAATCGGTACAAGGCCGGCCTCGAGCAAATTACCCTCGGCACGAAGAAATCACCGTTCGCGTACTTCGTCCCGCAGGATCAGCACGACCCGGTCGCGGCCGTCGAGATGCTGCGCCGTCTCGCATTCGGCGGCGTTCGCGTGTATCAAACGACGGCGGCGGCGGAGATCAACGGCGAGTCGCTCCCCGCGGGTACCTGGGTGGTGCCGACCGACCAGGAGTTCGCGGCGATGGCGCGCGAAGTGCTCGACGTCCAGCGATATCCGGATCTGCGTCAATACCCGAACGGCCCTCCCGAGCGTCCGTACGATGCGGCCGGATGGACGCTGCCGCTGCAGATGGGCGTGCGGGTCGTCTACGCGACGACGCCGATCGAGCCGGCCATGCGCACGTCGATGAAGCTGCTCGGTGATCTGCCGACCGCGATCGTGAAGCCGACGCCGTACGATCCCGACATCGCGCACGACAGCGCGCCGTTCGACAGCGCGCCCGGCGCCGGTTTCGATGGCAGCCCGTCTGCGGCGGCAATTCTTCCGGCCGCCGGACACGTCAGCGGCTCCGGACCTGTCCTCGTTGTCGATCCTGCGCAGAACAACAGCTTCCGCGCCCTGAACAGCGCGTGGAATCAAGGCGCGACGGTGCAGCGTCTCGACGGTCACTACGCCATCACCGGGCTGTCTCAGGCGGCGCAGGACGCGTTGGTCACATCGCTCGCGCTCAACGCCGAGCGTCGCGCCGGCACACCGCGATCGGCCGCGGACGCCGTCATCCGTCGCCCACGGGTCGGTTTGTACCAACCGTGGACGGGCAGCATGGACGAAGGCTGGACGCGCTGGCTGCTCGAGCAGTACGGATTCACGCCGATCCCGATTCATCCGGAGGACTTCAAGGCGCCACTCGGCGCGAGAATCGACGTGCTCATCCTGCCCGACGATGCGCGCGTGCCGATTGCGGGGACGCCGGGCGGCGGACGAGGACGCGGCCCGCAGCGGCCCGAGTACGCCTATCAGCTGGGTCCGAACGATCTGCAGAATTTCGAGCAGTTCGTACACGGCGGCGGCACGGTCGTGTGCCTGAGCAACGCCGGCACATTCGCGATCCAGCAGCTGAAGCTTCCCGTTCGCAACGTCGTCGCGGGCCTGCGGCCGGAGGAATTCTTCCTGCGCGGATCGATCGTCGGCGTCGCGGTCGACAGCAGCCATCCGGTGATGGCCGGGATGCCGCAGGAGTCCGCTGTCTTCGTGGATGGCAGCCCGGTGTACGAACCCGGCGACGGATTCAAAGGCACGCTGCTCGCGCGATATCGCGACAGCGGATCGCCGCTCCTGTCCGGTTACCTGATCGGGGAGAAATATTTGAACGGCAAGGCGGCCGCGCTCGACGTGCAGTTCGGCGACGGCCACGTCGTCCTCATCGGCTTCCGGCCGGAGTGGCGCGGCCAGCCCTTCGGCGCGTTTCGCGTACTGTTCAACGCGGCGCTGTTTCACTAGCGGATCTCACGGCACATGATCCAGATCACGGACGCGCTCGCCATCGGGGATGACGAGATCAGCGAACGATTCGTGCGGGCGTCTGGTCCCGGCGGCCAGAACGTCAACAAAGTGTCCACCGCCGTCGAACTTCGCTTCGACATTCCGTCATCGTCGCTGCCCGCGGACGTCAAAGAGCGCCTGCTGACGATCGCCGGCAGGCGCTTGACCGGCGACTCCGTCCTCGTTATCGACAGCCGCGAACATCGCACGCAGGCGCGAAATCGCGAGGCCGCGCTGGTGCGGCTCGTGGACCTGATCCGTCAGGCGGCGATCCGGCCCCGGAAGCGCCGCCGCACCAGGCCGACGAAGGGCGCCCGCGAACAGCGGCTGGCGACCAAGCGCCGGCGCAGCGCGGTCAAGGCTGGTCGGACCCGGCGCGGCGACGAGGACTGATTCCGTCGACCCGCGGTGCACGACGCGCTAAAATAACGAACCTTCAAGGAGCGCTCATGACCTCTCGCTGGACGCTCGTCGCGGCGGCCGTCTTCGGTTTTGGCGTGGCGGGACTCGGATCGGTGCGTACGCCGGCGGCATCACCGGACGACACTGCGCCTGCCAATCCGACCTTCACGCGCGACGTGCTGCCGATCTTCCAGAAGTCGTGTCAGGACTGCCACCGGCCCGGCCAGATGGCGCCGTTCTCGCTGCTCGATTACGAGAGCACCCGGCCGTGGGTCAGGTCCATCAAAGAGAAGGTTGCGAGCCGCTACATGCCTCCGTGGCATCTCGACCGGACGATCGGCGAGTACGACCCGGACCCGTCGCTGACGGATCAGCAGATCGCGACGATCGTGAAATGGGTGGACAGCGGATCGCCGAAGGGCGACCCGAAGGACGCGCCGCCGGCGCGCGTGTTCCCGGCGTCCGACAAGTGGCAGTTCGGCGAGGAGCCGGATCTCATCGTGACCAGCCCGCCGATCACGATTCCGGCGAACGGTCCGGATCTCTATCCGGAACCGGAAGCGGCGACCAACATGGCCGAGAACCGCTACATCAAGTGGATTCAGGTCATGCCCGGCGACACGCAGGTCGTCCACCACACGCTCGTCTTCGCCGTCCAGGATCTGCCGTCCAACGGCATGCCGGTCATTCCGGGTCTCAGCCTCGGTTCGGGTTCCGGCGGCGGCCGCGGCGGTCCGAGCATTCGCGCACTCACGCGCCAGGAGAACGGCGGCGCGCGCATCGTCACGTCGATGCTCACCGAGTACGCGCGCGGCAACGACGGCGACATCTTCGACGACGGCCAGGCCAAGATGCTCGCGGCGGGCAGCTCGCTGCGGTGGCAGTTCCACTATCATCCGAACGGCAAGACGACGGTCGTCGATCGGACGCGCGTCGGCATCAAGTTCTGGCCGAAGGGATGGCAGCCGAAGCATCTGATCTCGACGATGGCGCTGGCGTCGCCGGAAACGCTGGCGATCGCGCCTGGGGATGCGAACGCACGCAGCGATTCGTACTTTCCGCTTGCGGGACCGGCGCGGCTCCTGAGTTACCAGCCTCACATGCACTATCGCGGCAAGCGCATGGTGCTCGAAGCGATTCTGCCGTCGGGCCAGGTGCAGACGCTGACCGACGTGAACCGATTCACGTGGACGTGGCAGATCACCTATCCGTACAAGAACCGCCCCGCATTTCCAAAAGGGACAGTGCTGCATTCGATCGCGTACCACGACAACTCACCGGCGAACAAAGAGAATCCTGATCCAACCGCGTTCGTCGGATGGGGCGACCGCACGGTTGACGAGATGAACATCGGTTGGCTCGACTTCTACTACATCAGCGACGAAGAATTCGTCGCGCTGCAGAAGGAACCGACGGCCACACAATCGAAGCCTGAATGATCGCGGCGTCCTCGAGGCCTGACCCGCCCCGCGGCGGGAGCCGACATGTTCGGCTCCTGCTGCTCGCCTGTTCCCTGCTCGCCGCCGCGGCCCTCGCTGCAGACGACGTCGGCTGGCCGATGCACGGCGGCGTCGGCAACGCGCGTTCTTCACCGCTCAACCAGATCAACCGCAGCAACGTCTCGAAACTCAGCGTCGCCTGGACCTTCGACTCGCACGACGCGTTCAAAGGCTCGGAGATGCAGAGTCAGCCCGTCGTCGTCGACGGACTGCTCTACGTCACGACGCCAACGCTGAAGGTCGTCGCGCTGAACGCGGAAACGGGCGCCGAAGTGTGGACATTCGATCCTGCGGCCGGGTCGAACGCGCGGGGGGCACGGTTCCGGCATCGCGGCGTCACGGTCCACGAGGATCGCGTTTTCGTCACGTACCGCAATTTCCTGTACGCGCTCGATCGAAAAACGGGACATCCCATCGACGGTTTCGGTACCGGCGGCCGCATCGATCTTCGCGAAGGGCTCGGAATGCCCGCGGAGCGCGCGAGCATCAGCGCCAGCACCCCGGGAGCGATCTTCGACGACCTGTTGATCATCGGCAGCAGCGTTCCCGAAACGCTGCCGGGGACGCCCGGTCACATCCGCGCGTTCGACGTGCACACGGGAAAGCTGCGCTGGATTTTTCACACCATCCCGCAGCCCGGCGAGTTTGCGTACGACACGTGGCCGCCCGACGCGTACAAGCTGATCGGCGGCGCCAACGCGTGGGCCGGCGTCACCGTCGACGCGGCGCGCGGCGTCGTCTTCGCGGCGACCGGGTCGGCATCGTTCGACTTCTACGGCGTCAACCGGCACGGCGACAATCTCTTTGCAAATTGCGTCCTCGCGCTCGACGCGCGGACCGGGAAGCGGCTGTGGTACTTCCAGGGCGTCCGACACGACGTCTGGGACTGGGACTTCCCCGCCGCGCCGACGCTCGTCACCGTGAAGCGGAACGGGCGATCGATCGATGCGGTCGCGCAGACGACGAAGCAGGGCTACGTCTACGTGCTCGATCGGACGACCGGCCAGCCGCTGTTCCCCGTCGAGCAGCGCAAGGTACCGCCGTCAGCCGTCGAAGGTGAGCGCCTCGCGGAGACGCAGCCGTATCCAACCAAGCCGCCGCCCTTCGCGAGGCAGGGCCTCACCGAATCGATGATGACGACGCGCACGCCGGAAGCACACGCCGCAGCGCTGGCGCGTTTCCGGCAGTTCGGATCCGGCATGTTCGAGCCGCCGTCCGAGCGCGGCATCATCGTGTTTCCGGGCTTCGATGGCGGGGCTGAATGGGGCGGCTCGGCGTTCGACACCGACAGCGGACTCCTGTTCGTCAACTCGAACGAGATGCCGTGGATCGTCCGCCTGATTCCGAACAACGACGCGTCGCTGTACAAGGTCAACTGCGCGAGCTGCCATCGCGACGATCGGAAGGGTTCGCCGGCGGCGCCGTCGCTCGAAGGCGTCGGCGCGCGTCACAGCCGCGACGAGATCGCGACGATCATTCGAGAAGGCACCGGCCGGATGCCCGCCTTTCCCGACATGGGCGGCCGCAACATCGCGGATCTCGTCGAGTTCCTCATCACCGGCAAGGACAAGGGCGCCGACCCGGCAGTCACCGCCGATCCGAGCTGGTTGAAGTACCGTATCGACGGAGAGACGCTGTTCCGCGACATCGACGGCTACCCGCCGATCACGCCGCCCTGGGGCACGCTCAATGCCATCGATCTCAACGGCGGCACGATTCGCTGGAAGATTCCGTTCGGCGAATATCCGGAGCTGGTTGCGAAGGGATTGAAGAACACCGGCAGCGACAACTACGGCGGGCCGCTCGTCACCGGTGGCGGCCTGCTCTTCATCGGCGCGACGAACTTCGATCGGAAGTTTCATGCGTACGACAAGCTGACGGGCGCGCTGCTGTGGGAGACGACGTTACCGGCCGCCGGCAACGCGACGCCGTCCACCTACACGATCAACGGACGGCAGTATGTCGTTATCGTCTGCGGAGGCGGAAAGAACGGAGCGCCGAGCGGGAGTTCGGTGGTGGCCTTCGCGTTACCGAGATAGCGGAGAGGACGGAGGAAACGGATTTAGCAACGGAGAAACTGAGGAACAGAGGGCAACGGACAGCCATTCGACGGGCGTCGCGAAGCGACGCGTGGCAGCGGGATGCATCGTGGGACGAACGACGAGATCAACTCGAGTGCCGTCGCTCGTCCCACGATGCATCCCGCTGCCGCCTGTCGGCCTGCGTGGCAGGCCGACCCGTCGAATCTCCGTTACCCACCGTTTCTCTGTTCCTCCGTTTTGATTGCCGTTCCTCCGTCTCCTCCGTTCCCTCCATTCCCTACTCTGCCCTCAGCGCCGCGATCGGATCCACTCGCACCGCGCGGACGGCGGGCATCAGCGTACCGGCCAGCGTCATGACGATCGCGAGCGCGCCGACGCTGACGTAGGTCAGCGCGTCGGACGGCGTCACGCCGACGAGCAAGCTGCCCATCCAACGTCCGGCCACATACGCGAGCGCCGTCCCCGGAATGACGCCGGCAATCGCAAGCAGGACGCTCCTGCGAATCACCATGCGCAGGATGTCGCCCGCCTGCGCTCCAAGCGCCATGCGGACGCCAATCTCCTGCGTCCGCTGGGACACTGCGAACGACAGCAGCCCGTGGATGCCGATGCCTGCCAGGAAAAACGCGATGATCGCGAAGGCGCCGATGACGCGCAGCTGCGTCGCACGCGGCGCGGTGTCGCGCTCGACGAGATCCGTCAGCGTCACCAGATCGGTGACCGGCAAGGCCGGATCGATCCGATTGATGATCGCGCGCAGCGCGGGCGCCAGCGATTCGGGCGAACCCGTGGTTCGCACCGCGAGACCTTTCGGCACGTAGCCGATGATGTTGCCGTCCTTCACCTGCTTCGACGGCAGGTACACTTGCGGCTCCGCCTCTCGCTCCAGTCCACGCATCGTCACCTCGCCGACGACGCCGACGACGACCCGGTCGTCGAGCGCGAAGTTGAAGTGGCGGCCGATTGCCGATGCAGCCGTTTCGTTCGGCCAGAACCGCGCCACGAACGAGTCGCTGACGACGGCGACGAACTGCCGATCGGCGCTGTCTCCGTCGTCGATGATCCGTCCAGCTTTCAGCGTGATGCCGAAGGTTGAGAAGTATCCGGGCGTCACGTAGCGAAGGAATGCGTTCTGGTTGTCGGCGCGAGTCGCGCTCTGTCCCGCGAACGACACCGGCCAGATGCCCCCCTTCATTTTCCCCATCGGCAGAAAGCTGACGAACGCGGCGTTGACAACGCCCGGGAGCGCGCGGGCGTCGGTCAGCACGCGGTTGTAGAAGTCCTCACGCGTGGCAACCTTGAGATACTTCGGGAACGGCAACGGGGTTTGCAGCGTGAGGACACCCTGAGGCCGGAAGCCGGGATCCCGCGCCTGAATCGTCCACAGCGCGCGCATCAGGAGGCCGGCGGAGACCAGCAGCACGATCGACGCGACGATTTCGACGACAACCAGCGCCGAGCGGAATCCTTCCTTGCTGCCGCCGCCGGAGCGGGCGCTCTCGCGAAGTCCTTCGAGATCCGCTTCGCCGCCGACGCGCAGCAGCGGTACGAGTCCGAACGCCACTCCCGTTGCGCACGAGAGAACAAGAGCGAAGACGAGGACGCGCAGATCGACCGCTGGCGTGCTCGCGATCGGCAGCGTCGTCGGAACGAGGCGGCTCAACAGCGGGACGGCCGAGTACGCGACCAGCACGCCGACGGCGCCTCCGAGGATGGAGAGCAGCAGGCTCTCGGTAATCAATTGTCGAAGCATCCGGTCGCGTCCAGCCCCCATCGCGGTTCGGACGGCGAGTTCGCGCCGGCGCCCCAGCGCGCGAGCGAGCAGCAGGTTCGCCAGGTTCGCGCATGCGATGAGCAGCACACACGCCGCCGCGCCGCATAGCGCCAGGAGCAGGCGCTGCGACTGTTGCGACACTTCGTCGCTGAGACGGATGACGTTGGTGTTGACGTTCTTGTTCTCGGCGGGATACTGCTGGCGCGTCTGAGCCGCCAGCACGTCGAGCTCGGCGCGCGCCTGCTCGATGCTGACGCCCGGGCGCAGCCGGCCGACCGCGTAGTGCCAGTTGTCGGTACGATCCTGATACGCCTCTTCGGTGAAGCGGACGGGCGACCAGTACAGCACCTCGGCGCTCGGGAATCGAAAGTCCTGCGGCATGATGCCGATGACGGTGTAGGCCTCGCTGTCGAGCATCAACTGCTGACCGACGATGGAGTGCACGCCGCCGAACTGCGTCTGCCACAGTCGGTAACTGAGGATGATGGTCCCCGGCGCGCCGGGCCGATCGTCGTCCCTGGTGAACAGCCGGCCGATGAGCGGCGTCACGCGAAGCGTCGGAAACAGATCCGCGTCGACCTGCGCACCCTCGATGCGAAGAGGCTCGCCCGCGCCGATCAGGTTTCCGGCCGCCGAATGATACAACCCGAGCCGCTCGAACACCGTGGCGCCGGCCTTCCAGTCGCGATAGTTCGCGGCCGACAGCTCGAGCCGACCGTACGCGGGCGTTCGCTCGTACAGCTTGATCAGGCGATCCGGCTCTGAAAACGGCAGCGGCCGCAACAGGACGAAGTCGGTGACCGAGAACGCCGCGGTCGTCGCGCCGACACCAACGGCGACGATCGCAATGGCGGTCAACGCGAAGCCTGGCGTCCGCGTCAGCGTGCGGAGCGCGTATTTCATGTCGTGCCGCAGGATGTCCCCGTGCACGACGGCCGCGTTGGCGACGACGTCGCCGATGGCACCGAGATAGGCCGCCGCTTTCCTGGCGGGATTGCCTGCGTCGCGAAGACGCCGCCTGAACATCGCGCGCAGTTCCTCGCCGTATTCCTGACGGAATGATGACGGATAGCACCGGAGCAACGCGTTGTAAAACCGCACGAATTACCCTTTCGCCGGCGCGAAGCCGCGGGCACGCGCCATCTTCACGAGATCCGCGAGTCGCCGCGCTTCGGCCTTCGCCACCGCCGCGCCGAGCGGCGTGATCCGGTAGTAGCGACGGCGCTCGTCGTCGAGCTCCGGCGCAGGGCGGTCGTGCGTCTCCACGATCAGCCCCTGCTCGAGCATGCGCTGGATGGATCGATACAGCGTCCCGGGACTGAGACGGAGCTCTCCCCGCGTCCGCTCGGCAATGTCCTGGATGATGGCGTAGCCGTGCCGATCGTCGTCGGCCAGCGCGACCATGATGTGGAATGTGGCCGGCGGCAGCGGCAGCAGGGCGTCGACTTCTGAGCGATCCACGCGTTCGTGCTTCGTCCCCATGTCCCTACTATAGCCACAGCGGATATATCCTGCACGGGTATAGACGGTCCGCCCCGCCGAACGGTTCGCTTCGCATCGTCTTTGCTCGTACAATCGCCGGATGGCTCGGACGTTTCTGCTGCTGGGTGCGATCTTCGGATTTCTGGCGGTGGCCCTGGGAGCGTTTGGCGCGCACGCATTGAAATCGCGGTTGTCTGCCGAGCTGCTGGCGGTCTTCGAAACCGCGGTGCGCTATCAGATGTACCACGCCATCGCACTCATCCTGACGGCGCTGCTCATGGCGCGGAGCGACGGGTGGCTGCTCTCCTGGGCGGGATGGTGCTTCACGGTCGGCGTCGTGCTCTTCTCCGGAAGCCTGTATGCGCTCGCGCTGAGCGGCGTCACCGTGCTCGGCGCCATCACGCCGCTCGGCGGCCTCGCGTTTCTCGCGGGCTGGGCCTGCCTCGCGCTCTACGCGGCCAACCTCTAGCGTGTGACGCCGCGCGCCTGCGTTTTTGAAGCATGATTGTGTGATGTCCAATCGCGCCTGGAGCCGACGTGACTTCCTTCGCCGCGCGGGTCTCGCCGCCGGCGCGACGGCATTCGCCGGACGGGCGGCAAACGCAATCGGCCGATCGGCAGCGACGGATTTGTGGCGCACGTTCGAGATCACGACGCGCGTCGAGGTACTCGACCACGACGGTCCGACCCGCGTCTGGCTGCCGACGCCGCTCGCCGAAACGCCGTATCAACGGACGCTCGGCGACACGTATCGCGCCGAAACGGGCTTCGTCGAGATGGTCGAGCGGGCAGGCGAATCGCTGGACATGCTCGTCGGCGACTGGCGCGCCGGCGTCGCGCCCGTCCTGAACGTCACGAGCCGGATTACGACGCGGGACTACACGATCGATCTGAAACGGCCGGCGGTACCGCCGCCCGCGGATCTTTCATCGTTCACGGCCTTCCTTCGACCAACCAGGCTGATCCCGACGGACGGCATCGTGAAGAAGACGGCGGATCAGATCACGCGCGGCAGCGACACCGACATCGATCGGGCGCGCGCGATCTACGAGTGGATCGTCGAGAACACGGTGCGCGATCCGGCCACGAAAGGATGCGGCCTCGGCGACATCCGCTTCATGCTCGAATCGGGGAATCTCAGCGGAAAGTGCGCGGACCTCAACGCGCTGTTCGTCGGACTGGCGCGCGCCGCGGGCATCCCGGCGCGCGACGTGTACGGCCTGCGCATCGCGCCGACGCGTCTCGACGCAAAAAGCCTCGGTCTCTCGACGCCCGTCGCCACGCGCGCGCAGCACTGTCGCGCCGAGGTCTATCTGACGGGTTTCGGCTGGGTGCCGGTCGATCCGGCGGACGTGCGAAAGGTCGCTCTCGAAGAGCCGCCGGGCAATCTGCCGCTCGACGATCCTCGCGTCCGCGCCGCGCGTGCGCGCCTGTTCGGATCGTGGGAAATGAACTGGATGGGATTCAACTACGCCCACGACGTGGTGCTGCCCGGCGCACACAAAGGCAGCCTGCCCTTCTTCATGTATCCGGTGGCGGAGACCGGGAACCGGCGCGTGGACAGCCTCGATCCCGACGCGTTCCGCTACAGCATCACCGTCGCGGAAATCCGCGACTAGCCGCGGCCCTGCGGCGGAACGTCCACGGATCCGTCTCCGACGACGACCGCTCGTCCGCCAACCTTGACGCCGACAATCTCGACGCCGTCGCTGGCACGCGCACCGACGGAGATGTTGGCGTGGATGCGGCTCGGCCGGCCGACGAGAACGCCCTGGAGGAATTGCAGTTTCCCGAATGCCGCCGCCAGTACGAGCCCGTGTCGGACGAGAAAGCACGCAGCCGGGCCCGCAGCGGATCCCGTCGCCGGATCCTCGATTCCTCCGGTACCGAGCAGTCTCGTGTACGCGTCAACGCCGTCGGACGCGGATTCTGTCGAGACGACGTAGACGCCTCGTCGCTGGATGCCGGCCGCCGCAAACACCGCGTCGACCTTCGCCCGATCGAGCACGGCGGCGTCCACGGCCTTTCGTGTCGCGAGCGGAACGATCAGGAACGTCGATCCGCAATTCACTTCGCCCGGCGCACCGCGCTCCGCCGCGATCGACGCCCGCTCCAGGCCGAGCGCGCCGGAGAGCGAATCGAGGTCCGCGATCGTCTTTCCGAACGTCGGCTTGAGCTGCGTCATCCACGCGAACGATAGACGCGATCCGTTCCAGTCCAGATCGATCGGCGTCGGCCCCACGCCCAGGCCGAAGGTGCTTCGTGCCGTGCCTGGCTTGATCACACCGGCTGCCGCCAGCGCGAACGCAGTGCCGATCGTCGGATGACCGGCGAACGGCGTCTCCCCATTGCGCGTGAAAATCCGCACGCGATGATCGGTCCCGCTCTGTTCGGGCGGAAACACGAACGTGCACTCCGAGTAGTTCGATTCGCGCGTCAACGTGTGCATCGCGTTCGCATCGAGGCCGGCGGGCTCGAGGAACACGAGCAGCTGGTTGCCGGCAAATGGAACGTCGGTAAACACGTCGAGGTGCGTAAAGCGGCGGCGGTTCGCAGGCGACGACGCCGGCTGGAGCGCCATCGGTCCAATCGCGCCGGCCAGCGCCGTCTGGCCGAAACGGCGTCGTGTCATCATCGTCATGGCGTCACCGGGTGCGGAGTCTAGCGCGCGACGTAGACGGATGCGAAGAACTTCTTCA
Organism: Vicinamibacterales bacterium; assembly: GCA_036557365.1. Taxonomy (GTDB): domain Bacteria; phylum Acidobacteriota; class Vicinamibacteria; order Vicinamibacterales; family CAVVIG01; genus DATKHR01. Next base: position 30,605 of record DATBHR010000057.1, read on the forward strand.
ACGCATCGACCTTCGGCCGATCGTTGATCATGATGTAGGGCTCGTAGGGATGGCGGGTGTAGTAGTTCTGGTGGTACTCCTCCGCCGGATAGAACGCCTCGAGCGGAACGATCTGCGTGACGATGCGGTGGCGGTACACCTTCGCGCCGGTGAGCTGCTCAACGTAAGCGTCGGCGATCTCACGCTGACGCTGGCCGCTGTAGAAGATGACGGATCGATACTGCGTGCCCTCGTCCGGCCCCTGGCGATTGAGCTCCGTTGGATCGTGCGCGACGGCGAAGAAAATTCGCAACAGCTGACCGAACGACACCTGCGACGCGTCGTACACGACACGCACCGATTCCGCATGGCCGCTGCTCCCGCGGCTGACGATGTCGTACCTCGCGTTCTTTTCGGATCCGCCGGCGTAGCCGGACGTCGCGTTGACGACGCCCTTGACGTGTTGAAAAACCGCCTGCACACCCCAGAAGCAGCCGCCGGCGAGCACCGCGCTTTCGGGCGCCGCGCCGGGCACTACAGGATTGTCGATGGCGGGTTCCGGAAATGCTGACGGTGCGGGACCACCGCGAAATGCGCCGACCGCGACCGCGCTGACGATGGCGACGGAGGCGAAGAGAATCCGCGTACGCATCTCTTGTGGATGTATACCACGTCCCGAGCCCGTTCTTCACGGACTGTTGACGAACACCGTCGAGCGCTCCGTTGGATTCTCACCGTTGTCGGTCTGCACCAGGCAGGTGACGTCGTACGACCCCGGCGGGAGATCGATGAACTCGAATTCGTGCACGCGCGGTTCGCGATCGCCTTCGAGCGAACGCGAGCTGCTGCGATAGAACGTGCCGGAGTCGATCGCCACGGTCAGGCTTCGGTCGTGCGAGGTTCGTTCGAGCCTCACGGTCACCCGCACCGTGGCGGGCGCGGTGGTGACCTTGGGTCGGACGATCGCGTCGACGCGTTCGCCGCCGGCGACGGTTCCGCCTGCGAGCAGCACCGCGACGCCGACGATCCCAACCCAGCGCGACGTTGCCGTGTGCTCGTGTTCGATCACCATGACGCCTCGCGGCGATGCAATGCAAGATCGTCACCCGCACGCGCAGCCGTCGCTCAGATCGTCGGTGGTTGTGCTGGCGTAGAATTCCGGCGCATCGAACGTGAACATTCTTTACGAGGACGACGAACTGCTCGCCGTCGACAAGCCAGCGGGCATGGTCGTCCATCCGACTTACAAGAACCGGAGCGGCACGCTCCTCGACGCGCTTCTCGGTCGAGTCGCCGCTCCGTCGATCGTGGGGCGGCTCGACCGACTCGTCTCCGGCATCGTCATCGTCGCGAAAGGAGCGGAGGCGCACGCACGGCTGCAGCGTGCGATGACAGATACGTCGTGCGAAAAGTCTTACGTCGCGGTGGTCGCCGGACTGGTGCAACCCGACCGTGGCTCGATCGATCTCGGCATTCGCGTCGATCCGGCCGACCGTCGCCGCGTGATCGTGTCCGAAACGGGCGGCGCGGCAAGCCTGACGTCGTTCGAACGGATCGCATCAGCGGCATCCGCCGCGCTAGGCACGTCGCTACAAACGTATTCGCTCGCGCGCTGCCGGATTTTTACCGGCAGGCGGCATCAGATTCGAGCCCATCTGGCCGCGCGCGGCTGGCCGATCGTCGGAGACCCCATCTACGGAACCCTTATCGAGACGTTTCCGCGCATCGCGCTGCATGCGCATCGCGCCTCGTTCACGCATCCTGCGACCGGCGCAGCACTCGCGATCGAGTCGCCCCTTCCATCAGATCTGATGATGCTGCTGTCGCGGTTGGGTCTTGGCGACGCGACTGAGACGCCGGGTCAGGCGTCTCAGTCCTGACCGCTCTGTGACTTGAACAGCTCGGGTTTCGTTTCCTTCAGGATCTCCAGCGCGGCGGGATCGCGTTCTCGAAGTGCAGGGACGAGCCGGTCAACGACGGCCGTCTTCGCTCGCTCCGGCAAGGCATCGAACGCGGCCGTATCGATCATGTAGCTGCAGCGGTATCGCATCAGCCGGTGGCTCAGCTCGAGGTCGCGAAGTGATCGTCCTTTGGAGTCACGCCGGCCTTCGGCGGTGAAGCGCGACGCGAACGCCGAAGAGCCCTGCACCGGCGCCGGCAACGGCGCTTCGTCGGCGAACGTGAAGTACGACACCAACTCGCGCGCAATCGCGTCGATCCTGGCGTCGTTTACGCCCGCACGAGTTTCCCACCCGAGGTAGGTGATGAAGTTCATCGCCCGTGCCTGGTGTTCGAGAACCATCAGCGCCACGACGTCGCTGTGCGGCGTCGGGTACTTGCCGACGTCGATCCGATCGGCCAGCCACGGCGCTGCACTCACTGCCGTTCCAAGGTTCGGCTTCGGAATCTTCGGACCGGTGACGTACCACCCGCCCCAGCGCGTGGCAATCCGATCGGTATCGTCGACGGCGCCTCCCGTCGCGTAACCGGCTGCGTCGTCCGGTCCGGTGCTCAGGACGGTGAAGCCCGGCACCGCGAACGTCTCCCACGCAATGTGACACCGCAGGCACTCACGGCTTCGCTCGAAGCGCGGCGTCGACTGTTCGTTCTGCGCGAGCCGATAGAAGATGACGCCGCGAACCGGATCCTGCGCGGCGATTTCGAGAACGTCGCCGCCGGGAACGAACCCTACCGCAACGTGATCGTTGAAGTACACCGTCCGCGGGTTGTGCGCGCTGATGAGCGGCGCCTGCAGGCTCGTTTGCGAGTACACGGCAACCTGCGATTCGACCGGCACCGCCAGGGCGCGTAGAACTGCTGGCAAGTAGCCGCGAACGCCGTCGAAAGCCAGACGCGTGGAGCCGGACGCCACTTGTTCGTTCAGCCGCGTGACGACATCGTTGAGCGGCCCGGTCTCGTACGCGATCGCCGGGTCGTTCAGCGAGCCCATGTACGCGTCGCGGCCTTGCGCCGCCACGCACGACACCCCCGCCACCACCGTCAGCACCCGCGCGAAGCCTCTCACCTCTCCATGGTAACGTGACGTGCACACACATGGACACGACCCGCCTCGAGGCCTGGCGGAGCGACACGCCCGCGTGCGCCTCGCTGGTGCACCTGAACAACGCCGGCGCGTCGCTGATGCCGGTGCCAGTCGCGCACGCGATCACCGAGCACTTGAGCCTCGAGCAGCACATCGGCGGCTACGAAGCCGCGGATCGCGAGTCCGATCGCATTCACGCGACATACACCGCGGTCGCCGACCTCATTGGCGCCCGCGCACGCAACATCGCCATCGTCGAGCACGCAACCGCGGCGTTCAACCAGGCGCTTGCGGCATTCGATTTCAATCCGGGCGATCGCATCGTGGCATCGCAGGCGGACTATGTGTCGCACCAGGTGTCGTTTCTGGCGCTGGCGGCGCGACGCGGCGTCGAGATCTGTCATGCCGCGAACGGCGAGGACGGACGCGTGGATCCGCAAAGCGTCCACGATCTCGCGTCGCATCCGCGATGCCGCCTCGTGTCCGTCTGCTGGATGCCGACGAACAACGGCCTCGTCCAGGATGTCGAGACCGTCGGCGACGTGTGCAGCCGCCTCGGCGTTCCCTATCTCGTGGACGGCTGTCAGGCCGTCGGCCAGCAGGTCATCGACGTCACGGCGATCAAGTGCGATTTCCTCACGGCGACCGCGCGGAAATTCCTGCGTGGACCGCGAGGCATTGGATTCCTCTACGTCTCGGACGCGGCGCTCGAACGCGGCCTGTATCCGTGGAACATCGACATGCGCGGCGCCACCTGGCCGGACGCCGACCGCTTCGAGATCGTCGACTCCGCGCGGCGGTTCGAGATGTGGGAGTTTCCGTACGCGCTCGTGCTCGGCCTCGGAGAAGCGGCACGCTATGCGCTCGGCGTCGGCATCGACGTGGTGCAACGTCGATCGCGCGGGTTAGCCGAACGACTCCGGCGCCAGCTGCGCGACGTGCCCGGCTGGCGTGTCCTCGATGAAGGCGCCGTCTGCAGCGCGATCGTGGCCGTGGAGCTTGGCGCCGCGAATCCGGCCGACGTTGTCGAGCGCCTGCGACGCCGACGCTTCAACACGAGCGCGACGTTTCGCCAGTGGGCGCAGTTTCAAATGGGCCGGCAGCGAGCCGAGGCGGCGCTGCGAGTCTCGCCCCATTACTACAACACCGAAGATGAAGTCGATCGCTTCGTCGCTGCCTTGCGGGAAGCGGTCGCCTGAGCGGTGCAGACGGCGTCGAAATCGATTATCGTTAAGGCGCTCACGTCGGCAGAGGTTGGAGGACGAATGCGCGTTCGCGGCAGCCATGCTTTGATGTTCGGATCGTGCGGCGCATTGCTCCTCGCGATCTGGACGTCGGCATGTTCCACACAGGCGCCGACGGTGGCGCAGCGGCAGGCATCCCCGCCGGCCGCCGCGAACGAGCGGGCGCTCTGGGGCGATCTCAAGCCGGTCGTGTCGGTGAAAGAGCTGATGCACGACATGATCGATCCGGCATCGGACTTCATCTTCGACTCGGTTGGCACCACGATCACGAAGAAGGGGCGCGTCGAAAAAATTCCGAAGACCGACGCGGACTGGGAACGGATCCGGATCGGTGCGGTCACGCTCGCCGAAGGCGTCTACCTCCTGAAGATTCCGCGGCCGTTCGCGCCGGCCGGTGACGAAAACAACAGCACCGGTCCCGAACCGGCGGAACTGTCGCCGGCGCAGATCAAAGCCAAGCTCGAAGCCGATCCGGTCCTCTGGAACGCGAAGATCGAAGCGCTGCGCAACGTCGGGCTCGAGGTGATCGAAGTCGTCAAGCGCCGCGACGTCGACGAACTGTGGGACGCGTGCGAGAACCTCGACGAGGCTTGTGAGAATTGCCATCTCGAGTACTGGTACCCGGGAGAGAAGGCGCTTCTTCGAAAGCTCGACTCGCGTCTCGAAGAACTCTTCGGACCTCGCACCGGCACGACGCGCACGCTCGGAATGGATCCCGGGAGCAAAACGCCGCCGTCGCCGGGCCGACGATGATCGCTCTTCGCGCGATCGCGCGCAGGTGTTGGTAATCCGACTCAGCTGTAGCAACAATTCACACCGTCGATCGCGCGCGCGTGTGCGCGTCCGCCGATTTCCCCACGAACGGCCGAGCGCTCGACTACAATGCGCGCCATGCGCGTTGCTGCTGAGTCACACACAGGATCGGTCCCTGCTGCCTCTGCGGCGGCAGGCGCACCGGTCGCCGTCGATCCGTCCGCTCCGGATCTCACACCGATCACGCGCGACTTCGCGGGCGCGCTGAAATCGTTCTACGCGACGGTGCAGGCGGTCATCGCCGCCAACCCGGTCGACATTCCACGCCTGCAAACGCTCGCGACGACCGCGCGTGCAGGAAAGCTCGGCACGGCCGAGGCGGTCGAGCTGCAGGCGTTGACGCAGCAAGCGACCAAACAGGGGAAGGCCGTCGGCGCGGTCATCGGCTTCTTCCTGAAGTTCAAGCCGTATCCGATGCTCGCGGAAATCCGCAGCCAGGCGAAATTGTTTCAACCGCCATTCGGTCCGCTGCTGGTCGTCGAAGGCGACGCCGTCCGCGACGTCTTCTCGCGCGACCAGGAATTCACCGTCGAACCGTACGGCGTCGAGATGTGCAAGGTCATGTCGCCGGCGCAGAACGGCGGGTTCTCGACGTTCATCCTCAGCACAGACGACACGTCGCTCTACGCGCCCGACAAGCAGCTGCTCTCCGCCGTCTGCTGCCGCGAGGATGCGGATCGGATCACGGATCTCATTCACACCGACTCTATGAAGCGAATCGGCGCCGCGCTGGCCGCAGCGCGCGCGAACGGTTCGACGACGATCGACGTGGTGCAGGCGGTTGCGCGCTACGTTCCGGTCACGCTCGGCCACCACTATCTCGGGGTGCCGGTCGCGGCGCAGCCTGGCTCGTTCGATCTCACGCCGGACATGCTGGCGTGCTACGGCACGCCGCTCGACGGCCGCCCGGAAACGGCGCTCGGACCGAAGGACGGCATCATTCCCGACGAGCGGCAGATGTATCTCTGGATCAAGGCGGCCTTCCAGCACTTCTTCAACAACGTGCAGAAGGATCCCGTCGTCCAGGTGGAGGGCCTGCGATCGTGCCGCCTGCTCCTTGCCTACCTCCTTCGTGAGCTGGACATCCAGCGGACCAAGCTTCTGGCCGGCGAGGCGATTGACGACACGATGCTCACCCGCCTCCTGCGGTTCCAGCTGAACCAATCGTCGCCGACGGTGAAACGCCCGGCCGATCTGGATCACAAGCTGGTGAGCGACATGCGCATTGCCGAGAACGTGATGAGCACGATCGTCGGCGCCGTGGCAGGACAGGAAGAAGCGACCTGCCGCGTCATCGATTCGTTGATTCGACTGAAGGACGGCGAATACAAGCCACCGGCGACGCCAAACGTCCGTGTCGGGACGTTTGAGGAAGCACGTCGGCGGGCCGTCGACGTCCTGAGCGGCACGAATGCCGCCGACGCGCGTGCGGCGCTACGCACGTACTTCCTCGAGGCGCTGCGTCTGCAGCCGCAGGGCGAGGTACTGCTCCGCAAGTGCGTGAGCGACGGCGCACGAATCGCCGACAGCCGCCCAATCGCGGCCGGAACGCTCGTCTTCGCTTCGCACGGATCCGCGATGAAGGACGTGCCCGATCCCGATTCGTTCGTCCTCAACCGGCCGGCGGAGGATTATCTGCAGTACGGCTGGAAGCGTCACACCTGCCTCGGTCAGTTCGTGTCGCCCGTCGTCATCGTCGAAACGATGGCGGCGCTGCTCGGCCTGCAGGACCTCGCGCGCGCCGACGCCAAGCCAGGCGAATCGGCGTTTCCGATCGAACGCCGGACCGGGCAGTTCCAGCTCGACGATCAATGTCTGTACGCCACGACGTTCACGCTCCGCTTCGCGGACTCGGGAACGACGCGGCAATTCTGGCCCAACTGATTCCGAGGTCCATCGTGATGTCATCGTTCACGGTCCGTGCCCTGCTGTCCGCGACGCTCGCCGCTGCCGTCACCGCCGGATGCGGGCAATCGTCATCTCCCTCGCCCGCGGGTTCGCCCGACTACGCGAAGACCGCGAACGCGCGCCCCGCGGGCCTCGTCGGCCCGCTCGCGGACGACAGCAGCGCGGACATCCTGTCGTGGGTGGACGGCAAGCCCGTCACCGACTGGAGCGCGGAGATTGCCAAACGCGATCAGGCCGTCCAGGGATACCTGAACGACGACGACGCGGGACACGCGGAAAAGTATGGTTTTCGCAGCGGCCAGACGCCGCGCCTCGCCTGGGACTGGTTTCGCAACAATCCCGTGGGTTTCAACGGCGTGCCCTTCGTCCTGCTGAAGACGATCCTCGACCTCGATCCGAATCATCACGATCCTTCGCTGCGCGCCATCGCGCGGATCTGGAAGCGTCAGCCGACGGCACCGGGCTCCGCGCCGGACACGTTCACGCTCGACCACATCGGCATCGGACCGAGCATGGACGACTACGACAACGGCGTCGCGCGCGCGCCGGAGAATCGGCACTCGCTGCCGTTCGGCTTCGCCTTCGAAAATCCGCGCTCGTTCGAAGCGCTGTCGCCCGAGCAACTGAAGATCGACGACGGCAAACTGCTCGCGAAGCGGGTGTTCAGCAACACGAGCCTGCTGATCGCGAAGCTGAAGACGGTGGATCACGAGGACAACTGGGAACACGACCGGCCGTCCTACGGCACGCCCGGCTCGCTGGACCGCGTCTTCTTTTCGTGTGCGGCCTGCCACGTCGGCCGTGTCGTTGTCGACGGCAAGACGAGGTTCCTGCCCGGCATGCCGAACACGGAAATCGAAGCGCAGTACTACTCGAAGCTGCTGATGCTGACCGGCGCGTCGCTCGTGGCGTCCGGATTCGATCCCTCGTCGCCGACGCCGGTGAACCCGGCCAACATCAAGCCGAACACGGCTGCGGTGCGAGCGCTCTACACGGCGATGCTCGACAAGGCCCGCGAGCATCCTGAAACGCTGTATGGCTCGTCGCCCGCGCAGATCGCCCGCGCGAAGATTCAGGCGCTCGCCATTGCCGACGACTTCCCGGACATCGTGAAAGATCTGATCGCCGTCGGCGTGAAGACGCACTTCATCTACTACGCCGTCGCGAAGCAGAACGCCTACAAGACGCCGTTGCCCGACGTTCTGGAAGACAGGCCAGGACAGATGGACGCGTTCGGGATCGCGTCGGGTCTCGTGGCCATCCACACGCGTCGCCCCGACAACAGCTTCATGGAGTTCATCAAGCGGGACAACCCGAAGAGTCCGTTCTTCACCGGCTTCTCGAAGGCCAACGGCCTTCCCGCGGACACCGCGGGCATGACCGACGCGGTCGACGACGCGAAGGCTGCGGGAGATCGGGTGCTGAAGAACGTCAACGCGTGGGCGCCGCCGGTGCCGGCGCCCGTCGACGTCAAGAGCGTCAATTGGGCGCAGCAGCGTTATCACGCCAACTGGGACGGCAACCAGGGCGCGTCGTCGCGCACGCTCGCCTCCGGCGCATCAGCGACCGGCGATCCGCGGATGGTCAACGTCCGCATTCACGAGCCGCTCAACCCGTTCATCGACAACCTGCCGCCGTCGCCGTACCCGTTCGCCAGCGTCGACCTCGCGCGGGCGCGCGAAGGCAAGGCGCTGTTCAAGGCGCAGTGCGCGTCGTGCCACACGCCGCGCAATCAGACGATCTACGCGGCGTCGAAGCTCGGCGTCGATCCGAATCGGTCGATGGTCAACACCAGCGTGTCGCGCTACGGTCTCGCGGCGCTCGTCTTCGAGGCGTGCACGATTTACGGCTTGAACAATCAAGGGAAACCTGGCGCCGACTGGTGCATGCCGAAAGGCGACTGGCAGGCGCGGCTCGACGAGTATTTCCGCGACACGCCGCGCCGCGTCGTCGAAGGCACCAACGGCTACAAGGCAGACATGCTCCACGGCATCTGGGCGCAGGCGCCGTACCTGCACAACGGATCGGTGCCGACGCTGGGACAGCTGATCTGCCCCAGCACGCGGCCGAAGAAGTTCATTCGAGGCGACCTCTACTACGACGAGGCGATGGTCGGCTTCGAGTGGGCGAACCGGCCGACGGCGCGCTATAGCCCGTACGAGTCGATGCTGATCAAGGAGTACGACACGACGGTGCCTGGAAAATCGAATGGCGGCCACATGTTCGGCGCCGAGATGTGTCCCGACACGGCTGGACTCGATCCGACGACCGACCGGAAGGAGATCGAGAAGCGCATCCTCGCTTCGCGCGTGGGTGCGCTTCTCGCGTATCTGAAGACGCTCTGATCGCGCACGCTACTTCTTCGTGACCTCGGTGAGGACGGTGTCGGCCGCTTTGAGCAGCAGCGGCGTCAGGACGTCCTCACCGTCCGACTTCGCCTTGCCGTTCAGCGCGTTCTGCAGCACCGGCTTGTCCTGCCCGGTCGCCATCAGCTGATAGTCCACCGTCACGTCGTCCTTCGATTTGATCTGACCGTTGAAGCCGGCGAGCTGGTTCATCGCCTGCGACTGCGCGCTCTGCGCGGCCGCCATCGCAGCCACGCCGGCTGCCTGACCCGCAACCGCGCCGCTCATGCCGGCGGCCATGCCGGCCATCGGCATCATGCTCGCCACGGGTGCCGCCTTTTTCATGAACTTGCCGAAGCTGCTGCCCTCGGACCGCTTGACGACGACGCTCGACAGCAGAACGTAGTCGCACTGCTTCTGCTGTGCCTCGGCCTGGAGTTGCATGGCGAGATGCGCGTCGAGCGGAATGATCTCGACCGCTGGTCCGTTCATGAGGAGCACGATCGAATTGCGAATCGGCGCGCCGTAGTCGCCCTGTCCGGTGTTGCCCTGACCGAGCTGCGCCGACGATGGCGCGACGCCGATGCGGAGCTTGCCCGCGGCTTTGGCACCCGTCGCGCTTGCCGATGCGGCGACAGCGGCGCCGGCACCTGGCTGCTGCGCCGAGGCTGCGCTGAACATGCCGGACGCCAGGACGGCCGCGGCCGCGAGTTGGAGGGCGCGATGGGTGCTGCTCATTGGTCTCTCCTGCCTTCTGCAAAAAGTTGACGCGGCGACGGACGAGTCCATACGCGCCAAACTGCCGAACACGGGCTCAGAGGCGCGGACCGCCCGCTACTCACCTGTCCCCACCAGCTGAACCGCATCAATCTGCTTGTAGCCCGGCACGGTGTTCGTCGCGAGCGTGACCTTCACCCGCGACGTCTTGAACGCCGTGCGGGCGAATTGGACCGTCAGGTAGTCCATCTCCTTCGTCGGATCGAGCCCGGACCAGACCGCGTGTGGCGCGCCTTGCTCGTCGAACACTTCCACCTTGATGACGGCGCCGGGTCCGTACGATTCGCGGATGCGGACCGCGGTCGCGTACACCGGTTTCGCGTACGTCACCTCCAGCCATTCGATGCCCGCGTTCGGCGTCTTCGGACTCCACGCACCGCTGTTGTTGCCGTAGATCTCCACGTCGGGCGCACCGGTCGCCTGACTGGCCGAGTGCGCGGTCGCGCCCTGCGCGTCGTTGTAGCTCGACGACGCCTTGGCCTGGACCGCCCACTGATCGTGCGGGTCGTTCTTGAGTTCGTCCTGCTTGAGCGCCCATTCGATCTGCGCGCGCTTGCGGACCATCTCCGGCGACGCGGCATCAACGGCGGGTGCCGCGGCAAGAGCGACGGTCGCAACGGCCGGCGTCGCGGTTGCAGCGGGCGCGGCGGGCGCGGACGCCTGTAGCTGTGCCTCTGGCGGCTGTTGCGCCTGTGCTTGCGGCTGCGGCGCTTCGGACTTCGATGGCGGCGCGCTCGTTGTGCTCGTCGATCCGCACGCGGCGGCGGCCATGGCGACGAACAGAAGCCAGCTGCGAGTGGTCAGGTGAATGCTCATGCGATCCTCAATTCTTCGTCACGCCATGCAGATACAGACCCTTCGCGAGGTCCTTCTCGACGTGATAGATGGTGAAGCCGACCCAGTGCGGCGTCGGCGTCGCGTTGTCGTGACTGATGGCGATGTTGCGCGTGTAGACGCCGAGCGAGAGCTGCAGCGCTTCGCCGGCCATGAACGTGTTGCGGGCGGCTTCGGGTGCGAAGACGTTCTTCACCGGCGTCTTGCCGTCCCAATGGCCGGCGATCGTCGAGGTCGTGGTGACGAACGTTGCGTCGGCGTTGCGCAGCCAGGTGCCGTTCAGATTCGCAGGCTGCGCTCTCCACGCCTTGAGCGTCGCCCACGGCACCTGCGGCGTCTCGTCCATGATCCGCCGCACCCAGTCGACCGACGCGCGCGTCGCCGCATCGAACGCCTCCGCGTTCAGCGGTCGCCCGGTCGAGTCTTTGTTTTCCTCGCGGTGATAGAGCACGTTCGGCGTGTTGCCGTCGGGATACCATCCCGTCTTCACGCCGAGCGTCTTGCGATCAGTCTCGGCCACGTCGAACCAGATCGGCGCGGTGCCGCCCTCGCCGGCCTGGAGATTTCCGGCGGCCTTGTTCGCCGCGATGCGCTTGAGCCAGTTCGAGTGCGAGTAGAAGTCCTGAACGGCGTGCAGGCTTGCGCCGAGGACGGTCATCAGCACGACCGGTCGGTACGCGGCCTTGACCGATGGATCGGCCGCCCACTTGTTCAGCGCACCCACCGTATTCGATTCGAGCGTCTTCCACTGATGCTCGACCTGCTCCGGCGTCGTCAACGCATCGAAGTGCATTCGTGCGAGCGCGGCCATGTCCATGTCGCGCAGGCCCGTGGCGTTGCCCTTCGGCTTGGGAGCGTCGGCGGGCAGGTGGTCGTAGACACTTTCGAACTCGAGGCCTGAAAAGTAGTCCGTCAGGTAGTTCTCGAACTGGCACAACAGGCGCGCATCCGCGGAGAAACCGTTGCGTTCCATCGCCACGCGCGTGGCGTCGGCGTGCCACTTCGTGTCGAATCCGTGGACGACGGCGGCGGCTGCACAGACGGCGGCGGCAATCGTCAACAAGCGGCGGGCGAACATGTCTGCCTCCGGAGCCGGTACGCGACATCGCCGATGGATCGGGCTCAGGCGCCGCGTGAGCCCGTCGCCGGCTGGATGGCGCGTCTGACACCACGCGTCGGTTTGTCACCGGAGGCAACATGCAGCGAATGATGTTCGTGCTCGCGTGCGTCGGCTGTGCCAGTGTGGCGGGCGCTCAGGTCGTGCCCATGCCGTTCGATCCAGCCGATCTACAGACGAAGATGACGGCCGCGATGGCAGCCGCGAACAAACCGGGAGATCCCGGGATGGGATGCGATGCGATTCAGAAGGAGCTCATCGCGACGGTGAAGGACCCGGCAGTCCAGGCGGCCGCGACCCGTCAGGGCGCCGCGGCGCAGCAGCAGATCGCGAAGCTGAACGACGCGACCGCCGCGTCCGGAGCGGCCGCCTCGCAGATGGCGATGGGATTTGCGTCAGCCCTCACGCCCGCGATGGGGGGCGCAATGGGAGGCATGATGCCGCCGATCGGCGGCGCCGCGACGGCGTCGGCACAGGCCGCGCAGATGCGCGCGATGCAGGCGCAGGCCGTTGTCGGTCAACAGTTCGCGATGACGCAGATGCAGGAGATGGTCACGATTCTTCCGCAGCTGATGCGCAGTCAACGGCTCGTCGAGTTGGCATCCACGAAAAAGTGCGAGTGGGCGCCAGTGCTGACGCCGCCACAGCGCTGATTGCGGTGCACCTCAGTTGATCGCGGCGCTGCAGCGGCCTCGCGTCACTTCGCGGTCATGACCGCCGCAAGCGTCGCGATGCCGTTCCAGAGATTGCCGAGCCGCAGGTTCTCGTTGTCGGTGTGCTGGTTGTCGTCGTAGTTCGCGAGCGACAAGCCGAGGGTCGGCACGTGATACGCGTCGATGAACGGGCCTGCCGGCACGCCTCCGCCCAGCGTGCGGATTCTTACGAGCCGCCCGCGCGACTGTGCCTGCAGCGCATCGACGACGAACCGTGCCGAGGGGACGTCGGGATCGGTTCGCCACGCGCCGATCGTCACGCCGCCTCGCGCAATCACTTTGGCGATCCGCGGATGCGCGGCCAGCGTTGCCGTATCCGGATCCGACTCGACGATGAAGTAGCCCTGCTTCCGGATGTGGGCGATGACGCGATCGACCATCTGGCGCGGCGAGTTCTCCTTGACGAGGCGCAGTGCGATCTCGGCGGTGGCGCTCGCCGCGATGACACCGCCGACCTCCCCGCCGTGCATCGTGTGGACGCTGAATGCGGGGAGGTTCAATCCTTCCTGCAGCGACGACGCCGCACCGTCGGTCGATCCGAGGCCGTAGAGACGGCGCATCGTCTCGGAGTCGTCCGGCACTTCCTGCATCATCTTCAACGCCGCCGGCGAAAACGGCAGCACATCGTCATAGAACCCGTCGATGACCACCTTTCCTTTCGAGTCGAACATCGACGAAATCAGCTGGCTGAGCCGCACGTTCGCGTCGGGCAGCCAGTTGCCGTAGTTGCCGCTGTGCATCGCGCTCTTCGCCGTGTACACGGTGACGGCGAGACCGGCGCCGCCGCGGGCGCCGTAGTAGAGCGTCGGGTTTCCGCTCGGATGCTGCGGGCCGTCCACGATCAGCAGCACGTCAGAATGGAGCTTGTCGGCGTGGTTCTTGACGACGAAATCAAGCGCGGGACCGCTGCCCTCTTCCTCACCGTGAAAGACGACCTTGATGTTGTTCGTCGGCTTGCCGCCGATGGCATCCATCGCCGACACGAACGCCTGAATCGGACCCTTGTCGTCGCCCGCCGAGCGCGCGTAGATCCGCCAGGTGTCCGGGAACGATTCGCGCGTCGACCAGTCGCGCACTTCTTCCGCGCCATCGGCGAGCGCTCCTGCGCGGATAATCGGCGTCCACGGATCCGCCTGCTTCCAGCCCGCCTTGTCCACGGGTTGGCCGTCGTAGTGGATATAGAAAAGGATTGTGCGCGTGGCGCCCGGCACGAGCCTCTCGCCGTACACGACCGGCGTCGATGGCGTCTCCCACACCTCGGGCTTCATCCCGCGCCGGTCGAGCATCTGGCGCAGCTGCTCGGCGTTGCGCTTGATGTTCGGCAGGTCGGTGCGCACGTTCGGAATCGCTACGAGCTCCATGAATTCGCGGACGATCGCCGCCTGGTGCTCGCGGACGTATCGTTCGACTTCGGTGGACTGCGCCGCAGCGCTGACGGCGAACAACACCATGATGACAACGAAGGCCGATCGTTTCACGTGCCGCATTTTATCCGCTCCAGTGGCGGATGAAGTTTAATGTCAGGACATGAATACCCGCAGACAGTTTCTGATCACGGCTCCGCTCGGCCTCGTTGCCGCCGGCGTCGCATGCACGCGTGAATCGGGCACCGCAACGGCGCCCCCCGCCGGCACGACCCCTGGCGCGCCGCCGGCCTTCGGGACCGCCACAGCGACGGGCCCGGCGGTCACGTCGTCCACGTTCGTGGAGGCGGAAAAGCTCGCGCAGGTGACCATGACGGCAGCGGAGCGTGACATGGCTGCCGAGAGTTGGCGGCGCACGATGGCTCCGCTGCTCGAGCGTCGCGTTGGCCCGAGAAAGGTGACGCTTGAACCGCAGGTCGCTCCAGCTACGCGATGGAACCCCGCGATCGCCGGTGTGAGCACGGGCCCGACGCGATCCTCGTTCACGCGAAGCACGACCGATCCAGGCCCGCTGCCGTCGAGTGACGACGACATCGCGTTCGCGCCGGTGACGAAGCTGTCGCGCTGGATTGAACGAAAGGCGCTGACCTCCGAGCGGTTGACGAACATCTATCTGAAGCGCATCGAGCAGTTCGACTCCAGGCTACGGTGCATCATCACGCTCACCCGCGACGTCGCCCTCACGCGCGCGAAACAGGCCGACGCTGAAATTGCGAGCGGACAGTACCGCGGACCGCTCCACGGCATTCCGTACGGCGTCAAAGATCTCCTCGACACCGCCGGCATCCCGACCACGTACGGCGCCGAGCCGTTCCGAAATCGCGTCCCCGCCACCGACTCCGTCGTCGTGCGCCGGCTGAACGACGCCGGCGGCGTCCTGATCGCGAAGCTCAGTCTCGGCGCGCTCGCGCTCAACGACATCTGGTTCGGCGGCCAGACAATGAACCCGTGGCTGCTCGAGGAAGGCGCGTCGGGATCGAGCGCGGGGCCGGGCGCCGCCACCGCGGCCGCTCTCGTCGCCTTCTCAATCGGCAGCGAAACCGGCGGCAGCATCGTCGCGCCGGCGATGCGATGCGGCGTCACCGGACTGCGGCCGACGTTCGGACGTGTCGCGCGGACGGGTGCGATGACGTTGTGCTGGTCGCTCGACAAGCTCGGTCCAATGACGCGCAGCGTCGAGGACGCGATGCTCGTCCTTCAGGCGATCACGGGGCCGGACGCCGGCGACGTCTCGAGCGTGCCGCGCGCCCTCGAGTTCGATGCTGCTTCAGCACCCTCGGGCCTGCGGCTCGGGTTCTTTCCCGCGTGGATGAAAGAGGCGCCTGCAACCGACGTCGATCGCGCTGCGCTGGAAACCGCAAAGCGCCTCGGCATGACCGCTCAGGAAGTCAGCCTCCCCAACTGGCCGTACGGATCGCTCCAGCACGTGCTCTTCGCGGAAGCCGCGGCGTCGTTCGAAGAGCAGACGCTCAACGGCGCGATGAGCACGCTCAAGGCGCAGGTGCCGGACGCGTGGCCGAATCTGTTTCGTCAATCCAGATTCCTGTCAGCGGTGGACTTCGTCCAGGCCGATCGGTTCCGCCGGCGGGTCGCGGAGGAAATGGCGCGGATCTTTTCGGAAGTGGATCTGCTCATCGTGCCGTCGCTGCGCGACGAGATGCTGACGCTGTCGAATTTCACCGGGCATCCGTCGCTGACGCTCCGGGCCGGATTCGTAGAGGTATCGGAAGCGCGCAGCGACTGGGCACCCGATCCCAAGAACCCGCTGCCGAAATTCTCGACGCCGCGCCGCGTCCCGCACGGCGTCACGCTGCTCGGCCGATTGTTCGAGGAAGGAACGGTTGCACGCGCCGGCCTTGCGCTCGAGCGCGCGTTCAACGTGAGCGGCGAGCGGCCGCCGGGATTCTGAGTATGCTGGCGATGGCATCGAGCCCTCCCCGGCTCGCACCATGTTGTTTTCGGAGGCTGCATGAGCGACGCGCAAGTTCTGGCGAAGGCGGCGATCGCCGCCGCATTGATACAAAGCCGCGGAGTGGACCCAGAAGGTCTCGCCTCGCAGAACAAGGACATCAGCAATCACAAGCTCGCGCGGCTGCGTGAACTTGTGGATCGGATCTACAACGCGCTGACCGACGACGCGGCCTGAGAGGCCGTCGGCGGCCGCCGCAGCCGCGCCGATTCATCGCGGCTTCATTTTGACGGCCGACCCGGCTTCGCTCCACAATCCGCGAGACCGCCATGGATCGCCAGCAGTGGGAGCGCGTCAAGGCGATAGCCGGCGAGGCGCTCTCGCGGCCCGAGGGCGATCGTCCGGCGTACGTGGCCGCTCAATGCGGCGACGATGAGGCGCTGCGCGCCGAAGTCGACTCGCTGCTCGAATCCACCGTCGAGGCAGGTCCGCTCTTCGAAACACCGGCGCTCGGAGTCACCGCGGCGCAATTCGCCGAATCGATCGGATCCGCAGGCTCCGCTTCACCAGGCGCACGCGTGGGCCCGTACCGAGTGCTGCGCGAAATCGGTCGCGGCGGCATGGGCGCCGTCTACCTTGCCGAACGGAGCGACGGCGAGTTCGAGCAGCGCGTCGCGATCAAGTTCGTACACTGGAATCTCGCGTCCGCCGCGCTTCCCGGCCGCACCGACGCGATCCGCCGCTTTCGCAACGAGCGCCAGGTCCTGGCGTCACTGAGCCATCCGCATATTGCGGCGCTCTACGACGGCGGCACCACGGCCGACGGGTTGCCGTACTTCGTCATGGAGTACGTGCCCGGCGTGCCGATCGATCGATACGCACAGGAACAGCAACTCGACATCGACGCACGCATCGAGCTGTGCCTGCCGATTCTCGACGCCGTTCAACACGCGCACGATCGCCACGTCATCCACCGCGACATCAAGCCGGGCAACGTGCTGGTGACCGCTGACGGTCAGGCCAAGCTGCTCGACTTCGGCATCGCCAAGCTTCTCGAGCCGGGACACGAAGGCGCCTCGACGCTCACGAACATCGGACCGTCGATGACGCCGGAGTACGCCACGCCCGAGCAGGTCCGCGGTGCGGCGATCACGCCGGCCACCGACGTGTACGCGCTCGGCCTGCTGCTCTACGAGCTGCTCACCGGGCGGCGTCCGTATCAGCTCACGACGCGCACGCCGGAAGAAATCACACGGGTCGTGTGCGAACAGGAGCCCGAGCGGCCCAGCCGCGCCGCCGTGCAGGACAACCCGGCGCAAACGGCGTCCATGGCGCGCGTCCTCGACGACATCCTCCTCAAAGCGCTGAGAAAGGAACCCGATCGCCGGTACGCGTCGGCTGCCGCACTCGCTGACGATTTGCGCCGGTACCTCGCGCGTGAGCGCGTGCCGGTCGCCTGGGACGCGCGCGCCTATCGAACACGCTCCTTCTTCCGCAGGCATCGTCTCTCGATCGGTGCCGCTGTGCTCGTCGCCATCGCGATCAGCGCGACCGCGATCGTCGCAACCGTTGCCAACTCGCGTCGTCAGGCGGCGCGGACTGACGCAGCGAGCACGGCGCCGCGCGCAGCGCGACGATCGGTGGCCATTCTCGGCTTCAGAAATCTGTCGCAGAGACCCACCGACGACTGGATGTCCACCGCGATCGCGGAGATGCTGCGGACGGAGCTCGAGAGCGATGGGCAGCTGCGCGTGCTGCCGCCGGATCGAGTGGCGCGCGCCGAGCGCGACTTGCGCGTCGACGCGCAGTCGCCGGAAGGCGTCGAGCGACTGCGGACGGCACTCGAGTCTGACTACGTCGTCCACGGAACATTTGCCGTGGCGGACAGTCCGGGTGCGACGACGCTTCGCATCGATGCGCGGGCGGTCGCGGGTTCCCAGCCTTCGATCGCGTCGGCGGGAACCGGCGACCAGACGAGCCTCTTCACGACCGTCGCGACGATCGGTCACGACCTTCGCGCGCACCTCGGGCTCCGCGCGAGTCCTGCCGATGCCACGGAACGTGCGCGTGCCGCGTTTCCGCAGACGCTCGAGGTCACCAAACTGTACGCCGAAGGCATGACTCGCCTGCGGCTGCTCGACGCCGTCAATGCGCGCGACTCGCTCGAGATGGCGGCTGCGCGCGAGCCCGGCAATCCGATGGTCCAGACCGCGCTCGCCTCCGCCTGGTCGGCGCTCGGCTACGACAAACGCGCCGCGGATGCCGCCGAACGCGCATTCAAGGCGTCCGAGGGTCTCAGTCGCGAGGAGCGGTTGACGATTGAGGGACGACTCTACGAAGCGCAGCGCCAGTGGACCAAAGCGGCCGACGTGTATCGAACGCTGTGGGGATTTTTCTCTGACAACGTCGAGTACGGCCTCCGTCTCGCCGCCGTGCAGCGCTCGGACGGCCACGCCAAGGACGCGCTCGCGACGGTCGAGGCGATGCGCCGGCTCGAGCCGCCGCAGAACGCCGATCCGCGCATCGACCTCGAGGAGTCTCAGGCGGCGAGTGCGATCGGCGACTTCAAGCGGGAGCTCGCGGCGGTCCAGCGTGTGGTCAAGCGCGCGGAGGACAACGGATCGCGCGAGCTGCTCGGCCGCGCCAGGCTGCTGGAGGGCCGCGGCTATTACAACCAGGGCCAGCTGGCCCTGGCCGAGCAGTCGCTCGAACGGGCGCGTCAGCTGTTCGTCGACGTCGGCGACCGTGCCAGCGCCGCAACCACGTTGAACACGCTGGCGGCCGTGCTTGGCGACGAGCAGGACATCACGCGCGCCGAACGCATGCAGCAGGAGTCCCTCGCGGTCAGCGAAGAAATCGGCGACCGGCGCTCGATGTCGTCTGCGCTGAACAACCTTGGCATCTTCCTGAAGGATCAGCGGCGGTTCGACGAGGCGCGCCAAGCTCACGAGCGCGCGCTGGCGCTGCGGCGCGAAATTGGCGATCAGAACTGGACCGCCGTGTCGCTGAGCAACATCGGCGTGGTGCTCTTCGAGCAGGACCGCTACCCCGAAGCGTTGAAGTACTACAACGATTCGCTCGCGATCTGCCGCCAGATCGGCGACCGGCGAGGCGAGGTCCGTGCCCTTCATAACATCGCCATCGTCCAGCGTCAGATGGGGCAGCTCGACGCGGCCCGCGCCGGCTACAACGAGTCGCTGGCGATCAGGACCGAGCTGGGCGACAAGCGCGGCGAGGTGATGGGACGCGTCGAGCTCGGTGCCGTCCTGCTCGCGCAGGCCGAGGTCGTGCTCGCGAAGCAGACCGAGCAGCTGGCGGCAACCCGCGCGCGCGAGATCCGGCTGCGGCCCGGCGAGGCACAGGCGCTGTATCAACTCGGGGAGATCGCGCTCGCCGCGGGCGACCTGGCCGAGGCGCGACGGCTGCACGAAGAGGCGCTCGCGATCCGCACCGAGTTGAAGGAAACACGCACAATCCTCGAGAGCCGGCTGGCTCTCGCCTCGCTCACGCTCGAAGACGGATCGGCGGAAGAAGCGGGACGCGCGGCGGCGCAGCTCGCCGACGAGGTGGGCAACTCGCCTGGCGACGCGCTGCGTTTGCCGGTCAAGATTCTCGTCGCTCGCAGCGATGTCGCCCGCCGCGACACCGCCGGCGCCCGGCGCGCGCTCGACGAGGCGCGCGGCCTCTCGCAGGCCACGCAGCGCGTCGACGAGCACTACGCGCTCGCATTGGCGGAGGCGGAGCTGGACCTTGCCGTTGGCCAGTCGCAGCTCGCACGATCGCGGCTCACCGACGTGCAGCCGGCACTGCAGCGGAACGGGATGGTGCTCGCCGATCTCGAATGCCGTGCGCAGCTCCTGCGAATCGATCGCGCGGACGGCCGGCCGAACGTTCGTGCTGACGCAGCGAAGCTGGAGCGCGAGGCGCGGACGCATGGAGTCGGACTGATCGCGCGTCGCGTCCGCGACGCCGGATCCACTCAGGCGGCGAAGTAAGATGCGCTGCCGTTCACAAGGAGACATCCCGTGAAGTGCGCCGCTGTTCCAGTCCTGACCCTGTGCGCTGGCCTCGCGCTCGCCGCTCAGGCGGCGCGATCGGTCGCCGTCATTCCGTTCGACTCGGCGATCGACTTCCTGAAGTATTCACCCGACATGAACCTCGGCGAAGTGCTCGGCGTCGCCGTCAACTCCAAGGGACACGTCGTCGTGCTGAACCATCCGGGTAGCGCTGCGTCCGGGCCGCTCTACGGCAATGCGTCGACGCAGCTACTGGAGTTCGATCAGACGGGAAAATTCGTCCGTGAGATCGGGCGCGGCGTATACGGCCTCGGCTACTCGCACAGTGTCCGCTTCGACAAGTACGACAACCTCTGGGTCGTCGACAAAGGCACGAACGCCGTCGTTCGGTTCAATCCGGCTGGCTACGTCACGCTGAATCTTGGACGGCGACCCGAAGGGCCTGACGATCCCGCCGAGTCCTACTATCGCGGCGGTCGCGGCGAGCCACCCGTGCACGTCGACGGGTTGTTCCGCCAGCCGACCGACGTCGCGTGGGACAGCCAGGACAATATCTACGTCAGCGACGGCTACACGAACTCGCGCATCGCGAAGTTCGACAAGCACGGCAACTGGGTCAAGTCGTGGGGATCGCGAGGATCGGGCGGCGCGCACGCGAGCGAGAATCCCGGCCAGTTCAACACGCCGCACGGCATCGGCGTCGATCGGCAGGACAACATCTACGTCGCCGATCGCGGCAACCGCCGGATCCAGGTGTTCGACACCGACGGCAAATTCCTGCGGATGATTCACCTCAACGTGCCCTACGACAAGCAGCGGCATCCGGTGCTCGGCAACCTGCCGGCCGCGCGTCCCGACGAGACGCAGCCGTGGACGATTTGCCTCACCACCGGACCGACGCAGTATCTCTACACGAGCGACCAGGAACCAGGACGGATTTACAAGCTCGCGCTCGACGGTACAATCCTCGGCGTTCTCGGCGAGTCTGGGCGGGACGTCAAGCAGTTCAACTGGATTCACGGGATGGCGTGCCCGTCGGAGAACGAGCTCTTCGTCGCGGACATGAACAACTGGCGCGTCCAGCGCCTCACGCTGCATCCCGAGCGAGCCCGGCCGGATTCGGCCCGCTGACCGCGTCCATCTTATTCGAGCGTCTTCGACAGTCATGTCATCCATCGACGTCAGCGGCATCCGGCGCCTGCTTCGCGGCGGCCGGCTCATTCCGTTCGTCGGCGCCGGCTTGTCGGCGCCGCTGGGACTTCCGTCATGGTCGAGCCTGCTCGACATCATCGCCAGACAGCTCGGGTACGAGCCCGAGGTCTACCGCAGCAACGGCAACGCGCTGCAGCTGGCGGAGTACTACGTCGCTGCCAAAGGCAGCATCGGACCGCTCCGCAGCGAGATGGATCGCCTCTTCGACCCGAGCGACGATGCGATCCGCGGGTCGCGGGCGCATTCGATGCTCGTGGACCTGCGCGTGCCGTTGATCTACACGACCAACTACGATCGCATCCTCGAACGCGCCTTCGAGCTCCGAAACGTCAACTGCCATACCATCGCCAACATCGACGACATCGGCGCGGCGCCGCCCGACGCGACGCAGATCGTGAAGTTCCACGGCACGTTCAGCGACGATGCGAGCCTGGTGCTGACGGAGTCGAGCTACTTCGAGCGTCTCGAATTCGAATCGGCGCTCGACATCAAGCTGCGCGCGGACACGCTCGGCAAGTCGCTGCTGTTTCTCGGCTACGGCCTCGGCGACATCAACATCCGGTATCTCCTCTACCGGCTGCACAAGCTGCGGCATCCGGCCGCACGCGACGGTCAGCGGACGCCCAGCGCCTATCTCCTCGCGTTCGGCGCGAGCGAAATCCAGCGGACGCTGCTCGCCCGCTGGGACGTCGAGGTCATCGAGCTCGATCCGATCGACAAGACGGCGAGCACCGCCGCATTCCTGGAGTCGCTGCTGTGAAGGTCTACTTCGTCACGAGAAACGAATTCAAGATCGCGGAGCTTCACGATGACCTGGTGTCCAGGAATCTCGGCGATCGGCTGGCGGTCTCGATGTTCCGCCACGACATCCAGGAGATTCTGCACGCGGACGTACAGGAGATCGTGCGGCACAAGACGATCACGGCGTACGAAGCGCTGCGGTGTCCGTGCCTGGTGGAGCACGGCGGCCTGTACATGGACGCGCTGCCGGGACTGCCCGGCGGACTGGGCAAGGTCGTGTGGGACGCGGTCGGCGATCGGTTGTGCGGCTTCCTGAATCCGACCGACACTCGCGCGGCGACCGCGCGATCGATTCTCGGCTACTGCGATGGGCGGCGGATCTTCACCTACATCGGCGAGACCCGCGGACGCATCGCCGACAAGGCGCGCGGCAATTACGCGTTCGCCTGGGATCCGGTGTTCATCCCCGATGGCGCCGACGAAACCTACGGCGAGATGGGCCCGGACCGGAAGCGGCAGACGTCGCCGGGCGCAAAGGCCTGGACCCAGTTCCTTCAAGAGCAGGTGCAGGCGTAGAAATCAGCTCACCGCAGGTTCATCGCGGACGCCATCGGGAATGCGCGTGCCGCGTCAGCTGCCGGTCTTCGCGAGCGCCGGCGCCTCGTGGAGGAGCCGGACCTCGACTTCGCCGTCGCCGGCGATGCTCAGGAACCGTCGCGTCAGCTCGACCATCTCGCTCTTCGACTTCACGTCGAACATCGCGAACCCGGCGAGAATCTCTTTCGCCTCGGTGAACGGACCGTCCGTCACGGTCACCGTTCCGTTTTCCTGACGAATGCGCATCCCCTTTGCGCTCGGCTGACACCCTTCCGTCGCCACCAGCAGGCCCTTGCTCGCCATCTCCTGGATGAGCGCGCCCATTTTCGCGGTTTCTTCCTGTGCCGCCGGGACGTTTTCGTCAGCCGCGGTCTTGAAAATACACAGATAACGCATGCGATGCCTCCTCGAGAACGGCCGTTCGCCGCTCTCCTTCACATGTCGAACGACCACTCTGAAAATCGACAAAGCTCAGCCGCCCGTATTTAACTACGTTCAGCGCCGATCGAAGAGCGACAGCGGAATCGCGTTTCCCTGCGCCACGTTGCCGGCGTCGTTGACGTGGAGATGGTCGTCCGCAGAGTACTTCGGCAGGAGCCGGGTCGGCCGACCCGGATCGCGCACGGCTTCGTCGAAGTCCACGACGGCATCGAACGCACCGCCGTGCCGAATCCAGGCGTTGACCGCTGCGCGGACACGTTCCCGATCGGGCGTATAGAACTTCACGTTCAGCCCGACTGCCTCGAACGTTGCGCCTTCGAACGGCGGGATCGTCGTTCCGAACATGCGGACGCCTTTCTTGTGCGCACGCGCGATGAGTTGCTGATAGCCCGCGATGATCTGCCGGCTGCCGACGGCCTCGGTCGACGGTGTGAACGGAAATCCCGGGAACAGGATGTCGTTGACGCCCAGGCACATGAAGACGTACTTCACGTTGGGCTGATCCAGCACGTCCCTGTCGAAGCGCTGTACGCCCGCCTCGCCGAGCGAGGCACCGAACGGGTTGCCCGCTGTCGTCGGGCTGTCGTGCAGCAGGCGGTTGCCGATGATGCCCTCGTTCAGGACGCCAAGTTCGCCGCGACGACCTGATTCGGGTTGAAGCCGTTCGGCGAGGATGTCGGGCCAGCGCCGGTTGGCGTCCTTCGTCGAGCCATCGCCGTCGGTGGTGGATGATCCGAATGCCACGATAGACGCGCCGGCGGCCGGCGCCGCAATGTCGACGCCCGTCAGGAACGGCCATGACGACATCGTCTTGCCCACCGCGATCGATTCGGCTGACGTGAAGTCGCCCGCATCGGCCGCGACGTAGTTCGTCTGCAGCGCCAGGCTGTGGGCCGTCGTCGCCTCGGTCCGTTCAGGAAGAAACATGCTGATGGCCACGTCCGACAACGCAGGCACGTCGAGGTCCACCGCGTCGCTCGTCGCCGTCGAATGCGGCGGGATATGGATGGACGAATGTCCTTGAAATGTGAGCGCGCGATCCGTCGACGGATCGATGTTCGCTCCGGTTGTCCGGCGCGCGATGTGCGCGCGTCCGATAGTCAACGGTCGATCGCCGAAGGTGTTCGAGATCCTGATCCTCTGCCTCGCGCCGCCTGCGCTCGTGTGCACGATGAGCCGAAGCGTCTGGTTTTCAAACGTCCGGAGCGCGCCGGGTCCAGACGGCTGAGCCGCAGTTGCCCACGTGCCGATCCAGGATGTCGCCGGTCCATCAGATCGCGCGGTCACGACGCGGTCACAGGCGACCGTCGCCAGCAACAGAAGCAGCGCGACGCCGAATGCCCACGTTCTCGCAAATCCTTTATGTCTCTTCATCGGCCTGTCCTCCGTCTCAACGGCGTTCATGTCGAACCGTCTGCCGCACAAGACGCCGAGGTACGCGGAGAAGTTCGGCCGGCGATCTGAAACAGTCTGAATTGTTCTGAAAGAGCGCGAATCGGCTGCGCCGTCCGCAGGCCTGCGGCTTCGGCGCGTTGGTATACTCGGCGCGATGCTGCGCATCGGCGAGTGGCGCGTCGATCCGATGTCCGGAGAGATTGAACGCGCAGGCACGACGATTCGCCTCGACGCGCGTGCGACGCGCCTGCTCCTGTGCCTGGCCGAGCACCGCGGCGAGGTCGTCAGCATCGATGATCTTCTCGCGCAGGCGTGGTCGGGCGTCTCCGTCACTCCGGACTCGGTTTATCAGGCCGTCGCGTCCCTGCGCCGTCAGCTCGGCGACGATCCGAAGAGGCCGACGTACATCGCCACGGTACCGAGGATGGGGTACCGGATGATCGCGACCGTCGGTGCGTGGACGGCGCCCGCGACCGACGGCGCCGAATCGACTTCGCAGCCATCGCCGATTTCGGCGGAGCGGACGCGATCACTCGCCTCCCGCATCAGCGGTCAGTCCGCGTGGACAATCGCCGCCGTCGTGCTCGCCCTCGTGCTGGCAGTCGCCGCAATTGCGCAAATCAGGAACGCACGCACGAGCGGTGTTCACGCATCGCCGACGCCTGGCGATCGCGCGCGCCAAACTTCCATCGCCGTCCTGCCCTTTCTCGACTTGAGCGAGGGCATGGCCAACGAAGAGTTCGCGGACGGGGTCACCGAGGAACTGATCGACAGGCTCAGCAAGCTGCCGAACCTTCGCGTGCCGGCGCCGACTGCGGTGTTCGCGTTCAAGAACAAGCACAAACCGGTTGAAGAGATCGCGAGAGCGCTCGACGTGAGCTACGTCGTGGACGGCAGCGTGCGCAAGTCGAGTGGACGCCTCCGGGTGGCCGCGCGACTGCTCCGCCCGGCCAACGGGTTCGTCGTCTGGTCCGACAGCTACGATCGGCCGTGGGGCGACATTCTCGCGCTGCAGGACGACATTGCCGGCGAAGTCATGAAGGCCCTCGGCCGCCTTACGCCTTCTTTAGATGTGATGCCGTTGTCATAAGCAAGTCATTAACGCGTTGCGTCTCGTCCGTAGCATCCCGAGCGGAGGAGACGCATGAACAGAACGAGAGTCCACAAGTGGCAGTTGGCGACGACCGCGGTCGCATTGGTCGCCGCGGCGGCCACCGCGCACGTCTTTACTCGGGCCGGACACAACGACCAGTCCGCCGATCTGCGGCGCGCGATCGACAGCGGCCGCGCCAAGAACGTGATCATGTTTCTCGGAGATGGCATGGGCGACTCCGAGATCACCAGCGCGCGCAACTACCAGGTGGGCGCCAACGGGCGGCTCTGGATTGACACGCTGCCGCTGACCGGCGAATACACGACGTACGCGCTGCAGGAAAGCAACCCGGCGTTGATTGACTACGTCACCGACTCGGCGGCGTCCGGCACCGGCTGGTCCACCGGTTACAAGACCAGCAATGGACGCATCTCGTCGATCGCCGGTACCGGCGCCACCGTCACCCGGCTCGACACCATTCTGGAGCTTGCACAGAAAGCGGGCTTCAAGACCGGAAACGTCAGCACTGCGGAACTCACCGATGCCACGCCGGCGGTGCTGAACTCACACATCAACGATCGCGGCTGTCAGGGACCTTCGAACATGTCGACGTGCGGTCCCTCGAAGAAAGAGAACGGCGGTCTAGGCTCGATTGCGGAGCAGTCTGTGGATCATCACGTGAACGTGCTGCTCGGCGGCGGGAAGCAGCGCTTCGACCAGACGATCACCGGCGGTCCTCACGTCGGCAAGAGCGTCATTCAGTCGGCGCAGATGCAGGGCTACAACGTGGTCCTCGATGCGACGAGCCTCCAGATGGCGAACGGACCGCGCGTCCTCGGTTTGTTCAACGCGGGCAACATGTCGCTGGAGTGGAGCGGTCTGCTGGCGGCGCCATCGCCGGGCAGCGGCCTGCCCGCGGGCCAGACCTGCGCTGAAAACCAGCGTCCGATCAACGAGCCGTCGCTGGCGGCGATGACGACGAAAGCCATCGACCTCCTGCACGAAGATGACGGCGCCGGACCGTGGCGTCAGCACGACGAGCACTTCCAGCATCGACGTTCGCGTGGATTCTTTCTCCAGGTCGAAGGCGCGTCCATCGACAAGCAGGATCACGTCGAGGCGCCGTGCCAGCAGATCGGCGAGACGATCGCGTTCGACCGCGCCGTCAAGGTGGCGCTCGACTTCGCGCGGACGCACGGCGACACGTTGATCATCGTGACGGCCGACCACGCGCACACCAGCCAGATCGTCCCGGTGCCGTCACTGACCGAGACGACTCGGCCAGGAACGCTGAGCACGCTGCTCACGAAGGTCGATCGCTCGCTGATGACGATGAACTACGGCACGCGCGCGCACGGGGAATCGCAGGATCACACCGGGTCGGAAGTCCGCATCGCGGCGCAGGGGCCGCAGGCGGCCAGCGTGGTGGGCGTAACGAACCAGACGGATCTTTTCCACACGATGGCCCGCGCACTCGGCATCGAGTAGTTCGAATCGTTCGACATCCAACGGCGCGTCCGCTCTCGCCTGTTCGGGGGCGGACGCGCTTCCTTTTTGACTACTCGTAGCGAAGCGCGTTCACCGGATCCAGCCTCATCACGCGCGCCGCAGGCCAGACGCACGCAGCGAAGGACACGACGATCATCAGCGTCGTGATCGCGGCGATGGCGAGCGTGTCGCCGCTCGCCTTGACGATCACCGACTGCAGCAGTCGTCCAACCCCGTACGCACCCGCTACGCCGATCGGAAGCGCGATCGCGAGCTGCCGGAGCGATTGGCTCAGAATCAGCCAGACGATCTGCGCCCCCTGGGCACCGAGCGCCATGCGCACGCCGAGTTCCGCGGTGCGCTGCGTGACCGAGTACGCGGTCACGGCGTATAGGCCGATCGCCGACAGCACGAGCGCGATGGAGGCAAAGATCGTGAACATCCCGCCGAACACGCGGAAGGTCCAGCGCTGCTGGGCGAGCAGATGCTCGAGCGTCATGATGCCCCACAGCGGCAAATCGCCGTCGATGGCGCGCATCTGTTCGCGGACGAGCGGCGCCGCCAGCGCAGGATCGCCGGCGGTGCGCAGCGTCAGAAACATGAAGCGCTGCGGATCTGCCCGATACGGGAGGTACACGACCGGATCAGGCTGCGCGTCCTGGAAGTTTCGCTGGCGCATCGCCGGCACGACGCCGACGATAACCGCCGTCGCAGGCGCGGACTGCTGCGTGCTCGGCACGCCATCCACGAGCGTGATGCGCCGGCCGAGCGGGTCCTCGTTGCCGAAGTGCATCGCGACAAACTGCTGGTTCACGACCGCCGCTTCGTGACCGGGCGTCCCGTCACTCTCCCGCAACAACCGCCCGCGCAAGATGCGCACTCCCAACGTCTCAAAATATCCCGCGCTCACCGACACCATCGTCACCTCTGGCGCGTGGCCGTCGGGGTCGCGAGGGCGCCCCTCGATCTCCAACTGGCGCAGATAGCCTCCGGACATCGGCGTGTTCGTCGTCAGTCCGCTGGACTGAATCGATCCGATACCGCGCAGGCGCTCCTCGATTTGCCGGTAGAGCGTCACGCGCGGCTCGGTCTGCTGATACTTCGCGAGCGGCAGCGTCAACCGCATCGTGAGCACGTGCGCAGTATCCGCGCCGACGTCCATTCGATACAGCATCAGGAAGCTGCGCATCATGAACGCCGCGCCCGCCAGCAGGACAAGCGTCAGGGTCACCTCCGCGACGATGAGCGCGCTGCTCCACCGGCGCGTTCGTCGGCCACCGGTTCCCGAACGTCCGCCAGACTCCTTCATGACTTCGTTCACGTCCGTGCTCGACACGTGCAGCGCCGGCGCGAGCCCGAACAACACGCCGGTCGCAATGCACACGCCCGCGAAAAACGCGATCACGACGGGATCGATCGTGAACTTCATCCAGTACGGCTTGCCGAGCGTCGGGTCGCTCAACATCGAGTCGATCGCGCGGATGCCTGCGACGCCGAGCACGAATCCGATGAGGCCGCTGCCGAACGCGAGCACGACGCTTTCGATGAGGAGCTGGCGGATGATCCGCCAGCGGGTCGCCCCGAGCGACACCCTGACGGCGATCTCGCGGGTCCGCTGCGCCGACCGAGCGAGCAGCAGGTTCGCGACATTCGCGCACGCGATCAACAGCACGAACGCGACCGCGCCGAGCAGCGAGTAGATGACCAGCTTGATCTGCGGTCCGGCCACCCGATCGTTGTAGGTGACGACGGTCGCCCGGAAATCCTTGTTGGTGTCGGCATGATCCTGCGCGAGCCTGGCGACGATGGTGTCGATCTCGCTTCGTGCCTGGCGGAGAGAGACGCCGGGAGCCAGCCGGCCGATCGCCTGGAGATTGCGGACTCCCCGTTTGGCCTGCTGGATCGGCGGCGGCAGCATTCCGAACGGCATCCACATATCGTTGTTGAACGGGAACTTCATCTCCGGCGGCATCACGCCGACGACGGTGCAGAGGCGATCGTTGATCTTGACTGCGCGCCCAAGCACGCTGCGGTCGCCGGCGTAGCGACTCTTCCAGACGCTGTCGCTGATGATGACCACCGGTTCCGCGCCAATCTCGTCGTCCGCGGCGGTGAAATCGCGACCGAGCTGCGGTCGCTGGCCGATCAGCTCGAAGAGATTCGCCGAGTTGTAGGTGCCGAGATACTGTTCGGCGGTGCGGCCTTCTTCGCTGACGTTGAGCGACGATCCGGTCAGAACCGCGAGGCGCGAAAACGACCGCGAGCCCTCGCGCCAGTCGAGAAAATCGAGCTTGGACACACCGAGCTGCCGCCCGCGCGTGTCGGTCATGCCGATCGCGATGATCGTGTCAGGATCTTTGAACGGCAGCCCGCGCAGGACGACCGCGTTGGCGAACGTGAACACCGTGGTGTTGACGCCGATGCCGAGGGCGAGCGCGAGCGCGGCGACCGCCGTGAACCACTTGTCTTTCACGAGAAGGCGTACGGCCAGCTTCACGTCTTGCCAGATCGTCACGGATCCCCCTCTCGCGTCGCGGCGGTGTGAAGTTCACATCATTGACGTCGCGGGGCGGTTCAAAGTTCCGCGGGTGCCGTTCGTGCGGGCGGTGTCAGTCGTCGCCTGGCGCGTCGGCCGACGGATAGAGCGTGCCGCGCGACCCGATCGCGCGCGCCGCCATGTGGCCGAACAGGCTGAGCGTGCCGATCGCCAGATAGAAACCGAGCCAGGCTTGCAGGACGGTGCTCACGGACACAATCGAGCTGCACGCCGCAAGCGTGCCGCCAAACAGGAGCGCGACGACAGGTGGCGTCGGTCGCTTTCGATTGCGCAGCTGTGCAGCCACGGCGAGACCGCAGACGCCAGCCAGCTGTCGGCAGACCCACCATCGCGAGCGTCCGCGATCGATCTCTTCGACGAGGTCGCCGATGAGATCGTCTCTCACGCCGAATGCGGTCGCGTGATCCAGCAGCCGGAGGCCGAGTCGAGGACGGCTCATGGGTTATCCCTCGTGAACGGGTATGCCGCGCCAGAGGGTCGTGAGCGCCCGCTTCGCGGCACGGACCTCCCGCAATCCTGACGCGGTCACGCCAAAGTACCGCTTGGCCCGGCCTCCGCGTTCCGGCGTCGGCTGGCCGACCGCCGAGCGCACCAGTCCTTTTTCTTCGAGGCGCTCGAGCGTGTTGTAGACGCTCGCGAGAATCACCGGCTTCCCCGTGCTCTGCTCGATCGCGTCGGCGATCGGCACACCGTAGGCTTCGTCGCCTTGCCGGATGAGCGCCAGCAGAACCAGCAGCTCGAAGTGGCCGAGAGATTCCCTTGACATATGTTCACCTTTTACTACTAAACTGACGGCAATGCAAGCGCGACTCGAGGCGCGCCGCCTGACGAAGTACTACGCGGCGATTCCGGCGATCCGCGAGGTCACCATCGCGCTCGAGCCCGGCGCGATTCTCGGACTCCTGGGGCCGAACGGCTCGGGCAAATCGACGACCGTGTCCATCCTGACCGGCCTGCGCGAACCGTCGTCCGGACAAGTGCTCTTCGACGGCCGCAATATCTCCGACGATCTCGTCGAGTACAAGTCGCGCGTGGGATACGTTCCGGAAGAAGCGCAGTTGTACAGCTTTCTGTCCGGTCGTGAGCAGCTCGAACTGGTGGGTCGTCTTCGCCGTCTTCCGAATGCGCTGCGTTCGCACAAGATTTCTGCGCTGCTCGAGTTGCTCGGCCTGACCCACGCCGCCGACCAGCCGATCAGCGGCTACTCGAAGGGCATGCGGCAGAAAGTGCTGATCGTCTCGGCGCTGCTCCACGATCCCGATGTCCTGATTCTCGACGAACCCGAATCGGGTCTGGACTTGTCGGCCAGCCTCGTCCTGCGCAACCTGATTGCGATTCTGGCAGCCCGCGGCAAGACGATCCTCTACAGCTCTCACGTGCTCGACTACGTCGAGCGGCTGTGCGCCAGCGTCGTCGTCCTTCATCGCGGAACCGTCGTCGCGGAGGGACCTGTCCGGCAATTGCGCGCGATGATGCAGCAACAGTCGTCGCTCGAGGACATCGTCGCGCAGCTGGTCACCACCGTCGATCCGGCTCGAACGGCCCGCGACATCGCGGAAATCGTCGCGCAACGGCCATGACGTCGGTGGAACGCGGCTCACCCGCCTTCTGGATTGTGACGCGACTGTTTTTGCGGCGGCTCATCGACAACGAACTAATCTCGCCGCACGCTGACCGTCACGAATCGTTCGCAGTCCTGTACGGATTCGTCGTCACGATCGGGGTGTTCGCCACGTTCTTCCTGTGCACCGGCTACCTCGCGGCGTTTGTCCAACTGCCCGGCCCGGCTGCGCTCAGCGCGCTCTCGGATCGTTTTCTCTATATCGCCGCCTCGATGACGCTCAGTGCCCTGGCGGCCCTCATGGTCTGGGATGCCCTGGCGCTAGAGCCCCGGGACGCCGCAATCCTGGGACCGCTGCCAATTGCGGCAAACATGATGACGCGCGCGAAATTGGCGGCAGCGGTCCTTTTCGGTGCCACGCTCACCGTCGGCCTGAACGCCGTGCCGAGCGTGCTGTACCCGCTGTTTCTCACGTTGAACATCCGCGGCACGACTGGCGCCACCATCCTTCGACTCATCGCAGTCCATGCGATGACCGTGACGATGAGCGGGCTGTTCGGGTTCTTCGGAGTCCTTGCGGTTCGAGGAATGGCTCGTTTGACAATCGGCGAGCGTGCGTTTCGTCGGCTCGGAAGCATCGTGCAAACCCTGCTCATCGTGGCCATCGTCACTGGACTCCTGCTGGCGCCGACGGTCCGTGCGGCGACTGTCCGCGAATGGGTTGCAAGCGGAACCGCGCCGCACTGGCCCACTCGTCCTGTGCTGTGGTACCTGGGGCTGAACGAGACGCTCGCCGGGCACGAAGTGGCGGAGACGCCTGTCGTCATGCCGCCGCGGATGCGGCGTGTGCCGTCCCAAACGCTTCGCGACCAGACGGCGCGGGCGACCTACCGCCTGCTGCTGCCACGCTTCTCCGAGCTCGCGCATCGAGCCTGGACGTCCTTATTGCTCATCGTCGGGATTGCTGTCGCCCTGTTTCTGTGGACGAATCGCCGCCTTCCGAATCGATCGGCCGGCGTGAGCGCACCGCGCGTCCGCGCGACGGTTCGGCGATTGGCTGAGCGCGCGATGCGTGACGATCCCGAAGCCCAGGCCGGATTCTTCTTTTCGCTCCAAACACTGACGAGAAGCGCTCCTCACAGGACGATTATTGCAGCGGCGCTCGCGGTCGGCCTGACGCATGCGTTCATCGCGCTGACGACCACCGGAGTCCATCGCTTCGCGAGCGGATCGACACCGCTGGGCGTGTTTGCCGTTTCCATCCTGATGCTGGGTTCGTTGCTGATCGGCTTTTCGTATGCCGTCACCGTACCAGCCGAGCTCGTCGCGAACTGGACAATCCGTTCGGCCTGGCACGGCGACGAACGACGCTACCTTGCCGGTGTGAAATCGGCAGCAGTTCTCGGCCTGATCGCGCTTCCTCTGGCGGTCCTGTTGCCGTTGAATGTCGTGCTTCTCGGTGTGGGCGCATCGGTGATGCACTCGGCGCTTGCGTTCATGGTTGCCGTGGCGGCGCTGGATCTGTTGTTTCTCTCGTACCGCAAGGTCCCGTTTGTCTGCAGCTACATCCCGGTTGAGAATCCGAAATTGCTGTGGCCTGCGGGAATCGCAGCGTTACTTCTTGGAACGTACGCATCTGCCGCGGCGGAACGATGGGCGCTGGAGACGGCGGTGCACGCCGTTCTGGCGATCGGAGCGCTGGCCGTCATCGTGATCGTTCTGAAAGCGTTCGATCGCGAGCGGCGACTCGAACCGGTGCCGATCGACTTCGATGCCAGGCCTTCCCTGCCGACGCAACGACTCGGTCTATTCGACAGAATCGTGACGCAGGATTAGCTCGTCATCGCCTGGAGCAGCAGGACGACGCCGATCATCAACAAGCCCGCGTAGACCCACCGAAAAAAGCTATTACCGTTGAGACCTCGATTCAGCGAGCGACCCGCAAGCGTCGCCACGCCGACGACCGGGAGCGACCACAGGAAGTACGTCGTCACCGTGGCGTTCCAGAGTCCGATGGCGGCGTACCCGATTAGGCCTGCGAAGCTCGCCGGCAGGAAGTAGCCTTGCAGCGTCGCGCGGAACTGCTGCGGCGACCATCGACGCAGCGCGCCATACACCGCCAGCGGCGGACCATTCATGCCGTACGCGCCGCCGAGGACGCCCGACAGAAAGCCGCATCCGATCAACCAGCCCGGATGGTCGTCGCGCAGATGAAAGCGCGCGCCGGCAACGAGCGAATAGATTGAGAACCCGACGATGATGATGCCGAGCATCATCTTGACCGCGTGGTCGTCTACCTTCGCCAACAGAAGGACCCCCAGCGGGATGCCAAAAAGCGACGACACGATGAGACCGCCAGCGCTGCGGAATTCGATTTTGCGCCAGTCCTGGGCCACGATCACGGCGGCGACGATGACGGAAATCAGCACCGCGAGCGGCGCAGCAATCGCCACTGGAATGCGGAGGGCCAGCAGCGGCACGGCGAACAACGCCTCACCGAACCCGAGCGTTGACCGGATGAGGGTGGCGGCGAACACGACGATCAGGACGTAGACGGCGGCGTCGGGGACGGATCCGAGCATCGAAGGGTAGTCTGTCCAGACAGTCTACCCTTCGATCGTCGTTCAGGCGCTATTCCGTCCGCAGCGCGATCAGCGGATCCTGACTCGCCGCCCGCCGCGCCGGCACGTAACACGCGATCATCGCCACAGCCACCAGCAGGACCGACACCGTCGCGTAGGTCAGCGCGTCCGTCGGCGTGACGGCGAACAGCACCACCGTCATCAGCCGCGCGAGAAACACCGCACCGACCACGCCGATGGCGACGCCGGCGATCGCGAGAACGAGTCCCGGGCGGATCATCAGGCCCTCGATGTCGCGCCGCTGCGCGCCGAGCGCCATGCGGATACCGATTTCGCGCACGCGCTGGCTCGCGGCAACGCTCATCACGCCGTAGGTCCCGATCGTGGCCAGCAGCAGCGCGACCGCCGCAAACGCACCCATCAGCGCCAGCACCACCTTGCGGCGGACCGTCGAATCGGCGAGCAGCGTCTCCATCGTGCTCTGGCCGAACACCGGCAGCGTTGGGTCTATCGCGTGAATGGCATGCTCGACCGCGACATTCAGAGAGGCCGGATCGGTTGACGATCGATAGAACAGCGTCAGTGCGTTTCCCGATCGCTGGAACAACGGAAAATAAATTCTCGGCGTGACCGGCAGGTCGAGCCCATCGTCGTGAATGTCGGCGACGATGCCGATCACCCGGGCGGTTTGCTGCCCGAGCGAGATGCGGCGTCCGACCGGATCCTGGTCGGCCGACTGCGTCTTCGCGAGCATCTCGTTGATCACCACGACCGGCTCCGATGTCGGGCCGTCCGCGACGGTAAACGCGCGTCCGCTCATGATCGGCGCCTTCAGCGTCGCGAAGTAGTCGGGGCTCGCCACACGAAACTGCGCGCGCCGGACGTTCGAGGGGTCCGTCGATTCGCCGACAAACGTGAATCGCTGCGTGAAGCCGGCGCCGCTGAACGGTGTGCGCGGGCTGACGCTGATTCCGACAGAGTCCACGCCCGGCAGCGCCGCGACGCGGCGTAGCACTTCGTTGTAGTAGGCGTTCCGTTGCGGGATGGTGCCGTAGGGATTTTTCGACGGGTCGTTCGGGACCGGAATCCAGATCTGCGTGAAGCCGACATGAGCCGGGTCGAGACCAGGATTGACGCGCAGCATGCTCCAGAAACTTCGAACCAGGAGACCGGCGCCGACGAGCAGCATGAGCGAAATGGCGATTTCGGCCGCGACGAGCGCGGCGCGAAACTGCCGCTCTCCGCGTCCTTCACCGCTTCCGCGACCGGCGTCCTTGAGGTTGTCCCCTGGATTGACGCCGGACACTTGAGTCGCCGGCACGAGCCCGAAAAACAAACCCGCGGCGATCGAAAGCGCGAGGCCGGTGGCGACCATGGCGCCGTCGAAGTGCACCTCTGTCAGCCGCGGTAGATCCGACGGCATCAGCGCGACGATCCAGTCCTTCGTCCACGCAAGGGCGATGAGCGCGGCGACGCCGCCGCCGAGCGACACGACGAGACTTTCCACGAGGAGCTGGCGAACAAGCTGACCGCGCGTCGCTCCAAGCGCGCGACGCACTGCAATCTCGCGTACGCGGCTGGACGATCGCGCGAGCGTGAGGTTGGCGACGTTCACGCACGCAATCACCAGCAGCAGGGCCACGGCGCCCATCAGCACGCCGAGTATCGGGCGAACGGCCTTCGTCAGCTCGCTCTGGACACCTTCCACGCGCACCGTCCACTGCATGCTCGTCGGGTAATTGGCCGGGTACGCGGAGCGGAGCTGCGATGCGAGGGCGTCGAGCCGATCCTGCGCCTGCGCGATCGAGATTCCCGGCTTCAACCGTCCCATGACACCCGGGATGAAGTTCTGTTGACGCTGCGGCGGATTCGGAAATGGCGCGGCCGCGAAACCGCAGGCGCTCCACATGTCCACGTCACCCTGAACGGTCTCTCCCGGGTGACGAAAATCGCGCGGCATCACACCGACGACGGTGTAGGTGTCGGTGTCCATGATGACCTTATGGCCGATGACGTCCGGCGATGCACCGAACGATCGCCGCCACAGCCCGTCGCTAATCACCACGGGATCCGCGAATCCTGCGACGGCATCTTCGGGACCATAGACACGTCCGAGCTGCGGCGCGACGCCCAGCAGCTGAAAGTAGTTGGCGCTCGTCACCATCACTTCAATCCGCTCGGGCCGTACGCCGCCGACGAACGACGCGCTGACGGGCCACAGCGCCGTGACTCCGTCGAACACTCCGGCTCGCTCACGCAGATCGGCGAGCTCCGGCTGAGAGATGCCGATGTTGCGGCCGCGGGTCGCCTGCGCGTCTGCAACCACGCGGACGAGACGATCTGGATGTGGAAACGGAAGCGGCCTGATGAGGACCGCGTTGACGACGGTGAAGATCGCCACGTTGGCGCCGATGCCGAGCGCGACCGTGAGCATCATGATGGCGGTGAAGCCGGGCGCGGAAAGAACCCGACGCACTCCGTGACGAACATCGCGCAGCAGTGCATCCATGGACAGCGATCCTATGTCAATCGGCGCGTCGCGGACGTTCGCTCGTCCGAGTCAAATGATTGGAGGGTGAAGTGTGCGCTTATGAACGATCGCGCAAGTACCCCGGGCGCGCCTTGACGGTCAGGTTTCGTCCGCGGACACGGACCGTCAGACGATGCCAGCCGCCGCGCGTGACGCCCTGAGGTGAATAGCTCACGAGATATCGGTGGCGGAATTCGTCGAGGATGCGCGCGAACGTCGCACTCAGGTTCTTGGTCGAGTCGATGTTGATCACGCTTCCGCCTGTCAGCGTACTGAGGTCGCGCAGGAACGGCGTCCGGTTTCCGATCGAGACGCCGTACACGACGACGTCCGAGCGCTTGGCCGTCTCGAGCACCGCGCCCGGCGACAGCCAGCTGATCGTGTCGAGGCCATCGCTGAAGACAATGACCAGTCCGCGGCCTGCGTCCGATTCGCCGACGATCATCGCGGTGTACACACCGTCAATGAGCGCCGTGTCGCCGGGCTCGAGCGTCGACTCGAGCGCGTCGCGCACACGACCGACGTCGTGCGTCAGCGGCGCGAGTTGCGCGACCACCTGGTTGAAGGTGATGAGCGCCGCCTGATCACCAGACGTGAGGCCGCGCGTGACCGATTGACCGCCGGCGCGCAGGTGTTCCAGCCGCTCGCCGCTGACGCTGTTGCTGACGTCGAGCGCGAGGACGACATTCAGCGGAATCTGCTCGAAGCTCACGAGATCGACCGTCTGCCGCACGTCGTTGTCGAAAATCTCGAAATCGCTTGGTCCGAGACCAGCTACCGGTCCTCCGCGATCGGTCACGAGAACGTCAACGCGGACGATTTCGCGCTGCGTCGAGAACGCGGGCGGCTGTACCTGCGCGATCGTGCGGCCGCCGAGTATTTGCAGCGCAAGGGCCGTGACCGCAAGGCTCGTGCGGCCCGTCATCGACTCGTCCGCCCGAATCGCCGATACAGTGCGTCGAGTAACTCGTCGGCGTTCCGGCCTGGTGTCAGGTAGTAGTCCCACCATGGATCAGGTCTGCGTTCTTCGGCAGGCTCGAGCGCAAGCATCGGCTGAATTTCGGCGAGCGCCGACTCGCGACGGCCCGACTCGCGCGCCAATTGGCTGAGCGCGATCATCGGTGACTGCGCGCGGGGAAACAGCGCCGCTGCCCGCTCGAACGACGCGCGTGCTTCGTCGCGCCGGCCGATCGCACGCTGGGCATCGCCCAGGAACATGGCCGCGTCGTACCGCAGCCACGGCTCTTCGTCCTCGACGCCGGCGTGCCCTAGTTCCGTTACAGCGTCCGCGTAACGACCGAGCCCGCTGAGGACATGACCGAGGCGCACACGCGCTTCGACGACGCTCGAGTCCAGTTCCAGCGAGCGGCGGAAATGGCGTTCGGCGATCTCGAGCTCCGCCCGCCCGGACTTGACGTCGAATGTGATGCCGCTCGACGCCGATCGGACGGCCGCCTGAATGCGCGTCGACGCCAGCGTCTCGTGCAGGCACGCGTTCTGAAACTGCACGTCGGCGGCGTCGGGAAACAGACGCAGCGCGTGGTCGAAGTGCAGGGTGTCGTAGTACGCCGCCGCCTGCATGTACGCCAGCGTCGCCTGATACCACACCCGGACATCCGGATCCTGACTCGGTCCAGAAGCCAGCCCACCCTTCGACGCGGCGATCAGATCGAGCAGCGACCGCGCCAGCTCCCAGTGCGCGGCGACATCGACCACAGATGTCTGATGCCCGTCACTGGATCGCATGACGAACGACAGCGGTCCGTTCGTGCGTGGCGGACCGGTGTGGACCGGCGCACCATCGGGCTGCACGTACATGGCGATGTCGGTGTGCAGGAGCGCGCCACGTTTCAGGAGAATGTTGATCTTGTCCTCACTCCACGGACCGTCCTGGTGGCTGCGAGACAGATCGCGAAGGGTGGCGAGCTCGGAGTTGGTGTACTGAACGGTCGATGTCCGGCGAGTTCCCGATCGATCGCCAAGCCAGGCGACCGGGGCTACTCCGCACTTGGGACATCGCAGAAGGCGAATGAACGCATTCGTGTCGAGCCAGAGCAGGCGGATGTCGTCGCTGCTCCATGCACCCGCGCGAACGGCGGCGGCGTCACCGGTGCCGGGCTCGTGTTCCCGCAGCGCGAGAAGCCACGCGTCGAGACGGGCCATACGCGGCGACAGTTTGTCCGTCGCGGCGGCCGGGCCGCCGAGCACGATCGCCGCCGCCATCAACGCGAGAATCATCGACACCTGACGAGCTTAGGATAATGTCGGGTCGTTGACATCACAACCGCCGACACGAAAGCGGCGATCACAGCTGAGCGCCTGAGATGGACGCTGCGCTGGATCGGCTCTGGTCGCTTCGCCGCTCTCAGGCGCGAGGCACGAAACTCAGGACGCGGCGGGGATTCTCGATCAGCATCGTGCGAAGCGTCGCATCATCCACGCCGGCACGGCGAAGGCGCGGCACGAAGTTGGTGATGGTCATGTCGATGCCAGGGCCGCCGTTCTTTCGCAGATATTTCGGACTCCCGAAATCCGATGACAGGCAAATCCGGCTGGCCAGGCCGGCATCGAGAAGCTTGAGAATCGTCTTCACGTACTCGTCCGCCCGCGGATCGTCCGGCTTGCCGCTGTGATCGAACCCGAGATAAGCGCCGCGCTTCGCGATGGCCATCGGCGCGACGGTCGGCTGGTCCTTGATGTCGTTCAGGTGACCGATGACGACGCGATCCAGAGGCACACCGGCTGATTCGAACAGATCAACTTGCTCGACCGCGCATCGCGCGCACCCGTCGGATACGTGCGTCACGATCGCGAGGCCCGTCCGCTGATGGAGCCTCGCAGCCGCCGTGAGCGCCTTCCGTTCGTCAGGATCCATCGGCACATCCGCGCCGGTGCCCATCTCTCCGATGACACCCCATCGTTCAGCCGTTGCGAGTCGCTGGAAATCGTCAGCAATCTGATCGGCGCTCTTGCTCGAGGTACCTGGCGGGTAGTCGGATTTCGCGTGCAGCCCGCCGCCGGCGACGATATGCATCTTCGAACGCGTGGCGATCGTCCGGAGCGACTCGATTTTCCGGCCGAGATCGCTGGTGCCCATGTCGACGATGCACCGGACGCCGCTCGACTTGCACGCCGCCACTTCATTCGCGATCAAGTCGACGTCGTCGTACCACTTCGACGTCGGCCGTTCGATTCCCCAGTCGGTGCCGCCGAGCGACAGGTGCTCGTGAATCAGGATGGTCCCGTCGATCTCCGTCGGGCTCACGTCGCGAAGGATCGTTCGGATGATGGGTTTCGCCGGCTGCAGTCGCAGCGGGACCGCTGCCGCCGCCAGAGTCGTGAGCAATTCGCGGCGCGTCATCGTCTGCATCATTCACATCTCAAGGCAAGAAGCGGTTCGATACGAAGCGCACGGCTGGCCGGGATGCCGCACGCCAGAGCGGCCACGGCGACCAACGCCAGCGGAACCGCCGCAAAGGTCATCGGATCGATCGGATTCACGCCGTACAGCACGCCGGTCATCAGCCGAGCCACGATGGCGGCACCGATGACGCCGACCACCGTCCCGACGATCGCGAGCATCAGGCCACGTCCAACGATCTCCGCGAACATCCGCTCGCGCGGTGCACCGAGCGCGAGACGGATGCCGATTTCCTGCGTGCGCGCGGTGAGCGTGTAGGACATCACGCCGTAGATACCGAGCGCCGCCAGCAACAGCGCGGTGAGCGCGAAGAGTCCGATTATCTGCATGGCAAAGCGACGAGCCGCGAGCGATGCCGAGACCAAATTGGTCAATGAATTCGCGCGGAAGACCGGCAGCGTGGGGTCGATCGACTGGACGATTTCGCGGACCCGCTCGCCGGTTGTCGCGATGTCCAGCGGTCCGCGCAGGAACACCGCCAGGTGCTTCGACGTTTTTTGGTACGCGCTGGCATAAATCTGTGGAATGCCGGCATCCGCCAGCGTTTCCGTGCGCGCGTCCGCGAGGACGCCGACGATCGTCGTCCAGGCGGTCGCCGAGCGGGTCAGCTTTACGTGCGCGCCGATCGGATCGCCATCCGGCCAGAACGTGCGCGCCATCGCTTCATTGACGACCGCCACGGGCGCAGTCGTCTCGGTATCGAAGTTGGTGAACAGCCGGCCGCGGATAGCGGTCATGCCGAGCAGTTGAAAGTACTCCGGCGTGACCACCGATCCGTTCACGACGGGCGCCTGCGCCACGTCCACACCGCGTCCTTCGACGAGCAGCCACATCGTGTTCACGTCGCGGTCGGCGTGGTCGAGCGGGATGGCGCTGCTGCTTCCAATGGCCGCAAGCTCGACGCCGGGAATCGCCTGTGTCCGCCGGAGCAGCTCGCGAAGGAACGGCGCCTCCTTCTGCGCGCTCGGATATTTGTCGATGGTGACGTCGTTCGGGTACGGCAGGCGGGTGCGCACCGTCATGACGCTCGCGGGTTCGAAGCCGAGGCGCACGTTCACCAGGTCGCGAAAACTTCGCAACAGCAGCACAGCCGCAATCATCAACACGATTGAGAGCGCGCATTCGGCGATGACCAGCGCGCTTCGTGTACGCGCCTGGCTTCGAGTGCCCGTCTCGCCCCGACTCGACATCTGCATCGTCGGCATCACCGCCGGCCTGCGGGCCGCAATCGCGGGCGCACATCCGAACACGACGCCCGATGCGACCGTCACGAGCACTGCAAACAGCAGCACGTTCCAGTTCAGCGTGATGTCGTTCAGGTGCGGCAGCCCCTCGGGAATGAGGCGCACCAGCGAGGCCTTCGCCACGAACAGAAACGCGATACCCGCAGCACCACCGATCATCGACAGACACAGGCTCTCGGTAAGCACTTGCCGCATCAGCCGATTGGCGCCGGCGCCGATCGCCTGACGGACCGCGAACTCCCGGCGGCGTGTGCTGGCGCGCGCCAGGAGCAGATTCGCGACGTTGACGCAGCCGATCAACAGGACGAGGCCGACTGCGCACAGCATCAGGATGAGCGACCGCCGCATGTCGCCGACGACGGTGTCCTGCAGCGGTACGAGCCGTACCGTCCAGCCGCTGCGGTCCGGATAGTCGCCGGGAAACCGACGCTGCAGTTCGGCGACGAGCGCATCGATTCGGCTCTGCGCGGCCGCGCTCGTCAGTCCCGGCGTCAGCCTCGCAATCGCACCGGGCACATTGCGCACGCCTCGCAGCGGCTGCTGCGGCAGCGGCGGACCGTAGAAGCTCGTCGCCGCCCACACGTCCACGTTCCGCTCGTCAACGGTCCTGCCCGGCGCGTGAAAGCCGGGCGGCATGATGCCGACGACGCGATAGAGATCCGTATCGAGGCGGATGCTCTTATCCAGGATGTGCGGATCGCCGCCGAAATCCCCTTTCCACAGGCCGTCGCTGATGACCACTTCGCCGAGATAGCCCGGCGATCGATCAGCGGCCGGGAATGTGCGACCGAGTTCTGGCGCGACGCCAAGCATCGCGAAGTAATTCGGCGTGACGCTCATCAGGCGGACTTGCGCCGGCCGCGACGCCCCGGTCAGGTTGTTCTCGTCGAACCACGCGAGCGCGACCTGCTCAAAGATGCCCGAGCGATCGAGATCGAGCCATTCCGGCTGCGACAGGCCGACGTCGTACGACGCGATGCCCGGAAGGTCGTCGACGATGCTGACGAGACGATCCGACTGTGGATACGGCAGCGGATGCAGCAGCGTCGCATCGACGACGCTGAACGTCGCCGTGGTCGCACCAATCGCGAGGGCCATCGTCAGCGTCGCGACGAGCGTCAACCCCGGCGCACTCCGCCACGAGCGGAGCGCGTAACGCACGTCCTGAACCAATCGGTCCCACCACATCCATCGCTGCGATTCGTGGAAGCGTTCAGTGGACAGCGCGACGTTGCCGAACGCGCGGCGCGCGGCTGCGACAGCCTCGTCGGGTCCCAATCCTTCCTGCTGCAGCCGATCGATCTCGAGCTGCAGGTGCGATTCGATTTCAGCCGCGAAGTCGTCGGTGTCGCGCGTGCGGCGGAACATGCGTCAGCTTTCGATCGGGTGGGCGTCGAGCACGCGGCCGATCGCGTCGGCCAGCCGCTTCCACTTGCTGGTTTCCCTGACGAGCTGCTTTCGGCCCGCAGCGGTCAAGGCATAGAAGCGCGCGCGCCGATTGTTTTCGGAAATGCCCCACTTTCC
This sequence comes from Vicinamibacterales bacterium, assembly GCA_036557365.1. Taxonomy (GTDB): domain Bacteria; phylum Acidobacteriota; class Vicinamibacteria; order Vicinamibacterales; family CAVVIG01; genus DATKHR01. The sequence continues at coordinate 73,113 of DATBHR010000057.1, forward strand.
CGAGATCCAGCCGCGGGCCTCGAGGCGCTGGAGCGCCGGGTAGAGCGCACCGTGCTCCACGAGCAACTCGTTGTCGGACGTCTGCTTGATCGTCCGCATGATGGCGTGGCCATGCTGCGGCTCGAGAATCAGCGTTCGAAGAATCAGGAGATCGAGGGTGCCCTGCAGGAGATCGAGCGGTTCGCCAGCCTTACGGGTAGACATCTGACCGAAGGATGGACCTTCTTGGGTCAGATGTCAACCTAAGTGGATTTCAGCCGCCTACTCGCATCGAAAATTCTTCGCGTCGTCCGTGCTGCCTGCGCCGGTGTAGTGCGCCGTCCTGGGATACGCGCACAACGGGCGCGTGCGGTCGACGCCGCCGCCGGTCAGATGGGCCGCCTCGATCGACAGCGGCTTCTTTCCTGTGTCGACCCACTGATCGATCGCCGCGGTCTTGTCGAAGACGTCGGTACCGGGACCACCCTGGCAGTGCCCCATGCCGGGGACCATGAACAGCGCCAGCGAATTGGACGCGGCCGACCCGACGGCGTCGTTGATCTGCTTGAACATGATCAGGCTCGTATCCGGCGAGACCAGCGGATCGGCCCAGCCGTGATACATCAGCAGCTTGCCGCCGCGCGCGAAGAAGCGCGACACATCCGGGTCGCCGCCATACAGCAATCCTTTGTCCGCCTTGACGGCGCGCTCCACGTCGTCCGGCACTTTGATCGTGTGGTAGTCCCAGTCCGGCGTGAACACAATCTTCCGCATGCCTTCGTGCGATTCGCCGGAGGGCTGAGGACCGCCGACGCCGCCCCATCCAAGCTCCGAGCCTGGATAGTAGCGACCGGGATGCAGCACCGCGCCGCTCCTCGGATCGCGGATTGGACGGGTCATCGCGCTCGCCGTTTCGACTTGATCCTTCGTCAGGCAGTCAGGCCGATCTTCCGCGCGGCAGGTCAACGTCGAGAAATCGAAGTTGCACTTCGCCGGATCCTCGAGAACGCCGTCCTTGACGCCGTCGATGGCATCGCACTTCTCCAGGACCGCGCGATGGATCATCGGATACTTGGCCGGCGGAATCACGGCTGCCGGCGTGCGATTGACGTACGTGTTCAGCCACACGCGCGCGGCATACAGCCGCATCTGGTCCCACGATGGATCGCCGGCGACGATGCCGTCGAAATCATCCGGATAGCGCTGCGCCTCGACGAGCGCCTGACGTCCGCCGGTCGAGCACGAATTGAAGTACGCGCGCGTGAGCCGCGCATCGTAGTGAGATGCGACGACCGCCTTGGCGGTCACGGTCATCTCGTGAATCGCACGGTATCCGAAGTCCACGAGTTTCTCGGGATGGCCGGCGACGAAATCGGCGTTGCCGCCGACGTGACCGGTATCGGTCCCTGCCGCCGCATATCCGGCTTTCACCGATGCGGCCATCGCCGGATACGGAATCGCGCCACCCAGCCCGCCGTTCCCGGACGCCTGCAGCTTGTGATTCCACCCCGCGGCGGGCAGCCACACTTCCACGCGGATATCGGAGTCGCGCGACGGGGTCAGTTGCAGCGTCACGCGACAGAATGCCGGGACCGCTGCGAACGCCGCGGCGGCATTGGCGCCGGCCGGGCTCGGAGGTGTGAACGCACCGGCCTGCACCGTCTCCGCCGACAGGACGCGGCCGCCGGTCAGCGTCATGTGCGCGAGCGAGTCGCAGGCGACGGGCGCGGGCGTGGCCGCGTTCAATCGTCCGAGCGTCACCGCGCCGAGCAAGGCGATTCCGGCTGCTGTTTTCATGGTGGCAGTCTAGACCATGCCGCGGTCGGCGTAGAATGCGACCGCGAGGTGATCATGAAATCCATCGTCCCGATTGCGTTCGTTGCCCTGGCCGCATCCGTTGGCATCTATGCACAAGGTCGACGCGGGGCGCCGCCCGCGCCGCCCGCACCGCTCGAGGCGGGCGCGTCGCAAGCCGACGTCGACAAAGCGCTGCTGGCGCTCCCAGAAAACTTGCGAAATCAGACGACCGTCATCAAGTGGAAGCCCGATTTCACCTACGACACGCTGCGCAAGGGGACGAATGGTCTCGCCTGCTACGATCGCTCGGGCATGCCGCAGCAGCAGGCGTTCGCCGTGCAGTGCACGAGCATGGGCAACCTGCCGCGCGAGGCGCAGAACCTCAGGGCCGAAGCCACCGGCGACCGCGCGAAATCGGAAGCGATGCTGAAGGAACTGGAACAGAACGGCACACGCGCGAAACCCGAGTTCGGCAGCGTCTGGTATCACCTGTCAGGTGCCGATCGTGAGCACGTCTCAGCGCACGAGGTGACGATCGCCGTCCCCGGCGCAACGCAGGCGTCGATCGGCCTGCCCGAGCAGCGGCGCGAAAGCGGCGCCTGGATCATGAACGCGGGCACGTCGACGGCTCACATCATGATCCCGGGCCGCTGATTTCGCTGCTGGTCAGCCTTTGTGGATCACTTCGAACGTGATCTGTCCGAAGGCACCGCACACGCCGAACTGCGAGCCATTGACCGTGTAACCAGGAATGCTGCTGATGAGCAGCACAACCTTGTGCGACGACTCGTTGAGGACGGCGACATATCCGGGCGTGTGCGTCGGGCTGCCTGGATCGGGGACGAGCACGCAGTCGTTCGAATAGCTCTGTCCTCCGTCCATGAAGTAGTTCGGCGCACCGAGCGTCGCGAAGTAGGCGCTCTGGAACGGCACGGACAGTTCCATCGTGATGCCGGTGATGACCGCCGTTTTCGGCGTGAAGAACGCCTTGAGGATGCGAAAGTCGACGACGACCGTGTCGTCGCCGAGCAACTTGTACCTGAGAAATTTGAGATCGGCGGGCGCGACGGCGACGGTGGCACCGGCCGATGAACCCACGAACACACCGAAGGTCACGTGACTTGGCGGAATATCAATCCATGACATGTGCGGCCTCCGTCGCTTGTCTCGGGCGGTATAACACTACGCCACAGCGGATACCCGCGCCAGATTCATCGACACGCCGCTCGCGTCGATCGAGATTTGTACAAAGAAACAATAAAAGCGGATAGAATGTCCGGCCAACAACGACAGTGTCCCGTCTTTACGGCCACATCGTCGTCCTCTGTGCCGCGGTCATTGGCACCACGCTCGCGGCCCAAACCGCTCCCGCTCGTCAATCACCGAGCCATCTGGAAATTCCGCAGACGTGGGACGACGCAGCGTGGGACGGATTCGAGGTTCCGCTGCCCGCGAAGGATTTCTCGCCGAAGCACGTTCCGCGCGACTACTACGAGCGCATTCCGGTCCGACCGATCTATCAGGGCTTTCCGGTGTACGCGGTCGATCGCGAACCGGCCGGCTACTTCGACCGCCTGAAGACGCAGCCCTCATCGATCCTCTGGGACGATTCGCACCGCCCGCCGCTCGAGACGACGGCCGACTGGATTGCCGCCGGGCGTCTGGTATTCGAAGCAGCAATCTTCTACGACGGCGTCGCGTCTGCCGACGATGTGCGGACGTCGGAATGGTACCGGCGCGTCCGGCCGCCGCTCACGTCAGAGGGTGTCCTGCCCTTCACCACGTACGTAGTCCGAGAACGTGGGAAGGTCGAACTCGGGAACAACGCGTGCGCGTTCTGCCACACTCGACTGCAGCCGGACGGAACGCTGATCCGCGGCGCGCAGGGCAACTTCCCCTTCGATCGCGCCGTCGCGTTCAGCACTGGCCGCGGAACGCTGTCCGATGCGCGTACGCTCTTCAGGTCGCTGTTCGGCGCGCCCTGGCTGGGCGATCGCGACCCTGCGGTGCGCGTGAAGACGATGCCGATGGCGGAGATGCTCGCACGATGGGACGCCGTGCCGCCCGGCGTGATCGGACGCCACCGTGCGAGCGTGGATTCGCCGCCGGCGGTCCCCGACCTGATCGGAATCAAGGATCGCAAGTATCTCGACAAGTCAGGGCTCGTCGTTCACCGGGGGATCGGCGATCTGATGAGGTATGCATCCCTCAACAACGAGCTCGATTTCATGTCGTCCTTCGGCGGATTCATTCCCTCAGGGATCGATTTCAAGACGCTGCCGCCACCCGAGGATCCGCTCGTCGAAGGACGGTACAGCGACGAACAACTGTATGCGCTCGCGCTGTATCTCTACTCGTTGACGCCGCCACCGAATCCGAACCGCGCCGACGCCACGTCCGCCGCCGGCGAGCGCGTGTTCCGTCGCGAGGGCTGCGCGACGTGCCACACGCCGCCGCTGTACACGAACAACAAACGTGTGCCGGCGCCGGGATTCGACCCACCACGTGATGCCGAGGATGTGCTGCGCATTCGTGTCGGTACCGATCCGACGCTGACGTTGTTCACGCGACGCGGCACCGGATTTTACAAAGTTCCGTCGCTCCGCGGCATCTGGTATCGCGGTCCGCTCGAACACAACGGGTCGATCGCCTCGCTCGAGGACTGGTTCGATCGGCGGCGCTTGTCTGACGACTACGTGCCGACGGGATGGATTGGATATGGCGTCACGAAGCGAGCCGTGAAGGGTCACGAGTTCGGGCTCCGGCTCGATCCATCGGACAAGGCCGCGCTGATCGCGTTCCTTCGCACGCTGTAACCGAGCGCTGAGCCGAGATCGCACGGCGGTTCCTGCGCGCGACACAAGCTCACCTTGCGGGCGGACCGCGTCGGGCGATACGCTCGCGCGATGCGACCCCTTCGGTATTCGATCAACGTCACATTGGACGGCTGCTGCGATCATCGCGCCGGCGTGCCCAACGAGAACCTGCATCGCCACGCGGTTGAGAACCTCGAGCAGGCCGATGCGCTCCTCTTCGGCCGGGTGACGTACGAAATGATGGAGGCCGCATTTCGACCATCGGCGGATTCAGAAACGAGGCCAGGGTGGATGGAACCGTTCGCCCGAACGATCGACGCGGCCAAGAAGTACGTCGTGTCGAGCACGCTCGAGCGGGTCGATTGGAACGCAGAGTTGCTGCGCGGGGATCTCGGGAAGGCCGTTCGGCAACTCAAGCAGCAGTCGGGTAAGGGACTCCTGGCCGGCGGTGTGAGGCTCCCGCTCGCGTTGGCGGAGCTCGGACTAATCGACGAGTACGAGCTCGTGGTTCACCCGAGAATCGCAGGTCACGGACCGACGTTGTTCGCGGGACTGTCGAAGCCTGTCGACTTGACGCTCGTCAGCCGCCTCGAGCTGGGATCGGGTGTCGTCGCCATGCGGTACGAACCACGAACCTAGACGCGGATCAGCCCGCAGTACGCGGAATCCTCTTCGCGAAGAACCACGCGACACCCCATCCGAGTACGATGCCGCACACGGCGAACACGGCCGATTCCTGCATTTTCAATGACGAGGGAACGAGATAGCTGAGAGCAACGCCGAACGCTGCGCCGGCGAGCATGCCCGTGCTCATGATGAAGCCGCGCCTCTTGCTCGGACCGATGAATGTCCTCACGAGAGAAGTGGCCAGAATCAACATGAGCACGAGGCCGATGCGCGCGATCAAAACGATGCCTTCATGCGTCATGGGCGCTGCATAACCGTTGCGGCGAAACCTATTCCGCGCTCAGCTTCGTGATGTTCTCCTTGGCCGACGACGTGACCTTGTCAATCGCGGCGAACAATTCTTTCGCCTGCCCATTCAATTTGTCAGCGTCGGGCTTCAGGCTTGCGATCGCGCCGGGGTTCAGGTCATGTCCCAGGTAGGTCACCTGATCCTGAAGCGTTTTCATGAACGGTGTGTAGAGGTCCGCGGCGCTCTGGCCGGTTTTGCGGAGTTCGGCGAAGCGGTCACGGGTGTGCGTCAGTCGATCCATGCTCCGCTGCTTCAACTCCGGACTCTGGATGGCCGATGTTGAGGTTTCCCAGCTTTTGAACAGTCGGTCGGCATCGGCGTTCATCTCCGTGCTTTTCGACAACACCTCCGCGCGTTTTTTATCCGTCGACGCCATTTCCTGTTGGAGCTTCTTGTAGAGCGAACGGCGATCCTTCGCATCAGGTGCGAGGACGGCGTTGTAGGCGTTCATCGTTTTTTCCAACTGCTGCCTGGCGTCGGTGATGGATTCCACCTGCGTATTCGCCTTCTTGATCAGCTGTTGGATCTGTTTGACGCCATCGTCTTGTCCCCAAAGTACGGACGGTGTTGCAAGAAGCGTCGCGCCAGCTACGAAGGCCAACCCGTTTCTGAGATTCATCACGTGCACTCCTTTCCGTTCACTTCTGCTGCGGCCTGATGTTAGCACCGCAGACCTGTCGAGACGGTCTAGCCCTGGGACGCGGCCGGATCCCATGACGGCCCGGCGTTCCAGAGTCCCGCCCACATGTACCCCACGTTGCGGGGAAGATTCCACCAGACTCCAGCCTGCGAGCCCGCGAGGCGCCGGACGATTGATCGCGTCGAGTAGAAGCGGCGCGCAACCCATTCCGTCCCCGCTTCGAGCTCTCGAGCCGACATGCGCGCCGGCTCGAAGACCGCGTGTTTCTTCCCGTCATATCTGGACCAATCGGTCGTCAGGATCCGACCCTCGGCGTTCAGCCGACGGAATGTCGGCGTTCCGGGCATCGGCACCACCATGCTGACGGTTGCGACGTCGACGCACGCCTCGTCAAGGAAGGCGGCCGTCCTGCGGAAAATTCCGACATCGTCTTCGTCGAATCCAAACATGATTCCGAGATGCACCGCGATACCGAGACGGTGCAGATTCGCGATCGTGCGGCGGTAGTCGTCGACGCGATTGTGCGCCTTGTTCGTCAAATCGAGACTCTCCTGCGAGATCGATTCGAAGCCCAGGAACAGCGCTTTGCAGCCGCTCTGCGCTGCCAGCGCGATGAACTCTTCATCACGCGTCGCGTTGGCTGTGCATTGGCTCGTCCACCATTTCTTGAGAGGCGTGAGCGCCCTGAAGAGCTCCTTTGCGTAGCGAGGATTTGCGCCGATGTTGTCGTCCCAGAACACAACGGCACGCGTCGGGCTCGTCGCGATCTCGCGGACCACTTCGTCGACCGGACGGTAGCGCATGCTCCCGGGACCGTACAGAAGCGGAATCGAACAGTAGTCGCAGCGGTGAGGACATCCTCGAGTCGCGATCGTCACCGACTTTCCGTAGCGGCGTCCCCGAATCAGGTCCCAGCGAGGAGCGGGCATGCCGACGAGAGACGCCTGACGCGTCGAGAAGTAGATCGGCTCCAACTTTCCGCGGCGGGCGTCGTCGAGAACGCGCGGCCACGTGTCCTCGGCCTCACCAACGACCACGGCGTCCGCGTGGCGCGCGGCCTCCTCAGGGAGAGCCGTCGCGTGGGGTCCGCCAATGACGACCGGGACGCCGCGAGACCGGAACTCGCGAGCGAGGCTGTAGGCGTGAAGCGCCGACGGCGTCGGCGCCGTGATCGCGACGAGGTCTGCAGGTACGTCAAACCGCACCCGTTCGACGATTTCGTCCGTGTGGGAGACCGTGTGCTCAGACGGCGTGAGGGCCGCGATGAGCGGCATCGTGAGCTGCGGAAACTGGATCAGGCGGCCGCGGCGAAGGCGCCGCGATTCGGGCGACTCGGCGGTGATCAGGTGGACGCGCACGAGCGAGATGCTACACGCGTCCGCTTCACAAGCCGAAGCGGCGAAGCTTCTGCATCACGCCGGGTCAGGCCACGTTGTAGCCGAGGATCGCCTTCGTCTCGAGGAACTCCTCGAGGCCCCACTCGCTGAACTCGCGACCGTTGCCGGATTGCTTGTAACCACCGAACGGCGCCGCGGGATCAGTCCCCGCGCCGTTCACGTGGATGTTGCCGGCGCGAATCTGGCGAGCGACGTTTCGGGCACGCTCCAGATCCTCCGATTGCACGTACCCGGACAGTCCGTATAGCGTGTCGTTCGCGATTCGCACCGCGTCCGCATCGTCGGTGTAGCCGATGATCGACAGCACCGGTCCGAAAATCTCCTCGCGCGCGATCGTCATGTCGTTGGTGACGTGCGAAAACACCGTCGGCTTGACGAAATAGCCGTGGGTGACGCCTTCAGGAAGACCCTCGCCGCCGCATTCGAGTTTCGCGCCCTCCTCGATCCCCTTCTTGATCAGGCCCTGAATCTTGTTCCACTGCGCCTTCGACACGACCGGACCGACTTTGGTGTCCGCCTTCGCCGGATCGCCGACTCTGGCCGCCATCGCGGTCGCTTTCGCGATGGCGGCGGCTTCGTCCATCCGCGTCATCGGAACCAGCATGCGCGTGGGTGCGTTGCACGACTGTCCGCTGTTCACCACGCACGAGCCCATGCCCTGCGCAACGGCTTTGGCGAAGTCCGCATCGTCGAGCAGGATGTTGGCGGACTTGCCGCCGAGCTCCTGCGTGACGCGCTTGACGGTCGGTGCTGCGTTCTGAGCCACCGAAATACCCGCGCGCGTCGATCCGGTGAACGAGACCATGTCCACGTCCGGGTGGGACGCCAGCGCGACGCCGACGCCTGGACCATCCCCCTGCACGAGGTTGAACACGCCGGGCGGCACCCCGGCTTCGTCCATCACCTCCGCAAAGAGGACTGCATTCAGCGGCGCGATTTCGGTGGGCTTCAGAATCATCGTGCAACCCGCAGCGATGGCGGGCGCGACCTTCGCCGCGATCTGATTCAGCGGCCAGTTCCACGGCGTAATCAACGCGCAGACGCCGATCGCTTCGTGAACGATGCGGTTGCGGCCTTTGTCCTCTTCCCACTTGAACGTTTTCATGGCGTTCAGCGTGTGCGCGATGTGACCAAGTCCGGCCGGCGCCTGTGCGGCGTTCGCCAGCGACAATGGCGCGCCCATCTCCTTCGACACCGTCGCGGCGATGTCGGGCATGCGCTTCTGGTAGGCCGCCTTGATGCGCTCGAGCAGTGCCACGCGTTCCGCGACGGTCGTCTTCGAAAAGGTCGGGAACGCCTTGCGGGCAGCCGCAACGGCACGGTTGACGTCTTCCTGATCGCCGAGCGTGATCGTGCCGATGACTTCTTCGGTCGCAGGATTCAACACGTCGAGCGTCTGTGTGCTATGTGGTGTGACCCAGCGGCCGTCGATGTAGAACTTGCGTTCGTTATCCATGCTGACTCCCTCGTCGCATCCCGCTCGATGTGCCGACACGATCATGACATCGTTCTGACGGTATCACGTCCGACGCGACGTATCATGTACGGCGATCCGACAAGGAATCCCGATGTACATTCCGCATCAGTTCGAAGAGGCTCGCCCAGAACACCTGCACGCGTTCATCGCCAGGTATCCGCTCGGAACGCTCGTCACACACGGTGCCAGTGGGTTGGATGCGAATCACCTGCCCTTCGAAATCGAGGCGCGGGTGGGCTCGTCCGGCGTGCTGCACACGCACGTGGCGCGCGCGAATCCCGTCTGGCAGGACATCAAGTCGGGCGACGAGGTACTCGCCGTGTTTCGCGGTCCGGACGCGTACATCTCGCCCAACTGGTACCCCAGCACGCACGAGCATCACCGGCAGGTGCCTACGTGGAATTACATGGTGGCGCACGCGCATGGGCGCGTGACGGTGCACGACGATGAGCGTTACATCCGGGGCGTCGTCGCGCGGCTGACGAAGCGACAGGAGGCGTCGCAACCGACTCCGTGGCGAATGAGCGAAAGCTCAGAGGACTTCATCGCGAGCATGCTCGCCGCCGTCGTCGGCCTGGAAATAGTGATCACGCGTTTGATCGGCAAGTTCAAGCTGAGCCAGAACAAGGACGTTCGTGACGCGCTCGGCGCTGCGCACACGCTGAAGACCCGAGGAAACGACGTGGTGGCCGATGCGATGCTGGAACGCGTCGCCGCACGATCTGACGACGGCGCATCATAGAGTGCGGATAGAGTTGTCCGCGGACTCGCAAGGAAGGCGTCTTCTGACGGAGAATTGGCCGGCTACGCTCCCAACCGTTGGCCTGGAGCGATTCAGAGAAGTCGAAGGGGACCAAGATGATGAAGGCAGTGAAGACTGGCGTGCTCGTGCTCGTGGCCGTCGTGGTGGTGACGCTCCTGACGCTGCGAGTGACCGGCCTCGAGCCCCCGTACGTCGATCCCGCCAGCCAGGAATTCGCCAAGAGCGGCAGGACTACTAGACCCGGTTTGTGGCTGACGGGCGAGGTCGTTCATGAGCCTGTGACCAACTGGGACTGGGTCAACAAGGTCAACGACCCGATCCGCAAGAACACGATCATGCTCGAGACGCGAACCTGGTACGGCATCCCGCATTCGGTGACCATCAACATCGTCGGACGCGGCGACAAGCTGTACGTCCAGGGAAGCGAGAGGGATTTCAGACTGCAGAAGCCGTTTCCCTACTCAAAGGCGTGGTGGACCAACGTCGAGCGCGATCCGCGCGTGCGCATGAAGATCGGCGGCAAGATCTATGAAATGACGCTGGTCCTGATCCGCGATCGCGCCGAAGTCGCTCAATTGCAGCGCGGACGAGATCCCGTGACGAAAGAGGTCGGTCCCGACGGACAAGAACACATCACACAGGTTACGCACTGGTGGCGCGTGTACCAGCGAAACGTTCCCGAGTACGGAAACGGATCGGCGGCTGCCGCACCCGAGAAGACGACGTCGCAATGACGGCTCGCTCGTGAACCTGGCGGTTACCGGAGCCAACAGCGGCGTCGGTCGCATCCTGCTGCGCCACCTCGCTACGTGCGCCAACACACACGTCGTCGCGTGCGTGAGATCCATGCGAAGCGCGGACTCTCTGCCAACCTCACCTCGTATATCGGTGCGGACCGTCGATTACGGTGATCGCGACGGACTCGCAGACGCGCTGCCAGCGGGCGGTTTCGTCGTTCACCTCGCCGGCATTCTGTTCGAGAGCCCGACATCGAGCTATCAAACCGCCAACATCGACACGACCCGGGCCGTGGTGGAGGCGTGCAAGAAGGCGGGAGTCCGATTCATCGTGCTCGTGAGCGCGCTCGGCGCGGACCCTCACGCGGCGAATCGGTACTTGCGCTCCAAGGGGATCGCTGAGCAGATCGTCGGTGACTCTGGTCGCGCGGCCGCCATCATCCGCACGCCAATCCTGCTGGGACCAGGGATGGCCGCGACGCGTGCGATCATGCACGCTGCGTCGCAGCGCGTCGTCACGTTGCTCGGCGGCGGACGTCATGTGATCCGTCCGCTGGACGTCGACGATCTGAGCCGGGCGATCCTGCGCTGCTGCGAGAACCCTCGCGGCGGCGTGTCGACGTACGAGCTGGTCGGACCTGAACCAATCGCATATCGGACGCTGATCACCCGAATGGCGGCGATGCTGGGGCACGACGTGGCGATTCGCTCGATGCCGATCGGGCTCGCGAAACTCGGGGCCGCCGTCAACGGCTGGATACGGCGAGGCGGCATGACGCCCACGATCATCGACATCATTACGGCGAGTGAAGCGGTGCACGCGAACGCGGACGGCGCGCTCGGCGTAACGCTCACGCCGTTGTCGACCACGCTCGAACACCTCCTGCGATCGGAGCAGCTGTGCGTCCCCTCGTGACCGCGTCCGACGCGCCGACGCCTCGCCGGCGTTCGACGATGCTCGGCCGCCTCGTCTTTTTCGCGATCGCGATCGCGTGCTTTCTGTTTCTGTACTACCGCCTGAACGGCGCCGCGGCTCGCGAAGGACTTCCGCTCCTCACCTACATGGGTCGCGTGTTCGCGAACGTTCGCTGGCTGCCGTGGCTCGTCCTGATGGTGATGTACTCCTGCCTGTATCTCGCCATCGACACGCTCGTCCTCACACAGGCATTGAGCTGGTTCATCAAGCCGATCCGATACGGCGACATCCTGCCGATTCGGGCGAGCGCCTACATCCTCTCGCTCATCAGCGAACAGGTCGGCAAGGGCGCGATGGCGTACTACCTCAACCAGCGGCACGACGTGCCAGGGTGGGAAGTCGCGTCCGTGATGCTGTTCATCATGTTCGGCGAGATCTTTTACCTGCTCGTCTGGGCCACCATCGGATTCGCCGTCAGCCGGAACTCGCTGCCCGCGGCGTTTGGCGTGATGCCGTTCATCTCGATCGGCGCTGCGGTCGTGTTCACACTGTGGGTCCTGTACTTCCGCGGAACGATCTTTCCCACGAGCCAGCTTCGCGACAAGAAAATCCTGCACGCGTTCCGGATGGCCTCGCTCAAGCACTACGCGCTGTTCTTCCTGCTGCGCTCTCCTGCCCTGCTGATCGCGGTGATCGTGTACACCATCGCGCTCAATCTGTTCGGCGTCCACGCGACGCTGCTTCCTCTGCTGGGATATCTGCCGATCATCTTCTTCGCCGCCACTGTGCCAACACCGATGCGTGCGGCCGCCATCGCGCTGTGGGTCGTCCTCTTTCCGCGCAACGAAGGCCAGATGGCGGCCTTCGGCTTCGTACAGCACAACTTTTTCATCCTGTTCAACGCGCTGATCGGCGTGGTGTTCCTGCGGCGGGCTCAACGCGAACTGTTCGGCCGCTGATGGCGAACGCGCTGACCGCTGTTCGCCTGGTGCTGGTGCTGCCGGTGATGCTGGCGTTCGCGCGTCCCGCGCTGCTTGCGCCGTGGATCGTCGCGCTGCTCGTCGCCATGGCAATCGCGAGCGACTACCTCGACGGGCCGCTCGCTCGAAGAACGGGAACGGCCTCACCACGAGGCATGCTGTTCGACCACGCGACGGACTGCCTGTTCGTGACCGGCGGGTTGACGGGCGCCGCCATCGCCGGATCGGTGACACCAATCCTGCCGCTGTTAATCCCGTTCGCCTTTAGCCAATATGTCGTTGATTCCTACGTCTGGTCTCGTCGGCGCCAGTTGCGCGCAAGCTTTCTTGGACGCTGGAACGGCATCCTCTATTTCGTGCCGCTCGTATTCATCGCAGCGGCGCGCCTGTCCGCCTCTTCGTCGCCGTTTGCGATGTTCCTGCTGGGTGCCGCTCGCCTTCTCAGCTACGTGCTGTCGATCTCCACGGTGGCGTCCATGATCGATCGAGCCACGACGCCGGCCAGCGTGGCAGGCGAACAACGACGGGCTGGCTAGCGGCCGCGAATCGCAAGAGGCTCATCCGCCTTCGGCGACAACGCGACATCGAACCATGACGCGATCGTCGGACCGATCTGCGTCATTCGCACGACGCCGAGGTCGCCGCGCGTGGTCACGTCAGGGCCGGTCATGATGAGCGACGCATGCAGCGCGGCCCGCTCCGACGCAAACCCGTGCCCGCCCTTCGAGGTCGGCGTCGTCAGCAGCGCGTCATGGCCGGCGCCGGTGTAGAAGCCATCCCTCATGTCGATGCCGAAGGACGCGCGCGGATCGGCCCCGCGCCGGTGCAGGTCGTCCGCGCTCCAGATCGTGAGGATGCCGTTGGCCGGATCGTCGGCCAGTCCGCGCAGGACCCTATCGACCCGGTCGCGAAGCGCAACATCGCCGGGCCGCGACAGCATGACGAAACCCGAACCGCCCGCGGTGTAAAAGTACGCATCCCACGATCGGATCCTGCCGGCGCCATCCACGTCGAGCAGACCCGCGCGCCGAAAGGCTGCGTTCGGATTCAGCTGCTGGCGGATCGGCAGGAAGCCGTGATCGGACACCACGACGACGTCGGTCCGATCCTGCAGTCCGGTCGCCTCGATCGCGGATACCAGCCGGCCGACGCGGGCGTCGGCGCGCTCAATCGCGTCGAGCGCCTCCGGGGAATCCGGACCATATTCGTGCTGCGCGTCGTCGGTCTCGAAGATGTGCAACAGCAGCAGATGCGGTCGGTAGGTACGCCAGATCCATTCAGCAATTCCCGCGCGGTCGTCGTCGGTCATCGGCCACGACAACGCATGGGTATGCGACTCATAGTTCTCCAGCAGATGGCGCGGTGACGACAGCGCGCGGAGCAGTTCCAGCCAGACTGGATGTCGCGTCACGCCTGCGTATTCAGGAACGAGCAGGTCGACATCGGCGCCGACCGTCACTGGCCAGTTGACGGCAGCGGTCGTCAGTCCGAGCGACTTCACCGCACCGGTCAGCGTCGGCACGCGAATGTCGCGCGCGTACCAGTACCACGATCCGTTCGACGTCTCTTCCGGATCGAGCACGCGATTGTTGTAGATGCCGTGAACGGCGGGCGGCACGCCCGTCAGCAGCGTCGTGTGCGACGGATACGTCACCGTCGGCGTCACGCCGACGACGCCTGACGCAAAGGCGCCCTGGCTCGCAAGCCGTCGGAGCGTCGGCACTTTCGACGGTCCCGGCGCTGTGTAGGTCGCGGCTTTCAGTCCATCGATCGAGATGATCACCACATGCCGGCCGTCCGGCGGCTGTGCGATCAGCGGCGTGCGCGCGCTGAACAGCCAGATAAGTCCGACGATGGTCGAAAGAAACAATCTTGCCGTCAGAGCCGATGCGCATCGCATTGTGGGACCATTATGGCGCGAGCTGACTACCTGTTTATTGATCCGCGAAGCCTGCAGAGACATACTTGCACGCGATCTGCGAATTGGAGTGGAGATGCGTACCTATTCAAGACGTCTGAACTGGTTGCTCGTCGTGATGATGTTGGCGTTCGCAGGACCGGCGGCGCTGGCCCAGGATGAAACGTATACCGGCACGGCAGCTCTCACGGGCGGAAGCGGCAAATCATCTGTGCCGCTGACGGTGACCGTGCGTCGGTACGCGACCACCGCCGAGCGCGAGGCGCTCATCGCTGCGGTCAAAAAGGGCGGAGCCGGTTCGGCCCACGCGCTGCTCGCCAAACGCGACACCATTGGCTCCGTCGATGTCGGCGGACGGAAGACGCCGCTCAAATATGCCCACGCGTTCGAGATGAACGGGCGCCGCCAGATTACGCTGGTGACGGCGGATCCCGTCGCCATGCCCGACGTCAAACACGAGCCCGGCTACGACGTCGGCTTCATCCTGCTCGACCTGGATGCGTCGGGCAGCGGTACCGGCGAATTCGTTCCGGCCACCAAAGCGCACGTGGACGAGCAGAACGCGATCGTGACCGAGAACTCCTCCACCGGAATGCTGCGGGTGACGGGCATCACGCGGAAGTAGCGCAGGCGCCGCGAAGCAGCTATCTTCCCATGCCCTCACCGGTCATGAGCCAAATCGGGCTCGTGACGCGCGTTACCTTCAGAACACGGAGGTAGCAGCGATGGCATCAATAGCACCCGTCACTTTGCAGATCTTCCTGAACAACCCGTCGGAAGGCATGGCGCTTATCCAGGTGTCATACAAGATCTTACCGACACTGGACGACGTCTCAGCTGGACGCACCTACCGTGAGCTTGTGCAACTAATAAGTAAGCCCCGCGGCATTGAACGCTTGGTTCCAGGCGGTACGATGTGGGACGGCACCGTCGTGTTCACCGGCGGCGGCTTCAACCGACTCCCAGAGCTGCTGCTGCCAATCGCTGCTTTGAGGCAGGGCGTGATCTCTCCGCTTCAATCCGACCCGATCATCGCTCGGGTGACGCTGACGCCGCTTCCCGCGACGGTGGTCACTCAACAGAGCAACACCGTGGACGTCGACCCGACTCCCGTCAACGCGTGAGCGGCGGCTCGATCAGACTCGGGATTTCGACCCCAGACGAATCCGCAGTCGCTCGGTGTGCATCCTGGTGTGTATGTGGTGATAGACCTCGCGGAACTCGAGCCTCGATCATCTTCCTTGCCGTTCCGATTCGTACTTAGATTTGTCCGGAATCTGCCGGTTGAGCCCGCTTTCCGACGGTTATCGCGTCTTGCCATGACGTCCTTTCGAGGAGACCATCATGACGCGCGGCACCCGTCGTCTGTCAGTCATCGCCATTCTGCTTGCTGCCATCGCTTCGATCGCGATGCCGGCCGCGGCCGCAGACATCCGCGGCACGTTCACGTACCAGGACACCCGCGGGCCGATGCCACTCCGGCGGTGCTATGTGGAAGTGTGGTATCACGGCACGGGCTTGTTCGACGTCTGGCACGTCGTCGGCGCGCGCACCACGGATAGCAGCGGTCACATCTCATACGTGGACGGCACAAGTAGTGGCACCTTCTCGCTCCGTGTCTACGCGCTGAATGACGCCGCCATCGTCCGGCAGACGGACTATCCGGCGGCCTCCTTCTACGTTGCGACCACCCAGCTCGTCCCGTCCTCCGGCGCGTCGATCCTCGATTTCTCGTCCGCGTTCACCGACGAATACACGTCCCGGCATTTCAATCTCGCCAACGCGGCGCAGTATGCGTTCGAATACGCCTCGGCGCGCCGCGATCCGCGAGATTCCGAGCTGATTCCCCAAGTGAACATTCTGCCGACCTCGCTGAATTTCGATGGGGCGACGTTCTTCAACAGCACGACCAACACGATTCAGATTCGCGTGGTGCAGGCCTTCGAGGACTTGGTGTTGGTCCACGAATACGGCCACCACTTGCAGCACGATATCAGTCGGGCAGCCGGTTCCTGGGGTTTTCATGATGGCTGCGAGTTCCGTGCCTGGGATGGTGGTCTGGTCAACAGCCCCGAGCTGGCCTGGACCGAGGGCTTTGCGCAGTACTTTGCCATGGCGGTCGCTCGCTCCAACGCGCTCAATCCGTCCTTTGACGCGCGTCCAGCCGCGGGTTCGTGGACATTCGCGGCCGCCGAGACGCCAGCCGCCTGCAGCGTCATCGGCCAGCCCGGCGCGTCGGGCACCATTACGGCAGCAATGGTCGAATCACGCGTCGAAGCGGTGTTGTGGGACCTGCTCGACGGCTACGGCAACCCGGCCCAGGGCTTCGAAACATTCGATCGCGTCTCGGGCGAGGAGCTGACCACATTTCAAATCTTCGACCACGAGTTCGGATTGGCCAGTACGTCAAACATTTTCACCTTTCGAGACGCCTGGCGCGCGCGCGGCAAGGACGCGGCCGCGCTCGACTGCATCATGAGCGCCTACGGCATGCTCCCGACAACGCCGGGCTGCACCGGCTCCGGCGCCACTCGGCTGGTCGGCCGCTTCAATGGTGACAACAGGTCGGATATTGCCTTGACCGGTGCGCCCGATTGGGGCGCCGTTCCCGTCGCGCTGTCGAACGGCGACGGATCGTTCACCGTCGTCAATCAGGGCCTGGCCGTTTTTCCGTCGCTCGCGTCGGGACCGGGCGTCGCGAAGATCGCGGCGGACTTCAACGGCGACGGATTCACAGACATCGCCCTCGTCGGCGGTCAAGGGTGGGGATCGATTCCGGTCGCGCTGTCCGACGGGAACGGCGGCTTCACGATGGTCAACAACGTCGACCTCTCGATGTTTCCCATGTTCGCGGCGGATGCCGGCACCCAGAAGCTCGCCGGCGATTTCGACGGCGACGGCCGCGAGGACATCGCGCTTGTCGGCGTGGCGACATGGGGCGTGATCCCCGTCGCGTTCTCCGATGGGATGGGCGGATTCACCGAGACGGCCGAAGCGGTGACGGATTTCTTTCAGCTACGAGCTTCGGTTATCGGGACGCGCGCCTTCGTCGGCGATTTCGACGGCGACGGACTGTCCGACATTATCTTGATTCAGCCGGGCTCGTCGTCGCTGCCCTGGGCGCGATCGCTGGGGAACGGCAGTTTCGAAGTGCGATACATCAACGTCGGCGACTTCGGCGTGTGGTCCGCGACCCCCGGCGCGGAGATCCTCGTCGGCGATTTCAACGGTGACCACATCACGGACCTGGCGTTGTCGGGACCAACAGGGTGGACAACCCTTCCCATGGTGCTCTCGACGGGAGGCGGCGGGTTTACGACGGTGAATCCTCCCGCGGGCGATTTCGCGACGTGGTCCTCGACCATGGGCGTCGTGCGTCTGGTCGGCGACTTCAGTGGCAACGGCACGGCCGATATCGCGCTCGCTGGTGTCCCCGGCTGGACGACACTGCCAGAGGCGCTGACGAACGGGTCGGCCATTACGGTCGCCAACTCGGGCGTAGGCAGTTTCCAGGTGTGGTCGGCGACGACCGGCGCGCAGGCGCTCGTCGGCGACTTCAACGGGGATGGACGACAAGATATCGCCCTGACCGGCGCCGCCGGTTGGAACACGCTGCCGATCGCCTTTGCCAGCACCACGCGGACACTCGGACCGCGTGGGCTCTCGATCAATCCAAACTCATTCACCGTCACGAACACGATGATCGGGGACTTCGCGATCTGGGCCTCAATGTGGTAGCGCTGGAATCCCTACGGGATCTTCACCGCGTCGTGTGACGCTCAATCATCGCCAGAGAACACGGCTCGCGATGACCGAAAACCGCAAGACAGTATTGACGAGCACCGCGCCTGTTCGTCAGTGCAAGCGACCTTCAGGTTGGCTTGATAGGTTTGTCTTGTGGCGCATGAACGCCAGCCATTCGAAACTGACCGATTGGGCGTTGCAGCGCATCACCGTCGAGAGGCACGACACGATTCTCGATGTTGGTTGTGGCGGCGGACGGCGCGCTGGTGAAGTCCACGTCGCCCTGCGGACACGCCCGTCGCATGCTGCACGCGCTCGCCGACGGCGAAACCGATCCGCCGCCCTCGCCACGCTGACCGCCCCACGCGACTCGCCGTGACTGTGGCTTCGTTCTCTTCTCTGTCTTCGTTGACCTGCAGTGTTGAGGCGACATCCTGAAGAGCAATAATGCACTCGTCGGCTGGGCATATGTCGTCTTTGATCGTCTCGATCGAAATGATTGCAATCGCTCGTCAACTCGAGCGAGTCAGCTGAATCTACATCGGAATCTCGAGTTGCCCTCTTGGCGCGAGGCAGGCGGACGTACGGCTGAACACGCAAGGCGGCTTGAGTTGACGCACAAGTTACCAGACACCGTAGTCGATTGCGCGAACAGCACAAGCGATCGGAATGTCGCAGCTATAGAGCGCAAGAGGCCCGACGATGCAGTTCTCGGTGCCTGGCCACTCTGTCGTCTCTCGCACATGCTTCCTAAACGAGTTACTTTCCCAGGAAGCTCGATCAGTTCGTGGCGCCGCTCGGGGACACCGTGGAAGCGCTGACTTCCCTTCAACGCAGCCAGAAGCGCGTACGATCGAAGCCGGTTACAACCGGTCGTGCGCAAGGGCGCCGTGAAAAGGCGACTTGACATCTGGACGGACGCGGAACCGGTACGTGTAGGCACGTCGCAGGCTACATGGTCGCCAGGACTTTAATCTTGAGTGAGACGGCGCGCAAAGACGCTGCGTGCGGCGCTCGCAGCAGCATTCGATCTTTAAAGGCGGATGTCGAGGGTACTGGGCGAATCCCCGGCATGCGCCGCCACCGTATGGTTCACCGGGCCCTCGACAATCACACACGAATTCGCGTCCTCGAGATCTACGAGAGTTCAGACGGCACAGAGTTATGCAGCTCGTCGACGATGTCGAGCGCGGCTTGCCGTTGAACTTTCAGGTCGTGCAGACCGACGACAATGGCCGAGAGTTCAGTCGGCGAGCCCAACGGTTACCAAGGTCTGGGCACTTACGGATGACCTTGAGATCGATTAGATTCCACAGATTCGCACGGCGATGACCCGTCACAATCGCAACATGATGAGGCGACGACGACCACGACGCACCACACGATGCACCCAACCTCTCTGCTTGAACCGTTGTTAACACGATTGAACATTTTCGCAAGGCATTCAGCAAATGCGCCGTCTTCTGCCGAGTCATCCTGCTGTCTCCCATCTATTCCCGATCAAACAGCACGTCGTAAATTACTCGACTGTTGCCAGCTACGACCGCGTTCCCTTTGAAACGATAGATGTTTCCAAATTCGTCTTGCCTGCGAGACGTTGTATACCTAAATGAAATTTCAGATAGCAGATCGCTCGCGTGCACGAGCTCATTCGGTTCACTGACGCCATCGTGATTTCGATCGGTCCATAGCAACAATTGGTCGAATAGCTCATCTCCAGGATGGATCGAATCGCGCACGAGTCCGCTCAACTCGAAATCCATTCGTGCAAGGGCCTCGAAGCCGTTCAGCGCTCCGGAAATTGTGTGATTGCCAAACAGCTCCGCGCCGCTGGTAATGCGGCCATCCGCATTTCTGTCAATAGCTAGTAACGCTACCTCGGATAAGCCTCGCGTCCATCCAACAGCCTCGGCCAGTCCGTTGGCGTCCAGATCGAAAAGAACGCCCTGCTCGGCGGAAGTCAGTCGATAATCAACGCGACGTCCCGTCGCTATAATAATTGGGCTGGCTTGATTCGTACATTCGTAACCATCCCACCAATAATCTGGGCCGAACTCCTCGGTGCAGTTCGGCACGTCAGGGCCGTCACACTGCAAATACGCGCTCTCTCCAGACTCGGTGAAGGCATGTTCGCCTGGATCTCCCTGCCACCAGTGCTCTCCGCCACCATGATACGTGGCGCCGCACGGAGGAGTGCAGGTAGCGACACTCGATTGAACGCTGGTCGCCGCCGAAGTGTGATTGAGTCCGGCCAGTTGCGAGCATGAGCCCCTTATCAGCCCAAGCAGTGAAGCATTCGCCCACAGAATTCCTGAGCACCCGGGATGATCTAGTGCGTGATGGACCTCAGTCCTGGCGGTTATCCGGGCAGTAGTTGAAGTTGGCGTATCAAATACCGTTCCGAAGATTCCGGTCGAGTCGTCGTAAACGGGACACCCGAAGGCTTCGGATGGGCTAGCTTTACATAGCCCTAGCGACAGAAATAGCAGAATCACGCTTACATTGAGTTTCACGATTTCCTCCAGCGACGCGCTTGTTAGTACCAAGTTGCCGGAAAGGAGTACCTGACTCCCACTCGTGCGACCGCAGCTTTGATCTGCGACCAATCATTCCGAGGGACAGTTCGAATAAGCCGCGCGCGTTGATTCATGACAACAGCTTCGATCTCACTACGAGTCGCTCCAGTGGAACGAAGCCCCTCAACCTGCGTCGCCGAATCCAACGCGGCATTAAGGAGGACGACGAGGCTCGTTGGCTGAATTCGCAGCGTTGCGCGCCGACCGCTAATGTACGCGTCTGGAAACGATCCATCGGACAGTCGGTGCCCGGAGGCGTCACCAGCCAGGGCGGCAAAGTACATGTCCCACACCACGTACTCCGGAACGAGGTGCGGCTGTTTCGCAAGATCTGCAGCTACGCGGCATCGCGAATCAGCAGAGCTTGTAACCCGATTTCCCAGCGTCGGAAGTTTGAAGGCAGTTCTTTCGGTACGGGTTGAAACCAGCGCTTGAAGTTCGTCAAATGTCGCTGGCGCCAGTTGCCGAATTAGCTCGTCCCTGCTGCTGAGAATTGCGGCCGCGATCGCCGCGTCGTTGCCGGACATCGCTTTGAGCTGTGTTGCCCGGCGAGTCCCCGATTGAGCTGTTGCCTTTATTTGCTCTTTCGTTGTTACGCTGACATCAAAGAGGCGAGACATGGGCTCGTCTGAGTTTCCCAATGCCGCAAGAATTGGCTGCCATTGCAGATACGACGGCACTTCTGACGGGAAGCTCCATCCTTCAATCGTACTTTCGCAGCCTGACGCTGTGTCTGCGAGTTGACGGGCTTCCGCCGATTTTGTGGTCGTTCGATAAGCCGTTACTAGGACAGTCACACCCATCACGGCCAGCATCATGCGAGCTCTCATTAGTGAAAAGACGGAGGCGAAATACTTACGCCGATGGAACGTGACAAAGCGACTACGAGAGGAAGAAGATCGGCGCAATCTTGCTTTCACTTCACGCCTCCTTAATGCCCGAACGGGTCTAATCATCTACAGTCCTGTTCGCCCGCACGAACCAGAACCACATCATGCATTCGATCAGCGCGCTGCACTGGTCATTCGCGGGCGACTCCCACATCTGCAGAAAGGCAATCCGGCGTCAGTCAATATGCCCAAGTCACGCGTTAGCGCAGAGCAAAAAAATGACGCGTCCACAATGAACTTTTTACAGTCGAAACTCTTTGCTAGTTGCGCCGCTGGACCGCCCAGCATTGACGTCGAAACCGTTGAACCAGCGGAGCGGCAGCAAGCCGGAACCGCGCCAGCAGACACGCGCGAGTCTTGTCCTCTGCGTCGCGGGCACCTCAAATGCGCCACATGCCTTCCGAGATCAAAATGCGGTCACGGTCCGTCGAGAACCCGTTCCGCGGCGACAACAGAATTGCTGTCAGGCAACGAGCCACGGTTCCACGGCGAACGTAAAGATTCATCAGATCAGGCAACGAAGATGGATGGGTGCGACCGGCGAATCGTCTGTCACGTTCGCATTCAGGATCGCGAGACGTTCAACGGCTTGGACCTCTATGAACCGTCCGCGCGGTCTCTCGCGGTGACGTTCATCGATCGTCTTCCGTCAACCCTTCGCGATTTGTCCTTTCAAGGCTCCTATCGATGTTCGCTTAACATCCCGATCGTGTTACCGCTCTGTTAGACGACGTACCGCACGTCTTGCGGCGGTTCTGCAGCCGTTTTCAATCGATCGCAAACGCTGCAAAGCACCGTATAAACATTGGTCGATTTGGCGATTCTGTTGTTTCAAACGTTCCCGCCCATTGCCGTCCTACACCGCGATTTTGTTACCACTGTATTACCACAGAAATGCCAGTCAGAGGGTCGGATTGGCGCACTTGATCGCCTGTCAAGGGTCGTAGGAATGCGTTAAAGGGAGTGCCCGTGGCTCGTCTGCTCGAGGGCGAGAAGATGGCCCCGCTCTGTGCGGAGTTCGGGATCTCCCGCAAGACCGGCTACAAGATCTTCGATCGCTACCAAGATTGCGGCCTCACGGCGTTTACCGATCGGAGCCGGCGGCCCTATCGCCAGGCCAATCGTCTCCCCGCACCCATCGAAGCGACCATCGTGCGGCTGAAGCGCGAGTACCCCGGCTGGGGCGCGCCGAAGATTCGGGAGAAGCTCCGCCAGCGCATCGCCCCTGCGCAGCTCCCGGCGATCAGCACCGTGCACGCAGTGCTCGATCGGCATCACCTGGTGAAGCGCCGACGCCGCCGCCGCGGCGGCGAGCCCTCGGCGACGGCGCTGACGCAGCCGACGGCTCCCAATGCGCTCTGGTGCGCGGACTACAAGGGTGAGTTCATGCTCGGGAATCGCCGCTATTGCTATCCCCTGACGATCACCGACTTCGCCAGCCGCTACCTATTGACGTGCGAAGCACTGTCGACGACCCAGGAGCGCTTCGCCTTCACGGTCTTCGATCGCACGTTCCGAGAATTTGGGCTGCCCGCCGCGATCCGCACCGACAATGGCGTGCCGTTCGCCTCACCGACCGCGCTGTATCGTCTCAGCAAGCTCGCCGTGTGGTGGCTACGGCTCGGCATTCGCATCGAACGGATCGAGCCGGGCCGCCCGCAGCAGAACGGCCGGCACGAGCGGATGCATCGCACGCTGAAAGCCGAAGCGACGAAGCCCGCGGCCTCGAATGTCCTTCAGCAGCAAGCGCGCTTCGACACCTTCACCACCCGCTACAACCACGAGCGACCGCACCAGGCGCTCGACATGCAAGTGCCGGCCGACCTCTATTCGCGATCGACGCGCGCGTATCGCGGCCTGGAAGACCTGAGCTACCCGTTTGCCGATGCCACGTTCACGGTGACGCACTGCGGTCGGATCTGCTTCCACGGCCGCACGATCAATCTCAGTCACGTCTTCGCCGGGCAGAACGTCGGCGTCACACAGGTTGGCGAGCGCATCTGGCTCGTCACCTTCATGCACTACGATTTGGGCTACTTCGACGACGAGGTGGGACGGCTCGAGCCGATCGAGACCCCGTTCGGCTCGAAAGTGTTACCTATGTGCTCGGAATAATCCGTCACCCATGTGACCGGAATATACCTTGGGGAGATTGGTCGGGATGGCCGGATTCGAACCGGCGACCCCCTGACCCCCAGTCAGGTGCGCTATCCAGGCTGCGCTACATCCCGAAGATTGGACTAGTGCTTCCGGCGAACCGCCCGTTTGGTTGGCGCGGCCTTCCCGCGTGCCGGCTTCGATCGCGCGGCGGGTGCGGGCGCGCGACGCGCGGTGGCCACCGCCGGCTGCGGCGCTGCCAACCGGAAATCGTCGCCGCTCACCGCGCTGGCCAGCAGGTCCAGAATCGACTGGAGTCCCCGCTTCACCATCGTCAGCCGCTCGCGCGCGTTCTGACCGATCAGCTCATCAATGACCGGCGCGTCCACACCGACCGGCGCGATCTCCTCTTCCAGCTTGCGGCGCGCGCCGGCGAGCGTCAACCCGTCGACGAGCAGGAGATGCTTGATCCGCAGCACCTGCTGCACGTCGGCTCGACGATACACGCGCGGGCCGCCGACGGTCTTGGCGACGCCGAGATCCGGAAACTCGGCCTCCCACGATCGCAGCACGTAGGGCTGCACCTTCGCGAGGTCGCACACTTCCGCCGCCTTGAAAAGCGCGCGCTTCGGAATCTCGACCTGTACGGACGTCCCCGGCATGCGGCGAGAAAAGTATAACAGGGTTCGCGCGCGTGCTTACGTCCCGGAATGCCCGAAGCCGCCGCGCCCGCGCACGGTGGACGGCAGCTCCGCCACTTCCTCCCACGACACCCGCATCACCGGCGCGACGACGAACTGCGCGATGCGCATGCCGCGCGACACGGTGAACGTCTCGCGTCCAAGGTTGATGAGCGGCACGCGGATCTCGCCGCGGTAGTCGGCGTCGATCGTCGCGGGAGTATTCGGCAGGCTAATGCCGTGCTTCACCGCCAGTCCCGATCGCGGCCTCACCTGCCCTTCGAAACCTTCGGCGATGGCCACTTCGAGCCCGGTCGGAATGAGGACGATCGATCCGGGATCCAGCCGCACGTCGGACTCGACGGCGGCGTGAAGGTCCATGCCCGCCGCGCCCGCCGTCATGTACGACGGCAGCGGAAGCCCCTCGGCGTGTGGAAGACGCTTGATCTGCAGCGTGAGCGTCGTCATCGCTACAAAAGCGTCCCGCGCAGGATCACGATGCCGACGCTGAAGTAGATGATGAGACCCGTGACGTCTACGAGCGTCGCGACGAACGGCGCAGACGATGCGGCCGGATCGAATCCGAGGCGCCTCAAAAGAAACGGCAGCAGCGATCCGATCAGAGTCCCCCACAAGACGACACCGACGAGCGCGACCGCGACGGTGAGCGCGACGAGCAGCCAATGCTCACCGTAGATCGTCGAGAACGTGGACCAGATCGTGATCCTGAGGAAGCCGATCGTGCCGAGGATACTGCCGAGCGCGAGGCCGGCGCCGATCTCCCGCCGCATCACCTTCCACCAGTCGGTCAAGTGGACTTCTCCGAGCGCCAGCGCGCGAATGACGAGCGTCGACGCCTGCGAGCCCGAGTTGCCGCCGCTCGAGATGATGAGCGGGACGAACAACGCCAGTACGACCGCGCGCTCGATCTCGTGCTCGAACGCGCCCATCGCCGTCGCCGTCAGCATTTCGCCGATGAACAGCGCGGTCAGCCAGCCGGCCCTCTTCTGCACCATCCGGCGGAACGCGATCTCCATGTACGGTTCGTCGAGCGCTTCCGATCCGCCGACGCGCTGGATGTCTTCGGTCGCCTTCGCTTCGGCCACGTCCAGCACATCGTCCACGGTGACGATGCCGATGAGGACCCCGGCGGAATCGGTGACCGGCAGCGCGGATCGGTCCTCGCGCTGGAACACGTTCACCGCCGTTTCCTGCGCGTCGGTCGCCTTCAGCGCGACGAAACGACGATCCATCAGGCTGCTGACGGCATTGGCCGTTGACGTCAGCAGGAACTCGCGGATCCGGATGTCGTCGATCAGCACGCCTCGATCGTCGACCACGTAGATGACGTTGAGCGTCTCGCTGTTCTGCCCGTGCGAGCGAATGTGATCGAGGACGTACTGCACGGTCCAGTTCTCGCGGACCGCGATGTAGTTGGGCGTCATGAGACGCCCGATCGAACGCTCGGGATATCCGAGCAGGGTGACCGCGACGGAGCGCTCTTCAGGCGTCAGCAGCGACAGGAGTTGCCGCGTCGCGCTCGCGGGCAGCTCTTCGAGGAACATCGTGCGGTCGTCGGGCGCCATGTCGTTCAACAGCGCGGCGACGTCTTCCGTGGCCATCCCTTTCAGCAGCGCTTCCTGCGCTTCGGGCTCGAGGTACTCGAACGCGGCGGCCGCTTCCTTGCGCGGCAGCGTCCGGAACAGCAGCACGCGATCTTCGACCGGCAGGTCGGTCAGGACGTCGGCGAGGTCGCTCGCGGGACGGTTCCGCACCATCTCGCGCAACCCGCCGAAATCGCGTTTGCGGATCATGGCGGCCAGTTCGTCGGCTGGCCGCGCGGTTTCCCGGACGGCGGCGAGCGCCTCCTCCCGTCCGGGCCCGTTCAGTTGTTGTTCCATAAGTTTGAGGGCTGTCCGCACGACATCGCGATGATGGACGTGTGGACCAACGGCGCTGGCGACATCGAGCCAGATCCGGTGAATGTGACCGAGGTCTTCGGGGCCGAGCGTTGGCGCGTGCGGGCCGAGGTGGTACACGGCGGTCCGCCCGCTTGGATGGTGAATGAAGAAGCGAACGTCCTGAGGCTTCTGTCCGGCGGCGCGCTCCCACGCATCGCCGAGCAGCCGTGCCTGATCGCGCGCGGCGAGCACTTCGGATTCGCCGACGTGAATCTCTGCCGACTGCAGGCGAATCGCGGTCTCCGCCACGGCATCGAAGACGTTGATGCCCGGGGCAATCAGCAGGCGGACGGCGCGGCCGTGGCGTTCTGCCACCGCGGTGACGGCGGCGAACAGCTGACGCTCCTCTTCTGTCACGCGCGAGTCGCCGCCCGGATCATCGGGCACATCGACGCCGACGAGCCGGGCCGTCATCACCACGACATCGCGATCGCCCGCATCGTCGAGCGCCGCGGCCAGATGCGTCATCGCGTGAGGCTTGCGAACGGGCACCAGGAGATTGCCGGGCCTCGCCTCGACGTGTCGCAGATCCACATCCTCGGACGGCAGCAGCTGGACGTCGTCGAGATCGCGCTGCGGTGCGGCCGGCGCCTGTTCGAGCGATCGCCTCCGGACGATGCTCAAGCCGGCGGCGAGGCCGAACACGATTGCCGTCCCGACGATCGATCCGGGATCGAACGTCGGGATCATCATCAGCGCGGGCACAGCAATCAGCAGCGCGACGAGCCACAAGAGGACCGGCCAATCGCGCCTGCCCACCTGCACACTGCCGGGAGCCCGATACGCCTGCGCCTGCGGCCGTATGGAACGCAGCCGCGCCACCGCGAGAATCTTCGGCACGGCGCTCCAGGCGATCGCGACGGCATAGGCGCGCGCAAGCCATCCGACATGGCCGCCACTCAAGGCGACGACGGCAATCTGCGACGCGGCGGTGATGTTGACGATGCGCCACGGGGTGCCGTAACGCGGATGCGGTTCGCGAAGCGGCGTCGGCAGCAGCCCGTCGTCCACGAGGCGCATCATCGCCATCTGCGCGCCGACGAGTGCGCTGCGCGCCGCACTCGCCATCGTGACGCCGGCGCCCAGCGCGATGGCAATCGTGACGAGCGCATGGAACCAGGCGGGTCCGGTCAGCTGCAGGATGAGGCCGATGACCGGCGTGTCGGCGAACGATTGCCGGATCGAATCGGGCACGATGCCCGCAACGGCGAAGCCAAGCAACCCGGTGACGAGCAGCGAGTATGCGGATACGGACGTCGCGGTTCGCTGAAGATTCCTGATCCGCGGCGCCTCGACCTCGGGCGCGATCTGCGACAGCGTGTCGGGGCCGCCGATGACGAACAGCGCTGAACCGAGCGAGACGATGACGCCGATCACCGTGGCCGGCGCCGCGGCGGTCATCGGGAGCGGCGCAAGCGGCACGTGCCGCGCGAACGCGGTCGCGAGCGCCCACACCAGGACCGCGACGAGCGCGCTGGATGCCGCAATCACCGCGCGCGACGTCACGAAGTTGGAGAAATTCTGTCCGCGCCGCTGTCCAAGCCAGATGCCGGCCAGCAGGCCGACCGCGACCGCGACGGCCGCGTTCTCGGCGCCCGCCGGCGACAGCTGCGGCGCCAGGCTCGCACGGAACAAGGCCACCGCGTACCGGCCAGCCGCGGCCGCGGCGAGCGGCCCGAGGAGGACGCGCTCGATGAGCAGCGCGGACGCCGCCACGCGTGCCGGCACCTCGCCAAGTGCCTGACGGACCAGACCGAACGATCCGCCTCGAACGAACAGCCCGCGCGCTTCCACGTCCACCGCGCGCACGCAGACGCCCAGCAGCAAAGCTGCGAGCACGAACCACGGCGCCGCCGGACCGATCGCCTCTTCCGAAATGCCGGACGCGAAGAACGCAAGGCAGCCGATCTCCGCAAGCGCAATCGCCGTCGCACGCCGCGATGGCGTGAACGCGAGCAGCGCGCGTGTCGCAAGGACGACCCGGATGCGATCGTTCGGCATGCCGTGAATCTGAATTATTCCCCGAGGCAGGGGCAAAGCGAACCGCGATCTGCGGGATGGCGACTAATTTTTCAACTGACGCTGGAAGCGCCGCACGCCGTTCTCGCGGTTCGCGTTCAATTCCTGCTCGAGACTCTCGAGCGCCGCGACGACGACATCACGATGATGTATCGACGGGCCGACGGCGTGGACCGCGTCGGTCCACAGGCGATGGATCCGCTCGATGTCGTCCTGCGTGAGCTGCGG
Organism: Vicinamibacterales bacterium; assembly: GCA_036557365.1. GTDB lineage: Bacteria > Acidobacteriota > Vicinamibacteria > Vicinamibacterales > CAVVIG01 > DATKHR01. Next base: position 101,704 of record DATBHR010000057.1, read on the forward strand.
CGCGTGGGCGCCCAGCAGGAAGCGTTGAACCCGCCCGCCCGACCCGAAGATGACGAACTGCGTCGTCAGCGCGCGATCGTGCGGCGTGCGGTCCCAGGCCTCGCCCATCAAATGCGCCTGAACGCTCGCTGAAATATTGGCAGACTCACCCACGACGATTTCCCCGGCCTGAAGGCGGGCTGCCGTCTGCGCAACCGCGTCGAAGATGTTCGTGGCCGGCAGGACCAGCAGCTTGACACCGCGGCCGTGGCGTTCGGCGATGGCGACGACGCGCGTGAACAGCACCTGCTCGTAGTCGGTGAACAGCTCGTCGGCGCCGAACTCCTGTCCGCCGCCGTCCGGCCCTCGAATGAGCCTCACGGTCAATACGACGACATCCCGTTCCGCCGGCGTCTGTCCGACCACCCAGTCGAGCTGCGACAGCGTGTTGTAGTCGCGAATCGGCACCAGCACCGCGCCGGGCTTGCTGCGCAACGCGGTGACGTCCACTTCGGGTTCCTGCGTCAGCTGGAACTGGTCCAGCTTCCCGGCATCCGCGCGCTTCCGGGCCGTGATTCGCTCGGACACCACGAACACGACGAAGAACGCGGCGGTGAACGCCAGGCCGGAAATGGTCGCCATTTCCTTCGTGAACAGGTTGATGACCGCGGCCGAAAAGAGGCACGCCGCGATCACGAAGAGTCCCAAGGGCACTTCGCGGCCGCCGATGTGAATGTTGAATGGCACCTTCCAGCCGCGCTCGATGTCGGGCAGCTTGTAGCGAAGCACCGTGACCGCGAGCGCGTTGAACGCGAAGCTCCAGACGACGCCGAACGCGTACGCCTCGCCAAGAAGAATGACGTCGCCCCGGCTGATGATGATCGTCCCGATTTGGAGCAGGACGATGAGATTGATCAGGCGATAAGTGGTTCCGAACCGGCGATGAGGCTTGCGGAACCAGTCGGTTAAGACGCCGTCTTCCGACACGCGGTTCAGGACGCCGTTCGACCCGACGATCGCCGTATTCACCGCGCCCGCGAGCATCAGGAAACCAACGACGACCACGAGCGCCTGGAACACGAGTCGCAGGCTGACCGGGCCGATGACGTGCATCGCAAGGCCCGAGATGAGGTTGTCGTAGAACTGCGGGCGAACCGTGTCGGGAATGATGGCGACGGCAAAGAAACTGACCAGCGCGGTGAACACCATGCTGTAGATGAAGATCACCATCCCCGCGCGCTGAAGATTCTTGACCTTCGGGTGCTCGATTTCGCGATACACCTGCGCGAGCGATTCTTCGCCGCTCATCGCGAGAATCGAATGGCCGAAGCCGATGAGAATCGCAATCGCGGTGAACGCCGGCCAGACCGATCCGCGCAGCCAGCCGAGCGCATCGTCAGAGAAGCGGATGCTGGCGACGGTGGGCAGCGGCGCCATCGAGCCGCCACGCTGGACCAGCGTCAGCGAGCACCACGCGATCAGGATGACGACCATCACGGTCGCCACTTTCATGATGCTCAGCGCATCGTCGCTGCTCTCGTGGATGCCGCGGGTGTTGCGCCACCAGAAATACACCGTAATCAGGATTGCGATGAACGCCGCGGTCTGACCATCGGGAAGATGGAGTCCAGTACCCGCGCGGTTGAACACGTCGTTGACGAGACCGACGATGTAGCGACCGGCGGACACTCCGCTGATCGGCCCGGTCAGAACGTAGTCGAACAGGAGCGCCGACACAGAAAGCTTGGCCAGCGTTCCGCCCATCGCCTCCTTGACGACGCGGTACACGCCGCCGCGCACGAACATCGCGGAGCTCTCGATGTACAACGCGCGGACGGCATACGAGAAAATCATGACGCCGAGGATGAACCACGGCGCCGACTTGCCGACCGCCTGCTCGACGATGCCGCCGACGTAGAACGCGGTCGATCCCAGATCGCTCAGGACGATAGCCGCCGCTCGCCAGAATGAAATGAAGGAAAGAAGAACAGTCGTCGCGACAACGACGCGAACGCGTGTGTCGCGGGGCAACGAGGTGGTGGTCACAACGCCTTCCGTGTCACGCCGACGGGGTTAGCTGACGGGCTCGAACTCGGAAGTGTTCGGCAGCCAATGGCCGCTTTGCCCCGGCCGGGTGAGTTATCCCGGCTGTTTGGGTCCCCCGTGCCCCGCGAATGGCGCTGGGCTTAGGCCACCCCGACGATACGCCCGACGTCTGGCAAATGCAACACGACCCGCGCACGTTACATCCTGTGAAATCAGTCCGGCGCGGCAACCACGAGCGCCTCTGGAAAATGGGAACCAATCACGCGAAGTCCGGCGCCTGCCACTTCGGATTCCAGCTCCTCCGGCGAAAACACGTGCTGAAAGTGAAACGTCTGGGCCGACTGCCCGCGCAGCAGCTCGTCGCCGGCCGCGAGCTGCCAGTCATTGCGTACGAGACGGCTCGCAAACTGGCCGATACGGAACGCACGAGAGCGCGGCGGCCTCGGCTGACACACGCACGTGAGCACGATTCGACCACCGGGACGGAGTCGTGCCGCGAGCCGGCGCAGAATGCTTACGCGGCGAGGGCAATCGGGGATGTAGCTGTAAGAGAAGTACGAAAACCAGCAGACGTCGAACGTGCCATTCAGCTCGACGTCTTCGACGAATCCATGCAGCAGCGTCAGTGGCCGTCCGTTCGAACGGATCGATCGCCTGGCGATTTCGAGCGACTCCGACGCCGGCTCGACGGCGACAATTTCCGCCACGCGCGGAATCATCGCGGCGAGATCGCGGCCTGATCCGCAACCGATCAGCAGCAGCCGATCGTCGGGCCGGACCCACCGATCGAAAAGCGCGGCTTCCCACGGCATGAACCCCGACGTCCATTGATCCGGAAACCGGTTGAAGTCTTCCCAGTAGACCGTGAGCGCCCGCTTGACGTCCGCGAGCGGCCGCGTCGCGACATCAACGTGCAACAGCACGCGATCGATCTTCGTGAGCGCGATGCCGACACGCGCGGACAATCGCCGGACTGCGCCAACATGCAGCGTCTCATTTGGCACGACGGCGGACCTGGACGCGAATCGGGCTGCCGACGAAGCCGAACTCCTCTCGAAGCTGGTTGACCAGGAATCGCTCGTAGGAAAAATGAAAGGTCGTCGCCACGTTCGTGAAAAACACGAATGACGGCGGCGCGACGCCGATCTGCGCCGCGTAGAGAATGCGGACGTGCTTGCGTCCCGGGCTGACGGGCGGATTCGCCGCGGTCACCTCCGACACGAATCGATTCAGCGCCGGCGTCGGGACGCGCGCGCGCCGCGCCGCGGCCACTTTGTCGATGGTCTCGAGGACCTTCCCCGTCCGCTCGCCGCTCAGCGCCGAGACGTGGAGGATGGGCGCGTAGTCGAGGAAGCGCATTTTCCGGCGCAGCTGATCGTCGAATGTCTTCGCGAAGTCCGACTCGCTTCGCTTCACGAGGTCCCATTTGTTCGCGACGATGACGACGCCGCGGCCGGCGCGATCGGCTTCGCCGCCAATGGCGGCGTCCTGATCGGCAGCGCCCTCCTGCGCGTCGATGACGAGGACCACGACGTCGCCGTCGGCGATCGATTCGCGGGCGAGCGCGACGCTGACGAGCTCGACCTTGCCGCCGCGGGCGACGCGGCCCGGACGCCGCATGCCCGCCGTGTCCACGATCCGAAAGCGGCGGCGATTCCACATCAACGGCGCGTCGATCGCATCGCGGGTCGTGCCGGGCAGGTCGCTGACGAGCACACGCTGCTCCCGCAGCAGACGATTGACCAGCGACGACTTGCCGACGTTCGGCCGTCCGACGATCGCCACGCGCGTTTCGCGGTGCGCGTCGAGGGTCGACGCGGCTGCGGCCGGCGCGCTGTCCGCGTCGGCGGTCTCGCGCGACGATGACGAGGAACTTCGCCTACCGATCCGTTCGACGATCTCGTCGAGCAGTTCCGCCACGCCCTGGCCGTGCTCGGCCGACACCTCGAAGACCGGTTCGAAGCCCAGTCGATAGAACTCCACCGAGTTGCGCGCGCGCTTGTCGTCGGTCTTGTTGATCGCCAGGACGACCGGAAGTCCCGTCTGACGCAGCTCGTGTGCAATCTGCTCGTCGCCGGCGACCAGCCCCTCGCGTCCATCGACAAGCAGCACCAGCAGATCCGCGCCGCCGATTGCGCGTCGACCGTGTTCGACGACCTGCGCGTGCAGCGGATCCTCGCTGGCGCCGTACAACCCGCCGGTGTCGAAGAGCTCGAACGCCGAGCCCTGCCACACGACGGGTCGCGCGAGCGCATCACGCGTCGTGCCTGGCACCGGCGCGACGATCGCGCGGCGGCTGCCGGTCATCCGGTTGAAAAGCGTGGATTTTCCGACGTTCGGACGGCCTACCAGAACGACGGATGGCGGTTTTCGGGGCATTCAGGATCCACTTAGCCTCAGCCTTGACAGCGTAAGTCTCAGAATCTATAGTATTTACAAGCAGTCAGGAGACTCTAAGCATGATCAAGGTCGACATCGTCAACGAAGTGTCGAAAATCGCGGACATCACCAAGGTCAAAGCCGAGGTGGCCGTCGACGCGGTGTTCGACGCCATGCGAGTCTCCATGCAGCGCGGCGAACGAATCGAGCTCCGGGGCTTCGGCGTCTTTCAAGTGAAACCCCGGAAACGCGGAATCGGCCGCAATCCCCGCACGGGCAAGGAAGTTCGCATCCCGCCGGGCCGGACCATCCGTTTCAAACCGGGCAAAGACCTCCAGAATATCGGGTAGTGGAACCCGCACGCGAAGAGTACCCCGGCCTGCTGACGCCGGAGGTGGACGTCCGTTATTCGCCGCGTCCGAAATTCAAGGACCGCGGCTGGCTGCACGTCCTCCTGTTCATGGCCACGTTCGTCGTCACGACGTTCATGGGGGCGGACCAGTATGCCGCCTTCCTGCAGGATTTCAATCTCACCGCCGCGCTGCCGCTGACGCTGCCGGCACTCGTGCTGAGAGGCTTCTGGTACAGCGTCACGATCCTCCTCATTCTTGGCTGCCACGAGATGGGGCACTATCTCGCGTGCCGGTATTATGACGTGGACGCCTCGCTTCCCTTTTTCATACCTGCGCCCTTCGTGATGACGGGGACGCTCGGTGCCTTCATTCGCATCCGCGAACCGATTCAGCAAAAGCACGTGCTGTTCGACATCGGCATCGCCGGCCCCATTGCCGGATTCCTCGTCGCGGTGCCCGCGTTGTTCATCGGCGTCGCCATGTCACACGTTGCGCGCGTACCGCCGAATGCACCCGGCCAGTGGGAAATCGGCGAGCCGCTGCTGTTCAAGTTGGCCGAGGCGGTGTTCTGGGGATCGACGCCGGACGGCTACTCGTTGAACATGCACCCCGTCGCGTTCGCCGCATGGTTCGGACTGCTGGCGACGGCGTTGAATCTGTTTCCCATCGGACAGCTCGATGGCGGCCACATTTCGTACGCCGTGTTCGGTCGCCGCTCGACGTACATCACCTTTGCGGCGATCGGCGTGGCGGCTGTTCTCGTGTACGTTGCGAGCAGCTGGCTGGTCTGGACGGCCCTGATGATCACGATGCTGGTGCTGTTCGGGCCGAGGCATCCTCCGGTTGCAGACGAGCACGTGCCGCTCGATCGGACGCGGCTCTACCTCGCGCTGTTCGCGCTCCTGATGTTCGTACTCTGTTTTACGCCGGCGCCGATTCGTCCCAGCGCCATCATCGGCCACTGATTCAGCCGACCGACAGCGGATCGACGTCCACAATCGTCCGCCGCTGAAGGTCCGGCCGCGCGGCGAGGGCGTCCTGCAGCACGCCTCGCAGCTTGCGGCGATTCGTTCCCTTCAACAGCAGCTGCGCGCGGTATTCGCCGCGCAGCTTTCCGAGCGGCGGCGGCGCGGGGCCGAGGACCCGTACACCGTCGGGTTCGGCCGCACGGCGTACGCGGCCGACGAGGTCGGACGCGTCCTCCATCGCGCCGGCAAACGTGCGCGCCCGCACGACGACGTTGACCAGCGAGACGAGCGGCGGATAGCGCATCGCGCGACGGAAGTGCATCTCGCGCGCGAAGAACGCTGGAAAGTCCTGCCGGCACGCCAGCTCGATGCTGTAGTGATTCGGATACAGCGTCTGGACGATCACTTCGCCGACGCGGTCGCCGCGGCCGGCGCGGCCGGCCACCTGCGTCAGCAGCTGAAACGTCCGCTCGCTCGCGCGAAAGTCCGCCACGCCGAGACCGACATCCGCGAGGACGACGCCGACCAGCGTCACGCGCGGGAAATCGTGGCCCTTCGCAATCATCTGCGTGCCGACGAGCACGTCGAGCTCGCCCGCACTGAAGCGATTGAGCAGCGAGGCGAGCGCCCCCTTCCGCCGGACAGCGTCGCGATCCATTCGCGCGACGCGCGCAGCCGGAAACGTCTGCGTCACTTCCGCTTCGACACGCTCAGTCCCATACCCCATGTGCTCCAGATACGGCCCCGCACACAGCGGACATTTCGTGGGGATGCGCGCCGTGTAGTTGCAGTAGTGGCAGCGTGCGCGGCGCGCGTTGCCTGTGCCGTGCACGACGAGCGACACGCTGCAGTTGGGACAGTCCATGGTGCCGGCGCACTGACGGCAGAACACCGCGGTGGCAAATCCGCGCCGGTTCAGGAGCACGAGCGACTGCTCTCCGCGGGCCAGGCGATCGCCAATCGCGTCGCGCAGCGCAGTTCCCAGAATCACGTCCGGGCCGGCGTTCGCGTACTCCTCGCGCATGTCTACCACCCGGACGCTCGCCAGCGGACGCCCGAGCACCCGGCGTTCCATCACAATGCGCTCGTACTTCCCCATCGTCGCGTTCTGATAACTCTCGAGCGACGGCGTCGCCGAGCCAAGCAGGACGAGGGCGTTCGCGCGCTGCGCCCTGACAATTGCCACGTCGCGGCCGTGATAGCGGGGACTCTCCTCCTGCTTGTACGAAGCGTCGTGCTCCTCGTCGACGACGATGAGGCCGACGTCCTCGAGCGGCGCAAAGATCGCCGAACGCGTGCCGACGACGACGTCCACGGCGCCGCGGCGAATGCGCTGCCATTGATCGTGGCGTTCGCCGTCCGATAGTCCGCTGTGCTGAATCGCCACGCGATCGCCGAACGCGTCGCGGAACTGCGCGGCCACTGCCGGCGTCAACGCGATTTCGGGCACCAGCATCAGGACGCGCCGTCCCGCGTCTCGGACGTGCGCGGCGAGGCGCAGATAGATTTCGGTCTTCCCGCTGCCGGTGACGCCGTGCAGCAGCGCCACCTTAAAAGACCGATCGTCGGCGAGCGCCTGCAGGCGCCCAATCGCACTCGCCTGCTCGCTGGTCAGCGGCCGTGAACCGTCTGCCGGCCGTTCAACCCGCATCGTGGACTCGGAAAACGGATCGCGATCGATCCGTTCGCGGCGCAGGCTGACGTAGCCGTGCCGAACGAGGCGTCCGATCACCTCTGCCGTGATTCCGCGCGCGCCGAGCTCGCCCGTCGCGATCCCGTGCGGTGATCCGGCAAGGAGCTCGAGTGCCGCCTTCTGTTTCGGCGCCGCCTGCGTCACGGCCTCGAGCCCCGCCGGCGTAATCGCGGCGATCCGTCGCGTCTTGTGCGCGTCCGCGCGATCGCTGCGCGCAAGAGGCGGCAACAAAAGCGGAATCGCGTCGCCGACCCCGGAAGCGTAGTACTCGGCCACCCAACGCGCGAGATCGACCACCCCGGGGGGCACGAACGCCTCGACGTCGAGCAGCGTCGTGATCGGCTTGACGTGTCCTTCCGTCGGCGCCGGCGCGTCGAGGCTGACGACGATCCCCGTGACGGACCGCTTTCCGAGCGGCGCGACGACGCGCGCGCCGACGACCGGGATATCACCGTCGGGAACGGAGTAGGTCAGCAGATCGAGGGAAGGGACCGGAACGGCGACGTGGATGAGCACTGCAAGGCTCAGACTTCGGATTTCAGCAGCGTTCTCACGAGCTTCATGTCTTCCCACACTTCGCGCTTCGAGGATGGATTGCGAAGCAGATACGCGGGATGGAACGTCGGAATCAGCTTCGCGCCGCGGTAATCGTAGACGCGGCCGCGAAGCCGCGAGATGGGATCGAGCGTCCTGAGCAGCGTCTGGGCTCCGAACTTTCCAAGCGCCACGATGACTTTCGGCTTGATGATGTCGATCTGCCGGAAGAGAAACGGCTCGCAGGTAGCCACTTCGTCCTGCTCCGGGTTCCGATTGCCGGGCGGACGGCACTTGATGACGTTCGCGATGTACACGTCCTCGCGCTTCAGCTCGATCGCCTCGATGATCTTCGTCAGCAGCTGACCGGCCCGACCGACGAACGGAACGCCTTGAACATCCTCGTCCGCGCCGGGCGCCTCGCCGACGAACATCAGGTCGGCGTTGGGATTTCCGACGCCGAAGACGATTTGCCGCCGTCCCTGCGTGTGGAGCTTGCAGCGCGTGCAGTCGCCGATGTCCGTGCGAACGGCGGCAAGCGCGTCTGCCTGGTTCGCAAAAAATGCCGCGACAGGTGCTGGCGTTTCGTCGGGGACGGCGAGCGGAACGTCCGGCAGCACGGACGTCGAGCTGTCGTCGCGCCGCCGCCAGTCCGCATCGCGGCTGACGCCCGCGACGCCCAGCTCACGAGCGAACTTCAGATGTTCCTTGAGGGCTTCGCGATCCACGGAGGAGCTGTTCGATACGATCGAGGATTCGTTGAGCGACTTCGGCCTTCGACATCACCGGCACCGACTGCGTGCCGTCAGGGCCGATGATCGTGACGGCGTTCGTGTCCTTGTCGAATCCCGCATCCGGGCGGGCGACGTCGTTGGCGACGATGAAGTCGATGTGCTTGCGCTCGCGCTTTGCGGCCGCGCGCGCCTCGACGTCCTGCGTCTCCGCGGCGAAGCCAACGAGCAGTGGACCGCCCGATCGCGCGAGCCGACGCGCGCCAAGCTCCGCGAGAATATCCGGCGTCCGGCGCAGCGTGATGGTCAACCCTTCGTCGCCGCGTTCTTTCGCGACCTTCTGCGGCGCACGCGACACGGGCGTGTAGTCGGCGACGGCGGCGGCCATGATCACGACGTCCATCTCGTCCGCCCGCGTCATGACGGCGCGATGCATCTCCTCGGCGCTGCGCACGTTCACGACTTCTGCGACGGCAGGCGTCGGAATCGAAACGGGCCCCGCGACGAGCGTCACGCGGGCGCCGCGGCGTGCCGCTTCGGACGCCACCGCGAATCCCATCTTGCCGCTCGAACGATTCCCGACGTACCGCACGGGATCGAAATCCTCGTAGGTCGGTCCCGCCGTGACGAGCACGCGCGTGTTGCGCAGCGGACCGTCCGGGCGCAGCACGCCTTCGGCGGCCGCCACGATCTCGTCCGGTTCAGCCAGGCGTCCCTTGCCGATCCACCCGCAGGCGAGATACCCCTCGCCCGGCTCGACGAAACGGACGCCGCGGCGCGCCAGCGTGTCGAGATTGTTTCGCACGGCCTCGTGCGCGAACATCTGCGAGTTCATCGCCGGCGCGACGAGCACGGGCGCCCGCGTGGCCGTATAGAGCGTCGAGAGGAAATCGTCTGCGATGCCGTTCGCGAGCTTGCCGATGATGTTTGCCGTCGCCGGCGCGATGAGCAGGAGATCGATGGTCGAGGCGAGCGCGATATGCTCGATGTCGGCGTTCATGCCGGCGTCGAACTGGTCGGTGATGACCCGCCGCCGGGTGATGGCTTCGAACGTGACGGCGCCGACGAAGCGCGTCGCGGAGTGCGTCATGATCGCGACCACTTCGTGGCCGCGCTTCTGAAGCCCGCGCGCGACCTCGACCGCCTTGTAGGCGCCGATGCCGCCCGTCACGCCAAGGGCAATCAACATGGGTCGCTAATCTTTCTCTTCAACCACCTTCTCGACCTGACGCGTGACGACCTCGCGCTGGGCGACGGTGGTCGTCTTGTGTTCGCCGACTTCGACTCGAGGAGTCGATCCGGCGAGGAGCTGACGCGCGCGCGCGCCCGCGGTGACGACGAATTCGAAGGTGTTCGGCAGCTTGCTTCGGTCAATCATGAAAATGTCCTGACTATGATTTCGGCGTTTTTCTGCATGCGCTTCAACTTGGCGCGCTCCGCGATGACGATGCTCCGCAGACGATCGACCGCGGCCGTCAGCTCGTCGTTGACGACCACGTAGTCGTACTCGGGATACGAGGCGACCTCGTCTCGCGCCACCGCGAGCCGGCGCGCGATCGCGGCATCCGCGTCCTGACTGCGTCCTCTCAAACGTTTTTCGAGGATTTCGAAGGACGGCGGCATCACGAACACGGTCGTCACCGCCAGGCCATGCCGGCGGACCTTGCGCGCGCCCTGAACGTCGATGACGAGCACCAGATCCCGCCCCGACGCCAGGCAGCGCTCGGTGTCGCTCGCGCACGTGCCATAGAGGTTGCCGAAGACGTCGGCCCACTCCAGGAATTCGCCCGCGGCGATCATCGCCTCGAACTGTGCCCGTGATACGAAATTATAGTCCACGCCGTCGGTTTCACCGGTGCGGGCGGGTCGCGACGTGTAAGAACGTGACATCTGCAGTCCCGCTGTCTGCTCGACGAGTCGCTCGACCAGCGTCGTCTTGCCCGCGCCCGATGGGGCGGACACGATGAACAGCAGCCCGCGGCCGCCATCGTCACTCGACATTCTGAACCTGCTCGCGCATCTTCTCGAGCTCCGCCTTGGCCGCAATGATCAGCTCGGACACGCGGAGGCCGTCGGCCTTCGATCCCATGGTGTTGACTTCGCGGTTCATCTCCTGGAGCAGGAAATCGAGCTTCCGTCCGCAAGGCTCCGGACTGTCGGCGAGGGTGGTCCAGTGCGACACGTGGCCGCGAAAGCGCGTGACCTCCTCGCTGATGTCCGAACGAGCGGCCAGGCGGACGATCTCCTGCGCGACCGCGATCTCGTCGGCCTGCAGTTCCTCGCGCATCTGACGCACGCGCTCGCGGATGCGCTCTTCGAGCGCCGAGCGGCCTTCGTCCGCGGCGACGAGCACGCGCTCGACCAGATCGGCCACGAGCGCCCGACGCGCGTCGAGGTCCGCGCGAAGATGCTCGCCTTCGCGCGTGCGCATCGCGTCGAGGTCCACGAGCGCACGCTCGAGGGCCTCGAGCGCTTGCGCGTTGACGGCCTGCTGCACGCCGTCGGGGTCGTCGGCAGGACGCTCACGGACCGTGATCGCCTGCGGCAGGCGCAGCAGATCGCCGGGCGTCAACGCGCCGGTGATGAGTCCGCGCGCCCGCGCCTGTTCCAACGCCGTTTCCAGCGCGCGACCGAAGTCCTCGTTGAACTCGACCTCGACACCCGGCGTCGCCCGGTGCTGCATCGAGAGCGACACTTCGACGCGACCGCGCGCGACGTGCTTCGCCACCAGCGTCCGCACGTCGGACTCGACGGCGCTCAGCGACTGTGGAAGGCGCAGCTGCAGGTCGAGAAATCGTCCGTTCAACGCACGCATCGTCACGGCGACCGTCGACCGTTCGTCCTCGCGCGTCACGGCCGCAAAGCCGGTCATGCTCTTAATCATTGGCGCCTGCGACGGAGGACGGGTGGGTCTGGTATCAGTCTGCCCATCGTTCCCACTATGCCTATCTGTGCCACTCGGCCCATCTGTCTCACCCGCCCCATCTGTCCCACCCGCTCTCCTACGACGTGACCATTCGCCGCTCGGCTTTCCGGCCTTCGAGCAGCTGGAGCTGGTGCAGCATCGCGTACGTGCCGTCGCGGGCGAGCAGGTCCTCGTGCCGCCCGACCTCGACGACTTCCCCGCGCTCGAGGACGATGATCGCGTCGGCGCGCCGAATCGTGGACAACCGGTGCGCGATGACGAAAGACGTGCGATTCAGCATCAGGTTGGACAGCGCTTCCTGAACGAGCAGCTCCGATTCGGTGTCGAGCGCTGACGTCGCTTCGTCGAGCACGAGAATGGGCGCGTCCTTGAGCAGCGCGCGCGCGATCGCAATCCGCTGACGCTGCCCGCCGGACAGCCGCTGGCCCCGCTCGCCGATCATCGTGTGATAACCGTCCTTGAGTCCCATCACGAAGTCGTGGGCATTCGCGGCGCGCGCCGCCGCTTCGACGAGCTCGAGCGACGCGCCGGCGGCGCCGTACGCGATGTTGTTCGCAATCGTGTCATCGAAGAGGACGGTGTCCTGCGTGACGATCCCGATCTGCCGACGGAGCGACGGCAGCGTGACGTTCCGGACGTCGACGCCGTCAACGAGAATCGACCCGGACGTGACGTCGTAGAAGCGCGGCAGCAGGTTGACGAGCGTCGTCTTGCCCGCGCCGCTCCGGCCGACGATCGCGACCATTTGACCGGCGCCGACGCGAAACGACACGTCGTGCAGGATCCGATTGTGGCCATCGTCGTACCCGAAGCCGACGGCGCGGAACTCGATTTCGCCGCGGAATGGCACGATGGCCGGCGCGTCTGGAACTTCGCGAACTTCGGTGTGCGTGTCGAGCATCTCGAAAATGCGCTCGGCCGCCGCGATGGCCTGCTGCAGGTTCGCGTTGACGCGGCTCAATTTCTTCGCGGGCTCGTACATCAGGAACAGCGCCGAGAAAAACGACACGAACTGGCCGGGCGTCATGTTCTGCGCCGCGATCTGACGGCTGCCGTACCACAACGCGGCCGCAATGCCGAGGCCGCCGAGAAGCTCCATGAACGGAGGCAGCGTCGAAAGGGCCGCCGTGACCTTCATGTTCGTGCGGAACAGGTGATAGCCGGCTTTCTGAAACTTCTGCGCCTCGAAACCCTCGGTGCCGAACGCCTTGACGATGCGATGCCCGGTGAAGGCTTCGGTGCTCAGATGCGAGAGCTGCTCGAGCGCCTCCTGACTTCGTCGCGTCGTCCTGCGGACGCGCTGTCCGAGGCGCACGAGCGGATAGACAACGAGCGGTGCGGCCGTGAGGCAGAAGAGCGTGAGGCGCGCGTCGTAGTACGACATCAGCGCAACGAAGCCGATGAGCGACAGCGATTCACGCGCGAGGTCGCCGGCGGTTTCCGACACTGCCTGCTGCACCTGGCTGACGTCGTTGTTGATTCGCGACAGCAGACGTCCCGTCGCGCCCTGCGCGAAGAAGCCGGCCGACTGGCCGAGGATGTGACGGAAGAGCTCGTTTCGCAGATCCATGACGACGCGCTGGCCGACGTCGGTCATGAGATACGACGAAACGTACGAACCGATTCCCTTCAGCAGATAGACAACGACGATGCCTTCGGCGACGAACGCGACGCCCTCCTGATTGGGCAGGACGTTGTCGAAGATGGGCTTGACGAGGTATGCGAGGCCGGCGTTTCCGATCGCGTAGACGACCATGCCGAGCACGGCCCACGCCAGCCGGCTCCGGTAGGGCCGGGAGTAGCTGAACAACCTTCGGAGGGTGTCCTGCGTCTGAGGCATCTCAGTGCCCGCCGCGCGCGCTACTTGTCGTCATAGCCTCGAGGATGAGCTCGATGCCACTCCCAGGCGGTCCGGACAATCGACTCGAGGTCCGGAAAACGCGGGGTCCAGTGCAGCTCGGCCTGCGCCTTGTGTGCCGCAGCGTACAGCACCGCGGGGTCGCCCGGACGCCGCGGTGCGAGGGTCCAGGGGACCGCACGACCCGTTGCCCCCTCCACCGCCTGAATGACTTCTCGGACGGAATGCGGTCGGCCGGTACCCAGGTTGTAAACACCCGACTTACCCGTCTCGACAATAGCCTCGAGAGCCTTTACGTGTGCGTCGGCAAGATCCGACACGTGCACGTAATCGCGAAGGCATGTGCCGTCGGGCGTCGGATAGTCGTCTCCGAAGACCTGGAGTCCGCGTCCGCCGGTTGCCGCGTCGATGGCGCGCGGTATCAGGTGAATCTCAGGCGCGTGATCTTCGCCGATGTTGCCGTCCTGATCCGCACCAGACGCGTTGAAGTACCGCAGCGCCACCGACTGAATGCCGTAGGCGCGCGCAAAGTGCGGGAGCGCGCGCTCCACCGCCAGCTTCGATTCCCCATAGCTGTTGATTGGCTGCTGCGGATGCGTTTCGTCGATGGGCGTCTCGATCGGTTCGCCGTAGGTGGCGCACGTGGACGAAAAGACGAAGTGCTTCAGCCCTGCGCGCGCCATGCATTCGAGGACGGTCAACGCGCCGACGACGTTGTTGCGATAGTACTTCGCCGGTTCCCGCACGGATTCGCCGACATCCAGGAACGCGGCGAAGTGCATCACGGCGAAGATCCGGTGGCGCTCCAACGCGGACGCGACGGCGCGCGGATCGGTGATGTCGCCTTCGACGAGATCTCCCCACTTGACCGCCGAGCGGTGGCCCGCGACGAGGTTGTCGAACGCCACGACGCGGTAACCGGCGCGCGCGAGCGCCTTGCTCGCATGGCTGCCGATGTAGCCGGCGCCGCCGGTCACGAGGACGGCGCGATCGTCAGCGTCCAATGGAGAAGTACGTGAAGCCGAGGCTTCGCATGTGATCCGGAGAGTAGATGTTGCGGCCGTCGAACACGACCGGGGCCTTCAGCAGCGATCGGATCTTGTCGAAGTCGGGCTCGCGGAACTCGTTCCATTCCGTCACGATGGCCAGCGCGTCCGCGCCGGTCAGTGCGTCGTAGCTCTTGTCGCAGAGCGCAATCCGATCGCCGAACAGCCGCTTGGCGACGGGCGCGGCCGCCGGATCGAAGGCGCGCACGCTCGCGCCCTTCTCGAGCAGCCGCTCAATGATCGGAATCGCCGGCGCTTCACGCATGTCGTCGGTCTTCGGTTTGAACGCGAGGCCCCAGAGCGCGATGGTCTTGCCCTGAAGATTCTTGAAGTGCTGCGCCATCTTCGCGACCAGGCGCTCTTTCTGCGACTGGTTGACGTCCTCGACCGCGTGGAGGATGCGGAAGTCGTAGCCCTTGTCCTGCGCCGACTTGAGCAGCGCCTTGACGTCTTTCGGAAAGCAGCTGCCGCCGTAGCCCACGCCGGGAAAAAGAAAGGACGATCCGATTCGCCGATCCGCGCCCATCGCACGGCGCACGTGGTCGACGTCGGCGTCGACCAACTCGCAGACATTGGCGATCTCGTTCATGAACGAGATGCGCGTCGCCAGAATCGCGTTCGCGGCGTACTTGCACAACTCGGCGCTCGTCGTGTCCATCATCAGGATGGGCGCGCCGGTACGGGTGAACGGCGCGTACAGCTCGCGCATGATGTCGGCGGCCTTCTCGTCGCCCGGATCCACGCCGACGACGACGCGATCGGGCTTCATGGAGTCCTCGACCGCGGCGCCCTGCTTCAGGAATTCAGGGTTGCTGACGACTGCGAACGGCTGGCTCGTTTCCTTCGCGATCGTCGCGCGAACCTTCCGCGCCGTGCCGACGGGCACGGTGCTCTTGTCCACGATGATCGTGAACTTCTGCATGGCGCGGCCGATGTCGCGCGCAACCGCCATCACATGCTGAAGGTCAGCGGATCCGTCCTCGCCCTGGGGTGTGCCGACAGCGATGAAGACAATCAGAGAGGATCGGACCGCTTCGGTGAGGTCGGTGGTAAAGCTGAGTCGCTCTTCGTGGTCGTTGCGCCGAACCAGTTCCTCGAGGCCAGGCTCGTAAATTGGCATCTGGCCGGCCCGCAGCATGTCAATCTTGGCCTGGTCCTTGTCGACGCACGTGACGCTGTTGCCGTTTTCGGCGAGGCACGCACCCAGGACGAGGCCGACGTACCCTGTTCCTACGACGGCGATTCTCATAACACAATAAGATACTGAGTCGGAAAGACTTAAACAAGTGCGCGTCCTGATCGACTATCGGCCCGCGCTGCGCGAGCGCAGCGGAACCGGCGAGTACACTCACCAGCTCGTCCGCGCGCTGACGAGCGCATCGGCTGGTCTCGACGACCGTCTCGCGGTGACGCTTTTCTCGAGCTCGTGGAAGGATCGCCTCGTCGACTTGAGCGACCTCCGTCCGGCGTCCGTGGTCGATCGACGCATCCCGGTCCGGCTGCTCAATCTGTCGTGGCATCGACTGGGCTGGCCGCCCGCCGAGGTAATCGCGGGCGGGACCTTCGACGTGACGCACTCGTCGCATCCGTTGATGCTGCCGTCACGCAACGCCGCGCACGTCGTCACGATTCACGATCTGAATTTTCTCAAACACCCCGAGCGGACGAGGGCCGAGATCCGGCGGGACTATCCCGCGCTGGCGCGCGATCACGCACAACGCGCCGATGGCATCCTGGTGTCGTCGGCCTTTACGGCAACGGAAGTGGAAGTGGTCCTGGCCGTGCCGCGCGATCGAATCACCATCTGCCCGCATGGCGCGCCTGAGTGGACGCCGCGCGATCGGCAGCCGCAGGCGGGCTACATCCTGTTCGTCGGCACGCTCGAGCCGCGGAAGAACGTCGGCGGCCTGCTCGATGCGTACGAACGGCTGATCACGACCGCCGGTGTGCCGGATCTGGTGCTCGCAGGCAAAGCGTTACCGGAATCGCACGGATGGCTCGCACGAATCGCGCGGCAGCCGTTGTCCGGTCATGTACGGCACATCGGCTACGTCGAACCGTCGCAGATGCGTCAGCTTTACGAAGGTGCGCGGCTGCTCGTGCTGCCGTCATTCGAAGAAGGATTCGGCATCCCGGCCCTCGAAGCGATGACGATCGGCGTGCCCGTCGTCGCGTCGCGCCGCGGGTCGCTGCCTGAAGTGCTCGGCGACGCCGGCGTCCTCGTCGATCCGGATCGACCCGCGGACATTGCGGATGCAATGTGCCGCGTGCTGACCGATGAGGCGTTCGCCGCGAGCTGCGCGAAGCGAGGAGTCGAGCGAGCGCGGGCCTTTCGATGGGACTCGACCGCGCGCACGGTGTACGGTGCGTATCAACGCGCCATGGAGCAGCATGCGCATCGGCATTGACGCGCGCGAGCTCGGCGGCCACGCGACCGGCGTCGGCCGGTATCTGGGCGGGCTGCTCCGTGAATGGAGCGCGAGTGCAGCCGCACGTCGTCACGAGTTCGTCCTGTACGCGGCGAACGACATCCCGATCTCACTCGACACTCGGCGATTTGCCACGCGCGTCGTTCGCGGATCGGGCGGCACGTTGTGGGAGCAACTCCGTGTGCCGAGAGTGGCGGCCCGCGATCACCTGGACGTCTGGTTCTCTCCGGCGTATTCGATGCCGCTGACGCTGCGCGTGCCAGGCGTGGTAGCGGTCCACGATCTGTCGTTCGTCGCCCATCCGGAATGGTTTCGACTGCGCGAAGGCGCGCGTCGGCGTCTGCTGTGCCGTCGCGCGGTCGATCGCGCCAGAGCCGTACTGACGATTTCGGCGTTCAGCAAACGCGAGCTCGTCGAGCGTCTCAACGTCCAGCCCGACAGAATCCATGTCATCCCACCGGGCGTCGAAGCCGCGGCCGCGACGGTCACGTCGTCGGTGGAACCGAACATCCTGTTCGTGGGATCCATCTTCAACCGGCGGCATCTCCCCGATCTGATTCGCGCGTTCGCACCAATCGCGCGCAAACGAGCCGAGGCCTCGCTGGATCTCGTCGGCGACAACCGCAGCTACCCTCACGAGGACATCGCGAGCCTGATCGCGCAGCAAGGTCTCGAGCGGCAGGTGCAGTGGCATCAGTACGTCAGCGACGAGCAACTGCGGCAGCTCTTCGCGCGCGCGCGTGCCTTCGCGTTTCTTTCGGAATACGAAGGCCTCGGACTGCCGCCGCTCGAGGCGCTCGCCGCGGGAGTCCCTCCGGTCCTGCTCGACACGGCTGTGGCACGCGAAAGCTGTGGCGACGCCGCGGTGTACGTACCTCAAGGCGATATCGCAGCCACGACACGCGCGCTCGAGCGCCTGCTCTTCGACGAAGAGCAACGGCGACGGATCCTTGATGCTCGCACGCCCGTTCTGTCTCGTTATGCCTGGCCGGAGGCGGCCGCGCGGACGCTGGCGCTGCTCGAAACGTGCGCAGACACGAACGGACCCGCCCGATGACGACAGCCGACGGCCGCCCCGATCTGTCCATCATCATCGTCAGCTACAACGCACGCGCCGATCTCGTCCGCTGTCTGCAGTCGCTTGCGGCTGCGCCTTCCCTCGCCACCCACGAAATCATCGTCGTCGACAACGCGTCGACCGACGGCAGCGCGGACGCGGCGCGGACGGAACATGCGAAGGTGATCGACGCGGGCACCAATCTCGGATTCGCGCGCGCGAATAACGTCGGCATCCGCAGCAGCACCGGACGGCATCTGCTGATCCTCAACAGCGACACCATCGTGCCGCCCGGCGCGATCGACACGCTGCTTCGTTGTCTCGCACAACGAGACGACGTGGCTGCGCTCGGCCCGCGGCTGATCGACGCGAACGGACGCGCGGAACTGTCGTTCGGACACATGATCCATCCGCTGGTCGAATGGCGGCAGAAGCGCCTCGTGACCGGTAACGCGCGCGGCGATCGACGGATTGCGGCCAGAGTCGACGCGCTGACGCGACAGGAGCGGGAAGTCGACTGGGTCAGCGGCGCGTGCCTGCTCGTGCGGCGCGCAGATGCGGACGCGGTGGGTTTGTTCGACGAGCGCTATTTCATGTACACGGAAGACGTCGATTTCTGCGCGGCGCTGCGTGCGCGCGGCCGACGCGTCCTCTTCGTGCCGTCCGTCGAAGTCGTCCACCTTCGAGGCCGCTCCGCCGCATCGGCGCCAGCGGCAACGGCGCGCGCGTACGCACAGAGCCGGCTGGCTTTTTACGACAAGCACCTCCCACGATGGGCGCCGGTCCTTCGCCTGTTACTCCGGGCGCGTGGAACCGATATTTGAAACATCACACATGAGCGGCGATGGTGCAGCGCGGCTGAAGCTGGTGGCCGCCGTCATGGTGGCGATGGCTGCGGGCGGAGCGGCCATTTGGTACGCACGGACAGGACCGGGCGGACAAGGCACACCCACGCCGGTTCGCGTCGCAGCCGACGCTTCCCCACCGTCCGTTCCAGTCGCAACTGGCGCGGCGACCGGCGTCGCGACGACCACGGCAGTCGCTGATACGACGACGCCCCCCACTGTCATATCCGCGCAGGTTGCTCCACTCGAGGACTTGATCAGCGTCGCGCTTCCCGCGGTCGTGCGGATCGAGACCGGATCGGCGATCGGATCGGCGTTTTTCGTGAAGCGCGACACGCTGCTGACGAACGTCCACGTCGTGGCCGGCAACAGTTCCGTCGGCGTCCGCCTGCCGGATGGACGGTCGGTGCAGGGCCGCGTCGACGCAACCGCGCCCGAGTACGACATCGCCGTCGTCCGCGTCGCCGAGAGCGACGGATCCGGCGCGGTGCTGCCGATGGGTTCCGCGCTGCGAACCCGCGCCGGTCAGGAAATCGTCGCGCTCGGCTCGCCGCTCGGATTGCAGAACACGGTGACGCGCGGAATCGTGAGCGCGCTGCGGCAGGTCGGTCCCGTCATGCTCGTGCAGACCGACGCGGCAATCAATCCCGGCAACAGCGGCGGACCGCTGATCGATCGCAGCGGCCGCGTCATCGCCATCGCGACGATGACCGTGAAGGCGGATGTTGGACAGGGGCTTTCGTTCGGCGTCGCGATCGAGCACGCGCAGGCGCTGCTCGACGGACATCTGGCGAGCGGATCCGGCAGCACGCCGGCGAGCGGACTGAATCAGATGGTCGCCGGCACGCCGCAAGCGCCGTCAGCCGCACCGCCGGACGCACGGGACGTCGGCGTCAAGGCATTCGAGCGCGCTGCCGCGGCGGCCGCGAGCGACGCCGACGTCCTCGACGCGCGCTGGCCGCGGTTCGTCGCCGCGTGTTATCAGGGACCCATCAGCGGCGGATTCGACCGGCCCTGGTTTGCCTTGTTCGCGCCGCGGGCAATGCAGGGCGCCGTTGCGCCCGGCTGCGAATCGACGTTGACCGACCTGCGCGAGTCGGCGCGGCGGATCCGGGATGCCGTGCTCAGCGCGGACGAAGCGGCGCGCCGGGCGGATGTCTATCCGGGAACCCGTCGCGACGTGCTCCGCCGCTACCGTCTGGACGCCCTGACCGGGACGCCGTAGGCCAACCTCCTTTATGATCCCGCGGTGCGGATAGGCATCGACGCGCGCAAGCTCCACGACTTCGGTATCGGGACGTACATCCGCAACCTGCTCCGGCAGCTGGCGCGCATCGACCACGACACCGAGTTCGTGCTCCTCTGCCGCGCCGAGGATCGGACGATGATCGCCGAGCTCGGCGAGAATTTCAGACCGGTCGCGGAGAGCGCGGCGAACTATTCGATCGCTGAGCAGCTGAAGGTGCCGTTGGCGCTCAGGCGCGAAGGCGTCGCGCTGTTCCACGCGCCGCACTACGTGCTGCCGCCGCTCGTCCAGTCGCGGTCGGTCGTGACGATTCACGACTGCATCCACCTGATGTTCCCGCAGTACCTGCCGAACCGCGCGGCGCTCGCGTACGCGCGCGCGTCCATCCGGATGGCAGCCCGGCGCTCGACCCGCGTCATGACAGTGTCGGAGAGCTCGAAGCGCGATATCCTGCGATTCGTGGACGCGCCGCCGGAAAAAATCGACGTCATTCACAATGCGTATGACGAGCGATTCGGCGTCGAGCCGCACGAAGAGGACGTCGTCCGCGTGCGCGAGCGGTTTCAGCTTCAGGACGAATTCATCCTGTATGCGGGCAACGTCAAGCCGCACAAGAACCTCGAGCGCCTCATCCAGGCGTTCGATCTCGTGCGCCGGCGCGGCCTCGACCAGGTGAAGCTGATCATCATCGGCGACGAGGTGTCGAAGTACGCGTCGCTCCGGCGCGCCGTGCACCGCTATCAGCTGCACAAGTTCGTGCGCTTTCTCGGCTACGTCCCTGAAGAGACGCTGGCGGTGATGTACCGGCTCGCCGGCGTGTTCGTGTTCCCGTCGCTCTATGAAGGATTCGGCCTGCCGCCGCTCGAGGCGATGGCCAGCGGCACGCCGGTCGTCACGTCGAACGTCTCGTCGCTGCCCGAGGTCGCAGGCGACGCAGCCGTCCTGGTGGATCCGTACGACCCGCAGGCAATCGCCGACGGCATGTACACGGTCCTTACCGACGAACAGCAGCGGCGCACGCTGCGCGCCAAGGGCCTCGCACGTGCGGCGCAGTTCTCGTGGGAACGGTCGGTGCGCAGGATTCGCGAGATTTATTGCGAGGCGATTCGCTAGTGCGGCTGGCGATCGTTCACGACTGGCTGACCGGCATGCGCGGCGGAGAGAAGGCGCTCGAAGTGGTCTGCGAGCGATTCCCGTCGGCGTCGCTCTTCACGCTGGTGCACGTGCCCGGCTCGGTCTCCCCAGCGATCGAACAACTGCGGCCGCGGACGTCGTTCATTCAGCGGCTGCCGATGGTCGCCCGCTATTACCGCCACTACCTGCCGCTGTTCCCGACCGCGATCGAGCAGTACGACCTCGACGGCTTCGACATGGTCGTCAGCCTGAGCCATTGCTGCGCGAAGTCGGTCATCCGACCGGGAAGCGCGCGTCACCTGTGCTACTGCCTCACGCCGGTCCGCTACGCCTGGGACCAGTTCGACGCGTACTTCGGTCCGGCACGTATCGGCAGGACCGCGAGCCGCCTGATGCGTCCGGCGATGGCGCGGCTGGCGCGCTGGGATCGCGACACCGCGGGACGCGTCGACCGCTATGTCGCTATCTCTCATTATGTTGCGGGCAGGATCGCCCGATACTATAATCGCGAAGCCACTGTGGTGTACCCCCCGGTCGATACCGACTTCTTCAGCCTGCGCTCGAAGTCTCCGCAACGCTCGGCGCTCGTCGTCTCCGCGCTGGTTCCGTACAAGCGGATCGAGGTCGCGATCGAGGCATGCCAGCTTGCCGGCATTCCGCTGACCATCGCGGGCGACGGCCCGGACCGCGCGCATCTCGAACGGCTTGCCGGCCCGACCGTGACGTTCCTCGGTCGCGTGTCGGACGCCGATCTTCGCGACCTGTACGACGACTCGGGCGTCACGCTGCTGCCGGGCGAAGAAGACTTTGGAATCGTTCCGCTAGAGGCACAGGCCTGCGGCCGTCCTGTTGTGGCCCTCGGCCGCGGCGGCGCGCGGGAAACGGTTGTCGACGGACATACCGGAACGCTCGTGGACGACGCCTCACCGGCCGCGTTCGCGGACGCTATCCGGCGGACGCTCGATACCGAGTACGACCGCGCGGCAATTCGCGCGCACGCGATGCGGTTCAGCCGCACGCGCTTCGGCGACGAGATGGAAGCGTTGATTCATGCTGAATCGGCATAATCGGCTCCTCGTCACCCTCTACGTCATCTCCGATGCCCTCATCGGCGGCTCGTCGTTCATCCTGGCGTACGCGCTGCGGTTTCACACCGGCTTCATTCCGGTCACCAAGGGCATCCCACCGCTCACGCAGTACCTCGACGTGCTGCCGTTCGTGGCGTTGGTGGTGCCGCTCGGATTCCAGCTCCAGGGCCTGTATCGACTGCGCCGCGGCCGCTCGCGCGTCGACGATTTCTTCGGCGTGTTCGTCGGAACGATCCTCGCCGTGCTCTTCGGCATCGTCGCGACGCTGTACACGCAGACGTACTTTGCGCCGCCGAATGCCAAGGACGCCGGCGCGTTCGAAGTCTCGCGCGTCGTCTGGGTCATCTTCCTCGTCATCAACATCCTGCTGACGTACGCGCTGCGCGAGGTCGTTCGCGAGGTCCTCGAGCGGCGATGGCGCGCGGGCATCGGCCTCAAGCGCGTCCTCATCGCCGGATCCGGCGAGCTGGGGCGGTTGGTCGCCGACAAGATTCTCGAACACCGCGAACTCGGCTTCCAGATCGTCGGCTTCCTCGACGATCGCTCAGGCGATCACCTCGGCTACCGCGGCCTCCCTCTGCTCGGCTCCGTCGACGATGCATCTGAGATCGTCACGCGGGAGGGCGTGGACCACCTGTACGTGGCGCTTCCGCCCGAACAGCACGTCGCGATGCTGCAGCTGATCGAAAGCACCAGCCGCGAATGCGTCGACGTGAAAGTCGTGCCGGATCTACTGCAGGTGATTGCACTACGCGCGCGGCTCGAGGATCTGGACGGCGTCCCGGTCATCAACATCAACGACGTCCCGCTGCAGGGCATCAACAGCGTCGTCAAACGCCTGACCGATGTGGTGATCTCGTCGGCGGCGCTGGTCGTGCTCGCGATTCCGCTGGGTCTCCTGGCGCTTCTCGTGCGCATCACGTCGCGCGGGCCTGCGTTCTACTACCAGGAGCGAATGGGCCTCGACGGCAAGTCGATCACGATCGTCAAGTTCCGATCGATGTTCGACGGCGCCGAGTCGTCCACGGGGCCGGTCTGGGCGCGGCAGAACGACCCACGCGTCACCCCGCTCGGACGTTTTCTGCGAAAGTCGAACCTCGACGAGTTGCCGCAGCTCTGGAACGTACTGCGCGGGGACATGTCCATCGTCGGCCCGCGGCCTGAACGTCCGCACTTCGTCGCGCAGTTCAAGCACCGCATTCCGCAGTACATGCTGCGGCACAAGGTGAAAGCCGGCCTGACCGGCTGGGCACAGGTCAACGGCTGGCGCGGCAACACCTCGATCGAGAAGCGGATTGAGTACGATCTGTATTACATCGAACACTGGTCCGTGAAGCTCGATCTCAAGATCATGTGGCTGACGCTGCTCCGCGGCTTCTTCCACAAGCACGCGTACTAGATCCGCGCGTCGTTCCGGCGCGCTGCTCCTGCGAGGAAGAGAACGGTATGAAAAAACGTGTGGTGATCACCGGCGCCGCGGGCTTCATCGGTTCGCACCTCGCCGAAACGCTGCTCGATCGCGACTACGCCGTCATCGGCATCGACAGCCTGCTGACGGGCGACACCGCGAACATCTCGCACCTCGCCAACCGCGACTTCCAGTTCATCAAGCACGACGTCACGAACTACATCTTCATCGATGGACCGGTGGACTACGTTCTGCATTGGGCGAGTCCGGCCAGCCCGATCGACTATCTCGAACTGCCCATCCAGACCCTGAAAGTCGGCGCGCTCGGCACGCATAAGGCGCTCGGACTCGCGAAGGAGAAGAAAGCGCGCTTCGTGCTCGCCTCGACATCCGAGGTCTACGGCGATCCGCTCCAGCATCCGCAGACCGAAGCGTACTGGGGCAACGTGAACCCGATCGGCCCGCGCGGCGTGTACGACGAAGCCAAGCGCTTCGCCGAAGCGATGACGATGGCCTATCACCGCTATCACGGGGTGGACACGAAAATCGTCCGCATCTTCAACACGTACGGGCCGCGCATGCGTCTGAACGACGGACGCGCCGTTCCTGCGTTCATGTCGCAGGCCTTGCGCAACGAGGACGTCACCATCTTTGGCGACGGTAGCCAGACGCGCAGCTTCACCTACATCTCCGATCTCGTCGACGGCGTGATCAAGCTGATGCTCTCGAACGAGAACGATCCGGTGAACATCGGCAACCCGCACGAGATGACGATCAAGGAGATCGCCGAAACGATCATCAAGATGACCGGCTCCGCGAGTCGTCTCGTCTACAAGCCGCTGCCGACCGACGACCCGAAGCAGCGGCGGCCCGACATCACGCGCGCACGGACGCTGCTGCACTGGGAGCCGAAAGTGGCCCTCGAGCAGGGACTCGTCCACACGGTCGAATACTTCCGCGCGAAGGTCGCGGCGACGCCCGCGAAGTCCGCCGCGCGATAGCGATGGCTGGGTACGAGTCCATGACGCTCGGCATGGATCTCGTCCAGGTGGACGACGCCGGGCAGCTCTTCATCTCGCCGGCCATCACCGAGTGGGAACCGCTTCAGACGAACGGCATCGACGTCGTCATCGACCTCGAAGGCGGCCTCGACGCCTGCATCCCGACCTGCATCAACGGCTGCGTGTACGTGTACTTTCCCCTGGACGACGACAATCAAGGCGCCTTGCCGGAAGGACGACTGCGCGCGATTGCGAAACTGGCCGCATCGCTCATTACGCAGGGACACCGCGTGCTGTCGCACTGCGGGATGGGATTCAATCGATCGGCACTCGTGGCGGGACTGATCCTGATCGAGCTGGGGATGTCCGGGCCCGAAGCGGTCGCGAAAATCCGCAGCCGCCGGCCCGGCGCGCTTTACAACGACCGCTTCGCGGACTTCCTGTTGTCGCTCGCCGCTGAGTGACGCTTCAGCGCGCGCCGAAGCGAGCGACTGAACGCTCGCGGAGCTTCGCCGCGACTTCCTCCCGGTTGCGCGGCTCAGCCGTCGTCTCGAGCGAATCAATCAAGCGGCGCGCAACCTTTGCGACCTCGTCGATGGCGCGATCGAAGGACGCCTCGTTCGCCTTCGAGGGCTTCGTGAAGCCGCTCAGCTTGCGGACGAACTGCAGCGACGCGGCCCGGATCTCCTCGTCCGTGGCTGGCGGATCGAAGTTGAAGAGCGTCTTGATGTTTCGGCACATGATGACCGCCTGATCCAGACCCGCCGAACGGCAACCGTTCAGCGGGTCAGCTTGTGATACTTGATGCGATGCGGCTGATCGGCGTCCGCACCGAGCCGCCGGTGTCGATCTGCCTCGTAATCCTGATAGTTGCCCTCGAACCACACAACCTGGCTGTCACCCTCGAACGCGAGCATGTGCGTGGCAATCCGGTCGAGGAACCAGCGATCGTGGCTGATGATCACCGCGCAGCCCGCGAAATTCAGCAGCGCCTCTTCAAGCGCCCGCAGCGTATCGACATCGAGATCGTTGGTCGGCTCGTCCAGCAGCAGTACGTTGCTTCCCTGCTTCAGCAGCTTTGCGAGGTGCACGCGATTGCGCTCGCCGCCCGACAGCGTTCCGACCTTCCGCTGCTGCGCCCCGCCCTTGAAGTTGAACCAGGAAACGTAGGCGCGCGACGCGATCTTGCGCTTGCCGAGCTCGATTTCGTCGTTGCCTCCGGAGATCTCCTCCCACACGGTCTTGTTGTCGCCCAGCGCTTCGCGGCTCTGATCGACGTAGCCGATTTGCACCGTGTCGCCGAGCGTCAGCGTGCCGCCGTCCGGTTTCTCCTGCCCCGTGATCATCCTGAACAGCGTCGTCTTGCCCGCGCCGTTCGGGCCGATGACGCCGACGATGCCACCACGAGGGAGCGTGAAGTCGAGATTCTCGATGAGGAGGTTGTCGCCGTAGCCTTTCTTCAAACCGCGGGCCTGGACGACGACGTCGCCAAGACGGGGGCCAGGAGCGATGTAGATTTCAGCGGTTTCGATTTTCTGCGCGGTGTCCTGCTTGAGCAGTTCTTCGTACGCGTTCAAGCGCGCCTTGCCTTTCGCCTGACGCGCGCGCGGCGACATCCGAATCCATTCGAGCTCCCGCTCGAGCGTCCGCTGCCGGCGAGTCTCCGCTTTCTCTTCCTGCGCCAGACGATTCTGCTTCTGTTCGAGCCACGACGAGTAGTTGCCTTCCCACGGAATGCCGCGGCCGCGATCGAGCTCGAGGATCCAGCCGGCGACGTTGTCGAGGAAGTACCGATCGTGCGTGACGGCGACGACCGTCCCTTTGTAGTCCTTGAGAAAACGCTCGAGCCACGCGACGGACTCGGCGTCGAGATGGTTGGTCGGCTCGTCGAGCAGCAGGAGGTCCGGCGACTGCAGCAGGAGCCGGCACAAGGCGACGCGACGACGCTCGCCGCCCGACAGCGTTGCCACGTTCGCGTCAGCGGGCGGCAGGCGCAGCGCATCCATCGCCAGCTCGAGGCGCGAATCGAGGTCCCATGCATCGGCGGCTTCGATCTTGTCCTGGAGCTTGCCCTGCTCTTCGAGCACGGCATCCATGTCCTCGGGCGAGAGGTCTTCGCCCAGCTTCGCGTTCACGTCGTCGTAGCGCGTCAGCAGCGCCTTGATCGGCGCGACGCCTTCTTCGACGTTGCCGAGTACCGTTTTCGCGGGATCGAGCTTTGGTTCCTGGTGGAGGAAGCCGACCGAGATGCCGTCCGCGGAAAACGCTTCGCCGAGGAAGCTCGTGTCTTCGCCGGCCATGATTTTGAGGAGCGAGCTCTTGCCGGCGCCGTTCAGGCCGAGCACGCCGATCTTCGCGCCGAAGTAGAACGACAGCCAGATGTCTTCGAGCACGCGCGTCTCGGGAGGATGAACCTTCCCGAGACCTTTCATCGTGTATATGAATTGAGGCATGGATTTTCAGGTGTCGCCGCGAGCGTGTGGACGATCGCCGGCCGTAAGGACCCTATAGCGTACAATCGCTCAGGGTCGATCTGCAATCAGGCCGGCGCCGGGACGGTTGATCGCATGCTGCGGAGAATCCTTCACATCGACATGGATGCGTTCTACGCGTCCGTCGAGCAGCGCGACAATCCGTCAATCCGCGGCAAGCCGGTGGCGGTCGGTGGACAGCCGACCAGCCGCGGCGTCGTCGCAGCCGCGAGCTACGAGGCCCGTGCCTTCGGTGTTCGATCGGCGATGCCGATGTCGCGCGCCGTTCGACTTTGTCCCTCGCTCACGATCGTGCCGCCCGACTTCAGCCGGTACAAGGCGGTCTCGTCCGCGGTTTTCAGGATCTTCCGTGAAGTGACACCGCTCGTCGAGCCGCTGTCGCTCGACGAAGCGTATCTCGACGTGACCGAGAACGCCTGGGGTGAGCCGCTCGGGACCACGGTGGCCAAACGCATCAAGGCGCGCATCCGTGAGGAGACGCAGTTGACCGCGTCCGCCGGCGTCGCGCCGAACAAGTTCCTCGCGAAAATCGCATCAGGATGGAAGAAGCCGGACGGGCTCACCGTGGTCAGCCCCGAGCGCATCGAGCCTTTCCTGCGGCAGCTCTCGGTCGAGGACCTGTGGGGCGTCGGACCGGTGACGGCCGGAAAGCTTCGTGCGCGCGGCATCACAACGCTGATGGACGTCCGCGCCGCCGATGTCGAGGCGCTGCGCGAAACCGTCGGCAGCCTCGCGGACTGGCTCCGTCAACTCGCGCACGGCATCGACGATCGCCCCGTCGAGCCGAATCGCGAAACGAAGTCGGCGGGTTCGGAGAACACCTATACGAACGACCTCACGAACCTCGACGAAATCCGATCCGAGGTGGCCGACATGGCAACGCGGGCGGTCCGGTTTCTCGCGCGCCGCCAGATGCTGGCGCGGACCGTCACACTGAAAGTGCGGTACGATGACTTCACGACGATTACGCGCAGCCACAGCGCGGCGCCGACGCGCGACGAAGACGATCTGACCGCACGCGCCGTCGGCCTGCTCGACCGGACCGAGGCCGGTCGCAGGCCGGTCCGCCTTCTGGGCGTCAGCGTCCACAACCTTCGCGACGAAGCGGCAATCGACCCCGAGCGCCTGCCGTTCGACGGCCATGCCGACTGACACCTGGAATCCGGCCCAATACAACCTGTTTCAGCGCGAGCGCGAGCAGCCGTTTTTCGACCTGCTGGCCGGCGTCGTCCCGCGACCCGACATGCGGGTCGTCGATCTCGGCTGCGGAACGGGCCGGCTGACGCGGCTCCTCCATCAGCGACTCCATGCACGCGAAACGGTCGGTATCGATCAGTCGGCGCGCATGCTCGAAGGTTCGGCGGACGCCGCTCTTCCCGGGCTGCGGTTCGAAGCCGGGACGATCGAATCATTTCCCGACGGCCGCGGCCGGTTCGATGTCATCTTCTCGAACGCCGCGCTCCACTGGGTGGCCGACCACGAGATCCTTATCAGCCGGCTGGCGGAGGCGCTGACAGCGTCAGGTCAACTGGCGTTTCAAGTGCCGGCGATGCACGACAACCCGTCGCACATGCTGGCGACAGAGCTCGCATCGGAAGAGCCATACGCGGGCGCACTGGCCGGCTGGCATCGGCCGCTCCATGTTCTGTCGCCCGACGCGTACGCCCGTCTGCTCTTCCGGCTCGGATTTGCCGATCCGAAGGTCGAGCTGATCGTCTATCCTCATGTCCTGGCAGACGCAGACGCCGTCGTCGAGTGGATGAAGGGCACGCTCCTGACCGACTACGCGCGCCGCCTGCCGGACGATCTCTTCGCCATGTTTCTCGCGGCCTATCGCCGGCGTCTCGTCGAACAACTCGGCTCGCAGACACCGTTCTTCTTTCCGTTCAAACGAATCCTGTGCTGGGGACACCGTGCTTAAGGGAACGCGCGACGGCATCTTGAAGAAAGTTCAACCGGTGAGCATCCACGGGCAGGTGTCGTGGGATGTGTTCTTCACCGACGTCGAGGACCCGGATGGCCAGATCACCGTCGCGCGCATCGGACCGGAGTCGGTCATCGGCAACAACCTCGAGCCGGGCGATCGGATCCAGGTCGAATACCTCGTCGGTGTCGCGGTGCGCGTGACGCGCGTGCCACCCGTCTGAGTTCCGCAGCTACTTCGCCTTCTCGATCCGCACCGTCTTGAGATCGACGCGCGTGCGCGGTGCTTCGCCGTCACGGGGCACCGTTTCGATCGCTTCGACCACCGACATGCCGTCCACGACGCGCCCGAACGCCGTGTACTGACCGTCGAGTACCGGCGACGTCCCGGTACAGATGAAAAACGACGTCGTCGCGCTGTCCGCGGCATCGCCGCGTGCCATCGACACGATGCCTTTTACGTGACGCGTGTCGTTGAATTCCGGCGGCAGGTTGTGCGCGAGTGCCTGCTGCTTCTCGGTGAGCGGCACGGTCCGGCTCGACAGCGCGCCGGTCTGAATCACGAACCCAGGCACGACGCGGTGGAAGGCCGTCCCGTTGAAGACGCCGGCGGCAGCGAGGCGCATGAATTGCCGCACCGTGTTCGGCGCCTTGTCGATCAGGAACTCGATCGCAATCGGCCCGAGGCTCGTGTCGAGCACGCCGTGATACGCCGCGAGTTCCTGCGGCGTTTCGGAGACGAACGGATCGGCCGGCGTGTCACGGACCGAAACGTGGGTGATCTCGATTCGTGCGGTCGTCAACCCCTTGTCGTCAACCGGCGCTTCCGAGATCTTCTGCAGCACGTCGAAACCATCGGCGACGTGCCCGAACACCGTGTACTGATTGTCGAGCGACGGCTGATCCGCGAGCACGATGAAGAACTGCGTCCCCGCACTGTCCGGCTTGCCAGGCACGAGGACAGCCGCGATGGAACCGCGGGTCATCTTCGGTGCGCGCGCTTCGGCCTTCACCGCGTTCAGACCGCCGGTGCCATACTGCGCACGCTTGCCTGGATCTTTCGTCAGCGGATCGCCGCCCTGCACCATGCCGTACTTGATGACGCGGTGGAACACCGTTCCGTCGTAGACGCCATCGGCGGCCGCCTTCATGAAGAACGCGGTCTGATTCGGCGCCTTGTCGGTCGCCAGATCGATGACGAACGTTCCGGCGCTCGTCTCGATGACCGCCTGTTTCGGCGCGCCCTGCGCGGACAGCACACGCGCGACCAGCGCACAGCTGACCGCGAGGACGCCGATGCTGCCAAACGCACGCGTCGTTGACGTCATGTCGAGGCTTTCGACGCGGGCGCGTCAACAATCCGCGCCGCGTGCCAGATGTAGTGAAACGCCGAGATGAGCGTGATGGCAAGCGACGCGTACACGAAGACGTCCACGACGACCGAATGTACCTGCAGGTAGTTGAACAGCATCGCGACCACCGCGGTCACGATGTACGTCGCGGTGGCGACCTTGCCGAACATCGAGGGCCGGAACGTTCGCGGCCCGACGGCGAGATTCACGATCGCGACCGTGAGCACGATGCCGACGTCGCGGCTGATGATCAGGACGGTGAGCCAGATCGGCAGCCGGTTCGCGAGGTTGAGATTCGGCAGCGTCAACACGACGAAGGTGGTGACGAGCAGCAGCTTGTCGGCCATCGGGTCGAGCCACGCGCCGAGATTCGTTTTCTGGCCCGACCGCCTCGCGATCAGCCCGTCGAGCGCGTCGGTGAGGCCCGCGGTTGCAAAGACGATGAGCGCCCACCCGAACTGCCCGTACACGACGAGGATGACGAATGCCGGGATGAGCAGCATCCGCAGCAGCGTCAGCTGATTGGCTGGCGTGAGCGCGCTCATTTCACGTCAGCGAGCGACTCCAGCTTCGTCACGGCATCGACCGCCTCGGCGCCGGTGATCGAACGCGAGGGCTGGAAGGCGTCGCCGGGCGCGAGCGGCATGACGCCGGCCGCGACGGCCATGGACGCCGCAGGATACGCGAGGTGGCCGGGCGCGAGATCGCTGAAGTGCGGCGTCGACGCTGCCCACGATTTGGCGAGCGATGGCCGTTCTGCGGCAACGCGCGTCAGCAATTTCGCCATCGCCTCGGCGAGATCGGCACGGCGGACCACCGACTTCGGCTGAAAGGCGTGGTTCGCAAAGGGCTCCATCACGCCGGCGCGGGCGACCGCCATGATCCAGTTCTCGGCCCAGGACGAGCGGACGTCGGTGATGACCACGGCGTCGCCGCTCGTTCCACCTTGAAGAAGACGACCCAGCCGGATGCCGATGAGTGCCGCCAGGTCGCCTCGCGTGATCTGCGGGGCCTCATCGATGGCGCGATACTCGGCGGGCAACTTGGCCAGCGCCATCCGGGCGTGGAGATCGTCGATCCGCTTCTCGAGATCGGCGTTCGGTTCGAGCCGTGCCGCCTCCGTATAGGCTCGCTCCGCGCCCTCGAGATCGTTCTGGTGTTCGAGGATTTCGCCGATCTGCACGCGCGATCGGACATCGGTCGGATCGAGTTCGGCCGCCTTGCGCAAGTGTTCGAGCGCGCGATCCGATTCGTCCCGCTGCCGTTCGATCGCGGCGAGCTCGCGATACAGGAACGGGCTGTCCGGCTGACCGGCGATCGCGGACGTGTAGGCTTGTTCCGCCTCGTCCAGGCGGCCGGCCTTCGCCGCGTCCCGCGCGTGCGCGATCTGTTGTTCGAGCACGCGGAACTTCAGGACGTCGACCCGTCGTCTCGCCTCGGCATGCGAGGGATCGACGGCGAGGACCTGCTCGAAGGCGACCAGCGCTTCCGGATCTTCGTTGGCCGCCAGCAGCGCCTGCCCGCGCCCGAACAACGCGGAGACCTCGCCGCTCTCTTTCGTCAACACCTTGTCGAAGCGCGCAATCGCCGCCTTCGTATCTTTGCGGGCCAGCTCGAGATAGCCCAGCGACACTTCGGCTGGATAAAAGCGCGGATCGTTCTTCAAGGCCGCGTTGAACTCGTGCTCGGCGGTTTTCGTGTCGCCGGACTGCAGAAAAGCCCAGCCGCGGCGTTCGTTGATGGCCGCCGCCGAGTTCGCGAACGCCTCAGGCACGACCGGCTGGACGAAATCCGGGAACTTCGGCGTCGTGACGACCGGCGCCGGCACCATCGCGGGCGCGCAGGCGCTGGTCAGCAGCGCGAGCATCACGGCACACTTACGCACGCCGGAAAGTTTACCTCTCACGCGTCGTTCATGCGACTGCCACCATTCGCAGGCGACGCTGTTCATCGCCGTGTCGAACTCACTGTCGCTCGAGCCGGCTGAGCATGCGCCGAGGCACGTCGGCGACGATGGTGACGCGTTCGTCGCGGGTTTCGTGGCTCAGCACGCGGGCGTGTCGGTACACGCGGGCGATCCGGTCCCGCTCGGCTTGGTCGTTCGGGTCGAACGTCAGCGTCACCCGGCGGACGTCCAGCGCAAGCCGCGACGCGATGGTCTCGATCAGATCGGCGATCCCGTCGCCCTTCAGCGCCGAGATGCACAGTGCAGACGCATCCGCTTCCTCGAGCCGCCGCCGCTCGTCCGGGGTCAAGGCATCGCACTTGTTGTAGACGTCCAGCATCGGGACATCCTCGGCGCCGACTTCATCGAGGACTGCGCGCACGGCGTTGACGAGGCGATCGCGATCCGGTGCCGACGCGTCGATGACGTGAAGGATGAGGTCGGCTTCCACGACCTCTTCGAGCGTCGCGCGAAACGCCGCGACGAGGGCGTGCGGCAGCCGATCGATGAAGCCCACCGTGTCGGACACCAGCAGCTCGCGGCTGTCTGGCAGCCTTACTTGCCGCACCAGCGGATCGAGCGTCACGAACAGCGCATTCGACGCCTCAGCGCCCGCATGCGTCATCCGGTTGAACAGCGTCGTCTTTCCGGCGTTCGTATAGCCGACGAGCGCGACCGTCGGCACTGACGCCTTCTGCCGCCGTTCGCGGAGCTGCGCGCGGCGTTGGCGAACGCGTTCGATGTCCTCCGAAACCGCGTGGATGCGGGTTCGGATTCTCCGACGGTCCGTTTCAAGCTTTGTCTCGCCGGGTCCGCGCGTGCCGATGCCGCCGCCAAGCCGCGACAACGCGGCGCCGCTGCCGACGAGGCGCGGCAACAGATATTTCAACTGCGCGAGCTCGACCTGCAGCTTGCCTTCCCTCGTCCGCGCACGCCGCGCGAAGATGTCGAGGATGAGTTGCGTTCGATCGACGACCTTGCGATCGATCGCCTCCTCCATCTGTCGCAGCTGCGCAGGCGTCAGCTCGTTGTCGACGATGACGAGGTCGGCGCCGGTTTCGGCGCAGGATGCGCCGAGCATCTTCACTTTGCCGGCGCCAAGGAACGTGGACGGATCCGGTTTGGGGCGTTCCTGCAGCACACGGAGCACGACTTCGGCACCTGCCGCCTGCGCAAGGCCCGCGAGCTCGTCGAGCGAGCGCTCCGCTTCAAGACGCCGCGTGCGTCCGCTGACAAGACCGACGAGCGCCGCTCGTTCGCGTGCGGTCATGACCGAAGAATCGCCTGAATCTGATCCCACGAGACAGCACCGCTTCGCACCAGGACCGGCGGTTCCGTCGTCACGTCCACGATCGTTGACGGCAGTCCGCCGCGCGTCCTCCCGATGTCGAGAAGAAAATCGACGACGTCTCCCAGCGTGTCTTCGACGCGATTCGGATCGTCGGTCGCCGGCTCGCCGCTGATGTTCGCGCTCGTCGCCGTCACGGGGTGGCCGACGGCCGCGCAGACGGACCGCGCGATGGCGTCGGCTGGCACCCGCACACCGACGCGTCCTGTGCCGCCTGAAACCGCCGGCGCGATTGCAGCCGGCGCGGGCAGCAGGATCGTGACGGGACCGGGCCAGAAGCGCTCGGCCAGACGGACGGCAGACTCTGGAAGCCGCCCGACATAGCGCGTGACCTGCGCGACATCGGCGGCGATGAGCGGCAGCGCCTGATCGGATCCACGTCCCTTCGCGGCGAACACGCGCTCGACCGCACTCGCGTCGAACGGATTCGCGGCGAGGCCGTACAGCGTGTCCGTCGGGATCGCCGCCAGGCCGCCGCTCCGGATCCACGTTGCCGCCTCTTCGATGGCGTCCCGCTGCGGCGCCTCAGGATCGACAAATACGCGTCGCACCGGTTTCAAATCCTCACGTCTGCTGAGTGCGCGTCGGCACCGACACGCCGTCGGACATCGTTCGATGGACGAAGGCCGCGATGACGAGCATCAATGCGGCATCCAGCACGAACACGACGCGGATGCCGGAACCACCGAGCAAGCCCGCGATGAACGGACTGCTCGCCATCCCCACGAGCGACGCGCTCGTCAGGACCCCGAAGCCCGCGCCATGGGCCCGAGCGGGGATGACGGCACCGGCCGCGCTGTACGCGGCCGTCATCGCCGCACCGATCCCGATGCCGAAGATCGCCGACGCGATCGTCATGACCCAGATGCTGCCGGCGGCCAGCAGTCCGCAACCCGCGGCGGCTGCAGCCGTCCCCACCGCGATGACCACACGCGGCGCGAACTTCTTCATCAGCCGTCCGCAGATGTGATGGCCGAGCGCGCCGGTGCACGCCATGATCGAGAAGAGCACGCCGGAAATCACCGCGACGCTCGCGACGGACAGGTGCTGTTGCTCCACGAAGAGCGGGAGCACGGGACCGAAGCTGCGGTCGACGAACTGGAGGCCGAAGATGACGGCCATGAGCAGCAGAAAATTCTGGAACGCGAGGACGTTGCGAAACGAAATGCGTCCCGTCGAGTCGTCCTTTTGTTCGAGGTTCTTTTCGTCAAATCCTGCGACCGCGCGATCGTCGTACATCACGTGAACGAGGACGAGACCCAGCGCGTAGAATGCGGCCGTCGCCAGGAAACCGCGCCGCAGACCAACCAGCCCGGCGAGCACGCCGCCGATCACCGGACCGATGGCCGGGCCGATCCGCTGGGCGGTCTGAACGAGGCCAATCGCTTCAGGCATCCGATCGCGCGGCGCCGATTCCGCGGCCATCGCGACCGAGAGCGAACCATAGCCGGCGAAGAGCCCCTGAACAGCGCGGATGGCGAGCACGTGCCAGGCCCGCGTCGCGTACGCCATCACGCTCATCAGGATGACGAAGCTCGCGAGCGATCGTTCGACCATGATCTTGCGGCCGTAGCGGTCGCCGAGCCGTCCCCACGCAGGTCCCAGGATGGCCGTCAGGGCAGGTGTGATGCCGAGGCTCGTCCCGGTCCACATGGCGACTTCGCCCACGTCGGACACGCCGAGTTGCGCGATGAAAAGCGGCAGGAACGGCATCACCAGCGTAAACCCGGTGTACCCCATGAAGCTGGCGGCCGTCACGGCGTAGACGTTGCGCCACGCCCCGCGCTGAAGATCGAGCGAGGTCACCCCGCCTAGAACCGGATTCTGACGTCCGAGGCCTGCGCCACGTGGATGCTGTCGATGAACCGGATGCGATGCGGATCGTTCTGCATGATCACCGAGCTCGTGCGGATGCCGTCGCCGAAGAAGCGGACGCCGCGCATCAGCGTGCCGTCCGTCACCCCGGTCGCCGCGAAAATGATGCTGCGTCCCGGCGCGAGATCCTTCGACTTGTAGACCCTCTTGAAGTCGGTAATGCCCATCGCGCGGCAGCGCTCTTCGTGCTCAGGCTTGTTGACCACGAGACGCGCGAAGATCTCGCCGTTCAGGCAACGCATCGCGGCCGCGGTCAGGACGCCTTCGGGCGCGCCGCCCGTACCCATGACGGCGTGCACGCCGGACCCGAACACGGCCGCGGCGATGCCGGCCGACAAGTCGCCGTCGCCGATCAAGCGGATGCGCGCGCCCGTCGCGCGAATGTCGGCAATGAGCTTCTGATGACGGTCGCGCTCGAGGACGATGACCACGAGGTCCTCGACGCGCCGATCGAGGCACGACGCGATCGCCTTCAGGTTTTCATGCACCGGCGCATCGAGGCTCACCTTGTCCTTCGAGCTCGGGCCGACGACCAGCTTCTCCATGTAGAGATCCGGCGCGTGCAGCAACCCGCCGCGGTTCGACGCCGCCAGCACCGCGATCGCGTTCGGCGCACCGGTCGCACACAGGTTGGTGCCCTCGAGCGGATCGACCGCAATGTCCACCTGCGGAAAACCGGCGCCCGCGCCGGCGCCCAGCGCGTGAGCCATCCCGACCCGCTCGCCGATGAAGAGCATCGGCGCCTCGTCCCGCTCGCCCTCGC
Organism: Vicinamibacterales bacterium; assembly: GCA_036557365.1. Classification (GTDB taxonomy): domain Bacteria; phylum Acidobacteriota; class Vicinamibacteria; order Vicinamibacterales; family CAVVIG01; genus DATKHR01. Next base: position 138,123 of record DATBHR010000057.1, read on the forward strand.
CGATGACGATCGTGCCGTCGATGGGGACGCTGTCCATCACCTGCCGCATGGCTTCCACGGCCACGTGATCGGAGCGGTGGCGGTCGCCCTGTCCCATCGTGTGCGCGCACGCGATGGCGGCCTGTTCAACGACGCGCAGAAATTCGAGTGAGAGATCTGAGTCCATACGTATTGACGTCCGTCACGCGCCCTTGTGCGGCGGCAGCTCGCATCTGGTCGGGCGATCCGTGCGGTAGCCGAGCAGGTAGTCCGCCTGCATGATCTTGTGAATTTCGCGCGTGCCTTCGTAGATCACGGCGCCCTTGCAGTTCCTGAAGAAGCGGCCGACGGGATATTCGTCCGAGTAGCCGTTGGCGCCGTGAATCTGGACGGCGTCCCCGGCGGCCCGTTCCGACGCGACGGTCGCGAACCATTTCGCCAGGCCGGTCTCGCGGGTATTGCGCGTGCCGTTGTTCTTCATCCAGCCCGCGCGCAGCCAGAGCAGGCGCGCCGAGTGATAGTCGGATTCCATCCCCGCGATCATTTCCTTCACGAGCTGGTGCTGCCCGATCTCGACGCCGAAGGTCTTGCGTTCCTTCGCGTACTTCACGCTGGCGTCGCGGCACGCACGAATCAACCCGGTTGCACCGGCGGCCACGGTGTAGCGGCCCTGGTCGAGCGCGAACATCGCGATCTTGAAACCCTCGCCCGGTCGCCCGAGGACGTTCGCATCCGGCACTTCGACTTCGTCGAGCTTGAAGTAGCCGGTGTTACCCGCCAGAATGCCCCACTTCTCCTTCATCGGCCCGCTCGAAAAACCCTTGGACGTGCGCTCGACGATGAAGGCGGTGAGGCCCGAGGGATCGCGCTGCTTCTTCTTCTCGGCGTCGGTCCAGGCGATGACCAGGAAATTGTCGGCAACGTCGGCGAGCGAGATCCAGCTCTTTTCGCCCGAGAGGAAGTATCGATCGCCTTTCTTGACCGCAGTCGTCTGGATCGCACGTGCATCGCTGCCGGCGCTCGGCTCGGTGAGACCGTAGCCGGCGATCTTCGTTCCCTGCGCCTGCGGTACGAGGTACCGCTGCTTCTGGTCCTCGTTGCCCCAGGTGAGCAGCGACAGACAATTCAGCCCGGCGTGAACCGACATGATCACGCGCAGCGAGGTATCGACGTATTCGAGCTCCTCGCTGGCAAGCCCGAGGCAGATGTAGTCCATGCCCGCGCCGCCGTACTCCTGTGGAACGGAGACGCCGAGCAGACCGAGCTTCGCCATCCCGCTGAGGATGCGCTCGCGATCGAAGTGATGATTCCTGTCGTGTTCGCGGATGTTCGGCGCGACCTCGCGCGCGGCCCACTCGCGGACCGATTGCTCGAGCAGCTGCTGTTCCTGGTTCAGGGTGAAGTCGATCATGGCGCGTCGTGGACCCTCGGAAGAGGCCGCGCGGGTCGAGACCAGATCCGCTCGACCGACCGGGCCTCGGGCAAAGCGCGGAATGGTATCACGCGTGGCGGGCGACGGTCACGGCCGCGCCGCGCCCCACGGCGAGCTGCCGCGCGGCGCTGTCGCCGTTGGCGGCGATCTCGAGATGGTCGGTGCTGCCGAAGAGGGCGCAGACTTCGCCGGACGCCGCGTCGGCGTAGGTGGTGACGAATCGTGTCACCTGGTGATCGCCGATGGTGATGTCGAGCGAACCGCCGCCCATCTTCTCGAACGTCCGGCGGTCGATGTTGGTCACGAGGTTGCCGAAGCGGTCGACGCGCAGCACTTCCCCGCGCACGATCGGCGCGTCGCGATCGCCGTTCGTCGACGGTCTCGGCACATCGAGCTGGTGGACGGGACCTGCAATGCGGCCGAGCGCGCTCAGCTCGAGCCCCTTCGCCAGCCAACCCGCCGCGGGCGCAAAGCGGTCGCGGCCTTCGAACGTGCGGCTGACGGTCGGCCGCGCATAACGGCGTTCGGTGAGCTCCACGATCTTTCGCGGCGGATGCTCCTCGAGCACGAGGGTCAGGACGCCGTTGTCGGGCGCCACGAACTTGAAGTCGCCGACGTCCACGGCGATGCCGCGGCGCGACGAGCCCACGCCGGGATCGACGACGACGAGGAACACCGTCCCGACCGGAAAATACTTGTACGCCGCCGCCAGCTCGAGCGCGCCGCCGAGCACGTCGTGCGCGGCGATGTCGTGCGTGATGTCGACGAGCGTGGCGTCGGGACACACGCCGAGCACGACGCCCTTCATCGTGCCCGCGTAGTGATCGAGCGTGCCGAAATCGGTCAGCAGCGCGACAACGGGTCGGGCCATGTCCACGATCGTACCGCAAAACGACGGGGCGTCAGGACGACAGAATGGCGGTTTCGCCCGGAAAAACGACCGGACGGATCAGGCGGATTTGCGGAAGAGGATTTCCCTGAGGTTGTTTTGGAGCAGGAACGAATCCGAGACGCGGAGTCCTTCGAACAAACGGATGATGTCGCGATTCAGGAGAATCGCCTGGCGTCCGCGCGCGGCAGTATACGGCCGATGCCGCAGGTTCACATCGTCGACGATGATGAACTTCGTGTATTGACTGTCGCGCGACTGCGCGGTGCCGAAGAACGCGAGCAGCGCGCCGTCGGGCCGCAGCATGCGGGTCAGCTCGATCGCGAGTGCGCGCGCGGCGTCTTTGTCGAGGTAGTCGAAGAGATCCCAGCACAGGATGCCGTCGACGGTGCCCGGCGACTGCACGAAGCGCTTCTGGAGGAACGCGGGAAAGGTCTCGAGCTTGCCGTCACGCACGTGACGATCGATGTCGCCGAAGATGTCCTCGACGAAAATCTTGCAGCCGAGCTGTTCGCCGAAGAAGCTCACGTTGCTGCCGACGACGGGACCAAGATCGAGCAGGACGGGCGATGAGCGCGACGTCAGCGTCGTGAGAAATTTCTTGAGCGCTTTGGTCGCGAAAATCTGTCCACCCGCCGATGTGATGACGGGCGGCAGCGCCTCGAGCTCGCTCTTGCGAGTCGCGAAGTGATCGAGCAGGCCCACTGGCAGTCAGCCTCGAGTTCGGGACTCGGGAACGACGCGCGCGTCCTCCCAAATCCCGAATCGGCGTGTATCAGGCCCCGACGCGCTGCGGCTGCGGCGCGGCAGCTGCGGCAGCGGCCGCGGGCTGCGGTGCAGCCTGGACCGGCTTGGCCTGCGCCTGCGCGGGCGCGGCGCCCTTGCGCTGCATGTCGACGCTGCCACGGAAGTGAGCGCCTTCGGCGATGGCGACGCGCGGCGAAACGATGTCGCCGTCGACCGCGCCGTTGTCGCGGATGTCGACCTTGTCGGTCGCGGTGACGTTGCCGGTCACCTCGCCGAGCACGATGACGGACTTCGCGAACACCTGCGCCTTGATCTTGCCGTTCGGGCCGATCGTGAGGACGTGGTCCTTCAGCTGGATGGTCCCTTCGACGTGCCCTTCGATCGTCAGGTCCTCGCTGCCATTGAGCTCGCCCTTGATGACGACGGACTTGCCAATATTCACGATGTCCTTCTCCATATGATGGGCCTCGGACCGAAATCCCCCGGAACCAACGGACCCCGATGTTGCCGGTGCCGGCGGCTGCGGCGCCGGAGCCGGTTGCCCGCTCGACGGTCGGGCTGCTTCGTCACGTTTCCACATGTGTTCCTCCGCCTGTCATTCACCCCGGGGGCGATAGATAGCATCCACAGCGGCGACGATGCCGCCAAGTGCAATATCGGGACGTGAAAGTCCCGCCAGTATAGGTGCCTGTGAAAACGTTGTCTAGTCCTTTTGCCGCCGGGACTTAGCGGCTTTGATACAATGAATGGTTCACGATGCGTGTCTATTTTGACTACAACGCGACGACACCCCTGTCCCCGGAAGCCACAGAGGCTGTAACGCGAACCACTCGCGAGATATTCGGCAACGCATCCAGCGTGCATCTTTTCGGCCAGCAGGCGAAGGGCGTCCTCGACGAAGCGCGCTCCGCCGTCGCCGCGCTGATCAACGGCGATCCGTCCGAGATCGTCTTCACCAGCGGCGGGACGGAATCGGACAACTTCGCGATCCGCGGCGTCGCCGAGGCCCTCCAGCCCCTCGGACGCACGCACCTGATTGCCAGCGCGATCGAACACGAAGCCGTCCTGAACACGCTGCGGGCGCTCGCCCGCCGCGGCTGGAAGACCACGCTCCTTCCGGTCGATCAGACGGGAATCGTGTCGCCCGACGCGCTGCGCGAGGCCATCACCGATCAGACCGCGCTCGTCTCGGTCATGCACGCCAACAACGAAATCGGGACGCTGCAGCCGGTCGGCGAGCTCGCCCGGATTGCGCACGAGCGCGGCGCGTTGATGCACACGGACGCGGTCCAATCGGCAGGCAAGGTGGGCGTCGACGTCCGCGCGCTCGGCGTCGACCTGCTCTCCTTGTCGGCGCACAAGTTCAATGGTCCGAAGGGCGCCGGCGCGTTGTGGGTCAAGCGCGGGACGCGAATGCTCCCGATCCTCACCGGCGGAAAGCACGAGCGCAACCGCCGCGCGGGCACGGAAAACGTTCCCGCGATCGCGGGTCTCGGCGTCGCTGCGCGCCTGGCCGTCGGCAAGCTGGATGCGGAAGGCGTTCGGCTCGCTGCCCTGCGTGACCGACTCGAGGAAGGGATTCTCGCGTCGGTGCCGGGGACGATGGTCAACGGCGCGCGGACGCCGCGGGTGCCGAACACGAGCAACATCAGCTTCGACCGCGTCGAGGCGGAGAGCCTGCTCATCGCGCTGGATCTCGAGGGTGTCGCCGTATCCACCGGCTCGGCGTGCTCCTCCGGTACACTGGAACCGTCGCACGTGCTGAAGGCAATGGGCCTCGCACAGCACCGGACCCAGAATTCGCTTCGATTCAGCCTTGGTCTCTTCTCCACCGCTGCGGAAGTCGACTTCGTGCTCGGCGTCCTTCCGGCGCTGGTCGAGAAGCTGCGCGGCCTGACGCGCAAGCCCGTTTCTGCGTAAATGAAGATCGTCGTCGCCATGTCGGGCGGGGTCGACTCCTCGGTCGCCGCCTCGCTGCTCGCCGAAGAGGGCCACGAGATTATCGGCCTGTCGATGCAGCTGTACGACCAGTCCGACGGAGGACCGTCGTTCGGCAGCTGCTGCTCCATCGACGACCTTCACGACGCGCGGCGCGTCGCGGCGACGCTGAACGTGCCTCACTACATCCTGAACTTCGAGAAGCAGTTCGCCGATCACGTCGTCTCGAACTTCGTCCAGGAGTACGCCAGCGGACGGACGCCGCTGCCGTGCGCGCACTGCAACAGCGATCTCAAGTTCGCGACGCTCCTCGAGCGCGCACGGGGTTTCGGCGCCGACGCGGTGGCGACGGGGCATTACGCGCGCGTCGAGCGCGACGCCGCCGGCCGGTACGGGCTCCGGCGCGGCGTGGATCCGGCGAAGGATCAATCCTACTTCCTGTTCGCGCTCACGCAGGAGCAGCTCGCGCAGGCGGTCTTCCCGGTCGGTGATCGATCGAAGGATGCCGTTCGTGCGCATGCGGCATCGCGAGGCCTTCCGGTCGCGCACAAGCCGGACAGCCAGGAGATCTGCTTCATCCCGGACCACGACTACGCATCGTTCGTGTCCCGGCAGCTTCCATCGACGCCCCAGGGCGGCGTCATCGTGAATGAAGACGGCGCCGTGCTCGGCCGGCATGACGGCATCCACCGCTTCACGATCGGTCAGCGCAAGGGTCTCGGACTGTCGAACGTGTCGTCCGGGTCACCGATGTACGTGTTGCAGTTGCGTCCCTCAGACCAGAGCGTCGTCGTCGGACCGCGAACGTCGCTCGGACGACTCACGCTCACCGCGTCCGGCGTGAACTGGATTCGCGACGAGCCGTCGGCGGCGATCCACGCCAGCGTACAGATTCGCCATCGCCACGCCGCCGCGCCAGCCACCATTCGTGCAACCGGCGGGACGACCGCGGAGGCGACGTTCGACGAGCCCCAGATCGCCGTCACGCCCGGTCAGGCCGTCGTCTTCTACGACGGCGACGAGGTGATCGGCGGCGGATGGATTGACTGAGCAAAGCCGCGAGAGAGCACGATCAAACCGTTTGCAGGTGCTCCGGAATCTGGTCCAGGTAGCGCTCGGCGTCGAGCGCCGCCATGCAGCCTGAGCCCGCCGCCGTTACTGCCTGCCTGTAGATGTGATCCTGTACGTCGCCGCACGCGAAAACACCCGGCACGTTCGTCTTCGAACCGTCGTGCGTGATGACGTAGCCGTTGGCGTCCAGTTCGAGCTGGCCCTTGAACAGCGACGTGTTCGGCGTGTGACCGATCGCGACGAAGACGCCACTCACAGGCACGTCCGTTGACTGGCCGGTCTGGTTGCTCCGGACGACCATCGACGTGACGTCACCTTTGTCGCCGGCTTTGATGTCCACGACCTCACTGTCGAGCATCCAGGCGATCTTCGAGTTCGCACGCGCCTTGTCCTGCATGATCTTCGACGCCCGCAGCGTGTTGCGCCGATGGACAACCGTGACCTTCGACGCGAACTTGGTGAGGAAGACCGCCTCCTCCATCGCCGAGTCGCCGCCGCCGACGACAGCGATCTCCTCGCCGCGGAAGAAGTAGCCGTCGCACGTGGCGCACGTGGACACGCCGTGGCCCATCAGCGTGCGTTCGGCCGGCAAGCCGAGCAGCTTCGCGGACGCCCCGGTGGCGACGATGAGCGACTTCGTCTGATAGGTGTTCTCGGACGTCGTGACGGTGAACGGCATGCTGCAGACATCCACGCTCGTGACGTGTCCCTGAATGATCGTCGCGCCGAACTTCTCCGCCTGCGCCCGCATCTCGCCCATCAGATCGGGCCCCATGATCCCGTCGCGGTAGCCCGGCCAGTTCTCGACGAGCGTGGTCAGCATGAGCTGGCCGCCCGCCTCGACCCCTTCGACCACGAGCGGCTGAAGGTTCGCGCGCGCGCAATAGAGAGCCGCCGTCAGACCGGCGGGACCCGATCCGATGATGATGACGTTCCGGATGTCTGCCATGGGATCCGTGAGATAGGCCGCGCCGGCGGTCAGACGATGTGTTTGTCGAGGACCTTTTTCAGATCGTCCTTCTGCGCGATGCCAACCAGCGACTCTACGACCTCGCCGCCCTTGAACAGAAGGAGCGTCGGAATGCCGCGCACCTGATATTTGAACGACACCTTGGGGTTTTCGTCCACGTTCAGCTTGCCGATGGTCACTTTTCCCGCGTATTCGGTGGCCAAAGCGTCTACTGTCGGGGACAGCCGCTTGCAGGGCCCGCACCACTCGGCCCAGAAATCCACCAGCACCGGCGCGCCTGACTTCAGCACACTGTCGTCGAAATTGCCGTCCGTAAAGGTCTGCACGTTCGCAGTCGCCATCGTGTTATGCCCTTTGGTCTTTGTCGTCAGCTCGGCCTCAGTCGCAAGGCCCAGTCATATATTTTGACGTACTCTGCCGCGGAACGATCCCAGGAATGATCCTCGGCCATGCCGGCCAGCTGCAGATCGCGCCAGCGGGCCGGCTCGGCAAATGCCCGAAGCGCCCGCTCGAGCGTTTCGAACAGCGCCGCCGGCGAATAGTCGTGGAAGACAAAGCCGGTTGGCCGGACGACGCCCGGAGCGCTGTCGCGGACGGTGTCGGCCAGGCCGCCAACGGCGCGGACGATCGGGACGGTGCCATAACGCAAGCTGTACATCTGATTCAGGCCGCATGGCTCGTAGCGGGACGGCATCAGGAACATGTCCGACCCGGCTTCAATGACGTGCGCCAGCGACTCGTCGAAGCCGACGCGCACGCCGATGCGATCGGGGTGGTTGGCGGCGAGCCTCGTCCAGAACTGCTCGTACTCCGGCGCGCCCGTGCCCAGGATGACGAACGAGGCGGCGAGACGCGGAAGTTCGTCGGCGAGCGCGCCCAGGAGGTCCAATCCCTTCTGGTCGACCATTCTCGAGACCATGCCGATGAGCGGGCGCCGCAGGGCGTCGGCGTCGTGCGGCATTTTGTATCGCCGAAACACTTCCACTTTCGACGCGGCCTTCCCATCCAGCCTCGCCGCGCTGAACGGCGCCGGCAGAAATGGATCCGTCGCCGGATCCCATTCGTGGATGTCGATCCCGTTGAGGATACCGACGACCCGCTCGTGCCGCGCGCGGATGATGCCATCGAAACCGAAACCCGACTCGGGCGTCTGGATTTCGTCCGCGTAGCGCGGGCTGACGGTCGTGATGACGTCGGCGGCGTTGATGCCGCCCTTGAGGAAACTGACCTGCCCCCAGTACTCGAGCCGTTCAGGCGTCAGCAGGTCGGGCGTCAGGTCGAGGCGCGCGAGCCAGTCCGCGTCGAAGTTCCCCTGGTAGGCGAGATTGTGGATGGTGAAGACGCTGGGGGTTCGGCCGATGACGGGATGCGCGGCGTATCGCGTCCGAAGGTAGACGGGCGCGAGCCCGGCCTGCCAGTCGTGCGCGTGCACGACCGTCGGCACTGGCGGCGTCCGCGCGGAGAACTCGAGCGCGGCGCGCGCAAGCAGCGCGAAGCGACGCGCGTTGTCGCGATAGTCGGTGTTGCGCGGACCGTAGAGCGAGTCGCGATCGTAGAGTTCCGCGCAGTCGATGAGAAGGGCGCGCACGCCGCTCGGCATCGCGGCGTCGAAGTAGCCGACGTCGTACGCGTGGCCGCCCATCGTGACGCGCACGCGCTCCATGAGCGTGCCCGCCGTCACATCGCGATAGCGCGGCAGCGCGACGCGCACGTCCCAGCCAAGACGCGCGACCGCTGGAGGAAGCGCGCCAACCACGTCGGCGAGGCCGCCGCTCTTCGCGAACGGCTGCGCCTCCGACGCAATAAACAGGACAGAAGGCCGATCGTCGGTCGCGCGCGTCACGATCGTGGACGAATTGCCTGCTCGAGCGCCCGGCCGCGGGCGGCTTCAGCATCCGACTCCGCTCGAAGTCCGCGCCTGGCGTAAATGTCGGCGAGCACGTAGTGACCGAGCGGCGCGTACTCGGAGCGCGGGGCGAGCTCGATGCCCTTTCGCGCCAGCGTCATCGCTTCGTCGAGATGCTGGCCGCTGTCGAGGTAGGCCTTCGCCAGGAACAGGTGTCCTTCGGGAAACGACGGATTCATGTCGATCGCTTGTTTGTACGCCTGAATCTGACCGTCGCGATCCCCGATGCGTCCGTACAGCAGCCCGAGGTTGTACGCCGCTTTGTAGCTGTTGGGATGACGGGTGATTTCTTCGCGATATTCGCTGACCGCCAGCGGATAGTCGTGCCGCTCCTCGGCGAGCAACGCGAGGTTGAAATGCGCCAGCCGCACGTCTTCCTTCAGTCCGATGGCGGCCCGGATTTCGCGCTCGGCACCGTCGACGTCGCCATGCTTCAGCGCCAGCACGCCAAGCGCGTTTCGCGCCGCTGCGAGCTTCGGCTCCAACGTGAGCGCCTGTTTCAACTCGACCGCCGCTTCGGCCAGTTTTCCATCGTCGATCAGGATCTGCGCGGCTTCGTAGCGAATCTGCGCGTTCTTCGGATCGAGCTCCATGAACCGGCGGTAGCCGAGCATCGCCTCTTCGTCCTTGCCGAGGGCGCGATACGCGTTGGCCATGTTGATGACGACGAGATCGTAGTCGGGCTTCAGTTCGAGCGCACGTGAATACTGCGTGATCGCGCGCGCGTAGTCATGACGCCGGTAGTACTCGTTGCCCAGCATGAACCACGCGTCGATGACCTTGGGATCGTCGGCGACGACGCGCTGGAGCGCATGAAGGCCGTTATCGGATTCCTTGTCGTGGCGCGCCAGCTCGCGCGCTTCCGTCATCAGGTTGAAGAGCTGGATCTTGTCCTTTGGATCCGCGAGCCCGTCACGGTCCGCGCTGGCGGACGTGACGAACGTTCCGACATAGCCGAGCGCGGCCAGCCGCGCGCGCGCATCGGGATCGACTTCCGTCGACCGCGTCGCCGGCGCTGCGGCCGTGGACATCGACTGCTCCATCGCCGTCAGTTCCTGCTGCATGCGGTCGCCCAGAGCTTGACGCTCCGGGTAGATGTTGTGCCGTTCGACGGGATCCTGCTCGAGGTCGTACAGCTCAGGTCGGGGCGCCGCAACATATTTATAGCGGCCGGATGTGAGCGCCCGAAGATCGCTCCAACCGAAATGGAAACGCGGATAGACGGCTTCCGAATAGGCCGCGAGACCAAGTTCCTGTTTCGCGCCGGTCATGAGCGGCACCAGGCTCGACCCTACCAGGCGATCCGTCGGACGGACGCCGAGCAGTTCGAGCGCCGTCGGCAGGATGTCGATGCTGCGGACCGTATCCTTCACTCGCCGCCCCGCCATGATGTCGTACGGCGCATCAATCAAGAGCGGCACGTGCATCGTCGCCTGATAGACGAAGAAGCCGTGCGTACCCTCGCCGTGCTCGCCGAGACTTTCGCCGTGATCGCCCATCACGACGACGACGGTCTTCTGGCGGAGGTGATGTTCGTCGAGGTAGTTGAGCAGGCGGCCGACCTGAGAATCGACGAACGCGATTTCGCCGACGTACGGCCGTCCCTGGTACCGTGACTTGAACGGCTCCGGCGGATCGTACGGCGAGTGCGCGTCGTAGAAGTGGACCCAGCCGAAAAAGCGCGACGATCCGACCTTGTCGAGCCATTGCAGCGCGTGGTCGGCCACTTCGTTACCGGGCCGATCGACGCTGCCGAGCGACAGCGACTGATACTTCGTCAGATCGAAGTCGTCGAAGTAGGTCTGAAATCCCTGCGCGACGCCCCACTTCCGGTCGAGCACGTACGCACCGACGAAGCCTCCCGTCGTAAAGCCTCGATCGCGCAGCCGTTCGGCCATCGTCGTTTCGCGATCGTCGAGAAAGAACCCGCCGTTATCGCGAACGCCATGTGCCGGCGGAAACTTGCCGGTGAAGATCGACGAATGCGCGGGCAAGGTGAGCGGCGCCGGCGCCACGGCTTCCTCGAACAGCACCCCTTCGCGCGCCAGTCGATCGAGGTTCGGCGTCTCGATCGGTTCGAAGCCGTACGCATGGATGCGATCGGCGCGGGTCGTATCGAGCGTGACGAGCAGGAAGTTCAGCTGGTCGGGCGACACGCCGGCGGGCAGTCGGCCCATGACGTCGCCGGTGGACGATTTCACTTCGCGCGGAATCGAGCGCACCCAGACGACGAGACCAATCGCAACAGCGAGGACGCCAACGGCAGCACCGATCAGGAGCGGACGACGGCTTCGCGGCGGTGGTGCAACTTTCTTTCTGGCTCGCGTCATCGGTTCCGCGACTGCAGCCGCTCGACGGCCAGCCGCGCCGGCGTCATCGACGGATCGGCGTCGAGCGCTTTCTGGTATTCGGCCTCGGCGCGCGCGCGGTCGTTTTTCGATTCCGCGAGGTGTCCCAGCTCGAAGTGCGCAGCGGCCAGGCCCGGGTTCCGCGCAAGGGCGTCGTCGAACGCGCGCTCGGCACGATCGGTATCGCCGGCGGCGGCTGCGACAAAGCCCTCCGCCAGCGGACCGTAAAACGATCCGGGATCTCTCCGCCGTCCTTCCTTGACGAGCTCGAACGCGCGATCGAATCGGCGATCGGCGGCCAGCGCACGTGCGGCGTCGAAGTAGAGCGCCGGTTCGGTTGCGTTCAACGTCAGCGCGAGCTCGTATTCCGCGGCGGCGTCCGCGTACGCACGCCGAGAGGCCAGGGCGCGCGCGAGGTACTGGTGCGCTTCGAAGGCACGAGGAAATTGCCGGGCGAGGCTTCGGAAGGTCTGTTCTGCGCCGCGTGCGTCGTTACCCTCGAGCTGTTCCAGACCGGCGTTGAACGTCTTCACGTAAGCCTCGTAGCGTGCGATCTCCGTTCGCGGATTCGCGCCTGGATTTCCGATTTCATTGCGCCCGCTCGCGTAACCGAGACTCCGAAGCCGCTCGGCCGCGTCGGCGTCCGCGGACGGACGCGGTTGCGCGTCCGTCGAGCCGACCTGCCGAAGCGCTCGCGACAGGCCTGCGGCCGTATCGTGCTGCGCCTCGACGCGGTTATCAGTCTCGCGCGGATCGTTCCGTAGATCGTACAGTTCCCCTCCGGGCGCGTCCACGTACTTCCACTGGCCATCGCGGCCGCTCGCCAAGGGCGCCCAGCCGAAGTGGAGCTCCCCGAATCGCGTTTCCGCATAGGAGAGCGGCGCATCGCCCGGACGATCGCCGGCGCCTGCCTTCCAGAGCGGCACCAGCGACTGCCCATCCATTCCCGCCGGCACCGGAAGACCCACGAGATCGAGCACCGTCGGAACAATGTCCACGTGTCTGACCTGGCGCGACACCCTCGCCTTCGGTACGCCGTCGCCGCTGACGATCAGCGGCACGTGGAGCGTCGAGTCGTAGAGCAGCATGCCGTGCTGCGACTCACCGTGTTCGCCGAGCGACTCGCCGTGGTCGCCGGTGACGATGACGAGGGTGGACGATCGACGCTCGGACGCGATGGCTTGCAGGATGGCGGCGACGCCGAAGTCGCTCGTCGCGATCTCGCCGTCGTAGGGTCGGTCCGGGAATCGTGCCGCAAAGGCCGGCGGCGGATCGTAGGGCGCATGCGGATCGTAGAAGTGCGCCCAAAGGAAGTAGGGATGCTGCGCCTGCGCCAGCCAGCGCGCGACTTCCCTGCCGGTCTCCGATCCGCGGCGTTCGAGGCTCGACAGCGTGACGTGTTCGAGCCCGATGCCTTCGAACCGATCGTCGTAGGCGTCGAAGCCGCGATTCAGGCCGGTCGACGCGCGCAGCACGTACGAGGACACGAAGGCCGCCGTGTGATAGCCGCGTGGCTTCAGCAGTTCCGCCAGGGTCGGAACGCCCGATTCGAGCGTGAAGCCGCTGTTGTCGTGGATGCCATGCTTCGTCGGATAGCGGCCGGTCAGGATGGACGCGTGCGCGGGCAGGGTGAGCGGCGCCTGTGAGGTCGCGTCGAGAAACACCGACCCGTCGCGGCCAAGCGCGTCGAGCGTCGGCGTTGCGCCCGAGTTCCCTCCGATCACGTCGACGTGATCGGCGCGGAGCGTGTCGATCGTGATCAGGATCACGTCCGGCGTCGGCGCCGCGGGCGCGGGTGCGCTCGCGCGCGAGCAGGCGCTCAAGGAAAGCGTAAGGGCCATAAACTTCAAAACTTTGGACACTAAATTTGCCATTACGAAACAGTGTTCGAAGTGTATACTCTCGCGCCCAGGAGGATGTGCATGGCGTGGAAACGTGTGTTCACGTCTCTCGCAGTGCCGATCGCCCTCGTCGCCGCTCCTCGCGTGGTTCGCGCGCAGGCGGTCCAGACGGCGGCGCTTGTCGGCACCGTCCAAGACTCGAGCGGAGGCGTGCTCCCTGGCGTCACCGTCAACGTCTCGAGTCCTGGTCAGGTCGGAGGCGTGCAGACGAGCGTCACTGACGCGCAAGGTCTCTATCGATTCCCGGCGCTCCGTCCGGGCGTGTACGAGATGGAAGCATCACTGTCGGGATTCCGCACCGTCAAGCGCAGCGGAATCGTCCTTCCACTCGGAACCACCATTACGATCGACGTTTCGCTCTCCGTGGCGGCCGTCAGCGAAACGGTCGAAGTCGCCGGGTCCACACCCGTTGTGGACATCAAGAGTTCCGCGTCGAACACACAGATCACCGATGCGCAGCTGCAGAACCTGCCGACCGGCCGCTTTCAGCCTGACGCCATCAACCTGGCACCCGGCGTCAACAGCAACGTGGCCTATGGTGGAACGCAGAGCTCTAACGCGCTGCTGATGGACGGTGTCGACGTGAGCGACCCCGAGGGCGGCACGCCCTGGTCGTTCTTCAACTACAACTGGGTCGAGCAGGTTCAGGTGGTCTCGCTCGGCGCCAACGTCGAGTACGGCGGATTCACCGGCGTCGCTGCCAACAGCATCATTCGATCGGGCAGCAACAAGTTCAACGGTCTCGCCGAATATCTCACGGAAAAAAACAGCTGGATCGCCGACAACACGAAGAGCCTCCCATCCGATCTGCAGGACACCTTCAAGCCGCGCGAGATCAAGAGCTACTGGGACACGACCGCGCAGTTCGGCGGCCCGATCATGAAGGACAAGCTGTTCTTCTTCACGGGCTTCCAGTACTTCAACCGACAGGATCGGCCGGCCGGGTTCAACGGCGACTACACGAGCGAGAAAGATCCGCGGTTCCTCGGCAAGCTGACGTGGGCCGCGTCGTCGAGCGTGCGCGTCGAAGGATTCCTCGAAAAGGACAAGTACAACATCGCCGGCCGCGGCGCCAGCGCACGTCGTCCAACGACCGAGGTCACGGCACTCGAGCCCTCGCCCGAGACCAATTGGAATATCCAGGCCACCTGGACGATCAACGACAAGACGCTGCTCAACGTCCGCAACGGCGGGTACAGCGGATACTTCCCCGTTGATCCGACGCCGCCGCAGACGCGCAGCGGACCGTATCCGCACTACGATCCGATTCCCGACATCTACACGGTCAACGTCCCGTACTACGGCCGGTTCGATCGGACCCGCAACGTGACGGCGGCGACGCTGACGCGCTACGCCGACGGCTTCGCCGGCAAAGCCCACGAATTCAAGTTCGGCGCGGAGTTCGAGCACTCGAAAATCCGCAACGAATCAGGATATCCGGGCGGACGTTACTACTACGACTACGGCGGCCAGCCGTACCTCGTGTTCCTCTGGGATGGCTACGTCACCAACGCGACCGCCAACCGCACCTCCCTCTACGCGCAGGACACGTGGACGGTCACCGACCGGCTGACGATCAATCCGGGCATCCGGCTCGACATCAACCGCGGCTCGGTGCCGACCGGCAACGTGCTCGCCAACCACGCACTCGTTGGTCGCGTCGGGATGGCGTACGACATCCTCGGTGATCACAAGAACGTCCTGCGGGCGCACTACGGCCGGTACGCCGATGCACTCTTCGGCGGTCAGTTCGAGTTCATGGACCTGAGCCAGCAGAACCCGCACATCACGGCCGCGGTGCTCGGACCGAACGACTTCGAAGAGCTCAGTCGACGCAGTCCTGCGACGAACCTGGGACTCGATCCCAACATCAAACAGTCCTACGTCGATCAGTACCTCGTCGGCTTCGAACGGGAGTTGTTCGCAGACTTCTCGACGACGGTCCAGTACATACGCAGGAATTTCCGCGACTTCATGGGATTCGTCGACACCGGCTCCATCTATACGCCGGTGCAGAAAATCGACCCTGGACCTGACGGCACGCTCGGGACATCGGACGATGGTGGACCGATAACCGTCTATAACAAGTCGAATCCCGGACACGAGTTCCTGCTGTTCACCAACCCGCCGGATGCGTTCCGCGACTACGACGCCTTCCAGCTGATTGGCACCAAGCGGTACTCGCACAACTGGCAGATGACGGCGTCGTACACGTGGTCGCACGCACGCGGCACCGTCACCAATCGCGGCGGCGCCAACGCGGGCGGAGGAAGCACGCAGGGCCTCGGCCAGACGGGCGGCTTCGCCGATCCGAATCACACCATCAACATCGACGGCGATATGCGCTTCGATCCCACAAATGCTGTGAAGCTCGAAGGCACGTATCGCATCCCCGCGGCGGGCGGCTTCAACGTGAGCGCGGTCTATCGGTACACGACCGGACTCGCCTGGGGCCGGACAGCCACGATACGCGGGCTCGATCAAGGGTCGGAAGCCGTACGCATCGAGCCGGTCGGCACACGGCGGACGGACGCGGTCAACAACATCGACTTCCGCGTCGAGAAGACGTTCCAGATAGGGCGGGATCAGCGAATCGGCATCTACTTCGACCTGTTCAACATGTTCAACCAGGGCGTCGTCGACAACGGTTCGTCCACCGGCGTCATCGAAGCCTCGGGCAGCAGCTTCGGCAACCCGAACGTCTGGATCGCTCCGCGGACCGGACGACTCGGTCTCCGCTTCAACTGGTAGTTCCTACCGACCGTCTCGACCGGCGGCCCTCGACGGGCACCGGTCGAGACGGCATTTTTTCTCCTCCCTCGCTCGTCGTGGCCCTCACACTCATCGCAACGGTACAATTCGTACGTGACTGAACGTCCGACCCGTCCCCAACGCGCGGATCCGCCCGACGTCGCCGAACTCAAACAACTGAAGAGCGCACGGCCCGAACTGGCAACGGCTGTCGATCTGCAGATCGCGCTCGTCGAAATGCAGCGCCGCGTGCAGGGCCGCGTGCCGCTGCCGTGGATTCAGTCCGACCCGGAGTGGGTGTCCGCGCAGCAGGCCGCAGGACGGCCGCTCGTGCGGTTTCGCGACATCCCGCTCGAGTGGTCGGACTTCCGCCTGACGTTCCGCCAGACGGCCGACATCCTGCGCCGCTTCGACGCGATCGAATCGCCGGACTACGACGCGATCGTCGCGCTTGGCCGCGAAGGCAACACGCTCGAATCGGTCGTGTCCCGCTGGTACGACGCGACGTCGGGGGTGGAGAGCGCGAAGGGCGACGGCGGATCCGAAGGGCTTCCATCAGGCATCGATCAGGTCCTCGTGCTGGCGCTCCGGCCGTTTCTCACGCGCTGCGCGGAAGCGCTCGGTCAGCGCATCGACCTCGCGAGCTGGAAGCATGGACACTGCCCGTACTGCGGCTGGGAGCCGGACTTCGCCGTCATCACACCGAGCGCCGACCGCCGGCTGATCTGCGGGCGATGTACCGGGCAGTGGGCCTTTCCAACGATCATGTGTCCGTTCTGCATGAACGACGACCGGACGCAGATCACGTCGTTCGCGACGCCCGACGGCAAGTACCGCGTGTCGGCGTGCGATGTGTGCCGCCGCTATCTCAAGGCGTACGACGGCCGGCGGACGACGCGGCCGGTCATGCTGGCGGTGGATTCGATTGCGACGCTGCCGCTCGACGCGGCAGCCGTCCAGAAGGGCTATCTCGGATAGCGCCGGACGGTGACGTCCGGCAGCGGGGCGATCCTACTGCTGCTGCGCGGGCGTCTTCGGCGCGAAGAGCGACGAGGCCTTCGACGACACCCAGTTGAAGAGGTTTCGCGACTCCATGAACCGCGCGGCGTTCGAGCGTGCGCCAAGCACCACGACCGCGACTTCCTGACCGCTGTCGGGCAGGCGCAGCAGCGTCGCGAGGCAGTAGCCGGACTTCGAAATGAATCCGGTCTTGCCGCCACGGACTTCGACATCCGATCGTCCCAGCAGGTGGTTCGTGCTGTGGAACACGATCTGACGATGATTGACCGTCCAGAGCGTGTACTCCTGCAGTCGCATGACGGACCCGATGCGGTCGTCTTCGGCGGCGTGCGTGATCAGTCGCGCCATGTCGTACGCCGACGACATGTTGTCGGACAGCAGACCCGATGGATCGGCGTAGTGCGTCGATTCCAGACCGAGCTCCGCGGCCTTTTCATTCATCCGATCGACGAAGGCTGCCGTGCCCATCGGTGAAACCCGGGCCAGCGCGCGCGCAGCGGCGTTGTCCGAGGCGATGAGCAGCAGGTGCAACAGATCGTCGGCCGTCACCTTGTCGTTCGCACGCAGATGCGTCGTGGACGCCTGGTAGACGTCGCTGCGAGCGACCGTGACCGGCTGCGAAAGATCAGGATCGTTCTCGAGAAACACCGTCGCGGTCATCACCTTGGTGATGCTGGCGATGGAGCGCTGGCTCTGGGAGTTTTCTTCCCACAGCACTTGATTGGTGTTGGGGTCGTAGACGATGCCGGCCGCGGCACGAAGATCCGGAACGAGGTCGCCGCTCGCATCGACCTTGTAGCGTGGCAGCGGCGTGTCGGCCATCTCGCGGGCCATCGCCGTCGCGTGCGCACTCGCCAGGCGGCTGCGGCGCGCCATCGAGCTCGACGCCGAGTAGACCGTCTTGACGGAGGCCGACGACTTCGCGCTTTTCGACGCCGGACGTTTGGGTGTTCGTGCCTGACCCGCCTCAGCCGGCGCAACGCCGAGACTGACGGCAGTAACAAGCGCAAGAGGACCGATCCAGAAAAATGATTTTCTGCTCACGCGACGTGTTCCCACGATGTAACGGTCAGATGCACGGAGGATTGTAGCAGACAATTCATAGACCGCAAGGGAATTATCGGCACGCATGTGCCACAATGCTCAACCTGATGCTGCACTCTTGTCTTACTTATCGGCACCTTGACGGGTCACGCCAGACGAAATTTCGTGACGATGTGTGAACAGGAATACGACGGGCTCAGGGCGACCATCCGCGAACGCGGTACGGCCCGTGTCTGGATTTTCGCGGTGGGCGTCTCGGCCTGGGCGGCGATCCTCGTTGCCACGGTCGCGCTGGCGCTGCCGCCGATTTGCTCCCTCATCACGCTCCTGCTGCTAGCCGCGCTGTTCGAATCGGTGTTCTCGCTGCACGTCGCGGTCGAACGCATCGGCCGCTATCTGTTCGTGTTCCACGACGATGGATGGGAACGAGCTGCCGCTGCCTTTGCCGCGGCGAAGAACGTCAAAGGATTCGTCGCGGTCGATCCGTTGTTCACGGTCCCGTTTGCTCTGGCCGCGCTGGTCAACCTGATGCCGCTCCTGGTGTCGCGCCCGACGATGCCGGAGGTCGTGGTCGTCGGAGCAGCGCATGCAACATTCGCGCTGCGATTGCTGAAGGCGCGCACCGGCGCTCGGCAGCAGCGCGCGGTGGACGCCGAGCGCTTCCGCGAAATCAAACAAGGCTCCTAGCGCGGCAGCAGTGCCGCGATTTCTCTCCGCTCTTTTTCCAAGCTGGCGGGCGCCGTTCGGAGGTACTGCTCCAGGTAAGGGCGCGCTTCAATGACGCGCTTCTCTCGCACTAATGCGACGCCCAGGTTGTAGAGCGCGTCGAGATTGCGTCCATCCAGCTCGACGGCGCGGGACCAGCTCGCGATGGCCGCGTCGCGGTTTCCCGCGCGACTGGCAACGGCGCCGAGCCCCGAGTAGGCGCGCGACGATTTGGGATCGACGCGAAGGGCTTCCTCGAATCGCAGGCGCGCAGCGTCCAGGTCGCGCTGTCCGAGCGCCAGCATTCCCAGATTTTCGAGCGGCACGCTGCTCGTCGGATCCTCAGCAACTCCGCGTTCGAAGATCCGGCGCGCATCTGCCGTTCGTCCGGACTGCGCGTACGCGATGCCAAGCGTGTTGAGCGCGTCGGACTCGATCGGACCGGCTTCGACGAGCGGTTCCAGCAGCTCGATGGCCTGCCGCGTCTGCCCACGATCGATCAAGTACTCCGCAAGCTGCGCCAGCACGCGCCGATCGGCCGCACCCTGGCGCGTCGCCCGCTGCAGCACCGTCGTCGCGCCTGCGAGATCGCCGCGTCGAGCCTTCAGAAACGCCAGGTGCCGATAGGCCAGCGCCATGTCCGGACGGCGCTGAATGATTTCTTCGTAGATGCCTTCGGCTTCCTGTGGACGACCTGCAGCGACAGCGTCCACTGCGCGGTGCACGGATTGATCGATGCCGATGAGCGACTTCGGATCGTCCGCATCGACGTAACGTGCTTTGGGTGCGGCGCGGCCCGATACGTATCCGAGCGCGCGCAAAGCGGCTTCCGCGGCCGGGTCCTCCGTAACGCGTGTCGTTGACGCGGACGCGCCGAGTTCACGGAGCCTCGACGCAAGCGCGCGATCGCGCGACGGATCCTGTCCCGCCAGATTGCGCGTCTCGTGCGGATCGGCCGCCAGGTCGTACCGTTCGGGCATCGGCAGATCGATGTACTTGTCTCGACCGACGAGGACACCTGCCAGCGGCGCCCAGCCGTCGTTGAGATTCGGACCCATCGCTTCGAAGTAGGATGCCGGCGCGCCCGCAACATCACGCCGCGCGTCCGCGGAAATCAGACTCCGGCCGGGCACGTCGTGTGGAACCGAGAATCCGGCTGCATCCAGCATCGTCGGCAGCAAGTCCACGTGACGAACCGGCGCTGACGCTGTTTCCGATCGTGCCGTCGATCCGTTTTGTCCGAGCTCCGCGATGATGAGCGGTACTCGCAGCGTCGACTCGTACGCAAAGACGCCGTGCGTCTGCTCGCCGTGCTCGCCGAGGCCTTCCCCATGATCGGCGGTGACGACGACCAGCGCGGGACGTCCGGCTGCGCGCACGTCGTCGAGCAACGGCGCAAGCGCGGCATCGGTTGCTGCCACTTCGCCGTCGTATGGACGCTCCGCGTACGCCTTGTCGAATGGCGGCGGCGGACGATACGGCGCGTGCGGATCGAACAGGTGAACCCACGCGAACCATCGTTCGGCGCGGTGCGCGCCGATCCACGCGCGAGCGAGCGCGACAACGGCTGTTGCCGGACGCTCGGGCATGCCGAACTCGGTGGGCACCCGCGAATCGCCGACGCGATCGTCGTAGACGTCGAATCCGCGATTCAGCCCGAAACGGGCGTTCAGCGGAAACGCGCCGACGAAGGCGCCCGTCGCGTAGCGCGCGTCCTTCAGCATCGTCGCGATCGTTGGCGTCTCGGCGCGCAAGCGGAATCCGCTGTTGTCGCGGATGCCGTGGATGTACGGATACTGGCCGGTCAGGATGCTGGCATGCGACGCGAGCGTCACGACCGCGTGTGCGTGGGCGGACTCGAACCGGACGCCCTCTGCAGCGAGCCGATCGAGCGCCGGCGTGGCCGAACGTCCACCGTAGCTGCCGAGCGCATCGGCGCGAAGCGTGTCGATCGTGACGAGCAGGACGTTCTGCCCGTTGATGGTGCGAAGAATCGGACTGGGTGGCGCGCCGTGACAGGCGACGACGCACGCGGCAGCCGCGACGCCGAGCCAGCGGGCGGCGAGGACGCGCCGTCTCGCCGCCATCACCCGGCGGCGACGCTCATCGCTGGACCAGCGAGATCGTCAAGAGCAGCGCGTGCTGGGTCCCCATCCACGCATCGGTCGTGTCGAACGACTCCGTCAGCGCATGCGCGTCGCGACCGCGGCCGCCGCCGCCGATCGTGATCGCCGGAATCTTCATGCTCATCGGGATGTTGGAGTCGGTGGATCCTTCGCCGAGGTTGGCGTTGAATCCGAGCGCCGTCGCGGCCGCGAGCCCTGTGCGGACAATCGCGGCGCTCTCCGGCGTGTTGCCCGCGGGACGGTCGCCGACGAGTTCCTTCGTCACCGTGATCACGCCAGGCTTGCCCCACCGCGCATTCTCTTCAACGACCGACGAGTCGATCGCCTTCTGGATGTTGGCGTCCACGGCCGAGAGCGACGCCGGATCGGACGAGCGCATGTCGAGCTCCATCCAGCCCTCGAACGGAATCGAATTGACCGACGTCCCGCCGCCGACGCGTCCGACGTTGAACGTCGTCTTCGGCTGACGCGGCACCTGAATCTCCTGAATCTTCGCGATGGCGCGTCCCATCGCACCCATCGGGTTCGCCATGCCGAACGCGCCGAAGCTGTGGCCGCCGGGTCCCTTGAACGTCACGCGATAGCGGTGGCTTCCGACAGCGACGTTCGTCACGTGCACGCCCGTACCGTCGATGGAGATGAAGTTGTCGATCTGATCCTTCAGCGTCTCGCGGAACAAGGCCTTGACGCCGCGGAGATCGCCCAGCCCTTCTTCGCCGACGTTGGCGACGAAGGTCACGGTGCCGCCGATCTTCACGTTCGCCTTCTTCATCTCGCGGATGATCGACACGAGGACGGCGAGGCCGCGGCAGTCGTCACCGATGCCCGGCCCGCGCAGGATGTTGCCTTCGCGCTTGACCTTGACGTCGGTGCCCTCAGGAAACACGGTGTCGAGGTGCGCGGCGATGACCAGGTGCGGATGCGGCGCAGCGCCAGCGTAGGTGCCGAGCACGTTCCCGACCTTGTCCACGCGCACATCCTGAAGTCCGAGCTGCTGGAAGACGCGCTGCAGTTCCTTCCCGCGGACGTCTTCCTTGAACGAAGGCGCGGGAATTTCACAGAAGCGGATCTGATCCTCGATCGTCTGTGGCTCGTTGGCCTTCACCGCTGCGAGCGCCGCCTTCACCGACGGATTCTGTAAGAGGTCGTTGACGTTCGTGGGGGCCTGCGTCGAGACCCGCACGGCCACGATCCCGATCGCCACCGCCACACCCACGCCGATCATTGCCAGCCGTTTCACACGCGCCTCCGAAACGAAGAATTGGAGGAATGGTAGCCCACACGGGCCCCACACTGAAAATCAGGCTCTCAATCCAAATCCTTGTATCGCTCGAGCGTCTCTATAAGGAATTCAGAAAGTTTTATCGGTAAATTCGTGAAAAACACGTGTATCTTTTGCGGCACGAATTCGGGTCTTGTCATGAGGAGGTCACCTTGACACGTGCAATCCTTCGTGCGCTTTCGGCGCTCGCGATGGTGAGCATGCTCGCGCCCGCTGCAGCGTTCGCGCAAACGGGTCAGACATTCGGCGAGCTCGTTGGCAAAATCACCGATGACCAGGGCGGCGCGCTGCCCGGCGTCACGGTCACACTCTCGGGTCCCGCAATGATGGGCACGCCGACGGCGACGACGAGCGCCACCGGCCAGTACCGCTTTCCTGCCGTCAATTCGGGCACTTATACGCTGAAGTTCGAGCTCGCCGGTTTCGCGCCGCTCGTTCGCGAGGGCATCGTCGTCCCGGTCCGTCAGACCATCACGGTCGACGGCACGATGAAGCTGGCCTCGCTGCAGGAAACGGTCACCGTCAGCGGCGCATCGCCGACGGTGGACGTCGAGAACACCAAGGTGGGCGCGCGGCTCGATCACGCGACGCTCGAAGCGGTGCCGACGTCGCGCACCATCTTCGGATCGACGACCGTGCTGCCCGGCATGACGATGGGCCGGCAGGATCCGGGCGGCCTGAACGCGGCCACGTCGACGAACATGGTGGCGCACGGCGCAACCAACTACAACTTGAACTACTACGGCGTCACCGCGGACACGCCGCAGAACTACGGGTCGATGTACTACATGGACTTCGGCTCGGCTGAAGAAATCTCCGTCGACACCGCCGCGATGGGCGCGGAAGTCGGCGGCGGCGGCGGCGCGAACATCAACGTCATCCCGAAGTCCGGCGGAAATCAGCTGAAGGGCACCGCGTTCTACAGCATCACCGGCAAGGGCTTCTGGGACGGGTTCACCGGCAACAACATCACCGACGAACTGCGCGCGCAGGGCGTCACCGACCCGACGCTGCGCGAACTGAACGACTTCAACGCCGACGCGGGCGGACCGTTCATCAAGGACAAACTCTGGTGGTTCGGATCGTTCCGCAACTACTCCACCGTCGACGCGATCGCCGGCTACACCGTCGTCAACTCTGACGGCAGCCTGACGAACCCGTTCAACTCGAACCTCCGCAACTACACGGCGAGCGGCAAGTACCAGATCAACAAGAACAACACGCTCGCGGCGTTCTGGACCTACAACCGCAAGTTCCAGCCGAACCGGAACGCGGGCGTCAACCAGCCGAATCCGATTAACACGCTGCACCAGGAATCGCCGAAGAACCTGATCAATGCGAACTGGACGTCGGTCCTGAACCAGAACACGTTCCTCGAGGTGTCTTCGACGTACTTCCACATGCACTGGCCGAGCACGTGGTCGGATGAATTCAACGCGCTGCCGGCGAGCGCGCAGTTCCCGTCGACGTTCAACACGACGACGGGCATCTACATCGACGGTCCCGAACCGACGGGCGAACGATTCCGCGACGCGTACCGGCACCAGACCAACATCGGCCTCACGCGCTACATCGACGGCTGGCTGAAGGCGAGCCATCAGCTGAAGAGCGGCTTCGAGAACTGGTGGACGCCGACCGGAACCGACGGCTTCCAGATCTTCGACGACACGCGCATCCGTTACTCGGGCGCCGCGGACGCCTGCAACGCGACGGTGCGCACGGGCTGCGCTCCTGTGGAAGCCTTCCTGTACAACACGCCGTTGACGCAGGAAACCAAGATGCGCAACTTCGCGGCGTTCGTCCAGGACCGCGTCAGCTACTCGCGCGTCACGCTGAACCTCGGCCTGCGCTGGTCGTACTACGACGGGACGATTCCGGCGCAGAGCGGCGGCGGCGGCAAGTGGTTCCCGGTGACGAACTATCCCGAAATCGATCCGGGCTACAAGTGGAGCACGCTGGCGCCGCGCACCGGCATCGTCTACAAGCTGACCGAGGACGGCCGGAACGTCGCGAAGGCGAGCTACAGCCGCTACTTCGAATCGATGTACACGTCGGAGTACGCGAGCGTGAACCCCAACTCGATCCAGACCGGCGGCGTCCAGACGTGGACGTACCTCGGCGACTTGAACCACAACGGCAAGGCCGACGCGAACGAGCTCGGCCGTCAGACCAGCCAGTTCGTGCCCAAGTCGAACTCGATCGATCCGAACCTGAAGGATCCGAAGAACGACGAGATCATGCTGGCCTACCAGCGTGAGCTCGCGAGCAACTGGTCCTTCAACGCCGACTGGATCCAGCGCTGGTTCCGCGACATGACGACGGACGAGAACTGCTACGGGTTGCCGTGCAATACGGTGACGTCCACCGCCTACGCGCCCACGCGGGTCGTCACGGACTTCGGTCCTGACAACGTGAAGGGCACGGGGGACGACCGGTCGCTCACCTTCTACGACGTGCTGCCGCAATATCTCGGGAAGGACACGTTCTACCACACGAACTGCGGCAACAACGTGTCGATCGACTGCGTGCAGCGCTACAAGGCTCTCGAGCTGTCCGTCGCCAAGCGCATGTCGAACAAGTGGCAGATGCAGGCGTCGTACGTCTGGTCGCGCCTCGAAGGCAGCCAGCTTGGCATCACCACGAACGGCACGGGTCGCCTCACCTACGACTACACGAACCCGAACAACCTGATCGACTTCGTCGGCCAGGGCCGTGGCGCGAACGATCAGCCGCACGCGTTCAAGCTGCTCGGCAGCTACCAGGCGCCGTGGGACATCATGGTCGGCGCGAACTACCAGGCGCTCAGTGGCCTGCCGATCGATCGCACTTTGACGGTCGGCCTGTCGCAGGGCTCGCGCGCCATCCCGGTTGATCCGCGCGGCACCTATCGGGCGAGCACGCTCAGCCTGCTCTCGCTGCGCGCCGACAAGGGCGTCCGCTTCGCCGGCCATCGCGCGTCGTTCGTCGCCGAACTGCACAACGTGCTCAACTCGAGCGCGGGTCAGAACAGCTACGGCTCGCTGACGCAGGGCTTCGCGAGCCAGGCCGCGTTCGTCGCCGCGCAGAAGACGACGTCGTACTTCGGTCGCGTGCAGGAAGTGGTCGCACCGCGCGTGCTGAAGATCGGCTTCCGCTTCGACTTCTAAGTCACCCTCACATCAGGCGCCGCTCTACGGCGCTTGATTGGTTGACAATCTGGCCGGCGTTCTGGCAGCAGCCACGA
Source organism: Vicinamibacterales bacterium (assembly GCA_036557365.1). GTDB lineage: Bacteria > Acidobacteriota > Vicinamibacteria > Vicinamibacterales > CAVVIG01 > DATKHR01. Next base: position 163,455 of record DATBHR010000057.1, read on the forward strand.
CGCCGGCCATCCTTTTGTACGTTTACCTTTTCAGATTTTCGTTCTACCTTTGCCGCGGCTCATGACCCATCGGCGTCCGTTCGTCGTGTGCTACACGCTGTCGGGCGCCGCGGCACTCGTTTACGAAGTGACCTGGACGCGGCTCCTCACGCTGCAGCTCGGTCACAGCGTCGCCGCGGCCAGCACGGTGCTCGCGGCGTTCATGGGCGGCCTCGCATGCGGCTCGTGGGCGGCCGGCCGCTGGCAACCAGGCGTCGCCGCGCGCGATCGCGAGAGCCTTCGTCTCTACGCCGCGCTGGAAGTCGCCGTCGCCATCCTCGCACTGCTTCTCCCCTTCGTCCTCCGGGGCACCGTGCCGGCGCTCGCGTGGGCCTACGCGGACGGCACCACCCCAACGCGATTCGCGTTCGTTCGAATCGTGATCAGCCTGTTGCTCGTCGGCATCCCGGCGGTCGCGATGGGCGCGACGTTTCCAGTCGCGGCAGCCGCAGCGGCGAAGACGCCTGCGGAGACGGGCGTTCTGTACGCCGCAAACACCGCCGGCGCCGCGGTTGGGGCCATTCTCGCGGGCTTCTGGCTCGTGCCCGCGCTGGGCATCCAGGGTTCCAGTTGGGTCGGCGTCTCGCTCAACCTCGCCGCGGCCGCGGGCGCGTTGTGGATCCGCACCGCGCGTGAGTCGGCAGCGCCACCTCAGGCCGGACCTGCCCCGTCCAGAAGATCTCGCAAAGAACCTGCGAAGCCGCGGCAGACGGCACATGCGCCGTTCGTCGCGATGCCGATGGTCGCCGCCGTCGCTGCTGCGGTCTCCGGCTGCTCCGCCCTCGTCTACGAAGTCGCATGGACGCGTCTGCTCGCGCTCGTCATCGGTCCGACGACGTACGCCTTCGCGACGATGGCGGCGTCGTTCATCGTGGGACTGGCGATTGGCGCGGCGCTGTTCGTCCGCGTGGCGAGGACGACCGCGAAGCCGGCGACGTGGCTCGGCGGTCTCCTGATGACGGGCGCTGTCGCCGCGACGGCCGCCGCGTCGTATGCGGCCAACAGCCTCCCCCTGACCGTCGCCGCGCAGGTTGCGTCGCCGAACGCCGACTTCAGATCCGTCGTGATGCTGCAGGCGGTGGCCGTGGGCGTCGTCCTGCTGCCGATGACGCTGGCGCTCGGCGGATCCTTTCCGCTGGCGCTGACGTTGGCGGGCGGGACGGATTCGTCGGTCGCCGATCGCGCGGCGCTGGTATACGCGGCAAACACGGTCGGCGCAATCGTTGGTGCGCTCACAGCTGGCTTCGTTCTGATTCCCGCCTTCGGCCTTCGCCCGACCATCGTCGGCGCGGCGCTCTTCGCGCTCGCGGGCGGCGTGGCGGTGATGCTCGCAGCGCGGCCGGAACGAATCGCGCTCGCACGGTTCGCAGCCATTCCGACGCTGGCGGCAGCCGCCGCCACGATCGCGATTTTCGCGGTGCCCGCATGGGATCGCGCGCTCCTCGCGAGCGGCGCCTACAAGTACGCGCCGTATCTCGCCGGAACCGACCTGGATGCCGTCCTCCGCGCCGGCTCGCTCGTCTACTATCGCGAAGGATCGGCGGCGACGGTCAGCGTGCGTGATCTCAGCGGCGTCCGCTCGCTCGCCATCGATGGCAAGGTCGACGCGTCGAACGGCGGCGACATGCTCACCCAACGGCTGCTCGGCCTGCTTCCGGTGCTCATCCACGGCCGCGCAGAAGATGTCGCCATCATCGGCCTGGGCAGCGGCGTGACCGTCGGGTCGGCCCTCGCGACCGGCACCGTCCGGCACGCCGACGTCATCGAAATCTCGCCCGAAGTCGTCGAGGCGTCGCGTTTCTTCGACAGGGAAAGCGGACGCGCGCTCGCGCAGCCCGGCGTCCGGCTGATCGTCGGCGACGGTCGGTCCCACCTGCTCCTGAGCGATCGCGAGTACGACATCATCGTGTCCGAGCCGTCGAATCCGTGGATGGCGGGCGTGGCGTCACTCTTCACCCGCGAGTTCTTCGACGCCGTCCGGACACGATTGAAGCCCGACGGTATCGTCTGCCAGTGGGCTCACACCTACGACATCCGGCCCGAGGACCTGCGGTCAATCGTCAGGACGTTTGCTGCCGCGTTTCCCGAAAGCACGATGTGGCTCGTCGGCGGCGGCGACCTGCTCCTCATCGGCTCGAAGAGCGGACACGTCGTCGATCGCCTCGACTCGATGGCCGCGGCCGCACGGGATCCGCGCGTCGACGCGGTGCTCGCAGACGTCGGCGTCGCGCCACATACGGCGCCGTTCGTTCTGCTTTCGATGTATGCCGGCGGTCCCCGTGAGATTGATCGCCTGGCGGACACGGCCCCGATTCAGAGCGACGACCGCTCGGCGCTCGAGTACTCTGCGCCGCGTGGCATCTACGGTCGCACGCGCGAAGACAACGCGGCCACCATCCGCGCGCTGGCCCCGGTGAGCCCGCCGGCTGTCGCCCGCGCGGTAGCCGACGCCAACGACGCAGCCTGGACATCCAAGGGGCTGATCGACCTTCGCGCGCAGGTCTTCGCCGGCGCGTACGACGCGTTCCGGCGCGGCGTCGCGCTGAATCCTCGAAACGTCCGGGCGCTTTCCGGTCTGTCCGACGCCGCCGGAGGCGCCGGCAAGCTCGACGACGAACGACAGTGGCTGGAGTCGCTGGCGCAAAAGGATTCGACGAACGCCGACGTCCGCATCGAGTTGTCGCGCGTCCTGGCCGTGATGGGCAAAGGACAGGCGGCGGCAGCGGCGGCGTCCGACGCGCTCAAGCTGGCGCCGGACGACCCGCGGGCCGCGGATCAGCTCGCCTCGGTCTTCGCCGACGAGGGCGACGGCCAGCGACTTGCCGCGCTGGCCGAACAATTAGTCCTCAAATTCCCTGACAGTGCGGACTCTCGGTACTACCAGGCGACGGCGCTGTTTCTGAACGGACGAACAGCCGAGGCCGCCGATATCGCCCGCCGTGTCGTCGCCGCGCATCCCGAACATGCGCGGGCGCAGAACCTGCTCGGCGCCGCGTGTGCGTCGCTTGGTCAGCGTGAGTGCGCACAGGGTGCCTTTGATGCATCAATTCGCAACAATCCGCGCGACCCGTCAGGGTATGTAAACGCCGGCGTGTTCAATCTTCAGGTGGCAAATCTGTCATCGGCGGCCTCGTACTTCGCGAACGCGCTCGCGATCGATCCGTCATCGAGCGCCGCGCGCGAAGGTCTCGCGCGAGCCCGTTCTTCCGCTCCTTCACGATAAAACTGGATCGCGCTTCAAAGAAGTGAATCGCGCGTGACGTTAGACGGGCGCTTGAAATTCGGTACGCCCAAATCTCTCACCGAACGCGCGTTGCATCTGTTACGAAGTTGAAGTCAACACGCGGCACGCGTATTGCTGCAGCGTTCGAGCGGAGGCAGAATGAGTCTCGTCAGACTTCTCGGCTTCACCACCCTCGGCTGCGGCTGCATCGTCGGCCGCTACCGCGAAGTGGCCACGAGTCGCGAAGTGAGCTACGTCGAGGAAAAGGGCAAGGCGTGCGGCAGTCACGGCCATCGGCGCAACCACACGGTGGCGACCGAACGGCTCGCGACGGTCTCGCCGATCGCCCTGACCACGAAGGCGTCCTAATCGGCTGCGGCCCGCCGACACGGCGGGCGTCTGTACAGCGCCGGAACATCAGCTGTTCCGAAATGGGGCGCCCGCCCCTATCGTACTAATCCCTCCCGACCGAAAAAGCATGCAGTTATGAGTGTCGTGCTCAAGCCGTATGCGAACGTCGCAGCAGGCCAGGCGACGGGACGCTTCTATCTCGGCGACTGCGTCGCCGTTCTCGGGCAGCTCGCGCCGCAGAGTGTGGACGTCATCGTGACGTCGCCGCCCTACAACCTCGGCATTCAATACAACCGGTACGAGGACTCGCTCACACGCGAGGACTACCTGACCTGGACAAACAACTGGCTCGCGGCGGCTGCGCGCGTGCTTCGGCCGGACGGCTCGCTGTTCCTGAACGTCGGCGCCAAGCCCTCGGACCCGTGGACGGCGCTCGACGTGGCGCAGACCGCGCGGCCTCATCTGCGACTGCAGAACATCATTCACTGGATCAAGTCGATCGCGATCGACCGCTCGTCGGCCGGCGCGGGCGCGGGCCTGACGCGCGATCTGGCGGTCGGCCACTACAAACCCATCAACAGCGATCGGTTTCTGAACGACTGTCAGGAATTCGTGTTTCACTTCACGCCCGGCGGCGACACCTCGCTGGATCGCCTGGCGCTCGGCGTCCCCTACCAGGATCAGTCGAACGTCACGCGCTGGCGGAACGCATCGCAGGGCCTGCGCTGCCGCGGGAACACGTGGTTCATCCCGTACGAGACGATCCAGCGGCGCGATCGTGATCGGCCGCATCCGGCGACGTTTCCGTCGCAGCTTCCCGAACAGTGCCTTCGGCTCCACGGCCTCGGACGCGTGCGCGTCGCGATGGATCCGTTTACGGGTCTCGGCAGCACCGCCGTGGCGTGCGCGCGGCTCGGCATCAACTTCATCGGGGCGGACATCGACGAGGTGTACCTGAAGGAAGCTGTGGCGCGCATGCGAGACGCGGGAAGTCGCACGGATCGCGTCCCGGAAACAACTGCGAAAGGACTGCCCGGGCGCGGCGAGGCGCGAATGCGGAAGGCGTCGCTTCGACCGGGCGCTGCGGTTGCGACCCGGTCGACTCGAGCGAGATGACGGTTCTGGCGCCTACTGTTTCGTCTGCGTCGGCGCCGGCGGCGGCTTGAGCACGTACTCTTTGCGCGACCAGATCTGCCACTTCTGCCCCGGACGCGTGACGCGCACTTCGATATTGCGCCGACGCTTCTGAATGTCCGGGTTCTTCGAGTAGTAGCCCAGCACGTAGTAGTCGCTGGTCTCGGCGTCGATGCGCTTCAGCGCCTTGCTGAAGTCGTTCTGGTTGACGACGGCGACGCCGCCGGTTTCCTCAGCGAGCACACGCAGGCTGTCCTGCGACTTGCGGACGAAGTCGTTCCACTGCGTCGGATCGACCTGCTCGCCGATGTCACCCATGCCGACCAGGCCGCGCGGATCGATCGTGTACATCGTGACGTTGGCGCGATTTGCGGAGCGTGTGAGGTCGCCGAGCTCGCGCGCGAGATCAGCGTCAGCAAACTCTTCGCTCTGCTTCTGCTGCTGCGTCATCGGATCGCCGTTGGGATCCACGGACTGTCCGGCTGCTGCCGCCGCCTGATTCTGCGAGCGTGCAAACTCGTTCTGCGCGAACGGCGAGTTCGGATCCATCAGACCGAGTCGCGCATCCTGAAACGGATTGAAGTCGTAGCCGTCGCTGACGTAGACCAGCGCCTTGCGCCGGTTGTGAACCGTTTCGAGGTTCTTCAGCACGTCGTTGACCGTCGAGAACGCGACGTGCGCGCGGTACTTCACTTCGCTCGGACCATCGGCGCCGGACGGGCCGTTGATGATGTCGGTCGGCTTCAGCTCGTTGCCTGCGATTTTCTTGATCGCTTCGTCGAGCCGGTTGCGGTCGTACGTCATGTCGACCGCGATCGACGACGGTCCGCTCGACACGATGCCGAACATGTCGCCATCGTGGACCAGCTCTTTTGAAATCTTCCGGAACAGCTCGCGCACACGTCCGGTGTTGTCGAACTGCAGGTGAAGATCGTCGACGAAGAACAGGAAGATGCGCCCCGACACGTCGGTTCGCGGCTTCGTCGGCGGCAGGATGATGCCTTCGGGCGGCGGCGGTGGCGGCGGCGCCAGCAGGTTGTTGACCTTCCCGCCGGTGACCACGGTCATCGACGTGATGTCCTGCTTCACGCCGTCTTCCCAGATTTCGAACTCTCCCTGTTTCAGGTCGGATACGAAGTTGCCCTTCTCGTCGCGGACGACGATGTCGTTCGTGACGAGGTCGACCTGGACGCGGAAGGTCGCTTTGTCCTGCGGCTTCGGCGCGGGCTGTTGCTGCTGTGGGGCGGGCGTCTGGGCAGACAGTCCTGCGACGAGCGTCACGAGGCACGCCGTGGGCCAGAAACCCTTCGCTTTCAATCCCATGGGCGAAAATTATACCTCGCTGAGGGCTCGCCGAGCGGCTCGAGCGACAACAATTGTCGCGGCGGCCGACGCGGCCAGGCCAAGGACGAGCATCCCGTAGTAGGACGCGCTCTGCGGCGCCTGAGCCTTGTCGGCGACCAGAATCGCTTCCTTCGCCACCTTACCGCTGTACGCGTAAAGAAATGTACTCGGGATCATCCCGACCGAGGCCATCACGAAGTGTCTCGCAGGCATCGTCGTCAGTCCCAGGACGTAGTTCAAAATATTGAACGGGGCGACGGGCGATAGCCGCAGCAGAAACACGACGCGACCACCCTTCTTCGCGACGGCGCGCTCGACGGCGCTCAGGCGCGGCCGCGTCGCGAGCGTGCGCTGGACCACGCCGCGCGCCGCGTGCCTGCCGAGCAGGAATGCGGCGGTCGATCCCACCGTGCCTCCCACCAGCGAACAGAAGAACGACGCCAGGACGCCGAAAACGGCGCCGCCGGCAAACGTAAACCACGCGCCGGGGACCATCAATACGACGGCGACGATGTACAGCAGCACGAACAGCGGCAGACCAGCAGCGCCCAGGCGCTGGATTTTCTCGACAGCTGGAAGGATGTGCGGCGCTACCCGCTGACCGCCCCACAAAAGCGCGAGGACGACGACCGCAATCGCCGCCCCGATGCGCATCGCGCGGTTCCGGAACAAAGGACGCCTATTCTCCGGGTTCGTCGGAATTGGAATCCTGATCGGCTTGTTCGTCGGTTGCGTCAGTTGGCGGCGCGGTTTCCGGTCCTGCGACGGCCGGCGCGCCGGGCGACGCGGAAGGACGACCTCGCCCGCGCCGACGACGTCGGCGTCGACGTCGCGCGGACGGAGCCTGCGCCTCGGCCTGTGAATTCGCGTGCGCCTCGGATTGGGAATCCGGCGCGCGGTCGAGTGATATCGCCGCAGTCTCGATGGATGGCGACATCAGCACGAGCGATTCTTCCGTCGGATCGAGCGAATCGGCTTGTTGCTCGGCCGCATCGACGGTGAGATCGCCGAAGTCCTCCCCGCCCGGACCGTCGTCGACGTCGAGTGGCGGCGCATCGAACGCGTCGGCGGCGGTGACGTTCGACGGCGGCATCTCTTCGAGCGGCTCGTCGAACGTTTGGCGCCGTTGGCCGCCCTGTTCCTCAGCGTTCTTGCCGGCTGCGTCGCGCCTGCTGTGCCTCTCAGCGCGTTCTGCGCGGCGCTTGTCGCGCCATCGCTCTGCGTCCGCTGAGGGAATCGGCGTCTCGATGATCTTTCGCCAGTCGAACTCGACGCCGGGATTCTGTGCCTCCAGCGTTCGGCGAACCTCCGCGTCGAACGGTTCGCGTCCAACCTTGACGTTCGGCGGCGTGCGGAACCAGTACAGCAGGCGCGCGCGGGTCTTGCCGCGGCGGTTGGTGGTCGCTTCGACGAGGTAGAAGTGTTCGTACCCTCGCCTGTCGCGGCTGAAACGCAGAAAAGCCATACGCGACTGACGCGCTTACTTCTTTTTCTTCTTCGCCGGTTGTTTGGCCGCTTTTTTCTTGGCGGCCGGCGCCGGCGCCTTCTTCGGCGCAGGCTTCACCGCAGGCTTTGCAACGACCTTCGGCTTCTGCTCTTTGACCGGCGCCTTCTTCGGAGGCGGAGGCGGCGCCTCCTTGTTCCGGTACACCATGGTAAAGCGCATCTGGTCGCCGACGGGGTGATAGCTCCAGATTTCGGATACGTAGATATTGTTGTCCTCGGACAACCGCCGGGCGACGTCAACCATTCCCGCGGGCACGTACAAGTGAAACGGCACGCGGACACGTGAAAGATGTGACCATTCTGCGAGCGCCTCGAGATGATTGACCGACTCGCCTGTCTCGACCTCGACCACGCATTGCACCTTCCTGCCACGATCCAGCGCCATCAGCACGACATCCGGATAAATCGCCGCCGGCCCGATACCTACTGGAACCGCCTGCTCAGCTCCCGGATTGATACCAACTTCGTATTTTCGGCGAAACTTCGCCTGGAGCTGGCGAATGATGCGGTCATGCTCGAGTTGCTCGCGGACAGGCCGCACCAGAATCGGGCTCACCGAGCGCCTCCAAACTGTTGGATAAACACGGCTATCGAACCCGAAAGTCTAGCATGAATCATCGAAGCTCCACGGTAGACCAGCGTTGCATCCGACTCGTCGGTTACAATGGATTCAGTGGAGCCGCAAGAGCAAGAAGCGCAGGTCCTCACGGGAAAAATCCTCATCGTGGACGACGATGAAGGGGTGACCCAGACGTTTGCGCGCGGCCTGCGTCTCGAGGGCTATCAGGTGCGGACGGCGAACACCGCCGAGGCCGGCTTGCGCGAGGCGCGCGACGAACAGCCGGACGCCATCATCCTCGACCTTCGCATGCCGCTCGTCGACGGTCTCGGTTTCCTGCGCCAGCTTCGCGCGCACGACGCCCAGCGCACCACGCCCGTCGCGATCGTCACCGGCGACTACTTCCTGGACGATGCCATCTCGACCGAGCTCCGCGAACTTGGCGCCGAGCTCCGGTTCAAGCCGCTGTGGCTCGAAGATCTCGTAGGCCTGGCCCGCAATCTTCTCCAGTCCCGGGTGATTCACTGACCTCGGTCGGCGACCGATTCCTGAAAGCTTGCCGGCGGCAACCCGTAGACGCAACGCCCGTCTGGTTCATGCGACAGGCCGGGCGCTACATGGCGGAGTATCGAAAGCTCCGCGAGTCGTATTCGCTCCTGGAAATCTGTCGAACGCCCGACCTCGCGACCGAGGTGACGCTCCAACCCGTCCGGCGCATAGAGGTCGACGCGGCCATCCTGTTCTCCGATCTGCTGCTTCCGCTCGAGCCGATGGGCATTCCCTTCGACTTCGTGAAGGGCGAAGGACCGGCCATCGAGACGCCGCTACGCGACGAAGCCGATCTCGACCGCGTCCGCCGTTTCGAGCCGCGTGAAGCGCTCGGCCATGTGCTCGAGGCGATCCGGCAGATCAAGCGCGAGCTCGGCGCGGCGATTCCGTTGATCGGGTTTGCAGGGGCACCATTTACGCTCGCCTCGTACGCCATCGAAGGCGGCCACTCGAATGCCTTCGCGCATACCAAAGCGCTGATGTACGGGTCGCCCGCTGCGTGGCACCGCTTCTGCGATCTCATCGCTGACGTCATCAGCGACTATGCGGTGGCGCAGGTCGAAGCCGGCGTCGATGCGTTCCAGATTTTCGATTCATGGGTCGGATCGTTGAACGCGGCCGACTATCGCGAGTTCATCCTTCCCCACACGCGGCGGATTTTCGAGCGCGTCGCCTCGACGGGCGTGCCGACGATTCACTTCGGCGTCGGCACCGGCGCCATCCTCGATCAAATGCGCGCCGCAGGCGGAGACGTCATCGGCGCCGATTGGCGAACCCCACTCGACGAAGCCTGGGAACGTATCGGCACCGATCGCGCGATTCAGGGCAATCTCGATCCGACGCTGCTGCTCGGGCCGCTCGACCGCATTTTCGCGGCGACCGATGACGTGCTCGCGCGCGCGGCCGGACGACCAGGCCACATCTTCAATCTCGGGCACGGCATCCTGCCGTCGACTCCGCTCGAGCATGTTCAGGCACTCGCCAGATACGTGCACCAGCAGACGCGAGGCTGAGGCACGCGGGGCTCACGGATGAATACCGGCGTACTGCTGATGGCGCACGGCACGCCTTCGTCGCTCGACGAGATGCCGGAATATCTGAAGATCGTGCGCGGAGGCCGGCCACCCTCTGACGAGCTCGTCGAGGAGATGCGGCACAACTACTCGGCGATCGGCGGAGCGTCGCCGCTTACCGCGATCACGTTCGAGCAAGCCGCTGCGCTTCGCGCACGTCTCGATGGCATTCCTGTCGCCGTCGGGATGCGCAACTGGACGCCGTTCATCAAGGACGCCATCGCAGAGTTGGCCCGAACGGGAGTGACGCGCATCATCGGCATCCCGCTCGCGCCGCAGTTCTCGACGCTGAGCGTGCGCAAGTACCTCGACACTGCTCAATCGGCGATGCCAGACGGCGTGACGCTCGATGCGGTCCAGTCGTATCACACGCACCCGAGACTGCTCGACGCCTTTGCCGAACGGCTGACGGCCGCGGCGCCGCGTGCGGACGAACTGGTCGTCTTCACCGCACATGCGCTGCCGGTGCGCGCGATCGACGGCGGCGATCCCTACGCGAAAGAGGTCGAAGCAACCGCGCGGGGCGTCGCCGAACGCGCCGGGGTCCGGCGGTTCAGGCTCGCCTATCAAAGCGCCGGGCGAACGCCGGAGCCGTGGATCGGCCCTGAACTGGCCGAGGTCATCGACGAAGAGTCGGGCCGCGGCGTCCGCAAGTTCCTGGTCTCGCCGGTCGGATTCGTCTGCGACCATACCGAAATCCTGTTCGACATCGACGTCCAGGCGGCGCAGACCGCGCGCGAATTCGCGACGACGCTGCGCCGAACCGAGTCGTTGAACACATCGTCCGCGTTCATCGACGTATTGGAGGATCTGGTCCGTTCACGCATATGATCGTTTCGGTCGGGACGCCAGCTCGACATCGCTCATGCGCGTGGACACCATCGTCGTTGGCGCCGGAATCGCGGGACTCGCGGCCGCGTACGAATTGTCGCGCCGCCAGACGTCGGTCGTCGTCCTCGATGCGGCCTCGCGGACCGGCGGCGTCATCTTCAGCGAGGAGATTGACGGCATCACGATCGACGCCGGCCCCGACTCGCTGCTGATCCAGAAGCCCGCCGCGATCGATCTCTGCAAAGAACTGGGACTCGGAGAGCGGCTCGTCGTCACGAAGCCGCCGCGTCTCGCCTTCGTGCAACGCAAAGGACGCCTGCATGCGTTGCCTGCGGCGTCGGTGCTCGGCATCCCGACGCGTGTTGGTCCATTCGTACGGACCCGTCTCTTTTCGATCGCCGGCAAGCTGCGGATGGGCGCGGAGATTTTCGTGCCGAAACGCACCGACGACGAGGACGAGTCGATCGGCGCGTTCATCACCAGACGCTTCGGCCGCGAAGCGACCGACTATCTCGCCGAGCCGCTGCTCGCGGGCATCCACGCGGGCGACGTCGATCGACTCTCGCTCCAGAGTCTCTTTCCCCGCTTTCGCAAGGTTGAACAGGAGTACGGCAGTCTTCTGCGCGGATTCCGTCGTCAGGCTGCGGACGATGCGCGAAAGAGAGGCACCGACGGCGCATTCAAGTCGCTCCACGGCGGCCTGACCACGCTGGTGCGCGCGCTCGAAGGCGCGATCGGGCGCGAGAAGATTCTCACGGGATCGTCCGCCGCTGCACTCGACGGCCGCGGACCGTTCTGCGTCCGCACGGCCGACGGTCGAACGTTCGAGGGCCGCGCCATCGTCCTTGCGGCGCCCGCGTATCAAACCGCAGCGCTGCTTCGTGACTGGGATCCGGCACTCGCCGAGTTGTGCGCGGGCGTACGATACACGTCGATCGCGACCGTTGCGCTGGCGTTCCCGCGATCTGCGGTCTCGCATCCATTGAACGGATCAGGATTCGTCGTCCCGCGTGTCGAGCGCTCGGGCATCCTGGCTGGTTCCTGGCTCTCGTCGAAGTGGCCCGACCGCGCGCCGGAGGATGTCGCGCTGCTTCGTACGTTCATCGGCGGCGCGAGGGACCCTGACGCGCTGAGCCGAAGCGACGATGACCTGCGGACGCTTTCGCTGAATGCGCTCCGTCCGCTGCTGGGGATTTCCGGCGAGCCACGGTTTACCCGCGTCTATCGGTGGGACCGTGCGAACGCCCAGCATGAAGTCGGACACCTGGCGCGCATGCAGGCGATCGACCGTGCGCTGACGGCGCATGCCGGTATGTTCGTGACCGGCAGCGGATTCCGCGGCGTCGGTATTCCTGATTGCGTGGACGACGCGCGCCGGACCGGGCGGCAGGTCGTACACTGGCTGGCCAACACGTCGGCGACTGGTTGAAACGATGCGACCCATTCACATCATCGGTGTTCCACTGGATCTCGGCGGCGGCCGGCGCGGCGTCGACATGGGGCCGTCGGCGTTCCGCATCGCGGGACTCGGCGACCGCATTGCCGGGCTCGGCTACACCGTCGCGGACAAAGGCGACCTGGCGGCGCCGATTCCCGAAACGCAGAAACAGCGCGACGAGCGGAAGAAATACATCAACGACATCGCGAAGGTCTGCCAGAAGCTGTACCAGGTGTCACTCGCCTCGCTGGACGAAGGCGCGATGCCGGTCGTGCTTGGCGGCGATCACAGCGTCGCGGCCGGCTCGGTCGCGGCGGCCGCCGAGTGGGCGCGTAAGTCGAAGAACCTGCCGATCGGGCTGCTCTGGGTGGACGCCCACGGCGACATGAACACGCCTGCGACGTCGCTCTCCGGAAACGTGCACGGGATGCCGCTCGCGGCGCTCATCGGCGACGAGCCGGCGGAATTGTCGAAGATCGGCGGCTTCTCGCCGAAAGTCCAGCCGGCGCACACCGTCATCATCGGCGTCCGCAACCTCGACGAACGCGAGAAGGTCGCGGTCCGCGATTCGCACGTCCACGTCTTCACGATGAAGGACATCGATCGTCAGGGCATCGCGTCGATCGTCGAAGAAGCGGTCCGCCTCGCGGGCAACGGCACCGCGGGCATCCACGTCTCCTTCGACATGGACGTGTGCGATCCGCAGATCGCGCCTGGCGTCGGAACGCCCGTCAAGGGCGGACTCGACTATCGCGAAGCGCACATGGTGATGGAAATCGTCGCCGATTCAGGTCTGCTCGCGTCGCTGGATCTCGTTGAAGTCAACCCGACGCTCGACGTGCAGAATACGACCGCGCAGCTCGGAACGGAGCTCGCGCTGTCCGCGTTAGGAATGAAGATTCTGTGAAGAGCCCGCGGCGTTCGAGAGCATCTCCTGCAGTGTCTCGACGAGAAGGACCAGCGAGTACGGCTTTTCGATGAGGCGGGTTTTCGGACGCAGGCGTTCGAGCTCAGCGGATTCGGACGGAACGCCTGAAAAAATGATCACGGGAATGTCCGCGGGCGCGGAGACCACGACGTCCCGACCAGAGCCTCGCTTCAGCCGGAGATCGACGACAGCCGCGGTGAATTTCTCGCGCTTGAGCGCATCGAGGCCCTCGTCCGCCGTCTCGGCCGTAGTTACGGTGAAGCCGTGCATCTCGAGAAACTTCACGAGCGGCCTGCGGACCGACACATCGTCTTCCACGACGAGCACAATGCGCTCCGCGTCTTTAGACATGGTGTGCTGGAATTATAACGTTAAAGGAGCGAACGCATGGTCGTCACGCTGTTCTTCCTGTGGCTCGCCGGCATCACCCCGAATCAGCAGACGCGTGTCAGCCCGCACGAAAGTGTAAGTGGAACGGTCGACGGCGCGACGGTGACCGTCACGTACGGGCGTCCGTCGATGAGGGGACGTACGATTTTTGGTGCGCTTGTTCCGTAGGATCCTTCCGACAGCCGACGCGTGGACGCTCGTCGTCAGCAAGGAGCCGAGCGGGTTTCACACCCGCTACAACGAGCGCGCGGATCTCGGTCGGCTGCTGATGACGAAGCGGACGCTGGACGCGCCGGTCGAACAGTTGACGTTCGCGATTGACCGGAACGCGAACGGCGGTGGCGGCACCGTGACGATGACCTGGGAGAAGACGTCCGTGTCGGCCGGCTTCGTCGTCGTGCCTTGAACGCGAATCACTCGTCGCGAAGCGCGACCATCGGATCGACGCGCGACGCTTTCCACGCGGGAATCGAACACGCAGCCAACGCGACGACGCCGAGCGCTCCGCTCGCGACGCTGAACGTGAACGGATCGTGGACGGCGACGCCGAACACGAGGCTGGCCAGCGCCTGACTGAGCACCAGGGCCGCGAGGAGTCCCGCGCCGATGCCGGCGACGCCGACGGTCATGCCCTCGCGAACGACGAGCCGCAGCACGCGTCCGCGAGGCGCGCCGAGCGCCATCCGCAGACCCATTTCGCGCGTGCGCTGAGTGACGGTGTACGCGAGAACGCCGTAAACCCCAACGGCGGCGATCGCGAGCGCGACGGCCGCGAACGCGGCGAGCAGGACGGCGTTCAGACGAGGCTGCGACGCGCCATTCGATACCCAGTCTTCGAGCGTTCTCACGTTCGAGACGGGCAGCTGCGAATCGATCTCGCCGACTTTCTGCCGAATCGCCGGCATGAGCCCGTCCGGACGCAGCGAGGTGCGAACGACGACATCCATCAACGGCCACACGCGCGCAGCGCTCGGATAGTAGGCCGTCGGCGAGTCCTGATTGAGCGCGGTGTTGCGCACGTCGCCGACGACGCCGACGACGTTGTAGGTCCGCCCGCCGGCCTGGAACGACCGGCCGATTGGATCGTCGCTGCCCCAGAATTGCTGCGCGGTCGTCTGGCTGATGACGGCCGCGGTCGGCGACGAGGGGCCGTCCGCGTCGCTCAAGACCCGACCGCGGAGAAGCGGGATGCGCAGCACGCGGAAGAAATCGGGACTGACGACGCGCCAGTCAATCGGCATCGCCGTCCCAACCGGCAGCACCGTACTTCCCGCGGGCGTCATCGGCGTGGTCGTGTAGTTGCCGACACCGAACGGGATGCCGCTCGAAACGGCCGCGGCCTCCACACCGGGGATCGACGCCAGCGAATCGACGAGACGTCGGTGAAACGCGGTCGCTTTGTCGGTTGGATACTTTGCCGCTGGCAGCGACACCTGGAACGAGACAACGCCCGATGGGTCGAAGCCGACTTGCACGCGCTGAAGCTGCAGGAGACTTTGAACGAGAAGGCCCGCCCCGACGAGGAGGACGGTTGCCAAGGCGAGCTCCGCAGCTGCAAGCCCGTTGCGAACGATCGGACGGGTGCCGCCCGTCGCCGATCGACTCACCTGTTTCAGGACGCTGTTGACGTCGCTGTTCGATCCGTGCCACGCAGGCACGAATCCGAAGATCAACCCTGTCGCGCACGTGACGAAGACGGCGAACAACAGGACCGTTCGATCGATCGCGATGTCTGGAACTGGCAGCAGACCGACCGGCAGCGCCGCGTTGACGATGGGGACCGCCCATAAGGCCGTGGCAACGCCGAGCACGCCGCCGATGATCGAGAGACTCAGGCTCTCGGCCAGCAATTGACGCAGCAGGCGTGCGCGGCTGGCGCCCATCGCTGTGCGGATCGCGATTTCCTTCTGACGGGCCGCCGCGCGTGCGAGCAGCAGGTTCGCCACGTTCGCGCACGCGATGAGCAGCACGCACGCCACCGCGCCGAACAGCACGAGAATCCCGGTCTGCAGTTGACTGCTGACGAACGTGTGATGGAAGTCGACGAGCCGAATCCCCCAGTCCTTCACCTCTGGATACTGCTGGCCGACGTGCGCGGCAACAGTGTCCATCTCCGCCTGGGCCTGCGTGTGCGTCACGCCGTCCTTCAGGCGGCCGATCACGAAGATGACGTGGTTCAAACGGATCTCGCGGCCGGGATCGATGGTGAGCGGCGTCCACATGTCGCCGTTGGTGAGGACGGACAGACTGGCCGGCGCGACGCCAACCAGCGTAGCGTCCGCGCCGTTGATCTCGAGAGACCGGCCCACGATCGATCGGTCGCCTCCGAAACGCCGCTTCCACAGCCCCTCGCTGATCATGACGACAGGCGCCGCGCCGGGTTGGTCGTCGCCTTCGGCGAATCCCCGTCCGAGCACAGGGTGAATGCCGAGAATCGGCATCACCGACGGACTGATCCGGGCGCCGCTGAACTGTTCGGGGTCGCCGCTGCCGCTCAGATTGAACGTTGACGGTCCGACGGCGCCGAGATCCGTGAAGGTCCGCGTCTGTTCCTTCCACGACAGGTAGTTGAGCACCGATGCGCTGAATGCCGGCCAATTCAGTTTGTCGTTCTTCTCCGCCACCTGCATCAGGCGGCTCGGCGCTGCAAACGGCAGCGCGCGGATCAGCACGGTGTTGACCACGCTGAAGATCAAGGTGTTGGCGCCAACCGCGAGAGCGACGGTGAGGATGACGGCCAGCGCGAACACCGGCGCCATCCGCATCGTGCGAAAGGCGTAGTTCACGTCTCTGAGGAGAACGTCGGCGTGCTCCTTCGGCAGGCTCCGCGCCGCATCTGCAAGCAAGGCGATCGGTCCGAGTCCACGGCCGTCGTCTGCGTGCTCGTCCACGACCCGCGTCATTTCAGACCCGTACTCGTCGCGGAATTCCGAGGGATAGAGGCGAAGGACCGCACGATACCAGCGTCGCGTCCAGCGCATGGCGTCAGGCGTTTCTGGGCAGGAGACCCGTCGCGCGCGCCTGTCGCACCAGATCCGCAAGCCTCGACGACTCTTTGGCAGCGACGCGGCGTCCGAGCGGTGTGATGCGGTAGTTGCGACGCCGCTCGTCTCCGGCGGCGCGGCGGTCGGCCGTTTCTTCAATCAGCCCCGAGGCCAGCATCCGCTTGATCGCCCCGTACAACGTTCCAGGGCCGATTCGCAGCTTCCCGTCGGTGCGCGTGCTGACGTGCTGCATGATCGCGTAGCCGTGGCTTTCTCCGTCCGCGATCGCGAGAAGAATCTGAAAGACCGCAACAGGCAGCGGCAGGAAGGCGTCGACGTCGTTCGCCGGCGTCGGTTTCATCGGCCGACTATATCACGTATCGATATATCGAACCGCGCTATAGGCCGCAGCGCTGTGCCTACCCTGTCGAGCGCGCCCGGACCGCGTTCGGAATCAGCGATCCGCGCGGCTCTTCGTCAACGGCGCACCGATCGAATTCTTCCTTGATCGCCATCCGAAGAGCCGCGGCGACGTGCTCGTTCGCGCCGGGCCGGACTCTCGTCGAGGTGCGCACGGTCATGGACGAGGCGCCGAACGCCATGATGCCGTCGATGCGCAGATCGGCGACGACGCTGCGGTCCTCGGCCCGGACCCGCTTGCCCGCATCACGCAGCGTCTGAAAGACCGAGCGCAGATCGGCATCGTACGCGACTTCGACCGGCACCACCGCCATGGCAAACCCCTTGGAGTAGTTGATGACCGGTTTCATGTCGCCGTTTCGAATGACATGCAGGCGCCCTTCGTTGTCTCGAATCTTGGTCACGCGAAACTCGATGGCTTCGACGACGCCGCGGGCCTTCTCGACCTCGACAAGCTCGCCGACGAGATACACGTTCTCGAAGAGGATGAAGAATCCGGACACGACATCGTTGATCAGCGACTGTGCGCCGAAGCCGACGACCAGGCCCAGGATGCCTGCGCCTGCGAGGAACGGCATCGGGTTGAAACCGAGTGCGGCGAGAACCAAAACCGCAATGCCGAAGTAACCGGCGTATGTGAAGACGCTGTGGACGAGCGGCGTCATCGTGGCGCGGCGGCGCAGCGCCAGGTCGTCGAGTCCGTCCGGCGCCGTCATCCGGCGTTCGATTTCGAAGTGGCCGATCTCGATGAGCACGCGACCGACGAAGAAAATCGCGATCGCCTCGATCACGCGCGGACCCCATGCCGCGAGGCTCTGCACCGGCGTCAACTGGAAGAGTACGAGCGCGATCATGCCGACCCACAGTGCGTACTCGATGCACGCGCTCAGCGTCGGCAGCAGCCGATGCACCTGCTCGTAGTGCGTCGTCCAGCCACGCCGGTCCGCGTACGTTCGACCGTGGGCGCCGAGCAGATCGACCGTGAGCGTCGTCGCGCGAATCAGCAGCAGTCCGGCGGCGACGATTACATAGACGCGCGTGACGAGCAGGAGCGTGTCGACAACCAGCTGCGGAACCGCCAGCAACTGGAACGCCAGCGCCGCGAGCAGGAGCCATGCGGTGCTGACGATCGCGCGGTCGAGTCCGGAAAAGAGCTTGTCGAGATTGCGGTCCTTGAAATCGTCGCGGCGACTCGCAGCGCCTTGCAGCGCGTCGAGCATCTTATGGACGATGCGCGTTCCGATGAGCAGCGCGAGCGTCGCGAGAGCGATCTTGCCGACCCCCAGCCCGAGCGTCTGCCATCTATCCACGGTGATCGAGCTCAACAACGCCGTCGTCCGCGTCCGGGGATCGAGTCCGCTGGCGATGAGCCAGCCGTTGTAAAGAAGGGCGACTGCCGCAAGCGCGAGGAAGATGCCGATCGGCAGTCGAAACGTCGCGCGATTCATCGTGGCGCGAACGGCGTCGTACTCAGCCATCCAGGTGCGCCCGACTCTTCGCCGAAGCGCGACCACGCACACGTAGACGACCAGGGCGACGACCGCGGCCGTCGCGAGCTCGATGGCGATGAGGAACAATGTCGAGCGCACGGCGATCGATCGAGGATCTTATCGTGGCGATTTGACGATGGCGCGTATGATTGCGGTCGAGCTCGATTTTCGTTAGCTCGAGCGCGGCGAGGAGGGTTCGTCAACGATGACAACGGGTCGACAAGTAGCGCTCTTCGTGTTCGTGGTGGTTTTGAGTAGCGCGGCCACCATCGCCATCGAGGGAAGCTTCAGCGCGTACGACCGCCATCTCGTCGTGCCCATTGCTCAAGGCGTCGGCGAGTGGCTGATGTTGGTTTTGCTCGTGCCGCTCTATTGGCCCGACAAGAAGTGGCGCGCGGGAATGCGCTCGATGGCCGGCTGGACCGCCGCGATTACCGTGGGCGTTGTCGCGGTCACCATCTATTTTCGATTGGGTTAGCGTCGCAGGGCCCTTCCGCAAGCTTCTAGCGAAGGTACGCTATCGTGTCGACTGCGGACACGTGACGGAACCTCGGAAGAAGCTCCAGACGGGGATTGGGACAATTCGTGGGAGAATTGACCGATCCACTGCGACGACCGAAAAGAAGAAAGCCCTCGCCTAGCCCACCTTACGGGCCCCTAGCTCAGTGGTAGAGCACGTGACTTTTAATCACGGTGTCCCGGGTTCGATCCCCGGGGGGCCCACCAATACCATCAACATCTTGCCTATGAGCAGGTCGCAGGTCACGGCGGCTCCAGCGACCATCGGGTCGTCTCCTCGGTAGTCTACGGCCTGGGCGCTGACGGCTGCAGGCTGCCGCATGTCGGATCGTGCACGCTTTGGTTAGTCTGAAAAATAGACTAAACTGGATCCATGCACGTCAGCGTCCATGGCGCGAAGACCCAGCTCTCGAAGCTGCTCGACATGGTCGAGGACGGCGAGTCCGTGGTCATCGAACGGCACGGCCGCGCCGTGGCGCAGTTAGTGCCCGTGCGTAAACGGCGGGCTACTCCGCTTGGCGCCATGCGCGGCCAGTTCACGATGGCCGAGGGCTGGGAACGAGCGCTCTCTGATGAAGAGGTCGAAGCGTTCTGGGGCGGTCGGTAAGTCCGCCCATCTGCTCGACACCAGCGCGCTGCTGTGGGCGCTGGCCGAGCCGGAGCGGCTTTCGCTGAAGGCCCGCCGCCTCGTCGAAGCGGGCGAGAACGTCGTGAGCGTGGCCTCCTATTGGGAGGTGGTCATCAAGGCCCAGAAGGGCCTCTTGTCCATCTCCGATCTGGCCACGTGGTGGCGGCAAGCCACGGAACTGACGTCCGCCCGCATCCTCCACATCCGTCCCGCGCATATCACGGCCCTCGCTGCGCTGCCGATGCTGCACAAGGATCCGTTCGACCGCATCCTCATTGCGCAGGCGAAGGCGGAGGGTTTGCGACTGGTCACGAGGGACGGGCCGATCGGCGAATACCCCATTCAGACCATCTGGTAGCCGCCGAAAATTCGTGCCTCCGGTGCTTTGGCCATCTTCATGGGTCCACCGCAGACCATCCAAGCAAGCATTCCTTCCTATGACGCACTACCGCCATGCGAACAATGGCGTGGCTCACTTTATTGACGCTCATCGCATGCGGATCCGCCGCCGTCAGTACCCAAACCGATGACGCAGGCACGATTGGCCGCCTGGAAGCAGAGTGGAACAGCGCGCACGTCCGCGGCGACGGCACCGCCCTGGCCGCCTTGTTTGCTGACGATCTCGTCGTCGTCGTGCCGGGGATGCGGCCAATGGCAAGAAATGATTCCCTGAGCGTCTTTTCCAGCGGCCGCATGAAGTTCGAACGCTACGAAACATCGGACACGACCGTGCGCGTGTATGCGCAGTCCGCTGTTGTGACGGGCCGCCTGGTACGCACTCGGCGTATGGGTGATCGAGCCATCGACGACGATTGGCGCTTCACGAAGGTTTACGTGCGCGAGGGTCGCGGCTGGCAAGTCGTGTCCTTCCATGCTTCAGTTGTCGAACCGTGAAGGGTCCGTGGCCACGTCGTCGAAGGTGCCCTGCCTCCCCTTTCAGGATCCGCGCGATGGCGACGATGGTGTTCCAGTTCCGCGTTGTTGCGGGCACGCCGTAGAGTTTGTCGATCTGGCCCAGGTAGCCGATCGTTTTCATGTGACGCCGGTACATCCCGAATACGAACGGTCCATCGCATCCGATCACGCGCACGAGCCACTGGCGCTGTGATGGCCATGCGACCGGAAGCGACGTAGGAACGGCGCGTGCCTTCGACAGGATGCTGACGAATCGAACGACATCTGGCGGCACGCGCATCCCACCAAACGGATTCTCGGTCTCAATCCGCAGGAGATCGCGGCCATCGCACATCATCACTTGGGCATCGAACGGCAGCTGGCGGGCCAACGCCGTGCGAAACGCCGCGCGGGATCCGGGGTTCCGCACGACGAACGTTCCTGCGGCGCCGATGTTGACGACGTCGTAGGCGCTCAGTTCTCGCGCGAGGATGCTCGGACGAAACCGCCGATGGCCGCCAACATTGACGCCTCGGAGAAACACGACGAGAGCCATGGCAGGAGGGTATGCGGAGACCTCCCCGCGGCGACTATGCAGTTTCGGCAGGAAATCTATCGGCCGTCAGTTCGTCCCCGCACTGTCCTTTCGTCGCCTGGGGAGGAACCACAGGAGTCCCGACCCAAGCAGAAGGATCGATGTCGGCTCTGGCGTCGCCGCAACGCCGGAGACGCCGCTCACGTGATACTCGTAGCCGGCCAGACGCGGACCCGGGGGGAGACTCTCGACGCTCATTGTTGCGGTGCCGGAACCGACGAGCGTCCCCCGAAAGAGCGTCCCGCTTCCCTCGGCCACAGCAAGGGTGCCTGAAAAAGTCACCGGTGCGTCGATCCGAAAGAAGCCGAACTGGTCAAGGTCCACGACAAAGTCCGGGCCGACGAATGAAACGTCTCCCGCGACCCGTGCGTTGAAGCCGGTCGTGCAACTGATGCACGCCGGGCCAGCGAAGGGACCGGTCGATTGCGCGAAGGTCAGGGCCGTACCGTTGTCGCAGTCGAAGCAGAAGCCGGGCTGAAGGTGGGTCAATTCAAAAAACGAGACGGCGAACTTTGGAAACGTCACCGTCCAATCCTCGTCGATCTCGGCGCCGCGAACAGATCCAATGAGGTCCACGCTGACGGGTATGGGTATGGGATCTGCCGCAGCTCGGTGGGCTTGGAAAGCCACGCCAGCGATCGCCATGCCGACGATCACGATCGCGCGACGCACGCTTCTACGCATGGTCACTCCTTTTCGTAACCGCGCTTTCTCCGCCTGGAGACGAACCACAGGAGTCCCGATCCCAGCAGGAGGATCGACGCCGGCTCCGGCGTCGCTGAGACGCCGCTGACGTGGTACTCGTAGCCGCTCAAACGCGGACCTGTCGCGGCATGTTCGATCGAGACGGTGCCCGTGCCCGAACCGACCAGCGTGCCGTCAAAGAGCGTCTGCGCCCCCTGGGTCACGTCGAGCATCGCGGTAAATGTCACCGGCGCTGTGGCGGTGAAAAAGTCGAACGGGTCCAGCGCCGCCGTGATCGTCGGGCCGACGAACGAAATATCGCCAGCGACATGGGCGTTCAACGCGGTGGTGCAGCTCACACACGCCGAACCGGAAAATGAGCCGGTCGATTGCGTAAGTGGCAATGTCGAGCCGTTGTCGCAGTCGAAGCAGAAGTTCGGCTGCAGACGAGTGATGTCAAAGAACGACACCGTGAAGGTGGGAAACGTGACCGTCCAGACTTCGGGTGGGATGCCAAAACCAACCACCGCTGAGAGATCCACTCCCACAGGTATGGGATCCGCGACGGCCGGCTCCGGATGAAACGCCATCGCCGCGAAGGCAATTCCGATGATCACGATCATCTTGCGTGCGCGTCCGCGCATCATCAACTCCTCCTCGACGAGCCCTTCCGCCGCCTGGGCACGAGCCACAGGATTCCAGACCCGAGCAGAACCATCGACGCCGGCTCAGGCGTCGCCGACACGGCATTGACCTGGTACTCGTAACCGCCCAGGCGCGGCCCGGCGACGCCGACGTTCTCGACGGCATAGTTCGCCGTACCGGATCCCATGAGCGAACCGTTGAACAGAACCTGCGGCCCCTGATTCACGGTGAGCATCCCCGAGAACCGCACGTTCTCGCTCGCGAAGAACTGCCCGAACTGATCGAGCGTGACGGTGTCGGTCGGGCCGACGAACGAGAAATTGCCCGAGACATCGGCGGTGATCTGATTGCCGAACCCGCCCACCGCATGCCCCGAGAAGGGACCGGTCTTCTGCGTAAACGGCACGACGGTGCCGTTTCCGCACTGATCGACGCAGAAGCCCGGCATCAGATGTGTCACGTCGTCCAGCGAGACGGTGAATGCGGGAAATGTGAGCTGCAGTTGCTCGACCACCTGCGCGCCGCGAAGCTGGGCGTCCAGGAAGATGCCGACCGACATCGGATCGGCGGCAGCACGGTCCGCGTGAAGCGCTGCCGCGGCGAACACGCCGCCGACGATGAAGACCTTCAGACGCGCGACAGTACGCATAGGGTCTCCTTGTGACCAGAATTCGTGCGCGCCGGCAGATGGTCGCGTGCGTTTTTGGGTCACGTGCGACACGCACGCCGGCGAGTGCCAGCCGAACAAGCAAAACTGTTGACGTGAGCCGTGCGTCGCGACTCCAGCCGAACGGCTGACCTCAACGAAAAGCCCCTGGCGGTCTCCCGCCAGGGGCTTCGTGACAATTAACTCGTCCGCGTCGCGGCGCGTTCAGGGGCAATGCGCGATCAGATATTGCGCGTCCGCAATCATGATGGCCGCGGCGGCCGCGTCCACGCCCTTCCCTCCCTGTGCGTTCAGCTCGTTGATGAACGCCGAGTAATTGTTGCCGGCGGTGTTGCAGTTGCCGCGCGTCCGCGCGTCTGCGCCGGCGTTGAGCTTCGCCAGCAGCGAGTTCGCCTGCCCCTTGTTCTTGATGAGGCCTGCCGCGAGGAACTGCTCCACGTCCTGTTTGATGCTGTCGGCCGTCACGATGATGCTGAACGACACCGACGCGATGCTGTCGTTCGCAACATGGTCCGCGCTGATCACGCTGAACGAATGCGGCCCGAGCGACAGGTCTGTCAGGAGATTGATCACCTGACCGCTCGCCAGCCCGTGGCCCGCGACCGTCGTCTGCCCATCGAGGCTTGGTGCCGTCGACGCGACGCCAGAGCCGGCACCGTCGCTCGTCGTGAACCCGATCGTCAGCGTGTCGCTGTGCACGTATTGCGTGGCCGTCGGCGAGGTGATGCTGATGACCGGCGCCGTGTTGTCGAGGATGACGGTGATGGAGTGCGTCACTTCGACCATCCCGTTGTTGCCTGTCGCGAACATGTCGACCGTGTACGGACCGTCCGCGCCCGACAACGTGAATTGCGCCGGCGGCAGCTGCGTCGTGAACGCCGTCGGCGTTGTCCCCTGCGGATAGAACCGGAACGAGACGGACGCGACGCCGAGCGTCGAGCCGCCGTCCGTCGCGTTGATCGTCAGCGGCGTGCTCGACGTCACGAAGGTGCCGCCTCCGCCAACGAACGACGGCGTGCCGAACGTCAGCGAGCTCTTTGGCAGGAACGGCGCACATGCGCCCCGCTGGTTCGACCAGAACGGGGCGACGAGGATTTGATTGCCGAGCGACGAATCGGAGACCGGAATGGGAATTGGCGGCGTCGGATTCTGGAACGCCGGGGCGCCTCTCTGCGGGTCAGCGGTCTGCTCACAGATGTCCGCGGCTTCGCCCACCTTCAGGTCGGTCGAGACGTTGCTGAACTCGTTGATCAGATCCGTAAAGAAGTTGCCGTGGACGTCGGTCACGACGCTGTCGTTGATCCATCCGGTGCCGACGAGCGGATCGGTAGCAGCCTCGAGAATCTCGTGACTCGCCGCCTCCGTAATGTGGTTCCTGATGTCGTCGGCGCTTCCCGATGCGCAGGCCGTTGGAACGACCGCGTACGCAAACGTCTGCGAAAAGAAGATCGGGAGCGGATCCGGGAACTCGAACTTCGCGTTCGGCGCGGCGCCGAAGAAGTGGTAGCCGCTCAATGAGTCGCATCCGCCGTCGACGATCGTCATCGACCGGGGCAGATAGATGACGTACAGCGTGTCGTCATTGGTCTGCGGCACCCCGGTAATCGCCGGCAGCAATCCGGGCGGCGGCACCGGGTTGAAACCAACCTCGCATGTGACCCATGCGAGCAGCTCCACGAATTCGGCATGGCCGAATTCCGGCTGCACCGGGATGCAGAACACGCTCCGTCCGTGCGACCCGGTGAACTCGGCGTTCTGGACGCCGTACTGGCTCGCCTCGTCCAAGTAATGGCTCGACACGAGCGCCTGCGTGAACGCATCGATCTGCGCCATCGTCGGCGCGTCCGGGTTGTTGTTGTCCCAGTCGTCGTCCAGGTAAAGATTGTGGATTTTTGGATGCCCGAGGACCCGGCCGCTGATCGTCGTGGGGTACGTGAACGTCAACGGATCGAGCGGGAATGCCGCGAGGCTCGTCGCAGCGTTGAACGCCGCCGTCTCGAGCGCTTCGAGCGTCAGATCGCCGCGGTTGTCGTCGAGCAGATTCGGCGGCGTGTTCGCACGCGCGGCCGCAATCACCCCGGCGAACAACGCCGCGACCAGCAGTCCCTTGATGTGCAGGCGTCGTGTTTTCAGACGTCGTGTGGCCATTGCTCCTCCTCGAAGAGCGCTCGCTGGGCTCATCGAAGAGCGCTTCGATCGAGCGCATGTCATGCAGCGGTTCGATCGGATAGGCACGGACACGCCGTTTCATTTCAGTTACGATAGGCGCCGAACGCGGCGCATGGACGCCTGTCGGACTTCGTCAACACAATCTTCGTCAGGGAGGCAGTCGTGGGCCTTTCTGCTCTCTTTATCGCGGCCGCCATGTCGGTGACCCAAGCACGATTCGGCACGATGCCGGACGGCACGGGCGTCGACATCTACACGTTGTCGAATACGCACGGCATCGAGGTGCGCGTCATCACTTACGGCGCGGCGATCGTTTCGCTCAAAACACCCGATCGCGCGGGCCGCTTCGACGACATCGTGACCGGCTTCGATACGCTCGAAGGCTACGTCGAACGCCCGCGCTTCTTCGGCGCCATCGCCGGACGCTACGCGAACCGGATTGCGAACGCCCGCTTCACGCTCGATGGTCGGACGTACACGCTCGCCGCGAACAACGGGCCGAACTCGCTGCACGGCGGACGCCGCGGCTTCGACAAGGTCGTGTGGAAAGGTGCGACATTCGACCGCGACGGCAACGTCGGCGTCGTGATGACGCATGTGAGCCCGGACGGCGACGAAGGGTATCCCGGCAACCTGAACGTATCGGTCACCTACACGCTGACGCCGCGCGACGAACTGATCCTGGATTACGCGGCCACGACGGACAAGGCGACACCGATCAACCTGACCAATCACAGCTACTTCAACCTGGCGGGCGATGGACGCGGCGACGTCCTCCGCCATCTCCTGACGATCGACGCGGATCGCTACACGCCGACGGACGCCACGCAGATCCCGACAGGCGAGCTCGCACCCGTCGACGGCACACCGTTCGACTTTCGCAAGCCGACAGTCGTCGGTGCGCGCATCGATGCGGACAACGAGCAGATTCGCCGCGGACACGGCTACGATCACAACTTCGTGCTGAACGGATGGCGTGCGAGTGCGTCAATCGATCGGCCGTCGCATGCCGCGCGCCTCGTCGATCCGTCGAGCGGCCGCACGATGGACGTGGCGACGACCGAACCCGGCGTGCAGTTCTATTCGGGAAACAATCTCGACGGCAGCGCCGTCGGCAAGAACGGCCATGCATACGCGCGTCGCTCGGCGCTCTGCCTCGAAACGCAGCACTTTCCCGACTCGCCGAACCACGCGAACTTTCCGACGACGATTCTGCGTCCTGGGACGGAGTTTCGATCGCGAACCGTGTTCAGCTTCGGCGTGACGACCGGCGAGCGCTGAAAAGATCCCGTTCGCCGCTCACGCGCGCCTGCCGCGCCGTTCGTGATCGGTGAGCCTTCGTTTCGCGAGAATTGCAGCCAGACCCGTACCCACCAGAACGAGGCTCGCCGGTTCCGGCGTCGGGCTCGGTGTGCCGAACGTCCACGTGATGTTCGTTCCGAAGAGAATTGGTGCCTCCGGCGGGTTCTGCACCTCGAGCAGCGTCGTCTTCGCGGTTCCTGTCCCTGACACATGGATGTCGAACACGGGTGTCGTTGAAAGAGGAGACGTGTATCCGACGAGACGATCCAGGTCGAGCGTGTTGAACGGAAAAATGATCTGCGTGCCGGTCGTCGCATTCGCTGGAACCGTGAACGGTCCCTGGACCGAAAAGACACTGGGAATCGCAATCACTCCCGGAACGAACAGTTGAGGATAGGTCACGCCGTCAACGGTGCCGGACATCCCTCTCACCTCGCCGAGGGCCTGCATCTCCAGCGAATCACCCGGCCGGCATGGAAGGCATCCGGACAACGCAACGGAAACGTCGCCACTGAGCGAGAAGCCAGGACCAAAGATCGAAAACTGGCCCGTTTGGGTGTTTGTGGTGAACACGCCGCCCAGAATCTGGCGTGAGTCGATCGGATCTGCCCAGGCCCGCGGGCAGCCGAGCAGCACGACGAGCGCCAATACCTCAACGATACGTCGCTTCATAGTTGTGCAACTCCATGGGAACTTCTGTGTTCCCCAAGGGCACACGCGTGCCCGCGCCGCTTGACGCGGCGGCGAACCGCAAGACGCATTCCGTCAGGTTGAATGATGTTGCGATCAGGCGCGTCGGCCGACGTCAGCCGCGCCGGGCTGACTCGACGGCCGCGACGATGTCCGTGTCGGACGGGAATCCGTCAGCGTTCTTCTCTGCCACTTTCTTGTCGGCGACCCAGACGGTGAACTCACCGCGACGGCCTTCGACGACCTCGGTGTCGAGATGCAGCCGCTCTTTGATCAGCGCCGCCGCACGGGCAGCGCGCGGTTGGTAGTTTCAAACGCGGCAGTAGCGAATCTGGACGGCAGCCACATTCGTAGGATACACCCGGACGCGTTTCAGAATCGGCAGCGGCCCTCTCGCCCATTTAGTACCATGGGCATCTGCCGCCGACGGGCGGTCCCGACAGCGACAGAAGGACGCAGGCGTTCATGGACATCACCCGTCAGGAATTCCTGAGATTGATCGTAGGCAGCGCGTGGGTCGCGGCCAGCGGATTCGCCGACCGGCTCGAGGCCGCCATTCCAAGTGTCGCGCGGCCGCTGCCGCTCACCGCCGTCCGGCTGACGGGCGGTCCGCTGAAACACGCGCAGGAACTCGACGCCGCGTATCTGCTCTCGCTCGATCCCGATCGCATGCTCGCGTTCTACCGGCGGCGAGCGGGCCTGGAGCCAAAGGCGCCCGGCTACACGGGTTGGGACGCCGACGGTCGCCAGCTGACCGGGCACATCGCAGGACACCATCTCTCGGCGGTCAGCCTCATGTTCGCCGCCACGGGTGACGTCCGCTTCAAGCAGCGCGCCGACTACATCGTCGGCGAGTTGAAGATCGTCCAGGACAAACAGGGCGACGGCTTCGCCGGCGCGCTTCAGGGCGTTCGTGAAGCGTTCGCGGAGGTGTCGAAGGGACACATCCGCTCCGCGAACTTCGACCTGAACGGCCTGTGGTCGCCGTGGTACACGCTCCACAAAACATTCGCCGGACTTCGCGACGCGTACCGACATACCGGCAATCACACCGCGCTCGACGTTGAAGTGAAGTTCGCCGGCTGGGTCGAAGGCGTCCTCGCGCCGATGGACGACGGGATGATCCAGCGTATGCTCGCGACCGAGTTCGGCGGGATGAACGAGGTACTCGCGGATCTCTATGCCGACACCGGCGACACGCGATGGCTGGCGCTCTCGTACAAGTTCGAGCACAAAGCCGTCTTCGATCCGCTGCGCAGGCACCAGGATCCATTGAACGGTCTGCACGCCAACACACAGGTGCCGAAAGCGATCGGCCTGGCGTCGCGGTATGTGAGCGCAGGACGCGACGAGGACTACACGGCGGCCACTTTCTTCTGGGACACCGTCGTCAATCACCACACGTTCGCAACGGGCGGACACGGCAAGGACGAATACTTCCGCGACCCGGATCGACTCGCCAACATTACCGGTGGTCGCACCGCGGAAACGTGCAACGTCTACAACATGCTCAAGCTGACGCGGACGCTGTTCGCGTTGAAGCCTGACATCCGGTACGCCGAGTTCCACGAGCGCGCGCTCTTCAATCACATCCTCGGTTCGATGGACGTCGAAGACGGCGCGACGTGCTACATGGTGCCGGTCGGCGCGGGCGTCCGACGCGAGTACGCGGACATGCAGCGCAGCTTCACGTGCTGCGTCGGCACTGGAATGGAAAGCCATGCCCTGCACGGCCTCGGCATCTACTACGAATCCGGCGATCGGCTGTGGGTCAATGTCTACGCGCCGTCAACCGCCGAATGGAAGGCCGCAGGCGTGCGCGTGACGATGGATACCGAGTTCCCCGCCGGTCCAGCGACGACGCTGACGGTTGATGCGCGCGCACCGCACACCTTCACGCTGGCGCTGCGGCGTCCGTCGTGGGCGGAACGCGGTTTCGGCGTCAGCGTCAACGGCGAGGCGGTCGCGAACCTGCCGCCGCCCGGAGCCTACGTCGAGATCCCGCGGCAATGGAAAACCGGCGATACGGTCCGCATCGCCGCGCCGATGACGCTTCGACTCGAGCGCCTGGCCGACAACTCAAAGCGCGCGGCCGTGATGCTGGGTCCGCTGGTGCTCGCCGGCGACCTGGGGCCGGCGCCGAAGCGCGGAGACGATGGAGACGGCGATGGTCCGCGGACGGTCGCTGGCGACGCGCCGGTGCTCGTCACGGATCGGCCGGTTGATCAGTGGCTGACGCCGATCGAGGGACGTCCCAACTCATTTCGAACGAAAGGTATCGCGCGTCGTGTCTCGAATCAGGAATCGGTCGACGTGGAGTTCCAGCCGTTCTACCAGATTCATCGACGCACGTACGCCGCCTACTGGGACGTGCTGACGGACGCGGAACTGAAGTCGCGTTCGGAGGCGTACGCCGCGGAGCAGAAACGACAGCTCAATCTGACGCAGGCGTCGGTTGGCGCGCTGACGACAATCGACGCGGGCGCCGAGTCGAAATTTGCGCAGCAGGGCGAAGAGACCACGATCGTCCGCGCAGAAGGCAGGCCCGGCCGTCGCAGCGCACAGTGGTTCTCCTACAGCCTCGCGGTTGATCCAGCCGAAACCACGTCGCTGGTCGTCACCTACAACACCGACAACCGTCAGCCCCGCTCGTTCGACATCGTCGTCGACGGCCGCCGCGTCGCGGATCAGGCGTTTCCGCGAAGCAGCGTGTCGAAGTTCGTCGATCTCGAATACCGGCTGCCGGACGATCTCGTCCGCGGGAAGACGGCGATCACCGTGCGCTTCGACGCGACGGGCGGGCTCGAAGTCGCCCCGGTCTTCGCCGTTCGGACCGTTCGCACGGCGCGTCTCGTGCGCGCGGATTAATCGTTACGAAAACCGCTGATCGTCAGCCGACGGTCCGTAGATCGCCGGCACGGTCCGATCGTTCAGCCGCAAGTACACGGTCAACTGGCCGCGGTGATGCGCGAGATGGTTGAGCGTGTCGCGCAGCACGACGTGTCTCGGTTCCTCCGACACGACCTTTCCGCCGACGAGCAGCTTCCACTTCGTCGTGAGCAGATAGTCGTCGTTCGTCTTGGACAGCGATGCCTTCGCCTGCTCGACCAGGCTGTCGTGCGTCTTGACGAGCGCGTCCATCGGCGGCGGCTGATATTGCCCTCCGCCCGACGGCGGATTGAGGTCGAGCTCGTCGCGATCGATAATCAGCGAGACCCACGACGGCATCGACGCAACCAGACCGGCAAGGCGGCCGAGCGCCATCGACTTCGCATGCGGCTTCCAGTCATCGCGGCCGAGAGGCACCTGCTCCAGCGCGCGCCTCGTACGCGTCGCCTCACGATCCAGCTCGTCCAGATACAGCTGCGTCAGTTTCATTCGATCCTCCATGAACGCCTTCGCCTGCTTTCTCACTGTACCTCGCAACCTTCCTGCGGCGTGTTTCATCGGTGTGACAACAGCTCCGGCTACTCATCCGTCTAAGCGGACATGAAGTACCTGCTCTTCGATCTGCGCGATGCGTTCCGCTCGCTGCGGCGCGATCGCGGCTACACCGTCACCGTCGTTCTGACGTTCGCGCTCACGCTGGGCGCGGCGACGACCGTGTTTTCGATCGTGAACAGCATCCTGTTGAAGCCACTCGCCTATCGCGAACCTGACCGGCTCGTCGCGCTGCGCGAGGTCTGGGAGCAGCTCGCCGATCGCCTGCCCACGGTCGAGGTCAACGAACAGCATTTCGAGTACTGGCGGCAGCACGCGCAGTCGTTCGAATCGATGGCGCAATACATCGTCCGCCCAACCAATCTGACGGGCGCCGGCGAAGCGGCGCAGATCGAAGTGATGCACGCGAGCAGTCCGATGCTCGACGTGCTGCGCATCCAGCCGGCCATCGGCCGCGCGCTCGCCGCCGGTGACGAACAGGCGGGCCGACCAGCGGTCGCGCTGATCAGCGACGGCTTCTGGCGTCAGCGTTTGAGCACCGATCCGGCCGTCCTCGGACGGTCGATCGTGCTCGACGGGCGACCGCATGTTGTCGTCGGCGTGCTGCCCGCCGGAGTCCGCCTGCTCGATCGCGATCGACTCACGAGCGACGTCGACGCGATCGTGCCAATCCGCCTCGACGACGACCATGTGGGCTGGGCGGGCGATCACAACAACGGGGCCGTCGCGCGCTTGCGAAACGGCGTAACGCTGGCGCAGGCGCGTGCGGAGCTCGATGTCCTGCAGCGCCAGGTTTCGATCCGAGCGACCGAGGACGCGCACGAACCGGTGACGCTCGACGCCGTCGTTCGGCACCTCGACGACGTGGTCGTCGGATCCGCGCGGCAGAGCCTGCTGCTCCTGCTGGGATCTGTGTTCGCGGTGCTGCTCGTCGCGTGCTCGAACCTCGCGAATCTCTCGCTGACGCGCGCGACCGGACGTGTGCGCGAAGCGAGCATCCGCACAGCGCTCGGCGCAACACGCGCGCGACTGGTGAGTGGCGCGATCCTCGAACAGCTCATGCTCGCCGTCGTTGGCGGTGCGCTCGGTCTCTGGCTCGCATCGTCCGCGATCGCGCTCTTCGTCAAAACAGCGCCCACCGATCTGCCGCGCGCGAGCGATGTGGCCCTGGACGGACGCGTCCTGATGTTCGCGCTCGCGCTGTCAGTTCTGGCGGCGCTGTTCGTCGCGATCGTTCCGGCGTGGCGTATGTCGGGCCGCGAGGCGCAGGCGGATCTGCGATCCGTAAGCACGACGGCCACGGGCGACGGACGCGCCCTGCGCGCGCGATCGGCGCTTCTCGTAATGCAGGTCGCCGTCTCCGTGACGCTGCTCGTCGTCACCGGACTGTTGACCGCCAGCTTCATGCGCCTGCTCTCCATCGACAAAGGCTTCGCGCCCGATCACGTGCTCGCGGTGCGCCTGTCGATGCCGGCCGAACGCTACGCGACGGAATCAACACGTCAGGCTGCGTACGATCGAATCATCGCCGCCGTGCGTGCGCTGCCGGGCGTGACGGCCGCGTCCTCGACGTCGATGCTTCCGCTCGCGGGCGGAGGTCAGGTCAACGGCGTCGCGCCCGACGGCGACACCAGGCCCGCGCCGGAGCGTCCGAATGCGAACTACCGCTTCGTCGCGCCCGACTATTTCGACGCGCTCGGCATCGCGATTCTCCGCGGCCGCCCGTTCCGCGACGACGAGCGCGCCGCAGACCGGCCGGCGCCGGCGCTCGTTTCGGAGAGCACGGCCGCACGCCTCTGGCCGGGCCAGAATCCGCTGGGCAAGCGTTTCAGCCGCGGCCTGACCGGCGTTGACGAGCAGGGCTTCGAAGTCGTCGGCGTCGCGGCCGACGCGCGGACGACGACGCTGGATGCGACGCCGCCGCTGATGGTGTACGTGCCGTACTGGTGGCGTAGCCGCGCCGCGCTGTCGCTGGTGATCCGAAGCCAGACCGAGCCACTCTCGCTGGCGGCGAGCGTTCGCCGCGTGATCCACGGCATCGACCCGGATATCGCCGTCGGCGACACGAGGGCACTAATGGACATGGTCGACGGATCGCTCGCACCGCGCCGCTACCAGGTCCGCCTGTTCGTCGTCTTCGGCGCAGCCGCGCTCGCGATCGCGTTGCTTGGCGTCTACGGCGTGACGGCATACAACGTCAGCAGACGCCGGCGCGAGATGAGCATCCGTCTAGCGCTTGGCGCCAGGTCCGGCGACGTGCTCGCGCTCGTCATGCGGCAGAGCGCAGTGCCCGTCATGCTCGGACTCGCGGCGGGCGCCGCCGGCGCCGTGGCGGGCGGACGTTTCGTCGCCAGCCTCCTCTTCGAGGTTCCCACAAAAGATCCGTTCGTGATCGGACTCGTCGTCGCGTCGGTCGGCGCGACAGGTATGATCGCCACCTGGCTCGCGGCGCGCCGTACCCTCGGCGTCGATCCAACGGCCTCGCTTCGGGAGGAGTGACGCGGATGGGTCGTATCGTCAAGGCCGCAGTCGTGCAGAATGCGCCCGTCGTCTTCGACGCGGAGAAGACGCTCGAAAAGATCGACACGTTGGCGAACGAAGCCGCAGCCGCCGGAGCGTCACTGGTCGTGTTTCCGGAAGCATTCATTTCCGCGTACCCGAAGGGACTCGACTTCGGCGCGCGCGTCGGCATGCGATCCACCGACGGCCGCGAGATGTTTCGACGCTACTTCGACAGCGCCATTGCCGTTCCCGGGCCGGGAACCGAATCGCTGGGCAGGACCGCCCGCTCGTGCGGCATTCATCTCGTCGTCGGCGTCATCGAAAGAGACGGCGGGACCCTGTACTGCACCGCCCTTTTTTTCGCACCGGACGGCTCGCTGCTCGGCAAGCATCGCAAGCTGATGCCGACGGCGATGGAGCGCATCATCTGGGGCTTCGGGGACGGCTCTACGCTGCCGGTCTTCGACACGCCGCTCGGCAAGCTCGGCGCCGTGATCTGCTGGGAGAACTACATGCCGCTCCTGCGCACGGCGATGTACGCCAAAGGCATCGAGCTCTACTGCGCGCCGACCGCCGACGACCGCGACACGTGGTTGGCCACGATGCAACACGTCGCCCTCGAGGGACGCTGTTTCGTTCTCACGGCGTGTCAGCACCTGCGGCGCAAGGATTGCCCGCCCGACTATCCCGCCGCCCACGGAAACGAGCCCGACACGGTCATCATGCGCGGCGGCAGCGCGATTGTCGGGCCGCTCGGTCAGGTCCTGGCGGGACCGCTCTTCAACGACAACGGCATCCTCGTCGCCGAGCTGGACATGGATCAGATCGCGCGATCGAAGTACGATTTCGACGTCGTCGGCCACTACGCGCGGCCGGACATCTTCCGCCTTCACGTGAATACCGCGCCCCGATCGTCCGTCGTCGAAGAGTGAGGCCGCGAGCCACGTGGACTGGCAAGCGATTCGACTGAGCCTCGAGCTGGCGACGATCGTGTGCGTCGTCCTGCTGGTGATCGGCCTGCCGATCGCGTACTGGCTCACGTTCTCGACCTGGCGGTTCAAGTTCCTCGTCGAAGCGATCGTCGCGCTGCCGCTCGTCCTTCCGCCGACGGTGCTCGGCTTCTACGTGCTGGTGGCGCTCGGCGCTCGAAGTCCCGTCGGACGTCTGTGGATGGCATGGACCGGCCGCGGCCTGGCCTTCACGTTCGAAGGCCTCGTGATCGCATCCACCTTGTACAGCCTGCCGTTCGCCGTACAGCCGATGGCGTCGAGCTTCGCCCAGGTCGATCGCTCGCTGCTCGAGGCATCGGAAATGCTCGGCGTCGGATCGTTCCGCACGTTCCTGCGCATCGTCTTGCCGCTCTCGATCCATGGCGTCCTCGCGGGCGCTGTTCTCAGCTTCGCGCACACCATCGGCGAGTTTGGCGTCGTGCTGATGGTCGGCGGCAACCTGCCCGGCATCACGCGCACCGTGTCGATCTCGATCTACGACGACGTGCAGGGATTGAATTTCTCCGGGGCGAACGAGACCGCGCTGCTCCTCCTGGTCTTCTCGTTCTGCGTGCTGGCGGCCGTCTACAGCCTGCTGCGCAAGCCGTGGGAGGTCAGCACGCTGCCATGACGCTCGCCGTACGCGTGCGCAAGCGCCTTTCGTCCCAGTTCGGCCTCGACGTCGAGCTTGCCGTCGAGCCAGGCGTCACGATCCTGTTCGGCGCGTCGGGCTCAGGAAAATCGACGCTCCTCCGCTGCATCGCCGGGCTCACCCGTCCCGACTCCGGGCTCGTGCGCGTGGGCGACGACGTTGTTTTCGACGGCGAACGCGGAGTCGATGTGCGGCCGTCACGCCGCCAGTTTGGTTTCCTCTTTCAAACGCTCGCGCTCTTCCCGCACCTGACGATTGCCGACAACATCGCGTACGGCCTCGATAGCCTCCCGCCCGATCAGCGTGGCGCGCGCATCGGCGCCATCGCGGAGAGCTTCAGGATCGCGCATCTGCTGAGCCGCCGCCCCCCGGAAGTGTCGGGCGGTGAACGCCAGCGCGCAGGGCTGGCCCGTTCGCTTGTCGCTGCACCACGCGTCCTGCTGCTCGACGAGCCGCTGTCGGCACTCGACTACGAAACGCAGTCGCGCATCATCGAAGACTTGCGCGGCTGGAACTCCGCACGACGGATTCCGATCCTGTACGTCACCCACTCCCATCGCGAAGTGTTCGCGCTCGGCGAACAAGTCGTCGTGCTTCGCGACGGACGAATATCTGCAGGCGGCGCGCCGGACGACGTCATGAACGCACCTGAAACGGACGTCATGGCCGTGCTGACGGGCTTCGAGAACGTGCTCAACGCTGCGGTTGTTTCGCGTGACGACGCAAGCGGCGTCATGCGCACCTCCCTCGCCGGATCGCGGACCGTCCTCGAGGTACCGCTGACAGCCGCACGTCAGGGCGACGCGATCCGCGTTGCCATCCGCGCCGGCGACATCATCGCCGCCGTCGAGGAACCGCACGGCCTCAGCGCACGTAATGTGCTGCAAGGTCGCATCAGCGCATTGACGCGCGAGGGGCCGCGCGTCGCCCTCAACGTGGACATCGGGACGACGGTGCTCGTCTACGTCACGCCGGCGGCGTGCGATGTGCTTCGACTGCAGGCGGGAACCGAGGTCTGGCTCGTCATCAAAACGCACTCCTGCCGCGTCGTCTCGGCGTCAGAGCAAGGGTGAGGGTTGAAGAGAGGAATCGATCGATGAACCGACGCACATGGCTCGCGAGTCTTGGCAGCAGCACCGTGGCCGGGACGTTCGGCGTGCTGCGCGGGCAGCCGGCCGGACAGTCGGCACGCGACGCCGTGATGAACGCGGAGCGCGCGTTCGCGAACTCGATGGCGAAGCGCGATCTGAACGAGTTCGCGTCGCACCTGTCTGCCGAAGCGGTCTTTTTCAGCAGCCCCGACGGACTGCAGGTCCTTCGCGGCAAGTCCGCAATCGTCGACGGATGGCGGCGTTTCTTCGACGGCGCTGCGCCCTTCTCGTGGTCGCCCGAAACCGCGCAGGTCCTCGACTCCGGAACGCTGGCGATGACGACGGGCCCCGTTCGGGATCCGAAAGGCACGGTCACCGGGCGTTTCAGTTCCGTCTGGCGACTCGAACCGGACGGCCGCTGGCGTGTAATTTTCGATCGCGGGTGCTCGTGTTCGTGCGCGTAACACATCGACGCGCGGACTGTTCCGACTGTTTACGAGTTTTTGTCGGGACGCTCGCGCTTCGCTGTGACATGATCGGGCCGAGTTTCTGACTTCTTGAAACATCCTTTACGTTTCTTCGCCGCATGCGCGCTCGCGCTCAGCGGCCTTCTGGCGGCGCGGGCAGACAGCGCGCCAGCGGTTGCAGTCTTCGCCGAAGGCGGACATAGCAACGCATCGAGCCCCGCTGACCTGCCCGAAGCATTCCATCTGGGCACCGCTGCAGGTCCTTTCGGTTGGTCGAGCGCCGTCGCAGATTTCGATCGGGACGGCTCCCCCGATTTCGCGATCGCTGATCGCTCGCGCGTGAGCGGCGATTCCGGATACGGCTACCGGATCCTCTTCGCCGTGTCCGGCCAGCCGCCGCAGGTCATTTCCTTCCATTCGGAAGCATCTGCGTTGACGCTCACGGTAGAGGACGTGGACGACGACCACGATCTCGATGTCCTCGTCAGCGAGCCGGCATCGCGCAACGTCGCGGCTGTCTGGGTCAACGATGGCCACGGCGCGTTTGCGGCAGCCAGCGTACCTCGCAGCAACGCTGCGACGATCGAACCGACGGCGCTCGCGCAACCTTTCGCCGAGAGGCCTACGGCCGACCTCGTGCTGCCGCGTCATGCTGGCGAAGAACCGGATCAACAGCCGCGGATTCATCTGACTGGCGGTCTCGCGATCGCGACCTCGTCCGATTGCATCGACAACCCTTCGCTCGCCGCTGCGGCTCCCTGCCGCGCACCGCCTCCCGCTCGCGCCATCGCCTGATCCCTCTACGTAGTTGGACGGCACGACGCGTCGTCGTGCGTTTCGGAGTGGCGTTTCGATGAAAGCACGTGTGTTCGCGGCTGCGGCCGCGGTCGTCCTCGGTGCACCCGCAGGTGTCCTCGGGCAGCAACCTTTTCGGACACTCTCGATCGCCGACGCGGTGACGGAGGCGCTGAACCACAACGTCGCGCTGCAGGCGCAACGCTCGACGCTGACGATCGCCGACGCCGCCATCGTCACGGCCGGACTGCGGCCGAATCCCGTTCTTTCCGGCGACGCCGACCACCTGGATCTCCTGGGAACGGGCTTCGACGATGTGAACAACGCGGGACCGCCGGAATACGGCGTGCGCGTGGACGTTCCGGTCGAGCGCGGCGGCAAGCGCGATCTGCGGCTCGATCTTGCGCGCTACGGGAAGGAGCTGGCGGCCGCGCAGCTCGCCGACGCCGTCCGCCGGCTGAAGGTTGACGTGCTGATTGGGAGTATCGACGTGCTCGAGGCGAAGGCCAAGCTGTCGCTCGCACAGGAAAACCTCGACACGCTGCAGCGTCTCGTGGACCTCAATCAACGTCGCCTCACCAGCGGCGCCATCGCACCGCTCGAGGCGACGCGGTCGCGCGTGGCGATGCTCCAGTACCGCAGCAACGTGCGGTCCGCCGAGCTGACGCTCGCGCAAGCGCGTCTGCGTCTGCTGCCGCTGCTCGGCGCGAAGCCGGGCGACGCGCCGATCGACATCGACGACGACCTGGCCGCGAACACCGTCGTCGGCGCGCCGACGCTGAGCGATCTGCAGGCGACCGCGCGCGCGAAGCGTCCGGACGTCCTGGCCGCGCGAGCCGACCAGGCGCGGAGCCAGGCCGACGTTCGCCTGCAGATAGGCCAGGGCAAGATCGACTACAGCGTCGGCACGGAGTACCGGCGGCAACAAGGCGTCGCGGGACGCGGCAACATGCTCGGCTTCTTCGTCAGCGCGCCGCTTCCGATTTTCAACCGCAATCAGGGCGAGATCGCCCGCGCGCAGGCCGACGAGGAACGCACGCGTCAGTCCGCGGCAGCCGTTGACATCGACGTGAACACGGAGGTCGCGTCGGCGTTCGAGGAATTCCAGACCTCCCGCCGGCTCCTGCAGGAGATCGAGCAGGACCTGCTCGAGCCTGCGCGCTCCGCGCGCGCGGGAACGGCGTACACCTATCAGGCGGGCGCGACGTCGCTCCTCGACGTGCTGGACGCGCAGCGCGCCTTCAACGACACCATGGACAGCTACTACAGCGCACAAGCGGCGTACCGCCGCGCCGAGGCGAAGCTGATGCTCGTCACGGGCGACGAGGTGATGCGATGAGCCTCCGGACACAGTCGTATCTCATCGCCGTCGCGTTGTCGGCGATCGGCGCAGGCTGCCGCGCGGCCGCACCGCCCGCCGACGCCGCCGTGCGCACGGACACGGCAATCTCGAAAGATGGCCGGCTGCAGCTGACCGAAGAACAGCTGAAACAGGTCCACGTCGAGCCCCTGGCCGTCGGCGACCAGACGGACGTCATCACCGCGACCGGCGCCGTGGAATTCAACGGGGACCGCACGTCGCGCATCCTTCCGCCGGTGACCGGCCAGGTCCAGGAACTGCACGCGAACGTCGGCGATGTCGTTCGCAAGGGAGACGTCCTCTTTGAAATCAGCAGTCGAGAGGTAGCGGCCGCCATCGGCGACCACGTGTCGAGCCATAAGGATCTCGACCTGTCTGAGAAGACATACGCGATGACGAAGGATCTCTTCGAGCATCAGGCGGCCTCGCGCATGGCGCTCGAACAGGCGCAGAGTGATCTCGAAAAGAACCGCGAGAAGGTGCAGCAGACCGACGAGGCGCTGCGCGTGCTCGGCGTCGATGTGGCCACCGTCGACTCCGGGGATCGTGTGCCGTCGCGCATCGCGGTGCGCGCGCCGATTGACGGGACCGTCATCGAACGTACGGTGACGAACGGCCAGTTCGTCGGGTCAGACACCGCACCGCTCGTCACACTGGCCGACGTGTCGAGCGTCTGGGTCAGCGCGGATGTGTTCGAACGCGACCTTCGGAACGTCACCATCGGCCAGAAAGCCGACGTGACGACCACGGCGTACCCGGACGAGCAATTCGGCGCCGAGGTGAGCCGGATCGGATCGACCGTGGACGCGCAGACGCGCACGGCGAAAGTCCGCTTTCTCGTCAACAACACGGGCCGACGACTCAAGCCCGGCATGTTCATCAACGCGGCGCTCCACCTTCCCAGCTCCGGCGACGCGCTCACGCTGCGGACGAGCGCCCTCATCGTCGAGGAAGGACACAGCTACGCGTACGTGGAGGTCGCGCCGCGGACGTTCATGCGGCGCGAGGTGACGACCGCGCCGGGCGGTTCCTCTCGAGTGCGTGTGACCGGCGGCCTCGCGAAGGGCGACCGGGTCGTGACCGACAACGTGCTCCTGCTCCGTGAGCTCGAAGCCGACTCGGGTCCGCAATGATTCGCCGCATCGTCTCCACCTCGCTGCACCAGCCG
The DNA here is from genome assembly GCA_036557365.1 of Vicinamibacterales bacterium. Lineage (GTDB taxonomy): Bacteria > Acidobacteriota > Vicinamibacteria > Vicinamibacterales > CAVVIG01 > DATKHR01. The sequence continues at coordinate 202,972 of DATBHR010000057.1, forward strand.
GTACTGGTCGGGCTGCTGCTCGTGCTGTTCGTCGGCGCCGGGCTGGCGGCGTTTCGATCGCTGCCGGTCGAAGCGTTTCCGGACGTCACCGACGTGCAGGTCACCGTCATCACGCTCTTCCCCGGGCACGCGCCGGAAGAAGTCGAGAAGCAGATCACGGTGCCGCTCGAAATCGGGTTGAGCGGACTGCCGAACGCGGTGCGGATGTTCTCGCACACGCAGTTCGGTCTGTCCTACATCATCCTGACGTTCGACGACAACGCGAACGACTACTTCGCGCGCCAACAGGTGCTCGAGCGGCTGCAGGGCGTCGACCTCCCCGACGGTGTCCAGCCGCAGCTCGCGCCGCTGTCGACGGCGATCGGCGAAATCTACCGCTATCGCGTCAGCGGACGCGGACTGTCACCGACCGATCTCCGCACGCTGCAGGATTGGGTCGTCAGCCGCAATCTGCGCCTCATTCCCGGCGTCGCGGACGTCGTCAGCTTCGGCGGCTTCATCAAGCAGTACGAGGTGACCGTCAACACGGCGCAGATGAAGTCGTACAACGTGACGCTGCAGCAGGTGTTCACGGCGCTCGGGCGCGGCAACGCGAACGCCGGCGGCAGCTTCATGGAGCACGGCGAGCAGCAGTACCTGATTCGCGGTCTCGGCATGCTTCGCTCGAGCGACGACATCGGCGACATCGTCGTCGCCGAGCGCAACGGCACGCCGCTCCTGATTCACGACATCGCCGACGTCCGCATCGGTGCGGTCCCTCGTCAGGGCATCGTCGGACAGGATGGCGAGGACGAGATCGTGTCGGGCATCGTCCTGATGCGAAAAGGAGAAAACCCGTCCGAGGTGCTCAAGGCCGTGAAGGAACGGGTCGCGACGCTCAACGCGTCGATCCTTCCGAAGCCGGCGCAGATTGTGCCCTTCTACGATCGGACGAAGCTCATCGAAACGACGCTCACGACGGTGTTCCACAACCTGCTCGAGGGCGCGCTGCTCGTCACGTTCGTCCTGTTCATCTTTCTCGGCAACCTTCGCGCGGCGGGGATCGTGGCGATCGTCATCCCGCTGTCGCTGCTCGCCACGTTCCTGGGCCTGCGGATTCGCGGCATCCCCGCAAACCTGCTCTCGCTCGGCGCGATGGACTTCGGGATCATCGTGGACGGCGCGGTCATCGTGCTGGAAAACATCTTCCGGCGCCTGTCGGAGCCGCAGGACCATCACCGCGCGCCGAAGGCCGCGGTCCTCGAAGCGGCGGTCGAAGTGGGACGGCCGACCGTGTTCTCGATGCTCGTGATCATCCTCGCGCACCTGCCGATCTTCACGCTGCAGCGCCACGAGGGCCGCATCTTCGCGCCGATGGCCTACACCGTGGTGTCCGCGCTCATCGGGTCGCTGCTGTTCTCGCTGACGCTCGTGCCGTTGCTGAGCCTCTTCCTGTTGACAGGACGCCATGGCGACGAAGGCAACTTCGTCGTACGGGCGTGCAAGCGCTTCTACGAACCCATCCTGCGTGCAGCGCTGGCGCGACGGGTGCCGGTGTTGATCGGATCGGTCATCGCACTGGTGGCGAGCCTGGCTCTCGTTCCACGGCTGGGAACCGAGTTTCTCCCGGAGCTGAACGAAGGGTCGATCTGGATCAACATCATGCTGCCGGCCGGCATCTCGGTCTCCGAGACGTCGCGTCAGCTGGCTCGCATCCGCTCCGTCATCCGTCAGTTTCCGGAGATCTCGACCGTCATCTCGAAGGCGGGCCGGCCCGAGGACGGCACCGATCCGAAGATGATCAACATGGCCGAGCTGCTCGTCGACGTGAAGGCGCCGGACCAGTGGCGGCCGCACATGACGAAGGAAAACCTGATCGATCAGATGAATTCCGCCCTTCAGGCCATTCCGGGAATCGAGCCGAGCTTCTCGCAGCCGATCCGTGACAACGTGCTCGAGAGCATCTCGCAGATCGACGGCCAGATCGTGATCAAGGTCTTTGGCGACGACACCGCCGTCCTTCGACGGGTCGCCGGCGACATCCTGAAGTCCATTTCCGGCGTCACCGGCGTCGCGCGCGCGTTCATCGATCGCGGCGGACAGGTGCCGCAGCTCCGCATCGAGATCGAACGCGCCCGTGCCGCCCGCTACGGCCTGAACGTCGCCGACGTCGAGGACGTGATCGAAACCGCGCTCGGCGGCAAAACCGCAACCGAGCTCTGGGAAGGCGAACGGAAATTCACCGTCGTCGTCAAGCTGTCGGAAGGCGAGCGCCGCGACGCGTCTGCCATCCGCAGCATCCTCGTGGACACACCGACCGGGCTGCGCATTCCGATCGCGGAGGTCGCGGACGTCACCGTCGGAAGCGGCAGCATGAACATCGCGCGGGAATCGGGCACCCGCGTCGCCGCGATCGGCGTCTTCATCCAGGGCCGCGACATGGGCGGCGTCGTCAAGGACATGCAGACGCAGGTGGCCTCGCAGGTTCCGATGCCCACCGGCTACTACCTGCGGTGGGGCGGCGAATTCGAGAACCAGGAGCGCGCGATGGCGCGCCTGAGTCTCATCGTGCCGATCAGCGTGTTGTTAATCTTCGTTCTGCTGTTCAACGCCTTCGGATCCGTCAAGCACGCGGCGCTGATTCTGCTGAACGTGCCGTTCGCGCTCATCGGCGGCATCCTGGCGCTGTATCTGACCGGCATTCACCTGAGCGTGTCGGCAGCGATCGGCTTCATCGCGCTGTTCGGCCAGGCGGTGCTGAATGGCGTGGTGATGATCAGCTACTTCAACCAGCTGCGGCGGACCGGCATCGGTGCGCACGACGCCGCGCTGCGTGGATCGATCGTCCGGCTGCGCACCGTCCTGATGACGACCCTGCTCGCGATGCTGGGGCTGACGCCGATGGCGTTGTCGCACAGCATCGGGTCGGAAGTGCAGCGTCCGCTCGCGACCGTGATCATCGGCGGCCTCTTCTCAGCCGCAGCGCTGACGCTGATCGTGCTGCCCGCTCTGTACGTCACCGTCGAGCGGAATACGCATCATCCGATTGACGCGAGCGCATAACCGCGCTCCTGGGCGCGCGTCACGGCGACGATGCCAGCCGGCACGAAGTGGCTGGAAGCCACCGTATTCGCGGCCAGTTCCTTGTAGACGTCGTCGGCGTTGCCGCCGATGGCGTTCGCGATGATGCGCGTGTAGGCGCGCGTCGTCAGCTGGCACACGGCGAGCTGGACGCCCTCCTTCGCCAGGTTGGACAACTGGCCGGCGAAGAGATTGGTCGACGGCGGCTGCTTCGTCTTCGGATCGACGAACATCATCCGGTTCGAAAACTGCTTCCCGTACTTCGCCCACATCGCGTCGTTGAAGGCGAACGGCGCGGTCTGATGCCGCACGCAGACGACGACGGCGATGTCCTTGTCGGCGAGACCGTATGCGTCTTTGTTCACGCGGACGTAGTTGCCCGCGAAACCCACAGCGTCATCGAAACGATCGGCAAGCCACGTGTCGAAGATGACGCGATGTTTCCCCGGGACTTCGTCGAACCAGTCGTCCTGCGTGTGATGGGCGGCCTCGAAGTGACTCGCCGGCGGTGCGGCCGCGGACTGTGAAGCGGCGCCGTCGACGCCGACGAACGCAGAAACCGTTGCAAATCGTGACAGGAAGGACCGTCTGAGCATGGCGGTTATTGTCGCATGCGACGCCGCTATGCGCTTGAGCGATAATGCGGCGCGTGCCTGACTCACAGTGGATCGCGTCGTTCGTCGGATCGATTCCCGAGATGTACGACCGCTACATGGGCCCGGTCTTCTTCGATCCGTCGGCGGCAGATCTGGTTCGTCGCGTCGATCCGGCGGGCACGCCGATTCTCGATCTGGCGTCCGGCACCGGACGTCTCACCGCGCCGCTCGTTCGCCGCGTACAACCCGCCGCGCCGCCAGACATCGTCGCGCTCGATCTCAATGCAGCGATGCATCAGATCGCCCGCGTGCGCGTGCCGGACCCGCGGATCCGCCGCGTGGTGGGCAACGCGTTTCGATTGCCGTTTCCCGACCGTGTCTTCGCGCAGGCCGTGTGTCAGTACGGCGTGATGTTTTTTCCGGACAAAGCGGCGGCGGCCGAAGAGGTCCGACGGGTACTGCGGCGGGGCGGCGTCTATCGCTTCAACACCTGGGCGAGCCTCGAGGACAATCCACTGATGCTGGCCGGGTTGAACGGATCGGCCCGCCTGTACGGCGGCGAGTCGCTGAAGTTCTATCACGTGCCGTTCGGCTACTTCGATCCGGCGGTGATTCGCCGGGACCTCGAACGCGGCGGCTTCACGTCCATCGACATCGAGCGCGTCGAGTTGACCGGGCACTGCACGTCCGCGATGGAAGTGGCCACCGGGCTCGTCAAGGGCAGCCCGATCCTCGACGAAATCCGGCAGCGCGGTACGCGAACGCCCGACGAGGTGGTCGACGCGGTCGCGGAGGACATCGCCGCCGCGTTCGGCAGCGGTCCGTTCGACGCCCGGCTGCGCGCGGTCGTCGTCACCGCGTCGGCAGCGTAGCGTTCGGTCCTACTGCCAGAATCCCGTCACCGACACAACCTTGCCATCGGGTCCGAACTGAAAGACGTTCGTTCCCGCACCGCGCGGCTGGCCGTCGGACGACGTCGCGGTCCACTCCGCGAGGACGATGCCCTGGCATTGACGAACGTCGCCGTGGCGCTTCATCGACACACCTGGCATGAATCGCTGCGAGGCGCCGATGTGAGGCACGAGCTCGTCGAGTCCGTCGATGGCACTGAAACGGTCGCGGAACTGGACCGATGAAGACGCGATCGCCGACAGCGCCGTGCGGCGCGCATCCGTCTCCTCGATGGACCACGCAGCGAACCAGTCGTCTGCGACGCCGGCGGCGCCGGCAAGCTGCTCCGCCGAGACGAGGTTGGCGAAGAGCGACAGCTGATAGCGCCAGCCCTGCACATGATCCTGGCGCACGGCAGGATCGGCGAGCGCGTGCGACAGCGAGAGGCGCGTCCCGTCGGCATGCGGCTCGACGTCGATGGTCACGCGCGAGCCGCCGACCGGAATCGGCTTGCCGCTGACGTACCCGTAGGTGAAAACGATCTGACGGGGGATTTCGATCGACACGACTTCCCCGGCCGCTTCGACGCCACCTGGATACCGAATCGACAGCCGACCGCCGGGGCGCGCATCGATGAACGAGCCGGCGCCCCACCACGAGGCCCACCGCGCGCTGTCGGTGAAAAAGCGGAAGACGATGTCCGGGGTTGCGCGGATGATGACCGTACGGTTCAGCGTGTCGATCGATTCGGCGTTCATCGGGTCCTCCGCTTTCGTGATCGCGGTGATTTGCCGCGCGTGGGGCCGCGCCGCTTTGCCTCGAGCTCCGCCGCCAGGGTCAGCCGCCAGAGCGCGTCGCCCCACATCCGCTCCAGCGCTTCACGGACGGGCGCGAGTTGTTCGCGGCGTGCGCGATAGAACCGGTGCCGGTGCTGCGCCCTGGACTCGAGCAGGCCGGCCTGGACGAGCGTCCGCAGCTGCAGCGACACGGCGCCGAAGGTCACGTCCGGCATCGCGCGGTGGATGTCGCCAGCCGAGCGCTCCTCGGTCCACGTGAGCCGCAGGATTTCCTGCCGGCGCGGGGACGCGAGCGCGGCGAGCTGGGCGGGCGCCAGCGGCATGGTTCGTCATTTTAGTTTTTTCTAAATTCAGAGGCAAGCCGTGTTGTTGAATTCGCTGATGTCGTGGGCGCGGGATGGCTAGACGGTCGCGGTGGACAGCGCCTCGGATAGTTCCTGGTAGGCCTCGCGGAGGAGGCGGCCGATGCGGCCCCAGTCCGGCTGCTGCGCCTGCTGATCGCGCAGCGCGCCCGCCTGCGCGCGCAGGAGCGCCGCCGGATGCACGACGTCGGGCGTCGTCTCGTAGAGCAGCGCGTACTCGTCGGCCATCAGCCGGCCGACCTGTTCGACGCTGCTGGTGTCGGGGGCACGCCGCGCCACCCACCACGCGAGTTCGGCCCGCGCCACCGCCTTCGGATCGAACGAGGCGCCGGTCCATTTCCCGGCCGTCGCATACGCCGCCGTGAGATCCGGCAGCACGACGTCATAGCCGCTTCGGAGGTCGCCGAACGTCGCGGCCGCGCGCGCGAGGTGGAAGCCCTCGATTGACGCGGTCGCCCATGAATAGCGGTACTGCTCGTGGAGCATCGTGACGAGGAGGCCGAACAGCTGCACGCGCTCCTTGGCGTAATACGCCTGCCACATGCGGACCTCGAGGTCCGCGAGCCTGACGGGATCGAACTGCCGCATCGACCGTGGGCCGCGGGGCGGCGTCAGGACGAAGGCGAGCACGAACGCCGCGACCGCCAGCGCTATCCACGACTTCCTCACGAAACGATTATAGAGAGGCCACGCTCGCCGCCGTCGCCTCCGTCCGCGAAAAAGAATGCGCTAGAATCGGAGCATGCGGTGGAGATTCGCCATCCTGCTGTCCGTGGCGGGATACCTGAGCGTGGCCTGCAACAGCGTGGTCGACCCGTCCAACAACGTCACGACGACGTTCACCGGGACGATTCCGGTGCAGGGAACGACGATTCCGGGCAATGCCTGGACGACGGACAAGACCGGCGAGTACTCGATCAAGGTCACTTCGCTCACGCCGAACAACGGTGTCTATTTCGGAACCATCCTGTCGTACGCCGCCGCCGACGGCACCTGCGTGGGACAGCTGCAGCCCATTCAGCAGAACTCGTTCGGCACGGTCAACACGCCGCTGATGGCCGGCGCCATTTATCCGGGCAACTACTGCGTCTTCCTCTTCGACGTCGGGTTCTTCACGACCGCGCAGAGCTACACGCTCTCCGTCTCCCATCCATAGCGACGCAAACGACCACTCCAGGCTGATGCCGCGATGACGCCGACGATCGAAGCGAGCATCGATGATCTCTATCGCGTATCCCTGAGCGAATTCATCGCGAAGCGGACTTCGCTCGCGAAGACGCTGACCGGCGCCGACGCACAGCGCGTGAAGAAGCTCGTCAAGCCGACGGTCGTGCCGTGGACGATCAATCAGGTCTACTGGCGCGCGCGTCCGGCGTGGGATCGGGTGATTGACAGCGGCAAGCAGCTGCGCCTGGCGCAGGTCGCGACGCTCGAAGGACGCAAGGCCGACGTCAAGGGCGCGGCCGAGACGCATCACAAGGCGATCGCAGACGCAGTCGACAAGGCGGGCCGAATCGCCGCCGCGGACAACCTTCACCCCTCGGTGGATGCGCTGACGCAGACGCTCGAAGCGCTGTCGTTGACCGGCACCGGCGACGAACCGCGCGGCAGATTGACGAAGCCACTTCAGCCGGCGGGCTTCGAAGCGCTGGCCGGCATCAAGGTCGCGCCCAAGACGGTGAAGAAGCTCGAGGTCCAGCAGGCGCGCGCCAAAGAGGAGGCTGCGCTGGACAAAAAAGCGGAAGCCTCGCGTAAGAAGCACGAAGCGGTCGTCCGCAAGGCCGAAGCGGAGCTCGAACGCGCACGCCGCAAGATGGAAGAGGCGGCGGCAGCGCTCAAAACCGCCCGCGACCGCAAGTAACACGCCTGCGGCGGGCGTCCGTGTTACCGTTCATTCCATGTACACGACCGTTCTCTTCATCCACTCGTGGGTCCGCTGGGTCGCCCTGATCGCCGGCATCGGCACTACGTTCGCCGCGCTTCGGCGGCAGGATTCGACCGCCGAGCACTGGTCGCTCGCCGCCGTCACCGCGCTGGATCTGCAGATGCTCCTCGGGCTCCTCCTCTACCTCGTCGTCAGCCCGAACATGAAGGAAATCCTGGCGCACTTCGGCGATGCGATGAAGGATCCGGCCGCGCGCTTCTATGCCGTCGAGCACATCACGGGGATGCTGCTCGCGATCGTGGCGGCGCACATCGGCCGTGTGCTGATCCGCAAGGCGCCCACGCCCGAAGCGCGAAGCAAGCGCCTGCTCTACACGTTTGGAATCTCGACGATCCTGATGATCATCAGCATGCCGTGGCCGGGCCGGCCGGGAGGCAGACCGCTCTTCCGCTTCTGACGATCGCGGCTACTTGCGCTCCTGATAACGCGCACCGCGCAGGATGTCCATGAGCGCGTAGTTGCCTTCGTGGCAGGCGTACTCGAAGATCCGCTCGTCGGTGCGCTTCATCGGCAGCCTCGCCGTCCACGGCTGCGTGAACACGGCGGGATTCTCGACCGTGAACTCGTAGAGCAGCGTGCGCGCGTCGACACGCCTGAAGCGCTCGACGAGCCGCAGTCCCTCGTCGGCTCCGCGAAAACCGGTCTTGTCGGTGAAATTGGTCGTCTCGACGACGAGCGTGTCGTTCTCCCAGCGGCCGCGCGAGTCACCGAGCCAGAGACGGATTGCGGCGGGCGGATGCGGACGGCCGTCGAGCGGCACGACGCGCGCGTCGTGGATCATCTCGTTGAAGACGATCACGTGGTCTGCAAACTGGAAAATCTGCAGGAAGTTGTTGTACGGCCCCGGCAGGATCGGCGGCCCCGCATTGAACGCGAGGCATCGCTCCTGGAGCGAACGGTTTTCGGGGCCGTCGGCCGGATGTTCCCGGTTCTCGGCGGCGCGTTCCTCGTTCTTCTTTTGCGCCTCCGGCGTCAACGCGGGCAGTTTGCCGTCCGGCGGATCGACGATGAGCGAGGTCATCGGCCGGCCTTCCCATTCGACGAGCGTCGTGCCGCGCTCGAACCAGTAGTCGTTGACCGCGCGGCCGACGTCCACCGCGGCGCCGCCGTCCCGGCGGTCGCGATCGCCCCGCTCGAGCGTGTCGCGGATGTAAGCGGCAGCCTCTTCCTTCGTCGCGTACGGTTTGCCGGCGAAGACGGACGGACGTTCGAGCGGCGTGAGCGTCGCGAAGCCCCAGACGCCCTCGAGGTCGCGCGACGACGGACGTGACTGCGCGTGGACAAGGCCAACGACGAGCACGACGACAACGCCGGTAAGCACCAGCGTCCGGCGCATCCGCACGCCCATCACATCCGTCCGCGGCCGTAGTTCGGGCGGTAATGCCGATGGCAGGTCACGCATGACTGATAGAGCGCGTCGTTGACCGCGACGAGACCCGCAACGTCGTGACGCCTGGCCGCCTTGAACGCGTCTGCCGCCGCATCGAGCATCAGCTTCGTGTCGGCGATCCAGCGTTCCTGATCGCGCGCCCGGCCCGGCATCAGCAGGAGGTTCGCCGATTCGGACAGCATCAGCGTCTTGCCCTGCAACTCGTCCCACTCTGCGTCGGTCTTCGGCGTCCGCGTCTCGATGTAGAAGACGGCGTCGGATGTCGGATAAATGATCTTCGACATCAGCTCCGCCATCGTGCCCACCGCGCGGCCTCGCGCGGCGGTGGACGGCGGCGGATCCTGTCCGACGGCGGTCGCAACGAGAGGCACCAACGGCATCAGCGCGAAGACGAGCGTGCGCAGTGCGGGCGCGATTGGCATGCCCGTATAATAGCGGCTCCGTGTCCCTTTTGCCGTTCTGCGAGTGGCTCGCGAGCACGCAAGGCAGCATCGCGCTTCACGAGTCGCTCTACATGTATCCGGTCGTCGAATCGGTCCATGTCCTGACGCTCTGCCTGTTCGTCGGCATGTCGGTGCTGCTCGATCTTCGCCTGCTGGGACTCGCGCTGAAACGCGTCCGCGTGTCGGAGGTGACCGAGCGGCTGCTGCCATGGATGATCGGCGGCTTCGTCGTGATGCTCGTGAGCGGACTGCTGCTCTTCTACGCGATTCCGGTCCGCTCGTACCAGAACGTGTTCTTCCGTCTCAAACTGATCGCGCTCGCCTTCGCCGGCATCAACGCCGTCGTCTTTCATTACGGGATTCACAAACGGGTCGGCGACTGGGACCTCGATTCGCAGCCGCCGCGCCCGGCGCGCATGGCCGGCGTCGCGTCGCTGGCGCTCTGGGCGGTCATCATCGTGTGCGGGCGGATGATCGCCTACAACTGGTTCGATTGCGACCTGCCGCAGCGGCCGCTGATCAAATGGGCCGCCGGTTGCGTGGACAAGCCGCGCTGAGGACGCCAGGACAAGGCCGATGCTGCTTCCCTATTTCCAGTGGTTCGAGACGACGATGATCGGCGACGCAATCAAGAACTCGTCGTGGGCATTCGCGGTGATCGAGTCGGTCCACCTGCTGGCGCTGTCCGTCATCGGCGGCGCGGTGCTCGTCCTCGACTTACGCCTTCTCGGATTCGGCCTGAAGCGGCAGGCGGTGTCGGAGGTCGCGCGCGAGGCGCAGCCGTGGCTCGTCGGCAGTCTCGTGGTAATGCTGACGACCGGCTTCGCGCTCTTCTCGTCGGAAGCGACCAAGTGCTACTACAGCACGCCGTTCTGGGTGAAGATGACGTCGCTGGCGCTGGCGATGGCGTTCACGTTCACGATCCGGCGGAAGGTCACGCAGGCGGACGAAGCGCGAGTGCGGCCGGTCGTGCTCAAGCTGGTCGCACTCGTCTCGCTGACGTTGTGGTTCGGCGTCGGTGCAGGCGGACGCTGGATCGGCTTCTCGGGCTGACGCCGGCTAGATGCCGCCGCGACCGCGGCCCTTCGGCGGCTCGGTCGGATCGGCGCCGTCGGTGGGCGCGCCGGTGCCGGACGATCCGAGGAACAGCTTGCGGCCGTCAGGGTACGTGATGTTCCGGCCGTTGGCGCGTAGCAGCGTGTGATCGCGCGCCTGGTAGCCGTCGATCACGAGCTCGGTTCCCGCGATCAGCGATTCCTTGGTGATGCCGCGGCGCAGCAGCGTGTTCGGCGTCCCGCCCTCGACCATCCATTCCTCGCACTTGGCGTTCGGCGTGAACTGACAGGCCTGGGTCCCGTCCGGCTTGACGATTTCGATGTGCAGCCACGCGTGGGGGTTCACCCACTCGAGCTTCACCATCTTGCCCTTCAGCAGGACCGGCTTGTTCGGGTCGAACTCGCCGCCGAACGCGTGGTGGGCCACGATCGGAATGCCAGCCGTCACGACGAGCGCCAGGGCCAGAACGGTCAGTTTCCGCATATCAGTCCTCTCTCAACGCTCACGTCTCAACGAACAACGCTCAGACAACTCGCGACGCCGTTTGTCTGCAACACGTTACAACGCCAGACGCCAAATCTCAACCGTCCAGTCAGCCATTGAACGTTGACCGTTGTTCGTTGACCGTTGTTCGTTGACCGTTGTTATTTCCTCTCCGTCTCTTTTTCCCGAAGCCTCGCGCCGCGCAGGATGTTGCCCATGGCGTAGTTCCCTTCGTGGCACGCGTATTCGAAGAGGCGCTCCGTCGTGGCGGGCCAGGCGTACTCGCCGGTCCACGGCTTCGTCCACGTATTCGGATCGTCGATCGTGAACCGGTACTTCAGCGTTTTCGCGTCCACCCGCGTGAACCGCTCGACGATGTGCATGTCGGCCGTCGATCCGCGGAAGCGGGTCTTGTCGGTGAAGTTCGTGGTGTCCACGACGAGCGTGTCGCCGTCCCACGAGCCGATCGAGTCACCGAGCCACAGGCGGATCGACGACGGCAGGTGCTTCGCGTTCATCCGGACGACGCGAACGTCGTGCACCATCTCCGTCAGGATCATCACGCTCGTCGGCGTCTGCACGATCTGATGAAGGTTGTTGTAGAAGTAGTTCGGGAGCATCGGCGGACCCGAGGTCGAGCCGAAGCCGAGCAGGCACCGCTCGCCGAGCGGTCGGCGCTCCGGATCGTCGTACGCACCAGCCGGCTCGAGACCCGGATCGTTGCTTTCGGTCTGATCCGACGTCGGACGGAACTGCGCCGCACGACTCGCCTGACGCTGACGCGCTTCCTGCGTGAGCGCCGGCACACGGCCGTCGGGCGGATCGATCACGATCGACGTCCGCCGCTGGCCGTCGACAATGCTGTACTGCGATCCGCGATCGAGCCAGAAATTGTTGTAGCCGCCGACGTTTCCCGCCGGGCCGACGGATCCGTCTCCGCCCTTTGGCGGCGCAATGCGATTGCCGTCGATCGGCTTGTCGAGCGCCTGGTTCTGTTCGACGACGCGCTTCTCGGCTTTCGCGGCGTCCTCATCGCTCATCACGGCCGGCATTCCCGCCGGACGCTCGAGCGGCGTGAGCATCGCCAGATCGTAGGTGCCGGTCAGATCCGGATGGCCGTCCGCGGTGCGAGGCAGCACGGTGTTCTTCATCTGCGCCGTGGCCACCGCCGACGCCAGCGCACACGCAGCCGCGACGGCGAACGCCTGTCTGCTTCTCATCACGTCGACGCCTCGCTACCGCGGGAGCGGCTTTTTACGCCACTGGCCGTACAGGAGCTCTTCGACGAACTCCACGCACTTGAAGTCGAGCAGTTGCGCGTTCTTTTCCACGCGGCGATAGAGCGGCATGCTGATCTTCCACGGCTTCGAGTACACGTTCTTGTCCTCGAGCGTCGCCTCGTACGAAATGATGTCGGGCGCGGTGCGCGTGTAACGTTCGACCACGTGGAGCGCGTCGCTGTGGAAGTTGCCGGCGCGATCGAGCCAGCTCTGGTCGTTCATCCCGCTCACGTCAACGACCAGCGTGTCCCCTTCCCAGTGCGCGACGGACTGACCCATCCACGAGTCGATCGGCGCGGGGCCTGGATCTTTCATCAGGATGTCGCGCGTCGCGCCCGCGTACTGATACGCGATGAAGATCGCGCGGGTGCTCTGGAACAACTGGAACGGCTGCGGCATGTAGGTCGCGCGCGGCACGCCCGGCAGGTAGCACTTGATCTCGGGATCGCGCTCGAGCCAGTGCTCCTGGTTCTCCTTCTTTTTCTTCGCCGCGTCAGGCAGATATGGAATCGTGCCGCCGTCGACGATGCCGAGTCCCGGTGGAACCGAGCCGACGGCGCCAAGCGCGAGCACGGGCGCGGCCGGGACGGGTCCGTATGGTCCGGCCCGCAGCGCCATCGCCGGCCGGGCCATGTGCGCCTCGAGATCGAAATTCGCTTCGTTCAACGCCTGCCAGATGCCGTTCAGATCGGGCTTGCCGTCGGGCAGGCGCGGCGCGCGATACGCCGCGGGTTGGGTTTGCCCAGCCACCGGCAGTGCGGCCGCCGCGAGCACAGCTCCGCCCGCCGCCGCCACCGCCGCAATCACGACGTCTCGTACGCGAGGTCGCATCACGCGTTCCTCCAGAGGGTTCGGTCAACTATACAGACGCCGGGCGTGGCGCCGCAATCGGCGCCAGGCCGGTACCAACGCGGTCACGGCCGATGAGATCCCGCCCAGGCTCAGCAGGATGAGGAGAATATCCCACAACGGCCGACGTCGGTAAAGAAATGGGAAGTCCCAGCTGTGAAGGCCGTGATAGAGCCAGCGATCGACGCGGCTCACGCGATCCTCTTTGCGAAGGACGGTTCCCCGCTGCGCGTCAATGTAGAGCCACGTGCGTGCCGGATCGTCGTAGCGGACGCGCATGACCGGGAGCGCCGCACGCCGCTGCCGATCGTAGTAGTAGCTGTCGTAATCATCGAGCCAGGCGGCATCCGTGACCGCGGCGTCCGGCATCGCCGCGCGCGCCACCGCCATCAGGTCGTCGCGATCGACGGCGCGCATCGGCCGGCCATTCACGGAGAACTGCGGCGCGCCGCGAAACCACGTGATCTCGATCTCTTTCACGATGGTCGAGTCGCGCGGCGCGTGACGGCGGACGTCATCCCAGCGCGCGTCGAGGTCGTTGAGCGCACGCACACGATCGCCGGCGAAGGCGACGCGCTGTGCGGACGTCGGCGCGCCATCCGAGGACAGCCCCCACGGATCCATCGAGAGCAGCCCGCTGAAGACCCAGGCCAGGCTCACCCCTCCGAACACGAGGCCGACGCCGTGATGCCATCGCATCCATCCGCGATACGGCGACTTCAATCCGGTGTAGACGCCCCATACGAGACCAAGCAGGCACGTGACGACACCGGCGCCGGACAGCCAGATGATCGACTGCGTCCATACGACGCCGTGACGGCGGAACGGCGTCCAGTACAACCAGTGCAGAATCGCGCCGGCGTACGCGAGGCGGCGACTCGACGCGGTCGTTTCGATCACAATCTCGCCGGTTCGTTCGGACACGTAGACGGAGCTGTCGTCCGCGTCACCGAGCGCGACGCGATGCATCGGCAGCGCCGCGAGATGTTCGAAGGCCCACTGATCGGGCTCGGCCAGGCGGCCGTCGTACCTCACGGTCGCCGCATGCTCCGGCGCAAACTCGCGGGCAGCGACGAGCGCCTGCTCCGGCGTCAACGGCTCGAGACGCGCGCCGTCGTCCGCAAAGACGACGGACGTCTGGCGACCGCTGATCAAGCGATAGACCGGACGGCCGAACAGCATGCCGACGACGATTCGATCGGGCGCATCGCGTCCCGATTCCCGAACGAGACGGGCGAGGCCGGATGTGGCGTGCGCGAGATCGAGCGGCGGAAGGCGCGCCTGGCGTTCGGTCGGCGAGAGCTCCGGCATCCGCGCGTACATCATGACGATGCCCGACGCGAACCACGCGACGAAGAGTGTGCAGCCGGCGATGCCGAGCCAGCGGTGCATGAACACCACCGCCCGCCGCCAGTCGAAGGTCATTCCAGAGCGGGTCGAAAGTTACCACAACCGGAGTACAATCCGGCCTCCCGAACCTATGTGGTCGCTCCTCGCGTCGCTCTGGAGCTCCGAGTTCTCGGTGTTCATGTGGCTCGCCATCGCCTTCGTCGCGGCGATCGTCGAGGTCTCCGTGCCGCACTTCGGCTCGGCGTTCGTCAGCGCCGGCGCGATTGCCGCCGCCGCGGCCGCATATCTGGACTTCAGCGTGCCGATGCAGATCGGCACCTTCATCGTCGTCCTCGCCGTCTCGCTCGTCGGCCTGCGGTCCACGCTGGTCGGACGTCTCGGCGGACACGGCGTGCCGTCACGCACGCAGGCGCTCGTCGGACGCGTCGGCATCGTCACGCACGACATCGATCCGACGATCGGCGCCGGGCGCGTGAACGTCAGCGGCGAAGACTGGGCGGCGCGAAGCGCCGATTCGGTCGTCGCCGGCACCAGAGTCCGCGTCGTCGGCTCGGACGGTATCGTCCTGGAGGTGGTACCGGCATGAATTCTGGCATCGTCCTGCTCGGAATCGCATTCGTGCTGCTGGTCGTGCTGATGCGATCGATCAAGATCGTTCCGCAGAAGCAGGTGAAGCTCATCGAGCGCCTCGGGAAATATCACCGCACCGCCGAAGCGGGACTGAACACGATCGTGCCGTTCCTCGATGCGGTACGCGACACGATCGACCTGCGCGAGCAGATTACCAAGATCGAGCCGCAGCCGGTCATCACGCGCGACAACGTGACGATGGAGGTGGATGCGGTCATCTATTACCTCATCGTCGATCCGGTCCGCGCGACCTACGAGGTCCAGAACCTGAAATGGGGCCTCGAACAGCTGACGCTGTCGGCGCTTCGAAACGTCATCGGTCAGCTCGATCTCGATCACACGCTCTCGTCGCGCGACACGACCAACGCGCAGCTGCGTGCGGCGCTCGACACGGCCACGCAGCAGTGGGGCGTGAAGGTGATGCGCATCGAGCTGAAGAACATCACGCCACCCGAAGAAATCCGGCTGACGATGGAAAAGCAGATGACCGCCGAACGAACCCGTCGCGCGGTCGTGACGACCGCCGAAGGCGAGAAGGCCTCCGCGATTCTGCGCGCGGAAGGACAGAAGCAATCACAAATCGTGCAGGCGGAAGGATCGAAAGAAGCCGCCATCCTCGCGGCGCAGGGACAGGCGCAGGCGCGTCTGGCCGTGGCGCAAGCCGAAGCCCAGGCGATTCAGGCGATCGCGCAGGCGATCGGTACGACGAGCAGTCCCGCGCAGTATCTGATCGCGCAGAAGTATCTCGAAGCGCTGGGCACGATCGCGACGGACGCGGACAAGCTCGTGTTCCTGCCGTACGAAGCGAGCGGAGTACTCGCGTCGCTCGGCGGAATCAAGGAGATGCTGCAAGCGCTGCCGGCCGCGCCGCCGCCGGCGAAGTAGCGGTCGATCTCAGTCGCGTTCGGCGAGGCCGGCAAGCACGGCCTTCAGGCTTTCGTCAGTCTGGCGGAGATGCGTGATTGCCTGTTCCGCGTCGGTGACCACGCGCCTCGGGATCGACGTGTTGCGCGAGACCACGTCGCGCCGCGCCTGATCGAGCGCGTCCCGCACCGCGCGCAGGTCCTCCGTCGCCTTTCCCACCGCCTCGCTCAACATCTCCAGCGAACGGTCCACGGTCACGGTGTCTTTTTCGTCAGCCATAGCCATCCGCGTATCAATCTGCGTGCCAGAGCGACAAACGATGGGATCTTCTATACTTCCGCGCATGCGCGTTGTCTGCGGATTGGTCCTCGTCATCGGGTTGTGTGTCAGCGCGCGTTCTGTTGAGGCGCAGCAGCCGGCCGTCGGCATGGTCGACACGCCGAGCGTCAAGGTGCTCACCGGCCTGACGGTTCCTCAGTTCGAAGCCGAGATGCAGCAGATGACGTCGTCGCTCGGCGTGACGTGCGGCTTCTGCCACGTACGCGGGAGCTTCTCGAGCGAAAACAATCCGCGGAAAGCCACCGCGCGGAAGATGCTCGAGATGACGAAGGCGATCAACCAGCAGTTCTTCCCGGACTACAAGGCGGCGAGAACGAGTCGGTGCTGGGCAAGGTGACCTGCTTCACGTGTCACCAGGGTAACGAACGGCCGAAGCGACCGGACGGCCACTGAGACGACCCGCCGATGTCACCGGTCTCGACCACCGCCTCCCAGCTGATTTACGACGCGCTCAAAGCCTGCGACATCAGGCTGTTGTCCGCGCTGCCCGAGACGTGGCTCGTCCACCTGATCCGGCTCGCCGAAGACGATCCCGAGATGACGCTCGTTCGCCTCGCCAAGGAAGAAGAAGGCGTCGGAATTTCCGCGGGCGCGCATCTTGGCGGCGTCAAGTCCGCGATGCTGATGCAGAACCACGGGTTTCTCGCGTCGGTCAACGGCATCGTGTCGTGCGCACAGCTCTATCGCATCCCGCTCCTGATGATCATCAGCCATCGCGGCGAGTTCGGCGAGCGCGACCCGTGGCAGACCGAAGGCGGTGGCGTGACCGTGCCGCTGCTGAACGCTCTGCGGATTCCCTTCGACCGCCTCGATCATCGCGATCACGTCGCGCGTCGTATCGCCAAAGCGCAGACGCTCGCGTACTCGGCCAATCGACCGGTGGCGCTGCTCCTCGGCCGCGATCTGATGTGGGAGGACGCCTGATGCGCCGCCTCGACGCACTCCGCGCCGTGCACTCCCAGCTCGAATCGCGCATCGTCGTCACCATCATGGGCGCGGTGACGGCGGAGCTGCAGTCGCTCGGCCACCGTCCCGGCTTCTTCTACCTGCAGCACGCGATGGGGCTCGCGTCCTCGATGGGCCTCGGCCTCGCGCTCGCGCGTCCCGACCGCCAGATCGTGGTGCTCGACGGCGACGGATCGGTGTTGATGAACCTTGGGGGACTGACGACGCTCGCGCGCTATCGGCCGCGAAACCTGGTGCACGTCGTCTTCGACAACGAAAGCCTGCTGTCGGTCGGCGGCTTCCCCACCGCCACGTCAACCGGCAGCGACATCGCGGCGATGGCCGCAGCGGCCGGCGTACCACACACAGCGACCGTGCGGACGCTCGACGAATTCACCACGGCGTTCAGCACCGCGCTCGCCGCCAACGATCTGACGACGCTGGTCGCCAAAGTCGAAGCGGTGGGACCATCCGCCTACGTCACCGACCTGTCGATGCTCGAGAACCGCTTCGCGTTTCAGCGCCACCTGAGAAAACCGCAGGCGTGAAGGGTCGATGACCGGGCGAGCACGTGTGCGCGAACGCCTTGCCTACCAATCCATCAATGGCCCGGGTGCAGCTCCGTCGCGGCGGCACAATGGCGGGATGCCCAGCTTCGGCCGTCGGATGCTCGCGCACTGGATGCTCGATCCCGAGTGCGTCTACCTCAATCACGGGACCGTCGGCGCGACGCCTCGCCGCGTCCTGATCAGGCAGCAGTCGCTCCGCGACGAAATGGAGCGGCAGCCCTCGCGCTTCGTGCTGCGCGAACTGGGCGGGCATCAGCCGATGCCGTGGCGCAGCGTGTCACGCCTGCGCGAGGCGAGCGATCAGGTCGCCGCGTTCGTCGGATCGCGGCCCGACGACCTCGTCTTCGTGCCGAACGTGACGACGGGCATCAACGCCGTGCTGCAGTCGCTGCCGCTGGCGGCCGGCGACGAAGTCGTGGCGACCGACCTGGCGTACGGCGCGGTGACGATGACCATGGAGTTCGTGTGCCAGCGGAGCGGCGCGACACTGCGAACCGTGCGCATCGACTATCCACTGCGCGACGCGGGCGACGTGGTCGAATCGATCGTTCGCGCGCTGACGCCACGAACGAAGCTGGTGGTCGTCGACCATGTGACGGCGCAGACGGCGCTCGTCATGCCGGTCGCCGCGATCGCGCGCGAGTGCCGGGCGCGCGGCGTGCCCGTCCTCGTCGACGGCGCGCACGTGCCGGGCGCACGGAGGCTCGACATCGCGTCGCTGGGCGTCGACTGGTACGCGGCCAACCTGCACAAGTGGGCGCACGCGCCGCGCGGCTGCGGAATCCTGTGGGCGTCGCCGGAGCGGCAGCAGATGCTCCGGCCGCCGGTCGTGTCGTGGGGACACGACAAGGGCTTCCGCGAGGAGTTCGAGCACACGGCAACGTCCGATCCGACGAGCTATCTCGCGGCGCCGGAAGGGCTCGCCTTCCTGCACGAGCACGGATTCGACGAATGCCTCCGATACATGCACGGGCTCGCGTGGGAAGCGGCTGAGATGCTCACGAATCGGTGGCGGACGACGCTCGAGGTGCCACGCGACATGATCGGCGCGATGGTCACGGTCCCGCTGCCGGAGCGCGCGGGGTCCTCCGACGCGGATGCGGCGCGGCTCCGACTCTCGCTGCTCGTCGACGATCACATCGAAGTCCAGCTGCATGCGTGGCGCGAACGACTGTGGGCGCGTGTCTGCACGCAGATCTACAACGATCGTTCCGATGTCGAGCGCCTCGCAGACGCCGTGGCCCGATTCTGACGTGCCATAATCGCCGTCGATGATCGTCCGGCCGGCGTCGGGTCGCCTTCAGCTCATCACGCAGCCCGATCACGCCGCCGCGGCTCGCGCGATCATGGAGCACTGGCCGCCGCTGCAGTCCGCAACGCGGCGCGACTCGATCCTGTTGGCAGTCCGCGAACATGACAACGGCTGGCGGGAGCTCGACGAGGCGCCCTCCGTCGATCCCGACCGCGGCACCGTCTTTGATTTCCTCACGCTGCCGCTCGAGCAGCGGCAGGGTGTCTGGCCGCGAGGCGTGGACCGCCTCGCCGGTCACGATCAGTGGGCGGCCGCGCTCGTGGCCCATCACGCGGTGTTCGTGTATCACCGCTATCGCGGTCAGCCTGCCTGGTCGCCGTTCTTCCACGCGCTCGAAACGAGGCGCGACGCGCTCGTCAGCGCGTGCGGGAACAGCACGAGCGACCTCATCTCCGACTACGCATTTCTCCGAATCGGCGACCTCATCTCGCTGACGTTCTGCACGCGCATGACCGACGAGCAGGCGTTCGATGGCTGGACGTTCAGGCTCGACGGCGATCGCGTGCTCGTCACGCCCGACGTGCTGAACGGAAGGGACATATCGTTCGCGGTGGTCGCGCGCGAAGTCGCGGACGTGCCCTATCGATCGGATTCCGAGCTCAGAGCGGCGGTCCGGGCGGGACGGACGGTCACGCTCAACGCGGTGCTCTGCGCGTCACCGTCGTGATCGACGGGCTCGCGAGGCGCGAGTTGATACGTGCCTCGCGAGAGCAAGCGGGCAAAGCCTTCCGCGACGAGCGCGAGGTTGCCGCGTCCGGCATCGCGGCGTGAGAGTCCTGTGACGCGGGCCAGTTCGCCTGGAATCGTCATGCCGGCTCCGACCAGGAACGCCCGGGCAATTTCGCGGAGCGCGACGTCACGCGGAACACGTTTGCGATACGCGTCGGGGAAACGGCCGACCGGCAGCGTCCAGACGTAGGTGAACTTCGGCAGATAGAGCGCCTCGCTCGGAATGACCAGCATCGCCGCCTGCAGTTCGTCCAGCGCGCGGTTGAACGCCTGGCTCGAGGCGATGCGCGACGCCTTGCGAAGATCGGCGGTGGCGATTTCCCATTCGCGGCGCAGGACGTGCAGAATCGCCCGGGCGCGCCGGCTCAATCGTCGCGGTTCTTCCGCACGACGCAATCCCCACACGGCGCGGAAATGCGGAATCATCCGCGGCGCGAGGAACATCGTTTTTCCGGGCGCGAGCTTCGCGTAATAAAGGTTGCCGCGCTGGATGAGCTCGTCCTTCAGCGTCCAGGTGAGCGAGGCTTCCGGATCCTTCTGCACGTGGCGCGGCATCACGGCGTCGCGCCGGCCGCAGACCGCGACGTAGAGCGATGGGCCTGGCCGCCGCACGTCGGTCAGGCACGCCGCGAAGCCAACCTGCTCGACGAAGCGTTCGGCAGCGAACGCCGTCTCGATCTGCTGCGTCGCCTCACGACACCAGCGGCCATCCCGGTGCTCTTCGATCTCCTTGGGCAGGCAGACGGGCTTTCTCTTCGAAGGTCGGCGCATCGGGCGAATCAATGCCACGTTATCATCTTGCAAAGACAATCGGGTACACGGTCCCTCGGGTAATCTATGAAGCCGGGCCGGGGTGGTCGTCGCCTGCCGGTCGTCGTTCGACGGAGATGCTGATGAAGATGTGCGCGCGAAAAATCGATCTCAGCCGTGAATCCACACTGACCATCAGCACGCTCGTCGCGCTGTTGCTCGCGATTTCTGCCCCGCTCTTCGCACAAACGCCGAATACGGCGACCCTCGTTGTTTCGGTCATCGATCAGAGCGACGCGAACGTGCCAGGCGCCCAGGTCAATGCCGTGAACTCGGCGACCGGCGCGGTGCGCGATGCACCATCCGGTCTCGACGGAACCGCGACGCTCGCGGGCCTGTCGATCAGCGGCACCTACACCATCACGGTGACGAAGGCCGGGTTCGCGAGCGCAACCGTCGATTCGGTCACGCTTCGCGCCGGCGAGACGGCCGGCGTGCGGGTCAAGCTCGTGGTCAGCGGCGGCGCGACGGAAGTAACCGTGTACGGCACGACGCAGGGTGTCCGTGACGATCCCGAGCTGGGCACGCGCCTCGACTCCGCGCAGGTCGAGGAGACGCCGATTCTCGGGCGGAAAATTTCCAGCCTCCCGCTGCTCAACGCCGCCTTCCGCAACGCGAAAGGCACCGGCGACCTCTTCATGAACTCGGTGTACACCGTCACCGGCGCCGGCGGACGCCGCGAAGCCGACTACATCGTGGACGGCGGCACCGGCGACGAACCGTGGGGACGCCAGACGATGTTCTCGACGATCCCGGTCGGCGCGGTGCAGGAGATCAACGTGATGTCGCGCGCGTTCTCGTCCGAGTTCGGATGGACCTCGAGCGCGGGCATCAACATCGTGACCAAGTCGGGAACCAACAACACGCACGGCGAAGCGCTCTTCCTCGGTCGTCCGGGCGCCTGGCAGTCGACGTCGTTCTCGGCCGACGCACAGTGCCCCGGTTCCGTGTCCACGTGCGTGCCGCCGACGTCCAGCGGCGTGCCGGTCGCGATCGTGCCGCCGGACATTCCCGACTCGCTGGCACAGGGATCGTTCGCCATCGGCGGACCGATCGTGACGGGCCGGACGCAGTACTTCGCGGCGGGCGACTACACGCACCAGGATCGCACCGCGGCGCTGACGACGCCGCTCGTTCCGGCCGGCTCGACCTACCTGGGCCACTACCGTCAGGGCCTGTTCGACGCCCGCGTCGACCATCAGATCAATTCCGTCAACGCGCTGATGGTGCGGATGAACATCGACCGCTTCGACGACACGAATCCGCAGGACGCGGTGGGCGGGAACGTGCTGCCGAGCGCCGGGCGCGAATTCACGCGGCACGCGTGGACGGTGCAAGCCAACGAGACCGCGGTCATCTCGTCGACGATGGTGAACGAGGCGCGGTTCGTCTATCAAAGCGCCAATCCTGTGACCGCATTTGATCCGCTCACGCCGTCGACGCAGCTCACACGTGCCGGGCTCGCTCCGTTCACGTCCGGCGAATCGCGCTACGCGCACGTCTACAGCCGCATCGGCCAGCTCTCGGACACGCTGTCGTGGACGAAGGACAAGCACTACCTGCGCGTCGGCGGCAGCATCGCGCACAACACGTCGGGCGGCGACGGCACCGAATTCGGGAGCGCGTTCGTGCTCGGGCAGTACACCGTGAACGCGACGTCGACGAGGCCGCCGGATCAGCTGACGCTCGCCGACATGCAGCGATACCAACAGAGCTTCAATCTGGGCGCCGGCACCTACGAGCTCGGCCAGGCCATCTTCAACGTCTTCGCGCAGGACAGCTATCGCGTGCGTCCGGACCTCACGCTCGATCTCGGGCTGCGCTACGACCGCCAGACCTTCAGCGACGGCACGAAGAACTTCGCGCCGCGCCTCGGCTTCGGCTGGAATCCCGGCGCGGATCCGAAGACCGCGGTTCGCGGCGGCTACGGCATCTACTACACGATGCTGCGCGCGAACACCGACGCAAATTTCGCGCTCGGCGGCCCGACGGGCATCTTCACCTACACCGCGACGCCTGGACAGACGGGATTTCCCTCCTGCCTGACGTGCACGCCGGTTCCCTACGATCAGAACAGCGCCGTCGGCTCGCTGCCGCCTCGGAACATCACGATCCGGCCGGGCGAGGCGGACTACTACTCGCAGTTCTTCGACGTCAGCAAGCTGCCGGGCTACGCGAGCGCCACGTTCGTCAACCCGAAGAGCCAGGTGGGCTCGATTGGCGTCGAGCGCGAACTGGGCCACCGCGTGTTCGTGTCGGTCGACTACGTGAAGCAGCACTGGACGGATCTCGATCGGACGGTGGATCTCAACGCGCCGAGCCTCTTCGTTCGCACGGCGCCCGGCCAGGTGCGCTCGACAGCGGCTGCCGACCTCACGCGGCCGATTCTTCCCGTCAACGGCGGCTATCGCCAGATCAACGTCGTCGAAAACTTCGGGGTCGCCGATTACGACGGACTGCAGACGATGGTCCGCTGGCAGGATGCGCGGACGGCGCTGTCGGTCAGCTACACGCTGTCGAAGGCGACGAACACGACGGAGCCGAACGGCAACGGCGCCGGCCAGAACGACTTCAATCAGCTCGGCGAGGAAGAGCGCGGGCCGAGCCTGCTCGATCAGCGCCATCGCGCGGTCATCTTCTTCAGCTATCGGCTTCCCTATGACGTGACCGTCGGCACCCTGAGCTCGTTCGCGTCGTCGCGGCCGTTCAACCCGACGACCGGCGTCGACAACAACGGCGACGGCAACAACAACGACCGGCCGGTGATCAACGGCGCGGTGGCGGGCCGCTACTCGTTCCGCGGCACGTCGGTCTCCGACGTCTCGCTGTTCGGCGAGGTGCGGCTCAGACTGTTCGACACGCGCGCCATCACGCTGCGGCTGGAAGGCTTCAACATGTTCAACAACGCCAACGTGCTCGCCAGGAACGGCGTCTACGGCGACACCGGCACGCCGCTGCCGACGTTCGGTCAGGCGACGCCGGGTCTTGCCAGCATCGATCCCGGGCGCATGGTGCAGCTGCAGGCACGCTTCAACTTCTAATGATCAGGAGCCGGCGTGCCTACGGCGATTGACGTCTCTTCGGTGGTCGGGCTGGTGGCGGTCGGCATGTTCACCGCGCAGATTCTTCTGGGACTGCTCGTCTCGGTTGGATACAACCCGGTCCGTCAATGGCCAAGGCGCCGGCTGAAACTGTTCACGTTCCACAACTGGCTCGGCTACATCGCGCTTGCGACGGCCTCCGTGCACGCGACCATCCTGCTGTTCGCGGAAGCGAAAGACGGCGGACGGCTGTTCCGGGTCTTCGACGTCCTCGTGCCGATCTGGTCGCCGGTCCAGCCGTTTCCGAATACGCTCGGCGCGATCGCGTTCTACCTTGTCTCGTTCGTCGTGCTCACGTCGTACTTTCGGAATGTCTTCGGTCACCGCAACTGGAAGCGGCTGCATTACACGGCGTACGCTGCGGCATTTGTGTTCTTCTCGCACGGCATCGTCGCCGACCCGTTGCTGCAGAATCGACCGGTTGACTGGATCGACGCCGAAAAAGTGTATGTGGAAGCGTGCGCGCTCCTCATCGCCGGCGCCACGGTGTGGCGCGTGAAGGCCGGGCGCGAGCGCAAAGTGCGCGGCGCGGCCCGAGTCGCCGCGTCGTAACGACTTTGAATATCGATGATCAGGCTCGACGTGTTTTCATATCGCGAGAGAGGATGTCAATCATGGTTCGGCTTCTGAAGTATCCGGCGCTCGCTCTCTGCGCCGCTGTCCTGATCCTGTCGGGATGGACGATCGGCGTCCGGGCGGAACGCACGGCGACCGTCAGCGCCGCGTCGGCCGACGGGCAGGCCGCGGCCGCGCCTCAAACTTTCGACCAGGCCGTGCTCGGAGCGTTCAAGTGGCGCAGCATCGGACCGCTGCGCGGCGGACGATCGATCGCCGTCTCCGGCGTCAAGGGCCGTCCGAAGGAAGCGTATTTCGGCGCGACCGGCGGCGGTCTCTGGAAGACGACCGACGGCGGCCTCGACTGGGCGCCGGTAACCGATGGGCAAATTACCACGTCCTCTGTCGGCGCCGTCGCCGTCTCGGAATCGAATCCTGACATCGTCTTCATCGGCACCGGCGAGTCGTGCATCCGCGGCAACATCCTTCCCGGCGACGGCGTCTACAAGTCGTCGGACGCGGGCAAGACATGGACGCACATCGGATTCGAGAACTCCGACGCGATTTCCAAGATCCGCATCCATCCGACGAATCCCGACATCGTGTTCGTCGCCGACTTCGGCCGCTACAGCGGACCGAGCGACGAGCGCGGACTCTACAAGAGCACCGACGGCGGCAAGACCTGGCAGCGGAAGCTGTTCAAGGACAACAAGACCGGCGCTGTTGACATCAGCATCGACCGCCGGAATCCGAACGTGATGTACGCGGCGCTCTGGGAGGCGTACCGCGTCGAGTACCAGATGTCGAGCGGCGGTCCGGGCAGCGGTCTGTACAAGTCCACCGACGGCGGCGAAACGTGGACGGAGATCACCCGCGCGCCGGGTCTCCCGTCGGGCGTCGTCGGGAAGATCAGCGTCGCGGTGTCCGGCGCTGATTCGAACCGCGTCTACGCGCTCATCGAGAACGAAAAGGGCGGCCTCTTCAGCTCGGACGACGCGGGCGCGACGTGGAAAGTGATCAACGAAGGACGGAATATCCGTCAGCGCGCGTTCTACTACACGCACGTCTTCGCCGATCCCGGCAACAAGGACACGATCTACATCCTCAACACGAGCTCGTTCCGGTCGACCGACGGCGGCAAGACGCTCGTCAGCATCGGCACAGGAACGCACGGCGATCATCACGACTTCTGGATCGATCCGGACGATTCGAATCACGTGATGGACGGCAACGACGGCGGCGGGACGATTTCCTACGACGTCGCGGCCACGAAGCGTCACTGGACCGACCAGGATTTCGCGACCGCGCAGTTCTACCACGTCATCACGACGAAGCACGTGCCGTATCACGTGTGTGGCGCGCAGCAGGACAACAGCACGGCGTGTGTGTCGAGCGTCGCGCCGCAAGGCGGACCGGGGGGATCGGGAGGGGGCTCGGATCAGGTGTTCTACTCGGTGGGCGGCGGCGAGAGCGGCTACATCGCGAGCGACCCGCGCAATCCGGACATCTACTACGCCGGCAGCTACGGCGGTCTCCTCACGCGGCTCGATCGGCGGGTCGGCCAGGAGCGCGAGATCAACCCATACCCTGACAATCCGATGGGCTACGCATCCGGCGACATCGTCGAGCGGTTCCAGTGGACGTTCCCGATCGTCTTCTCGCCGGTCGATCCAACCGCCCTCTACGTCGGCTCCCAGCACGTGTGGGTCTCGCACAACGGCGGCGACAGCTGGACGAAGATCAGCCCGGATCTCACGCGGCACGACCCCAAGACGATGGGCGATTCGGGCGGGCCGATCACGCGCGACGAAACGGGCGTCGAAACGTACGCGACCGTGTTCTCCATCGCGCCGTCCCCGCAGGACGGAAACCTGATCTGGACGGGATCCGACGACGGCTACGTGTTCCTCACGCGCGACGGCGGGAAGAACTGGACGAACGTGACGCCGAAGGAGATGCCCGAGTGGAGCATGATCAGCCTGATCGATCCTTCGCCGCACGATGCGGGGACGGCGTATGTGGCGGTCGACCGGCACCGGCTGGATGATCTGAAGCCGTACATATACAAGACGACCGGATACGGAAAGTCGTGGACGAAGCTGGTGAACGGGATTCCGGACACGGCGTACGTCCACGTGGTGCGCGAAGATCCTGTGCGGCGCGGCCTGCTGTACGCCGGGACGGAAACGGGAATTTTCGTTTCGTACGATGACGGCGAGCACTGGCAGTCGCTGCAAATGAATCTGCCGCAGACGCCGATCGACGATCTGGTGGTGCACAACAACGATCTGGTAGTGGCAACACACGGACGCGCGTTCTGGATTCTGGACGACATCGGGCCGCTGCGGCAGCTCGACAGCAAGATCGAGGGCGAGGATGTGC
>DATBHR010000058.1:0-10813 GCA_036557365.1 Vicinamibacterales bacterium
CTTGTCGTTTCTGTTCGCTCCATGACGCTCGTGTCAGTAGAAGCGACAAAAATGCACAACGCTTACTGTGCGCTCACCCCGGAGACGCCGTCGCCTTGCCCCGCGAACAAGCGTGCCGCATAGGCGGCCGCGCCAACGAGCCCGAGGTTGTGATTGAGGATCACTTTGACCGGGATGGCTTCGAGCAGCGATTCAAACGGACTCTTGTGGCGGAACGCGTCGATGAATCTTCCATCCGTCATCGCCGGCAGAATCTTCGGCGCGATGCCGCCGCCGACGAAAATGCCGCCCGTCGCAACGCTTCGCAGCGCAAGATTGCCCGCTTCTGCACCGTAGGCTTCCACGAACAAATCGAGCGCTTCGACGCAGCCCGCGCAGCGCGATTCGAGAGCAGCCGACGTGATGGCCGCGGGCGCTGACGCTGCGTCGTCGAGATCCACGCCGCCGGTGCACGGCGCGCTATGGCTCACGCGATGGATGTTGAGCAGGCCGCGCCCGGAGATGACGTGTTCCACGTCCGCGCGGCCGTAACGATCGGTCAAGTCGCGCACGAGCCGCATTTCGCGTTCGGTGCGCGCGGAGAAATCCGCGTGGCCGCCCTCGGACGGCGATGCGACCTGGCGACCGTCGACTTGATGGAGCAGCGCCTCGCCGAGACCGGTGCCCGCCGCGATGATTCCGATGTTGCCGTGCGGTGCTGCCGTGCCCTCCTGCAGTACGTGCAGCTCGTCGCCGCCGAGAACCGGCATCGCATAGGCCATCGCTTCGAGATCGTTCAGCAGGTGAATCGACTTGAAACCAAATTTTACCGTGAGCGCGCGCGCGTCGACGTACCACGGAACGTTCGTCAGGTGCACGGTCCCGTCGATGACTGGACCGGCGGCGCCGAAGCAGGCAGCTGACACGTTCGCGGCCGCGATTTCGCAGTCACGAAGAAATGTGTCGACGATCGATGACAACCCGTCGTGTTCGAGCGTACCGAAGTAGCTGACCGTCAGCACGCGCGGACGCGTCGCGGCGCGCTCGAACAATCCAAGAAGCGTCTTCGTTCCGCCGACGTCGCCTGCGAGCAGCAAATTCGTCATTGACTTCGAAATCATTCTCCTTCATCTTCTGGACCGTTGGTGGTCCCTTCGTCCGATACGCCGTCGTCCGCCCGGCCGGTTCGGCAGCCGCTCTCGGGACAGCTCGTCGTCTTCACTGGCAAACTCAGCTCGCTCAGTCGCAAAGATGCGCGCGCGGCGGTGGCCCGCCTCGGCGGTGCGACGTCCGACGACGTGAGCGCGAAAACGACGATGCTGATCGTCGGCGCAGAAGGAACGCCTGCGGCGGAGAGCAAGAGCAACAAGCAAAAACGTGCAGAGGAGCTGATCGCGAGCGGCCAGGCCATCGAAGTGCTCGGCGAGGACGCGTTCTGCCGGATGGCCGGCGTGCCGACCTCCGACGACCTTCGTCGTCAGTTCCACGCGCTGCGCGATGTGGTCGTCCGTTACGACCACGTGCGCGAAGATCACCTGCGCTACCTGATGAAGTGCGGCATCCTGCGGCCGGTGCGCCGCACGAATGCGGACACGTTCTTCGCGTTCCAGGATCTGTCCACGATCAAGCAGCTTCAGGAAGCCCTCGTCCAGGGCGTGCCGTTCCGAAGCGTCATGCGGTCGCTGATGGCGTCGCGCCACGGTCAGCTCGAACTGGACTTCAGGATCGACGCGGCGCCCGCCAAGATTCTCGCGCTCCGGCGTCCCGCGGAGCGCGCGACGCCGGTCGAGCCGACGCCCGTCCACCAGCAGAACACCGAGCTCGCGGAGGAGTACTTCCGCGCCGGCTCCGCGCTCGACGACGGCGACGAGATGCGGATGGAAGATGCGGCGGCGGCTTATCGAAAGGCGCTGGAACTGGATCCGTACCTGGCGCCCGCGCTCATCAACCTCGCGAACATCCACTACAGCCGCGACGAGCTCGTCGAGGCGCAGGCGCTCTACGAGCGCGCCATCGGCCTCGAATCAGATTTCTTCGAGGCTCACTTCAACTTGGGGAACATCTACCACGATCTCGGACGCTTCAGCGAGGCGCAGGCGTGCTATCGCGAAGCGCTCAAGCTGAATCCGTTCTACGCGGACGCGCACTTCTATCTGGCGGTGACGTTCGAGAAGGTCGGACTCTCGCAGGATGCCCGACCGCACTGGCGCGCCTATCAGCAGCTCGCGCCGCAGGGCGAGTGGGTCGAGCTCGCGCGCGAATTCTCCGAATAGGAAATTGGCGAGTTCTGGAACTGGAGAGTTGGAGACGAACTAGATGTTCTTGCTTGCGGGGGTCTTGCTGTAATTCACCAACTTACCAATTCACCAACTTCCCAACGGCGCGATCTCAATACCGGTACTCTTCCGCGGGCCGCTTCTTCGGCGTGCGGCGAAGCTTGAAGAACTGGCAGTCCGGGCACCACGCGTCGGGGTTGAAGCTCGTGCCGGCGATCGGCAGAACGTCGCGGTGGCCGCAGCACTCTGGACCGTCTTCGGGCGGACGCCGCCAGCGGCACGACTTGAACTTGATGACCGCCGCCGAGACCTCGGCGGCGCCGTTTCCGCCATTCGACGGCGCCGGATCGTTCGGCTGCGGCACGTCCGGTGCGGTCGGCGCGGTCAATGAATCAGACATCCATCCTCATTCTAGACGAAGGCCGACAGCCTTCGCTACTTGCGCGAGCGCGCGCTGTTCCTCCGGCGCGACCAGCGTGACGGCGTGTCCGACCTCATCGGCCCGTCCCGTTCGTCCGACCCTGTGCACGTAAGTCTCGGGTGAATCCGGCACTTCGTAGTTGATGACGGTGTGAATCGCGTCGATGTCGAGGCCGCGCGCCGCAATGTCGGTCGCGACGAGCACCTTGTAGCGGCCGCTCTTGAATCCTTCGACCGCGACGCGCCGTTGATCCTGGCTGCGATCGGCATGGAGCGCCGTGCAGCGGATGCCGGCGTCCGCGAGCCGGCGCGCGAGACGATCGGCCCCGATCTTCGTGCGGCTGAAGACGAGCACCGGACCTTCCGGCTTCCTCAAGTACTCGATCAGCCACTTGAGCTTCTCGCCCGCGTGCATGCGCTCGATGTGATGCGTGATGCTCTTGGCGGGCGCGCTCCGCTGGCCAATCTGCACGTACTTCGCCTGCCGCGTGATCTCCAGCGCGTCCTTCACGACGTCGTTCGGCATCGTCGCTGAGAAGAGGAGCGTCTGACGGCCGCTCGACGACGGCGGAAGGGCTGCGATGATGCGGCGGACGTCGGGCCAGAATCCCATGTCCATCATGCGGTCGGCCTCGTCGAGGACGAGCAGCGAGATGCCGCTCAGGTCGGCGTTCTCCTGGCGCATGTGATCGATCAATCGGCCCGGAGTCGCGACGATGATGTCGACGCCGGCCTTGAGCGCGCGTTCCTGCGGCCCCATCTCGACGCCGCCGTAGATCGCCGCGCTCGTGGCGGTCGTGTGATACGCGAGGCCGTGGATTTCGTCTTCGATCTGCACCGCGAGCTCACGCGTCGGCGCGAGGACGAGCACGCGCGAGCGGCGAGAGGCGTCATTGTTCGGCGTAGTCAGCAGCCGCTGCAGCGTCGGCACGACGAACGCGGCCGTTTTTCCGGTCCCGGTCTCGGCGCAGACGATGAGATCGTCGCTGGCGAGCGCGAGCGGGATGACCGCGCTCTGGACGGGACGCGTTTCCTTGAAGCCGAGATCGCGGATGCCTTCCTGCAGCCGCGGGTCGAGCGGCAACGAGGTGTACGGGACCGGACTGGAATCGCAGGCGATTGGCTCCAGCGTCGGACCGGACGTGGACGGCCGTGGCGCAGGCGCGGCCGCGGACGGTGCTCCGCCGCGTCGAGCGCCTGGACGGCGCGAACGCCGACGAAACCCGTGTGGCCGGCTTCGATCGGTTGTATTTGAATTCAAAACTGACTTTGCTAGCGGGCCCGGAAGGTGATGATGCCGCGGACCGGATCGTAGGGCGATACGCCGACCGTCACGCGATCCCCAGGGACAACCTTGATGCGGAAGCGACGCATCCGTCCGCTGAGCTGGGCGAGCACTTCGTGCCCGGCGTCGCACTGCACACGGTAGAGACCGCCGCTGTGCACGGCGACGACCGTGCCTTGCATATCGATGAGGTCATCCTTACTCAACTGCTAGCATTCCTTTCTCTTCAAACAAACATTATGCCACAAATGCGCGATCGGGGCTGGTCGAACTCACGGTCGGGTCGATCCCAAGGCTCGTACGGCGTCTTCGACCTGCTTCGCGAGCGCCTGGTAGTCGTCGCCGTTCAGCCGTATCGGCGCGCCGAAGGCGACGCGGACACGGCCGGGCCGCGCCATCCGCGCGGACGGATGAAGGACGCGGTCGAGCCCTTCGAGTCGCACGGGAACGACCGGCACTTCGAGCCGGCTTGCAATCATCCCGATGCCCGGACGGAATCGATCGATCGATCCGTCTTCCGTCCGCCGGCCTTCCGGAAAAATGAGCACCGAGACGCCGCTGCCGATCATCTCGCCGATGTAGCGCAGCGTCTGCCGCGCGCCGGCTTCGCGCTGCGGCAGCGGAAACGCATTGAAGAAGAGCGACGCCAGGTAGTAGTTCAGGCTGTTGGTGAACCACGCGAAGCGGCCGTACTGCTCCGGGTAGAAGTGCGCCTTGAAGAATTCCTTCGCCATCGCCGGCGCCACGCGATAGCGCAGGCGCGACGGCAGCGCGGCCAGAATCACCGGCGTGTCCATGTGGCTCTGGTGGTTCGACGCGAAGATGACGGGCGTGTGAATGTCACGCAGGTGTTCGCGGCCGTCAACGTGGATCCACGCGAAGACACGGGCGAGCGGAAGGACCCACGTCGGCAGGCTGATCCGCCGGAGCGCGCGCGCAGGCCACGATCGATTCCAGCGCGGAAACACGACCGGCTCCGCGGGGGCCGCGTCGGCCTCCGACGCGTGTGCGACGACAGAACGCAGCTGTGTGAGATCCCGCGCTTCGGCAAACGCGCTCTCGTCGATCCGCGTCTGAAACGCATCTTCGAGCGCCACCATCAGCTCGACGCGGTCGAGCGAGCTCAGGCCGAGCTCCTCGAGCGACGTGTTCGGCGAGATGTCGGTGCGGCCGGCGTATTTCGCGAGCAGCGCCGTCAGGCGATCGGCTCCCTCCGTCACGAGACGCGGCACGGCGCCGCTGGCGACCCAATCGCGGATCGCCGCCCTCCGCAACTTGCGCGTGCCCTCTGTGCGCGGCAGCTCGGGTTCGGGCCAGACGAGCGCGCGCCGAATCTTCTGATGATCGTCGAGCCTGCTGTTCGCTTCGCGGACGACAGCGTCGGGATCGATGCCCGGTTCGAGGACGAGCACCGCGTGAACGCGCTCCTCGGATCCGAGGCGGACGCCGACGACGGCGGAGTCGCGAACGCCGGCGATCTGGTTGAGGACCTTCTCGACGTCTTCCGGAAAGACGTTCAGTCCCTCCGGCGTGACGATCATTTCTTTCTTCCGCCCGCGGATGTACAGCTGACCGTCGCCAGCGATCTCGCCGATGTCACCCGTGTGAAACCAGCCGTCCTCGAACGCCTTCGCGGTGTCCTGATCGGCGTTGAAGTAGCCCTTCGTGACGTTTTCGCCGCGCACGAGGATTTCGCCGTCCGGCGCGATCTTGATGTCCACCCCGGCGATGGCCTTGCCGACCGAACCCTTCTTCATCGAAAAGGGATGATTCAGGCTGACGATCGGCGCCGTCTCCGTCAGTCCGTAACCCTGGACGACGGCAAAGCCGAGCTCGCCCCAGAACTTTTCGAGGTCCGTGTCGAGCGGCGCCGCGCCGACGACGAACGCCCAGAACTTCATGCCGAACAGCCGGTGGATGCGCCTGTACCGCCACCATCGCAGGATGAAATGCCCGCCTTGCGGCGTGAATGCCGGCGCGTCGCCACTGACTGCGTGCGCGTGCGGCGACGTCAGGCCGGCGCGCAGCACGTGCTCGCGCAGCACGTCGAGGATTTTGGGGACCGAGATGAGGACCGAAATCCGCCGCCGCTTGATCTGGTCGACGATGTCGGACGGGTTGTAGCCGCGGATGAAGATGACCTCGCCTGCCAGAACCGGCGGGATGAACGTTGCCATGGCCTGGCCGAACATATGGCTGAGCGGCAGCAGATTGAGGAAGCGCAGCGGTGAGAACGGACGTGCGTATTTCCGATATTTGAGAATCTCGCGCTCAACCGGGACGACGTTCGCAAGGACGTTGCGGTGGGTGATGACCACACCCTTCGGCTCTGCCGTGGCGCCGGACGTAAAGATAATCTCGGCCACGTCGTCGCGCGCGATGTCCACTTGAGGTGGTTGCCCATCGTTCCACGACAGCTCGTGGAAACGCCATGTAGGGGCTTCGACCGAGCCTCGCGATTGTGACAACGGCGGGACTTCTTCGCCGACCAGCAGCAGCCGCGCCCGAACGATGCGGGCGACCCGGGCGAGAAAGTCAGGCGACGCGCGGTAATCGATCGGGACGACGACCGCACCCGTGAGCAGACAACCCCAGAACGCGACGATCCACTCGGGGCGATTCTCGGACCAGAACACGACGGCATCGCCTTTGCCGATTCCGGATCGATGAAGGCGTTCCGCAAATCCGCGTGCAGCGGCGCCGACCTCGGCGTATGTGTACGCCCAACGCCTGAAGCCGTCGTCGTAAGAAAGAAAGGTTCCGCGCGCCTGCGAGAGGTCGTGAAAAAAGTCAATGAGCGTGGCGCGGGGCACGACTGAATTATGATATACGCCCGCGATGCGGATCTTCCTGACGGGCGCGACGGGTTATATCGGTTCTGGCGTTCTCGATGCGCTCGTGCGCGGCGGTCACGACGTGACGGCGCTTGTGCGGAACAGCGAGAAAGCGCGGCGCGTGGCGAAGCGCGGCGCGCATCCCGTCGTCGGCGATCTGGGCGAACCCGAATCGTATCGAGCGGTCGCCGACGCGCAGGACGGCTACGTGCACACGGCGCACGACGCGCGATCGGGGCGCGGGCCTTCGATCGATCGCATCGTCCTCGATACGCTGCTCGCGGCCGCGAAGCGCCCGCGAACGACCGGATCGCAGTCTCCCGAAAAGCGCTTCGTCATCTACACGTCAGGCGTGTGGGTACTGGGCCGGTCGCCGGAGCCGGCGAACGAGGACGCGCCGATCAATCCGGTCGAGCACGTCTCGTGGCGTCCGCAGCACGAACAGCTCGTGCTCGACGCGAACAGCGATCAACTCCGCACGGTCATCGTCCGGCCGGGCGTCGTCTATGGCGGCGGCAACGGTCTGGTGTCGGACCTGTTCAGGTCGGCGAGCAACGGCCTCGTGCGCGTGGTCGGCGACGGAAACAATCGCTGGCCGCTCGTCTACGATCGCGACCTCGCCGATTTGTACGCCAAGCTGGCCAATCGTGCGGATGCCGCCGGCGTTTTCCACGCGAACGACGAAGGCGACGAGCGCGTCAACGACATCGTCGACGCAATCAAGCCGTATCTCTCGGTGAAACCGGACGTGCGCCACGTGCCGCTCGACGAAGCACGCCACAAGATGGGGACGTACGCCGAGGCGCTCGCACTGGATCAGGTGGTCCGGAGTCCGCGCGCCCGCGCCATTGGCTGGACGCCTACGCTGCACTCAGTCGGGGGAAATGCGGCGCGGCTCCTCGAAGAGTGGCGCGCGCACGGGAATTAGTCGCCGCGCCTGCGCGCGTTCACGTCGCCTAAATCCGCCTGGCTCGTTCCGGCCCTTCCGCTTCGTCTCCCGCGCGCTCTTTCGCTGCCTCAGGCATCGGATCGACCGATGACGCGTCGCGCGTTTCCATCGGAACCGGCTTCGGCGCCGGCAGCTCGCCGGCGACGACGGCGTCGATGAGGCCGTACTCGCGCGCGCTCTGAGCGTCGAGATAGAAATCGGTCCGCTTCGTGTCCTTGATGATCTGCCGGAGCGGCTTTCCCGATCGTGACGACAGGAGCTTGTAGATCTGATCCTGCATCTGTTTCAGCCGCTCGAGATGCTGGGCTGCCGCGGTCGTCGACTGCCAGCCTGCCCACTTGGCCGGCTCGTGAATCATGATCCACGAGTGCGGAAATGCCAGACGGCGTCCGTCGCTCGCGGCCTGCAGGACGATCGATCCCATCGAGTACGCCATTCCCTGGACGATGATCGTGACCTCGATTCCGCGGCTGATGATGTGGCGAATCGCGTCGTGAATGGCGAGCCCGTCGGTGACGTTGCCGCCGGCGCTGTTGATGTAGAGCGTGATCGGCCGATCGTTCTCGCTGGCGAGCTCGCGCAGGCGTTCGATGCAGGCGCGCGCCGTGTCCTTTTCGATGTCCCCGATGAGATAGACGTCACGGAGCCGGTCGCCGGCTTCCTTGCGCAGCTGTGCGCGGACAGCGTCCACCAGCTCCGCTACGAGACGCTCGTTGAGCTCGCCCATTTCGCTCATTATCGCATCCGTCGGCCGGGGCTACGGCACGAAATAGAATGCGAGCGCCAGGATGAGATAAACCGCCATCAGCTGCAGCCCCTCGACCCAGTTGCTCTCGCCGTCCGCCACGACCATCGCCGTCGCGAGCACGGACAGCGCGATCGCGGAAATCTCGAGAGGATTGAACAACAGCGTCATCGGGCGGCCTATCGCGAAGGAATACAGGACGACGGCCGGCGCGACGAGCAGCGCGATCTGCGCGCTGCTGCCGACGGCGATTTCGAGCGTCAACGTCATCTGATCGCGACGTGCGGCTGCGACCGCTGAGTAGTGCTCCGCCGCATTCCCGATGATCGCCACTACGATCACGCCGACGAACAATTCGGTGAGCCCGAAGCTGGCGAGCGCCGGCTGAAGTGTGCCGACGAGAAGCTCCGCCTGGATCGTCGTCAGCACCGTGCCTCCGGCCAGCAGCCCGATCGAAACAGCCGGAGCGAGGATCGGCTCGGTTTCCCTTCCAGGCTCGGATCGGAACAAGTCCTGGTGCGCGGTGAACGCGTACAGCAGGCTCCCGGCGTACGCGACGATCAGCACGATCGCGCTCCAGAAGCTCAGACGATCCAGAGAAGAGGGCCGCGCGTTCAGCGTCCCGTAGAGCGTCAGATCGAATACCGCAGGCATCACCAGCGCAACGACGGCGAGAAACAGCATCGACGCCATGTTCGTCGCCGCGATGCGATGGAAGCGCTGTGATTTGCGTCCCCATCCACCGACGAAGAACGACAGTCCGAGGACGAGCAGCAGATTGCCGACGATGCTGCCGGTGATCGACGCTTTCACGAGCGCGACGTGGCCGCCGCCAAGGGCGACGACGGCGATGATCAACTCCGCGGCGTTGCCAAACGTCGCGTTGAGAAATCCGCCCCACGCCGGACCCGAGCGGCGCGCGAGGTGATCGGTGGCGAGTCCGATCAGGCCGGCCAGCGGCACGAGCGACAGCGCGGCGGTCAGAAAGACCCATGGTGACTCGCCCGCGAGCGCGCGGATGCCCCACGAGAGGGGCAAGGCGATCAGCAGGAAATTGAGGGGCGACGCGAGAACGGCCCGAAGCATCAGTCGCCGAATTTCTCGACGTCCTCATCGTCGGCGCCGGGCAGCAGATCGAAGAACGCGTCGAGGCTGCGGTCGAGCGAGCGCCGGAGCTGCGGGATCGTGCCGTCGAAGGTGTGGAGCGTCAGGCCGGCGGTCGATCCGTCCTGGAGGTGCAGCGTCGCTTCGTCGACGCGCTTCAGCGTGCCTTCGGGAATCAGACGCACGCCGTAGACCATCGTGTATCGAGCCATCCTCGAATTGTAGTTTCACAGCAGGCGCCGGGCGGCCTCAATCGCCTCGTCGACCGATTGCACCGAGCCATCGAGCTGCTGTTCGTAGACCGCCTTGAGAATCTCGCCGATGCGCGGACCAGGCGTCAGCCCGAGGGCCAGAAGGTGCCGGCCCATCAGCAGCGACGCCGGAGGCCGATGCTCGACGCCGAGCGCGCGCGCCCGCTCGAGAAACCAGTCCATGGCCGTGCAATCGAACCGTCCCGGTTCGCGCCCGAGACAGTCGGACTTGGCCACGCGCGCCAGAAGCTCGAGGTCCACTTTCTGCGCCAGCCGCCTGAACGCCCCGTCGCCCACTTCGTCGCGGACCTTGAACCAGGCGCCCGGCTTGAGATGCTGCGCGACGAGGCCGACCACCTGCGCGCGCACGTCGTACCCGTCGATGGAGTGGACGTTCAGCCGATCGAGAAATGCGAGGGCGGGCGCGACGCCCTGTTCTTCGTGATCCATCGATCGGATGCGGCCGTCGATGAACGCGGTCGTCGCCGGCTTGCCGAAGTCGTGGCACACGGCGCCGAGCATGATTGCGATGCGCTGCGGCCGCTCCAGATCGTCGACGCGCCGGCGCGCCTGATCGACGACCTGCAGCGTGTGCACCCAGACGTCGCCTTCCGGATGCCATTCGGGCTCCTGTACGCACCCCTCGAGCGCATGGAGTTCGGGGAACAGCCGGCGGGTCACCTCGAGATCGCTGGCGAGCGCCAGCCCGATGGACGGCCGCTCGGCCGACAGCAGCTTCTCGAATTCGCCCCACACGCGTTCGGCCGGCAGATCGTCGAGCGCGATGGTGCGGCACAGCGCGCGTGTCCCGGGTTCGACGTCGAGCTCGAAGCGCGCCGCAAACTGGACGGCCCGCAGCACGCGCAGGCTGTCCTCCGGAAAGGTCTGCGCATCGACGCGGCGCAGGAGGCGGCGCGCCAGATCGGCGCGGCCGTCGAACGGATCGAGGTACTCGTCCGTCAGGGGATCC
>DATBHR010000059.1:0-29282 GCA_036557365.1 Vicinamibacterales bacterium
AGCAGGCCACCCTCAATCAGGCAAACGCGTCGGTCGCACAGTCGCAGGCGTCCGTCAACCAGAACCAGGTGAACCTCGATCACACGACGATCGAAGCGCCCATCGACGGCATCGTCACGCAGCGCAGCGTCGACGTCGGCCAGACGGTGGCGGCGAGCATGCAGGCGCCGACGCTGTTCATCCTCGCCGCGGACCTCACCAAGATGCAGGTGAACGCGAACATCGACGAGGCCGACGTCGGCCGCATCCGGCCGGGCCAGCACGTGACCTTCCGCGTCGACGCGTATCCGACCGACACCTTCGAGGGCACGGTGTCGCAGATCCGCCTGCAACCGGTGGTCGTGCAGAATGTCACGACCTACGGCACCGTGATCGACGTGCCCAACGAGCAGCTGAAGCTGAAGCCGGGAATGACCGCCAACGTCAAGGTGGAGATTGCCAAGCGCACCGACGTGATGAAGGTGCCGAACGCGGCGCTGCGGTTCCGCCCGAGCCAGGACGTGTTCGCCGCGCTGAACCAGGCAGTGCCGCCGGAAGTGCAGTTCGCCGGAGGACGCGGCGGACGCCAGAACCGGAACAACGCGTCGGGCGCGGGCGCGCAGGCAGCCGGCACCGGCACCGCCGGGACCGGCGCAGCGACGCCGGGTTCCGCCTCCAGCGCGCAGGGTCCGGCGCCGAACGCGCAGGCTGGCGCGCCGGGCGCCGCCAGCGACGGAGACGGTCAGGGATCGAGCGCCGGCGGACAAGGCGGGCGCCGCAGCTCGGGCGGCGGACGCGGATTCGATCCCGCGCGCATGATGGAGCGCTTCAAGACCATGTCGCCCGACGAGCAGAAGCAGTTCGTCGCGCGCATGAAGGAGCGCGGCCAGGACACCAGCACGTTCGAAAAAGAAATGGCGGCGAACGTCAAGCCGGAGGCGAAAAGCGGCGACAAATCGACGGCATCCGGAATTCGCAGCAAGTACGGCAGCGCGTCGCCCCAGACGATCGACGCCCTGTTCGCGCCGCTCCCGTCGGTCGAGTCGCGGGGCCGCGTGTGGGTGTTCATGAATCGCGAGCTGAAGCCGGTGAACCTGAGGCTCGGCATCACCGACGGCACGAACACCGAAGTTCTCGGCGGCGAGCTGCAGCCGCCGGCCGAAGTCGTCACCGGCGTGACCGGCCTTGGCTCGACGCGCACGCTGCCAGGCCAGAACAACGGCAACCCGCTCATGCCTGGACGCGGACCGGGCGGCGGCTTCGGGCCTGGAGGCCGCGGTCGGTAGGCCACCATGCCGCAGCAGCCGTCATCATCCACGGTCATTTCCGTGCGCAACCTCGTCAAGACCTACATCGTTGGCGAGGTGGAGGTGAAAGCGCTTCGCGGCGTCTCGCTGGATGTGCCGCGCGGCGAGTTCCTCGCGGTGAACGGCACCTCGGGCTCGGGCAAATCGACGTTCATGCACATCGTCGGCTGCCTCGATCGCCCGACGTCGGGGCAATACTTCCTCGACGGCCAGGACGTGTCGCGGATGTCGAAGGACGCCCTCGCCGCGGTGCGCAACAAGAAAATCGGCTTCGTGTTCCAGGGCTTCAATCTGCTGTCGCGAACCTCCGCGCTCGATCAAGTCGAGCTGCCGCTGCTCTATGGCGGCAATCAGATGAAGACGGCGGAGCGGCACAAACGGGCCACCGAGATGCTGGAGCTCGTGGGCCTGGGCAACCGCGCCGATCACCATCCGAACCAGCTGTCGGGCGGCCAGCAGCAGCGCGTGGCGATCGCCCGGGCGCTCATCAACAACCCCTCGATTCTGCTGGCGGACGAGCCGACCGGGAACCTCGATACGAAAACCAGCATCGAAGTCATGGGGATCTTTCAGCGCTTGAACAAGGATCGCGGGATCACCGTCGTCCTGATTACGCACGAAGTGGATATCGCCGAGTACGGCACCCGCATCGTGACATTTCGTGACGGCCAGGCGATTGCCGATCGACCGGTCGCCAAGCGGCGGAACGCGGACGACGAACTGGCCGCGCTGCCGCCACCGGTCGAGGCGACGGCGTAGAGGAGCACATGTCCTTCGTGATGATTCTGCGCATCGCCGTCA
Source organism: Vicinamibacterales bacterium (assembly GCA_036557365.1). GTDB lineage: Bacteria > Acidobacteriota > Vicinamibacteria > Vicinamibacterales > CAVVIG01 > DATKHR01. The sequence goes on from DATBHR010000059.1 coordinate 2,088, forward strand.
AGGCGCTGAACCGCAACAAAATGCGGACGGCGCTGACGATGCTCGGCATGATCATCGGCGTGGCCGCCGTGATCACGATGGTGGCGCTCGGCACCGGCGCGCAGACCTCGATCGAGGCGCAGATTCAGTCGGCCGGCACCAACATGGTCATGGTGAGCGCCGGCAATTTCACGCAGGGCGGCGTGCGTCAGGGCCAGGGCAACGCCAGCACGCTCACGCCCGACGACGCGACTGCGATCCAGAACGTTCAGGGCGTGCAGTACAAGGCGGCCGGCGTCAATACGCGTGGCCAGCTGGTCGCCGGGAACCAGAACTGGGGCACGCAGGTGCAGGGCACCGACGTCGACCTGCCGCTGATCCGGTCGTGGCCGACGCAGCAGGGCGCGTTCTTCACGCCGACCGACGTCGCCACTGCATCCAAGGTGGCAGTGCTCGGCAGCGTGGTCCGCGACCAGCTGTTCGGCGACATCGATCCCATCGGCCAGGTGATTCGGATCAACAATCAGCCCTTCACCGTGTCCGGCGTGATGATTAGCAAAGGCCAGTCGGGCATGGGCCAGGATCAGGACGACGTCGTCTTCGTGCCGTATACGACGGTGATGAAGAAGATGCGCGGCATCACCTACATCCAGCAGGTCACGGTGTCGGCCGCGTCGGCGTCCGACACCAGCGCCACGGCCGATCGCATCGCGACGCTGCTGCGCACGCGCCACAAGATTCAGCCGGGCGACCCTGACGACTTCATGGTGCGCACGATGGAGGAGATGGCAAGCGTCCGCGTTCAGGCGACGCAGACGATGACGTCGCTCCTGGCCGGCATCGCCGGAGTCTCGCTGCTCGTCGGCGGCATCGGCATCATGAACATCATGCTGGTCTCGGTCACCGAACGCACGCGCGAGATCGGCCTCAGGATGGCGATCGGCGCGCGTAGCCGCGACGTCCTCCTGCAGTTTCTGGTGGAAGCCGTCGTGTTGAGCCTGTTCGGCGGCGGCATCGGCATCGCGATGGGTTTCGCGCTGGCACAAGGCGTGACGCTCTGGCAGGGCTGGCCGACGGCTGTCTCCCCCAACGCGGTGGTCGTCGCGTTCGCGTTCGCGGCGATGACCGGCATCTTTTTCGGCTTCTACCCGGCGCGCAAGGCAGCGGCGCTGGATCCCATTGACGCGCTGCGGTTCGAATGATGTCTAGTCGGCGGTCTCACCTTCTCGTCCCGGCCGCGCTGGCGGCCATCCTGGCATCGGTCTCCTGTTCCGGCGGCGAAGCAGTGTCGACCACGCCGCCGGCCGGCGGGGGCCGAGGCGGCGGCCAGAATGCGCCGGTGCCGGTGACCGCGGCCACCGCGGAGTCGCGGTCGGTGCCGCTCGACGTCCAGGCGATCGGCACGGTGATTGCGGCGTCGACGGTCGCCGTTCGATCGCAGATCACCGGCGAGCTGATGGCGGTGAACTTCAAGGAGGGGGACGAGGTCCAGCAGGGTCAGGTGTTGTTCGAGCTCGACAAGCGGCCGTTCGAGGCCGCGCTGCAGCAGGCGGAAGCGCAGCTGCAGAAGGACATCGCGCAGCACGCGAACGCGAAGGCGCAGGCAACGCGTTATCAGGACCTGGCGACGCGCGGCATCGCGACGCGCGAGCAGGTTGACCAGATGACGACCCAGGCGGCGGCGCTGGAGGCCACGGTCGCCGCCGACCGCGCGAACGTCCAGAGCGCGAAGGTACAGCTCGACTACGCGACTATCGAGGCGCCGATCAGCGGGCGCACCGGTCTGCTGCAGGTGCACAAGGGCAATCTGGTCCGTGCGAACGACACGCAGCAGATCGTCAACATCAACCGGATTACGCCGGTCTACGTGACGTTTGCGATTCCGGAGGCGATGCTCCCGCAGTTCAAGCAGTACATGGCTGCGGGGACGATCCGTGTCGAGGCGAAGGCGCCCAACGATGCGGGGGCGCCGTCGCTCGGCAAGATTGACTTCATCGACATCGCGGTCGACGCGACGACCGGCACCATCAAGATCAAGGGCACGTTCCAGAACGAGGATCGGCGTCTGACGCCCGGACAATTCGTCAACGTCAGCGTGACGCTCACGACCGACCGCAACGCCACGGTGATCCCGACGACCGCTGTGCAGAGCGGCCAGCAGGGCACCTACGTCTACGTCGTGAAGACGGACAAGACCGTCGAGCTGCGGCCGGTGATCGTCGCGCGCACGCACGGAGACGATTCGATTATCAAGACCGGCGTCGCGGCTGGCGAAACGGTCGTGACCGACGGCCAGCTGCGTCTCATTCCCGGCAGCCGCGTCAGCATCAAGGACGCGGGCGCGAGGTCGGCGTCATGAACCTCTCCGAGCTCTTCATCAAGCGACCGGTCACGACCACGCTGATCGTCCTCGGCGTCATCGTGTTCGGCGCCATGGCGTACCGGTTGCTGCCGGTCAGCGACCTGCCGACCGTCGACTTCCCCACCATCCAGGTGAACGCCGGTCTGCCCGGCGCCAGCCCGGAGACGATGGCCTCGGCAGTGGCGCTGCCCCTCGAGAAGCAGTTCGCGACAATCGCCGGCCTCAACTCGATCAACTCGACCAGCTCGCAGGGCAGCACGAACATCACGCTGATGTTCGACCTGAGCCGCAACATCGACGCCGCCGCGCAGGACGTGCAGGCGATGATCGCCAAGAGCGCGCGGCAGTTGCCGCCGCAGATGCCGGCGCCGCCGTCCTACCAGAAGGTGAACCCCGGCGATCAGCCGGTGCTGTTCCTCGTCCTCCACTCGCCGACGCTGCCGCTGTCGCTCATCGACGAGTACGCCGAGTCGACGATGGCGCAGCGCATCTCGATGGTCAGCGGCGTGGCGCAGGTCAACGTGTTCGGCGCTGCGAAGTACGCCGTACGCGTCGACGTCGACCCGCGCAAGCTCGCGGCGCACAGCATCGGCATCGACGAGGTGGCCAACTCCATCACCAACGCGAACGTGAACCTGCCGACCGGCACGATGTACGGCGACAAGACGTTCGTGGTGCAGGCCAACGGCCAGCTGTTCCGCGCCGCCACCTACGGGCCGACGATCATCGCCTATCGCGGCGGCAATCCGGTCCGCCTCAACGAGGTCGCGCACGTCTACGACGGCATCGAGAACGACAAGAGCGCCGCCTGGTACAACGGCGAGCGGACGATCTATCTCGCGATCCAGAAGCAGCCGGGCACCAACGTCGTCGCAGTCTGCGACGCCGTGAAGGCGCTGCTGCCGACCTTCCGCGAGCAGCTGCCGGCGTCGCTGTCGCTCGACGTCCGCACCGACCGCTCGATTCCGATCCGCGAGTCGGTCGCCGACGTGAAGTTCACCCTGGTCCTCACCATCGGCCTCGTCGTCTTCGTCATCTTCCTGTTCCTCAGGAACATCTCGGCCACCATCATCCCGAGCCTCGCGCTGCCGGCCTCGATCGTCGGCACGTTCGCGGTGATGTACCTGCTCGACTACAGCCTCGACAACCTCTCGCTGATGGCGTTGACGCTGTCGGTCGGCTTCGTCGTCGACGACGCGATCGTGATGCTGGAGAACATCGTCCGGCACATGGAGATGGGCAAGGCGCCGATGCGCGCCGCCTACGACGGGTCGAAGGAGATCTCGTTCACGATCATCTCGATGACGATTTCGCTCGTCGCGGTGTTCATCCCGGTGCTGTTCATGGGGGGCGTCGTCGGCCGCCTGCTCCACGAGTTCGCGGTGACGATCGGCGTGGCGATTCTGGTGTCGGGCATCGTCTCGATCAGCCTGACGCCGATGCTCTGCAGCCGGTTCCTCAAACCGCCGCATGCGCAGCGACACGGCTGGATGTACAACGCGATCGAGCGCGTGTTCGACGCATGGCTCAAGCTCTACGACTGGACGCTGCGCGGCTGCCTGCGCTTCGGCGCGGCGACAATGGCGGTATCGGTCGCGTTGATCGTCGGCACCGGCTATCTCTTCATGATCGTGCCGAAAGGCTTCCTGCCGAGCGAGGACCAGGGACGGTTCAACATCAGCACCGAAGGCATCCAGGGTATCGGCTTCGACGACATGGTCAAGCACCAGATGCAGGTCGCCGAGGTCGTCGCCAAAGATCCCGATATCATCGGCAACAGCAACAACGTCGGCTCCGGGCCGGGCGGCGGCGGGCTGAACAACGGCCGGTTGAGCGTCGACCTGCGGCCGAAATCGCAAGGCCGGACGCGGACGGTCGATCAGATCATGACCGAGCTGCGGCCGAAGGTGGCACAGATTCCCGGCGTCCGCGTCTACATGGTCAACCAGCCGCCGATCAACCTCGGCGGGCAGCAGGGCGCGCGCAGCCTGTATCAGTTCACGATGCAGGACACCGACACCGCCGAGTTGTACAAGTACGCGCCGATCCTCGAGCAGAAAGTGCGCGAGCTGCCCGGCATCGAAGACGTCAGCAGCGATCTGCAGATCAAGAACCCGCAGGTGATGGTCGCGATGGATCGCGACAAGATTTCAGCGCTGGGTCTGACCGTGAACCAGGTCGAGACAGCGCTCTACAACGCCTACGGCACGCGGCAGGTTTCGCAGATCTACGCGCCGAACAACCAGTACCAGGTGATCCTGCAGGTCGCGCCGGAATTCCAGAGAGACCCGGCGGCGATGTCGATGCTCTACGTGCGGTCGGCGAACATCCCGCCCGGCGCGAGCATGGGACCGCTGATTCCGCTCAATACCGTCGCGACGATGAAGACCGATGCCGGGCCGCTCACCGTGAGCCACACCGGCCAGCTGCCCTCGGTGACCATCTCGTTCAATCTGAAACCGGGCTACGCGCTCGGTGACGCCGTCGACGCAATCAAGCAAACGGCGGCGACAGCGGTGCCGTCGACGATCTCGACGATGTTCCAGGGCACCGCTCAGGCGTTCCAGGACTCGCTGAAGGGCCTCGGGCTGATCCTGCTGATGGCGATCGTCGTCATCTACATCGTGCTGGGCATTCTCTACGAAAGTTTCACGCACCCGCTGACGATTCTGTCGGGCCTGCCGTCGGCCGGCTTCGGTGCGCTGCTGACGCTGTTCCTGTTCAAGACCGAGCTGAGCCTCTACGCGTTCGTCGGCGTGATCATGCTCGTCGGACTCGTGAAGAAGAACGGCATCATGATGGTGGACTTCGCCGTCGAGGCGCAGCGGGAGCACGCCAAGACGCCGCGCGAGGCGATCCACGAGGCGTGCCTCGTGCGGTTCCGGCCGATCATGATGACGACGATGGCCGCGCTGGTCGGCACGCTGCCGATCGCGATGGGCGTCGGCGCCGGCGCAGAGTCGCGGCGTCCGCTCGGTCTGGCCGTCGTCGGCGGCCTGCTGGTCTCGCAGCTGCTGACGCTCTACATCACGCCCGTCTACTACGTGTACATCGAGAACACACGCATGTGGCTGGCGAGACGGGGTCAGACGAAGACGGCAGAAGTCGCCCACGGCGCGGCGGCCGAAGCGGGTTAGCGGCGCGCGGCCTTCGTGTCGGCCAGGGTTGACCTGGTGTCGCAGGTGTACGTGTGGCCGTCGTATAAAGGAACGACAAGATTTGTATATCAGACTCGTAACCATCGTGCTGCTCGCGGCCGCCACATGGGCCTGCGAAAAGGGCGCGTCCGGTCAGGCGGCCGGCGGCCGCGGTTCCCGCGGCGGTGCGGCCATCGCGACCGAAACGGCCACGGTCGAGCGGATCGCGATCCAGCGCGAAGTCGATCTCTCGGGCACTCTCCTTTCGCCCGACCAGGCGCGGGTCAGCAGCGAGGTCGCCGGCATCGTGCGCGACGTCCCCGTCCAGCTGGGGACCGAGGTGCGCGCTGGCGACGTCCTGGTGCGGCTCGAGCCGCGCGAACTGCAGCTCGCGCTCGACCGCGCCGAAGGCCAGCTGCACCAGATCGAGGCGCAGCTCGGCATCAATCGATCGCAGGACAAGCAGCCGCCCGGAGACGATCAGATTGCGAGCGTCCGCCAGGCCGCGGCGAATCGCGACGACGCTCGGAACACCTTCAAGCGCGCGCAGCAGCTCCACGATCGCGGGCTGATGTCGCAGGTCGACTTCGACACCGCCGATACGCGGCTGAAGGTCGCCGACGCCAACTACCAGGCCGCGGTCGACAACGTGCAGGCGCTGAAGGCGACGCTGCAGGATCGGCGCGCGGCATGGGAGCTGGCGCAGAAGAAGCTCGCGGACGCCGTGATCAGGGCGCCGGTCGCCGGCGCTGTATCGGAACGGCTGGTGCAGCCCGGCGAATTCATCCGCGAGAACACGCCGGTGGCGACGATCGTCCAGGTGAACCCGCTGAAGCTGAAAACCGCGATCCAGGAAAAATTCGCGGGTCTGATTCATCCAGGCCAGGCGGTGGCGTTCGCGGTCGAGGCGTTTCCGTCGCGCACGTTCAGCGGCAAAGTCGCGTACGTCAGCCCCGCCGTCGACCAGACCACGCGCACATTCCCGGTCGAAGCGCTCGTCGACAACATCGACCGCGTGCTGAAGCCGGGCTTCTTCACCAAGGGCGTCGTCAGGACGCACGTCGACGACAACGTGCTGGCAGTGCCGGAAGACGCCGTCTCCACGCTCGCTGGCGTGTCGACGGTCTACGTGATTGAAAACGGCAAGGCGCGGCAGCAGCAGATCACACTCGGCGCCCGGCAGGAAAAGCTGGTGGAGATCACCTCGGGCCTGAAGGGCGACGAGCTGCTGGCGACGACGAATCTGAGCCAGCTCGCGACCGGCGTCAGCGTGCGTACGAACGATCCGGGCGAAGAAGGACCGGCCGACGCGGCCGGCGCGCGACAGGGACGCGGCGGCCGCGGCGGCCGAGGAGCCCGTCAATGAAGCTTGCGGAAGTCAGCGTCAACCGGCCGGTCTTCGCCATCATGATGACCGCGGCGCTCATCGTCCTCGGCGCGGTGTCGTACGAATCGCTCGGCCTTGACCTGATGCCGAAGACCGACCAGCCGGTCGTCTCGGTGCAGGCCAACCTGCCCGGCGCCAGCGCCGAGGAGATCGAAACGCAGATCACCAAGCGCATCGAAGAGGCGGTGAATACGATCAGCGGCATCGACGAGCTGCGCGCCTCGTCGGACCAGGGCAACTCGCGCGTGACGATCACGTTCACGCTCGAGCGGGACATCGAGTCGGCGACCCAGGACGTGCGCGACAAGCTCGCGCAGATCGTCAACCAGTTCCCGCGCGACACGCGGCCGCTGCAGATCACGAAGATGGATCCCGACGCGCAGCCGATCTTCGGCTTCGCGGTCTACGGTCCGCGCGCGCCGAAAGAGATCACCGAGATCGCCGAGAAGCGCGTCAAGCAGGACCTCGAGACGCTGAAGGACGTCGGCTCGGTCGGCTACAACGGCGAGCGCAAGCGCGAGATCCAGCTGATGCTCAACGCCGACCGGCTGAACGCCTACGGCTTGACGGTGGATCAGGTACGGAACGCGGTGCAGCGGCAAAACGTCGAGATTCCCGGCGGCCAGTTCACCGCCGGGCCCGCCGACGTCGCGGTGCGCACCATGGGCCGGATCCGCAACGTCGAGGACTTCAATCGCATCGTCATCTCCTATCGCGCCGACGGTTCGGTGATCACCTTCGGCGACGTCGGCCGCGTGCAGGATAGCGTGCAGGAGATCCGCAGCGCGACCCGCCTGAGCGGCACGCCGGCCATCGGCGTCCAGGTACGCAAGCAGTCGGGGACGAACACCGTCGAAGTCGTCGATCGCGTGCGCGAGCGGCTCGATCGCATCCAGACGCAGCTGCCGCAGGACATCCAGATCAGCATCGGCAACGACCAGTCGCGGTTCATCAGGCGCTCGTTCGAGGACATCAAGCTGCACCTGATCCTCGGCGGTTTCCTCGCGAGCATCGTCGTCTTTCTGTTCATCCGCAACCTGCGCGTCACCTTCATCGCCGCGCTCGCCATCCCGACGTCGATCGTCGGGACGTTCATCTTCATGAAGATGTTCGGCTTCACCCTGAACAACATGACGATGCTGGCATTGTCGCTCGCGACCGGCATCGTCATCGACGACGCGATCGTGGTCCTCGAGAACATCTTCCGCTTCGTCGAGGAGAAGGGGGTGTCGCCGAAAGAGGCCGCCGCGGGGGCGACTGCCGAGATCGGCCTGGCCGTGATGGCGACGACGCTGTCGCTGGTCGTGATCTTCGTGCCGGTCGCCTTCATGACCGGCCAGATCGGGCGCTATTTCTACAGCTTCGGCCTGACCTCCGCCGTGGCGATCATGCTGTCGATGTTCGTGTCGTTCACGCTCACGCCGGCGCTGTGCGCGATGTGGATGCGAAAGGACGACATCAAGTCCGACCACTCGACCACCAAGTCCACCGGCTTCTACGCGAAGATGGACGCCGTCTACGGCCGGATGCTCGTCTGGTCGCTGCACCACCGCGCGGTGATGATGGGGATCGCGGGCGCGGTCGTCGCCTCGGCGGCGCTGCTGTATCCATACGTCGGCAAGGAGCTGGTGCCGGACGACGATCAGGGCGAGTTCAGCATCAACGTGCGGCTGCCGCGCGGTACCAGCTATCAGCGGACCGAAGAGTTCATCAAGCCGATCGAGAAAGACGTGCTGGCGATGCCGGCGCTCGAGCGCGTGATGCAGAACGTCAACTCGGGGTTCGCGAACTTCAACATCATGATGGTGCCGCTCGAAGAGCGGTCGATTTCCCAGCAACAGCTGATGATCCAGGCGCGCCAGATGCTGCGCAAATACCAGAACGCGCGGATCAGCGTCTCGGGCGGCACCGACATCTCGGGGGCGTCGTCAGGGGGACGCGGCGGCCCGGGTGGCGGCGGCGGTGGCGGCTTCAACCGGCTGAACGTCCTCATCCAGGGGCCGGACATCGAGCAGCTGCAGACCTACACGGTGCAGCTGATGGACAAGGTCCGTCAGATTCCCGGCGTGGTGGACGTCGATACCAACTTCGAGCCGACCCAGCCCGAGCTGCGCATCAACGTCGATCGGGCGCGCGCCGCCGATCTGGGAGTGAACATCGACACTCTCGCCAACAACCTGCGGACGATGGTCGGCGGCGAGGAAGTGTCGGAATTCAAGGACGGCGACGACCAGTTCAAGGTGCTGCTGCGGCTCGACGAGCCGTTCCGCAAGCCCGACATCATGGCGAACCTGCTGGTGGCCTCCGGTGCGCCTCAAGGAGGCGCAGGAGCCGGCGGGGTCGGACGGGTCAAGGTCAGCGACGTTGCACAGCTGAAAAACGACTACGGCCCGGCATCAATCGATCGCTACAACCGGCAGCGGCAGATTTCCGTGAACGCGAACCTGCAGGGAGTGCCGCTCAATACCGTGCTCGTGGAGGCGCGAAAGAAAGTCGACGAGCTCCACCTGCGTCCGGGCTATCAGGCGGTGTTCGGCGGCAGCGCGCGCACCCTTGCCGAGGCGTCGAGCAATTTCACGATCGCCATGGTGCTGGCGGTCATCTTCATCTACATGGTGCTCGCGTCGCAGTTCAACAGCTTCATTCACCCGCTGACGATCATGACGTCGCTCCCGCTGTCGCTGCCGGCCGGACTGCTGGCTCTCATGGCATTCGGGATGACCATTAATGTGTACAGCGCCATCGGATTGATGATGCTCTTCGGCATCGTCAAAAAGAATTCGATTCTGCAGGTGGACTACACCAACACACTGCGGGAACAAGGCGTCGAGCGCCACGAAGCGCTCGTCCGCGCCAACCACGTGCGCCTGCGGCCGATCCTCATGACGACAATCGCCATCGTCGCCGGCATGATCCCGATCGCTTTGGGCAAGGGGGCGGGCGCCGGATCGCGCGCGTCGATGGCCGTAACCATTCTCGGCGGTCAGGTGCTTTGCCTTCTGCTCACGCTGCTGGTGACGCCGGTCGTCTACTCGTACTTCGACGACCTCAGGGAGTGGAAGCCGCTGGCCGCGCTCCGGCGGCTGACGCCCCGACGGGCTGAGGGTTAACCCTCAGCCCTAAGCCCTAAGCCCTCAGCCCTTCCCTAATCCCTCATCCCTGACCCCTAAGCCCTTCGTTTCAACCATCCCCCTCCCCCGTCCATCCAAGTGGTTGTAACGGTGATACGTTGGCAACCCTGGCGATGGCGGTAGGCGGGGATCCCCCAACCTTTCGCGAGCTGAATCGGGCCGGCGCAGAAGGCGCCGCACCCTTCGTGGGCATCAGCGACGACGTCGCACTTGCGGCGGGCGGGGACTCGTCCGCCTTCGAGCGGCTCTACCGGACGCACGTCGCCCGCATCCACAGCCTGACGCGGCGGATGCTGGGGCCCCACGAAGCGGACGAGGTCACGCAGGACATCTTCGTCCGGACGTGGCAGAAGCTCGGGCAGTTCCGCGGCGAGTCGGCGTTCTCGACCTGGCTGCACCGGCTGGCGGTCAACGTGGTCATCGAGCGGCGCCGCTCGTTCGCGATTCAGCGGGAACGGGTCGCCGACGATCCGGCGGCGCTCGACTTCGTGACGGTGCCGCCCGCGCGCGCCGATCTCCGCGTCGACTTCGAAGCGGCGATCGCAGAGCTGCCCGACGGCGCCCGCGAGATTTTCGTGCTGCACGACATCGAGGGTTACAAGCACCGGGAGATCGCTTCGATGCTCGACATCACGTCCGGCACGTCGAAGCGTCAGCTGCACCGCGCGCGGATGTTGATGCGACGGTTTCTGAATGGGTTGTGACGATGCATGAAGAGTGGACGGATCAGTTGTCGGACTTCCTCGACGGCGAGCTGACGGCCGACGCGCACGCGAAGGTCGAAGCGCACGTCAAGGAATGCGCCTCGTGCAACGCCGTGCTGAACGATCTGAAGGGCATCGTGGCGAGAGCGCAGGCGTTGGATGCGCGCCCTCCGGCGATGGACCTGTGGCCCGGCGTCGCCGCGCGCATTGAGAAAATCGCGCAGCCGCGGCGCGTGTCGCTCACGCTGCCGCAGTTGGCAGCCGCCGCGGTGGTCCTGATGGCAATTTCCGGCGCCGTTGCGGTCAAGCTGCTCGCGCCAGTCGACGCGCGTCCATCGGCCGTGGCTGCGGTTGCGCCGTCTCAGCGTCCCTCGACCGCAGACGCGACGCCGAGCGGACCTCAGGCGAACGACGTCACGACGGCCACCGTCTCGTACGCCGACGCGCAGTACGACGCGGCGGTGGCGGATCTCGAGAAGGCGCTGAAGGCGGGCCGCGGACGCCTCGACCAGTCGACGATCGACGTCGTCGAGCACAACTTGCAGATCATCGACCAGGCGATCGCACAGGCGCGCGATGCGCTGGCGGCCGATCCGGCGAACGCGTATCTGAGCGGCCACCTGGTCGAAGCGCGCCGCCGGAAGCTGGATCTGCTGCGGCGCGCGGCGGCGCTTGCCGATACCGATTGAAGCGGATCGAACACACGTGGGCCGCGAACGAGGCCCAGAGGGAATCACATCGATGATCGCAGAGCTTCTCGTGGCCATGATGGCCCTGGCACCAACCGATCAGACCGTTCCCGTCGCCAAGGGCACGAAGCTGAGCGTCAACAACTTCGCCGGCGACGTGAACATCAAGACGTGGGACAAGGACAGCGTCCGGGTCGAAGCCAATACGTCAGACCGGGAGGTCGTCGACATCAAGCAGGGCGACCAGACGTTGTCGGTCCGATCACGTTCGACGCGCGGCGGACCTCCGCGCTCGCTCGACTACACGATCACCGTGCCGTCGTGGATGGGCGTGGGCGTCAACGGGACCTACGCCGACGTGACGATCGAAGGCGTCGGTGGCGACGTCCAGGTCGAGACAACGCACGGCGACATCACGGTGCGCGGCGGCTCCGGCTTCATCTCGCTGAAGTCGGTACAGGGCGCCATCGCCGTCGAGAAGGCGAAGGGCCGCATCGAGGTGCGCGCCGTGAACGAAAGCATCCGGCTCGCCGACATCAGCGGCGACCTGTCCGCGGAATCGACGAACGGCAACATCATGCTCGATCGCATCGATTCGGCGAACGTGGACCTGTACACCGTCAACGGCAACATCTCCTACGACGGGCCGATCAAGGACAAGGGACTGTATCGCCTGACGACGCACAACGGGCTCATCGCGCTGCCGGTGGCGGAGCGATCCAACGTCACGTTGTCCGCGCGCACCTACAACGGCTCGATCCGGTCGACGTTTCCGTTGCCGAACGACGACAGCGAACGCCGGAACAAGCGCCTCACGCTGACGCTGGGGAACGGAAGCGCGCACGTCGAGCTCGAGTCGTTCGGAGGCGCCATCGCGCTGCGTCGCCCGGGCGAGGCGCGTCCCGAGACCGAGCGTCGTCGTCGCGAACGCGGCGACAACGACAAGGACAAGGAGAAGGACAAGGACAAGCCGAAGGAAAAGGGCGACGTCGACGCGGCGCTCGCAGCGGCCGAGGCTGCGGTGCGGCAAACGCTTCCCGACGTGCAGGCGACGCTTCAGGCGCAGCTGCCGCAGGTCCGCGCGGCTCTGCAGCAGGCCCTTCCGGAGGTGCAGGCGGCCCTGCAGGACGCGCTGCCAGAAGTGCGCGCGGCGCTCGAGAGCCTGCGGATTCCGGATCCTCTGCCGACGCCGAATCCTCTGCCGCGGCCGCAGCCGAAGCGCTAGAGCCGGCCGAACAGCTCGCCGACCGTCAGGCCGGTGACCGGATCGCGCAGGTTCGCGGCAATCTCGGCGAGCGGCTCGAGCACGAACCGCCGCTCGCGGAATCGAGGGTGCGGAATCACGAGGTCCGGCTCGTCGCCGATGAAATCCCCGAACAGGATCAGGTCCAGATCGAGCGTTCGCGGCGATCGCGGGTGCGGCCGCTCGCGCGCCCGCTCCTGTTCGATCAGCATCAAGCCGTCGAGCAACGCACGCGCCGGGAGGTCGGTGTCGCCGACGGCCGCGGCATTCAGGAACAGCGGCTGCGGACCGCTGACATCCACCGGCGCGGTCTCGTAGTAGCGGGAGACCTTCAGTTTTTTGAGGAGCGATTGCAGACGCGCGACGGCGTGATCGAGATGTCCGACACGGTCACCGAGATTCGACCCGAGCGCCACCGCTACGCGCGTCACCGCTGACTCCGAAGGAGTGCGCTATTCGATCCAGCGCGAAGGCAGGACTTCGCCGTGCGACGGTCCGAGCACATCGGCGCGTCGGCCAAGCAGGTCGGTCCGTCCGGCCAGCGCCTGCTCGAAGAAGCGCTTCTGCTCGAGGGTTTCGCCGAGGATCACGCGCAGCATCTTCGCGTGGCGGGCGTTGGTCATCCCGTCGATGCGCGGACGCCAGCGGTCGACGAACGCCTGCGCGTCGTGGACGTCCTCTTCCATCACGCGCTTTGCGGCCGCCTCGCCTCTCTCCTCCGGCCGGCTCGCCTCGACGTTGTCCGACACGATGCCGCCGAGTTCGGTGATCGCCGCGGCGACCCAGGCCAGCTGCGTGTCCTCGCGATTGACGATGTACTGATAGGTGTTGTTGACGTCGTACTGGCCGACGACGCGTGCGGCGGCCTGATGCCTGAGAAGGGCCGTCAGCTTGTCGCGGTAGAAATCCTGCAGCAGCGCGGCGAGTTCGCTCACGAGTTCTGTTTTTCCTTGCAGCTGATGCAGACGCGCGTCCACGGAATCGCGTTCAACCTGGCGGGAGCGATCGGCTCGCCGCAGTCGCGGCAGATGCCGTAGGTGCCTTTGTCGATGCGGACGAGCGCTTCCTCGATGGCCTGCAGAATCTTCGCGTCGGTCTGTTTCAGCTTCAGTTGAATGTGGACTTCGTTGTTGCCGCTCGCCTGATCCGCCATGTCGCCCTGGCGGGTGTTGTTCTCCATCGAGGCCTGCAGCGGCTTTATGCCGCCGGTGCCGACTATCTCACCGCGCTTCTTCAGCAGCGCGTCCTTGTAGGTGTGCGTGTCCATCGGGTCCACTGCTCCTGGGGTCTCCGTGGTCTCCGAGATAACATCCGATCATAGCACTACCGCAGAAAGATATAGCGCGCCGCGAGCAGCGCAGCGAAGGCGTACACGAGCGCGTCGGCCTCGCGCGCGCGGCCGGTGGCGAGCTTCAGCAGCGCGTAGGCGATGAGCCCGAACGCAACGCCGTCGGTGATGCTGACGGCGAGCGGCATGACCAAAAGCGTGAGGAACGCCGGAATCGCTTCGGTCGCATCGTCCCACGGCACGAAGCGCAGGCCGCCGAGCATCAGCGTGCCGACGAGCACGAGCGGCGCGGCGATGGTCGGATACAGCGTCGACGCTCCCACGGTGTAGCCACCGCCGATCGTGCGCACCAGCGGATACAGAAACAGCGACACGAGGAACAGCACGGCCACCGTGAGGCTGGTCAGGCCGGTGCGGCCACCGCTGGCGACTCCCGCGCCGCTCTCGATGTACGCGGTCACCGTTGACGTTCCGAGCGCGGCGCCGGCGACAGTGCCGACCGCGTCAGCGAGCAGCGCCTGCTTCGCGCGAGGCAGGTTGCCGTCCCTCATCAATCCAGCCTGCGATCCGACGCCGACCAGCGTCCCGACCGAATCGAACAGCGCGAGGAAGAAGAACACGAACACAACCGGCCACATGTGCGCACTGAGTGCGTTGGACACGTCGAGCTGCATCAGCGTGGGCGCCAGCGAGGGCGGACGGCCCACGATGCCCTGGAAGTTTGCGAGGCCCGCCGGCAGCGCGATGGCCGTCGCGGCCATGATTCCCCACAGAAATGCGCCCGGCACGCCGCGCGCCATCAGCACCGCCGTCAGCGCGAGAGAGCCGAGCGCCACGAGCGCCGCTGGGCTGTGCAGATTGCCGAGCGTCACGAGCGTGCCTGGCGCGGCGACGATGACGCCGGCCCACTGCAGCCCGATTGCCGCGATCAGGAGCCCGATACCCGCGGCGATGGCGTGCTTCAGTGACGCCGGAATCGCGCGGATGACGCGCTCGCGCAAGCCGATCCCGGCCGTCGCGACGAACAGAGCGCCAGCGATCGCGACGCCGCCGAGCGCGGTCTGCCACGGCACGCGCATCGCAATCACAACCGAATACGCAAAGAAGAAGTTGTGCCCCATCGCCGGCGCGACGGCGATCGGATAGTTCGCCAGCACCGCCATGAGCGTCGTCGCAAGTGCCGTCGACAGACACGTTGCGGTCAGCACCGCGCCCGCGTCCATTCCTGCCGCGCCCAAAACAGCCGGCTGCACGAACAGGATGTACGCCATGGTCATGAACGTCGTCAGGCCGGCGACGATTTCTGTTCTGACGGTCGTACGGGAGACGGTGAGGCCGAACCAGGCGTCGAGCGCGCGCATCGGTCTGGTCGGTAAGAGTATGGCTATTCGGCCCGCAGCGTCGACAGCGGCTTGTTGCGGAGGACGTCGAGGCTCGAAAGGACGCCGATAGCCGCGACCAGAACGGACGTCAGGATGATGCCGCCGATGTTCTCGCGCGGAAAGATCCGCCACGGGACTTCGAGCGCGTAGCGGCTGACACCCCAGGTCAGGACCAGCGCACCCAGCGATCCGAGGGCGCCGGCCAGCGACCCGAGGACGCCGTATTCCAGCATCAGCATGCGGGTAATCGTCCGTGTGTTCGCGCCAAGCGTCTTGAACACCGCGGCCTCGTACACGCGCTGAAACTTCGTCATCGCCACGGCGCCGACGAGGATGAGCGCGCCGCTGAAGAGGACGAGTCCGCCGACGACGGTGATGGCGAGCGTCACTTTCGACATGACGTCCCGGACGGTCTCGAGGATCTCACGCACGTCGATCACCGAGACGTTGGGAAACTGCGCGACGAGATCGTGCTGGAATTTCGCGCGCGCGTCCGGCGACGGTGGTCCCTTGAAAGGCGCCACGAAGGTTTGTGGCGCGCTGTCGAGCGGCCCCGGCCGGAAGACGAACACGAACCCGCCGTTCCGCGCCTCGCGCCACTCGACGTCGCGGACGCTGGTGACCTTCGCCGCAATCGTCCGGCCGAGAATGTCGAACCGGATGGTGTCGCCGACGTTGATGTCGAAGCGCTCCTGGATGCCGCTTTCGATCGACACTTCGGGTTCAGATGACGGACTGTTCCAGAATTGCCCGTCCTTCACACGTTCGTTTGGTTCGAGGTGATCGCGATACGTGATCGTGTACTCGCGCGCGAGCGATCCACGGCGCCTCACACCCTCGACGCTTTCAATGCGCGTGTGCTCGCCATCGACGCCGACGACGCGCGCGCGAAGCACCGGGATGAGTTGAACGTCCCCTTCGGCGTGGCCGGGTGCGCTCAGGAAGGCACGCATCGCCTCGGCCTGCGTCTTCTGGATGTCGAGCAGGAACATGTCGGCGCCGTTCTCGGCCATCTGCACGGAGAACTCGCTCAACAAGGTCGCCTGCAGCGACCGCACGCCGACGATGAAGAACGCGCCGAGTCCGACCGCGAGCAGGATCACGCGCGTTTGATTGCCGGGCCGCGATAGATGAAGCACGGCGTGTCGCAGCGGAAACGACTTCGCGCCCGACAACGGCGCGACCAGCGCGACCAGGGCGCGACCCGCCAGCACGAGGACGAGCGCGAGACCCGCGAAGCCGGCGCAGACGATGAGCCCGACTTTCAACGATGCGGCCTGCCACGCGGTCACGGCCACGAGACCTGCCGCCACCGCGATCAGCACCGCTATCCCGAGCCAGTCCCGGCGGCGGCTCGTCGTCTCATCTCTCAGCAGAAGTGACGGCTTGATGAACCGAACCTGCAGGAGCGGCGCAATCGAGAACAGCAAGGAAACGAGCAGCCCGATCGCGATGCCCTGCAGCGCCGCGCCGAAGGTGACGCCGTAATGCGCCTGCGCGAGCAGCGACGTCGACGACGTCAGCATCAACGGAATTGCGGCGACGACGGCAGCGGCCGCGGCGACACCGAGAAGGCTGCCCGCCAGGCCGAGTGCGAGGACCTGGAGCACGTACACCGCGACGATCTGGACGCTGGTCGCTCCGAGACACTTGAGCACCGCGATGCTGCGGATCTTCTGCAGGATAAAGACGCGCGTGACGCTCGACACCGCAATCCCGCCGAGAATCACGATGATCAGGCCGACCAAACTGAGATAGTTCTCCGCACGGTCGAAATCGCGACCGAGCTGATCTTCGGTCGATCGGTACGAGCGCGGATTGATGAACTGGTCCCGCAGGTCGCGTCGAAGCGTCCGGACCAGGCTGTCGATGCGATCTTCAGGAACCTTGACGAGCAGCTGCCGCCCCGCGCGGCTGCCGAAGCTCAAAATGCCCGTGGACGGGACGTCGGCGTAATCGATGAGCACGCGAGGCCCGAGGCTGAAGCTTGCAACGCCGCGGCCGGGTTCCTTGACGAGAACCGCGCGAATCGTGAACGACGACTGGCCGATCAGAATCTGATCGCCGACGCGCACACCGAGCGCGGTCAGCAGTTCTGGACGCACGATCGCGCCATGATTCTCGACGAGCGCGTGCGAGTACGGTCGGTCGTCCTGCAGCGTGAAGGCCCCGCAGAGCGGAAACGCCGCCTGGATCGCCCGCAGCTCGACCATCCGCGCGACCGCCCGCCCATCGCCCGGCCGCACCATCGTCGGCGTCTCGATCGTCTCGGTGCGCGCCGTCGCGCCCGCGTCGGCAAGTCGCTGGTCGAGAATCGTGCGCGCCGTGTCCGACCACTCACGGTTCGTGCTGACGATGACGTCCGCAGCGATCAGCCCCTTCGCTTCGGTCTCGAAGATACCGCGCGCGCTCTGGATGACCGAGCGCAGCGCGACGATCGCCGCGACGCCGACGGCAATGCAGATGAAGAAGAACAGCAGTCGCCGCCACGACGCCCGCGTCTCGCGCACCGCCATCCGGAGTACGAATCTCATGCGTGCGCAGTCCGCAGCTCGCCGGTTCGTTCAGCGCCGTCGAAGCCGACGCCGGTGGCTTCGACGACGCGGCCGTCGCGGAGGACGATCCGGCCGTCCGCCATCGCGGCAAGCTCCGCGTCGTGCGTGACGAGGACGATCGTGCTCCCGCGCCGCGCGTGGACCGACCGGAGCAGCTCCATGATGTGGCGGCCGTTCGTGCTATCGAGATTGCCGGTTGGCTCGTCGGCGAGCACGATCGGCGGATCGTTGGCGAGCGCGCGAGCGAGGGCGACGCGCTGCTGTTCGCCGCCGGAAAGCTGCGAAGGATAGTGATGCGATCGCCCTCGGAGGCCAACTTCCTCGAGCAGCGCGGCGGCGCGGCTGCCGACGTCCGCGGCGCCGGCAATCTCCATCGGCACGGCGATGTTCTCGTACGCCGTCAACGACGGAATCAAGTGAAAGAACTGAAACACGAAGCCGATTCGCTCGCCGCGCAGACGCGCGAGCGCGTCCTCGTCGAGCTGTGTGATGTCGACGCCGTCGATGACCACGTGGCCGGAAGACGGCGCGTCGAGTCCGGCGATGAGCCCGAGCAGCGTCGATTTACCGCTGCCCGACGGCCCCACGATCGCGACGAACTGTCCTTTGGGAATCTGCAGGGTCAGCGGATGCAGGATGGTCAGTGGCTCGCTACCGCTCATCACGGTCTTCGAGACCTCGCGCAGCTCGATCATGATCGGGAACGACCCTCTCCTTGTGACGCTTCCGCAACCGGCTTGAGCACACGCCAGACGTTGTCGGCGACAATCCGCGCACCCGCCGCGGTCGGATGGATACCGTCGGACTGGTTCAAGTCGGTGATGCCGGCCACGTTCTGCAGCAGGAACGGCACGAGCGGGACCCCGTACTCCTTCGCGAGCGCGGGATACACCTTGTGAAAAGAGACGATGTAGTCCCGACCGTAGTTCGGCGGTGCTTCCATGCCCGCAAGGATGACGTGAATATGCCGCGCCTGCGCACGCTCGATGATGGTGGACAGGTTCTTCTTCAAAGTATCAGGCGGCAAACCGCGCAGACCGTCGTTGCCACCGAGCGCGACGATGAGAATTCGTACGTCCCCATCGAGAGACCAGTCGAGGCGCGACAGGCCGCCGGCGGACGTATCCCCGGAAACGCCGGCGTTCACGATTTCGTAGTCGAGCCCATCGTTCTTCAGACGCTGTTGAAGGAGCGATGGATACGCCTGGTCTACCGGCAGGCCAAGTCCGGCGGTCAGGCTGTCGCCGAGAACGACGATTCTGGGACGCGCATGATCGCCGACCGCGCGCGGTTCGGCCGACCCGTTGAGTCGGGCATCCTGAGGACGCGCGGCCGTGGTGTCGGCGTTGGGTCCCCGCGCATCACGCCGGCGATCGCCGCCGCAAGCGACGACGACGGACAGTCCGGCCACCAGAGAGAGAACGAGTGCACGGCGCACGATTCCTTATGTTACGACGCGTCGTGCTGCGCCCGCCTCCCCTGCGCGTCTGCCTTACTGGAGCGCGGCGAGATCGCGCTCGAGCGCGGCTGCCGCTTCGTCGAGCATCCGCTGATGCGCCGGCGACCGGGCCGTTCGCCGGGTCGCGCGCACGTTCGCGAGCGCCAGCTCGAGAGTTTTACGCCGAGTTTGCCTGTCGCGCTCAGCTGCAGTGAGCGGCGGTCCTGACGGAGCGGCGCGTTCTGCCTCCGCCTGCTGAAACTCGACGTCCTTGCTTTCGAAGCCGCGGGCCATTCACAGTATTCTAGCGACATGACCTCGAATGCGACCGCGCTGCGCGGCCGTCTGCAGTCGTCGCTGCACCTCTTCCCCGGCCCGCTCGAGAACGCCTTCTCCACCCATGCACAGTCCGCCGATCGAGCGCTGAAGGGCTTGTATCGACGCGAACCGCAGACGTGGAGCGCTGAAACCGACGTCCAGACGAAGATCACCCAGCGGCTCGGCTGGATGGATTCGCCTCAGCTGATGGCTCGATCGGTCGAACGGCTGAAGCAGTTCGCCGCAGCCGTACGCGCTGACGGCATCACCGACGTCGTCCTGCTCGGCATGGGTGGCTCGAGCCTCGCTCCAGAAGTGCTCCGCGCCGTCGTCGGCATCACGGCTGGATGGCCGCGCCTGCACATGCTCGACTCGACCGATCCCGACGCGGTCCGCGCCGTCCAAACGCCACCCGAGCGCACGCTGTTCATCCTGGCGAGCAAGTCGGGGACAACGATCGAGCCCAATGCGCTCGCGGCCCACTATCAACACACACTCATCGACGCCGGCGTCACGTCCTGGTCGCGGCACTTCGTCGCGATCACCGATAGCGGAACAGAACTCGAGCGGCGCGCGGCCGCTGAAAAATTCCGCGACGTCTTCATCAACCCGTCAGATATCGGCGGACGATACTCGGCGCTTTCCTTCTTCGGCCTCGTGCCTGCCGCCCTGATGGGCCAGGACATCGACGCGCTCGTCGATTGGGGCCTCGCGATGCTCGACGCGAGTCAGCCCGAAGGCGGTGTCGCGATGAATCCTGCAGCGGCGCTCGGCCTGGCCATCGGCACTGGCGCGCTGAGCGGACACGACAAGCTGACGCTGCTGACGCCGCCAGCGCTCGAACCGTTCGGACTCTGGGTCGAACAGCTCATCGCCGAAAGCACGGGCAAGTCTGGCGTCGGCATCGTTCCTGTCGCCGGCGAGCCTGAAGGCGCTTCGTCGGTGTACGGCAACGACCGTCTGTTCGTCCGGATTCGCGTCGAAGGCCAGCAGGCGCCGAGGGAGGCGCCCGCAGATGCCCCGCACGTCGATCTCGTTCTTCCCGAGACGAACGCGCTCGGCGCTGAGTTCGTGCGATGGGAAATCGCGACGGCCGTCGCCGGCGCGCTTCTCCACATCAATCCGTTCGACGAACCCAACGTGCAGCAGGCGAAGGATGCGACTCGAAACCTGCTCGATTCGTATCAGAAAACGGGACGGCTGCCCGTCCCGGCGCCCGATCGGACGCTGCCGAACGGCATCGACCTGACGCTGACGAAGGCGGGGCGCACCGCGACCACGGCCGCCGATCCCGAAGCGTTCCTGACGTCGCTCCGCGCCGGCGATTATTTCGCGCTGCTCGCGTATCTAGGACCGGATCCGGCGCTCGAACAGGAGCTCAAGTCGCTGCGCCGCTCCGTCCGCGATCGCGCGCGCGTCGCCACGATGTTCGGATACGGTCCGCGCTACCTTCACTCGACCGGCCAGCTGCACAAGGGCGGCGCGAACAGCGGAGTCTTCCTCCTCGTCACGGCCGCTCATGCCGTGGACGTGGAGATTCCGGGCCAGCCGTTCTCGTTCGCGACGCTCGAACAGGCGCAGGCGATCGGCGACTTCCAGTCGCTCGACGCAACCGGACGACGGGCACTGCATGCGCACCTGCCATCGGCCGATCCGCAGTGGGTTCGCCAGCTCGCCGACGTTCTCCTGCGGCGGCTTGCAGCGCCGTCGAGCGCGCCGGGAGACAAATAATGCAAATCGCCTTCATCGGCCTTGGACGGATGGGCCTCAACACGGTGACGCGCCTCGTTGAGGGCGGTCACGCGGCGAAGAAGGCATGACGACCGAACTGGCGACGCCGCTTGCGGAGCAGCTCGAAAACGGCGACCGGCGCGCGGTAACCGCGGAACCGGTGACGATCGTCATCTTCGGCGGCGGCGGTGATCTCGCCCATCGCAAGCTGCTGCCCGCGCTCTACAACCTCCACGTCGACGGCCTCCTTCCGCCGCGCGTCGCGATCGTCGGCGTCGGCCGAAGCGACATGAGCGACGACAAGTACCGGGAGTTCGCGAAGCAAGGCGTCTCGCAGTTTTCACGTCGGCCGATCGACGAGCACGCGTGGGAGACGTTTGCTTCGTCGCTGTTCTTCGCCAATGCGTCAATCGACGGCGACAGCAGCCTCTCCGCGCTCGGATCGCGCCTCGACGTCGTCGAGCACCAGCGCGGCCTGACCGGCAATCGGATCTATTACCTGGCGCTGCCGCCGTCGCTCTTCGGGCCGGCGGTGAAACAGCTGGACAAAGCCAGGTTTTTGCCGCACCAGAAATCGGGCGCGAAAGCGGACACGCCGCGGGCGTTTGCGCGGCTGATCGTCGAGAAGCCAATCGGCCACGATCTCGAAAGCGCCCGCCAGATCAACGACGCCATCGCGGCGGTCTTCGACGAGCAGCAGATTTATCGGATCGATCACTACCTCGGCAAGGAAACGGTCCAGAACATCCTCGTCCTGCGATTCGCGAACAGCATCTTCGAACCGCTGCTCAACCAGAAATTCGTGGACCACGTGCAGATCACGGTGGCGGAAGAAGAAGGCGTCGGCACACGGGCCGGATACTACGAACAGGCGGGCGCGCTTCGCGACATGGTGCAGAACCACATCCTGCAACTGCTGTCGCTCGTGGCGCTCGAGCCTCCGCGCTCGCTCGACGCCGACGTCATCCGCGACGTCAAGCGTGAGGTGCTCCTGTCGCTCCGACCGATCAAGAAGGACGACGTGGACACGTTCGTCGTGCGCGGTCAATACGCGTCGGGTTTCGATCTCGGCAAACCGGTGGTCGGCTACAAGGAGGAGGCGAAGGTCGATCCCAAGTCGCGCACCGAGACGTTCGTCGCGCTCGAAGCGTTCATCGACAACTGGCGGTGGGCGGGCGTTCCGTTCTTCCTTCGGACCGGCAAGCGCCTGCCGAAGCGCGCGAGCGAGATCTCCGTTCATCTCAAGGCAGTGCCGCCGATCCTGTTCAACGCCGTTCCGGGCAGCTCGCTCGATCCGAACGTGCTCTCGATCCGCATTCAGCCGGACGAGGGTTTCTCGCTCGGCATCAGCTCGAAGATTCCCGGGCCGCGCGTGCGCGTCTACCCGGTCAAGATGGATTTTCACTACGGCAGCACCTTCGGCGGCTCGACGCCCGAAGCGTACGAACGCCTGCTGCTGGACGTCATGATCGGCGATCCGACGCTCTTCATGCGCCGCGACGCGGTCGAGGCGGCGTGGCGATGGGTCATGCCGATTCTCGAGCACTGGGCCGAAAGCACGTCGGGCGACATTCCGTCGTACCCGGCGGGCCAGTGGGGACCACCGGAAGCCGATCGGTTGATCGAAGCGACGGGAAGGCAATGGCGTCAGCTCTAGTCGATCGCGCCTGGCGCGAGTCAACGCCCGAGTCGGTCGAGGCCGATCTCGCCGCGCTCTGGCGCGACGTGTCGAAGCGTGGTCCGATCGCGCATGCGGTCATGTCGAACCTCGTCGTCTTCCGGCTGCACGAGCGGCGTTCGGGAGATCGCAGCACGCCGGTCGTCGTGGACGACGATCTCCTGAGCGAGGTCGCCGCACGCCATCCGTCGCGCGCCATCGTCATCGAGCACGACCGCGGCGAGCACGATGCGCGGTCGCCGGTCGGTGCCAGCGTCGGCATCAGCGTGTTCGGATCGGAGTCCGCCGCGTACGGCGTCGAATGGGTCGTCGTGCGTTCCGCATCAGCCGAACAGTCGCTGCCGTCCATCGTGCTGCGTTTCGCGCAGGGCGACGTGCCGACATCCGTGTGGTGGACGGAAGATCTGTCCACGATCGCGCCGCTGCCCGCTCTGGTGAGCAGCGGGCGGCAACTCGTGTACGACAGCGGCCGCTGGCGCGATGTCGCCGCGGGAATCCGGACGCTGGTCGCGCTGCTAAACGGCCAGGAACTCGATCTCGCGGACGTCAACTGGCGCAGGCTGACGTCGTTCCGTCAGGCCCTCGCGCACGTCTCCCGCACGCTCCCTCGCGACATTACTGCGGATCGCATCCGCATCACGCATCGCGCAGACGAGCGGGCGCTCGCGTGGCTGCTGGCCGGGTGGCTCGCGGCCCGTTTGTCATGGTCGCCGACCCGCTGGCCCGCGGTCGACGCCGTGAGCGAAGGCGACGAGCTCCTGAAACTGGAAATCGATGGCGGCAAACTGTTGACTGCGACGCTCGGCGAACATCGCGTGGAAATGATCCAGCCCGGAAAACCGCCGCTCGTCGTCGCAGCGCCGTGTCCTGCGCGCGCCGAGCAAATCGCGGCAGAGCTGCGCGAGCTGGCGAGCGACGCCGGCCTTGTCGATGCCGTGAAAGCACTCGGACGTCATCTGGATCGAGCCCAGGGGAACTGAATCATGCGATACCTCGTCACCGCGCGCGTCAAACCCGGTCGCGAACGCGATCTCGCGAGTGCCATCGACGACGAAACGCTCGGCAGGGGATCCGTCGCGGGCGACGAATACCTCCGAAACATGGACGCGGCCCGCGAGCTGCCGGACGGCACGGTCAAATGGATCGAGGTCTGTTACTGCTCGACGCCGCTTGCCGAAGAGCGCGAGTACTGGGAAGAGTATTTCGAGCTCGTCAAGGTGCAGGACGCGCACGTGCGGAGTCGCTGCCGCGATTTGAACGGCACCGAGCCGTGGGCCTGCTCCGACTGCGACTGCTCCGCCCGCCTCGAAGCACGCCTCGCCTCGACCGGTCGCAAGTTCCGCCTATAATCGCGCCGTGCCCTCTTCGTCCCTGCACGCGCTGCTCGCGCGCGCCGCGACCGCGCTCGACCGCGGCCGGGGACAGGAAGCCGCACAGCTGCTCGCCCCCGTGGTGCGCTCGTCGCTGCCGCGCGACGACGAGCTTGCGGTGCGGGCGACGCTGGCGGAAGCGGCGCTGCAGCAGGACGATCTGGACCAGGCCGCGTCCGTCCTCGGCCGGACACCCGACACGTTCCGCGAGACCGTCTCCGCCGGACGCCTCTCCACGCTCTGGCGGCTCCACGGACGCCTCGCCTGGGCCCGTGGCGATCACTCGCGGGCGATCGCGCTCCAGGGACGCGCGCTGAAGCAGGCCGAGAGCGCCCACGACTCGCGCGCCATCGGCCTCGCCCACTACGAACTCGGTCGCTGCTACCGTCAGGTCGGCGACATCGCCATCCTCCGCGAACACATCACCAAGGCGGCGTCGGCGCTGCACGCAGCCGGCGATCGGCGGAACCTGGCGCTCGTCCACTCGCTCTCGAGCATTTCGCTCGCGCAGCTCGGTCGGTACGAAGAGGCGATGACGGCGCTGCGCCAGGCCGAGCGCGTCGCCGCGCTCGTGCAGGCGGACGATGTCCTGGCAACGGTCTGCGGCAATCAGGCGAGCGTGATGATGCTGCAGCACCGTTACGAGCAGGCGCTCACGCTTGCCGAACGGAGCGTCGCGCTGCACGAAGCGCACGGATCGGGCCACGGCCTCGCCGTCGCGCTCGCGACGCTCGGCCAGATTTGCGTGCGTCTCGGCGATCTCCGGCGCGCCGAAGACGCGCTTCACCGCGCCCTCGACGTCCGCAGTCCGATTCAGTTTCACGAAACGACGGGCGCCGTCTTCGACACGCTTGCGCAGATTCACTTGATCCGCGGCTGCTACGACACGGCGAGCGAGTTTCTGTCGCGCGCCAGTGAGGCGTACGGCGCGTACGGACGCCAAACGAGCCAGTGGTACGAGTGGTCCGTTCGCGTGCTCGGCGCGCGCCTCTCGCTCAAGCGAGGCGACCTCGACAACGCGGTCGCGCAGGCCGACGAAATTCGCCACGCCGGTGCCCCGCCGCTCGACCAGCTGCAAGCGACGCTCATCGCCGCCGAAGCGCTGACGGGCGCGAATCGACTCGACGAAGCGCGCCACAGGCTGAACCTGGCGGCTGACGCGCTCGATCCGAAGGCCGCACCGGCCGCGTGGGGCGAATACCTGCGCCTGCGCGGTGGCCTCCACGCGCGCAGCGGCAACGCATCGGACGCGTACCACGACTTCGCGCAGAGCGCGACGCTGCTCGAGCTGCTCGGCGAACGATATCAGGCAGCGCTCAGTCACCTGGCCGTCGGCCGTCTCGTCGCGGAAACGGGTGCGCGCTCCGTCGCCGAGCGCCACCTGCAGAAAGCGGAAGCGGTCTTCCAGCAGCTCGGCGCGGAACGCGACCTCGACGACACCCGCGGCGCTCGCGCGCTGCTCACGACGATCGGCAGCGGCGAGTACGTCATCTCGCCGGCCGACGCAGACGATGCGATCGTGCGACGGATTGTCGATGCCGCCGCGCTGCCGGAGCTGCTGAATCGCGAAACGGCCGCGGCGCTCCACGAGGCCGCCGCCGCCGATTCCGCCGCCGTCGTCATCCAGCGCGGCGACGGCGACGTGCAGGTCGTATCGGCCGCGGGTCTCGACGCGGACGGCGCCCGTCTCATGGCGCGGTCTGCACTTCAGGGCAACCCGTACGGACGTGGCGAATTCCTCGTCGAATCGCTCGGGCGCCATGCCGAAGGGCAGCGCTTCGGAGTCGTGGCGTCACCGCGGCCCATCGGTCATCCGGTCATGCGGCGGCTGCGGATGATCGCCGCCGTCGCTCGGCAGGGATTTGCACTCTGCGCGGCGCGGGAGCGGATGCCGCTGCCGGCCGGCGTCACGGTCGATCGCTCGCTCGAACCGCTCCTTCCCGGATTCCTGTCAGCCAGCGCCGCGATGACCCGCGTCGTCGAACAGATCCAGCGGCTGCAGGGGAACGATCTCACGGTGCTCATCACCGGCGAGAGCGGAACCGGCAAGGAGCTGATCGCCCGCGCGATCCATGTCGGCTCGCTGCGAAGCGCGGCGATGTTCCTGCCCTACAACTGCACGACGACGGGACGGGACCTGGCGGACAGTCAGCTGTTCGGGCACCGGCGCGGTGCGTTCACGGGCGCGGTGTCTGACCAGCCGGGACTCGTACGCACGGCGGCCGGCGGTACGCTCTTCCTCGACGAAATCGGCGACCTGCCGCTCGACGTCCAGCCCAAGCTGCTGCGGTTTCTCGAGCAGCACGAGATCATGCCGATCGGCGAAACGAAGCCGCAGAAGGTTGACGTCCGCGTCCTCGCGGCCACCAACGCCGACCTGGAGCAGCGCGTTGCCGAGGGCAAGTTCCGCGAGGATTTGTATTACCGGCTGAGCGTCATCCGGATCCACGTGCCGCCGCTGCGAGAACGCCGCGAGGAAATCCCGCACCTCAGTACCTATTTCCTCCGGGAGGCGCTCGAGCGCCTCGGGAAGCCGGACATCCAACTCAGCTCGGAAACCCTCGATGTCTTCTCGCAGTACTGGTGGCCGGGGAATGTCCGACAGTTGAAGAACGAGATTCAGCGGGCCGTCGCGCTCAGCGCGCCCGGCGGCATGATCGAGCCGACCCACTTGTCGCCCGAAATCGGAACGACGCGGCTCGCCGGCACCCTGTCGTCGGCGTCCCCCCGCGGCGTGCGTCCATCCCTCTCCGCGCAGAATCTCGCATCCGCTGTCGAACAAATCGAGCGCGAGATGATCCAG
>DATBHR010000060.1:0-97331 GCA_036557365.1 Vicinamibacterales bacterium
ACGTCGAGCACGTCATCTCCTGCCGTGGAATCGTCAACCTTCATCGCGTCTGCCACGTCGATGGCTGCAAGGCCAATGTGGATCTCGAGGATCCTTCCGCGCCGGCAACGATCAGTGCAGCGGCGCTGGCACGCACGTGTCCGGGGTGCGTCGAGGTTCTCGACATGTTCGTCGAAGCATACGGAGCACAAGCCGGCAATCTTGCGCTGCGGAGCGTCGCGACCGGCGGCGTGTTCATCGGCGGCGGCATCGCGCCGAAGATTCTGCCGGCGCTGTCGAACGGTACGTTCCTCAGCGCATTCTGCGCAAAGGCGCCGCTCGAAGATTTGCTGCGATCGATTCCGGTGAAGATCGTGCTGAACGAAGAAGCCGGACTCATCGGCGCAGCGGTTCGTGCGAACTCTTTCTGACACGAGCGCCAGCGAGCGAACTCCGCCGACGACATCGCAGATAGCGGGAAAGTGACCGCGATCGCCTGTTGTATTCTTAGCGTCCGGATGATCTGGTTTTTCGATCGCAACGGGGAACGACTCCGCTACGAAATTCAGCGCGAACACGGCCACTACCGCGTCGTCATCACGCGGCCTGACGGAACGGAATCGATTGAGGAAGTCGAGGAGCCTGCGGCTCTCGTCGAACGATCGGTTCAGCTGATGAATTCCCTGCGCAGCGACGGTTGGAAAGTCGCCTGAACTTCAGCGCGCTTTCAGATTTACGACTTCCATGGCAGCCAATAGGGCCATGGCGCCTCCTCGATCGTCAGCTCCCGTAATCGCGGCGCGATCGAGATAGTAGCGCTTCGTCGGCCCGACGCCGGTGCCCGTGCAGACGTCGACGAGCGTGGCGTCTTCCTTGACGTGTGCGGCAAGGCCGCGCCAGGCGCGGGCGACGACGGCGTTGAAGCTGGCGTCGAGCCAGCCGCGCGCAATGCCGCGCGCGATGGCGGTTGTCAGCATCGCCGTCGCGGTTTCCTCCCGATACGAGCCCGGCTCATCAATGACCTGGCGCCACATGCCGTCCGGCGACTGCTGCGCGACGAGCGCCTGCATCTGTCGGCGATAGGCTGCGAGAATCGATTCGCGCGAGGCGTGACTTTGCGGCGCGGCCGTCAGGAATTCCGCCATTCCGAGCGCGGCGAAGCCGTTGCCTCGGCCCCAGGCGAACGGACCGTCGGTTGCGTGCATGAAGATGCCGTCGGGACGCTGAAGCCGCTGCACGTAGCCGGTCAGCAGCCGCGCGGCGCTGTCGAAGTCACCGACGCGCGTAAGGATCGACGACGCCATGAACATGTCGTCGGTCCAGCCTTGTCCGTACTCGGCGATGCCGGAGGGCTTCATCGCGGCGGCGAGGCGCGCGCCTTCGGCCGCGAGACGCGTCGCTTCCCCTCCCAGCTCTGCAAAGACCATCGTGCCGGCGACCGAGGTCAGCAGGATGCGATCGCCAAACAGCGGCTGAGCGCCAGAGACCCACGGCGCCGTCTGACGCCGGACCTTGTCCGCAAGCGCCGGGTCGTTGATCAACTTGGACAACTTCAAGGTGTTGATCCACGCGACGGACGGGATGTAGCTGATCGACGGCGTTTCCGGGTATCGCGATGCGAGCAGCTTCGCGATCTCGAGCGGCGGTCGCGAGACGCGACGATCGATCTCCTGGTGGATCTGCGACTTGCCTGCGGGCGCCGCCGCAAGAATCCGCCCGAGGGCAGCACCTGATGTGCCGGGCGGAACGACGGTCGGCTTCATCGAGCTGGTGTCGAACGCTGCGCCGTCTCCTCGCACTTCCACGAGCACGTCAGGCGCCTGAAACGTGATCCATCGTTCGAGCGACGCGTGGTCCGCCGCGTCGAACGCCGCCGCTGGCAGCGCGCTCACGACCCACGCGCGCTTCGTTTGAGCGGGCGCAGCGGTCTTGAACCAACGCACGAGCGCAAGCACCGTCTCGGCGCTCTTTTCATCGCCGTCGAATCCGCCGACGAGGACGAGCCTTCGGGCCGAAGCCGTTGAATCGAACGCACCGGCATTTTCGAGCGTCAGGATCCGCTCGTCGGCCTTCGTGAGCCCGCCGGCGGCGACATGGGAGGGCTCGCCGGGCAGAGCGGCAATCGCGCGTACGTCCGCTTCCGATGCCGCCGCAGCGGTCGTCGCCTGGAGTGCCGCTGCAAGGGCGACGGCGCTGATCACCGAGACGGTCGTTTTCATATGTGCGGCAGCCGCGATTGATGGAGCAGGTGATCGAACCACATGTTCGACAGTTTTTCCTGAACCGTATTCTGACGCAGACGCGCCGCCAGATTGACGAAGTCGACGCGATCGAGCTCCTGATCCTGGTTGAAGCACGAGAAGATGATCGTCTCCCGCCCGGTGGCCGGATCGATGTGTTTCTGCAGGCACTGCGCGCACACCTCTTTCATCATGCACTGCATCGGCGAGTTGATGCTGCCGATGCCGACATGATCAGGCTTCAGGAAGGGCGCGAGCACGCCGTGCCTCGCGGCTTTGACGGCCGCCATCATACGGTCCGATCCGATTGCGATGATGCGATCGATCGCGGACAGCGGAACGAGCGCGCGTCCGAGCTGGCCGGATTGATACGCGAGCACCGCCTGGACGATGTTGCCGCGGAAGTGCGCGTCCTGCGGCCGCCGTGGTTCGATCGTCGCACCCATGTCGGTGCTCCAGATCACCTGGTCCGTCGCCGCCTCGATGTCCTCGCGCTTGAACAGGTCCTCACCGCGCTTGTATCCGGCGAAGTAAATCACGTGGTTGCCGTTCTCGCGCATCGCTTTCGCGATTGAGAAGAGCACCGCGTTGCCGAGGCCGCCGCCGAGCAGCAGCACGTTCTGCTGTCGTGGAATCTCCGTCGGCGATCCCGTCGGCCCCATGACGACCACCGGTTCGCCTTTCTCGAGGTACGCCGCGATCCGGCTCGACACGCCGAGTTCCAGGGCGATGAGCGACAGCAATCCGCGTTCGGGATCGACCCAGGCGCCCGTCAACGCAATCCCTTCCATGAGCAGCGGGACACCCTTCACCCGCGGCGCGCGGGTTTCGTAGTTCTGAAGACGGTAGAACTGGCCCGGACGGAAATGCCGCGCGGCCGCCGGCGCGCGTACGATGACCTCGACGATGGTCGGCGTCAGCCGCACGACATCTTCCACAACGGCCAGCAGCTCGTCGTCGAGGTGTTCGACGAGCCGCTGCCACGCCTCGTCGCGCTGCGGCTGGTCCGCGGGATCGAGGCTGGCCAGATCCTTGGCGAAGAGTTCGACGATTCTCGGGAACCCGTGCTTCGCCGACGCCATCGCTTTGACGACGTTCCCGGCGTACCGCGGATGATTGTCGCCGTAGTACGTCACGAAGCGGCCGTCGCGGTCGTAGGACGTGAAAAAGCCCGCCGGATCCGGCTTCAGCTGGACGCCGTCGCCGTTGCGCACGACGATGTGCGGCTGGAAAAACTTTTTCTTGGCGTCGAGCGTAAACGTCCCCGAGTACTCCTTCTCATAGGTCGTATTGGGAGTGGTGCCGGCGGCAACGAGCACTGTCCTCGCGGGAAGCGTTTCGAGCGCGCCGTCGCCGGCGCCTTCGCGCTTGAAAATCAACGCCTTCACGGCGCCGTGCTCGTCGGGCACCGCTTCGACGGGATTCAGGTTCTCCGCGAATGCGATTCCTTCTTCGAGCGCCTTGATGACCTCTTCGTGGTTCAACCGGTAGGCTGGCGAGTCAACGAGCCGCTTGCGATACGCGATGGTGACGCCTCCCCACGATCGCACCAGGGAAATGAACGCGGGCATCTCGTTCGCCGCGCGCGCACGCTGGCGCTCGGCTCGGATCGCCCGGCCGTGGGCGAGATACTCGTCGAGCAGCTGCGCTTCCTCCGAATCGTAGAGTGCACGAACTCTCGACTCCCCGAGCTCCGCCGCGAGCGACTCGTACTGTGCGAGCGTCTTCTCCACCTGCAGCGGGTAGTACGCCATCAATTCCGTGGCCGTGTCGATCGCCGTCAGTCCGCCGCCGATGACCACCGCTGGCAGTCGTGCCTGAAGATTCGGCAGCGCCTCACGCTTGAAGGCGCCGGTCAACTGCAGCGCCATGAGGAAATCGCTGGCCTTCCTGATCCCGCGGATCAGGTTGTTCTTCATGTCGATGATCGTCGGGCGTCCTGCCCCCGTCGCGATCGCCACATGATCGAACCGCTCTGCCCACGCATCGTCTATGGGCATCGTGCCGCCGAACCGCACGCCGCCGTACATCCGCAGCCCTTTGCGGCGCGCAAGCGTCAGGTGCAGCAGCGTCAGAAAATTCTTGTCCCACCGGACGGTGATGCCGTACTCCGAGACGCCGCCGAAGCCCTCGAGCACGCGCTGGTCGAGTTGCCGGTAGATTTCTCGCCAGTCGCGGACAGGCCGAGGCGCCGCGGATGACGTCCCGGTCAGTTCCTCCGGCAGCGGTTCGATTTTCAAGCCGTCGATAGCGACGACGCCGAAGCCTTCGCTGACGAGATAGTGCGCGAGCGTGTACCCGGCCGGACCGAGACCGACCACGAGGACGTTCTTCCCGTTGTACGGCAACGGATATGGACGACGGACGTTCAGCGGATTCCAGCGCGTGAGCAGTCCGTAGATTTCGACGCCCCACGGCATCGACAGCACGTCGGTGAGCACGCCGGTTTCAATCTGCGGAATGTTGACCGGCTCCTGCTTCTGGTAGATGCAGGACTTCATGCAGTCATTGCAGATGCGGTGACCGGTGCCTGGACACATCGGATTGTCCAAAGCGACCAGCGCCAGCGCGCCAATCGCGTCGCCGGCCTTCCGCAGGGTGTGCATCTCGGAGATTTTCTCGTCGAGAGGACACCCTTCGAGCTCGATGCCGAGCGGGTTCACGGCGATCTTGAGCGGCTGGATGGCGTCCGCGCCTTTCGCCGCAGGCTCGTGAAGGCCCTTGGAGCACGAATCCTTGTCGCGCTCGTGGCACAGCACGCAGTAGTGAATCTCGCTGAGCACCTCGCGGCCGTTCATGCGGCCGTCGGTGAGCTTGAAGCCATCGCGGCGGCGCAGGCGTTCGTCGGGTCCGAACACGCCGACGTCCGCGGGCTTCGTGGCGACGAGATGCCAGTAGTCGAGCGTCTCCGGAAACCGGAAGACGACCCACGACCGGTACTCCGGATCGTGAACACGGGCCGCGCACCAGCGCTTCAGCGCATCGGCGGCGGCCGCGCGCGGCGTGCCCGCCTTCTCGGCGTCGAGCAACGCACATCCGACACGAGCGACGGCCAATTCCCGATCGTCGACGCTCGTTGTTCCGGCCATCTTCGCGATCTCTTCCTCGACGATCGCATCGTCCACCGGCGACCGCGGGACGTGCGCGCCGCCCTTCAGCAGCGGCAGCGCGCGACGACGAACGAAGTCGATCTTGAAGCGGAACAGATCGTCCTGCGCGCGTGTGGCCTCGCCGACGGCCTCCGCAGGCGCGCCGACGTCGAAGAGCCGCGCGAGAAATCGGCTGACGTACGGCGCCATGCCGATCAGAAGATTAGAGAGCGCGAGCGGCGTTCGCGGTGCATCGGGCGATCGACGATAGGTATCCCACTCGCTCCAGAATGTTGGATTGCTGCTCTGTACTTCTTCACAAAACCGTTCGTACAAAGACGCGAGGCGATCGGGATCGTGGAGATCCGCAAACGTGTAACCGGCTACGCCGAGCTTCGTTGTCGCTTCGGCGGACGACTCTGATGGACTCAATGACATAAATGAGGAGGAACCTGAAAGGTACGATGGATTTCCGAAGCGAGTCAAACGAGCGGACGTCATCACAACGTCATCGGCACTTCGTTTGCCAGCGAACGCCGCGGGGGTGTTCAGTGTGGCTTCTCGCGTCAACTAACAGAACAGGTGCGCGTGAAGGCTACACGCGGAGGATGCATGAAGATTCGGCTCGCTCGTGCGGCAGTTCGAATCGCGGTCGCAGGTTCGATCATCGCGTTGATCGCCTGCGGCAACCACGAAACCTCGTCGCCTAGCGCACCATCGCAAGCCGCCTCTCCCCCGAGCACAGTCCCTCCCGTCACGACACAAGGCGCCACCATTTCGGGAACGGTCGTCGGCGCATCGAGCGCGTCGAGCGCGGGATGGTCTACGCGGGGCGCCGGCATCAGCGTCACGGTGTCCGGATCGACATCCGCCACGACGGTGGACGGCAACAACCGCTTCGTCCTGCAGAACGTGCCGCCCGGCCACGTCGATCTGCATTTCATGGGCAACGGGATCGACGCCCACCTGACGCTCGACGGCGTCGTGGACAAACAGACGCTCGTGATCACCGTGCGCTTGAACGGAACGGGTGCGACCCTCGAGAACAACGGCAACAACAACCAACCGCCCGACCAGAACAACGAAATCGAATTCGAAGGGTCGGTCACCTCAATCGGCACGAACAGCCTCGTCGTTGCGGGACGCACCGTAACGGTCACGGCATCGACGCAGATTACCAGCCGTGGATCGACCGTCGCATTGTCGGCGATTCACGTGGGCGACACCGTCGAAGTCCACGCGACGCAGGCTGCCGCCGGAGGCGCGCTGACGGCGACGAGGATCAACGTCGAAGATCGCGCACCTGGCGATAACGACGACAACGATGACGATCGGAACGAGGCGGAACTGAACGGCACCGTCACGAACCTGGCCGGTTCGTGTGCCGCCAACAACCTCTCGTTCTCCGTCAACGCGACGATGGTGAGGACCAGCGCCGCCACACAATTCAAGGACACCACGTGCGGGGCACTCGCGGCCGGGACGTCGGTCGAAGTAAAAGGCACGCGTCAGGCGGATGCCAGCGTGCTGGCGAGCCGAATCGAGCGGAAGAAATAGCTACGTCGCCCGGACGAGCGTGAGCGCGAACGCGCTCCGCTCGTCCACCCATTGCGCCGACGGCGAGAAGCCCGCTTGTCCGAGCATCTCGAGGATCTCGCCGGTCCGGTACTTGTAGGAGCTTTCCGTCCAGATCGTCTCGCCCGACGCAAACGACACGTCGAGCCTCGCGTCCGGAATCTGCACGCGCTGCGCGCGGCGGCTCACCAGGTGCATCTCCACGCGCGATGCCTGTTCATTCCAGATCGCGCGATGGCAGAAGCCGTCGAGATCGAAGTTGGCGCCGAGCTCCCGGTTCGCGCGAACGAGCAGATTGCGATTGAACGCGGCCGTGACGCCGAGCGGATCGTCATACGCGAGCAGCAGATCGCGCGCCGGTTTGACGAGATCGGCGCCCATCAAAAACCGATCGCCGGGCGCGAGCGACGAACGGATGCTGCGCAGGAACGACGCGGCTCCCGGCGGATCGAAATTCCCGATATTGGATCCAAGGAAGAGCGCCAGCGCGCAGCCGGGCCTTCGTCGCGTGTGCGCTAGCTCGCCGAGGCCGGCCTCGTACTCGGCCTGATGCGCGACGACGTGCGCACCAGGAAACGCGTCGAGCGACCGCGTGGCGTTGTCGAGCGCGGCGGCGGAGACGTCCACGAGATGGACGGTCGCCTGCGGATCGTCGCCGGTGGCCGAGAGCAGCGTCGCCAGCTTCACGCCGCTGCCGGGCCCCAGCTCGATGAACGTCGACAGCGGTGACGCATCCGCGACGATATCGGCCGCGTGCGCGGCGAGCAGCTGTTGCTCGGCGCGCGTGATGCGATACCAGGGCAGCGCGCAAATCGCTTCGAACAGCGCCGACCCGAGATCGTCGTACAGATACTGCGACGGCAGCTGTCGCGGCGTCAGCGACAGGTAGTATTCGACGTCTTCGGCAAACGGACTACGGTCGGCTCGAGCTGTTCCTGACGCAACGGAAGGTCGCATAGACATAGGGATATCGCGCGCGAAACCAGTTCCTGAACGTTGGCCGCACGAGCTCACGCGCGGTGGCGGGAGAGCCGCCCTTCATCACGAAGTGTTCGCCGTCGAAGAAGTCGGCCGAGTACTCGGGGTACGAGGCCATCGGCCTGAATCCGGGGAACGGCGCGAACACGGTGCTCGTCCATTCCCATCCGTTGCCGATGAGGTCGTCGACGCCCCACGCGCTCCTGCCTGTTGGATGACTTCCCGCTGGCTGAGGATCCCAGCTTGCAAAATCGATGACGGCGCGGTCGGTGCCGGGATCAGCGTCACCCCACGGCACGCGCCGCTCGCCGGACGGCGAGCCGTACGCGGCCCGCTGGTATTCGGCCTCGGTCGGCAAACGCGCAGCATTCCAGCACGCGAACGCGGCGGCCTCGGCGTGGCTCACGTAGACGGGCCACGCAGCCGGCAGTGCCACGCGATCGAACATGCCGCGCCACAGCCATCCATCCTCGCCGCGCTCCCAGAAGAGCGGGTGCTCGATGCGCTCGCTGCGGATCCAGTCCCAGTCGGCCGGAGCCCACAACCCGGCTTCCTGATAGCCGCCATCCTCCACGAAGTCGAGAAACTGGGCGTTTGTCACGTCGTGGCGTTCGATCGCGAACGCGTCGACGTGCGCGGACAACCCGGGAAACTCGTTGTCCCACCCGAAGGGAATACGGCCGCGATCGACGCCGAGCGTGGCGCGGCCGGCCGGCACGTTCACCCATTCCTGACGCGGCGCTGCAGCGCCAGTCAGGGGTCGATATCCGTCCGGCCGTCGTTTCTCCTCAAGCGGAAGCCGGTGCCACATGTAGAGCAGCGTTTCCTGGTGCATCTCCTCGTGCTCGAGGATCGTGAACGCCGCTTCTGCATGATCCAGAAACGGATCGCCGGGACGATCGAGATCCGAGTTGGCGAGCGCGTCGACGACCTGGCGATCGGCTTCGTCGACGAACGCCCGCACGTCGCGCCGCGACGGCCACTGCGCCTGGACCGTTTCCGCCGCCGAACCGCCGGCCGCGCTCTCGTGCGGATCGATCCCGCGGGCGAACAGCGTTTCGAGGCGGCCGTCGATGGCCGGACGTCCGAGTGCTTTTTTCACGAGTGTATTGAAGCTGAACCCGGGCAGGTGACCCTCATAGAACACGATCGGATGGCGCAGTACGATGGGTCGGCTGTAATAAGTGTCGTCATTCAGCAGATCGAAGATGGCGCGCGAGCGTGCGCGGTTCCGCTGATAGCGTCCGACGAGATCCAGCGCGACCGTTGCGGGTGAAGCCATCGGGCATCTTTATCCGAAATTCGTGCCGCTGTCGATGTGCGCTAAAATCCTCGTGAACACTTGACCATCACGTTGAACGGCGAGCGCTTCGACATCGCTGCGCCGATGTCCGTTGCAGAGCTGCTGACGCACCTGAACATTGACGCCCGCCGCGTCGCGGTCGAGCACAACCTGATGGTCGTCAGGCGCACGACGTTCGAAGACACGATGGTCCGCGAAGGAGACGAGGTGGAAATCGTCAACTTCGTCGGGGGTGGATAGGTGGATACCTTTTCGATCGCAGGCAAGACCTTCACGTCTCGGCTTATCGTCGGCACCGGCAAATACTCCTCGCCTTCCATCATGGTGCGGGCGCACGACGCGTCTGGCGCCGAAATGATCACGGTCGCTGTCCGGCGCGTGAACATCAGCGACCGATCCAAGGAGTCGCTGCTCGACTACATTGATCCATCGAAGTATTTCCTGCTGCCCAACACCGCCGGCTGCTACACCGCCGACGAAGCGATTCGCACGGCAAGGCTCGGACGCGAGGCGGGTCTGTCCAACTGGGTGAAGCTCGAGGTGATCGGCGACGAACAAACGCTGTTCCCCGACAACGAAGCGCTCATCGAAGCGACGCATGCGCTCGTCCGTGAAGGATTCGTCGTGATGCCGTACACGACGGACGATCCGATCGTGTGCCGCAAGCTCGAGGACGCTGGCGCCGCCGCCGTGATGCCGCTCGGTGCGCCGATCGGATCCGGCCTCGGCATCCAGAACGCGAACAACATCCGCATCATTCGCGAACGCGCGCGCGTTCCGCTCATCGTCGACGCGGGCGTCGGCACGGCATCCGATGCGGCGCTCGCGATGGAGCTCGGCGCGGACGCCGTGCTGATGAACACCGCGATCGCCGGCGCCCAGGATCCAGTCGCGATGGCTGAAGCGATGAAGCTTGCGGTCCGCGCTGGCCGGCTGGCGTTCACCGCGGGACGGATTCCGCGGCGGATGTATGCCAACGCGAGCAGCCCGGTCGAGGGACTCGTCGGGCGCTGATCGCCGCCTGAGACTGACCACACGATGCCCCACCCCGACGATCTCGCGGCAATCAAGGCCGAGCGGGAAGCGGCCGATCGTGCGTACAACGACGCCCTGACGCGGCTCGATCGCGCGATTCAGCGGCTTCCGGTCGATTTTCCGCATCCGCCGCCAGGGCCGGACGAACATCAGGTCAGCCCGCTGAACGCGTTGTGGAAAATCGAGCCTGTGCCCGCGTCTGCGGGCTTCGGCGGCCGGGTGGCCGCGATGGTGCGCCGGATGGTCGCGCCGCTCTTCGAGCAGCAGCAGCGCTTCAACGCCGCCGTCGTCGATCACGTGAATCGAAACGTCCGGGTCGCCCGCGAGACTCGCGAATCAATCGCGAGCGGCCTGACAGTGCTGCGCGACACGATCGCCGAGCTCGTGCGCTTCCAGAGCGTCCTCATCGTCTACCTGCAGCAGATCACGCCGTACGTCGACACGCGCGATCGCGACGTGGCGGGACTCCTCCGCGGGCTCTCAGGGGCGATCAACGCCGTCGCCGACGATGTGCTGAAGAAATCCGACGCGATGCTGTCGCGCGACCGGCGTCAGGACGCGCGGCTCGACGATCTGTCGGCACAACTGTCCGCACTGCGCACGCAGATCGACGCGCTGTCGCGCACGCTCGAACCTCGAGGCCCGGGCGCGGCGTGATCGGCAACCTGTTGCGCATCCGCCGGCGGCTCCGGATGTGAACGCGTCGCCGATCGTCTGGCGCTCGCGCTGGATGCGGCTGGCGCTCGCCGCGCTGCCGTGCTGGTTCACGTTTGCGGTCCTGGTGCTGAACACGACCTGGACCACGAAGCTGATCGTCGGCGGCGTGTTTCTCGCCACCGTGCTGTCGCCGGGCCGCGGTCTGGTCGTCGTCGCGGCGCTGGTCCCGCTCGGCCGACTCCTCGAAGCTCTTCTCAACCTGCAGCCGTTCCGGGTGAGCGAAGCGCTGGTCCTCGCGTTTCTCGCCGGCTGGCTGATCAAAGGTGATGACGATCGATCGGGTCCACGCGTCCCGTCGACAGCCGCGTGGATGCTCGCCGCGATCGCCGCGATGTCCGGCGTGGCGCAGGCAATCGCGATGGCGAGGGATCGTCCCGAGGTCCTGACCGACTCGCTCCAGACGCTGTTTCAGGCGTACTACCTCATTCCGGACCAGATCGGATTCGGCGCGGCCGCAACGCTCATCGAAGGCCTCGCGCTCGCCGCCGCAGTCGCGACGCTGGTGCGACGCGCGCCGCGGTTGACGGTCACGCTGCCGGCGGCCGTTACCGTCGGCGCCACGGCGGCTGCGCTGAGCAGCGTGTTTCTTGCCCGAGGCATCGGCCCTGCGGCGATCGTCGCGGAGCAGGCGCGGTTCGGACCGCGCATCAGCGCGTTCGTCGGTGACGTGAATGCCGCCGCCAGCTACTTCGTGATGACGATGTTCGTGGCGCTCGGCATGGCGGTCTGGCGGCGACGTCCGTCGAGCGCCCTCTGGGTCGCCGCCGCGTTTCTTCAGGTGGTCGCGCTGATACTGACCCGGTCGCGGACAGGCGTCGCCGTTGCGATCATCGTCTTCGGCGTCGCGGGCGGCATCGCGCTCGTGGCGCGATGGAAGCCGGCCGCACGGCTGACCGCAATCGCCGCGCTGCTGGTGGTCGCCCTCGTCGCCGGCCTCGCGCGCTACCGCACGCTCCAGCACGATCCCGGCAATTCGTTCCGACAGCAGTTTTTCTCGACGAGCCTCCGCATGATCGCCGCGCGGCCGATCGCCGGCGTCGGTGTTGGACGCTACTACGAAGTGTCGTCGCTCTTTCTGACGCCGGAAATGGCGTGGGTCTACGGCACGCAGAACGCGCACAATTACTTCCTGCAGATCGCGGGCGAGCTCGGCCTCGCCGGTCTCGTCCTCTTTCTTGCGTTCCTGTGGGCGGTGCTCGCGCGCGCGATGCGCGCGCTCGTGCGCCGGTCCACCGATTGGCGTCTGCTTGGCTGCACGGCCGGCGTGGCTGCGCTTCTCGCGACGTGCCTCACCGGACATCCGCTGCTGCTCGACGAAGTCAACTACACGTTCTGGATCGTGTTCGGCCTCGCCGGCTCGCTCGCGGGATCCGTCCTGCTCAACGATCCGTATCCGGTGTCGGTTGCGCTCCCTCACGTCGCAGAAGAGTCGCCCCGGTGGCGGCCGGCCGCCTGCATCGTCGTTCTCACAACCGTGGGGGCTGCCCAAATCTATTCAGCGTCGAAATGGCTTACTCCGCCTGCCGTCGTGGATGTCGACGGGCTCGAACCGTGGGCGGTCGATGGCGACGGCACGCGGTACCGCTGGACGCACGGCTTCGCGAGCTTCTTCGTATCCGACCGCGCGACTCGCGTCTACATTCCCGTCAGGCTGCCGTTCGGCGTGTCGCAGATTTCACCGATGCGCGTCGAGGTCAGCGTTGCCGGCTCGTGGCGGCAGGATCTGATGGTGGGCAGCTCGTGGGACATCCTCAACATCGAGATCCCGCCCTCCGACGCGCGGGCACACTTCAAGCGGATCAACCTGAAGATGCAGCGGACGTGGCAGCCGGCAATCTATGTCCCCGGCAGCCACGACATGCGAGAGGTGGGCGTAGAGGTCGGCGAACTGAAGCCGTTCTACGAGTACTGACCGCGATCAGAGTCGCGAGATCGACGTTTCTTTCCGTCCCCGCAGCGCGTTGCGCGTGTCGACGACGAGGATGCCGCTCTTCACGAGCTCGTCGTAGTCGAACTGCGAGTGATCGGTGCAGATGACGGCGCAGTCGACCTTGTCCTTGATCGCCGTCGCCAGGTCGACCGACTTCAACGTCCGCTTGTCGTGCTTCAGTTCCGGAACCCACGGATCCGTGTAGCTGATTTGCGCGCCGCGCCGGACGAGCAGCTCGAGAACATCGAGCGCCGGCGACTCGCGCATGTCGTTGACGTCTTTCTTGTAAGCGACGCCGACGAGCAGAACCTTCGAGCCGTTGATCGGCTTGCGCACGGTGTTGAGCGCTTCGGCGACGCGCTCGACCACATAGTCCGGCATCGACGAGTTGACGTGGCCGGCGAGCTCGATGAAGCGGCACTCGAACCCGCTCTGACGCGCCTTCCACGACAGATAAAACGGATCGATCGGGATGCAGTGGCCGCCGAGTCCCGGACCGGGATAGAACGGCATGAAGCCGAACGGCTTCGTCTTG
The DNA here is from genome assembly GCA_036557365.1 of Vicinamibacterales bacterium. GTDB lineage: Bacteria > Acidobacteriota > Vicinamibacteria > Vicinamibacterales > CAVVIG01 > DATKHR01. The sequence goes on from DATBHR010000060.1 coordinate 13,382, forward strand.
GCCGCGTCGATGACCTCCCAGACGTCGATGTTCATCTTGTGGGACATCAGCGCGATTTCGTTGACGAGGCCGATGTTCACCGCCCGGAACGTGTTCTCGAGCAGCTTCACCATCTCCGCCACGCGCGTGGAGCTGACGGGCACGACACGCTCGACGGCCGACGCATACAGCGCTGCGGCCACCTCGGTGCTCGCGTCGCCGACGCCGCCGACGATCTTCGGGATGTTGCGCGTGTGGAACTGTAGGTTGCCCGGATCGACGCGCTCCGGCGAGAACGCCAGGAAGAAATCGGCGTCCGCGCGCAGGCCGTTAGCTTCGAGCATCGGCTGCACCACTTCGTCCGTCGTGCCCGGATACGTCGTTGACTCGAGGACGATGAGCTGACCGCGCTGAAGCGTAGCCGCGCACGCTTCGACGGCCTTCACGACGTACGACAGATCTGGGTCGCGAGTCTTACGGAGCGGCGTCGGGACCGCGATGTCGATGACGTCCATGTCCGCAAGTTCCGACATGTTCGCCGTGCCCCGGAGCTTGCCCGCTTTGACCGAGGCGGCGACGTCGGCCTCCGACACGTCGGGAATGTAGCTGCGGCCGCTGTTGATCGCGTCCGCCTTCTTTTCGTCCACGTCGAAGCCGGTGACGGGAAATCCCTGACGAGCGAACTCCACCGCTAACGGCAGTCCGACGTAGCCGAGGCCGATGACGCCGACCTTGGCGCGGCGGTTGCGGATGCGGTTGAGAAGTTCGGTTTGAAGTGACGCGGATGTCGTGGGCGTGCTCATCGCAACGAGACCTTTTCTCCAGTGCGGACCGGCGGGGCGGATGAGAGCCGTTCGAGATCGGCGTCCACCATCATCTCGACCAATTGCTGAAAGCTGACTTCAGGCCGCCACTGCAGGTGTTCCCGGGCCTTGGTGGCATCGCCGAGCAGATGCTCGACTTCCGCCGGCCGCAGCAGCGCCGGATCGACGCGGACATGGTCCTGCCAGGTCAGGCCAACACGGCCGAAAGCAATCTCGATGAGTTGACGGACGGAGTGACTGACGCCTGTGGCGATGACGTAGTCGTCCGCTTCGTCCTGCTGCAGCATCAGCCACATCGCGCGCACGTAGTCGCCAGCGAAGCCCCAGTCGCGGTGCGCGTCGAGATTGCCGATGGACAACGAATCCGCAAGTCCCAGCTTCACGCGCGCGACGCCGTCCGTCACCTTCCGCGTCACGAACTCGAGTCCGCGCCGCGGCGATTCGTGGTTGAACAGCATGCCGGAGATGGCGAACAGGTTGTAGCTCTCGCGGTAGTTCACGGTGATGTAGTGCGCGAACACCTTCGATACGCCGTACGGACTGCGCGGGTAGAACGGCGTCGTTTCGCGCTGCGGCATCTCGCGGACTTTCCCGAACATCTCGCTTGATGACGCCTGATAGAACTTGATCTTCGGATCGACCTGGCGAATGGCGTCGAGTAGCCGCGTGACTCCCTGGGCGTTGTACTCGCCGGTCAGCATCGGCTGATCCCACGAGGCCGGCACGAACGACATCGCCGCGAGGTTGTAAATTTCCTGCGGACGCACTTCGTCGATCAATCGGATCAACGACAGTTGATCGAGCAGATCCGCAGGCTTCAGGACGATACGATCGAGCAGGTGCTCGATGCGCCAGAGATTCGGTGCGCTCGATCGCCGGACCATGCCGACGACCTCGTATCCCTTCTCGAGCAGCAGCTCGGCGAGATAGGAACCGTCCTGGCCGGTGATTCCGGTGATAATGGCTCGCTTGGGCATGAAACAGTGGATTTTAGCATGACGACGGCGGACGACACCGAACGGTTCGCGCGCGACCGGCGCACCGCGGACGAGCGTTACAACAGCGCATTGACGGCTCTCGACCGCGCCGTCGTCGCGCTCGCGGAGCGCCCGGCGGTCGATCGCGAGGATCTCGATCGGGTGGCGACGGCACTGATCGTCTTCCTCCAGCAGATCACTGCGTTCGTGGAGAGCAAGGATCGCGAGATCGTCGCGCAGCTGGACGGCCGGTTCGCCGCGGTGACGAAATCACTCGAGCCGCTGGGCGAATTGAAGACGCAGATCGCCGTCGTTCAGCGCGCCGTGCAGACAATCGCATCGCGATCGGCAGCCGCGTCCACGGCCACGCCGTCGTCCACGGGCAGCAGCGCCCAGCCGCCGACTCCCGTCGAAGGTGTCCACGACCACAAGTACGTCGCGTTCGAGGACGCGTTTCGCGGATCGGACGACGTCATCGCCGCGCGCGTGCGCGCCTATGTGCCGCTCTTCCGCGGTGCGACCGACGTCCTCGACATCGGCTGCGGACGAGGAGAACTGCTGGCGGCGCTGCGAAGTGCGGGCATCACTGCGCGAGGCGTCGACAGCAACGCCGCGATGATCGCCGCCGCCCGCGAACACAATCTGGACGTCACGCATGCCGATGCGATCGGTTACCTCGACGGCGTTGCCGACGAATCGCTCGGCGGCATCGTCGCGATTCAGGTCGTCGAGCATCTGGAGCCGCGCGACCTTCTGCGCCTGCTGGATCTGGCGAGCCGCAAGCTACGCCACGGCGCGCCGGCCGTCCTCGAGACCATCAACGCGGCGTGCTGGCTCGCGTTCTTCAGCAGCTACGTCCGCGACTTCACGCACGTGCGTCCGCTGCATCCGGACACGCTGCAGTATCTGCTGCGCGCCAGCGGATTCGAACGGGTCGAGATACGCTACAGCGCGCCGGTCCCCGATCACATGAAGATGCGGACGGTTGATGTAGCGCCGTCCGTCGCCGGCTCGAACGATCCCGCCGCTGCGGCGCTCGCCGCCGTCGCGCACGCGGTCAACGTGAACGCCGTGATTCTCAACAACCTGATGTTCACGCACCTCGATTTCGCCGCGATCGGGTACCGTATCTGATCGTGTACGCGCGGACGGCCACTCGCACACCATGGAACACATCGACGTCGCAGTAATCGGCGCCGGCGTCACCGGCCTCGCGGCCGCTCGCGCGCTGGCATTGAAGGGACAGTCTGTCTGCGTGCTCGAACGGCACCCGCGTCCCGGGCAGGACACGAGCACACACAACAGCGGCGTCATCCATGCCGGCATCTACTATCCGGCGGGGACGCTGAAAGCGCGGCTGTGCATCGAAGGACGCCATCTGATGTACGAGTTCTGCGCGCAGCACGGCGTGCCGCACGCGAATTGCGGCAAGCTCATCGTCGCGCATGACGAGACGGAGTACCGGGACCTCGAAGCGCTGTTCGCCAAGGGTGTGGCGAATGGCGTCGAGGGGCTTCAGATGGTCGATCGTGCGTTCATGGTCGCGCGCGAGCCAGCGGTCTCCGGCGCGGCCGCAATCTGGTCGCCGGTCACGGGCATCGTCAACGCCGAAGAACTGGTGAAGACGCTCCTTCGCATCGGTGTGGACAACGGCGTCGCGTTTCTGCCAGGCACGCGACTGCTTGGCGCCGACACGCAGTCCGACGGTATCGTGCTGCGCACGGAGCGCGAGACGATTCACGCCAGGACCGTCGTCAACGCCGCCGGTCTGTTCGCGGACGAGGTGTCCGCACTGCTCGGCGGCGAGTCGTTCACCATCTATCCCGTCCGCGGCGAATACGTCGACATCGTCCCGTCGAAGCGCAACATCGTCAACGGCCTGGTCTACCCGCTCCCGCACGCATCCGGCCACGGCCTCGGCGTGCACATCGTGAAGACCACCGGCGGACAGGTGTGGCTGGGACCGACGATCCGCTATCAGGATCGCAAGGACGACTACGAGGACGAACGTCTTCCGGTCGAAGACTACGTGGAGCCGGCCCGCCGGCTGCTCGCAGGCCTGACGCGCGACGATCTCCGGATGGGAGGCAGCGGCATTCGCGCGAAGCTGCATCCGCCGAGCGAGTCGTTTGCGGATTTCATGATCCGTCGCGACCGAGTCAATCCGTCCATCATTCAGGCGTCGGGAATGGATTCGCCCGGGTTGACGTCGTGCCTCGCGGTGGGGAATCTGATTGCGTCGATCGCCGGCGATTAGTCGACGGCTGACGACTTCGCGGCGCCGACGATGCGGATGAAATCCGCGAGCGCGTGCTGCCAGGGAGGCATCTCGATTCCGGCGAGGTGCAGCTTCGCGTTCGACAGCGCGCAGAACTGCGGGCGGCGCGCTTTCAGCTTGACGTCAGCGACCTTGACTGGCGTCAGCTTCGGCTCGACGTCCAGCAGGCGCGCCAGCTCCTTCGCGAATTCGAACCACGTGCACGAGCCCGAGTTCACGCAGTGGTACAGCCCGAAGGGCGCCGCGTTTTCGAGCAGCTGCCGCGTCGCGCGTGCGGCGTCGAGAATGTAGGTCGGCGTCACGGTCCGGTCTTCGAACACGCGCGGCGACGAACCTGCGAGCAGACCGTTCATGATGCCGGCGACGCTGCCCTTCGGCGTCGGACCGTTCGGCGCCTGCCCGAACAGGCTTTCGACGCGCAGGACGTACGAGCGCGGCGAGTCGAGCGCGAACCACTCCCCAAGCATCTTCGAGGCGCCGTATGCGCTCTGCGGATTTGGCGACACGTCTTCGGTGTAGGGCTCCGTGGCCGAGCCGTCGAATACGAAGTCGCTGCCGTAGTGGACGAGCACCGCACCCGCTCGCTCGGCGGCGCGTGCAAGCGCACGGACCGCAAACGCGTTCTGATTGAGCGCGTCCACCGGACGATCTTCGGCGCCGTCGACATCGTTGAACGCGGCGCAGTTCACGATGGCATCCGGCCGGGCAGCATCCATCGCTCTTGCCACCGACGCGTCGTCGTTCGTGTCGAGCGTGTCGCGCGCGAACGCCACCACCTCGTGCGCCGGCGAACACTCGTGAATCATCGCCGCGCCGAGCTGGCCGCGTGCACCCGCAATCGCAATCCTCAACGAACCCTCTCCATCTGCGGGACCACGGGGATCGATCGCCGCTGCCTCACGCCACCCTCGCCGGACGCTCCGGCGCGAACGCGCGCATCTGCCGATCGTCGAGGACGCCTTCCCACCGCGCCACGACGGCGGTGGCGATGCAGTTGCCCATGACGTTCACGGCGGTACGGCCCATGTCCATGATCTGATCGATCCCGAGCAGAATAGCCGCGCCTTCGAGGGGCAGGTTGAACTGCGCGAGCGTCGCGGCGAGCACCACCAGCGACGCGCGCGGAACGCCGGCGACACCCTTGCTGGTGAGCATCAACGTCAACATCATGATCAGCTGCTGGCCGAAGCTCATCGAGACGCCGGCAATCTGTGCGACGAAGACGCTCGCGAGCGACAGGTAGAGCGTGCTGCCGTCGAGATTGAAGCTGTAGCCGGTCGGCAGCACAAAGGCCACGATGTTTTTCGGAACGCCGAAACGCTCCATGACCTCCATCGCCTTCGGGAGCGCCGCTTCGGAACTCGCCGTCGTAAAGGCGATGAGGAACGGTTCGCGAATCGCGCGCACGAACGCGAGGAATGGGACGCGGATGAGTACGGAAACCGTCCCGAGCACGATGAGCGCGAAAATCGCGAGCCCGACGTACATCAGGGCGACCAGTTTGCCGAGCGTGAACAGGACCGCGAGTCCCTTGCTGCCGACCGTCGACGCAATCGCCGCGAAGACGCCGATCGGCGCGAACATCATGACGTAGCTGGTGAACCGGAACATCACCTGCGCGGTGCTGTCGAGCACGTCGACGACCGCCTGCCCTTTCGCGCCGATGGCACCAACCGCGACGCCGAAGAAAATCGAGAACACCACGACCTGAAGGATGTCGCCGCGCGCCATCGCGTCGATGACGGACGTGGGAAACAAGTGAAGGAAGATGTCCCAGCCGTGCTGCTGGCTCTGCACGAGACCGGCGCCGACGCTCGCATCGGTCGCAGACGGCAGGCTCATGCCTGCGCCGGGCTCGAAGATGTTGACCAGCCCGAGGCCGAGAAACAGCGCGACGGTGGTCGCGAGTTCGAAGTAGATGATCGCCTTCAGGCCAATGCGGCCCATCGCCTTCATGTCGCCGGTTCCTGCGATCCCGACGACGAGCGTCGAAAACACCAGCGGCGCGATGATCATCTTGATCATCCGGAGGAACGCGTCGGCAAGCGGCTTGACGCCGACGCCGAACGCCGGCCACAGGTAGCCGACCGCCACGCCGAGCACCAGTCCCAGGACGATCTGCGTCGTCAGGCTGCTGCTCTTTTTTCCAGTCTGCGATGTTTCGTGTTCGCGCATCTCGATCACCGCTTGGCGAGACGGGCGCCCGACGCCGCGCTCTCATCGAGGCGCCGGCGTACGCCTGGCGTCGTTTCGACGAACGTGCGGATTTCTTCAACCACACGCTCCTGCTGCGCGGGCGTCAGCTCGCCGTAAATCGGAATGGCCAGCGTCTCGTCCGCTGCGGCCTCTGCGTGGGAAAAGTCGCCGCGACGGTAGCCGAGATCAGCGAAACACGGCTGGAGGTGAAACGGGACCGGATAGTAGATCTCGTTGCCGATGCCGCGCTCGTCGAGATGACGCTTCAGGCCATCTCGCTCGGGAATACGGATGACGAACTGGTTGAAGATGTGCCGCCGATCCGATGGCTCAGACGGCAGTCCGACCACGCTCTCCAGTCCGGCGGCGCGGAACAACGTATCGTAGCGCGCGGCATTCGCGCGGCGGGCCTCTGTCCACGCCGCGAGATGCGGCGCCTTGACGCGCAGCACGGCGGCCTGAATCGCATCCATCCGGAAATTTGCGCCGACGACGTGATGGTAATACTTCGGCTCCATGCCGTGCATGCGCAGGAGCCGCGCGCGCTTCGCGAGCGCAGCATCATTCGTGGTGACGAGCCCTGCATCGCCGAACGCGCCGAGATTCTTGCTCGGGAAAAACGAAAAGCAGCCGAGCACACCGATGCCGCCGGCTGGACGCGTCTTGTACGTCGCGCCGATCGCCTGCGCGGCGTCCTCGACGACCGGAACGCCGGTGGACCTCGCGATGTCGAGGATCGGATCGAGGTCAGCGGGCAATCCGAAGAGGTGGACCGGCATGATTGCGCGCGTGCGCGATGTCATGACCGCCGCAACTCCGGCGGGATCGACGTTGTACGTCGTCGGATCGATGTCGACGAGCACCGGACGCGCACCGAGCCTGGCGACCGAGCCCGCTGTCGCGAAGAACGAGTACGTGGGCGTGACGACCTCGTCCCCCGCACCGATGCCGAGCGCCATGAGCGCCAGCAGGAGCGCATCGGTGCCGGACGACACGGCGATCGCGTGCTGGATGCCGAGCATCGCGCTGAGCTCGTGCTCGAGCGCGTCGATCTCGGACCCCATGATGAAGCGCTGGCTGTCGGCGACGCGCGTGATCGCCGCGAGAATCTCATCGCGAATCGGACGGTATTGCGCCTGGAGATCGAGAAGCGGAACGTTCGTGCTCATCCTGAGGTGCAGGTATTCTACCTGCGCGCCTTCATGGCCGCCCGCGTTTCACGAGCAGCGTCGCGCTTCTTGATGGCTTCGCGCTTGTCGTAGTCCTTCTTGCCCTTGGCCAGGCTCAGCGCCACCTTGACGCGTCCGTTCTTGTAGTAGAGCCGCACGGGAACGAGCGTCATCCCCTTCTCGACCGTCTTGCCGATCAGCTTCCGGATCTCGTCGCGGTGCAGCAGCAGCTTGCGCCGCCGCAGCGGCTCGTGGTCCGCGTATCCGCGATGGCTGTACGCGCTGATGTTCACGTTGTAGAGAAAGACCTCGCCGTCCTCCACCCTCGCAAAGCTGTCGCGGAGGTTTACGCGCCCTTCGCGAATCGCTTTCACCTCCGTGCCCATCAGCGCGATGCCGGCTTCGAACGACTCGAGGAGATGGAAGTCGTGGAACGCCTTTCGGTTCTCGGCGATGCTCGTCTGCGCCTTCTCGCGCTCGGTTCTGTCAGCCACGAGAATGGCCCGCGAGTTTGGCGGCCAGCAGGACCGCGGCAATCATGCTTTGCGGATCCGCCACACCGCGGCCCGCGATATCGAACGCCGTGCCGTGATCGACCGACGTTCGAATGATCGGCAGGCCGAGCGTCACGTTGACGGCCTGGCCGAACGCAAGCAGCTTCACCGGAATCAATCCCTGATCGTGGTAGCAGGCGACGACGAGGTCGAACTCGCCGCGATGTGCACGTACGAACAACGTATCGGCCGGATAGGGACCGGACACGTCGATACCGCGCGCGCGACACGCGTCAATCGCCGGCGCAATCGCTTTCGACTCCTCGTCCCCGAACAACCCATGCTCACCTGCATGCGGATTCAACCCGGCAACCGCAATCCGCGGACGCTCGAATCCGAATCGCGGCAGTTCCTGCGCGCTCAACGCAATCGTCGCTTCGACGGTCGCAGCGGTCAGACGCGCCGGGACTTCCGACAGCGGCACATGCACGGTCGCCAGCACGACCCGCAGCGCCTCGGAATAAAACATCATCGCGACCTGCGGCGCCTTCGTGAGGTGCGCGAGCAGATCGGTATGGCCGCTCCACGGAAGACCTGCCAGTCGAAACGCTTCCTTGTTGACCGGCGCGGTCGCGATTGCGTCGACGTCGTGCCGCTGCGCCGCTTCGACCGCGGCGACGATCGTCTCGTACGCGGCACGTCCGGCGGCGGGGCTCAGCGCTCCTTCGGTAACGGCGCCGTTCGGCGTCGTTTGAAAGATGATCGGCTCGCAAACGGCCCGCACGCGCGCGTCTTCGGCGGCGCGGCCTGCGATCTCCGGTCCGATGCCCGCGGGATCTCCGGCCGTGATGGCTACGCGTGGCAGCCGCATGATCCGCAGCCGCCGGCCGACGATCCACAGCCGCCAGCGCCGCAGCCGCTCGGATTGTCGCAGCCGCCCTCGCTGCCGCAGCCGCCGTGGCGGACGCCCTTCGCGTTCGGCAGCTCGTAGCGCAGGCAGCACTTCAGGCGCCCGCAGAGTCCCGACAGCTTCGACGGATTGAGGCTCAGCTCCTGCTGCTTCGCCATCTTGATCGACACCGGCTCGAACGTCTGCAGGAACGTCGTGCAGCAGAGCGGCCGGCCGCACGTGCCGTAGCCGCCGATCAATTTCGCCTCGTCGCGGACGCCAATCTGCCGCATCTCGATACGCGTCCTGAATTCCGCCGCCAGCTCGCGCACGAGCTCGCGGAAGTCGACTCGCGCGTCGGCGGTGAAATAGAACACGAGCTTCGTGCCGTCGAAGGCCTGTTCGACGCGCGCGAGCTTCATCGCGAGCCCGTGCTCGCGAATCTTCAGCAGCGCGATGCGAAACGCCTCCTGCTCCCGGCGCTGGTGCTTCAGCCGCGTGACGATGTCTTCGTGCGTCGCGGTTCGGACGACGCGCTGCGGCGAATCGGGAGGCGGACAGCGCCTGTCGTCGAGCTGCGGCACGCGGCGCACGATCGTGCCCACTGCCGGTCCGCTGTCGGTCTGGACGACAACCTGATCGCCGACCCGAGGACGCGCGGCTTCGCCGGCGGCAAGGAACGTCTGCGTCCGTCCGACAGGACTGAGCTTGACGGCGACGAGCGGCTGCGCGTCACGTCCGTTCATACCTGCAGCACCAGCCAGTCCGCCACGATCTTGATGCCGACGTTTGCGTCCACCGCTGCGATCGCCGCGTCGATGGCGGCGTACGCCTCCACGCCGCGGCGCCCTTTGTAGGCCTGGACGAGCCGCTGCAGCGACGCATCGTCCGATCCATTCAGCTCGACGTCCGCGTTGGTCGACACGACTTCGATGTCACGCAGAAGACTGCCGGCGGCGCGAAGACGCGTGCGCACGCGCTCCCGGTCCTCGGCTGCGCCCGCGCCGCCTCCCGTTCCGGTCAGCAGTTCCTTCGCGCCTTCGAGACGGCGACTGTCCTCTCCAGCCGCGGCGTGAACAAGCGTGCGAACGGCAATCGCCAGCGCGTCCGGGTCGGTCTCCTGCGGCGTGTGCTCTCTGAACGTGAGGCGGATGCATCTCGATCGGACCGTCGCCAACAACACATCCGGCCGCGTCGTCGTCAGGATGAACACCGAGGAAGCGGGCGGCTCTTCGAGCGTCTTCAGCAGCGCGTTCTGCGCCGCCACGACGAGCATGTCGGCGTCGTCCACGATGAACACGCGACGTTTGCCTTCGAACGGACGATAGCCGGACTGTTCGATGAGGTCGCGGATGGGATCGATCTTGATGCTGCCGCTGTCGCCGGGTCCGGCGATGAACACATCGGCGTGAACGCCGCGCGCAATCCGGACGCACGCCTGGCACACACCGCATGCGTCGCCGTCGCTCTGCGGTTGCAGGCAGTTCAGCGCCTGCGCAACGGCGAGAGCCATCGCGTGTTTGCCGGCGCCGCGCGGGCCCGAAAAGATCAGGCTCGGCGGCAGCGTGCCGCGAGACGCCGAACGCACGAGCAGTTCGACGATGCGCTTGTGTCCGTGCTGCTGGATGACGTCCCGAAAAGACACTTCGGGACGGATGGTATCACGCTAGTTGCCGCCCTTTTTCTTCGGCGGCTCCTGCTCTTTGCGGTCGTCGTCCTTGCCGACGCCGAAGAGTTTCGACCAGAAGCCGCGCTTCTTCTTCGGCGGTTCCGGTGCGGGATCCATCTGCGCGGCCGGCTCGACGGGAGCGGCTGTCGCCGCGGTCTGCGGCGGCAGGTTGAGGCTGTCGATGTTCGGCGGCGCCGGTTTCACCGGACCGTTGCCGAAGAAGCCCGCGACCTTCGTCATCAGCCCGCGCGTCGGGTGCAGATCGCAGTACTCGGTCGGCGCGGTACCGCGCGCGAAGTACTCCGTGTAGACCATCGAGCGGCGTTCGAGCTGACCGTTGTCGCTGACGACCTCGACGTCCTGGCAGCCGATCGTCGCGAGCTTGCCGGAGAGACGGCAGACCGACGCCGTCGTGATCCCTTCGGGCGGCGACGGCCAGTCCGGTTTGTCGCCGCGCGTGGCCACCTTCATGAAGCGCGCCCACATCGGCACGGCGAGATCGGCGGCGAAGCCGTTCGGCAGAATCGTGTGCGGCTGATCGAAGCCGACCCACACGCCCGCTGCGAGGTTCGGCGTGTAGCCGACGAACCACGCATCGTTGAAGTCGTTGGTCGTTCCCGTCTTCCCTGCCGCTGGAAGCGTGAAACCCATCTGACGCGCGCGATTCGCCGTGCCGGCGTTGATGACGTCGGCGAGCATCGTGGTCATCAGGTACGCGGTCGTCTCCCGGATGGCGCGCGTCGATGAGTCCTCGGCCTCGAACAGAACGTGGCCGTCGCGATCTTCGACGCGCCGGACGAGGAGCGGCTTCGGGACGAGCCCTTCGTTCGCGAACGCGGAATACGCGGCGGTCATCGACTGCAGCGTGACTTCGCCGGAGCCGAGCGCGAGCGACGGCACGCTCGGCACGTCGCCGACGCCCATCTGCTTCGCGCGCTGAACCGCGTTCGGAATGCCGACTTCCTGCAACAGCCTGACGGCGGCGCGATTGCTGGAGATGCGCAGCCCGGCGCGAAGGCTCATCGACGGCGCGGCCGAATGTCCTTCTTCCGGAGTCCAGTCGCCCTGAAGCGTCGCGATCGGCTCGTCGAGATGGTCGATGATCGTCGCGGGCGTGTAGCCTTCTTCGAGCGCGGTGGCGTAGACGAACGGCTTGAACGCCGACCCCGGCTGGCGCTTCGCCTGCACGGCGCGATTGAAATGACTCTCGTTGAAGTCGCGCCCGCCGACCATCGCGCGCACGTGACCGGTCTTCGGATCCATCGCGATGAGCGCCGCCTGGAGCACGTCGAGATCCGCGAGAGCGGGTGCCGGCTGTTTCTTGGCCGCCGCCCGTCTGGTCTCGATCGCGAGCCGACGCTCGTCAATGCCTTTCAGTGATTCTGCGACCGCGTCGTCCGCAGCGATCTGCAGGCTCATGTCGATCGTGGAGTACACGCGCAGGCCGCCCTGGTACACGCGCTGCCATCCGAAGCGATCGACGAGCTCCCGCCGCACCTGCTCCTTGAAGTACTGACCATGCGGTTCCTCGGCCCGCAGGCCGTCGTGCAGCGCAATTCGCGTCGCTCGTGCCGTCTGCAGTTCGGCCTTCGAGATCGCGCCGTTGTCGAACATCGCCTGCAGGACAACATTCCGCCGAGCGGTGGCGCGCTCCATGTTCACCGTCGGCGCGTAGCTCGACGGCGACTTCACGAGGCCGGCGAGCGTCGCGGCTTCCGAGACCGTGAGCTCAGACGCGTGCTTGCCGAAAAATCCGCGCGATGCCGCTTCGACGCCGTACAGGCCGTCGCCGAAGTACACCTTATTGAGGTACAGCTCGAGAATCCGCGCCTTCGGATACCGATGTTCGATCCGCTCGGCGAGAATCAGTTCCTGCAGCTTGCGGCGAATGGTCTTGTCGGGCGTCAGGAAACTCTGCCGCGCGAGTTGCTGCGTGATCGTGGACGCGCCCTGCGCGACGCGGCGATGACGGACGTTCGCGATCGCCGCCGAAACGATCCGGACGAGATCGAAACCTTTGTGTTCGTAGAAGCGCTGATCTTCGATAGAGAGGATGGCCTTGATGAGACGCGGCGACATCTGGTCGAGCGGGACCTCGATGCGCTGCTCCTTGAAGATCGTGAACGCCAGCGTGTCCGACGCGTCGAGGACCGCCGTCGCTTGGTCCATCTCGCCGATTCGCGACAGCGCGGCATCGTCCGGCAGACCTCGCGGCAGGCTGATGGCGTACGCGGCACCCCCGACGAGCGTCGACATGACGATCAACACGAATGCGGCGGCGACGCCGTACGCGACGAGCGGGTGATCGCGCCGAGCCAGACGCCATTCCTGAGCGACGTCGGCGCCGAGGTTTCTAAGACGACTCCACATGGAATGACCTGACACCCAAGCCCTGCAAATGCGGTTCCGCTGGCATTGTGGTTGCACAGCCGGAAGCCGAGGCGTTTTCTTGGGGAAATGGCTCGGTTTCGCAGCGGCGGCCCTGATACCGATGATGCTTGCAGGCGTCTTTCTTACACATGACCCTGTTCAGTATCCAACCACAACGCGTCCGGCAACCCACGACGCCGGTCAGGAAGCGGTGTCGCCGCCGCCAACATTACTGCTTCCGCGTGATTTGACGGAGGAAGACGATCCCGGCGCGATCGATTTCTTCGGCAACACGGTGACCGACGCCGTCGCGGAATACAAGATGGATTCGACGGGCGAGCCGTACGAGGTTCATTCTCCGCGCACGGAGCTGCCCAAGCTCGGGTCCCCGCAAAGTTAGACTCCGCTCGCGCCTTCCCGTTCCGCGGACCGCCGGACTCGTCGATTAACGTATCATTGCCGCCATGCGAACGGTCCTGCTGTGCGCGTGTGTCTGCAGCGCGGTCGTGGCGGCCCAGGGAAGCCGGACGTTCAAGGCGCGCCTGTCACCGGTGCCGATCGACGTCGCGATGCAGGCCACCGTGGCGGGATCGGGCAGCGCGACGGCGACGCTGTCGGGCGCGAAGCTGTCAATCAGCGGAACGTTCGAGGGCTTGCGGTCGCCGGCAACGATCGCGAAGCTGCATCGGAGTCCGACGCGCGGCGTACGCGGCCCCGAGCTGTTCGAGCTGACGGTCTCGCACGAGGTCAGCGGATCGCTCAGCGGGACGTTCGACCTCACGCCGCCGCAACTCGCCGATCTGCAGGCCGGCCGGCTCTACGTCCAGATTCACAGCGAAAAAGCCCCCGACGGCAACTTGTGGGGATGGTTGCTCGACAAGCACTGATTCATCCGACCAGAGAGAAACGAAGATGACGCGAACCGGCGTGACCATTGGCGCGTGCGCCGCAGCGACGCTCGTCGGCATGACGTTCATCGAGGGCCAGTCGCCGACCGGCGCGTTCACGGCCGATCAGGCCGCAGCGGGCCGGCAGGTGTACGCCGCCAGCTGCGCCGGCTGCCACATGCCCGATCTCGCCGGCCGCAACGAAGCGCCGCAGCTCGCCGGCAACAATTTCCTCAACACGTGGCGATCGCGGACCACGCGCGACCTCTTCGAGTACATCCAGAGCACGATGCCTCCGACCGGCGCGAATCTCAGCGCCGACCAGTACCTCGCGGCCGCGGCGTACATCCTCCAGGCGAACGGTGCGCAGACCGGACCGCAGCCGTTGACCGCAAGCACGGCGCTGACGATCGCATCGGTCGCACCCGGCGGCGCTGGCGTCCCGACGCAGGCGCAGACCGGGCGCGGCGCCGCACCGACGGCCGCGGCTGGACGCGGCGGCGCCGGACGCGGTGCGGCGAACAGCGGTCCGCTCGGCGTGACGGTCGCGGGCGAAGTGAAGAATTTCGTCCCCGTCACCGACGAGATGCTGCGCAACGAAGACCCCGGCGACTGGCTGATGGCGCGGCGCAACTATCAGGGCTGGAGCAGCAGCCCCCTGACGCAGATCACGCGCGACAACGTGAAAGAGCTCGAGCTCGCCTGGGTCTGGCCGATGAACGAAGGCCAGGGCAACGAGGTGAGTCCGCTCGTGCACAACGGCGTCATCTATCTCACCAACACGATGAACATCGTCCAGGCGCTCGACGCGCGGACCGGCGATCTCATCTGGGAGAATCACGTCGGGCCCAACGCGCAGATCGGTATCGCGGCGATGCGCAACATGGCCATCTACCAGGACAAGGTGTTCGTCGCGACGACCGACGCGCGTCTCGTGGCGCTCGACGCGCGCACCGGCAAGGTCGTCTGGGACACGCCGATCGCCGATCGCAGCAAGGGCTACGCGAACACCGCGGGCCCGATGGTCATGAAGGGCGTCGTGGTCAACGGCCTGGTCGGCTGCGATCGCTACGGCAACGACGGATGCTGGATCAGCGGTTACGATCCGGCGACCGGCAAGCAGCTGTGGAAGTTCAACACCATCGCGCGCACCGGACAGCCCGGCGCCGAGACGTGGGGCAAGCTCGCCGATAACCTCCGCGTCGGCGGCGAAACGTGGATTGCCGGCAGCTACGATCCGGATCTCGACATCACCTACTGGGGAACGGCTCAGGCCAAGCCCTGGATGCGCGCGAGCCGCGGCACGAGCGCGTTCGACAGCGTGTTGTACACGAGCTCCACGCTCGCACTGAAGCCGAAGGACGGGACGCTCGTCTGGCATTATCAGCACGCACCCGGTGAGTCGCTCGACCTCGACGAGGTCTTCGAGCGCGTCCTCGTGGACATCGGCGATCAGAAGGTCGTCTTCACGATCGGCAAGCCGGGCATCCTCTGGAAGCTCGATCGGCGCGACGGGAAATTCCTCGGCTATCACGAAACTGTTTTCCAGAACGTCTTCGACTCGATCGATCCAAAAACCGGATCGCCGACGTATCGCACCGACATCATCGAGCAGGAAACGGGCAAGTGGGTCCAGGCGTGTCCGAGCACCGAGGGCGGACACAACTGGCAGGCGATGAGTTATCACCCGGCCAGCGGCGTGCTCGTCATTCCGTTGAGTCAGTCGTGCATGGAGATGTCCGGCCGGAAGATCGAACCCACGGTCGGCTCGGGCGGCACGGGCGCGGACCGGCGCTTCTTCGAGATGCCGGGCAGCGACGGCAACGTCGGCAAGCTCGCTGCCTACGACGTCAAGACGATGAAGGAAGTGTGGAGCCGCGAGCAGCGCGCGCCGTTTCTGACCGGCGTCATCACGACCGCGAGCGGCATCGGTTTCGTCGGCGACCTCGACCGGACGTTCCGCGCGTTCGACGTGCGCACGGGCGAGACGCTGTGGCAGGCGCGCCTCGGCACGACCGTGCAGGGCTATCCGGTGACCTTCAGCATCGGCGGACGCCAATACGTCGCCGTCACGACGGGCGCATCGAGCGGCGGGAGCCCGCGCGTCGTCCCGAGAACGATCATTCCCGAGCTGCGGCAGCCGCAGACCGGAAATGCGCTGTACGTGTTCGCGTTGCCGGAGAAGAAATAAGTCTTATTTCGCGGACTGAATTTCCTTCGCGACCTTTTCGACGTCCGACCAGACGCGCAGCAGGTTGCCGCTCCAGATCTTGCCGATCTGTTCTTCGGTATAGCCGCGGCGCACGAGCTCCAGCGTCACGTTGAAGCTTTCCGCAGAGCTGTTCCAGCCGTCGATGCCGCCGCCGCCGTCGAAGTCCGACGAGATGCCGACGTGATCGATGCCGATCAGCTTCACGGCGTAGTCGATCCCGTCCACGAAGTCCTTGACCGTCGCGCGTGCGACCGCCGGCCACTTGCGATCGATTTCCGCGAGCCGGCGATCGTATTCAGCGCGGCGATCGGCGCTCAGGCCTTCGAGCGCCGCGCCTCGTCCACCGCGTCCGCCGCCCGAAGGCGCAGCCGCCGGCGTCGACGGCGTCTCCACGGGACACTTCGTTGTCGGCGGCGGCTCGGGTGCGGCACCGCGTCCTGCGCCGGCACCGCGGCCACCGAGTCCGAATTCCTGACGCAATGACGCGAGCGCGGGCGCGCGCTCCGGCGGATCGACCTTGACGAATTCCGACAGGCCGACAATCTGAATGACGCCGCCGTTGGTCTTCATCGCCATCAACTGCTCGTCATCCATGTTGCGGCTGGTGTTCGCGAGCCTGCGGATGCCCGAATGCGACGCGATGACCGGTGCTCTCGACAACCCGATCGCCTGCATCATCGCACCCTTCGACGGGTGCGAGACGTCGACCATGATGCCCCACCGGTTCATCTCCTGAATCACCTGACGGCCGAGCGGCGACAGTCCACCCCACGTCCATTCGTTGTTCGCCTCGCTCGTATGCGAGTCCGCCAGCTGGCTGTTGCCGTTGTGCGCGAGCGACATGTAGCGTCCACCGCGCTGCCAGAATTCCTTGACGCGGTTGATGTCGGTGCCGAGCGGATAGCCGTTCTCGATCCCGATGACCGCCACTTTCTTTCCGCTCTGGTGGATGCGGACGACGTCTGCGGGCGTGAGGGCCAGTTGAATCTCGCCCGGCGCGATCCGTTCGGTGAGACGATGCACGGCGTCGAACTTCGCGATCGCCGCCTTGTACGCCCGCTCGTAGCCTGACGGCTGAAACGCGTCCGGCACCTGCGGCGGATTCTGCTGGCCGACGTAGACGACCATGAACGACACGTCCATCCCGCCTTCTTTCATCTTCGGCAGGTTCACCTGCGTGGACAGGCGCATCGTGTAGTTGCACTCGGGCGTGAAGTTCGCTGGATCGATGTCATTGTGCGTGTCGAGCGTGATCACACGCTGGTGAATGGCCCCAGCGCGCGCGACGAGATCCTGCTGTGCGCGCAGGGCCGGGCTGTACATCACCGCGCCGATCGCCAACACGACGGGCAGCGCCGCCATAGGACGCGTGAACACAGATGTCTGGGTCATGGGTACCCTCAGTGAGCGGGCCAAGTATAATCGCGCAGTTCTCATAGCGGGAGGCACCATGATCCGCACGGCGCTTCGGTTGTCGCTGCTCCTCGGACCGCTGGCCACTGTTTCCCTCCTCGCGCAGTCGCAGACCGGGCTCGTCACCGTTCGACACGCGTCAGGCCAGAGCGTCGCGCCGGTCTACGAAGGCTTCGATTCCAACCCCGACGGCTCGTTCAACATGTGGTTCGGTTACATGAACCGCAACTACGAAGAGACCGTGGACGTTCCGATCGGCGCCGACAACCGCTTCGAGCCCGGCGGCGACCGCGGACAGCCGTCGTCGTTCGTGCCGCGGCGCCACAAAGATGTCTTCAGCGTCACGGTGCCGAAGGATTTCGGCGAGCAGAAGCTGGTGTGGACGCTCACGGTGCATGGACAGACAGCCAGCGTCGCCGGAACCTTGAATCCGGTGTGGCAGATCGATCGCCGGCGGACGACGCGCGGTGGCAACAGCGAAAACATCAATTCGAATCTGCCGCCCGTCGTCGAGACGCGTCTCGTCTCTCAGTCAGGATCGTCCGCAACGCTCAGCGTCAGCGCGACCGACGATGGGCTGCCGAAGCGGCGGGGCGAACCGGTCGGCATGACGGTGATGTGGGCGAAGTATCGAGGACCCGGCGACGTCGTCTTCGCATCGCCGACCACCAAACTCGCTGCCGGCAAGAACCAGACGACCGCCACGTTTACCCAGCCCGGCGACTACGTGCTTCAAGCCGTCGTCGACGACGGATCGGGCGAGTCGGCCGGAAACTTCGGCTATCACTGCTGCTGGACGAACGCGCAGATCAGGGTGACGGTTGCGGAGGTAAGTCAGGTGGGTCAGGTGGGTCAGGTGGGTCGGGTAGGGCAGGTGGGTCGGGTTCAGGTGGGTCCTGCGAACCCGACGTTTGCGAAAGACGTTGCGCCGATCTTTCAGGCCAAGTGCGAGTCGTGCCATCACGCGGGCACGTCGGCGCCGATGTCCCTCGTCACGTATGAAGACGTCCGTCCGTGGGCGCGTTCGATCCGTCAACGCGTCGCCAATCGGGACATGCCGCCGTGGCATCTCGACAAGACGGTCGGCATCAAGCATTACAAGAACGATCGATCGTTGACGGACGCGGAAATCGCGACGGTGACGCGCTGGGTCGATTCGGGCGCGCCACTCGGCAACGCTGCCGACATGCCGGCGCCGCTCACGTTCCCTTCCGAAGCCGCGTGGTTCATCGGCGACCCGGACCTGAAGGTCACGACGCCGCACGACTTCGTGATGTACGCGAAGGGGCCGGACTGGTGGATCGATCAATTCTCGGATGTCATCGAGCTGACCGAAGATCGCTGGATCAAGTCGATGGAGATCAAGCCGAGCAATCCGAAGATCGTCCACCACGTCGTCGTGTACGCAATCGAGCCGGATGCGCCGGAAGGCACGCCCGAGACGGGCATCCAGCTGCACGAGTACGCGGTCGGCAAGTACGGCGACATCTTCGGCGACAACACCGGCCGGCTGCTGAAGAAGGGCACCCGCCTGCGTTTCGACATGCACTACTTCGCGATCGGATCCGAGCAGCACAACACGACGACGATCGCGTTCAAGTTCTATCCGAAGGGAGAAGTTCCGAAGTATCAGGTCCGTTCGTACGCGATCCGGAACATTCCGAACGACGAGCTCGAGGTGCCGCCGAACACCGTCGTGCGCACCGACGGGTATTTCCGTCTGCCGCGAAACGCGCGCATCGACTCGTTCCAGCCGCACATGCACATGCGCGGCCGCGGCATGACGCTCGAAGCCATTGATCCCGCCAACAACCGGACGCAGATCCTGAGCTCGGTCGATCACTTCGACTTCAACTGGCACATCAACTACGTCTACGCGGACGACGACGCGCCGCTGCTCCCAGCAGGCACGGTCCTGCACATGATCGGCATCCACGACAACACGTCGGCGAACCGCCGGAATCCCGATCCCGACATGTGGGTCGGATTTGGTGAACGCAGCGTGGACGACATGCTGCAGGTGTGGCTCGACATCGTGTATCTGGACGACGCCGAATTTCAGCGGCTCGTCGAGCAGCGTAAAACGAGGTCTCAAGTACCAACCTTCAATGCGCAGGGTCGTGAGCGTTGAGAGTTGAGCGTTGAGGGTTGAGCGTTGAGAGTTGAACAAGCCGGCGGCATCGCCGTGCGAAAAAGCGGCGGACGCTGGACGGTACTACTGGTCCGCGCGAAGAAAGACCCGCGCATCTGGATTTTTCCGAAAGGCCACATCGAGCCGGGCGAAACGCCGGATCAGACGGCGCTTCGCGAAACGCAGGAAGAGGGCGGCGTCGACGGCGAGTTGATGGGGCCTGTCGGCAAGCCGCTCGAATTTCAGTCGGGCGCGGAAGCGGTGCGCGTCCAGTACTTTCTCATTCGCGCGCAACAGGAGGTCGACTCTCCTGAAGGCCGCGTGAAGGCGTGGTTTCCGCTCGACGAGGCCGCGGCGCAGCTTTCGTACGACAATGCCAGGGCGCTCGTTGTCGCCGCGCGCAAAGCGCTGGACTTGCGCTAAACCGCCACGCGCGCCTGCGCGTGCGCCTGTTCCTGCCGGTGCATGTCGATGAAACAGTCGACAACGCTCAGCTCGCACCAGCCGCCGACGGCTTTCTCACGGAGCATTTCGTACGCGGTCGGCACCGGCAGCGCCTTCCGGTAGTGGCGATCGGTCGTCAGCGCGTCGAACACGTCGACGACGCTCACGATCTGCGCGAGCGGCGGAATGGAGTCGCCGCGGAGGCCGTCTGGATAGCCGCGGCCGTCGATGCGTTCGTGATGATGACGGACGATCGGGCGGACGAGATCGAGCGATCGGACAGTCGCCAGCAGCTCGTCACCGATCTCCGCGTGCCGCTGCATCGACGCGAATTCTTTCTTCGTCAGCTTTCCGCGCTTGAGCAGCACCTTGTCGGGGATCGCGATCTTGCCGATGTCGTGAAGGAACGCGCCTCTATACAAGGCCTGGATGTCGGAGTCCTGCAGGCCCAGGTGGCGGCCCAGCGCGGTCGCGTAGTCGGCCAGCCGTTCGCAATGGCCTTCGGTGCACGGATCCCGCGCCTCGATGATGCGACCAAGCGTCATGAAGAGCGTCGCCGCTGAATCGAGCTCGTCGGTCATGCGCTTGAGACGCATGAGCGATCGGACGCGCGTATACAGTTCCTCCGCGTCAACCGGTTTGATCAGGAAGTCGTCGGCGCCCGCATCGAGTCCTGCGAGGATCGTCTTGCGCTCCTGCGCGCCGCTGATGAGAACGACGGGCGTCAGGCAGGTGTCGGCGGAGCCTTTGAGCTCGCGGCAGACGTCGACGCCCGACATGCCGGGCATCAACACATCGAGGAGAACCAGGTCGGGCCGCTCGCGGCGCGCGAGGTCCAGCGCATCGCGTCCGTTGGTTGCCGAGGTGACCGTGTATTCCGCAGTCCTCAGCAGCTGTCCGAGCCCGCGCAGGTTCGCTTCGTAGTCATCCACGACCAGAATCTTGCCCGCTTTCCGCATCCCGGCTCCTCAGCTCCTGAAATTGGACGAGGACGCGGCTGCAAGGCGCGGGCCCGGCGATTTCCGGCGGCCTCCGAGCGGCGGTCGCAGCCTTTCCGAGCGAACCGCTTACAAGTACCGACGCCGCGGGACAGAGTTGTAACGGGAAAACGGGTACACGGGCCGTGCATTCGGAATTAGGAACTAGGAATGAGGAATTAGGAATCGGGGAACCGATCCTCAGAGTGATTTCAGGAACCGCAGGAGCAGGGCGCGCGACTGGTCATCCAACCCGACGAAGCCGAGGCGCGCAAGGTCGGCTTCGCGGCCGTGACGGCCGATCGCGTCCTCAATCGTCGCTGCAGATCCATCGTGCAGAAACGGCCGACGCAGGCGCAGTCCCCAAAGTGCCGGCGTCCTGATTTCATCGCCGCTGGCGGTCGAGTCGGCTTGCTGGATGCCATCGCCCGTGCCGACGTCGTGCAGCAGCAGATCGGAATACAGCGGCACGACCTTGCGATTGAACAGCGGGTTGACGTTCGGGCCGGTCGTCAGTGCCGGCACGTGGCAGGCGGTGCAGCCGACAGCCGTGAACACGCGCTCGCCTTCCCTGACCGCATCGTCCACGGTCGCGCGCGCGATCGGCGCAAGCAGCCGCATGAACGCCGCGAAGTTGTCGATGTCGCGTCGGCCGGTCGTACGGTCGCGTCGATCCTCGGGGTCGGGCGCGACGTCGCACCGCTTCATCTGATCGTCGGAGATGCCGTGCGCCAACTCCCCCGGGAACACCTCGTTCGTGATCCCCATTTCATCGCGGTAGGCGCCGGCTGAGAATCCAAGCAGCGTGGCGAACTGCGCCTTCCATCCGAATCGACCGACGCGGCGCTCGCCCATGACGGGATCCGTCACGATCGACGCGCGGCCCCTGACGCCGTCGCGATTCCGGTCCGTGGGATCTTCCAACGCGCGGATGCTCTCGTCTGCAATCGCCTCGACCAGTCCGGCGCCAAAGAGCGGCGTCGGCATCCTTCGCGCGATGACGTTCACATCGTCCGGCAGCACCGGCTGACAGACGTGGTTTGGGAGCGAGAAGAGATGGACCAGCGTGCCGCCGGCCGCGTCGAGCGCGCGAAACGTGCCGTCGGCCTCACGATGCCCGGCGCGAACTTCGGTCATCGGGCTGATGCCGCCGATCGCCGGCACGTTGTGACAGGCCGCGCAGCTCGTGCCGTTGAACGCAGGACCGAGGCCTTCGTCGACGGTCTCGACCTCGGTGAAGCTGGCCTGCCCAATCCGGAACTCCTCGAGTTCCGACGGCGTGAGTCCGATCAGTGGATCTCCGGGCCGCACGCTCGACACCTGGCCTGAAAGCGGAACAGCCAGCAGCATCGTCGTCCACGCGAAAGCGAACGGCAGGAATCTGCGCATCATGGTTCGACGACGATGACGCCGTGCATGAAGTTGTGGCCGGCGCCACAGAGCTTTGAACATTCGAAGTCGTAGCGCCCGGCCTGATCCGGCGTGAAGCTGACGACGATGTTGCCGCGCCCGCGCTTCGGAATGACGCGCTCGATGTCCGTGCCGATGATGCGGAAGCCGTGATCGGTGTCGTCGCTCTCGAGACGAAATTCGATCGTCGTGCCGACCTTCACGCGCACTTCGTCGGGCGAGAACCGGAAGCGCTCCGCAAGCATGTGCACGACCTTGCGTTCGTTCTGCATGGAACCGCTCGCGCAGACGGATGCCGACGGAACCGCCATGCGCAGTTCCGTGAGAAAGACCATCGCCGCGGCGCACGTCAGCTTCTTCCAGGTCGTGTTCGTCACGGCGCCTCTCAAAACCACCATCCGAGTCCGACGTTGAACGAGCGCGGAGCGGCGACGACCGCGCTCTGATTGCGCTGAACGGTGTAGTCCACTTTGACGACGACGTCGGGGTCCGGATAGTAGGAAATCCCGGCGATGACGGCCGAACGGTTGAACTGCTCGAGCGGCAGATAGCCGGCGGGCATCTCGCGCTGCGTGTCGAACATCTCGTAGCGCGCGAATCCAAACACTTCCTGCGACGCCCGGAACGTGAACAGCGGATGCGCCGCCTCGGCGTACCAACCGATCATTCCGCTGGCGAGATTCGGGTCGATGCCTTCGCGGAGCGCGCGCAGTCGATTCAGCTCGCCGGCCTGATCGAGATGGACGCTCGCAAGTTCCGCACGCAGCTGCAGGCCGCCGAGCCGCGCACGGCCGTCGAATTCCACCATCGTCAGACGCGGACTGAGGAGCGTCGAGCCCGTCGACGTCCGTCCACTCCACAAGCTGGCGCCGAGCGCCAGGCGACGGACGCCGAGGTACTCGACGCGGGCCGCGCCGGCCCAATGACGAACAGTTGCCTGCGATCCCTGCTGTGCCGAGTCGCTCAAGCCTTCGTCGGCGCTGAAGTTCACGGCGTCGAGCGGTGCCATCACGTACGCGCGATACCGCCATCCTCCGGAAAACTCGCCGAACACGCCAGCCCCCGCGTCGAACCACGTCGTCGGGATGATGAACGTGTCCACGAACGGCCGCTGGACGCCGAAGAACACCGGCGGCTCGTGGCGCTCGTTGATGAGTCCCATCGGCACGAGCAGCTGACCCGCGCGGATGTTCAATCGCCGATCGATCAGGAAGTCGAGATATGCCTGTTCGAGCTCGAGCTCGCCCTTGTCCTCGCCGCCTTCGACGATGGCGTGCTCGACCTCGAGCTCAGAGACGAAGCGAATCCGATCCGAGAACCGGTGGGCGAACAGCAGGACGAAGCGGCGGAAGTCGATGACCGGGTCGGCGTTGTCCGCGTCGGTGAACTGAAGCTCCATGTACCCGCTCAAGGCGCTGGCGGGCGACGACAGTTTGGCGTCGGCGGGCTGAGCACTCGCCTGGACGGCGGCCAGCGCGATGAGCGCGGCAAACGCCGGCAGGAGCAGGTGACGGTCGATGCACACGGCCCGTCAAGGTACTTAACTGTTTCCTTATAAGCAACAATTATTTTCTATGTGTCAAAATGCACAATTCTACGAATCAACCACGTCTTGCAAACTCTGCGATGACAGCATTTAGCGAGCGGTTGTCGCGCTACGAGGCGATTGGGGCGCCGGACTGAAGCGGCGCCTGCAAATAGACGAACGTGACGCCGCTGCGCAGATAGTTGCTGAACCGCTCGAGCACGGTCGCGGCTCGAATCCAGGCTGGCCCGGTCTCGAGCACGTGCTCTTCGATCAGCGTCGAGATGAACTTGTAGCTGGCCGCGACGGCGCGATCGCGGAGCGCGTCGAGCATCTGATTCTCGAGCTCGTTCGTGTTCTGGACGGTGGGCAGCGTCGCCATCGCCTGCAGGTAGAAGGTATCGCTCTCGCCAAAGCGCGGGTCGGACGTGACGCCTTCTTCGTCGTAGTTTTCGAGCGCGCTGCCGAGCGTATAGCCGAGCAACCTGTCCGACACGCGATCGCGCAGCGCCACTCCCAGCGCACCCGGATTCTTCACCGTCGTCTCGAGCATCTCGAGCGGAATCTGCAGAAGCGGTCGGCGGCCCGAGCGAAGGACATCTGACGGATACTGCGCCGACAGTCCGTAGCGCTCCTGCTCGACGTCGCGGATCTGGAGCCTGCGCGCTTCGAAGGTTGTCGACGTCAGCTCGACGACTTCGACCGTGTCGACCGGGATGGCGAGGGTGCCGACGCGCACTTTCACGGGCTGCGCGGCGTCGGCTGCCACGGCGCCTCCGACGAGATCCTCCGTCGCGGCGCGCAGAATCGCGAGCGCCTCGTCAATTGCGGACGGCTCGGAGTCGTAGCGCGGATAGAAGCGCAGGCACCGTTCTCCCGCGGGCAGGAGCACCAGTCCGCGGCGGAACGCACGTTCGAGCAGCGCGTCCCGAATGTCGGCACGCTGCACGTCGAAGCCGAGCATCACGCCGGCGCCGCGCACGTGCCGGAGGATTTCGGGAAAGTCACGCGTCAGCGCTTCGAGGCCGGCGCGCGCCCGCTCCCCTGTTTTACCGACTTCATCGAGATCGAGCTTGTCCATCATGGCCATCAGCCGGACCATCCCGACCGAGTCGCCTTCCCACGTCGTGTTGAATTTCTTTTCTTCCTGGAAGAACGTCGCGAGCGCCTCGCTCACGAAGAGGACGCCGTTCTGCGCCTTCTTCGCCCACGTGACGAGATCCGGCGGACACGGCAGGTCGAACCATTCGTGCGCCCAGAGGCGGCCCGTCATTCCCCAGCCGGTCTGGACCTCGTCGAAGATGAGCGGCACGTCGTAAATCCGCGTGAGCAGGCGGAGCTTGCGCATGAATCGCGCGCTCGCCACGCGGACGCCGCCCTCCCCCTGAATCGGCTCGACGAGCACTGCGGCCACGCGGCGCGAACGGCGCACGACATCGGCGGTGAGGTTGGCGCGTTGTGCGTCGACGAAGGCGTTGACCGTGTCGGGGTCGCGCGTTTCGGCGAGCGGCCTCGCCAGGAACTCGTCGAGCGCGTCCATCTCGCGACGGTACGTGTCCTTGCTCTTGTCGGCGCGCGGCAGCTTGCCCGACACGAGCAGATCCCACAGTTGCTTCAGCGACCGGTCTTCGCGCCGCGCAGTTTCCTTCGGCAATCGCGGCTCTTCGACGGGAAACGGGACGTGGGGCCAGTCGAATGTCGGAAAGCCGAACCGAGCCTTCTTGCGATGCGTGACCGCGAGGCTGCCGAGGGTCCGGCCGTGAAACGCGCCCTCGAAGGACACGACGAAGCCGCCTTCGCGATCTTCGGACGTCAGGACGCGGTTCATGAGCACGGCCTTGATCGCGTTCTCGACCGCTTCGGCACCCGTGTTCACGATGAAGTGACGCGGCGTGCCTGCCGGCGCCAGACGATTCAGCTCGGCCTTGAGCTTGAGCGACACGACCGTCTGATATTCCGAGTGCGCGTAGCGCGACGTGACGAACGGCAGCGCGTCCAGGATGGCGGTCGCGACGGTCGGATCGTTCTCGCCGAACGCATGCGTCGCGATGAGCGCACCCATGTCGAGAAACCGGTACGGCGCGCCGGTCGCGTCGCGATCGACAATCGCGAGATACGGGCCGATCGACTCGGAGGGATCGAAGGCAACGGGCAGCGAAAAGAACAGGCTGCGCGCTGCGGCTGACAAAGCGGCGTGAGATCGCGGCAGGTGCTGCGCGACCAGTTCTTCGATTGGCCGCTCCGAATCGCGCAGCGTTTCGGGGACGTAGGCGTGAATCTCGCCCGCGCGATAGCGGGCGTGGAGCCGGCCGATGTGCTCTACGTACTGGGCCGCTTGATCGACCGACAGCGCCAGCGGGTTCATCACGCGCGATTATGGCACGCAGCCCGGCGGCGATTTCAGTCGGGCGACATGCTCGAGCTTTCAGAGGGAGGTGCTTACTTGACGGGCGCCGCCACGTGCAGCGTCACGGGCGCGACCGCGTAGTCGTCGAGCACGACGCCGCCATCAGGCGTCGGCTTGACTCGCGCCGCGCCGGCCATCGTTCCGGTCGCCGCGCCGTGCTCGTCGAACAGGAGATCGACGACCGTCAGCTCGTAGCCTGTGCGTGCCTTCGACGCGTCGCCCGCGAGGAAGAACAGCGGCTTGTCCGACACGAGGACGAGGCGGTGCTTCTGGTCGACGTTCGTCTCCCAGGCGTACCGCACGTCCACTTTGCGGTTCTGCACCTGGATGCTGCCGAGCGCCGGCAGCGGCCGCATGGCGTTCATGAATCCCTGATAGCCGTTGTATTTCAGCCCGTCGACGACTTTGGTGCGGCGCGACTCGGGCAGCAGCTCCTCGACGTGAATCGTCACCTTCGAGTTGATCGTCGTGTCGCCGCTGGTGGCGCTGGCCTCGGCCACGATCGTCATCGGATAGGTCATCGCGCCACGGACGAGCGAGGCACTGAGAACGATCCCGAGTGCCGCTGCCACTAGCCATCGCATGCCACGCATGATGCCACCTCCGCGGACGAACTGGCCGCCTGCCAACGGTACAGGATGTCGCATGCCCCGATCAATCGAGCAGCGCGGTTTGCGGATCGACCGACATTCAGCGCGCGTTGAGGCGTCCGGCGACTTCGGTCAGCACCTTGCGCGCCGCCCGTACGTTTGCCGGGCCCACCTCGGCGAGCGCTTCCGTCACCGCTTTTTCGACCGTACCGCGCGACGCGCGCGTGTGCGCCGACGCCTTCGGCTTCAGGTGCAGACGCGCACGGCGGCTGTCCGCTGGATCGCGCTGGCGGTCCAGCAGACCACGCGCGACGAGACGCTGCACGATGCCGGTAATCGTGCTCGGATGCAGTCGGACGATGTGCGCCAGCTCGCTGGCCGACAACCCGGGAAACTGACCGACGATGCGGAGGACGAGACGCTGGGGACCGGTGACGCCGAAGTCGTTCTCCATGCGCTTCGACGCGCGCTTCAGGCCGTGCTCGACGGACCAGAGCACGCGCATGAAGTCCAGCACGGGATCGAGCTCGAATCCGGAGTCTTCGCTCGAACGCGATCGCATGACCGAGGATCATAGTCGAAGCCCGATGTCGCAGCCGCGACGCCGCGCGACTTGAACGCGCCGCTCGATGCGACACGTGCGCGTCGCACGTGGACGCTTCGATCAGGGTGCCAGGAACTTGATGGCGGGAAAGACTGGAACGGCGCGCAACGACCGAGATCGGTGTGCGCGCCGAGGTGGAATGACGAACGAACGTGGAATCGGATGTTGGCGGGGTCGACGGGACTCGAACCCGCGGCCTCTGCCGTGACAGGGCAGCGTTCTAACCAACTGAACTACGACCCCAACACCCTTTTGCGACGAACGATTGGCGATTCAGCACGCTTGCGAGCTGGCGAATTCGATTCACCACCTCTCCGCGTTTTCCAATGCACCAATTTTTTTTGGGCGGTACAGGATTCGAACCTGTGACAGCCGGCGTGTAAAGCCGGTGCTCTACCACTGAGCTAACCGCCCTCACGAGCCTGCGGCTGCCCGCCAAAACGCACCATTATACGTTGCCTTCAAGGCCAGCAGCAACATCGCGCCGACGAGACCGGCCAGCGCGCGATACTCGCGATTCGCCATCGCCTGCTTGATGCTGAAGCGACGGCGCGTGTCGACGACACGCTGCTGCCTGTACAGATCGTACTGATCGCCGAAATGCTGCCTGAGAAACTGCTCTTCCGCGCGAATGGCCGCTCGCAGCGTGACGAAGAGATACAGTGCGATGATCGCCGCGGCAATGGGATTGGCCGACGCGACCGCGAGGCCGGCGCCCATCACCGACGACCCGACGTATAACGGGTGCGCGAAAAACCGATACGGTCCGGACGACGTGACTTCGCGCGATTTGTACAGGTGACCGGCGGCCCAGACGCGCAACGCTTCGCCCGCGAGGCCGATAATCGTGCCGACGAGAATCGATTCGCGCGACGGGTTCGCGAGGATCAGGATGAGCGGGGCGCAAACCCACCCGAGCGCGACGCGGAAACGAGCGAGAAACTGCATCAGGGAAATCGACGGCTCAGTCAAGGGCTGGTCCGGCAGCCAGCCGCCGTTCGACCGCCGACAGCACCTCGGCGACCTCGATGTCGAGCAGGCACATCCGATCCAGCTTACACCGTCGCAGGTGATGACACTGACAGATGGCGTCGCGCGTGACGGCGACGTCCTGCGGCAGGAGCGGCCCGTTTCTGACGGCGCGCGTCGGGCCATAGAGGCCGACGAGCGGTGTGCCGACGGCTGCCGCGATGTGCGTCGGACCGGTGTCGCCCGAGACCATCACTGCTGCTCCGCGCGCGAGCGCGACGACATCCGCGATCGCGGTGCGATCGGTTGCGATTGCGGCGCCGCCGGCCGCCGCGACGGTCTCGCGCGCCAGCGATTCCTCGCCCGGACCCCACAGCACGACTGACATCAAGTGCTGCCGATCGCGCAGCGCAGCGGCCAGCGCCGCGAACCGCTCGGGCGGCCAGCGTTTGTTCGGCCACGCGGCTCCGGGATTGAGGAGCGCGTATCGTCCGCCTGTCGCTTCGCATGCGCGGCGCGCCGCCGTTGATTCGACGGCATCGATCGGAAACGCGGGCCGGTCGGTCTGAATACCCAGCAACGTGAGGAGCCCGAGATTGATCGCCACGACGTGCCGCGTTTCACGCGGATCGTACAGGCCGCCGCGGCCCGCGTCGTAGGACTGCGAGTAGAACAGGCTCGCGAACGACTCGCGCGCGTAGCGCCGCGAGAAGCCGATCACACGGCGCGCACCTGATGCCCTCGCCAGCACCGCAGACTTGAGCAGTCCCTGCAGATCGATCGCGACGTCGTACCGGTTTTGTCGAAGCGCGCGCACGACCTGCCACAGTGATGTGCCCTGGACGTCCGCGGGTTTCGCATTGCCGGACGCCGCGGCGTCGGCGTCGGCTGACGGTCGATCGTTGATGACCAGCCGGCGATCGACGACGGAGACGAGATCCAGA
Source organism: Vicinamibacterales bacterium (assembly GCA_036557365.1). GTDB lineage: Bacteria > Acidobacteriota > Vicinamibacteria > Vicinamibacterales > CAVVIG01 > DATKHR01. Next base: position 42,740 of record DATBHR010000060.1, read on the forward strand.
ATCTCGCGGTGCTTCGCGCTCACCAGCCAATCGATTCGTGCGCTCGGATACGCGCGGCGGATCGCCGCGGCGACGGGGATGGCATGGACGACGTCGCCGAGGGCGCCGAGACGAACGATCAGGAAGCGCTCCACCGACTAGTCGCCCGCGGCCTTTCCCCGCTCCGCGCCGCGAATACGCGCGAGAAGGTCGCGCGTCGCGTGCGTCTTCGCGTCGCCGACGATCGCGGTGCGGCCGCCGAAGGCGCGCACGATGTTGCGCTCGGGCACGGTGTCCTCGGTGTAGTCGGTTCCTTTGCAGTGCACGTCCGGCCTGATCCGATCCAGGAGCCGTTCAACGGTCGCGTCGCCGAAGATGACGACGTAATCGACGCCCCGGAGCGCCGCGACGAGTTCCGCGCGGTCGGCGGCCGCAAGAATCGGCTGACCAGACCCTTTCAACACCGCGACGGATCGATCGTCGTTGATGGCGACGACCAGCCGATCGGCTTCCGCTGCCGCAGCCTGCAGATAACGGATGTGACCGACGTGCAGCAGATCGAAGCACCCGTTGGCGAAGGCGATGGTGAGTCCGGCGGATCGATCCCGCGCGACGGCCTCCACGAGCTGCGCTTCCGTCACGACCATGCGGGCGCGTTCACCATCACGGTCGCCTGCCCTGCGCCGGACCTTCCTGCGACCAGTTCTCGAGGGTTGTGTCGTGGTCGCTCGCAATCGCGTCGGACAGCTCGCGCGGCGACACGGTCGCGGTTCCGCGCTTCATGACGACGAGTCCGCCCGCGTAGTTGGCGAGCCGGGCGGCTTCGTAGAAGGAGGCGCCCGCCGCAAGCGCGAGCCCCACTGTCGCCATCACGGTATCGCCGGCGCCGGTCACGTCGGCGACCTCGTCCGACCCGAAGATCGGCACGTGGCTCGTCTTCTGTCCCGGCTCGAACAGCGCCATCCCGCGGCTTCCGCGCGTCACGATCACCGCGTCCATCCGCGTGCGCTTCAACAACGCCCGTCCCGCCCGTTCGAGCACTTTCCCGTCATCGTCGATGCGAATGCCAAGCGCTTTCTCCGCCTCGGACTCGTTCGGCGTACAGAGCGTCAGGCCCCGATAGTCGAGCAGCCGGTAACGCGAGTCGACCAGGACCGGCACACGCCTGCGACGCGGACGGCCGGCGACGAGCTGATGAATCGTGCGGGCGAGCGCCGGGTTGACCAATCCCGATCCGTAGTCGGACAGGATCACCGCGTCGCAGTCCGCCAGCATCGGACCGATCTTTTTCGCCAGCGCCGCGCTGACGGCGTCGTCGAGCGGCCAGGCTGGCTCGCGATCGATGCGGACGACCTGCTGTTTCGACGAATGCACGCCGCCAGCGAGAATTCGCGTCTTGACCGGCGTGCGATAGCCGCGCGATCGAACGACGTGCGTGCGATCGACGCCGCGATGGAAGCTGGACAGAAGGCGCCGGCCTTCCGGATCCCGCCCGACGAGGCCGACCAGCTTTGTTCGGCCACCGAGCGACGCGACGTTGTTCGCCGCGTTGCCGGCGCCGCCGGCGACCAGCTCCGTCGCGTCGTACTTCAGGATCAGCACCGGCGCTTCTCGCGACACGCGCGCGACCTGGCCGTAGATGAACTCGTCCGCGATGAGATCGCCGATGACGAGCACACGCTGGCTCGAGAAGCTGTCGACGAGCCCGAGCAGGCGTTCCCTGCGCTCGGCTTCGCCTGGCAAGGGATGAACGGATCGCGCAATCAGCATGTGGACAGAATCCAGCTCGCGGCTGCCGCCAGATTGTCGACGACGGCATCGGCGCTCAATCCGGATACCGGCGCGGCTTCCTCTCCAGCGCCGTATCCCGTGCGCACGAGGATCGCCCGCGCGCCGACGGACCTCGCGAGACCAACGTCCACCCACTTGTCGCCGACCACGAACGATCGAGCGGGATCGAGGCCGAGGTCGCGAGACGCGCGCTCGACGAGACCAGGCGCGGGCTTCCGGCAGTCACACGTCTTCGTGTACGCCGGCTCCGGCCCGTCGGGGTGGTGCGGACAATAGTAATACGCATCGACGTGCGCGCCGCCGGCTTTCAGCGCGTCGGAGATCCGGTCGTGAATCACCGCGAGACCAGGTTCGGTCAGAAAGCCCCGCGCGATCGCCGACTGATTCGTCACGACGACGACCGCGAGCCCGCCGCGGTTCAGCGCGCGGATCGCGTCGATGGTCCACGGATAGAAAATGATGTCCTCGACGCGGTTCAGATAGCCGACGTCCTCGATCATCGTCCCGTCGCGATCGAGAAACACGGCTGGGCGGCGGTCGGTGGTCATCTGCTCTGCTGTCCGCAGGCTGCGCTCACAGGTACGCGCGGGCGGCGGACGCAACCGGCGCGACGGCGACGCCGCGCATGCATTCGTGGTCGAGCGGACATTCACGCAGCATGCAGGGACGGCACCACGTATCGTGCGTCACGATCGTGTGGACGTTGCCGGCAGGCCTGGTCGCCTTCTCGTTCGTCGGGCCAAAGACGGCGGTCACGGGTATTCCCACCGCTGCGGCGAGATGCATCGCACCGGAATCGTTCGTCACGAGCGTGCGGCATCGGGCAAACACGCCGGCGAGCGCAGCGAGCGAAGTCCGTCCGACCACATCGTGAAGCGTTCGTTCATGTGATCGTTGAGCGCGAACGGTCTCGAACGCCGATTGCACAGCATCGGCCGTCGCGCGATCCGCGCCGCTGCCCACCATCAGCGTGTGAACGCCATCGCGTCCGAGGTCGGCTGCCAGCGCGGCAAACGACTCCGGAGGCCATCGCTTCGCACCGCCGTACGCTGCACCGGGCGCGAGAGCGACGAGCGGATTGACGCCATTCCATCCCGCGCTCGTCAGCGCCGCGTCGGCTTCCTCACGAGCGGACGCCGGCACCGCAAGACGTGGTTCGCCGGGACCGTTCTCGAAACCAAGCTGCTTGACGAGGCGCCGGTAGTACTCGACCTGATGTCCGTCGCGCGTCGCATCGACCGTCCGCGTCAGCAGCGGGCCGCGTCCGTCCGTGCGATAGCCCCACCGTTCAGGAATCCGCGCGCGCGCCGCGAGGAATGCCGAGTGCAGCGAGTTCGGCAGCAGCAGCGCGGCGGCGAAGCCGCAACCCGCGAGCGGATTTCGCAGCTTGCCGGACGGCAGCGTCACGACAGCGTCCACGCCCTCGACGATTTCGAACAGCGGCGCGATGGCGCTTCGCGCCGCCACGCTGATCGACGACTCCGGAAGCGCGCGTCGCACGTCGGCGATCGCGGGCAGAGCCATCACGGCATCGCCGAGCCAGTTCGGCGCGAGGATGACCAGCCGTCGACACGTGTGGTACGGTCTCGGGCTTGCCATGCCCTTGATGGACCCGCTGTTGTCGGTCGTCATGCCGGTATACAACGAGCGTACCACGATTGACGAGATCGCCCGCCGGGTGCTCGCGGTGCCTCTGCGCATCGAGCTGATCGTGGTCGACGATGGATCGACCGACGGATCAGGCGACCTGCTGGAGCAACTGCAGCGAGAGCTGGGATTCAAGCTCGTTCGCCAGAAGAACGGCGGCAAGGGCGCAGCGCTGCGACGCGGCTTCGACGAGGTCACCGGCGACATCGTCGTGATCCAAGACGCGGATCTCGAATACTCGCCCGAGGAATTTCCACAGCTGATCGAGCTCATTTGTCAGGGCAAGGCGGACGTCGTCTACGGGTCGCGCTTCCTCGGACGGCATCGCGCGTTCATGTTCGCGCATTACCTGGGGAACAAGTTCGTCACGCTGGTGACGAACATCCTCTACAACACGATGCTGACGGACATGGAGACCTGCTACAAGGCGATGCGCACCGACGTCCTGCGCTCGATGACGCTGAAATCCAGCGGATTCGGCATCGAGCCGGAGTTGACCGCCAAGATCTTCAAACGCGGCTACCGTGTCTACGAGGTGCCCATCACCTACGCGGGCCGCGGCTACGAGCAGGGCAAGAAAATCACCTGGCGCGCCGGATTCAACGCGTTATGGGTCCTGCTGAAGTATCGTTTTAGTGAATGAAGATCGCGCTGCTGCAGATCAACCCGACGGTCGGCGATCTGACTGGAAACGCGCGCCTGATTCTCGACGCCCTCGCCGAAGCCGGCCGTCAGGGAGCCGCGCTCGCAGCAACGCCGGAACTCGGCCTGGTCGGCTACCTGCCGCGCGATCTGCTCCTCGGCGCGGACTTCGTGAAATGCAGCTGGGAGGCGCTGACCGCGCTCGCCCGCAGCGCGGCGTCTCTGCCGCCCGTCCTCGTCGGACTGCCCGAGCCGAACACGTCTGACGAAGGACGACCACTCTTCAACAGCGCGGTGCTGCTCGAAAACGGCGTCGCGACGCACCGTTTCCGTAAAGCGCTGCTGCCGACGTACGACGTCTTCGACGAGGACCGGTACTTCGAACCGTTCCACGGACCGCAGACGCTGGACATCGCAGGCCGCCGGCTCGGCATCACGATTTGCGAAGACATCTGGAACGATCGCGACTTCTGGAAACGGCGCCGTTACCACCACGATCCCATCGAGGAACTGGTCCGCGCCGGATCGACGGCGATCGTCAACATGTCCGCGTCACCGTTCACCGCCGGCAAGCACGCGCGTCGCGAAGAGATGATTGGCGCGCTCGCGCGGAGACATCACGTTCCGGTCGCGTACGTGAACCAGTTCGGCGGCAACGACGACCTCGTCTTCGACGGCAGAAGCTGCGCCTTCAACGTCGACGGCGCTCCGACCGCGCGCGGACGCTCCTTCGATCGAGACGTCGTCATCGTCGATGTCGACGAGCGGCGCCCGATTGCGCCAGCGGACGACGTCGATACGGAGTCGGAAATCTGGCGAGCGCTCGTGCTCGGCACGCGCGACTACGTTCACAAGTGCGGCTTCGCGCGCGTCGTGCTCGGACTGTCAGGCGGCATCGACTCGGCGTTGACCGCGGCGATTGCCGTGGACGCGCTCGGCGCGGAAAACGTGCTCGGCGTGCTGATGCCCTCGCCGCATTCCAGCCGCGGCAGCCTCGACGATGCGCGCCAGCTTGGAGCAAATCTGGCGATCGAGACGCTGACGCTGCCGATCGAGCACGTGATGCACGCGTATGACGAGACGCTCGCGGATGCGTTCAGGAATCGCGACGCCGGCGTCGCCGAAGAAAACCTCCAGGCGCGCATTCGCGGCGCGCTCCTGATGGCGCTCTCGAACAGCCGCGGCGCGATGCTGCTGACGACCGGAAACAAGTCGGAGCTGTCGGTCGGCTACTGCACGCTGTACGGCGACATGTCGGGCGGCCTGGCCGTCATCGCGGACGTACCGAAGACGATGGTGTACCGCGTCGCGCGCTGGCGGAATCACGCCTGCGGGCGGTCGGTGATTCCCGAGGCCAGCATCACGAAAGCGCCGTCGGCCGAACTGCGGCCAAATCAGACCGATCAGGATTCGTTGCCGCCCTACGAAATCCTCGACGAGATTCTCCAGCGGCACATCGAGCACCATCAGCCTGCCGCAGAGATCGCAGCGGCGGGCTTCGATTCGGCCACGGTGGATCAGGTGCTGCGGATGGTGCGGACCGCGGAGTTCAAGCGGAAGCAGGCTGCGCCGGGATTGAAGGTAACGGATCGCGCGTTCGGCACCGGCTGGCGAATGCCCATTGCGAGGAAATGAGTCATTGCGGAATGCGGATTGCGGATTGCGGATTGCGGATTCATTGACGATTGCGGATTGCGGATTGCCGATTTATTGGTGATTGAAGATCGACCATTCAAATCCACAATTCACTAATCCGCAATCGATCAATCCCCAATCCACAATCAATCCGCAATCCGCAATCCTCAATCCGCATTTCGTAGTTCGGCCTCTCTCCACCGCCGATGCATCCATAGCCACTGCTCGGGATTCCGGCGGACATACATCTCCAGCACGTCGGTACATCGCTGCGTGAAATCGCGAACGGCGTCGGTCGCGTCTGGCGGCGGCGGCGCGATCGGATGGTCGTAGATGAAGCGGTAGCGCCCGCCGGGCAGACGGAGGGCGAAGACCGGCACGACGGCCGCGCCGGTGCGCAGCGCGAGCGCGGCAACGAGCGACGTCGTGGCCGCGGGCCGCGAGAAAAAGTCGACGGCAATCGCGTCGCTGCTCATGATGTGCTGATCGATCAGGATCGCCACGCCGTGGCGCGCTTCGATCGTGCGCATCACCCGCCGGATCGTGCCGCGGCGATAGATGACCGAATTGCCGGTCCTCTGCCGGATGCGCTCGAGCAACGCGTTCAGCAGCGGGTTGTCGAGCGCGCGCGCCAGGACGCCGATCGGCTCGAAATGAATGCCGTGCGCGACGGCCTGGAGCTCCCAGCAGCCGAAGTGTCCGGTGAAGAACAGCACGCCCCTGCCCTGCTCGTACGCGGACCACGTGCGATCTTCGCCGTCGTATTCCACACGCGCCATGATCTCGTCGTTCGACATCGTGCCGAACTTCAGCAGCTCGAGCAGGAGCTGTCCGAAATGCATGAACGCGCCGCGCGCGATGGCCGTACGTTCGCCGGCTGAACGGGTGGGAAACGCCGCGGCCAGATTCTCGAGCGCGACGCGGCGATGAGGGCGGTCGACGAGATACGCGAGACGGCCCAGCGCTGAACCGCTCGCACGAACCGCTGACATCGGAAGCAGCCTCATCGCCTGCATCACGAGCCACACGAGCGCGTACTCGAGGCGGTGCTTCATGCGCGCGGCTCGCCGCGCCCGGAATCGCCCCGCGCGACACGCAGGCGATCGAGCAGCCACGTCCGGAACCGGTCTTCGGGCTCGATGCCGACGACGAGCGGCAGCGACGCGATGGGCACACCCGTCAGGTCGAGAGCGCCGAGACGGGTCGCGTCCTTTTCAGTCGTCAGGACGATCGACGATCGCACGGACGTCGCGGCGGTCACGATGCGCGCGAGGTCGCGGGCATCAAACGGATGATGGTCGCGAAAAGTCATTGCGCCCGCGACATCCCATCCCGCGGCGGCGACGTCGGCGACGAATCGATCGGGCCGCGCGATGCCGGCGACGACGAACACCCGCGCGGCCGGCGGCACGACGATCGGATCCCTCGGCGGCTCGACCGCGCGCGGCGGCGCGATGACGCGCGTCACGCGGAAGACGATCGGAATCCGCAGCGCGCGTGCGATCCGCTCGGCGGCGGTGTCGTAACCCGCCGTGGCGAGTGCGGCGTCAGCCGCGGCCGCGGCGTCGAGCCGCTCGCGCAGGCGTCCGGCGGGCAGCGGTCGATCGCTCAGGTCCTCTTCCGACGCGAGCAGCAGATCGACGTCGCGCGCCAGCTGCAGATGCTGAAACCCGTCGTCGAGCAGATGGACCGTGGCGCCGAGGCGACGCTCGGCCAACACGCCCGACAGGTATCGATCGGCGCCGACGAGCACTGCGGCACCGGGAAGCGCGCGAGCGAGCATGAGCGGCTCGTCGCCCGCCGCATCGAGATCCGCGAGCACGGAAGATCCGTCCGACACGACGGTGACGCCGGCCTGCGCCACGCGCCGCCCGTAGCCGCGCGTGAGAATGGCGGGGCGCTCGCCCTGTTCGAGCAGCAGCTTCGCGATGTATTCGACGACGGGAGTCTTGCCGCTGCCGCCAACGCCGAGATTACCGACGCTGATGACGGGACGAGAGAGGCGATGACGCTGAGAAGGGTCGCGGGCGTACGACGCGCGTCGCCACGCGACGACGGCACCATATGCGTTGCTGAGTGCGCCGATCAACGGACCGGGCGGAACGGCCGGACGACGGCGCGCCCCTGTCCGCCGCCCTGGGGCAGGAGCTGCCCGATGATCTCCAGTGTTTTGCTCTTCGCGCCGCGGTTGGCTTCGACGAGCGCACGCGCGGCTGCGCCCAGCCCGGCGCGACGCACCGAGTTGGTGACGAGCATCAGCAGCACGTCGTCGAGCTCGCGGTCCGAGTGCACCTGAATGGCCGCCTTGTGCGCGACGAACGTCTCGGCAATCTCCTTGAAGTTCTGCATGTGCGGGCCGAAGACGACCGGCTTCCCGAAGATGGCCGGCTCGAGAATGTTGTGGCCGCCGTGATCGAGGAGGCTGCCGCCGACGAAAACGGCCGTTGCGACCTGATAGAGCTGTGCGAGTTCGCCGATGGTATCGAGCACGACGACGTCGGCGCGCGGTTCGGCGTCAATTGGCAGCGACGAGCGACGCGCCGTCGCAAAGCCGGCGTCTCGCGACAACCGCTCGACTTCGTCGAATCGTTCGGGCGCGCGTGGAGCGAGAACGAGCAGCGCGCCGGGCATCGTCGTCTTGATGCGCGAGAAGGCGCGGAGCACCATCGGCTCCTCGCCGCGCATCGTGCTACCCGCCACCACCACGACGCGATTCGGCGAGAGACGGAAGAAGCGAAGGACGCGTTCGCGCGGGCGGCCGTGGACCGGCGCCTGCGGCGGCTCGAGCGAATCGAACTTCAGGCTGCCCGTCACGGTGATGCGTGCGGCGTCCGCACCGAGGTCGACGAGGCGTCGCGAGGACTCGTCGCTCTGCACGCAGAAGCGATCGATGTCGGCGAGCACGCGGCGGAAGAACGGCCGGATGGCGCGATAGCGCGGATACGAGCGCGACGAAATGCGGCCGTTGATGAGCACGGTCTTGATGCCGCGCTTGCGACACTGGCGCAGCAGGTTCGGCCAGATCTCGGTCTCCATCATGATGAAGATCCGCGGCCGGACGAGTTTCAACGTGCGCCGTACGATGAAGGTCCAGTCGAACGGAAAGTAGAAGATCGCGTCGGCTTCCTGCAGGCTCTTTCGCGCCACCTGTTGCCCGGCGAGCGTCGTCGTCGACACGAACAGGCGCAGGCGCGGATAGCGCGCTTTGAGGTCCGCCGCCAGCGCGCGAACCGTCAGCGCTTCGCCAACCGACACGGCGTGAATCCAGATGGATTCCTCGCCGTCGATGTTGAACGTAATCGGCAGAAAGCCCAGGCGTTCGCGCAGCCCGCCGACGTACTTGTTGTAGCGGATCGCCTGGTACACGAAGTACGGCGACGCGCAGACAAACAGCACGAGCGACAGCAGGCTGTAGAGCGTGTACACGAGGCGGATATTGTAGAATGAAACGTTTGTCTGGAGGACAGCGATGCCTGTACGCGTAGGGATCAACGGGTTCGGTCGCATCGGCCGCAACATCATGCGGGCGGCGCTGGGCGATCGGAATATCGATTTCGTGGCGGTCAACGACCTGACGAACGCGAAGACGCTCGCGCACCTGCTGAAGTACGACTCCGTGCTCGGCAACCTGCACGCGACGGTCGCCGCGAAGGAAGACACCATTTCGGTGGACGGCGACACGTTCAAAGTCCTGTCGTTGAAGGACCCGGCCCAGCTGCCGTGGAAGGATCTCGGCGTCGACATCGTCTTCGAGTCGACCGGCCTCTTCACGAACCGCGACGCCGCCGCGAAGCACCTCGAGGCCGGGGCCAAGAAGGTGGTCATCACCGCGCCGGCGAAAGGACCCGACATCACCGTGGTCCTCGGCGTGAACGACGAGAAGTACGATCCGGCGAAGCACCAGATCATCTCGAACGCGTCGTGCACGACCAACTGCCTCGCGCCGCTCGCGAAGGTGCTGCACCAGACCTTCGGCATCAAGAGCGGATGGATGACGACGATCCATTCCTACACGAACGACCAGCAGCTGCTCGACCTGCCGCACAAGGACTTGCGGCGCGCCCGTGCCGCCGCGCTCTCGATGATCCCGACGACGACCGGAGCGGCGACGGCCGTCGGCGAAGTGCTGCCTGACCTGAAGGGAAAGCTCGACGGCTTCGCGATGCGCGTCCCGACGCCAAACGTGTCGGTCGTCGATCTCGCGGCGCTGCTCAACAAGCCAACGACCGCTGAAGAAGTGAACAAGGCGCTCGAGAGCGCCGCAAACGGTCCGCTCAGGGGCATCCTGGCTTACACGACCGACGAGCTCGTGTCGATCGACTTCAAGGGAAACCCGAATTCGTCCATTGTCGACTCGGCGTACACGAAGGTGATGGACGGCAACTTCGTGAAAGTGCTGTCGTGGTACGACAACGAGTGGGGCTACTCGAACCGCTGCGTCGATCTGCTCCGTCTCCTCGTCAAAAAGGGACTGTGAAGCTTTCGATCACGGATCTCGACGTCGTCCGGAAGCGCGTCTTCATCCGCGTGGACTTCAACGTTCCGTTGAAGGACGGGACGATTACCGACGACACGCGAATTCGCGCGGCGATTCCGACGATTCAGTACGCGATCGCGCACGGTGCGACAGCGATCGTCGCCAGCCATCTTGGCCGTCCCAAGGGCAAGCCGAACCCGCAGTACAGCCTGCGGCCGGTGAAGGACGCGCTGGAGGCGCTGCTGCATCGACCGGTCGAGTTCACGGACGACTGCGTCGGCGACGCCGTGAAGCAGACGATCGACCGCGTGCACGCGTCGGGCGGCGGCGTCGTGCTCCTCGAGAATCTTCGTTTCCACGCCGGAGAGGAAAAGAACGATCCGGAGTTTGCGAAGCAGCTCGCGTCGCTGGCGGACCTGTACGTCGACGATGCGTTCGGCGCGGCGCATCGGGCGCACGCATCCGTCGAGGGGATTACGCACGACGTGCCGGAAGCTGCGGCCGGCATGCTGATGGAAGACGAGCTGCGTTATCTCGGCCACGCGCTCGAATCGCCGGAGCGTCCGTTCGTCGCGATCATCGGCGGCGCGAAGGTATCGGACAAGATCGAGGTGATCGAGAACATGCTGTCGCGCGTCGATCGCCTGATTATCGGCGGCGCGATGGCGTACACGTTCTTCAAGTCGCGCGGGCTTCCCGTGGGCCGGTCGCTCGTCGAGGACGACAAGCTCGACGCGGCCCGAAAGATCGAAGCCGACGCGCGGTCGCGGAACATCGCGCTTCTGCTTCCCGTGGATCACGTCGTCGCCGAGAAGATCGAGGCTGGTGCGAAGGCCGAGGTGATTCCGGTCGACTCGCCGGCGATTGGCGATCGCATGGGGCTCGACATCGGGCCCGCGACCATCGACGCGTACTCATCTGCCATCCGCGATGCGAAGACCGTCGTCTGGAACGGCCCGATGGGCGTCTTCGAGATCGAGGCGTTCGCGAAAGGCACGAACGCTGTCGCGCTCGCGGTGGCGAACGTGTCGGGCACGACGATCATCGGCGGCGGCGACTCGATTGCGGCCGTCAAGAAAGCCGGAGTCGCCGACAAGATCACCCACATCTCGACCGGCGGCGGCGCGTCGCTGGAATTTCTCGGCGGACGCAAGCTGCCCGGCGTCGAAGCGCTGACGGACAAGAAGTGATGGCTGCGCGCACGCCGTTCATCGCCGGCAACTGGAAGATGTTCAAGACCGTCCAGGAGGCCGTCGTCTTCGTCAAGGAATTGAAGAGCGCGGTCAAGGACGTGACCGACGTCGAGATCGTCGTCAGTCCGCCGTTCACGGCGCTTCATGCCGCGGCGGAAGCGGCGAGAAACTCGAACATCTCGGTCGCGGCGCAGAACCTGTACTTCGAGAAGGAAGGCGCCTTCACCGGCGAGATTTCGCCGCAGATGGTGAAGGAAGCCGGCGCCGAGTACGTCATCATCGGCCACTCCGAACGTCGCCGCCTGTTCGGCGAGACCGACGCGATCGTCAACCGGAAGATCGTCGCGGCGCTGGCGGCTGGCCTCGCGCCGATCGTCTGCGTCGGCGAGACGCTCGACGAGCGCGAAGCGAACCAGACGCTCGCCGTGCTGGATCGTCAGCTGAAGGACGGACTCGATGCGCTGACCGGTGCGCAGATCGCCGACCTCGTCATCGCGTACGAACCGGTCTGGGCGATCGGCACCGGACGCAACGCGACACCGGCACAGGCGGGCGAGGCGCATGCGCACATCCGCGCGCGGCTGCGCCAGTGGTTCGGCGGCGACGCGTCCGAGAGCTGCCACGTGATCTATGGCGGGAGCGTGAAGCCCGACAACGCGGCCGAACTGATGGCGGAGGCCGACGTCGACGGCGCGCTGGTGGGGGGCGCCAGCCTGGAGGTCCGCAGCTTCACGTCGATCGTGACAAACAGCCGAAGCCGTAGGGTATAATCGAGGTTTTCCGGAAGAGAAATGATCTTTTACTACCTGCTCTCCGTCGTCTACGTCATCATCTGTTTCCTCCTGCTGCTCGTCGTCCTGATGCAGCAGGGCAAGGGCGACATGGCCGCGGCGTTTGGCGGCGGCGGAAGCCAGTCGGCGTTCGGCGCGCGCGGCGGCGCGACGTTGCTCTCGAAGGCCACCGCCGTTCTCGCCGCGTTGTTCATGCTGGGTGCGCTCGCGCTCGCGATCGTCAGCCAGCGTGGCAGTTCCGGATCGCTGATGAGCGGCACGGCCGCGCCGCCAGTTCCGGCATCGGCACCAGCGGTTCCGAGTCCAACGGGATCGACGCCGCCGGCAACAGGATCCACCGCGCCTGCACCGCCGACGACGCCGCCTCCGGCGCCGACGCCGCAGCCGCCAAAGTAGAATTGATTTTTCCCTCGCTCGCGGAAGTGGCGGAACTGGCAGACGCACCAGCTTGAGGGGCTGGCGGTAGCAATACCGTGGGGGTTCGAATCCCCCCTTCCGCACCATGTGCTATAAAGGCCCGGTTTTCCGGGCCTTTTCTTTTGTTGGCCGCAAAAAAGCTACCGGATAGCTACCGCCGCGATTTGAGAGCGAGCGGCCAATTTCTTGGCCTGTTGTAGAGCTAGCGCCAGATGCCGATAATCCCAACCGTTCACCGCCTCCAGAAAGGGTTGGGATGCCGATCGAACGAAAGATCTACTTCTACCGATCGAATTGTGGATTTGCACCGGGCGGTGAGCCGATACCGTTCCCGGTTACGGCGGTGGCCGATGCGATTGATGCTTTGGATTTCGCAACGGGCGAGCGGTACTTGGCGTCATACGCTGACGTGCGCACCTGCTGTTGGGTCGCGCGGGCCGGGGCGAATGCGCGACTCCGTTTTGCAAATATCCGCCACGGTGGCCTACCCGAAGTCGATCAGGCCGGCGTGCTGACGCCGCTCGATATCCCGGACAACGCAAATCTCGCTGAGTCAGTCTACATCCGGTTCTTCCCAAATCAGATTGTCGGCGCCGTCTACAATTTCTATGGTCCACGCCTGCCACAACTCGCGTACTACCTTCGGGTGAAGGTGGGCGACGTGTTGCCGCCGCGTGGTGTTCAATTCGATCCGCTGCTGCGGAGCGATGTGCTTCAGCGCCTACAAACGATGGATCGACTGACGTTGTTCGAACTTCGGATCCATCGATCGTATTTGGAGTCACTGAAGGCAATCGACGAAACGTTAGGTCGCGCGTTCGAGGCGTCGTTTGAAGCTGGTGACGGTATCCAAGCCGAGATTTCCTTGCGGGCATCGCGCGCGACTGACGACACGTTGTTTCGCAGGCTGCGTCGCATTGCCCGTCGAATCAGCCGCGGCTCAAACGACAGCGTTCTCAAGCTGGTCGTCCGTGGTGGGCCAAACGGCTCGCGGAAAACCGATCTTGTCGATTTGCTATCTGATGAGCTGCTCGTTACCCGCGAGATCGAAGTGGTGCAGGAACGTCATCGCGCGTTGAATCCGGAATCGGCGTTCGCCGCCATCGATGACGCGTACGACGAACTCCACGACGTTCTCGAAGCTGAAGATGCGCTCGGTGAAGAAGATGCCTGAGTTCTGGGAGCGGCGGTTCTTGCCGCTGGAACTCGGCGCCTGCGTGGTCGCCATCGTGACCCTGATCACGTGGAGCGAATATTTTGGCGGCTACGCGTGGATCGCGACGGTCTTGGACGGCAACCGTGGCGCCGTGTACGGCACACTCGCATCGATTCTCGGCGCCTTGCTCGGCTTCACCATCACGACAGTGTCGGTTGTCATTGCGTTCTCGACCGAGCGGAGCCTGAAGCGGTTACGGGCCAGTAATCAGTACGCGATGCTGTGGAATGTGCTGACATCGACGATCCGTTGGCTCGGTGTCGCCACGATCGGTTGCCTTGTCGCACTCATCGTCGACCGTGACAAGAAGCCAGAACCCTGGGCGCTATACCTCTGCGTCTTCTCGGTGTTGGTTTCGGTCGCTCGGCTGTGGAGAACGGCATGGATCCTAGAGAACGTCATCCGTATCATCATCCATCAAACATCGACGAAAGAATCGTAGATGACGCGATCGCTTAGCTGTACTAACATATGCTCGTCACATGAGCACCGCCGCGGTCGTGAGCATCGGCTACGAAGGACGGACGCCAGCCGAGTTCGTCGCGCTACTGGTCGCGCACCGCATCACCAAGGTTATCGACGTCCGAGAGCTGCCGCTGTCAAGACGCAAAGGATTCAGCAAAACACCACTCTCAGCAAAGTTGAAATCTGCGGGCATCGACTACTGTCACGTCCGAGCCGCAGGAAATCCACACCGTCACCTGAAAGCCGACACCGCTCGCTGCCTTGCGATGTACACAGCACACCTGAAGAAGCATCCGGAGGTGGTTCAGCTTGTAGGCGACGAACTACTGTCCGGCCGCGTAGCGGTCCTCTGCTTCGAACGCGCTCATGCCGCGTGTCACCGGAGCCGGCTGCTCGACGCCGTCAGCCGATCGCAGCGCGTTCAAGTCGTGCGCGTCGAGTAGGTGCCCGGTGACCGGCGCCTGGCAACGGCGCCGCATCCTGATTTGGGGCAAGACACGGCCCGAAGTTAGTCGCAATTATCGTGAGACCGTCTGCACCGGCGGCGTGTTCGAAGATTCTGGTCGACTAGTTCGCCTCTACCCTATCCCTCTGCGGTACCTGGACGACAACAAGTACTTCAAGAAATACCAGTGGATCACAGCCGATGTCGCGCGAGCCGACGACCACGACAGGCGCCCGGAAAGCTACCGGATTCGTCCTGACGGCATCCAGTTGGAAGGCTCGATCAAGACCGGGAAAACGGGCGACTGGGCCGAGCGAGCACATTGGGTCCTGCGTCCTGAGAATGTCGTTCGGTCGGTCGAGGAATTACAGGCCCGACAGAAGGCGGACGCCACGTCGCTCGGTGTGCTGAAGCCGAAAAAGATAGTCCAAGTCCACGTCGAGAACTACGCGCCCGCCGAGCGGAACACATTCTGGAAACGCTACAAAGAAACCGTCGCGCAGCTCGAACTCGAGCTGGATGAGAACAAGCGCGAACCGAAGCCGCTGACACCGCCCGACTACCGTTTTCAGATCCGGTTCACCTGCGACGATCCCGCCTGCACGCTGGTCCACAAGTTCGGAATCCTCGACTGGGAGATAGACGCTCTGTACTTCAGGATGAAGAAGAAGTACAACGCGGAGCGAGCAAAGCAGGAGGTCGTTCAGACCCTGGAGCGCCTCTGCCGTCCAGAGTACGACCTTCGATTTTTCCTGGGAAACATCTCGACGCACCCCACCAACTTCACGATTGTGGGACTCTGGTATCCGAGACTGGCGAAATCAGCAGGGCCCTCGTTGTTCGACTGAGTGCGTCCGCACACTTTCCACCTAAGACGACTTCGGGGGAGTGATCTCGAACTCCTTCACTTCGACGGCCCAGACGTGGCCACAGGAACAGCGATACCAGATCACCGTCTTGTCGGAGACGTGTTCAAGCATCTCGTTGGTCATGGTGCCGCACTTCGGACAGGGAACAGGGCGCGTGCGGACAGTCATGTGGAAACTGCCGTCAGCGTATCAGACTCAAGCAGACCGTTCACGTCCCGCCGGCGGGACAACTATCGAATTTCCTCGGCAAAAGACGATAAAGCCACCAATTTCAGAAGATCTCTCTGAAAACGGCAGGCCAGTGTACAGCATAGGATCAGAACCAGAACAGAGACCGGAACAGGATCAGTAACAGAAACAGGAACAGTACAAGAAACAGGAACAGGAACAGCTCACACCGGCCAGTCCAGCACAGGCAACTCAGGTCAGGTCACACAGCCCAGAACAGCTCGCGCTGTACATGCGGCACGTGACCGGCGCGTCACCTGACGCCGCCGATGGTGATCCATTTCCCTATCCGCTGGTCGACGAAGACGACTTGCGTCGCGATGCGCGCCGGATCGCTGGGCTGGCTGCGTCGATGGCGATGTGTGATCGCCTCTTTCCGTCGGAACTCGAAGCAACGCAGTCCGATCGCCGGCGAACATCGATCGCTGAAATCAAGCGGCAGCTCCCGTCCGGCTGGACGGTCGTCGCGGACGACATTTGCCGACGTCAGCAGCAGCCGGTGCTCCGCGGCACGTGGAACGACCGACCGGTGGTGCTGAAGGTGTTGTTTCAGGAAATCGATGTCGATCGATGGCGCGCCATCATGGCTGCGGCGACGGCCGCGGTCGGCGACGCGAACTCTGGGCCGCTCACCTTGCCGTACGACGTCACGCCGCTGCGGATTCAGTGCGGAGAGCCGGTGAGCTGGCCGATCGTCGCGTATCCGCGACTGCGCGGGCCGATGCTGCACCAAGCGCCTGAGTTCGGCAGTGCGAGCGAAAAGGATCTCCGGCGACTCCTTGCCGCGATCGCGCGCGCCCTCACGATCGCGATCGCCGCGTCCGGTACACGCTCGCGCTCGACTCAGGCTGTCGCAAGGGCGAGCTGTGCGGGCTGAGGTGGAGCGACGTCGAGCTGGACCAGGGAAAGGTGCGAATCGTTCAACAACTCATCACGCCGGGCGCTGAGCCGGTTTTTGGACCAACGAAGACCGGCAAGCCGCGCAGAATCTCACTCGGCGCCGAAACGATCGACCTGCTCCGACGTCATAAGCAGCACCAGGCGGAACTCAAGATGGCGAATCGGACGGCGTACCATGACTTCGGGCTCGTCTTCGCGAAGGAATGGGCGGAGGCCCGCAGCACGCGCGACACGATCGGCGAACCACTGCAAGCGAACAACCTTGGGCAACGCGAGTACGCAGCTCTGATCAAGGCGGCCGACGTCCGCCGGATCAAGTTTCATGGACTGCGGCACACCTGCGCGACGCTGCTGCTGCGTGCAAGCGTTCCCGTTCACGTGGTCGCTGAGCGACTTGGACACAGCAAGGTGCAGACAACACTCGAAACCTACGCGCATGTGCTACCCGATATGCAGCAGTCCGCGGCGGCCGCGCTCGATGCGGTGCTGCACGGTTGACAGCTACCGGATAGCTACCAAACAGGGCGATACGAGGCAGTACGAGGTGATACCGACAACCAATGGAAGGCTTGAAATCCGGAACAAAAGCGCACGGCACGAACTGAGACGACACGAGCCGTAACGGTCCCCGTCGAATCCCCCCTTCCGCACCAGAATCAGAAGCGGCTCGGGTATAACAGTCCCGGCGTGCGCTTCAGAACGCTCTCAGCGTCGCAACCATCCCTCATCGCCAGCGCCGCACTGGCGATCTCACTGCTCATGGCAGCGTCCACCCACGCCCAGGAACAGGTCGAACCCGATCAGCCCGATGTCACCAACGGGACGCACATCGTCGACGTTGGCCTGCTGCAGATCGAAATGGGCGGCGTGTACACGCGATACGATGCGATGTCGCGCGGCGGAAATTCGCCGGTCACGGCGCGCCTCGGCCTGACCGAGTGGCTCGAGGCGCGGGTCGGCACCGACGGATTCCTGATCCAGGCAAACGGCCCGACATCGGTGACCGGCGTCGGCAACCTGCAACTCGGCGCCAAGCTGCGGCTCTGGCCGGGTGAAGGCGGCATCCCCGTGCTGGCGATTCTTCCGACGGTCAACGTGCCGACCGCGAGTTCCGCCAAGGGCCTTGGCTCGGGGGTCGCGGACTACTCGCTTTCGGTGCTCACCGGCACCGATCTCGGCCGTCATTCGCACGTGGACATCAACTACGGCATCGCCGCGATCGGCGACGCAACCACCAGCGGCCACTTCGTGGAGCACCTCGCTTCGGTGTCGTTCAGCAGCGCGGTATCCGACAACTGGAATCCGTACATCGAGACGTTCTGGCTGTCCCGCCAGACGCTCGGCGGCGGTCCGGTCGTGGCGATCGACGGCGGTGCGGTCTATGAGCTTGGAAGCCGCTACGCCCTCGATGGCGGCCTGCAGGTGGGACTCACGCCCGATGCGCCGGCGTTCTCCGCTTTCGGCGGCGTCTCGGTCGTCATCGGCGACATCCTGGGCGGTCACGGAGTCCACGCGCGATTTCGTCGGAAGACCCCGCCCACGCAGCCGCATCGCTAGCGCGCTCCGGACCGACGCGGCAGCATGCCGGAGAACTGCGCAGATCTGCGCGACCTGATCGCGGCGTTCATCCGAGGTGTAACCTAGCGATCATGTCGCTCGAGACGTGCCGACGCGCGTTACCGAAAGGACTGACGTTCGCGTTCGCGGCGGTGCTGGCGATTGCCGCGCCTGCGCAGGCGCAGTACGTCCAGATTCAGTCGTTCGAGATCACGCCGTTCGTCGGCCTTCGCTTCGGCGGCAGCTTCGACGTGCAGACGCAGCAGCTCTCGCAGACGGAGATGGTGTTGAAAGACGCGTCGAGCTATGGATTCTCGGCCGGCGTACGGTTCGACGACTTCTCGCTCGCAGAATTTCGATGGACGCGGTCGACGTCGGAACTCGGGTTCGATGTGCCGTTTCAACCCGCCGGGCTGTCGATTGGCGACGTGACGTTGAACCAGTTTCACGCGCAGTTCACGCGCGAGTTCCCCATTTCCGAAGTGAAGGGCCTTCGATCGTTCCTGACCGGCAGCGTCGGCGCGTCGCATGTCGCGTCGGCCAGCGATGCGTTCACGCGCTTCTCGTTCGGCTTCGGCGCCGGCTTGAAGCAGTTTCTCGGCCCCCACCTGGCTATCCGCGGCGAAGCGCAGTGGCTGCCGATCGTGATCGATCCTGAAGTGAGCGCGTGGGCGTGCGGCACCGGAGCCGGCGGCTGCCTCGTGATCTTGAATGGACGCCTTGCACAACAGTTCGAGATGAGCGTGGGTCCCGTCCTCCGCTTCTAATCGCTAAAATCGACCACGGAGATCACGTGACGAAGCCTGACATTTCCGGCATCGCGCCGTTCTTCATCGTGCAGCACGTCGGCGCTGCCCTCGCGTTCTATCGCGACCGGCTTGGCTTCGCCGTCACCTTTCAGTATCCCGACGACGACCCCTTCTTCAGCATCGTCTCCCGCGGCGGCGCGATGATTCTGCTGAAGGCAGTCGGCGTCGATGCGCTGCCCAACTACAAAAGAGAGCCTCAGGCACGCTGGGACGCGTACCTCGATGTCCCCGATCCCGACGCGCTGGCGGCAGAGTTCGCGTCGCGCAACGTCGCGTTTTCAGAACCGCTCAAGGACACGCATGACGGCCTGCGCGGATTCGAGCTCGCGGACGCCGACGGCTACGTGCTCTTCTTCGGTCGTCCTCGTACTTGAGGGACCGCCGCCGATCCGGCTACCCGGGCCTATTTCGCTGCGGCAAGCGCCGTCACGGCCCACGCCGTACCCGCGGCAGAAACCCACTGGTCGGCGCCGTGCGGAAACCCGCTCTCGAAGTACGCCTGGATGGGAACGGCATGCGACTTCACCAGCCACGAGCCGTCCTGGAATTGCGTGCGCAGCAGAAACTCGATGCCACGCCGGATCACAGGTTCGCTGCCGCGCAGGCCCGCCTGCTCGAGCGCGACGAGCGCCTGTCCCGTCGCATACGCATCGCTCGGTGTCGACGACCGCTGGCTCCAGCCGCCATCGCCCTGCTGCAGCGAAACCAGGTCCTTCACCGCAGACGTGTCTGCCGCACCGCCCGACCAGAGCAAGCCCAATAACCGGAAGGCCCGCTCTTCGGTCGTCTCGCCGGTGGCCGCAAGCAGCCAATGCCGGGCACGATCGATGGCGGTCGCATATTCTGTTGTTGCCGGTTTCGGCGCGTACTTCTGCAGGTCGTACATCGAAATCGCCGTCACCGTGATGTCGTTCGACTCGATCGGCGGACGCAGGGTGGCGAGAGGCCAGTGACCATCGGCCAGCTGACGCCGCAACAGCCACCGCGCCTGCGCGTCCGTCGCCGGATCGCCGACGTGATTCGACACCGCCAGGCCAAACAGCAGGTAACTGATCGTGTCCTGCTGTCCGGCGATGAAGCGATTCTGAAGCGTGCGCTCGCGCCAGGATTCCAGGTACTCAGCCGTGATCGTTCGCTGCGACCGATCGGCCGATTCGTCGACGGCGTAGCCGTGCTGGCGCGCTGCCGTGACCGCCATCGCGACGAGGCTGTTGTGATGACACGACACGCACCCGGTCTTCTGAATGAACGGCTGGCTGATGCTTTGAAGGAGCGGAAGGCTTCGCTTGACGGCGTTGCCGACAGCCTCGTCGCTGACGCGGGACACCGGCACCAATCGCGGCGCGGGCGCCGCCGGCAAGTTCGGGCGCAGGCCCAGATCGACCGGTTCCGATTTCGGCAGCGGTCCGCCCGCCACGTTCGCGGCCTGCGCACACGGGAAGCACTGGGTTCGCAGCACCTCGGACGGAACACTCCTCGGATTTGCGCCGTAGGCCAGCAGCAGCTTGAACGCATCGACATTGGCTACGCGGACGGCTTCACGCAACGCAGAGAGATCGCCGGGCACGGACGGATCCGCAGCCGCTCCGTACTCGAGCAGCAGCGAAACAACGGGAGCGGAGCCGACCATCCCTGACGCTATCGTCAACGCCGTTCGCCCATCGTCGGAGCGCGCGTTCACATCGATCGACCCCGAGAGCAGGATCCGAGTCTTGTCAACATCGGGCGCGGCCCACATCAGCGCGGTCGCGCCCGCGACGTTCGCCGCACCCGGATCCGCGCCGAGGCTGAGGAATCGTTTCACCATCGCAGCGTCGGCGTAGAGGGCGGCATACATCAGCGGCGTGGAGCCGCCCGCCGTCCGGCCGCGCACCGCGGCAGGCGTCGTCTCGAGGAGGCGCGTGACGCCGTCGTGATCGCCGCGCTGGAGCAGTTGCGCGAGCCGGGCCGTGTCGGGATTCACCGGCGGGGCAATCGTTTCGCCCGACAGATCGTCGGGCCACTCGGCGCCTTGATCGATCCATGCTCTGACGAGCGCGATGTCGTGCGCGTCGAGCGGTCCGGTCGGCGGCATTCTCGCCCCGACCGTCGTGTCCGCGAGCCGATGATAGAGCTTGCTCCCGTTCGCGTTGCCAGGACCGATCACCGTCTGCGTGCCGCCGCGCATGGCGTCCGCGCGGCGATCGAGGCGGAACCCGAGCATGTGCTGGTCGGGACCGTGGCATTCGTAGCAGTGCTGCTGAAATATCGGCCGGATGTCCCGAGCGAAGTCCACACGCGCCGGCGATTGCGCGTTGGCATGGAATTCGTAGGCAGCGAGGGACGCAACGACGATCGATAGTGCCGCGAGACGACTCATGCACATCCCCTTGAATGCGCCGCCGAGCGCGGGCCATCACCACCGGCGATTCCGCACGTCTCCTCTGCCTCCGCCACGAACCAGCATTGCTTTCGTACGCGCGAACAGGCCGTCGTGGCCGATCCGATGAGCGTGTGATCGGAGAGTGGATTATAGCCGGATGTGAACGAGCGATGCAGGCGGCGCTACATGAACAGGGTGTTCAGCACGGTCGCCAGCCGCACTCCCGCCCGATAGAGCTGCCGGCGAACGATCAGCGCCGTCGCGTCCTCGCCAAACGATCCGGGACCGTCCACGGTGACGTTGCGGATTTCCACCGGTGCTTTCGTATTGCACTGCGATGGCGGGAAATCCAGGAAGTGGTCGATCACCGGAATCGCCGCCGGCTTGACCATCGGGTAAATATTCGCCTTGGCCAGCGCAAAGGCTTCGTCCGCTTCCTCGCCGGTGTCGGTCTCGCCTCCCGCCGTGGCGTCGCTGTCGAACTCCGCGAGCAACGCCGTCACCGTCTTCTCCTGCGTCGACTTCATGATTCGTTTGACGAGCGCCGTGTCCCACGCCGAGTGGAGCTCGATCGATTCGCCGAAGCCCGTCGTCTTTTCGCAGTTGCCGCCGGCGTCGGCGTTCGTCGAGACGTGGAGCGGCTGGTGGATGTCGCCCATGAAATGGATCAGGAACCGAAGCTCCTTGTCCGGGCCGAACGTGAGCGGTCCAGCCGTGATGCTCGCGCCTGACGTGATGTTCGCGATGAGTTTCGGAATCAGCTGCGTCACGCAGCCCGAAGGACAACGGTCCGCGCTCGAGTGAGTCCCCTCGAAGATCCCGAAGTTCGTGTAGTGCCACGGTTCGGTGGCGCCTTTGCCGCCGGGCATGTGGTCCGGCCAGATCGCCATTTCGGCCATCGCGGTCTTGAACCTCG
Source organism: Vicinamibacterales bacterium (assembly GCA_036557365.1). Classification (GTDB taxonomy): domain Bacteria; phylum Acidobacteriota; class Vicinamibacteria; order Vicinamibacterales; family CAVVIG01; genus DATKHR01. Next base: position 65,079 of record DATBHR010000060.1, read on the forward strand.
CTGCACTTGGCTGCGGATCGCCAGCGTGCCCGAGCGCCGCCGCCAGCGCCGCATCGTCGGCCGCGCCCGAACGCGCGAGGGCAACGATCTTCTTCTTCGTCTGCGGCAGCAGCTTGCGCGCGGCGATGCGCGCCACAATCTGATGGCCGTCGTTGCCCCACGCGGACAGGTCCACGATGCACGTTGCGGCAGCCAGTGCCGCGGCACACGCGAGGCACGTGAGGCGTCTGGTGAGATCGGTCATGGCTCCTCGCAAGGGACGACACGTCATTGTGCGCCACTGCCGAGTCGAACTCATGTATAGGTTTCGAAAAGATCCGTTGAGGCGCTCCAGTATCCTGGAGTGCTCCAGATTTCCATGGGCGACTGACGCGATGTATGATCGCGCGAAAGTCGAGACATCTCCATCCTCATGGTTTGCCCGCAGTGCGGAAAACGCAATGACGCGTCTGTAGCCGCCTGCCTGTACTGCGGTGCCAGTCTTCCTCTGTCGGCTCAGGCCTGGACGTCCTCGTCCGGCCTCGCCACGTTCGGCCCCACACGAAGCATTCCTGGTGACGACGACGAAACCGCGATCCCGTTGGCGTCGACGTCCGGCGGCGGCGCGCCGGCCGAAGGCGGATCGCTTCAACCCGGCCTCGTGTTCGGCAAGCGGTACCACGTCATCCGCCTCCTTGGAACCGGCGGCATGGGCGCGGTGTACCAGGCGTGGGACCAGGAGCTGTCGGTCGCCGTCGCGATCAAGGTCATCCGCCCCGAGGTGATGGCCGATCCTGTGGTCGCGGCGGAGATCGAACGCCGCTTCAAGCGCGAGCTGCTGCTCGCGCGGGAGGTCACGCACAAGAACGTCGTCCGCATTCACGACCTCGGCGAGATCGACGGCATCAAGTACATCACGATGAAGTACGTGAACGGCGCGGACCTCGCCACGGTCCTCAAGGCGCACGGAAAGCTGTCGGTCGCGCGGACGCTTCGCATCGCGCGCGGCGCCATCTCCGGCCTTGTCGCCGCACACGGCTCCGGCATCGTGCATCGCGACCTCAAACCCGCCAACGTCATGATCGACGGCGACGAAGCCCTCATCATGGACTTCGGCATTGCGCGCTCGATGACCGAAGCGATCGCGCGGCCGGCGCTCGCGGGCGCGGGGCTCTCCTCCACCATCTCGCCCTCCGACACCACGCCGGAAGGCACGGCCATCGGAGCGATCGTCGGAACGGTCGAATACATGGCGCCCGAACAGGCGCACGGACTCCCGGTCGACCAGCGCGCGGACGTCTACGCCTTCGGTCTGATCCTGTACGACATGCTGGTCGGCCGCCGGCGCATCGACCTCGCGGGCAACGCGCTCGTCGAGTTGCAACAGCGCATCGAACAGGCACCGCCCCCGCCCCGATCGGTCGCACCGGACGTGCCTGAAGCGCTCAGCCGCATCGTCGCGCATTGCATCGAGCCCGATCCTCAGAAGCGTTTTCAGTCCACGCTTGAACTCGAGGCGGCGCTCGATCGCCTGGACGAAAACGGCGAGCCGATTCCGGTCAGACGCGTGTTCGGCATGCCGGTGCTGGCCTCGATTGTCCTGCTCGCGCTTGCGCTTCTCGGCGGCAGCTGGTGGTATGCGAGCCGGCTGATTCCGGTCGCGCAGCACGATCCCGTCTCGGTACTCATCGCCGATCTCAACAACACGACGCAGGATCCGGCATTCGACCGCACCCTCGAGCCGATGCTCAAACTGGCGCTCGAAGGCGCCGGCTTCATCAGCGCGTACGATCACAGCGCCATCAGCCGAAGCCTCGGTGTGAAGCCTCCCGAGAAACTCGACGAGCGCTCGGCCCTGGAGCTCGCCGTCAAACAGGGACTCGGCGTTGTCGTCTCCGGAAAGATCGAACCGCAGCGTGGCGGCTACGAGCTGACGCTCAAGGCAGCGGAGGCAGTGACCGGAAACGTGCTGACGACGGCGTCCGGCCGCGCGGCGGGCAAGGATCAGGTGCTCGCGACGGCCACGAGACTGGCGGCGTCGGTACGACAGGCGCTTGGCGACGAAACGTCGGAGTCGGCGCAGCGATTCGCCACGCAGACGTTCACCGCGACATCGCTCGAAGTGGTGCGCGCGTATGCGACAGGCGCCGAGGCGTTGTCGCGCAGCCGATTCGACGAAGCGTTTCAGAGCTTTTCAAAGTCCGTGTCGCTCGATCCGAACTTCGGCCTGGGCTACGCGGGCATGGGCATCGCCGCCAGCAATCTCGACAAGCAGCAGGACGCGCAGACGTACATCAAGGAAGCCGTGCGGCATCTCGACGGCATGACCGAACGCGAGCGCTACCGCACGCGCGGCCTGTTCTACATGCTGACGAACGACTACCCGAACTGCGTGAAAGAGTACGGCGACCTCATCGCGCGTTACGCGGCGGACGCGCCGGCGCGAAACAACCTCGCGCTCTGTCTCTCCCACCTGCGCGAGATGCCGAGGGCGGTCGCGGAAATGCAGCAGGTCGTCAAGATCCTGCCCCAGCGCCGGCTCTATCACGAAAATCTTGCGCTCTACGCGGCTTACAGCGGCGACTATCAGACCGCAGAGCAGGAAGCACGCTCCATCGACAAGCCGGGATTCCTCGGTCTGTTGCCGGTGGCGTTCGCGCAGCTGCTGCAGAATCAGGTTCAACCCGCCATCGCCACCTACAAGAGCATGACGCAGACCGACGCGCAGGGCGCGTCGTACACGATCGCCGGCCTCGCGGACATTGCGCTCTACGAAGGACGCTTCTCCGAGGCGGCGGACATGCTCAAGGACGGCGCCGCGGCAGACCTGGCGTCGAAGGATCCGGACCGCGCCGCCAATAAACTCGTCGCGATGGCGTATGCCGAACTGCTCCGGCAGAAACCGGCTGCAGCGACCGCAGCGGCCGACCGTGCGCTCGCGGCCAGCAGCGCGGTGAAGATTCGATTCCTTGCCGGCCGCATCTTCGTGGAAGCCGGCGACGCCGCCAAGGCTCGCGCGCTCTCCGCCGGACTCGCGTCAGAGCTTCAGGCCGAGCCGCAGGCCTACGCGAAGATCATCGAGGGAGAAATCGCGCTGAAAAACGGAGAGGCGCGCCAGGCGATCAAGGCGTTTACCGACAGCAGCGCGCTGCTGGATACGTGGATGAGCCATTTCGATCTCGGAAAGGCGTATCTCGCAGCAAGCGCCTTCACGCAGGCGGATTCCGAATTCGACCGCTGCCTCGCCAGGAAAGGCGAAGTCCTCGCCCTGTTCCTGGACGAGGAGCCGACCTACGGACATCTGCCTCAGGTCTTCTACTATCAGGGCCGCGCGCGCGAGGGGCTGAACACGTCCGGCTTCGTCGAGTCGTACCGGACGTATCTGGCCATCCGCGGTCAGTCGAAGGAAGACCCGCTCCTGCCTGAAGTCCGCCGGCGCGCCGCCGGCGGCTGAAGTCCCGCTACTTCAACTGCACTGGTCCTGTCATCCGCGGGTTCGTCAAGTCAGGCCGATCGTCGAGATACACCAGCACGGTGTAGCAGCCTTTCGCCGTCACCACAGGATTCGTCATCGTCGTGGTCGTATCCCAGTTGAACTGGAAGCCGCCCGACACCGATCGGAAGCTGCTGTTCCCGGTCGATCCGTTGGGCATGCTGTACAGCGTCTCCCTCGTTCCGACGGACGATGCGACGCAGCCGCTTTTTGGAACCGCACCGTTGTAGACGCTCTCCATTTTGAGGAGCGTCGTGAGCGCGGTTACGGCCTTTCCCGACGCGTCGAACAGCTTCCAGTTGATCGGAACCGCGCTTCCCTGCTGCGCGGGACTCTTCAAGGGCGAGAACGACACCGTATAAGTCGTCGATCCTCCACCACCGCCGCCTCCGCCGCTTCCGACGACCGTGATCGAGACCGTCGCTGCGTTGGAGGCGCGACCCGGATCCACATCGTGCGCCGCATACGTGAACGCGTCGGGACCCGTATACCCTTGCGCGGGCACGTAGGTAAACGCACCGTTCGCACTGAGCGTCAGCGTTCCATGCGACGGACCGGCCACGAGCGTTGCTGTCAGCGTTGGGCTGTCATCGTCCGCATCGTTGGCAAGGACGCCGGAGGCCGCGACGGCGAGCGGTGCGCCCGCGTTCGTCGAATAGCTGTCGTTGTTCGCCACCGGAGCGTCGTTGACCGCCAGGATCGTGACGAAGTTCGACGGACCGCTCACGGTGTTGTCCGCGTCGGTGAATTGCGCCACCGCAAAATACGTGAAGTTCGCGTTCGGCAGCTCGGTCGGATCGACGAACGAATAACTGGCCGTCCCGAGCGACGCGGGCACCTGACCCGCGAGCGTCCTTGTCTGCGTGGCGTCATCGGTTCTCGATCGATAGACCGCGTACTGAAGCACCGTGCCGACGTTCGGAGGCGTCCAGTCGAGCCGAATGCGGTGAAAAGGACCTCCGGTGCACGCGCCGATGCCGATGACGCATGCTTTCAACTGATTCGGCGGCGTGTTGCCGGCCGCGACCGCTATCGCGGAGTCGACTTCGTCGGCAGGATCGCCGATGTCGCCTCGACCGATGTCGCCTCGTCCGATATCTCCGCGACCGATGTCGCCGCGACCGATATCACCGCGGCCGATGTCTCCACGACCGATGTCGCCGCGGCCGATATCGCCGCGCCCGATGTCGCCGCGACCGATGTCACCGCGGCCCACGTCCAGCGACATCGGCCCGAGAATCAGATTGCCCGCGCCGTCGGTGAACAGGCCGCCCACGTTCCGACGGCTGCCGAGTTGCTGCAGGTGGAGGTTCACCCAGTCGTTCGATCCGGGATTCAGCTGACCGATCGTCCCGTCGAAGTTCAGGTCCTGCGCCGGAGCGCTCGTTGGATCGAGATTCCAGTCGAGGGAACCGGCCACAGTCGGCGCATCGACGCGAACCATGGGCGCGGGCGCGGGATTCAGAAAATCGGTGCCGTTGCAGAACCGCTTCGCGGCCGACCCGATCGTCGCCCCACTCTGGGGCGCATACCAGCCGGGCCGGTACCGCGCGGTTCCGCTCTGCGCGAACAACGGAGCGTCCACCGGGAACGCTTCGTTGATCCCGTTCATGACTTCGGCCGAGTAGTCCATGTGAGGCACGCCGGCGTCGACGTCGTTGAACAGTCCGCGCAGCTGAAAGAGGTAGTTCATCACGCTCAGGTAGTTCGGCTTGCAGTTCGGCTCCTGCGGAATCTGCGGCGCCCCGGCATGCGACAGCTCGAAGGTGTGCCCGAGCTCGTGCATCAACGTGGACCCCTGCATGAACGGCGTGCCGACAGGTTTCCCGGAGATGTCGTCGAACGAGCCCAACGTGACCATCGCGTCACCGCCCGGCAGATCGGCCACGCCGGAATTGGTCCGCGGGACATGGAAATTCGAGTTCGTCGCCTGGCACGTGTCGTCGGCGGTCCCATCGGGATTGAGGCACGGGGCGACCGGCAGACCAACGCCGTGCGCGAACAGCGCGTAGCGGAACATGTCCTTCCGGTTGTGATCGAATCGACGCTCGCATACGCCGCCCGGCCCGTCCTGTCCCGGCTGGTCACACGGATCGCTGCCGTCGGCGTTCAGCGGCGGCGGCGTGTTGACGAGCTGATCTCTGAGGAACTTGAATCCGGTTTTCCAGCCAACCGTTCCCGGATAGTCCGAGAACTGACAGACCCACGGCGGATCGCCGGCGCCTCGCGCACAGACAGTCACCGCTTCGTCAATCTGATCGCCGCCGCGCGCCATCGGCGCCGGAATCACGTACGGCGACGATTGATAGTTGTTCCCGACGTCGAAGTGCACGTTGATGCCGGGCAAGGAGTCGGGGTTCGTGACGGATGCGTTCTTGAAGACGTCGCCCATCATGTCGAGCGCGGCTTCCGTCGGCAGGTGCGAATGCGCCGGCTTCGCGACGCCGCCGTACATCGTTCCGTCCGCCGCCGTCATGTAGCCGACCTCGACGAACAGGTCCTTGTGATTCTTGTTCGCGCCCATCGCGGCGAGGTTCGGCAGCGGCTGGTTGTTCGGATCGTAGAGGGTGGCCGTCGACTCCTCCCAGATGTCGAGGAGGCCGTCGCCATCGGTATCCTGCACCGTCGTGCTGAGCACGACCGCGCCCCACGTGAGGCAATCGAAGCTGCTGAATCCAACGTGGTCAACTGAGGTCGTCGTCGACGCAGAGCCTGCGGGAATCGTCACGTTGAAGGTCGGGCTGTCCCACGACGGACCGAGCGCGCCGACGAAGGGATTGACGATCGGCGCCAGCCCGGGAACAAGCAGGCGTTCCGACTTGTTGGCCTGCGCGCTGCCGACGATGTGCGTCATCTTCGCGGCGCCGGGTGAACTCTGATAGAACCCCTGGACCGTCTGCGTCATCGACTGCGTGCTCTGATTCATCGTGTAGCCGCCGTCGTAGAGCACGACGGCCTTCAGCGGCATGGTCGGATCGCGGAACACGACGACGAGGCTGGCGCCGAGAGCGACCGGCACCTGGTTGCCCGAGCTTCCTGAGTCAGGCACTTCGACGCGGTGCGATCCGTTGACGACGATGTTGCCGTCGGCGTCGAAGGGGAGAAAACGAAGCACGTCGGCGCGGTACGTATAAGTAAGGTGCTGGCCGCTCGACGACCCGGTTCCGCCGCCAGAGCTCCAGCACGGGGCCGTGCCTGCCGTCGACAAGACCTGCCCGATCGGTCCGCCCGAGGTTGTCAGAGGGTTGCCTTCGAACGTCGCGCCCGTACTGCCGGAGTCGGGGCCAAGCTTGCTCGACGACACCACCTGCCAATAAAGAAATGCGGCAACGATATCCGCGCGCGCAGGCACGCCGCTGATCGCAATCGATCCGCTCGCGATGCCTGGCTTCCCGCTCGCTCCGCCGAGTCCCCGCAGGCCGACACCGCCGACGACGTAGTCGCCGGTGATGAAGTAGTTCTTGAAGAAGCGCAACGCATCGCTGGTCTGTGCGTGGCTGTCGGACTGCGTGCTGGCAAGCGCGAGAATCAGTGAGAGTACGGCAATGGCTTTCGTCAACGGTGGGTCGGCCCGCATGGTTTCCCCTGTGCCCGAACCGCGCTTCCGCGGCGCCGACACGCTGATGGAATGAGCAATGGAGACGCGCAATTCTGACAGCATCCGAATCGCGCACGCAAGACAGGAGACCGTTAGATCGGAATGTTCTGCGAGCGGAAGACTAATCTCGCGCCCGGCGACGCAGCTGCCGTTGGGATCTACGTCTGCGGTTTGTAGCCGGGTCCAAACAGGCCGCGGCCTGCGTGAGCGCCGGTGTGCTTGCCGTCGCGCACGGTGACGACGCCGTTGACGATCACAGTGTCGGTTCCGATCGAGTACTGATGAGGCTTTTCGAAGGTCGCCTTGTCGGCAACCGTCGCCGGATCGAACACGACGACGTCGGCGAAAAAGCCTTCCTTGAGCGCGCCGCGGTTGGCGATCTTCATCTGTGACGCCGCGAGGCTCGTCATCTTGCGGATCGCTTCCGGCAGCGGCAGGACCTTTTCGTCGCGCACGTAGTGGCCGAGAATCCGCGGGAAGGCTCCGTAGGACCGCGGATGCGGTTGCCCAAGGCCGAGTTCCCCTTCCGGTTTGATCGCCGCCGAGTCCGTTCCGACGCTCACCCACGGAAACTGCATCGCGGTCTTCACATCGTCTTCCGACATCATGTGGTAGAGCGCGCCGACGCGGCCGTCGTTGTCGAGAAGGACGGTGAACAACGTGTCCCAGTCGTCGGCGCCGCGCTGCTTCGCGATCTCCGACAGCCGTTTGCCGACGATCGACTGATCCTTGTCTGCTGGCACCGACGCGATCTGGATTCCGTCGAACGTCGATCCCGCGAGCAGATTCTCGACCTCGGTGTTGGCCTCGATGTCGTGTTTCATCCTGGCTCGGAGCTTCGGGTCGCGCAGGCGTTCGAGCATCTTCTCGCGTCCGCCCTCCTGCGCCCAGCCAGGCAGCGTCGCCTGCAGTCCGGTTCCGCCGGCGGTGTACGGATACTGGCAGGCCGTCACGTCGAGGCCTTTCGCACGTGCGTCCTCAATCAGCTGACGGATCTCCGCCATCTGGCCCCAGTTCGCCTTCGCCGCGATCTTCAGGTGGTAGACGACGACCGGAAGCTGCGCCTCGCGGCCGATCTGGATGGCTTCGCCGATCGCGTCCTTGACGCGGAAGCTCTCGCCGCGCACGTGCGAGATGTAGATGCCGCCGTGCTTCGATGCAATCTTCGCGAGTGCGACGAGCTCGTCGGTCTTCGTGTACGACGCCGGTGGATAAATCAACGCGGTCGCGAAGCCGAAAGCGCCCTGCTGCATCGCGCGGTCGAGGATGTCTTCTTCTTTCTGCAACTCCTCGGCGGTCGGCGCACGATCCGCCATGCCGAGGACCTGTTCGCGCAGCATCGCGACGGGCACGAACGACCCGATGTTGATTGACGTTCCCTGGCGCTCGAGCGCGCGCAAGTAGCCGTCGAAGCCGGTCCAGTCAAGCTTCAGCTTCAGGCGCTGATTCGCGTCGTCGATCTGCTCTTTCGACCAGAGCGCCGGAGTGTTGCCTTCGCCGACGATCTCCGTCGTGATCCCCTGACGGATGTGACTCTCGCCGTTGCCGTCCTGCAGCAGCGTGACGCCCGACTGTCCCTGCACATCGATGAAGCCCGGCGCGACGACGCGGCCTGTCGCGTCGATTTCCGTACGGCCGCGGCCCGTCACGTCTCCGATCGCGACAATCTTGTCGCCCGCGACGGCGACGTCCGCACGGCGCGCAGCCGCACCGGTGCCGTCGATCACATCGCCGTGCCGGATGACGACGTCGTACTGTGGTCCACCGCACGCGGCACAGACGGCCGCCAACAGCAGGAGACCGAGGCTCAATCCGCGCGTTCGGCTCGTCATGGCGCCGGATGATACTTCACGCGCTCACAGATACGCGTCCAGTGCGTCCTGCGCGGCGCGACCGGCCTCGAGCGACGCCAACAGCGATCCCGGCGTCACCGGACATCGCCTGAACACATCGTCGCCGACCGCATCGATGATTGCGGCGAGGACCGCGCCGACGCCGGCACCGACCGGCGGCTCGCCGACGCCGCGTGCACCGACCGGCGTCTCCGGATCGGGAATGTCCACTGCGCCGTGTTTCATGTTCACGGGAACATCCATGATCGTCAGCGGCTTCGTGTGATGAAAGCGCACGGCGAGCGGGACGCCGTAGTGATGGTCGTACACCGTCCGCTGCGTGAGCGCGTGGCCGATGCCGAGACAGCCACCGCCGAGAATCTGGCCGCCGAGGCTGCGCGGGTTGACGACGGTGCCGACATCGCCGACGGCGGCGTAGTCGACGAGCTTGATCGCGCCGGTTTCGACGTCGACCTCAACTTCGGCGAAGCCGACGACGTACGAGTGGGTCTCGCCGTCGTGCGGATAATTGTCTTTCGCGACGCCCATGAGTCCGAGACCGGCGAGCGCCTTTGCCGACGCACGCGTCATCGCGTGAATGTCCGACGGCAGCTCGTGCCCGTCGTACCGACCGCCGAGCGCAATCGCTTTCTGCGCCGCCTGCGCCAGCGTCAGGCTGCCGCCGGGACCGGACACGCGGCCACCCGCCACGTTGTACTGCGCCGGCGAACCGCCGTGCGTTTTCGCCGCGATCTCCTGGAGCTTCAGCTTCGCGTCCATCGCGGCCGCGTGATTCGAGCGTGACACGGCGTGAATCGTCTGGCTTCCGTCGGACGTGCACGTCCACGGCAGGTTCTTGCTCGTATCGCCCCAGACGACTTCGACGAGCTCCCAGGGGACGTCGAGCACTTCGGCCGCGACGCGCGCGGTGTCGATGACCGAGTGTGTGCCGAGATTGCCGACGCCGGACTGCACGTACAGCTTGCCGTCGGGACGAATCGTCATCAGGCCGTCGTAGTTGATCGAGTAGCCGCCGATGAACGGGCTGACGGAGACGCCGATGCCGCGAGCCTTCGATCCCATCCGCTTGCCGCTGCGCGCTTTGCGATCGTCCCAGTTGAAGAGCGCCGCGCCGCGATCGATCGCCTCGGGGACGAACGCGCTAGTGACGTGACTGCGTTTGCCGTCCTTGTCGGGGCCGCCCATCAGCGCCTTGCCGCTCGGCGCGTTGATGCGATGCAATGCGACGGGATCGATCTTCAGCCGGTGGGCCGCTTTCGCGAGCAGCGGCTCCATGATCGCGTTCTGCTGCGCCCCGCCCGGCGCGCGCTGCGACGTCGGCGGCGGAGTGTTCGTCAGCACGGACAGGCCGCGAAAGCGCATCGCCAGCGGCTGATACGCAAGCGAGCACATCGTCGGCGCCGCTTCGAGGTCGAATTGATCCTCGTACGGACCGGCGTCCTGCAGCACGAACATGTCGACGGCGGTGATTCGGCCGTCCTTGCGAAAACCGATCTTGACGCGCGCGAGGAGTGACGGCCGGCTGCGGCCGATGAAGTGCTCCTCTTCGCGGCTGATTCGCATCATGACCGGCGCGCCGAGCTTACGCGCGAACAGCGCCGGAACCGTGACGTTCACCGTGCCGGGAATCTTGCTGCCGAATCCACCGCCCGTGTATTCGCTGATGATGACGACCTGCTCCGGCGGGATGCCGACCCATTGAGCGACCGAGGCGACCGTTCGCGACACGCTTTGCGTGGAACAGTGCAGGTACAGCTTGCCGTTCTGCCAGTACGCCATCGCGGATCGCGTTTCGAGCGGCTGGTGGCTCGTCGACTGCGTGTGGAATGTCTCGTCCAGGACGAGATCCGCCTGTTTGAAGCCGGCGTCGAGATCTCCATACACCCACTGCGTGCCGTGCTCGCCGAGGGGCAACGCACCACCGGAGGCATTCGCGAAGTCCTGTGCGGTCCACTTGACGGTCTTCAGCTTGCCGCCGACGAACGCATTGCCTTCGCGCCGCGCGTTGGCGCCATCGGGACGCAGGCTCACCAAGGGATCGACGACGAACGGCAGCGTTTCGAGGTCGAGCGTAATTCGCTCGACGGCTTCGGCGGCAATCGACTCGCTCGTCGCCGCGACGGCGAGGATCGGTTCGCCTTTGTAGACGGGCTCGTTGGTCAGCGCGAGTTCAGGCGCAAGGGCGCCGGCGCCCGATACCGCGTCCTTCGGCGGCTTCGGCAGGTCGTCCGCCGTCAGGATCCCTTTGACGCCGGGAATCGCCAGGGCGGCCGCCGCGTCGATGCGCCGCACCCGGCAGTGCGGCATGGGGCTCAGCAGGAGCTTGCAGAACAGGAGGCCGTCGGCGCGATAGTCTTCGGCGTACTTCGCCCGGCCGGTGACCTTGGCGACGAGGTCCGGTGTCGTGTAGTTGTGACCGAGGAGCTTGTGGTCGGACATGGAGTACCTCGCGCGGCGAGTGTACGCGAGGGGCGCGCTTTCCGACAACGGTCGCGCGTCCTTACGAAGGCTCAGATCAGCCCATGTCTTGAACGGGCTGCGCCGAAACCATCACCACGTCGACCGATCTCGAGGCTGCACGATGCAGAAGCGGCGATTCGAGGAAGCGCCACGACAGAGCAGCGGGCCATTCCGGCGCCAGGTGGAGGGCGCACACCGCCAGAACGGCGATGCCTCGCAATCTGTCCAGCTCGGTGATGCGCGCGCCTTTTTGTGCGGCGCTCCAGGCGCCGGCATTCGACATAGCAGGCTTCTCAGATATTGTCGGCCTCGCGGTCCAGGAGCATCACTGGCGGCCGACGACGGCTGACGCGTGACCCGGCTCGGACGCCGATATCTCGATTTGCCGCGGTTTTTCGACCGGCCAGATGGTTCGGCCGCCGTCGCGCTGAGGTAGACTGCGGCGTGTCGTCGACACGCCCTCGCATCCTGCTCATTTCGCCCCAATTCCCGCCCTCGTTCTGGAGCTTCGGATTCATCAAGCACATTGGCGGCTTCCGTGCGGTCATGCCGCCGCTGGGCCTGGCCATCCTCGGCGCGCTCACCCCGCCGGAATTCGACATCACGCTCGTCGACGAGAACATCGAGACGATCGACTTCGACTCGCGATGCGACATGGTCGCGCTGTCGGCGATGGCGATTCAGGAACAGCGGCTCTTCGAGATCGCGGATCGGTTTCGCAGCCGCGGCGTGCTCGTGTGCATGGGCGGACCGATCTGCAACGTCATGCCCGAACGCTGCCGCCCGCACTGCGACGTCCTCTTCGAAGGCGAAGGCGAGTACACGTGGCCGCAATTCCTGCGCGACTGGCGGGCCGGCGCGCATCGCTCGCATTACGTGCAGGCCGAGCAAATCGATATGCGCGACAGTCCGGCGCCGCGGCTCGATCTGCTGAAGACCGAGCACTACCGCGTCGGCTGCATTCAGACAACGCGCGGCTGTCCGTTCAAGTGCGAGTTCTGCGACATCATCGTGACCTACGGACGCAACGTCCGCGCGAAGCCGATCGACGAGGTACTCCGTGAACTCGATCAGTGGGCCGAGCGCGGGGTCGATTTCGTCACCATCGCGGACGACAACCTCGTCGGGGATCGCGCGTACTGCAAACGAATGCTCGGAGCCGTCGGCGAGTGGAACCGCGCGCGACGCGTACCGATCAGCCTGTACGCCGAGATGTCGGTCGATGCTGCACGCGACCCGGCGCTGCTGGATCTCTGTCGGCAGGCCAACATCACCGAAATATTTCTCGGCATCGAGACGCCGCGCAAAGCCGGGCTGAAAGAAACCAGGAAACACCAGAACGTCGCACTCGACCTCGTCCGGGCCGTGAAGCAGATCCAGAGCTACGGCATGGTGACGGTTGCCGGGATGATCGTCGGCTTCGATTCGGACGACGAGAAGATCTTCGACGACCAGTACGAATTCCTTCAGGCGGCCGGCATTCCGATCGCGATGGTCGGCCTTCTGCAGGCGATTCCGCGGACGCCGCTGTACGATCGGCTGCTCGCGGCGGGACGGCTCTGGTCGCCGGTTCAGGGGAACAACACGCTGTCCTTCACGAACATCAAGCCGACCTGCATGAGCTACGAGGCGCTCGTTGACGGCTATCGCGATCTGTTCACGCGTGTCTACGAGCTCGATGCGCTCGGAGACCGGTGGCTCGCCAATGTCGAGCAGTGGCGTACGGCGGGCCGGCCATGGACGCAGCGGCCGCTCGGGCGCGTCCGTCCCTTCATGGCCGTGCAGTTCTTCTACATCCTGCAGTGGTACTTCGCGCGGTTCTCGCGAATACGATTCTTCTTCCGAATGCTCGCGGGCACGCTCGCGCGCTATCCGGCCGCGGTGCCGCAAACCGTCAACTACCTCGCGTACTTCATTCATCTTCACGAGTACGCGGAACGTGTTGTCCGCAGGCAATGGCGCTTCAACTACTGTCTGGACGAGGTGAACACCTCCGCGAATCCGTACGGCGAGGGCGGCGGGATCAACATGGTCAGGCGGCATGACGCGGCGGATCTGCAGTTCGGAATCGATACATCGCGCCAGGCGTGAGCGGCAGAGACCTTCCCCGGATCATCCGTCGGCGTTCCTCGGTGCACGGCTACGGCGTCTTCGCCGCTGAACCGATCGCAAAGAACCGGCGCATCATCGACTACGCCGGCGAGTTGATCCGGAACGATGAGGAATGCGAGGCGCGCGAAGCGCGCTACCTAGCGGAAGGGTGCATCTGGGTGTTCCGGGTGAATCGGGCGTGGAGCCGCGACGCGGCGGTCGGCGGCAACATCGCGCGGTTCATCAACCACTCGTGCCAGCCGAATTGCCGCTTCGAAGTCGCCGACAAGACCATCTGGATCCGCGCGTCGCGCGCGATTCGCCGCGGAGAAGAGATCACGTACGACTATTCGATCATCGGTGAGCGGACGATTCCGTGCCGCTGCCGTCCGGGCTGCCCCAACAAGATCTGAACGCGACGGCTCGTTCGCGTTTCGAACCGTTCAGGCGTTGATTCAGCGGTGTGGCAGGCTCTGCAGCCATGCCGCCGCGCGATTCTGCGCCTCGATCCGCTCTTGCGCACTCAGCGTGTTCGACACGGCGTCGCGCCCTACCGTGCAGTTGCTCTTTTGACGTCCGTTTGCGCGGCTGACGCAGAGCGTGAACCACTTCAGCGCCTCGACGGAGTCCGTCGGCACACCTTCGCCCGCGGCATAGGCGTCTCCGAGCCGGCCGAGCGCCGCCGGAAGCTGCTGCGCCGCAGCCTTGCGCACCCACTCCAGTCCGAGCGCCGCATTCTGCGGAACGCCCTCGCCGTTGAGATACATGAGGCCGAGCGAATACTGCGGCTGCGGCCGTCCCTGTGCCGCAGCGCGCGACTGCCACATAAACGCTTCCGTCGCGCTCTTCTCGACGCCTTCGCCGGTCAACAGGCACAGCGCGAGGTTGTATTGCGCGCGATCGAGACCTTGCGCCGCCGCTCGCCTGAACCATGCGACAGCGGCGTTCTTGTCCTGTTCGACACCCGATCGCTGGTAGAAAGCGGCGCCGAACCGGAGGAGAAGCCCGAGATCGTTCTGCGCGTCTACGTCGCCTTGCTCCGCCGCGGCTCGCAGCCGCTGGACCTCCTCAGGCGTGTTCGCCGGAAACCGCTCGAATACCTCTCGCTCGACTTGCGCCGCTCCGACCGGCGCAAACGCCAGCGAGGCGATCACACCGATGACGATGACACCTGCCAGATGCGCACGCATCGCCGTTCACCCCTCTCCAGACAACGTCGTCTTCAAGGAACGATCGCCGAGTCGACGATGTCCCGGAACTGCGGCTCGAAGGTCGCGAGCTGGGACGATGGAATCCTCGCGAAAATGAACGCGCGCTCGGTGCTCGAGTTGATCCAGGTGAGGCATTCGTTCATCAGCTGGCCGCTCTGCGTGAAATCTGCAATGGCCGTCAGCGATCGGACGCCGCTGATCGTGCCGAACTGAATGGTCTCGGGACGGACGCGATAGCCTTGAAATCCCTGGCGCTGGCCGATCTTCTCGGGAATCGCGCCGCGCAGCTGCGCGAGGATGCCTGCCGGCGGCGGCGTGTTCGGCTTCATCCAGATCGCGATCGAACTGCCGGTCACCGTGTCGACGAACTGCGCCATCTCGCCACCGTCGGACGACGGCCCGGTCCCGATGAGCGTCCATCGTTGCGGGATGTCGAACGTGATGCCGGTGAGGAGATGACGATAGCGCCCGTTCTCCAGCACGCCGAGCGGCGCGCGCTGTTCCTCCTGCGCAACCGTCGCTGCGCCCGCCTGCGCGGTCCACGATTCGAACGTCAACGTCCAGTTGACGGCCATGTCCTGCGTACGTTCGCCTGGCGCGACTTCCATTTTCCAGATCAGGTGGGTGGCCGGATCGATCCAGTAACGGACGCGATCCCGGTTGCCGCGGGCTCGCGTCTCGATCACCGCGCAGGACACCGGCTTGCCGCGTACAACGATTCGCTGCGTCCCAAGACTGCGCGCGGACGCGACGTCGGCGGGCAGCCGATCGAATTGCAGATGGTCGGCAGGTGCGACGAAGCTCTGGTTCGACGTGTCGCCGGACTCCGGCTTCATCTGGACATTCCGGAACTCCAGGCGCGGGCTCGATGCCATGGGTCGCAATGTCGCATCCATCGTGATGATCGTCTTGCCGCTCGATCCCGTAATCGACGCGATGCCTTCGTATTCGGGCGCGGCACGATAGACTTCGCCAGCGCGCGCAAGCTCACCGATCGCCGCCGGATCGTTCGCGTCCGGCAACTGCTCCCTTGGTGTCGCGACAACGGCGGCGGGCTGAACGCTTGTAAACGGCGTGACGGTCGCACGGGCCTTTTCGTCGCGCCGACCGACGCTCGCAGTCGTCGTCTGGCCGTCCACCGGACGGGATCGATCCGTGACAGTCGCCGGTCTGAGAGTCATCTGCCACGGAAGCGCCGAGACGACGACAACCGCGGTCCCGCATGTCGCGAGCGTCAGCAACAACATGTGGATGAGAAGACGCGGCCGCGAGAGTTCTGACGTCCGCGTCAGCGCGCGGATGCGGAGGCGCAGCTGCCGATGCCCGGAGAGTCCGATCGCAGGAATCGGCGTGGCTTCGCCGGCGAACAGCAGCAGGGCTTCGGCGTAGATGCGGCGACCCACGGACGCCGCGGCCGACGCATCGACCAGCTGCTCGCGACCGAGCTGCAGCTGTCCAAGGGTCCACCGCACCGCGGGATGGAACCAGAACACGCTGCCGACGATTTCTTCCGCGAGCAGACTCGCCCAGTCGCGCTGCTGAACGTGGAACAGCTCGTGGAGCAGCACAGCCTGCTGCGTCGAGGCGTCGAGCGTCGTGAAACATGAGGGAAGGAGGACGACAGGCTTCCTGATGCCAAACGTGACCGGCTGTTGGACTGCGTCGCAGATTCGAATGTCGGCAAACGATGCGACCCGGCTGACGGTCGACTGCAACTCGTCCGAAAGACTCGCGGAAATTCCAGCCCGACGCAGACGCCGCAGGCTGACGAGGCCGAAACCGATCCACGCGAGGCGCGCCACGGCCCCTGCGGCGAGTCCTGCGAGCGTGATGCCTGCCAGCGACACACGTGATCGTTCAACGGACGGATGTACGGTGTGTACCGTTACCGCAGTATCTGCAGTGGTGCTGACTGTGTCGTGAACTGAAGGTAGCGTCGACGAAGAAGGCGCCACGACTGTTGCCTGAACCGAAGACGGAGACGCGGGAGGCCTGAGCAGCGCGACAGCCGGAACGATGAAGCACAGCGCGAGCACCGCGCGCCAGAACACCACGCGCGCTCTCGGCGCGGGCAGCTCGCACACGAAAGCAGCGCCAGCGGCGACAAGGATCACCACGAGGATCTGTGTGCTGTAGGCGACGACGTCGTGAAGCGCGGCCACCATCAGGCCTCCTCGTCGTCGAGCAGGCGCTGCAGCTCCTTGCGCTGCGCCGCCGACAATCTTGCCTTCTTCACGAGGTGAAGCAGCAACGGGCGCGACGCGCCGTCGAAGACGCGGTCGACGAATTCCTGAATCATCGACGCGATGACGGTGCCCTGCGGCTGAACGGCGTGGTACCGATACGCGCGATCGTCGGTCTCCTTCCTCAGGAACCCCTTCGTCTCCAGCACACCCATCATCGTCATCACGGTGGTATACGCGATCCGCCGAGAGGCGTTGAGCGCTTCGTAGACGTCGCGGACCGTCACCGCGCCCAGGCGCCAGACGATTTTCATGATGGCCAGCTCCTGGGGTGTGAGCGGTCCCGTCTTCCGCTTCGCCATGTCTACTAGATTATTAGTACTTCATCGTTAGGAGTCAAGCCAGCGATACGGCCAGACACGCAGTCGGCGGTTAAGGAAGGCGTTCCTCGGGGATGCCGAGCGCAACCGCCAGACGCCGGAGTGATGCCTGCACAGCACGTACGTTTCGCGGGCCCATGCGAAGCAGCTGTTTCTGCGCGCCCGTCAGCTCTTCGAGCTTCGGATCCGCATAGCGGTAACCGATCCCCTTCGGCTCGAGGCGGACAGGACCGTCGACGATCGGCACCTGCAGCAGAACGATGAAGGCGTGCTCGAGCGCCGCGTCGAACGACGCGGGGCGCATCCCAAGCTCCGCGTACGCTTCCTGGATTCTCGGTTTCAGCGTCGCGTACAGGCGCGAGGCTCCCGCTGGATCGATCGACGCGATCGCGTCCGCCAGGGTGTCGTAGCGGTTGTAGCTGCGCGGATCGAGCAGGATTTCGCTGCCGCGCTCGTCCGCCTGAAATGCGGTGCGCGGACGCAGCACGTGCAGGTGATTGGCCGGCGTCACGCCTTCGACGACGTTGGCGACGACGACGGCGAAGTTGCGGATGAGACCGTTCGTCGTGAGCCAGGCCAGCACCTGCGGATTCGAGGACAGCGCGCGCACGAGGTCGCGCACGACCGGATCGCTTTCGTCGAGCGGCGGAACCGTCACCGCTTCGGGCTGCCCCCCGAGCGGACGCGTAGGGGCGGCCGGAGGCGGCGCGACAGCCGCGGCGGGCGCAGGCGCCGGACGCCGGTTGTAGAAAACGAACACGGCAATCGCGCCAAGAATGACGACGGCCGCCACGGCGATCCACACGCCGCGGTTTCGCGGCGGAATCGGCTCGATGTCCACAGGCTCGTCGGGTTTGCCGAGCTCGTAATCGTGCAGATCCATGCTGTCGCCAGCTCCTCTTCTCGAGCGGTCCTTCGTTTCGATCGTCGCTCCGATGCAGTTCCGGGTCAATCGCGGGCGGTTCGCGGCGCTGAGCCCTGTTTTTTGGATTCGGCGCGTCTATGGTCGAGCCACGACCCGTCCATTCATAACGGAGTTGCCGACATGACCCGCACCATCGTTGCCGTCGCCGCCATCGCCGCGTCGTTCGTCACGCGCGAGGCCTCCGCGCAGGGCTTCTTCCTCAGTCCATTCGTCGGCACGACGCTGACGTCGCCCACGCCGAACGGCAGCGCGTCGAAGCCCAGCTTCGGCGTCGCGTTCGGCAATCTCGGCAAGATCGTCGGATTCGACACGGAGATCGCGTACTTCCCCGAGCTGCTCGACAACAACGCCAGCGACGCGGCGCGGAGCAAGGTCCTGACGTTTTCGGGCGACATGCTCATCGGCCCGATGATCGGGCCGGTCAAGGCGTACGCGGCGGTTGGCGCCGGCGATCTTCTGCTGAACGTGCAATCGCTCGGGAGCGTGGTGGCCTCGCCGGTCGCGTCCGCATCCAACCCGGAGAGCCTGTCGTCCAACTATTTCACGTTCAATGTCGGTGGCGGCGCGATCGCGTTCTTCAACCCCCACTTCGGCATCCGCGGCGACCTCAGGTACTTCCGCGCTTTTGGCTTCGACCTGCCGGGCCTCGAAGCGACCGACCAGCTGACGCTGTCACACTTCGATTTCTGGCGGGCGAGCGTTGGGCTCGCGATGAAGTTCTGACGCGATCGTTCTGAGCGCTACTTCGCTCGCGCCTGCGTCGGCGGCGACGCGGATCGATCGAGCAGGACGACCTCCTGCCCCTCGATCCGCAGCGGCAGATCCGGCGACGACTCGTGCTTCACGATCTCGAGCAGGCGGCTTCCCTCTGCGCTGCCCGGTTCGAGCATGAAGACGTCGTTGTGATCGTCGCGGCTGACGGGGACGAACGACACGCGCGCGATTTTCTTTGCCTGGATCACGGCGCGCACGACGAGGCCGTCCTTCGACTTCTCGTAACCGGGCTGGTCGAACGCCGAGTGGCCGATCGCGTAGAGGATCGGCTTGCCGCGATAGACCTCGACGCCCTGAATCGTATGCGTGCCGTGTCCGTAGACGAAATCGGCGCCCGCATCGAGCGCCACGTGCGCGAACTGCTTCTGGTACGCCTCCGACACGTGCTGATCGCGCGGCGCGCCGCCGCGTGGTGCCGGTGCGTTGCCGGGAAACTGCGTCGCGGTCGCGCCATCGCGGTTGTGATGCGAGACGACGATGATGTCCACGAGCGGGCGGAGGCGGCGGATGTCGTCGCGGACGCGCTCGACGTCGGCGCGATCGATCGTGACGCCGTCGCGCGAGCTGATCTTCGCGATGCCGGGCTCGGTCTCGGTCGCCAACTGCTCGTCGTCGCGGTACCAGCGCGCCGTGTACTGCAGGAAGCCCACTTTGACGCCCTTGCGCTCGACGATCGCCGGCTTGTGCGCTTCAGCGATGTTCCTGCCGCCGCCGGTATGGATGATGCCGTTCGCGTCGAGCACGCGCAGCGTCTCGAGGATGTTGGCGCGGTCGTAGGCGACGTTGTTCGCGACGCCGACGGTGCTGATGTTCCAGGCTTTCAGCGCCTGCACGCCCTCAGGACCGGGATGACGCCAGCCGCGCTTGTCCGGAATGTCGATTTCGGGTCCCTGCGGCTTGACGAGCATGCCCTCGAGATTGGCGTAGACGAGATCCGCCTGCTTGAGGGTTGCACCGATGTGCGCGAACGCCGTCGTCGGATCAGCGCGGCGCTGGATGTCGACGTCGCCGATGATCAACATCGTCATCGCGTTTGGTCCGGCGGCGCTCCAGTGCCACGCCGAATCGGCGGCGGCGAGCGCAGCAACCGAAACCGCCACTATCGACAACGCCTTCAATCCCGTCGCCTTCGACTTCGATGCCGTGTTCATCGGATCCTCCCGGAACGTCACCTAGCCTAGCACCGCCGGTGGTCAGTGCGGCGGCAGCGCGAAACTCAGGATGAGGTCGCCGCCGCGACGGCCGCGTTCTCCGCCGCCTGACGCGACGGTGACGAAGGCCTCGCCGTTCACGACGTACGCGGACGGCGAGGAGAAGATTCCGCCGCCGGTGTTGAACTTCCACAGCATGTCGCCGGTGCGGGCGTCGTACGCGTAGAGGTAGCCTGCGGTGTTGCTCCCGCTGCCCACGAAGACGACGTCGCCGGATGTCACGACAGAGCCGGCCTGGCCCCACCCGTCGAATGTCTGCTGCCACTTGAGATCGCCGGTCGACGGATCGAACGCGGAGAAATAACCGCGCGCGCGGCGGTTCGCGCCGAGCGGACTGTCGACGGCGTTGACGTACAGCAGCTTCGTTCGAGGGCTGTACGAAATCGGGCCGTAGTTCGCGCCCCCTTCCGTGCCCGGCGAGTAGATCTGGTTCGGTCCGGGCGGCGTGAACTGCGGCACCAGCGTGCGCGTGGCGCGTCGATCGGGCGGCACGTCGGTCGGAAAGACGGGCGACACCGGCTTCATCCGCTCGCCGGACGCGGTGAACGGCACAGGCTGCGTCGGCCACGGCTGATCACCGGCGCGTGCGTTCTCGGTCGGCACGGCAACTTCTTTGATCGCGTGAACGGGCTTACCGGTTTCGCGGTTGAGGATATAGAGGTAGCCGTTCTTGCTGCCTTCGGCGAGCGCCTTCACGCGCTGCCCGCCAATCTGCACGTCGAACAGCACCGGCTGATTGCCGGAGTCATAGTCCCAGACGTCGTGATGCGTCTGCTGAAAGTACCACTTCAACTTTCCGCCCTTGAGATCGAGCGCGAGTATCGAATCGGTGAACAGGTTTGTTCCGATGCGCTTCGTCGCGTCGCCAAATGGATTGCCGACCGCCACGTAGAGCAGGCCGAGCTCAGGATCGATCGACGGCGTTTCCCAGATGCCGCCGCCGTTGCGTTCGCCGCCGACCCACGTCGGGCCGGCGACGTCCCATCCCTGATCCGATTCGTCCTGCGGAATCGTGTTGAAGTGCCACAGCACGCGACCCGACTTCGAATCGACCGCCAGCACGTGGCCGCCGGGGATGTGGCTTTCGCTGCGCGTGCTCCCGATGTAGATGACGCCGTTGTAGACCTGCGGCGCCGTCGTGAACCAGTAGCCGAGGCTGATCGCCGACGCCACTTCCGGATGTCGAAGATGAATCACGTCCAGGATGACGCTCGCCTGCCCGTCCTTTCCGAATCCGCTGGCGGGTTTCCCGGTCTTTGCATCGAGTGCGAACAGGAACGAGCCGGCCGCGGTGTAGACGATGCCGTCGGCGTAACAGACGCCGCGATTGCGGAAGATGTAGCCGTCTCGTGCGCCGCCGCCGATCAGCGCGGCGACGTCGAAGTTCCACAGCAGGTGGCCATCGGCGGCATCGAGCGCGTAGACGCTCCCGCGCGGATCCGTCACGTACATCACGCCGTCCACCACAATCGGCGTCGTCTGGTTACTGACGCCGTCGATGACGCCCGTCTGAAAGAGCCAGCGCGGCGCAAGCGCCTTCACGTTCGACGTGTTGATCTGATCGGACGGGAAAAACCGGCTGCCGGCGAGGTCGAAGTTGTGAAGCGGCCAGTTGAGCGCCGCGGATGCCGCGCGCGGCTGCGCGTCGGTCGTGAGCAGCAGCGGCGCGCACACGATCGTGGCGATCAGGATCGCGCGCATGTTATGCGCGGCTATCCTACCATCGAGGTCAGCGCGCTGGATGGATGCCTTGCGCGTCGCCTGCCCGTCGGCCGCGCACGAGCCAGTGAATCCAGCCGCCGATCGCGCCCACGATGAATCCGAGCGGTCCCGTGATGAACAGTCCCAGCAGCGGGCCCTGATTTGCGCCGGGCGTCAAGATGATCGGACCGAAGAAGCCGGCCGCGAACGCCACGCCTCCGGTCGCGACCGCGCCGTAGAGGATCGAGCTGATGGCTCCCGTCTTGAAGGACGCTGTGTGCAGCCACACGTAGCGTCCCGCCGCGATGCCGGCCGCGCAGGCGAGCAGGAACGGAAGCATCTCGGCCGTGCCGATGATGGAAAAGAGAAGCGCGCCGCTCATCCAAAACGTGAAGAAGTAGGCAGAGATGGCGCTGATGAACGTCAGGAACGCCCGCATTTACTTCGACTCGGGCAGCGAGAACGCGTACACGACGTTGCCCGCCGCAAGCGCGACGTACTGCCGGCCGTCAACGGCATAGCTGATGGGCGACGCTGCGAGGTTGCCGCCGGTCTGAAAGTGCCAGAGATGAGTGCCGGACTTCGCGTCGAGCGCGACGATGTTGCCGTCGCGAACCGCACCGAAGACGACGTTGCCGGCTGTCGCGAGCACGCCGTTCGTCAACGAGCCCTGAATGACCTTGAAATCCCACACCGTCCTGCCCGTCTCTGGATCGATCGCCTTGATACCTGCCGACGCCGCCGGCTCTCCTGGTTTAGGCGCGGCGCGCGGCGGCGCCGAGTCGCGGCCGATGTACTGCCGGCCGCGTTCGTAGGCCACGTCGGTGCTGACGTAGGTCTGACCGCTGTCGCGATATTCGAGATAGAACAGTCCGGTCGCCGCGCTGTACGACGGCGCCTGAAAATTCGTGCCGCCGCCGATCGAGGGATAGACGAAGAAGCTTCCCTCGCGGCTCGAGTTCGATCCGGGAACGATCCGCGGACGGCCGTTCCCATCGAGACCGGAGTTCCAGTTCTGATATACGAATGGCGTCGCGGCCAGCACGGATCCGTTCGTGCGATCGAGGACGTAGAACATGCCGTTGCGATCGGCGTGAAGCAGCAGCTTGCGCGACTGACCGCGCCACGTGCGATCCACGAGCACGACGGCCTGGCACGAATCCCAGTCGTGGCCGTCGTTGGGCGTGAACTGGTAATGCCATTTGCGCTGGCCGGTGTCCGGATCGATCGCCACCACGGAATCGCTGAACAGATTATCGAGATCGCCGCGGGCCTCGCGATCGATCTGCGGACCGGGATTGCCGACGGTCCAGTAGACGATGTTCAGATCAGGATCGTAGGATCCGGTCAGCCACATCGGGCTCCCGCCAAGCTTCCAGCTGTCGCCTTTCCACGTCTCGTGGCCGAACTCGCCTGGCCCCGGCACCGAGTACCACCGCCACAGCTGCTTGCCGGTCGCGGCGTCGTACGCGTCGAGAAATCCGCGCGCGCCGAATTCGCCGCCGGTGATCCCGACGAGGACCTTGTCTTTGACGACGAGCGGCGCGCTCGTCAGGCTGTAGCCGAGCGTCGAGTCGGCGACTTGCGTTTCCCACAGCGGCGCTCCCGTGCGCGTGTCGAGTGCCACGAGCGCCGCGTCGAGCGTCCCGACGAACAGCCGCGTCCCGGAAATCGCGACGCCGCGATTGAACGGGTTGATCTCGTACGGATTCTTCACCTTCTGGGATCGCGCGTAGCGCCAGATCTGGCGCCCGCTCCGGGCGTCGAGCGCAACGACGACGCCGGGCTGCGTCGTGTACATGACGCCGTCGACGACGAGCGGCGTGGCTTCGAGGACGGAATCGCCGGGCATCGGGAACGTCCAGGCGACGCGCAACTGGCGTACGTTTCCCGCATCGATCTGTGTCAGGCCCGAGTAGTGCGTGGAGCGATAGTTGCCCCAGTACATCGCCCAGTTCTGCGGCTCGGTCTCGGCTTTCACGAGCCGTGCGCTGTTCAAAGTCGCCGTAGCGGCATGGGACGAGGCGAGCGGATGATCGCGATGCGTGCCGAGGTATGCGACGAGATCGTTCACCTCGCTCGACGATAACCGCGATGCATAGTCCGACGGCATCATCGACGCGTTTTCCACGCGATACGACGCGAGCGTCAGCTTGTCGAGGAGATGCAGATGCCCCGACGCATCAACGACCTGGACGGAAAACGTGTCCTCGTTGCGCCTGACGCCTCGAATCTCGCGGCCGTCCTTCGTCGTGGCGACGATCGTCTGCGGCGGCGCCGTCGTGCCGCGACCGGCCGGCACCGGCGCTGACGGATCGACAATCTTCCGCCGCAGCACATCCGCCGGCTCGCGGCCGATGGTCGACAGATCGGGACCGAGAACGCCGCCGCGGCCGTCAACCTGATGGCAGTCCACGCAGTGCGCCTTGCCGAAGAACAGCGTTTCACCGGCGCTCGCATTGCCGGTGATCGCTGACGAACCAGGCGAAGCCGACGGGCGGTTCAAACTGCGGATATACGCGACGAGCTGCCACACCTGCTCGTCGGTGAGGTTCGCGAAGGACGGCATCTGCGTGCCGGGCACGCCAGTGCGAATCGAGCGAAACAAATCGGCGTCAACGTCCTCGCGCATGAAGCGGCCGGCGTTCAGCGCGGGACCGCGATCGCCCTGCCCGCCAGGACCATGGCACGACTGGCAGGTCTGATTGAACAGGTGTTCGCCGGCCGCCGCGGCCTCGGCGTTGGCGGCAAGCGGATTCGTCGCCGCCGGCTGCTGCGCGTGAGGCGCGACTGCCGCGGCGCTCAGGATGACGGCGAAGAGAATCCGCGCGGCTCGCGTCGGCATGATGCGCTCCCTCGTCGGCGTGTCAGCGAGCGCGGTACGTCCGGCTCACATTGTTCCGGCTGTTGGTGACGACGAAGCTGCCGTCCGGGTGCACGTCGACCCCAATCCAGTGGCCCTTGCACTCCGCGGACGGCTCGAGGTTGGCGATCATCTCCTCTGGCGCGTTGTGCGCCTTGTCGTTCGACAGAGCCAGATGCGATTGCCACAGACCTTCGAGATCCTTGACCTTCTCGATGCGATCGTACGCGGCGACCGCCATTCCCTTGCGCGGGCCGTTGTTCGCGATCACGACGCGCGGCTGAATCGCCCAGAGCAGCGCCGGCGCACCCGACTGATCGTTGAAGAAGCCATGATGCGTCGCGAGCATCAGTGAGACGCGACCGAGCTTGTTCGTGGGACAGGCGAGCGCCATTTCCTTGTCCCAGGTCAGGTCGCCGACGTCGAGGAACGTGAACCCGCGATACGACACCAGCACGCCGGTCGCCTGCGAGTTCTCGGTCTTGTTCGGCTCCTTCGCCTCCGCGTCGCGGCAGTACGGATTCTGCTGGCCGCCGCCGTTGATCGGCTTCGCGATGACCGCACCGGCGGAGGCGACGACGTCCACGCGAAGGCCGTCGAGCGGAATCGTGTCGCCCGGCTTGACGATGGTGCGCTTGCCGGCGGCAATGTCGAGGTAGGCGCGATAGCGATCTTCGATGCCGTTGTTCTGCTCCCACTTCGGGTCCATCTCGCCGTGATCGAAGAAGCGGTCGAAGTGCGCGACGGCGTTCGCCGCCGGCGCGCCGCCGACGTGATCGCCGTCGTAGTGGGTTGTGAAGAGGTAGTTGATCTTCGTCAACCCCGCGGCGCGCATCACGTCGACGATGCGCGCCGAGTCGCGTTCGGCGGCGGCGCCCGGACTGCCGGCATCGATCAACATCGACTGACCGGTCGGGCCCACCACCAAGGTGGCCCCGCCGCCCTCGACGTCGATCACGTAGATTCGTGGAGTGTCCGCACGGCGTGGCTGGGCGAACACGACGGTTGCAGCGAGCACGACAACGATAGTCTTCATAAGGCGCGCTCCTCGTACTCCGCGGCGGATAGCCTATATCATCGCCGCGAACCCGTCAGGCCCGACGTCTGAACGCGACGGGCGCGGTCGCGGTCCAGGGCCGCGCTAGAATGCGCATGGATCGTCGATACGCATCGACGCGGAGGCCTCCTGTCACCATCAGCGGATCGAGATTCAGTCCCAACGTCGCGGCGGAGCTCGCTGACGCCCGCCTACGCGGATCGACTGGAGTCGCGTGCCGTCTCGCGGTGGCGGCGGTATCTCGGCGTGCAGCTTCCCTACAAGTGGAACCTGCAGCGGCTGCGTCTCGGCTTCGTCCTCGACGTCGGCTGCGGTGTCGGACGAAATCTCGGCCATCTGAACGGCTCCGGCGTCGGCGTCGATCCGAACATCCAATGCATCGAGGCGGCGCGCGCCCGCGGATTTCGCGCGTACACGCCCGACGAGTTCGGCGAGGCGGCGTCGAAAGAAAACTGGCGATTCGATTCGATGCTCGTGGCGCACGTCGTCGAGCATGTCGGCTTCGAGAACAGCGTCAAGCTGGTGGACAGCTACCTGCGCTACCTGCGGCCGGGCGCGCGTCTCGTCTTGATCACACCGCAGGAAGCCGGCTACCGCTCGGACGCGACGCACGTCGAATTCATGGACGACAGGAAGCTCCGTGGCATCTGCGACGCGTTGAAGCTGCGCGTCGAGCGCAGCTACTCGTTCCCGTTTCCGCGCGCCGCCGGCTCTCTCTTCACCTACAACGAGTTCGTCGTCGTCGCCGCCAGCGCGGCCGTTTGAACCGCGAGCGATCAGCGGACGCCGATCCACGTGCGAGGGACGTTCGGTAGACTACAAGGATGCACCTGCAAGAAGCCCGGCTCTGCCTGGACTGCGAGGAACTGCACACGGCGGATCGGTGTCCGCGATGCGCGTCGGATGCGTTCGCGTTCGTCACGCGGTGGATTCCCGCAAACGAACGGCGCGTGCGCGTTCGGAGGCCGCCGCCGGCGCCGACGGCGCTGTCGAATCGTTCGAAGTGGCTGACCGGTGCGGCGGGAGGCCTGGCCGCGTTCGCCGCGCTGCGCTGGATGACGGGTGCGCGACCGCCCGCGAGAACGGCGATCAGACCGCCGCGAGAGGACCGCGCGGAAGTGGACGACTGACTGCGCAATCCTGCACGCGTGGACGGTTGCACGTCGTGACGTTTACACGGCGGTCATTCGGTGTGCTGCATCGACACACGAACGACGCCGCCGACCATCTGGTAATTCGAACAGAACGTGTGCTTTATGCCAGCAATCGAGCATGATTGCGGCTTGGCTCGTCATTTGAACCCTATACGACATTATGGTTCACTATGACGCGCCCTTAATCCTTGCTCAGACACCGCCTCCAACCTGCCCGAAGTGTGGCAGTCACCGGACAGAGATCGTCGGACGGTCCGCGGACGGACAGACCATCGTGTTGCGCTGCAACGCTTGCGGCGAGCGCACTCGCATGACGATCGCCGGGACCGACACGTTGCCGGCCAATCCTCCCGCGGAATCGGTACACTCCGCTCTGTAATCGAGGTTCACGCCGTTTCACATCACCCGACCGCTCCCGCCACCGCCGACATCGTCATCGTCGGAGCCGGAGCGGCCGGTCTGATGACCGCCATCACCGCGCGACGTGAAAACCGCGCGGCCAACGTCGTCCTTCTCGACGGCGCGAAGAAGCCAGGCGCAAAAATTCTCGTCAGCGGCGGATCGCGCTGCAACGTCACGAACCGCGTCGTCAGCGAACGCGATTTCTGGGGCGGACGCGCGACGGTGGTTCGCCGCGTGCTGCGCGCGTTCACCGCGGATGCAGCAGCCGCTTTCTTCCACGACCTCGGCGTACTGCTGCACGAGGAAGCGGACGGCAAGCTGTTTCCGGACAGCAGCCGTTCGCGCGACGTGCTGAACGCACTTCTCCGTGAAAGCGAGAAACTCGGCGTCGTGCTTCTCGCGGATCACCGTGTGCTCGATGTCGCGCGTGCGGACGGACGACTGCGCGTCTCGACCGCGCAGACGGAGTTTCAGGCCAGCGCGGTCGTACTTGCGACCGGCGGCCAGTCGCTGCCAAAGACAGGCAGCGACGGCTTCGGCTATGTCCTCGCGCAGCGGTTAGGACATTCGATCGTCACGACCACGCCGGCGCTCGCGCCGCTCGTCCTCGACGAGAGCACGTCGAACCACCGCGATCTCGCGGGAGTGTCGGTGGATGTCGGGCTCGCGGTGTGGGTGGATGGCACGATCGAGACGCGTCTGCAGGGTCCGCTCCTCTGGACGCACGTCGGCGCGAGCGGTCCCGTCGCGATGAACGCGTCGCGCCACTGGCTCCGCGCGCACGACGCCGGAAAACGCGTCGCGATCACGATCAACTTCTGCGGATCGCGATCGTTCGAGCAGGTGGAAGCGGAGATGATCGCGGCGAGCAGCGCGACGCCGCGTGCGTCCGTGCACACGCTCGTGTCGCGGTTCGTGCCCGATTCGGTCGCGCGATCGATTTTGAGCGGCCTCGCTCTCGATCCAGCGACGCTCCTCGCGCACCTGACGCGCAGCGACCGGCGAACAATCGCGCATGCCCTCGTCGAGTCGCCGCTCGACGTCGTCGGCACGCGCGGCTACAACTTCGCGGAGGCGACCGCCGGCGGCGTCTCGCTGGATGAAGTCGATCCGGCGACGATGGAGTCGCGGATCTGTCCGGGACTGTACGTGGTGGGAGAAATACTGGATGTGGACGGCCGCATCGGCGGCTTCAACTTCCAGTGGGCGTGGTCGAGCGGCTTCGTCGCGGGCCGCGCGCTGGCACGGCGCGCCGCGCATAAATGATCGGCCCGGCCAGGAGGCCGAGCCGATCGCGTCAGTTTTCGGCTTTCTTCTTCTTCGGGGCGCGCTTCTTCGTCGCCGCCTTGTGGGGAGCTGGTTCGTTCGTTGCCTGGAGGACGACGAGCCGCGTCGCGAAGGTGCGGCGGCCGTGCTCGTCGAAATCGATCACCGTGTGGTGTTCGTTGACTTCGACGAGCGTGCCGGCACCGTACGTGGGCTGCGTCACGCGGTCACCCTTGGACCAGTTCTTCATGGTTGATTCCGGATCGGTCGTGCGCGACTACCAGCGGGGCTCGCGACGCCCGCCACCGCCGCCACCGCGGTTGCCCGAGTATCCGCCGCCTCCGCCAAAGCCGCCGCCGTCCGGCTTCGGACGTGCCTCGTTGACGGTGAGCGGACGGCCGCCCATCTGATACTGATTGAGCTCGGACGCCGCCTTCTGCGCATCCTCGTCTGTCGCCATTTCGACGAACGCGAATCCGCGCGCACGGCCTGTGGCCGCATCGCGCATCACGCGAACCGACTCGACGGTACCAGCCCGGCTGAACAGCTCCTGAATTTCCGCCTCGCCCGCGCTATAGGGAAGGTTTCCGACGTAGAGCCTGCGACCCATAGGTTGCCTCACCTCAAAAGGGGTGGCTGCACGTCGGCTTGCAATCACGGGGAGGGAGCGAGTCGGACTTGAGGCTCGATCGGCTCTCGGCGCGGGCGAAGCAGGCGGGGCTGACCACCAAACGGCGGGTAGTCTACCCAAGCCCCGGCAAGCGAGGCAAGTCCCGCCCATGAAGATAGCGCCGGTTGGTCGGAAGACCGAGACTCGCGGCCACCTGCCGTCGCGACGCCGGACGACCGGAACGGAACGCCAACCTATAATTCGGGGAATGGCTGCGCTCCTCGGATCCGACCGTCTGCTCGCCTCCACCCTGCTTCGCGGACGCCGGGTCGGCGTCGTCTGCAACCCTGCGTCCGTCGACGGCGGCTTGCGGCACATCGCGGACCGGTTGGCGGAGCATCCCCGGTCGACGCTGATCGCGATTTTCGGCCCGCAGCACGGGTTCCGGTCGGACGTGCAGGAGAACATGATCGAGACCGGCCACGCCCGGGACGACCTCCGCCGCGTCCCGGTGTTCTCGCTCTACAGCGAAACCCGCGAGCCGACCGCGGGGATGCTGAAGGACGTGGACCTGCTGGTCGTCGACCTGCAGGACGTCGGCACGAGGATCTACACCTACATCTACACGATGGCGTACTGCCTCATGGCGGCGCGCAAGAACCGGATCAAGATCATCGTCTGCGACCGGCCGAATCCCATCGGCGGCGCGGCCGTCGAAGGGCCGATGCTCGTTCACGGCTATGAGTCGTTCGTCGGCCTGTATCCAATCCCGATGCGCCACGGGATGACGATCGGCGAGCTGGCGCGGCTCTTCAACGAGGAGTT
Organism: Vicinamibacterales bacterium; assembly: GCA_036557365.1. Classification (GTDB taxonomy): domain Bacteria; phylum Acidobacteriota; class Vicinamibacteria; order Vicinamibacterales; family CAVVIG01; genus DATKHR01. The sequence continues at coordinate 95,115 of DATBHR010000060.1, forward strand.
CGGTATCGGCGCCGACCTCGACGTCATGCCGATGGAAGGGTGGCGCCGGCAGATGTACTTCGAGGAGTCGGGCGTGCCGTGGGTGCTCCCGTCGCCGAACCTGCCGACCGTGGACAGCGCCGTCGTCTATCCGGGAACGGTGCTTTTCGAAGGGACGAACGTTTCAGAGGGGCGCGGGACCACGCGGCCTTTCGAGCTCCTCGGCGCACCATGGGTGAAAGACGAGAGCTTCGCGCGCGAGCTGAATGAGCTCGGGCTGCCAGGCGTCCGATTCCGTCCCGCCGTCATCGAACCGACGTTTCACAAGCACGCGCGCGCGACCTGCGGCGGCGTCCAGATTCACGTATGCGATCGCGCGTCGTTCCGCCCGGTCGAGACCGGCGTCGCGCTGCTGGCGGCGTTCCGCGCGCACGGACCTTCGGCGTTCGCCTGGCGCGAACCGCCGTACGAATACGAGCACGAGAAGCTGCCGATCGATATCCTCGCCGGATCGTCCGATCTGCGTCTTCAGATTGAAGGCGGCATGTCCGCGCGCGCGATCGCGGAGTCGTGGACGCAGTCCGTCGACGAATTCAAACAGACTCGCGAGCGGTTCCTGATGTACTGAGCGCGGGCTTATCCGCGCGTCTTCGCGATTCCGGGCGCGGCCGCTTCCTGCGGCGTGGCCGGCTCGAGATGATGCGTGATGAGGTGCGTTCGCAGCTGTTCGAACGCGTCGTTCGGCGTGTCAGCGTAATGCAGCAGTTCGAGATCCTGCTCGGCGATGGCGCCCCACTCGGCCATCGGCTCCAGCTTCAGCACCTGATCCCAGTACTCGCGTCCGTAGAGGATGACGCCGATCTTCTTCGAGAGCTTGTCGGTCTGGACGAGCGTGAGGATCTCGAACAGCTCGTCGCACGTTCCGAAGCCGCCCGGAAAAATCACGAGCGCCTTCGACAGGTACGCGAACCAGAACTTGCGCATGAAGAAGTAGTGGAACTCGAAGTGCAGCCGGTCGCTGATGTACGGGTTCGCGCCCTGCTCGAACGGCAGACGGATGTTCAGTCCGACCGTCTTGCCGCCCGCTTCGCGCGCCCCGCGGTTGGCGGCTTCCATGATCCCGGGGCCCCCGCCCGACGTCACCACGAAGCGGTGGTTGTCGGACTGGAGTGACAGGCTCCACGTCGTGAGCAGGCGCGCAAGCTCGCGCGCTTCCTCGTAATAGCGCGCCCACTCGAGCGCCTTGCGCGTCTTGGTCAGCTCCAGTTCGTACGCCTGGTCGGCGTTCCGAATCCCGCGCGCCTTCAGGGTTCTCATCGCGCGCTCCGCGCGCTCGCGGCTGTCGACGCGGGCCGATCCGAAGAAGACCACCGTGTCCTGGATCTTCTCCTCTTTGAAGCGCCCGAGCGGCTCGAGGTACTCGGCGAGAATCCGGAGCGGCCGGGCTTCCTCGCTCTCGAGAAACTCCGGGTGCAGGTACGCGAGCGGCTGCTGCGACATAGAAGATCAATTTACCACCAGGTGCTATCATTCGCGGCTCATGACGCGCGTCAACGGTCCGCAATCGCCTGCCACGCCGCGCAGCCACGCGAAACCGGCGCGCGCGCGAACGACGAGCTGCCTTTGACGACCGTGACGAAGTCGCCGGAGCTCGACATCACGACATTCATCGACGCCCCGCCCGGGCTCGTCATGAAAGCGTTTTTCGACGTGCAGGCGCTGCAGGCCTGGTGGCAGGTCCGCCACGCGGTCGTCTCGCCGCGGATGCTCGGGCCGTACGCCATCGAATGGCCCGCGACTGATTTCAGCGACGAACTGCTGGGCCGGCTCGGCGGCGTCTTTCGGGGGACCGTCATGCAGGCCGATCCGACTGAAGGATTCTTCGTCGCCGATGCGTACTGGCTGCCGCCCGACGGCGAGCCGATCGGACCGATGGCGCTCCATGTCGTGATCACGCCGGCCGGCCTCGGGACGAAGGTTCGGGTCACGCAGAGCGGGTTCGAGGATAGTGCGCGCTGGCGCCGATACTACGAGGTCGTGGCGCACGGATGGGAGCGTGCGCTGGCGTCGTTGAAGTCGTTGCTGGAGAAGTGACCGCGTCGAGCCACGAAGACCCTCACAGCCACGAAAACACGAAAGCCCGAAAAAGAAGGCTCAGTACTCAGCCACGAAGGCTCGAAGGAAGGCCTCGTACTGGACGAACTTCGTGTCTTCGTGCCTTCGTGGCCTGTTTGGAGC
>DATBHR010000061.1:0-71334 GCA_036557365.1 Vicinamibacterales bacterium
CGCAGGTGCAGCAGATGCTGATCATGATGCTCACCATGGTGATCACCGCGCCGATGATGGCCATTGGCGGCGTGATCCTCGCGCTGTCGCAGGACACGCAGCTCGCCTGGGTGCTCATCGCGGTCATGCCGGTGATGGCGATCGTCTTCGGGCTGATCATGCGCGGCGCGATTCCGTTGTCGCAGGCGATTCAGGCCAAGATCGACCGGCTCAATCTGGTGCTCGGCGAGGGCCTGAGCGGCGTCCGCGTGATTCGCGCGTTCGATCGCGGCGCCCATCAGCGGGCGCGCTTCGACGAGGCCAACCTCGATCTGACCAACACCGCGATCGCGATGAACCGGCTGATTGCCGTCCTGATGCCGGCGCTGATCGTGATGCTGAATCTCACCAGCGTCGCGATCATCTGGTTCGGCAGCCACCGCATCGATCAGGGCTCGATGCAGGTCGGCGCGATGATCGCGTCGCTGCAGTACGCGATGCAGATTCTGTTTGCTGTTTTCATGGTCACGGCCATGTTCGTGATGCTGCCGCGCGCGTCGGCGGCGGCGGCGCGCATCAACGACGTGCTCGCGTTGGGTCCGGAGATCATCGACCCTGCGACGCCGCGGCGACCCGAGGCCGCAGCGAAGCGCGGCCAGGTTGAGTTCAGAAACGTCACCTTCCAGTATCCGGGCGCCGAGGAGCCGGCGCTGACGGGCGTGTCGTTCGTCGCGCGGCCCGGTGAGGTCACCGCCATCATCGGCGGCACGGGTTCCGGCAAGTCGACGCTCGCCGGCCTCATCCCGCGCTTCTACGACGTCAACGAGGGCAGCGTGCTCGTGGATGGCGTGGACGTGCGTCAGATGACGCAGGCCGATCTGCGCTCGCGCATCGGGTTCGTCCCGCAGAAGGCGGTGCTCTTCACCGGGACAGTGGCCGCGAACATCCGCTACGGCCGCGAGGACGCCAGCGACGACGAGGTGCGCCACGCGGCAGCGGTCGCGCAGGCGCTCGAATTCGTGGAAGCGATGCCCGACCAGTTCGCGTCGCCGGTTTCGCAGGGCGGTGTGAACCTGTCAGGCGGGCAGAAGCAGCGGCTGTCGATCGCGCGTGCGATCGTGCGCAGGCCCGACGTCTACGTGTTCGACGACAGCTTTTCGGCCCTCGACTTCGCCACCGACGCAAAACTGCGCGCCGCGCTCGCGAACGAAACGTCGAAGGCAACGGTGTTCGTCGTTGCCCAGCGGATCAGTACGGTCATCAACGCCGACCGCATCGTCGTCCTGGACGACGGACGCGTGGTCGGCATCGGCACGCACGCGGAGCTTCTCGACAAGAGCGAGATTTACCGCGAGATCGTCTCTTCGCAGGTCTCGCTCGAGGAGGTGGCATGAGCACGCCGCCTTCACGTGGAACATCGCCAGGATCAACCGCGCCGGCGCCGTCGGGACCGCAAGGTCAACGGACCCCGCCGCGCGACATGTTCGGCGGCCGGCCGATCGGCGGCCTCGGCATGCCGACCCAGCGAGCCAAGAACTTCAAAGGCACCGTGCTCCGGCTGCTGGATTACCTCCGTCCGCATCGCGTCGGCCTCACCGTCGTGGTGATGGCGGGCGCGGTCGGGACGATCTTCAGCGTCCTCGGGCCGAAGATTCTCGGCATGGCGACCACGAAGATCTTCGAGGGTTACGTGGCGAAGGTGTCGGGTGTGCCCGGCGCCGGCGTCGACTTCGAGTACGTCGGCCGCATTCTTCTCGGCCTGGTGGTCCTGTACGTCGTCGGCAGCGGGTTCCAGTACCTGATGCAGTACCTGATGGCGAACGTCGCGCAGAAAACGGTGTACGCGATGCGCCGTGACGTGGATGCGAAGTTCGATCGGCTCCCGTTGAAGTTCTTCGATTCGCGGACGCACGGTGAGGTGATGAGCCGCGCCGTCAACGATCTGGACAGCATCAGCAGCACGCTTCAGCAGACGCTGACGCAGCTCCTGACGTCCGCGCTCACGCTCATCGGCGTCATCGTGATGATGCTGACCATCAGCTGGATCCTGACCATCGCCATCGTCCTGACGCTGCCGCTCAGCATCACGATCGTCGCGCGCATCGCGAAGCGATCGCAGAAATTCTTCATGAAGCAGCAGATGGCGCTCGGCGCGCTGAACGGCCACATCGCCGAGATGTACGCCGGCCACACCATCGTCACGGCGTTCGGTCACGAGAAGAAGTCGGTCGCGACGTTCGACGCGCTGAACGAGACGTACTACGACGGCGCGTGGCGCGCGCAGTTCGTCACCGGCATCATCTGGCCGACGATGATGTTCGTCGGCAATCTCGGATACGTGTTCATCGCCGTCATCGGCGGCGTGCTGGTGACGCGCCGCGCGATCGCGATCGGCGACGTCCAGGCGTTCATTCAGTACGGCCGCCAGTTCTCGATGCCGATCACGCAGCTGAGCGGCATCGTCAACACCATTCAGCTGACCGTCGTCGCGGCCGAGCGCGTATTCGAGCTCCTCGACGAACCCGAAGAGACATCAGACGCCGACGCGCTCGGACCGCTCGCGAATCCCCGCGGAGCGGTCCAGTTCGACGACGTGACGTTCCGGTACTCGGAGGAAGTGCCGCTCATCGACAACATGTCGCTGGACATCGCGCCTGGCCAGACGATCGCCATCGTCGGGCACACCGGCGCCGGCAAGACGACGCTGGTCAACCTGCTGATGCGCTTTTACGACGTCCGCAGCGGCGCGATCCGCGTAGACGGCGTGGACATCCGCGACATGAAGCGCGGCGCGCTCCGGCAGACGTTCGGGATGGTGCTGCAGGACACGTGGCTGTTCTCCGGCACGATGCGCGACAACATCGCCTACGGCCGCGAGCACGCGACGCCGGACGCGATCGTCAAGGCGGCGAAGGCGGCGCAGGCCGATCACTTCATCAGGACGCTGCCCGAGAACTACGACACGTTAATCAATGAAGTGGCGAGCAACCTGTCCGAAGGGCAGAAGCAGCTCCTCACGATCGCGCGCGCGTTTCTCGCGGACCCGGCCATCCTGATTCTCGACGAAGCGACGAGCAGCGTGGACACGAGAACCGAGGTCCTGATTCAGCGCGCGATGGCGGAGCTGATGCGGGGACGGACGACGTTCGTCATCGCGCACCGACTTTCCACCGTGCGCAACGCGGACGTGATCCTGATGATGGAGCATGGCCGGATCGTCGAGCGCGGCACGCATCACGAGTTGCTCGCGGCGAAGGGCCGATACGCTGACCTCTATCACAGTCAGTTCGCCGGGCGCGCCCAGACCGTCGCCGCGACATGACGCGTGGCGCGGGCGCGTCAGCTGCGCCCGCGCACGCCTTCCCAGACGAGGGTCGCGCCGAACATCATCAGCAGCGTGCCGAACGTGCGCTCGAGTCCGCCCCTGATCCGCCGATAGGTTCGGCGGACGGGTGCACTGCCGAACGCGAGCGCGACAGTCGTGTACCAGGCGGACTCGTTGCAGAACACCACGAGCAGCGCCGCCCACTTGAGGACCGGCGGCGTGGACGGACCAAGCACGGCCGTGAAAATCGTTCCGAAGAAGACGACGACCTTGGGATTCGACAGGCCGAGGCTGAGACCTTTCCAGAAGGCGTGGTGGACAGGAGCGTTCTCCGACGCCATCTCCATCGTGCGCCCGCGCGACGCGTCACGCCACATCGCGATGCCGATCAGCGCGAGATAGGCACCGCCGACGAGCTGAATGGCGCGATAGACGCTCGACGCTTCCACGAGAATCATCTGAAGCCCGAGAAGCGCGGTCGCCGCCCACGTCACCGACGCGGCGACGGTGCCCCCCGCGACGCCCATCGCCGACGCGCGATTGGACGTGGCCGCCGTTCGCGTGATGAGCACGAACGCCGGTCCCGGGCTCATCGCAGCGGCGAGATTCAGCACGGCAATGGTGGCCAGTGGTCTGAAATCCATTCGGTAACCGTCCCTTCGCGCGTATCGTAGCCTGTGCGCACGATTTCGGAAGGAGCTCCCGATGTCTACACAAGCCTACGAGATTCGGTTGAACGTCCTGCACGGTCCGCTCGAGTTGATCGACGAAAAGCATCTCGCGGATACGTGCGGCTACAAGTGGTTCAACCAGACCCTGTGCCGCGTGAACGACTCGGTCGTGCGCATGGCGGTGATCGAAGGCGAATTCCACTGGCACAAGCACGACAACGACGACGAGTTCTTCTATGTCGTCGAGGGCGCCCTTCACATCGATCTCGAAGGCCGATCGGTGGTGCTCGGTCCGCGCCAGGGAATGGTCGTGCCGAAAGGCGTCATGCACTGCACCCGCGCGCCCATGCGGACGGTGATGCTCATGGTCGAAACCGCGGCCATCGTTCCCACCGGTGACTCGACCGCCGCTTAGCGCGCGGCTGGCGGACGCTGCATGAACATCCACCTGTGGCCCTCGACGTCCTCGACGCGGTATCGAGGTCCGGGGCCATCCGTTTCGATCTCCGACAGTACGACGGCACCGGCGCGGCGCGCACGTTCGAGGTGTGCCTCGACATCGTCGACGAAGACGAGAAGACCGTCCACTACCCAGGGGACCTTCGACCACTCGCGCGCCGCCTGACAGGTCTCGCGGTGACGGCGCGGACCTTCATAGGCGGGCGTCGGCGTCGCGAGCATGATCAGGCCGGCGCCGGTTTCCATTTCGCCGTGCGCCAGTCGGCCATCCTGAACCAATCGCGCGCGTTCGACGAAGCCGAATGCGCGCGACAGCCACTCCAGCGCGCCGACACCATTCTCGTACGCGATCATCGGGATCACTCCCTGCGCCCCCTGCGATGCCTGCGATCGTGCGTCTCGATCGTCATGCGTCAATTCGAAATGCGCGACGTGATCGTCGAAGTCGCTCAGGCACGCGCGCGCGGCGGGTTCGACCACGGCGCGTCCGATGTCGTCGCCGGCGAACGCGCGAATGGCGTTCTCGTCGGTCCACTCGGTCATCACGAGGAATTCGGTCTGTCCGTCCAGCTTGCGCTGGAACACCCGGCCTCTGAGGAAACCGCCGAGTCGCCGCAATTCCGGCAGGATGGTGGTCGTGACATGCACGCGGTACACCTCGGCGCCTTCGCCGCTGGCGCGGCCTTTCCACAAACGAGCAATCATCGACCTTCTCCGCGAGGACGAATCACTTCGCCGCGGCAATGTCAGCCGGCTGGCCGACAACGGTCTTCCATTCGCGCACGCGCCAGCGTGTCACGAGGCCGTTCAACACGTACGGGTCGGTTTTCGCGAACGCTTCGATCGGCGCGGACGACTCGGCCCTGAAGAGCAGAACGGCGCTGTCCGTCGGGTCGGCGAGGGCTCCGGCCAGGATCAGCTCGGCACGCTCGTGAGCGCCCCTCACCTTGGCGAGGTGGACCTCACGAAACGGCTGGCGTTTTGCGACGAAATCATCGACGACATCGTAGAAGAGCAGGTAATGGTTCACGTAAGCCTCACGATCTCTTTATCTATCACGGCGGAAGAGGATGCTGCCGAAAAGACGATAAGCGGCCGGGTCCTCGGCCGGCAACTGCGACCGAACTGCGGACGAGCGCGGACGCTCGTTACTTTGACGTCAAAATAACCGTGCGCTATGCTGATTGAAGAATTCCTGATGGACACGCCGAGGGTTGCGACGGTCGTCGCGGCGCTCGTTTTCGGGCTCGCCGCCCCGATCGCCACGGCCCAGAACGGGCCTGTGGAGGCCCGAAACCCGACTGCGCTGACGCTCGGGCGTGTACGCGCGCTCGTCGTCGCCCCACATCCCGACGACGCGACGATGGGCGCAGGCGGGCTGATCCAGCGGATCATCAAGACCGGCGGATCGGTTCGGGTCGTTCAGATCACCGGTGGCGACGCGCTGCCCAAGGGCGTCGTGACAATCAATCACCTCACGACACCGCCAACCACGGGCGCGTACAGGACATACGGCTCGGTTAGGGAACAGGAAGCGGTGCACGCGATGCACCGGCTCGGCGTCCACAGAAATCAGGTCAGCCTGCTCGGCTTCCCGGACGAAGGACTTTGCGAGCTCGCGTCCACGCACCGCGCCGGCCAGCCGTTCGAGTCGCCGTACACGAAGCGCGACGCGCCGCCGGATCCGCAGCAGATTCTCCCCGGCACAATGTATCGCGGGGAAGACATGGTGCGCGAGCTGTCGCACCTGCTCGTCGAAATCCGTCCAACGCTCGTCGTCATGCCGAGTTCAGGCGACCTTCATCCCGATCATTGCGCCGCGCACCTGATGGTGCACGATGCGCTCGACGATGCGATCCGGAACGGGCTGCGTCCGCCGCGCGTGCTGCACTATCTCGTCCACTATCCCAAGTGGCCGACCGCAAACACGGTGGAGCACATCGATCCTCCTGGCGACAATCTGAGCCACGACTGGAGCTGGAAGACCCTCGAGCTGACGCCCGCGGAGCGCGCCGCCAAGCATCGCGCGCTCGCCGCGTTCGAGAGCCAGATGCTCGTGATGGCCGATTTCCTGAAGTCGTTCGAGCGTTCCAACGAACTCTTCATCGAAGGGGAACCCGCGCTGCCCATTCCCTGCTGGTGCAGCGGCCAGAATATCGTCCCCGGCAAACGTACCGTGCATTGACGCAAAGGCACCATCTGGCGTCGCTCGACGCCTTTCGCGGCATCACCGTCGCCGGCATGATCCTCGTCAACAATCCCGGCAACTGGAACAGTGTCTTCGAAGGGATCTCGCACGCAGACTGGAACGGCTGCACGTTTGCCGACGTGGTGTTTCCCTTTTTCATCTTCATTCTCGGCGCCGCGATGCCGTTCGCGTTCGCGCGGCGGCTCGAGGGCGACAGCGCCACACGCGATCTGTACGCGCGCATCGTTCGCCGCGCGGTGTACCTCATCGCCCTCGGACTGGTCCTCAATTTCATCTCGTCGATGCCGATGGTCGCAGGCATGCGGATTCCCGGCGTCCTGCAGCGCATCGCCGTCGTCTACGTCATCGCCGCGATCCTCGTCCTCCATCTCGGGCCGATGCGGCGGACCGTGCTGCTCATCGTTCTCGTGCTCGGGCACTGGGCGCTGCTGACGCTCGTGCCGTTCGGCGGCGGACCGGCGGGGCTGGCGCGCGCGCACAACTTGTCGGGCTTCGTCGACATCGCGGTCTTCGGCCGTCACATCCTGAACCCGTGGGGCGATCCCGAAGGTCTGCTCGGCACGATTCCGGCCGTTGCCACCGCGCTCATGGGTTCCGTCGTCGGCGAATGGCTCCGGCGGCATCAGTCGGAAGTCGCCGCCGCGCTTCGTCCCGGCCGGCTCATGGCGGCGGGAGTTGCGGCCGCCGTCGCCGGCATTCTGTGGGCGCGGACGCTGCCGCTGAACAAGGCGCTGTGGACCGGATCGTTCGTCATGTGGACCGGAGGGCTCGCGACGCTGAGCCTTGCGGGCTGTTATCTCCTGCTGGACGTCCTCGATCGACGCGGCTGGGCGGCGCCGTTCCTCTGGCTCGGCTTCAATCCGCTGGCCGTCTACTTCCTCTCGGAACTTTTTGGAGATCTGTCCGACAAGCCATGGCTGCACGTCGGCGGGCAGACGTTGACGTTCCGTTCATGGCTGTTCTGGGACGTGCTCCGGCCGTTCACCAGCATCGGCGACGAATGGCTGTCGCTGCTGGTGGCGGTCGCGACGGTGACGATCTGGATTGCCGTGGCGCGGTTCCTGTACGTGCGAAAGATCCGCATTCAGGTCTGACGCACGATCCTGACGACTACGGTTCTTCGAGCAGCGGTTCATATCGCGACCTGAGAATCCCATCGCCGCGTTCCCGCAGCACGGCATTGCGAAGATGCGACGGCCGGCCGAAGGCGTCGCCGGCGGCAAGGCTCTGGTCGCGCACCCAGTTGACGCGCGGCGTTCGACGCCCGGCGAATGCACCGAGCACGAGCGACCAGTCGCGAGCCGTCTCCAGGATTTCCGCGAGCACGTGCGCGTCTTCCATCGCGAGACAGCCGCCTTGTCCGAGCATCGGCGAGCTCGCGTGCGCCGCATCGCCGATGAGAAGCACGCGGCCGTTTCCCCAGCACGGTCGTGCGAGCCATTCGATCGGCGAGCAATGAATCTGTTCGTCGGTCGTCAGCGAGGCTAGGTATTCTTGGACGACGTCGCCGTACGACGCGAATCGCTGGCGCAGTCGGCTGAGACGTCCTTCTTCCGGATCGCGAACGCGGGTCTGCGTCACGTTGGCGAATCCGTACGTTCCTCCGTCACCGACCGGACACAAGCCAAAGAACGAATCGTCGCCGAGGACGAACTGCACTGCGTTCACGCCGAGCGGACGAATCGGCGAGAGGCTCCGCCACACCATCTGACCGCCATCCACGAGCGGAACATCGTCGACGAAGCTGCGGACCGTCGAGTGAAGCCCGTCGCAGCCGATAACGAGGTCGTAAGTGCCTTCGGAGCCATCGCTAAATTGGACGATGACGGTGTGCCGCGCGCAGGCGACGGCGGTGACTGACACGCCGAGGCGACGAGGGACCGAGGTGATGCTGTGCAGCAGCACCTGGTGCAGCGCACGCCTTGCGACGCCGATGAAGGGACCTACGCCAGCCCATACGTCGTCCAGGTCCGTTTCGCACAGCACTTGTCCGTGCTGATCGCAGAAGCGCCAGCGGCCGATTCGGATCCCGGCATCGATTAGCGCATCCGACAATCCGAGATGTTCGAATATTCGGACACCGTTGGGCTGGACGGCGATGCCCGCCCCGACGGTCGGCCACGTGGCGCTTCGTTCGACGATCTCGTGCGAGAGCCCCCGCTTTGCGAGCGCCGCGGCCAGCGTGAGTCCGGCGATGCCGCCGCCGACGATGAGGATCCTGCGATCGTTGCTCATGATTTTCGGTAATCTAGCTGCGGGCGTGCTTCGCTGCCAGGACCGGAACGAACCCGGTCAGGACTCCGGCGAAGCGGAACGCACGTGATGACGCCTGACCAATCGATTTCGTTTCAGTTCTCGACTGACGGAGCGGATCGTTCGCCGACCGCCGCGCTCCGCGAGCTCAACGATCGCAACGTCGTGTTTTGTCTCGACGCGCTCTCCGGCAAGAGCCCGCACGCGTCCATCCGCGTGCACAGCCGTCCCGATCTCCGCATCCTCGATGCGCGACTCTCCGGCGTACGACACAGCGTCGGCCCCGTGCGCGACGGTGACGACGAGCTGCTCTTCGCGACCACGCTGTCTGGCACGAGCGTGCTGAATCAGGATGGAGTCGATCTCCTGTTGAAGGACGGCGATGCCGTGCTGCTGCGACGCGGCACCGGTCCGTTCACGTTGACGCACGCGGCGGCGGTTCGCTTCGTCGGCCTGCGAATTCCGGATCGCGCGATTCGACCGCTCGTGACCGATCTGGATGCTGCAACAGGACGGCGTATTCCGCCGCACTCGGGCGTGCTCGACCTGCTGATCGGTTATCTTCGCGAGGTCGCGCGGCATCGGCTGCTTGCGTCCTCACCGGGCGCAGCGATCGTCTCGAGGCACGTGCACGACCTTGTCGCGCTGATCGTCGGCACCCACGGCGATGCGTCGGAACTGGCGTCGGCGCGAGGCGTCCGCGCGGCGCGCCTGCAGGCGATCAAGTCGGACGCCGCGGCGCACCTGGCAAATCCGTCGCTTACAGCCGCGGCCGTCGCCGCCCGTCACGGCATCAGCGTCCGCTACGTACACCAGCTGTTCGAACCAACCGGGTCCACCTTCTCGCGGTTCGTGCTGGAGCGCCGCCTCGCACGAGCGCATCGGATGCTGACCGATCGACGTTTCGATCGTGTGACCGTCAGCGCGATTGCCTTTGCCGTCGGCTTCGGCGATCTCTCGTATTTCAATCGGACCTTCCGCCGCGTCTACGGATGCTCGCCGTCCGACGTCCGCCGCGAGCCGGCGTAACGTGTTCACGCGTCGAGCAACCAATCCGTCGATCGTGATCGTGATCGTTGTCGGAAACGGACGAGGTGTTCTCCGCGACGAGAAATCACGCAGCGATCGATGTCAGAAGTTACAGATTCGCGCGTGATGCGCTCGATGTGTAACCGACACGGTGTGAAGACGGCATTCACGTCGCCGAACGCGACACCGCGCGCGATTTCCTCTGAACTTCGTCGACGCTGCCGTGGCACCACGGTTGCACCTCGGGCGGCATCCATCAGGAATTCGTGAATACGCCTATCCAATCGAAGCAACGCCATCCGGCGTCCCGCTGGCCGCGCCTCGTTCTCGCGTGGACCGCCGTCGCCGTGATCATGATCTGGCAGGGCCGACCGGCAACGGTGCAGGCACAATCGAGTACGACGACGCCCGGCGCGATCCGAACATATTCGACGATTAACTCGATCGGCGTGGAGTGGGACCTCACCGGCGACGCCAATCACAACGCCGTCGCGACCGTCGACTATCGCGTATCGGGCGCCGCAACGTGGCGCCAGGCGCTTCCGCTTGTTCGCGTCGACTACAACGGCATGAACATGCTCGCGGGCAGCGTGCTGTTCCTGAATGCCGGCACGACGTATCAAGTCCGGTTGACGCTGACGGATCCCGACGGTGGTTCGCCGACGCAAAATATCCAGACCGTCGCGACGCGCCCGGTTCCCGCGCTGCCGGTTTCCGGCCGCCGATTTCACGTGATGCCGGGAGCGGGCGGCGGAGACGGCTCCGCGGGCAATCCGTTCCGCGGCATTCCCGCAGCGGAAGCGGTTGCGCAAGCGGGCGACATCTTCATGGTCCACGCCGGCAGCTACGGCGGCCGCGTGACGTTCACGAAGCCCGGGACATCGGCGGCGTACGTCGTCTGGCAGTCGGCCGGCGACGGCGAGGCGCTGTTCGCCGGCATCGACATTTCTGCGAGCTACGTGTGGCTCGAGGGCCTCACGGTCCGCGACCAGTCCTACGCGCTCATGTCGAAGAACGCGCCCGTCGGCGTCGTCATCAGCCGATGCGGGTTCTTCAACAACCATTACTCCGTCTACCTGCAGCAGGGCGGCAGCAACTGGTACATCGCGGACAACACGATCGTCGGCAACACGCCGTACACCACGGAGAGCCTCGACGGCGAAGGCATCGAGCTGAACGGCTACTCCGTGCCCAGCTTCGGCCACGTCGTCGCGCACAACAGCATCACGAACGTTGCGGACGGGATTTCCGACGGCACCTACAACATCGACATCTTCGGCAACGACATCTTCGACACGTCGGACGACGGGTTCGAGGGAGATTTCGGCGGCCCGAACATCCGCGTGTGGCAGAACCGCATCCACAACGCCGCGCACAACGGCATCAGCTACCAGCCGCAGAACGGCTCGCCCTGGTACATCATCCGGAACCAGCTGGTCGGCTTCAAGGAATCGCCGTTCAAGTTCCGCACGACCGACCGATCGATCATCGCGAACAACACGATCGTCATGTGGAGCGCGATGATCTGCTGCAACGCCGCGGATCTGATGAAGTCGATCGTCAGGAACAACCTCTGGATCTCGGTCGCCGGCGGACAAATCTGGGATTTCTCGACGAGCGTGAAGGACTGGCGGACGAGCGTCGACTACGACGGCATCGATTGGGGAACGAACCAGTTCGCGTTCCGGTACGGCGGCGTGGTCTACCCGACGCTGCCGGCGCTCGCGGCGGCGTCCGGGCTCGAGGTGCACGCGCGCCAGATCAATCACGCGAGCTGCTTCGCGACGTTCAACGTCCCAGGGCCCGCGCCCGTGACGATTCCGCCGCAGTACATGACGCTGAAGTCGGGCTGCAATGCGATTGACGCCGGCGTCGCGTTGCCCAATATCACCGACGGATTCCTCGGCAGCGCACCCGATCTCGGTGCGTACGAGCTCGGGCAGGCACTCCCTGTCTACGGACCGAGAGGTCCTTCGATTCCGACCGCACCGACCGGCGTCCGCATCGTGGGCTGACGCCGGCACGCTCCGCCAACATCACTCCTTCTTCACCGTTCGCTCATGACCGTCGTCGCGGCGGGTGCGACAGTAGCTGTCACATCCGAGCGATACGCGCGCGTCGCGCCTGAATGCTTTCGGCCGACGTGTGTCACGCGGAACGTGAATACCGATTGGAAGAAGGAGCGGGCAATGGAACGGTTCGACAACATCGTCTGGAACAGGGCCGTGGTCTCGATTGGGACCGCGCTGGTCGTCGCAGCGTCCGCGATGAGCCCAGGCCTCGCGGCGCGCGACGACAGCGACGACGCGCGAGGATTCGATTCGGCGCGCCACGTCTTCGAACGCGAGACCTTCGGCGGAAACGGACGCACGTGCGTGACGTGTCACAGCCGCGACACGGGAACGGTCTCGCCGGACGACGCGCAGCGGCGATTCGCACGTGATCCGCGCGATCCGCTGTTCCGCGCCGACGGGAGCGACGACGGCCGGGGCGGTGGCGTTCAGCGGATGCTGACGGACGCGACGATTCTCGTCCAGGTGCCGCTCGCCGAGAACGTCAGCCTCGCGTCCGATCCGCAGGCGCGCGTCGCCACCATGCGCCGCGGAATTCCGACGACGCTGAACACGCCGGCGCTCGATCCGGTGTTGATGTACGACGGACGTCACGGCAGCCTCGAGTCGCAGGCGGCAGGCGCGATCCACGATCACGCGCACGCCACGCGCGTGCCGACGGCGAAAGAACTCGAGCAGATTGCAGTCTTCGAGCGCACGCGTGCATTTTTCAGCTCGCAGGATCTCTGGGAATTCGCCTGGACCGGTCGTGCACCCGAGCTTCCACGCGGGCGCACCGCAGCAGAGAAGCGTGGGCGCGCGTTCTTCGAAGATCAACCGTTCACCTCGCCCACATCGAAAGGCGGCCTCTGCGCCGCGTGCCACAGCGGACCGATGCTGAACGAGACGAACGAGTTCATCCCCGCGCCGCCGTTCAGGAGGGGCGGACGGTTCCAGTCGGTGCTCGTGTCTGAGCTCAACGAGGCGGGAAATCCTGTACAGAATTTCGTGTTCACGAACGGGGACGGCACGACGACGATGATCGCCAGCCCTGATCCGGGACGTGCGCTCATCACCGGCCGGATCGATTCGCCGGAGAACCTCAACGCCTTCAAGATACCAACGCTGCACGGCGTCGCCGACACCGCGCCGTACTTTCACGACAACTCGGCGAAAACGCTCGAAGAGGTGGTGAAGCACTATGCAAAGTTCTTCGCCATCATCTCCACGCCGCCGGCCGGCGGCGTCCCGGGGATTGTCCTGACCGATCAGGATCAGGCGGACATCGTCGCGTTCCTGAAGCTGCTTCGGTAGCGCGTCCGCCGGATGATCGAAGCCGGACGATCGAACAGGTTGACGCGAAATGACGCGAGGTGTATCTCCTGACGTATGCCACCGATTCGAAGCCTGGTCGCGCAGCTCGCCACGTCGCGGCCGGGCATCGATGTCGTCCGTCAGCCGGTTGCCGCACCGCTGCTGATCGATCGCGGCAGCGGTCTGCTGTACGACGTCGAACGGAACATCACGTGGTTGCAGGACGCGAACTACGCGAAGACCGTTGGACGCACGGCGGACGGTCAGTTGAACTGGTACGACGCGCAGGCGTGGGTCGCCGGCTTGAGCTATCGCGGCATCACCGGCTGGCGGCTGCCGGACGCGCGCGCGGCTGACGGCTCCGGGCCGCGCGAGGGCGAGAATTCCGCGGACGGCGAAATCGGTCACCTGTTCCTGGTTGCCGGGCAGCGCACGTCGCCCGAGCACCTGCAGTTGACGAACTTCCAGCCATACACCATCTATTGGTACCGCAACGAGGCCTCATCAACGGAGGCGTACGCCTACAAGCTCGTCGGCCTGCGCCAAGGACGGCTGGCCAAGGATCCGTGGGGCGGCGACCTTCCCGTACCGCTGACCGACCAGGTGCTCGCGTGGCCCGTCCACGACGGCGACGTCAGACCGTCGTTGCTCTTCAGCGTGGTCTCGCGCGTCAGGACTGCGTTCACAGGACGCACTGATATCCCCGACTCATCGGCGTAACCGAATGCGGCCGAGCGACGTTAGGCTCACGTAAGTACCGAGCGTCGCGCGCGTCCCGAATTTGGGATTGCACGACGAGTTGGCGCGCGTCCCAGGCAGAGCGACAGCGGGCGGTAAAATGCTGGAATGCGTCGAATTTTTCTGCTGCTCGCCCTGTCGATCGGCGTCGCCTCGCACGCAGCCGCGCAAGTGGACGCGCGGATGTTCCGTTATCCCGCCGTGTCAGCTGACAAGATCGCGTTCGTCTATGCCGGCGACATCTGGCTGGTTCCGAAGGCCGGCGGCACGGCGGTTCGTCTCTCGTCGCCCGCAGGCGAGGAGAGCTTTCCGCGGTTCTCGCCCGACGGCACCAAGATCGCCTACACCGCCGACTACGACGGCAACGCCGACGTCTACGTGATTCCGACGATCGGCGGCACGCCGACGCGCCTCACGTATCATCCGATGGCCGATCGCGTCATCGGCTGGCATCCCGACGGCAAGCGCGTGCTCTTCGCGTCGGCGCGCGAAAGCGGACGTCAGCGCTACAACCAGTTCTATCTCGTCGGACTTGACGGCGGGCTTCCTGAAAAGCTGCCGGTGCCGTACGGCGAGTTCGGTGCGTACTCGCCGGATGGCTCGCGATTCGTCTACATGCCGATGTCGCAGGACTTCCGGAACTGGAAGCGCTATCGCGGCGGCTGGTCTCCCGACCTCTGGATCTTCGATCTCACGTCGATGGCCGCGCGCAACATCACGAACAATCCGGCCAACGACGCGCAGCCGATGTGGCGGGGCAACACGATTTATTTCCTGTCCGATCGCGACGCCAGCGAGCGCAACAACATCTGGGCGGAAGACGTGAACACCGGTGCCGTCCGCGAGATCACGCACTTCGTCGACTTCGACATCACGTTCCCGTCGCTCGGCGGCGACTCCATCGTCTTTCTCGCCGGCGGCCGCCTGCACCTGCTGAACCTGACGACGGAGAAAGACGTCGAGGTGCCGATACGCGTCGTCTCCGACGAGACGACGCTGCGCGCGCACGCGGCGAAAGCCGACAAGCTCGCTGGGAATCCGTCGGTGTCGCCGACGGGCAAGCGCGTCGCGTTCGAGGCGCGCGGCGACGTGGTCACCGTTCCGGCTGAGCGCGGAGCGGTGATCGACGTCACGCGGAGCTCGGGTGTTGCCGATCGGTACCCGCGCTGGTCGCCCGACGGCAAGACGCTCGCGTACTGGAGCGACCGAAGCGGCGAATACGAGCTCACGCTGATGCCGGCCGAGTCGCCCGGCACCGAGCGCAAGGTCACGTCCCTTGGCGCCGGATTCCGGTACCCGCCGCAGTGGGCGCCCGACAGCAAGAAGATCGTGTTCATCGACCAGGCGATGCGCATCCACGTGTACGACGACGCAACCGGCAAGGTCAGCGACGTTGATAAGAGTCCCGACTGGATTGCGCACGGCGGCCTCGAGGTGTTCCGCTTCCAATGGTCCCCGGACTCGCGCTGGTTTGCGTACTCCCGTCCGGCGAGCACCGGCAACAGCGCCATCTTCCTCTTCGATACGAAGAACGGGAAGGTGCAGCAGGTGACGTCCGGCTACCTGAACGACACGGAGCCGACATTCGATCCGGAGGGGAAGTATCTCTACTACGCGTCCGACCGAACGTTCGATCCGGTCTACGGCACGTTCGACAATTCCTGGACCTACGCGAACTCCACGCAGATCGTCGTCGTCCCGTTGCGGAAAGACGTGAAGTCGCCGCTCGCCGCGCGCAACGACGCGGAAATGCCGGCGATCGATACCGACAAGAAGAGCGACACGAAGCCGGACGAGAAAGCAGACAAGACGCCGGACAAATCGTCGGCGCCGGCGAACGTCGACATCGATCTCGAAGGCTTCGAAGCTCGCGGCGTCGTGCTGCCGCCAAAGGCCGGAACGTACGCGGATCTCACGGCGGTCAAAGGCAAGGTGGTGTACCGTCGTCAGCCGCCGGCGGGAACGCACGGCGAGAAGTCACCGGTCCTGTACTTCGATCTCGACGCACGGGAAGAGAAGACGATCCTCGACAACGCGGACGGCATCGAGGTCACATTCGACGGCAAGAAGCTGCTGGCGTCGAACGATCACAAGTACGCGGTCGTCGACGTCAAGGAGAAGCAGAGCTTCGACAAGCCGCTCAGCCTGAGCGACATCGAGGTGCCGGTCAATCCGCGCGCGGAGTGGAAGCAGATCTTCCTCGACACCTACCGCTTCGAGCGCGACTTCTTCTACGACCCCGGCATGCACGGGGTCAACTGGAACGGCATGAAGGAACGCTACATGACGCTCCTCGACGACGCGGTGTCGCGGTGGGACGTCAACTGGGTGATTGGAGAATTCCTCGGCGAGCTCAACTCGTCGCACACCTATCACGGCGGCGGCGACGAGCAGCAGGGCGAGAAGGTGTCGGTCGGCATGCTCGGCGTCGACTGGGAGCTCGCCAACAACGCGTACCGCATCAAGCACATCGTCCGCGGCGGTCCCTGGGATTCGGAGCGGTCGCCGCTCGATCGCCCCGGCGTGAACATCAAGGAAGGCGAATACGTTCTGGCCGTCAACGGAGTGCCGATCGATGCGAAGCGGGATCCGTACGCGAGCTTCCAGGCGCTGGGCCGGAAGACCGTCGTGCTCACAGTCAACTCGACGCCGTCGATGACCAACGCCCGTGAGGAGGTGGTCACCTGCCTGGACGACGAGATCGAGCTGCGATTCAAGGCGTGGATCGAAGAGCGCCGGCAGATCGTGGACAAGGCGACGAACGGCCGCGTCGGCTACCTGTACGTCCAAAGCACGGGCACGGACGCGCAGAACGATCTCATGCGTCAGTTCATGGCGCAGTACAAGAAGGACGGCCTCATCATCGACGAGCGCTGGAACAGCGGCGGCCAGATTCCCGATCGCTTCATCGAGCTGCTGCATCGGCCGGTCGTCTCCTATTGGGCCGTGCGTGACGCGCCGCCGCAGCAGTGGCCGCCCGTCGCGCATCGCGGCGCCGAAGTGATGCTCATCAACGGATGGAGCGGATCGGGCGGCGACGCCTTTCCGTTCTACTTCCGCCAGGCGGGACTCGGACCGCTCATCGGGACGCGCACGTGGGGCGGGCTCATCGGCATCAGCGGCGCCCCGGATCTGACCGACGGCGGCAATATCACCGTGCCGACGTTCCGCATGTTCGACACGAAAGGGCAGTGGTTCGCGGAAGGACACGGCGTCGATCCGGACATCCAGGTCGAGGAGGATCCGACGCAGCTCGCGAAGGGGAATGACACGCAGCTGCAGCGCGCGATTCAGGAAATCACGACGCGCGTGAACGCGGAGCCGAAGGCGCCGGCGCGTCCGGCGTACGAGAAGCGCGTCCCGAAAGGCTGATCAGCGCGCGAAGGCTGCGCCGCGTTCGGCGAGCAGCTGCCTGAGAATCGATCGATGGCAGCGCGCTTCGTCGTCGCAGTAGCAGCCGACCGAGAAGTTCGTCTGGTGTGAGAGCGCGGCGAGCAAATCGAGAAGCCGGGACGCTTCCGGCTTCTTCATTTCCGCCCTGAACTTCCGTTCGAAGGCCTTCCACGATCGATTGTCGTGCGACGCGAGCGCCATCGTCACCAGGTTCTGGCTCGGCGAGAGGTCGGGCAGCCAGAGATCGTAGAAGTTGCGCTTGGCGAATTGCGCCTTCGGCACCCCGCGCGGCGGACGCCGAACGGTTCCGATCCTCAAACCCTCGTGCGGTTTTCTCGGCGATCCCAGTTGAACGACGGTGACGGCCACCGAACGGCCTCCTCAATCGACCTTACTTCGGCGGCGTGCTGCCCATCAAGTTGAACAGCCGCGACAGCTTGGTCGACACGGTGCCGTAGATGCCCCTGGCGCTGCCCTGCAGATCGCGGCCGTACGGATCGCGCGTGTCCTGGAAGTGGTAGCCGAGCGCGAGCCGCAAATCCGCGATGGGCCAGAAGCCGATTTCCGTGCCGGCGCTGCTTCGATCGGAATCCGTCGATCGCTGCCAGATCACGCGCTCTTCGAACGCGGCGTCGATCCACCGTGAAATGGTGAACTGCAGGCGCCCCTGACCGAGGAACGTGTTCACGACGTCGCCGATCGTCGGCTGGTCCTGCTCCCAGCCGAGCTTTCCGTACAGCTCGAGCCGACGCAGCGGCCGTACGTAGCCGTCGGTCGACAGCCGATGTCGCCACGCAGCGGCTGCCGTCGTCGGGCCGAACGTCGGCAGCGTGGCGTCCCGGTCGAAGTACTGGTACGAGAGCAGCACGCCGGTGCGATCGTTGTTGAGCGGGCGCAGCGCGAGCGCGCCGAGGAACGAGACCGAGTTCCCCTGGAATTGCGTCTGCCCGGAATCGAGCCACTGCGTCCGCGTGAGCCCGGTCAGCCCGTTCCAGATGCGCGCCGCAAATCCCGCCGTCAGAAGCCCCGAGTATCCGTCGCGCCCGTTCGCTTCGTAGCGGGCCGTCGCCTTGTACCGATCCTTGTCGAGCCACGCGATGCCGACGGTGCCGCTGGTGTAGTCCGAGCCTGAGCCGCTCACGATCGATCCGTGTTCGAGGCCGAAGGTGCCGCTGAACTGCTTGCCGAGCGCGACCTGCGTCGCGGCGCCCACGACGGCGAACGCGTCCACGCCGTTGATCCCGTTTTGAATCTGATAGCGGCTGGTGACCTGCGTCGTGTCGAGCACGCGCGACTCGACGCCGATGTTCAGTTCGCCCTTCGTCGGCAGCGCGGAGAAACCGGTCCCCGTGAAGTCGCCGATGGGGACGATGGCGCTGTCGGAGATTCGCTGCGTGTAGAACAGGTTCGTGTTCGAACGCAGCTTGTACCGGGCGCCGATGGTCGTCTGATCCGGATAGGTCGGGTCGTCTTCGTCACGCACGTTCTGTTCACGCGCGACGCGGCCCTCGAACTGACCGGCACTCACGGCGGCGGCGGCCGTTACGAGGCCAGAGTCGGTCGTGCCGGTCGTCTGCTCCAGGTGACGGCCGTCGTACCCGCCCGTCAGGGTGACGTGCTTCAGGATCGTTTCGGACCACGCGCCCGACACGGTGGTCCGGCTCGCGTCCACCAGGGTGGTGTTGTAGCGCTCGTCCGCCGCGCCGACGCGGACGCGCGACGTCTCTCGCGGAGCGAATTCCGCGCTGGCGGCGGCGTATTGTGCGCCGGGCGTGATCGTGCTGCTGAATGGATTGCGGAAGTCCTGATCGGCGTGCAGGAACGATCCGCGAAGCTTGCCGTGCCAGGGTGAGATCGGCTGCTCGACGTCCACCTTGGCGCCGAGCCCGTCGGGATGCGCCGCATCGCCGACGGGCGTTTGATTGATGGACGCGTTCACGTCGGGGACGCCGTGGCTGTAGGGGAGCTCCGCGCGGAAGCGTCCGCCTCGCGGAAGCGCGCTCTCGACGTCGATGCCGGCGACGCTGAACCGTCCGTCGCCCTGACCCTGCTCGGTGAAGAAGTTCCCGCCGATTTGAACGCCGCGTACGGTGTCCTGCGCGCGCCCGCTGAACAGCAGGTTCTCGATGCCGGTCGTCTGGTGCTCGTAGGTCGCGACGATCTGCACGAGATTCAGCGACGAGTCGAGCCCGCTGATGTGGCGAATGATGAACAGCGATCCGGTGGACGGCTCGAGCTGATAGTCGACGCCGCGCGCCAGCACCTCGCGCGAGAGCAGCCGATCGGGCATGCGCCGGTCGCGTGTTTCGACGGCGACGGTTTCGGTCCCCGTCACGATGTCCGGAAAGCTCAGGGCGATCAGGCCGAGCGTCGTCCCGGCGAACGTGTCGCGCGCGTAGGCCGTCGTCGGCTGGGCGCCGCGGACGGTGACGTGATCGCCCTTGGCGTCGGCGATGCGCACCTCGCCGCCGGTCAGGTGCCGCTGGTACGACGACCAGCGCCCGCCGTCCCGATCGCTCGACGGGAGATCGCCGATGAGATCGCCGTACATGACGTGCGAGTTGCCGCGCTCGAGCCGCGCGAAGACGTTGGCGTTCGACGTCGCGAACTCCTGGCGCTGCGACGAATCGCCGAAGACCGGATACACGCGATCGTTCGGGTCCAGCTCGAAGAGCCGATCCCGATCGGTCGTCCCGTTGATGTGGCGGTGACTGTCGTAGGCGAGCGTCAGCCGATTCTCGGGCGAGATGAGATCGCCCTGGTAGAAGATGCTGCCGTAGCCCCAGGCGCTCTGGTCTTTTTCGAAGAGCCCGAACTCCGGAGCCGCCTGGCCGAACGACACTTCGCCGAGCGCGATCAGCATGCTCGATCCCTGCCGCGTCTCGTATTCGCGACGAGGCGGAATGGCTCCGGCCGCACGTTCGGGCATCAGATCGGTGTCGGACGGCGGCGTGTTCGTCTTCGCCTCGACGAGCGGTGGCGCATTGTCGGTCCGTCCTTCGGCGCGCTTCAGGGCGTAGTTCTGATGGAGCACGGTTCCGCCGCCAATTGGCGTGCGGATGAGACGCGTCCACGATTGTCCGCCCGGGCCGTCGTCCGCCGTCGTGAGTTGACCGGGGACTGTGTCCCTGTCGAGAGAGACCGCGACGGAGCCTGCACCGAGCGACGGGATGTTGTAGAGGCCCGCCGAGTCGGTGATGGCCGCCTGGCCGGTCGACGTGATCACGCGTGCGTTCGGAACCGGCCGGTCCGCGTCGGTGAACTGACCGTCGCCGTCGACGTCTTCATAAACGCGCCCGACCAGCGCCTGGAGCATCGTGAACGTGTCGGTCGTGACGTCCACGCTCGCGATCGCCGGTCCCGCGAGCGCCGTGCGGCCGATCGGGTTCGTCCCGGTGACCGTCGCGCGGTTGTCCTGCCTGCCGGTACGCGCGTCGGCGCCGACGATGACGCGATAGACCAGTGTGGCGACGTCCTGCGGCTGCAGCGCGCCGAGCGCGAACGTCAGGCTGCCCGCCTCGAGCACGGGCGCCACCTGCCGCGTGGATCGGTTCGTCGACTGCAGCGTGCTGCTCTGGACCCGCTCGAAGCCGCGCGGCGGCAGATCGCGAACGATTACGTTGTCGAGCCGCACATCGCCGACGTTGGTCACGGTCACCAGGTACGTGACTGATCCTCCGATCGCGACGTGATCGGTGCTCGCCGTCTTCGTGATGGTCAATCCGGTGGTCGGCACGCTCGCCGCGTTCGTCACCAGGGCCTGATTGTTCGATGTGTCGATGTCTTGCGCAGGGAAGACAGTCGCGCCGACCGTCACGTCGCCCGACGCTATCGCCACGCGCCCGCGCACCGTGATGGATGGGAACTCGGCATTGGCGTCCAGCCCGTTCGGTGTCGAGCAGACGACTTGACTCTCCTCGACATCGCAGGCCCAGCCGGCGCCGATGCCGGCCACCGGAACGAGTCCATCCGGCAGGTTGGCGACGACGCGCGTCGTGCCGCCGACGCGGCCGGGTCCGAGATTCCTGACCGTCGCGATGTAGTCGGCATCGCTGCCGAAGAGCAGAGGCGTCGAGAGCGACAGCGCAATCGTCGGATCGGGCGCCGCGTTCACGCTGGTGTAATCGCTCGAGACGTTGTCGTCGCTGTGCGCGTCGCCGCCGCCCGAGACCGTGACGACATTCGAGACGCTCGTCGCGTTTGGCGCGACGTTGACGAGCAGAGTGATGTCTGGATATGACGCACCGGGTCCCAGCGGATCGCTGCGCCGGCACGTGACGACCTGGGTTTGAATGCCGCAGGACCACCCGGAGCCGCTGGCCGACGTCGGCGTCATCACCGATGGCACCGTGTCGGTCACGACGACTTCCCCGACCGTCGGTCCGCCGCCGACGTTCGACACCGTGATGTGATAGGCCGCGCCCGATTGCCCACCCGTGAAGGGATCTGCGTGCTTCTTCGTGACGGTCAGGTTCGGCGCGCGCGCGTCGACGGTCGTGGCGTCTCGCGCGCCGTTGTCGGTCGACGTCACGTCGCCGCCGCCGCTGATCGTCGCGATGTTCACGACGCTCGCGGCGTTCATCGCGACGTTGACGATCAGCGTGATGTCCGGCCAGTACGCGCCGCTCGCTAGGGCGTCCGATCGCGTGCACGCGGCGACCTGGCCGGTGATCGTGCAGCTCCACCCCGTTCCGCTCGCGCTCGTCGGCACGAGCCCGACAGGCACGTCGTCGGAGACGACGACCTGTCCGGTGCTCGGCGCCTGACCGAGATTCCCCACGCGAAGGCGGTACGCCGCGCCCTGCTGTCCCTGGAAGAAATTGCCGGTGTGCGACTTCGTGAGCACGAGATTCGGCTTGTTCGGCGGCGCGATCGGGACGTTGTCGGTGGACACGTTGTCGTTCGGCGTCGTGTCGCCGCCGCCGTCAACACGCGCCTGGTTGGACGTCGACACGGCATCGGCCGCCACGTTGACGGTCAGACGAATGGAGGGATAAAAGGCGCCGGCGGCGAGACCGTCGCTGCGCGAGCAGGTCGCGGTCGCTCCCGAGAACCCGCAGGTCCATCCAGCACCCACGGCGTCCACCGGAATCAAACCCGCGGGCAGCGCGTCGGTGACGGTGACCGCTCCGGTTGTCG
The DNA here is from genome assembly GCA_036557365.1 of Vicinamibacterales bacterium. Classification (GTDB taxonomy): domain Bacteria; phylum Acidobacteriota; class Vicinamibacteria; order Vicinamibacterales; family CAVVIG01; genus DATKHR01. Next base: position 22,561 of record DATBHR010000061.1, read on the forward strand.
ATGCGTTTCCGTTGTTCGTGACGTCAATCTTGAACTGCAGCCCCTGATCGCCCTGAACGACGGTGCCGGCGTGCGACTTCAGGATCGTCAGCTGCGGGAGGCCGACGATCGTCGTCGAATCGGCGTGCGTGTTGTTGTCCGGCGAGACGTCGCCGCCGCCGCTGACGGTCGCGACGTTCGTCAGCGTGCCTGGCGCGGCGAGGACATTGATGGCGAGCGCGATCTGCGGCCACGCGGCGTTGCCGGCGAGGACGTCCGATCGCCGGCAGGTCGCCACCTGCCCTTGAAGCGCGCACGTCCAGCCCGCACCGCTCGCCGACGTCGGCACGAGGAGCTCCGGCAACGTATCCTGGACGACCACTTCGCCGGCCGTCTGCGCGCCCGCCACGTTGCTCACAGTGATCAGGTACGTGCCGGGCCTGCCTTGCGTGAAGTTGCCCGAATGCGTCTTGTTGATGGACAGATTCGGCACGCCGACGACGATGTACGCGTCGTGTGCGGTGTTGTTGGCGTCATTCGAATCGCCGCCGCCGGCGACGGCGGCGACGTTTTCGCTGCTGGCCGCATTTGCCAGGACGTTCACGCGAAGCGTGATCGACGGGTAATGGCCGTTCGGCGCGAGCGCGTCGCTGCGATTGCACGTCGTCGTCTGGACTGCGACAGAACATGTCCAGCCGGTGCCGGTGGCACTCACGGGCGCAAGCCCCGGAGGTACCTGGTCAGTGACCGTCACGGTGCCGGTCGTAGCGCCGTTGCCGACGTTGCTCACGTCGATCGTGAACGGAACGTTCTGCTGGCCGACGTTGAAGCTCCCCTGGTGCGATTTCGCGATGGCCAGATCGGGTGAGGCCGCGCCGATCGTGATCGCGTCCGACGATGAGTTGTTGCCGGTGGAGGCGTCGCCGCCGCCCGACACGGTGGCGATGTTCACGGTGCTCGTGGCCGTCCGCGAGACGGTTGCGTTCAGCGTGATCGGAGGAAGCGGCGAGCTGGGCGCGAACGCGTCGACGCGTCGGCATGTGACGACTTGTCCCGCGATCGCGCACCGCCAGCCCTGGCCGTCGGCCGACGACGGCGCGAGTCCATCTGGCAGCGTGTCCGTTACGACGATGTCGCCGGACGTCGGTGCGGCGCCGACGTTCCTCGCCGCAATCGTGAACGCGACGCTGCCGCCCTGTACGACGTTTCCCGAATGCGACTTGTGAATCGTGAGGTCCGGAACCGGTGTGGGTCCGGCGACGGTGACCGGATCGGTCGCCGAGTTGTTGCCCGGCGTGACGTCGCCGCCGCCGCTCACCGTCACCAGATTCGATCCGCTCGACGCGTTCGCGGCGACGTTGACCGTCAAGATGATCGCCGGATACGACTGACCACGATCGAGCACATCCGATCTGTTGCACGTGATGAGCGGGGCGATGCTGCAAGTCCATCCCGAGCCCGCGGCGCCCGTGGCCGTGAGCCCTGTCGGCAGCGTGTCGGTGACCGTGACCGTGGTGCCGTTCGTGGGACCGGCCGTCGCGCCGTTGGTCACGTTGATCGTGAACGTCGCTCCTGTTTGTCCCTGTGTGAACGGATCGGCGTGCGTCTTCGTGATCGAGAGATCCGCCGGCCCCGCCGAGATCGGCGTCACGATCGTCGAAGAATTGTTGCTGCCCGGCGTTGTCTCGCCGCCTCCCGACACCGTCGCGGTGTTGGTGATGCTTGCCGCCGCCGTCGGGGAGATCGTTGCGATGATCTTGATTGGCGGGAACGAACCGCCTGGCGCCAATGCGTCCGCACGTGTGCACGTCACCGTCAGTCCGCTGATTGCGCAGCTCCAGTTCGGCCCGTTCGCCGACGGATTGGCGAGGTCGCTCGGCAGAGTGTCTGTAACGGTGATCTGCCCGGTGCTCGGTCCGGTGCTGCTCGAAGAGTTCGCAACAACCAGTGAGTAGACGGCCTGCCCTCCGGGCGTGAACGGCCCCTGCGCCGTCTTGGTCATCGCGAGATCGATGGTGGCGGGCGCCGCGACCACGCTTGTCTGAACCGATGCCGAGTTGTTGGCGGAGTTCGCATCGCCGCCGCCGCTGACGGTCGCCGTGTTGGTGACCGTGGACGGTGAAACGGTCGATGCGATCTGCACCGTGATCGTGATCGACGGGTGCTGCGCGTCGGGTGACAGCGCGTCGCCGCGCGTACACGTCACCGGCGTGGTGAGCTGGCAGCTCCATCCCGTCGCCGCGATATTCGTCGGCGTGAAACCGGTCGGCAGCATATCGGTGACGGTCACCGTGCCGGACGTCGCCGCCTTGCCGACGTTCGAGACGGTCAGCGTGTACGTGCCGCCGGGCTGGCCGACGACAAACGATCCTGATTGCGACTTCGTGATCGTCAGGTCCGGTACTGAGCCGCCGCTGACGACGGTCAGGCCGATGTCGTTGCCGGTGCCAGCAACGTAGCTGATCTTGAACGTCACGCCGCCGGTCGTCGTGATCGTGGAACCCTCGGGCTGACCCTGGAAGATGCCCTGGACCGGATCGGCGCCGTCGTTGTCGACCATGATGATCGTCGCACCGGCGGGGGGGACGTAGCCGTTGGCGAGCTGCACGGTCAGCCGCGTGTTTCCGTTGTAGCTGACCCTGACGCCACCCGTGACCTTCAACTGCTGGAACTGACCGGGACTGGTGCCGCCAATCGTCTGGATGTACGCGCTGTCCTCGAGCTGCAGGTTGCCAGTCGCGCCGATCCCGACGCCGCCGTTGCCGAACTGTCCGCTGTTTCGTACGTCGAGATCGCCGGTCTTGCCGCCGGGCATCGCGAACACGCCGGGGCCCGTCACCGTCGTCTGGCTCAACGACCCGCCGTTCAGCACGAATGTGCCTTCGCGGACGTTGGTGGCGACGAGGTTCGACGCGTCGCCGGTGAACGTGATCATGCCGGGCCCGTCCTTGACGAGCGTGCCCTTGCTGCCCGTGATGGTGCCGCTGAACGTCGTTGGAGCGGCCGGTGTGTTTTCCCGTCCGACGGAAAACGACGTCTGGTTGACGATCGAGATGTTGCCCGAACCAGCGAGGCTGTCGACGCGAAAGTCCTTCTGAATATCCGACGCGCTTCCGTTGCCGAGCGTCAGGCCTCCACCCTGAATCTGATAGGTACCGGTCTGCACCGAGATTCCGCCGAGCGGTACCGCGCCCGCATCGTTGTTGGTAATCGTCGCGCCCGTGCCGCTCGGAAAAACGAGATTGTCGCCTGGTGCCGGCGGTCCCGCCGGATTCCAGTTTGCCGGCTGACTCCAGAGGTTGCTGACGTTGCCCGTCCACGTTAACGTTCTGCCGGCGCTGCGAGGGCTTCCCAGCGGATTGGCGCCGACGCCGCCGAACGCGAACGGACCCGCGGCCGCCGCCGACGTCGCCCACAATTTCCCGTCCCAGCGATCGTCGTCCGGCGAGTCGAGTCCGATTTGCACGCCGTCGTTGGCGTTGCCCGATGCGAGACGCTCGATCGTGCCGGCGATCGTCCAGCCGTTCCGGTTTCGTCCCTTCGTCAGCGTCAGCTCGACGGGCTTGCCGGACTGCGGACGGCCCGTCACCGACTTGCCGACTTGATTGTCGCCAACGGTCGCCACCGTGACGCGCGCATTGCCGGCCGCAAAGATGTGGAGCGCGCGGTTGACGGTCCAGGATCCGGACTTGGTGAGCGTCGTGTCGCCGACGGTCAGTCGCAACTCGTCGGCCGTCCAGGTCAGCTCGAACGCGGTCGGTGCCGTCCATGCGCACGCGTCGCGCACCGGCAGTTCAGAGGTCCGCGCGCCGATGCGGCATTCCTCCGGCGAGATCTCGACGTCGAAGCGCGGTCGGCTCGCATCCGCGCCCGCGCCGCGCGGCGATGGTCCTTGCGCTTCAGCGGCTCCGGCCGTGCTCGCGATCAGGAGCCACGCGATGACGGCGGCCCGGCGCGCACGTGATGGCAGATGTCGATGAGAGCGTTCGGCCACGCTGAGTCCCTGAAATGTGCACCACGACCGTCGGTGCGTCGGCTGACGCTGATACCCTGCCCGCGAACGCCTGCGTGAGCAGTCTTGATTGAAGCGCGCGCATGATCGTGTGGCCGCGCCGTCGGATCAACTTCCAAAATGGCAGATGAGGTTACTGGTGTTTCTGTCAGAGAAGCGCGCGAGCCATTTCGATCTCAACCAGGCCTTCGCGTGTTCCCGGTGTCTCGCGACCGGTTACCTGAAAGCCGCTTCTCTCGTAGCAGCGGCGCGCGCGGTCGTTGCCCTTCGCGATATGGAGCCGGACGTGTCGAGCGCCTTCGTCGCGTGCCCATGACAGCACCGACGAGACGAGCGCATCGGCCGCGCCCGTCCCGCGAAGCGACGGTTCGACCCACATCGCCATCAGGTGAACGATCGCGCGATCATCCTTGTCGTGCACGCCGGCGACGATGCCGCGTGGCTTGTTCAGTTCGAGCAGGAAGGTGACTCCGGGCGACATCCACCGGCGCCAGTCGGCGTCCGTTCGCGCCAGTTCGCGCTCGTACGTGGATCCGAACGCCGAGGGCGCATCCGAGAGCGCCTGGAGCCGGATGGCGCGCAGCGCCGCTTCGTCGCCCGGAACCGCACGGCGGATTGCGAATCGCATCATCGTTCCCGTATTGTTGCGCGAACACCGCATCGCTCGTTCGCGCGGGCGGGCGCGACACCGCATCCATGGACTACGACGTCATCGTCATCGGCATCGGCGGCATGGGGAGCGCTGCCGTATACCATCTCGCGCGAAAGGGCGTGCGCGTGCTGGGCCTCGAGCAGTACGACATCCCGCACGATCGGGGATCGTCGCACGGCGTGAACCGGATTATCAGGCTCGGATATGCGGAACATCCGTCGTATGTGCCGCTCCTGCGGCGAGCGTACGAGTTGTGGCGCGAGCTCGAAGCGGCCTGCGGCGAGCAGCTGCTGTTCATCACCGGAGGATTCGACATCGGTCCGCGCGACGGTACGCTCGTTTCAGGCGTGCTCCGCTCGTGCGCACTCCACGGCCTGCAGTACGAGCTGATGGAGCCCGCGGCCGTCAACGATCGATACCCGGGCTTCCGGTTGATCGATCCGCTTGTCGGCGTGTTTCAGCCCGACAGCGGATTCGTGCTGGCGGAGCGCAGCGTCATCGCCCATGTGGAAGCGGCGCACGCGCGCGGAGCTGACGTCCGTGCGCGGGAGACGGTTCTCGACTGGGAAGCGTCGGACGCCGGCGTTCGAGTCCGCACCAACCGCGGCAGGTACCGCGCAAAGCGGCTCGTCATCACCGCGGGCCCGTGGGCGTCGTCGGTGGTTCCCGCACTGCGGACGCTTACTGTCGCCGAGCGGCAGGTGCTGCTCTTCGCGCAGCCGCTCCGACCAGAACTGTATCGCCTTGGCCGCTTTCCGATCTTCAACATGGACGCAGCGGAAGGACACTTTTACGGTCTGCCGATCCACGGCGTCCCCGGCGTCAAGATTGGCAAATACCATCATCTGCACCAGCAGGGCGCGCCCGACGCGCTGGATCGCGACGTTCACGACGAGGACGAGCGCGTCCTGCGCGACGCCATCGCGCGCTACTTTCCCGACGCCAACGGTCCAACGATGGCGTTGAAGACGTGCCTCTTTACGAACAGCCCGGACGAGCACTTCATCATCGATCGCCATCCGCACCACGCCTCCGTGTTCATCGCCGCCGGATTCTCCGGTCACGGCTTCAAGTTCTGCAGCGTCGTCGGCGAAATCCTCGCCGAGCTCGCGGTCGACGGCGCGACCCGCCACGACCTCTCGCTGTTCCGCCTGTCGCGCTTCGGCAGCCAGACATCCATCCGCCCCTCCAATCCGTAGAGCAGAGACGAGCGCAGTTCAGCGGCGGCCGCGCCCGTCACGTTCGGAGAGGAGTGGAGCATGAAGAAAGCATCAGTGTTTGTGTGTGCCCTGGCGGCGTTCGTCGTCATCGGGCGTCTGGTGAGTCACGCGTCGAGCCATCGGGAGGCGCCGCTCATCAGCCAGGATCCGACGGCCGACAACACGGACCTCTATGCGTTTCGAAGTCCGGACAAGCCCGACACGGTGACCATCGTCGCCAACTACATTCCGCTCGAGTCGCCAGCCGGCGGCCCGAACTTTCCGGCCTTCGACGACTCGGTGCTGTACGAGATCAACATCGACAACGACGGCGACGCGAAAGAAGACCTGACCTATCAGTTCCGTTTTCAGACGGACACGAGGAATCCCGACACGTTCCTCTACAACACCGGACCCATCACGTCGATCGACGATCCGGCGTGGAATCGTCCGCAGACCTACAGCGTCACGCTCGTGACGCACGGTCCTGGCCGGTACGACCGGTCGAAGGTACTCGGCCGCCACATTCCGACGCCGCCCGACAACATCGGTCCGCGATCGACGCCGAACTACGACGCGCTCGCGGACGCCGCGGTCACGACGCTCGCCAACGGCACGCGCGTCTTCGCCGGTCAGCGCGACGATGCGTTCTTCGTCGATCTCGGATCGATCTTCGACCTGGCGGGACTCCGGCCGTTCAACCCGCTGCATCTCCTGCCGCTGCCGGCCGGACCTGGACACGATGGCGTCGCGCGCTACAACACGCACACCATCGCGATCCAGGTGCCGATACGTGATCTCGTCACGGGACAGAATCCGACGATCGGCATCTACGCGAGCGCGAGCCGCCGCCAGTTCCGGACGCTTCGGCGCGACGGCACGCAGGACGACGACGGTCAGTTCGTGCAGGTGTCGCGTCTGGGCGAGCCGCTCATCAACGAGGTCGTGATCCCGCTGGGCCGGAAGGACGGCTGGAACCGTTCGTCGCCCGAGGACGACTCGCAGTTCGAGAGCTTCTATTCGTCGCCGGAGGTGTCGAGGCTCGAGAACCTGCTGTACGGCAGCGCGCTCGCGCCGATCAACGTGACCGGGCGCAGCGATCTCGTGTCCATTCTGCTCACGGGCGTCCCCGGCTTGAACTTCACCGGACCACGTCGAGCAGACCTGCTTCGTCTCAACACCAGCATTGCACCGAGCGCCGCAGTCGGCGCCGGCAATCGGCTCGGCGTGCTCGCGGGCGATCTCGCGGGCTTCCCGAACGGCCGCCGGCTCGAAGACGACGTGGTGGACATCGACCTGCGCGCGTTTGCCGAAGGCTACGGACCTGTCCTGAACTCGCTGCTCGGATTGCCCAACAAGAGCCCGAACAACCAGCTCGGCGACGGCGTGGACGCGAACGACAAGCCGTTCCTCACGCGCTTCCCGTATCTCGCGACGCCGCATCAGGGATACGACGTGCCGTAAGTTCAGATTCGCAGCCATCAACGATCGCCACGAGGACGCAGTCATGGGTCTGAAAAGAGCATTGGCGACGGGGCAACGTTCGACGGCGGCGCTCGTGGTTGGCGCGGCGATCGTCGGTGCTGCAGCCGCGGCGGTTCCGTCGATCGTTTCGCGGGCGAGGCACGCGACGCCGGCAGCCGGGGCGACCATCATCTCTCGCGCGACGGAATCGGAAGTCACGTCCGCGGAGGGATTGACGGCGCGTATCCGCGAGGCCGAGGCTCGCCTTGCCGCCCAACCGGACGACGCCGGGGCGGCGATGCGGTTGAGCGAAGCGCTGCTTCGGCGTGCGCGCGCGACGGGCGACACGCGGTCCGTGGACAGGGCAGGCGCGGTACTGCGGGCGGTTCTGAAGACGGATCCCGGACAGTACGATGCGCTCCGGATGCTTGGCGCGATTCAACTCTCGCAGCACCGGTTTCGCGAGGCGCTCGAGACGGGAACGCGGGCGCGCGACGAACGACCGGACGACCCATGGAACTACGGCGTCATGGGTGACGCGCAGATCGAGCTCGGCGAGTACGAATCGGCGTTCCGGTCGTTCGACACGATGATGTCGATGCGGCCGGGCGCCGCCGCCTATGGCCGCGTCGCCTACGCGCGCGAACTGCAGGGCGATCTCGCGGGCGCGCTGGACGCGATGCAGCTCGCCGCGCGGGCCACCGCCGCGCCGGACAACGAAGCGACGGCGTGGTACCAGGCACAGATCGGCGAGCTGTACCTAAGGTTGGGCAATCTCGACGAAGCGGATCGCGCGTTCCGGTATGCGGCGTTCGTCTACCCGAACTACCCCATGGCGATCGTCGGGCAGGGCAAGGTCCGGCTCGCGCGCGGCGATCGCGATGCCGCGCTGAAGATCTATCTCGATGAGCTGTCGCGCGCTCCGACGCTGGATCTCGCGGCGCGAATCGGCGACGTGTATGCCACCGCAGGAAATGCGGCCGAATCCGAACGCTACTTCCAGCTGGCCGAGGATCTGGCCGGACCGCCGATCGCGCAGACGGAAGCGAACCTGGCGCTGTTCCTCGCCGATCACGATCGCAAGCTGACCGAGGCGGTGACGATCGCCGAATCCGTGGCGCGCGTCCGTCGCGACATCCACACGATGGATGCCCTCGCGTGGGCGTACTTCAAGACAGGACAGGTGTCGAAAGCGGCGCAGGCATCGGCGCAGGCGACGCGAACCGGCAGCCGTGACGAGCGCCTTCGATGGCGCGCGGCGGAGATTCAACGCGCCTCACGCGGACACTAGTCCAGGTTACGGTGTTTCGGCGTACGCGGACAACGCAGCTGCGCTCAGGCCGCCGGCGCGAGGCCAGTCCGGGTGCTGCGCCTGAAGTTCTTTCTGAACCGCGCTCGCCGATTCCTCCGCCGATCGGCCTTGCAACTTGAGCTCGCGCGTTCGCGCCTGCACGGCCTCCATCACCTTCCGATTCGCGTCGATCAGTGCGCCCGTACCGATCGCGCCATGCGACGGCACGATCGTCGTCGGGTGCAGCGCCTCGAGCGTGTCGAACGCCTTGAGCCACGCCTTCATACTGGTGGCCGTCGTCGCGGCGAGAAAGGAGTTGTTCATGACGACGTCGCCTGCGAAGAGGACGGTGTCGCCTTCGACGAAGAGCGCCGTGTCGCCCCGGGTGTGCGTCGGGCCGACCACGAGGAAGCGGACGCGCACGCCGCCGAGGTCGAGGACATATTCGCGGTCGAACAGCACTTCCCGCCGGTTGCCGCCGTCGCCCTTCGTCGGACGATCGGCGCCTGCGAGCAACTGTGCGGTCTTCGGCGAACGGCGTGCGAACGTCTGAATCAGCTGCGCACCGCTGTCGTCGAACTCCGCGGCCTGAATCGACGACCAGACGTAGGCGGCGTTCAGCGGGAACGCGCCGGCGCCGGTCGTGTGCTCCGCGTGAAAGTGCGTCGACGTGATGAACAGCTCGTTCGAGGCCGACAGTTTCTTCGCTTCGCGGAGGACCGTCTCGCCATTCGGCCGTCCGAGTCCAGGATCGATCACGAGCGTCGCGTGCGATCCGACGATGATGCCGACGTTCGGGACGAGTGGGACGTTGCCGTCGGGGATGGCATACGTGTGACGCGCCAGCTTCACCGTCGCGTTGGCCTTGACGATCGGATCCGGCACGGCCGTCTGTTGTGCCGTCATCGTTGTCGTCACGGACAGCGCGGCCACGATCGCGCCTGCGCAGACAGAACCGCGGAAGAGGGTCACGACTTCACCTTTCTCAACTGACGAAGCGCTTCGTCGATGTCGTCCACCTTGTCGACGATCAGGTTCAGCTTTTCGGCGAGGCGCTGGATCTCCGACTCGGCGCGTCGATTGACGTCGAAATCGAGCTCGCCGCGCAGGCGATCCTTCGTGTCCTGCCGGTTCTGGCTCATCATGATGACCGGCGCCTGAATCGCTGCCAACATCGACAGGATGAGGTTGAGCAGGATGAACGGGTACGGATCCCACGCCTTCGTCCTCAGTACGACGTTGACTGCCGCATAGATCACCATCAACGCCAGGAACGTCAGGATGAACGTCCACGAGCCGCCGAAGCTCGCGACCGTGTCGGCGACGCGTTCACCGAGCGTCATCTTCGACTCGATCATCTCGTTCGGATTGCGGCTCGCGCGTCCGCGCATCACCTGCTGCGCTGTGTGGAACTGACGGCCGAGCACGCTCAGCATGTCGAGTCCCGCGTGCGGCTTCTGGTTGAGCAGCGTGGCGATGTCGTGCCGATCGATCGTCAGGCAGACCGTCTCCTCCATCGCCATCGCGTTCGTCTGGTGAGGCGTGCCTTCGAGCATCGACGCGAAGCCGAAGAATTCACCCGACTCCGGACGATCGACCACGACATCCTGGTGATCGTCGTCCACCGTGGTCACCTGCACGGCGCCCGACACCATCACGTACGCCTCGTCGCCGGGATCGCCCATCTTGTAGATGCGCTGCCGCGGCCTGAACGTCTTCACTTCGACCTGCGCCGCCAGCACCGCCAGCTCGTCGTCGTCCAACAGCGCGAACAGCGGCACCTGTCTGAGAACTTTCGGGTCGCAGCCCATCGGCCTCCTCCGTAATGCGTCCGGCGTCACGGTACTTCAGATCGGCGCAGCCGGGAACGTACGGCGCGTCGTTACACGTTCGCAACGACCGGGCGGTCGAGTCGGCGGAAACGACGGGAGCGGTGCCGGCGTATAGTCGTGTATCGTGCGGTGTCTTCAATCGGTGTCGATCGCACACATGAAACGGGAGTCGAGACGATGAAGAGATTCGTGAAGGCGATGTCGTTGTCGGGAGTCCTGGCGGCTGCGTTTCTTGCTGCGCCGCTCGCACAGACGCCGGCACCAGCGGGACAGGCTGCGCAGCCGCCCGCGGGTGGCCGCGGCGGGCCGCGGCTGGTCTTGTCGGTCACCTCGACCGCGTGGCCCGATGGCGGCGAAGTGCCGATGACGAACGCCGCGCGCGGCGAAAACAAGTCGCCTGCGTTCGAGTTCCACTGGAGTCTCGGTCCGACGCCGGCCTCGCCGCCCGAGAATCTTCAGAGCTACGCGGTCATCTTCCACGACATCGAGAACTCGACGAACCGCGGCACCGCGGACACGCTGCACTGGAGCGCGTTCAACATTCCTGGAACCGCCAAGGGGTTGCCGGAAGGCCTCGGGAAGGGCGATCTTCCTGACGGCACACGCAACGGGCCCGGCATCGCCGCGCGAGGAGGGAATCCCGGCGCGTACTTCGGTCCCGGCGCCGGACCGGGTCCGTTCCACCACTACGTCTTCGAGTTCTACGCGCTCGACACGAAGCTCGATCTGCCTGCGTCCACGACGAGGGAGGATCTGCTGAAGGCGATGGAAGGCCACGTGATCGGCAAGGCCGCGTACACGGGACGCTTCCGTACGCCTTCGCAGTAGCCCGCTACTTCTTCGGTTCGGCCGTCGTCGTCGGACGGGCCGGGCCGATCTGCGGCAGGTGTCCAAGCTGGCGGAGCGTGCCGAGATCGTCACGCGCCGCCCAGCTTTCGACGATCTTGCCGTCCTTGAATCGAAAGATCTGAATCGCCGTCGTGCGAATCGTCCTGCCTGTCGGCGGCAGTCCCATGTAGCCGCGATCGTCCGTGGCGGTCGTCGTGTACCGGCTGACGACCATGTCGTCCTGCGCGATCATGTCGTCGATCGTGATCCGGAAATCCCCGAGCATCGACCGCAGCATCGTCACGATGCGTTTGACGTCTTCCGGTCCGCGCGCGGGAAACGGGTCGCCCGGATCGTGACGGACGTAATCGGCGGCGATGATCTCGTCCGCGACCTCCAGGTGTCCGAGGCTCCAGAGTTCTTCACTCCAGCGGCGCGCGGCTGCCTTGTTCTGTTCGAGGTTCATGCTGGCTCCGTTTGGCTGTTGCGCGTCGAGCGCGACGGTGAAAATGGCTGCTGCGACCATGGTCGCCGCAATAGTGCGTAAGTAGTCACGTGTGGCGTTCACTGTCCGAGTCATTGCGTTCCTCCGTTCTCCGTTCGATTCGTTCCGGGTAAACTGTTCCGGCGCCAGACGCGCTTGGCCAGCTCATGTCTGCCTTCGAGATTCTCCAGGGCTACCTGGAGGCCCGGGCGGCGTTCACTGCCGACGAGCTCGCCTTCATGCGAGGCATGTTCCTCGTGAAGGCGCTGCGCGCCGGCGACTTCCTCCAGCGCGCCGGCGACGTGACGACGCATGCCGCATTCGTCGCGAAGGGCTGCCTCCGCAACTACGTCATCGACGCCAAGGGGAAAGAGCACATCGTCCAGTTCGCGCCCGAGACGTGGTGGCTGGCGGACTCGACGAGCCTGATGGGCGGAACTCCGTCGCCGTACTTCATCGACGCCGTCGAGGCGTCGGAAGTGCTTCTTATCGACGCACGGTCGCACCAGAAGATCGTCGAGCGCGTGCCCGGCTATGCGCTTGCGTTCCGCACCGGACTGCAGAAGCACGCCGCCGCCAAGGACAAGCGCATCGCGACGTCGCTGAGCGCGTCGGCCGAAGAACGCTACCAGGAGTTCCTCAAGACCTACCCGTCGATCGCGCTTCGCGTTCCTCAGTGGATGCTGGCGTCGTATCTCGGCGTGTCGCCCGAGACCGTCAGCCGTATCCGCAAGAACCTGTCCCGCCGTTGACGGCGCCGGCGTCATCGGTCCTTCGTCGCGACCAGCACGAGCCTCGGCGACGCCATCGGATCGAACGGCGTCAGCGCGTAGTCTCCGAACACCGACTCGATCGTCAGACCGTAGAGCGCGAACATGAACGCGAAGTCCGCCAGTGAGAACCGGGCCACGCGCTCGACGTGTTCGAACCGGTCGTTCGATCCCCGCAGGTCCACGAGGATTCGCTTGAACAAGTGTCCTTCGTCGCTCCATCGCTCGATGCGGTAGCGCGCGAGATCGCGCTCGACGACGTCGGACCGGACCTGATGGGCCGCGGCGTATTCCGCGTTCAGATAGTCGAGCACGAGCCTGCCGCCACGCCTGAGCGACGCCGCCATGTTCCGGACGACGGCCAGATGCTCCTGCGGGTTCTCGAAGTACCCGAAGCTCGTGAACAGGTTGAAGACGTAATCGAACGCCTTCGACCCGAACGGCAGTCGCATGTCGTGCTGCGCGAATCGAGGCCGTTCGTTGGTAAACCGCCGTGCGGCGTCGATGCTCGCGCCGGACAGGTCAAGGCCGGTGACGCGAAGTCCGTGCGTCGCCAGCTGCCTGGCGTGCCGCCCCGCGCCGCAGCCAAGATCGAGCGCATCCGCATTTGGATAGGGCTGCAGCTCGTGAACGAGCCGGTCAACGAACAGGGCGGCTTCCGTGTCGCTCCTGTGCGCGTAGAGCTCGTGGTAATACGGCGAGTCGAACCAGGACGCGAACCATTCGGTCCGTCCTGTGTGCGTTCGAGTCGCCGCCGTTGTCGTTGTTGTCGCTGTTGTCGCTGTTGTCGTCGTATGCGCGGCCTTCATCGCTCGTCACCTCGTCGAGACGCGATGTCTCGATCAGCAAAGTAGCGAAAGGCTGCGGAACGGCCATTGATCTAGATCAAGAAGTGATGGCGGCGATCGGGTGGCGGCATCGGACGCCCGGACGCCTTTTGTTCTACGATTGCGTACTGTGTCGAAGCTGTCCCCGTTGTTCGAGAACAATCGCCTCTGGGCGCGAAGCCTGACGGCGCGCGATCCCGAGTTCTTCCACAATCTGTCGGCGCAGCAGTCGCCCAAGTATCTGTGGATTGGATGCTCGGACAGCCGCGTGCCGGCGAACGAGATCGTCGGCCTCCTGCCAGGCGAGCTGTTCGTCCATCGGAATGTCGCCAACCTGGTCGTCCACACCGATCTCAACTGCCTGTCCGTGCTGCAGTACGCCATCGACGCACTGCGAGTGGAGCACGTCATCGTGTGCGGACACTACGGCTGTGGCGGCATCCGCGCCGCCTACCGCCGATCGTCGCTCGGATTGATCGACAACTGGCTCAGGCACGTGCAGGACGTGCTGGATCGCCATCAGCACCTCGTCGCCCAGGTCGCCGACGAGGACGTGCGCATGGATCGGCTGTGCGAGCTGAACGTCCTCGAGCAGATGCGCCACGTGTGCGAGACGACGGTCGTCAGGGACGCGTGGCGCCGGCAGCAGCCGGTGTCGGTCCACGGGTGGATCTACGACCTGCGCGACGGGCTGCTGCGCGACCTCGGGTGCACTATTGCGTCGCCGGACGATGTCGAGGTCGCGCATCGGGCGGCGTTGCAGACGGCGTTCCGCGATCTCCGTCGCGAGCCCTAGTCTCAGCGGCCCGCGGATCCTTCCTTCACGAACGCGACGAGCGGCGGATAGGTTCGATCCGGCGCTTCGACGTGCGGCACGTGGCCGAGGCCCGGCAGCAGGAGCAGCTTGCCGCGGCCATCCGGGATGGACTCGGCGACGAACTTCATCCGCTCCTTGAAGAGCGCCGCGGAACCGGGCAGCGTGTCTTCCGCGCCGCCGAACACCAGCGTCGGCGCCTTGATGTGCGCCCAGTCGTCGATCACCGGATCCAGGTACTGCACCGCGTTGATGATCGTCTGCACCATCGCGAGGCGCGGCCAGTCGGCGCTCAGCGTCCATGCGTAGCGGATTCGCGTGTACTGCTCGAACTCCGGCGTCCACGCGGCCGGGTTGTGCGCGACGTACCGCATGATGCTCGCGCGGATGGTCTGGTACGTGGACGCGAGGTTTCGCTTGTAGGCCTCGTCCGGGCTGTCCCACGGGCGATCGAAGCGCGGATCGACCAGTCCGATCGGATTGTAGAGAACGAGCCGCTCGGTCATCGCCGGATACTGCGTCGCGAAGCGCGCCGCCAGCATGCCGCCCATCGAATGACCGATGACGGTCACCTTCTCGATGTTCAGGCTCTGAAGCATCAGCCGCGTGTTGCGGGCCCAGTCGTGGAAGTTGTACGGGATGATCGGCTTGGACGATCGTCCGTATCCGATTTGATCGGGAACGACGACACGGAAGCCTTCCTTGCGGAGCACGTCGATGAGTCCGCCGAAATAGAAGCCGGCGAAGTTGTTCCCGTGAAAGATGACGACGGTGCGGCCATTTCCCTGCCCGGTCGGCGCGACGTCCATGTAGGCCATCCGTACTTCCTGCCCGTAGAGCGTCAGCGTGAAATACGACGACGGATACGGATACGGAACGTCCTCGCAGGTGATGCTGCCCGGCTTGACGTCGGTCGGTGTGGGAACAGGCGCCGGACGCTGCTGAGCGGAAGTAAGCGCCGGCAGCGCGACGACCGCGGCCGCGAGAATGAACGCATGCGTTTTCATGGCTCGTCCGAGTCTATCCCAGACGTGCGACGCGCCCGCGCGGGATGCCGATTCGCCTGGCGTGCTAGATTGATTCGCGGAAGAGGAACCTATGCGCAGCGATCGCGTCAGCTTGTCCATCTTCGGTCTCGTGGCGGCCACGCTCTTTGCGTTCGTCCAGGCGCCGCCGCTTCGGAGCGCTCCCGCAGACCAGACGGCGGCAGCCAAAAGCGTCGTGCCGTTTCAGAGCGAGGATTTGCACCGGACTCTCGCCGTCGGCGACGTCGAAATCTCGCCGGACGGCGGCCGAGTCGCGTACGGCGTGCAGAAGAGCGATCGCCCCGGCCGTCCGTACTCGCAAATCTGGATCATGGACCGCGCGTCGGGCCGCTCGACGCGGCTTGGATCGGAGACCGACGCGGCGTTCGGTCCGCGCTGGTCGCCGGACGGCCAGCGGATCGCGTACTTCGGAAGCGCAAGCGGACGAAGCGGGCTGATCGTCGCGAAGGGCGACGGCACCGAGGCGAAGTGGATGGCGCCGGTCGAAGGCACGAACCATCCGCTGCCATCGAGCGGCGACGACCTCGCCTGGTCGCCGGACGGAAAGGCCATCGCCTTCATCTCCGCGACGGCCGGACCTGAAACCGACAGCGCGAACGGCGACCCGATGATCGTCACGCGCTACCTGTACAAGCCGACGGCGTCGGAAGGGCTGACGCGCTTCAACGACAACCGCCGCCTGCACGTGTTCGTCGCCGATTCGACGACGAACCAGGTCCACCAGCTCACCTCCGGCACCTTCTACGAACACTCGATCGAATGGTCTCCCGAAGGCGGTGAGCTCCTGTTCGTCTCGAACCGCGAGCCAGATCCGGACCGCGTGTTCAACTACGACGTCTTCGCGGCGAACACGACAACGGGCGACATCCGCCGGTTGACGAACACCCGCAACGCCGAGTACCGGCCCGTCTGGTCGCCAAACGGCAAGACCGTGGCGTATCTCGGGACGCGCCGGACGCTCACATCGTCGGAAACGACGATGGAGGATACGCACGTGTGGGTGATGGACGGGCTCGGCGGAAATCGTCGCGAGCTCGTGAGCATCGACAACCGGCAGGGTCCGCCGCAATGGTCCGCCGACGGCACGCGCGTCTACTTCACCGTTCAGGAGCACGGCGACGTTCACTTGTACAAGATGCCGCTCGCTGGTGGACAGCCGACGCTCGTGGCGCCCGACGGCGTCCGCGGCAGCATCGGCGCGTGGTCGATCGCCTCGCACGCGAAGACCGACGTCGTCGCGTATGCGATGAGCACGCCGGCATCGCCGCCGGAGCTGTTCGTCAAGCAGGGTGACGCGCCTGCGCGCGCGCTCACGACGCTGAACGCAGATGTGCTGGCCGGCAAGGTTGTGGCGGCGACCGAGCCGTTCACGTTCAAGACGTTCGACGGCCTCTCGGTCGAGGCGTTCATCACGAAGCCCGTCGATGTGAAACCCGGCTCGAAGCATCCGCTGATCGTCGTCATCCACGGTGGACCGCACGGGCAGCAGGGACCGTCGTTGAACGTGAAGGCGCAGGTGTACGCAGCGAAGGGCTACGCCTTGCTGATGGTGAACTATCGCGGGTCCACCGGCTACGGGCAGAAGTTCGCGGATGCGATTTTCAACGACCAGGATGGCGGCGAAGGGAAGGACGTCCTCGCCGGCGTGGACGCCGCGATCGCGAAGTACCCGTGGGTTGATGCGGAGCGGCTCGGCATCGAGGGTGTCAGCTATGGCGGGCAGCTCACCGACTGGTTGATCACGCAGACGCCGCGCTTCAAGGCGGCGATTCCGACAGCGGGCATTTCCAATCTGGTGAGCTTCAACTACATGGCGTACTACCACGATTATCTCGCGGTGGAATTCGGCGTCCGCCCGGACGAGATGTGGCAGCCGGATCCAAAAACGGCGCCGCGGCGCCTCTCGGATTTCCTGTGGGAACGGTCAGCGCTGCGCTATGTGGCGAACGTGAAGACGCCGGTGCTGTTCGTGCACGGCGAGAACGACAACGACGTGCCGATTGCCGAGGCAGAGCAGTACTTCATCGCGTTGAAGGACGTCGGTGTCGAAACGGTGATGCTGCGGTACCCGCGCGAAGGCCACGGCATCCGCGAGGTCAAGCATCAGGTGGACGTGCTGGACCGATCGATCGCGTGGTACGAGAAACACTTTCAGCGGACCACGCCGGCGACGCGATAGAGGTCACGCGCCCTCATCCGTGACGCTTGAAGTACTGCACGGCTCGCTCGTGCCGCTCTGCAGCTGAGCGGCTGCTGAATGTTCCAAGGTTGCGGCGTCGTCCTGTCTTCGGATTCGCTTTCCGCGAATAGAGACGGTATTTTCCCGAGCTGAGCTTCCGAATCATCGGTCGCCTCCTGACCTCATAGAGGCAACTGCAGTGCCAGCGTGGTAGATTCCGCGCGTGATCGACGATCGCCTGGTCGCGCTGCTTCGCGCGTCCCATCAGATTCTCTTCGTCACCGGAGCGGGCATCTCCACGGCGAGCGGCATTCCCGATTTTCGCGGCCCCAACGGCGTATGGAAGCGGCGGCGGCCGGTGTACTACGACGAGTTCCTCGCGTCGGAGGCGGCGAGGATCGAATACTGGGACTTCAAGCTGGAGACCTGGGATCTCTGCAAGGGCGCGGCGCCGAACGCGGTCCATCACGCGATCGTGGCGCTCGAGCGCGCTGGAAAAGTATGCGCGGTCGTGACGCAGAATGTGGACGGACTGCATCGCGTGGCGGGAACGTCGCCGTCGATGCTCATCGAATTGCACGGAACGGATCGGCTCGTCGAATGCCAGCGGTGCTACGAGTCGACGGAACCGGCGCCTCATCTCGAGCGGTTCCGGCTGACGCGGCAGCCGCCGCGCTGCCACTGCGGCGGCATCCTCAAGCCGGCGACGATCAGCTTCGGGCAGCCGCTGCGTCCGGCCGATCTCGATCGCGCGGCGTCGCGATCGCGCCGTGCCGATCTCGTCGTCGCGCTCGGGTCGACCTTGTCCGTCTACCCGGCCGCTTCGGTTCCGCTGATGGCGGCCGCACGCGGCATACCATACGTGATCATCAATCGCGGCGAGACCGATCACGACGGCCATGACTCCGTGACGCTGCGCCTGGACGGCGATCTCGTCGAGCTGTTTCCGCCAGCGGTCGAGGCCGCGCTAGCCGGCTGACTTCCGCTCGTCGCGGCAGGCGACCAGCCAGTACAGCGCCGGCAGCGCGAGCAGCGTGAGGAACAGCGTCGAGCACAGCCCGCCGACGACAACGGTCGCCAGCGGCCGCTGCACGTCCGATCCGACGCCCGTCGCGATCGCCGCCGGGACCATGCCCAGCATCGCGACGACAATCATCATCAGCACCGGCCGCATTTGGGCGACCGCGCCCTGGATGACGGCCTCGCGCGCGCTGCACTGGCCGTTTCGGCGGCGCTCGGTGATGTTCGAAACGACCAGCACGCCGCTCATCACGGCGACGCCGAAGAGCGAGATGAATCCGACCGCCGCCGACACGCTGAGGTTGATGCCGCGGAGGTACAGCGCGAGGATGCCGCCGACGAGCGAGAACGGGACGTTGAGCAGCACCAGCGACGCGTGGCCGACCGATCCAAACGTGAAGAAGAGCAGGCCGAAGATGACGAGCACGGTGACCGGCAGGATGAACGTGAGCCGCCGGCGCGCGCGCGACAGGTTCTCGAACTGCCCGCCCCATTCGACGTGATAGCCCGCGGGCAGCGTCACGGCCTGCGCGAGCCGCTGCTGCGCATCCTCGACGAAGCCGCCCTGATCGCGTCCTCGAATATTCGTCCGGACGGAAATCTGCCGCTTGTTCTCTCGCCGCGCGATGATGCTGGCTCCGTTGACGACGCCGATCGACGCCAGCTCCGAGAGCGGCAGCCGTCCTCCTTCATGCGTCGAAACGAGAATCGTCCCGATCGCCGCGGGATCCATGCGCGCTTCCGGCGTGTAGCGGACCGTGATGTCGAAGCGGCGCTCTCCGTCGAAGAACGTGCTGACGGTCCGTCCGCCGATCGCCATCTCGATGACGTCCTGCACGTCGCGCACGTTGATGCCGTAGCGCGCCACCGCGTCGCGATCGATGCGGATTCGAAGCTGCGCCTGATCTTCTTCCTGCTCGATGCCGGTATCCGCGGCGCCGGGTACCTTTTTCAGCACGTCCAGCGTCCGCTCACCGAGCTGCCGCAACTCGGACAGATCCGGGCCCGTGATGATGACGGCGAGGTCGGCGGGCGATCCGGTGACGGCTTCCGTCACGTTGTCGATGATCGGCTGCGTGAAGCTGAAGAACGCGCCCGGGATTGACGACTTGAGGCGCGTGTTCAGCTCCTCGACGAGGTCCGCCTTCCGCTTGCCCCTGGCCCACGTGTCGTACGGCGTCAGCGCCACAAAGAATTCGTTTCGATTCGGTCCGTACGGATCGGTCCCATCGTCGTTGCGGCCGGTCTGCGACGTGACGCTCTTCACCTCAGGTGATTGGCGGACCAGCGTGCGAATCGACGTGGCGAGCGCCGCCGACTTCTCGAGCGAAATGCCGGCGGGGAAGTTGGCGCGAATCCACAGGACGCCTTCGTCGAGCTGCGGCAGGAACTCGGAGCCCAGCCTCAGCGACAGCAATCCGGAGGCGGCCACGACGACGAGCGCGACGGCGAGGACGCGGTTCGGGAAGGTCATCGACCATTCGAGCGCGCGGCGGTAGCCGCTGGACAGCCGCGTGAGCACGGGGTTCGCCCACGTTTTCGGCGTTCGCGGGAAAAGATACGTCGCGAGCACGGGAATCAGCGTCAGCGCGATGAGCATCGATCCGACGAGCGCGTAGCAGACGGTGAACGCCATCGGCGTGAACAATCGGCGCTCGACGCGCTCGAGCGTGAAGAGCGGGATGTACGCGGCCACGATGATGATCAGCGAAAAGAAAATCGGCCGTTCGACTTCGAGCGCCGCGTCGCGAATCGTGTCGAGAGTGTGGCCCGACGCCGGTTCTCGAGCCGACAATGTGTGGACGAGATGCTCCACCATCACGAGCGTTCCGTCGACGATGATCCCGAAGTCGATGGCGCCGAGGCTGAGCAGGTTCGCCGGAATGCCGGTGAGGCGCATGCAGACGAACGCGAACACCAACGAGAGCGGGATGGTGATCGCGGTCAGGATCGCACCGCGCACGCTGCCCAGGAACAGGAAGAGGACCGAAACGACGATGATGAGGCCTTCGAGCAGCGTGTGCGTGACGGTGTGCAGGGTGTTGTCGACGAGATCCGTGCGGTCGTAGATCGGGACAATCCGGACGCCGCGCGGAAGCACCGACTCGTTCATTTCCGCGACGGCATCGTGGATGCCCGAGAGCACCTGGCTCGGATTCTCGCCGCGACGCATCAACACGATGCCTTCGACGTGATCGGTTTTGTCGTCAACCGCGAAGATTCCGGTGCGCGGCGCCGGGCCGATTTGGACGCGGCCGAGATTGCGCACGAAGACGGGAACGCCGCCGTTCGCGGTGACGACGACGTTTTCGATGTCGGCCGTGGACTGGACGAGGCCGACGCCGCGCACGACCAGACCCTGCTGCCGGTTGTCGAGCAGCGCTCCGCCGGCGTTCTGGTTGTTCGCGTCGATCGCCTGCGCGATGTCCTTGATCGACAAACCGTACTGACCGAGCGCAACCGGATCGACCTCGACCTGGTACTGCTTGATCGTCCCACCGAACGGCGTGACGTCGGCGACGCCCGCGACCTGGAGCAATCGCGGCTCAACGGTCCAGTCTTCGATCTCGCGAAGCTGCTGCGAGTCGTAGCCGGCGCCGTCGAGCGTGTACCGGTACAACTCGCCGATCGGCGTCGACATCGGGCCGAGCGTCGGCGTCACGCCATCCGGCAGATTCGCGTCGCGGAGCTTTTCGAGAACGACCTGCCGCGCGAAGTAATCGTTGGTCCCGTACTCGAACGTGAGCTCGACGACGGAAAGGCCGAAGATCGTTCGCGAACGGCGCGCGATGACGCTCGGCACGCTGTTGAGGGCGCGCTCGATCGGCACCGACACCTGCTGCTCGATTTCCTCGGCCGCATGGCCGGGATAGAGCGTGATGACGACGACCTGTGTGTCCGAGATGTCGGGATACGCTTCGACGCTGAGCTGGCTGAACGCAACGAGCCCGGCCGCGACGAGCGCGGCGAACACGAGAACCGTCAGCAGCCGGTACTGCAGCGACAGGCGCAGGAGCCGTGCGATCAATGGCGCACCAGCCCCTTGAGCAGCATCACGCCATCCACGGCGACCATGTCACCCGCGTGCACGCCCGATTTCACGCGGACGACGTCGCCGGCGCGCGCGCCGACGGAAATCTGCCGCTCGTCGAATCGTCCGGGCGCCACTTCGACGAACACCATGCTGCGGCCGTCGTTGTTCGCGACGACCGCGCCCACCGGCACGACGGTCGTGCGCTCGATCGATTCGATGTGGTGGATGCTGCCGTACATTTCCGGGCGCAGGCGGCCGCCCCGGTTGTCGATTTCGGCCTGCACCTTCACAGTGCGTGTCTGCGGATCGACGACGTCGGCGATCCGCGACACGTGGCCATCGAACACCTCGCCCGGGTACGCGATGAGCCTGATCTCGACGCGCTCGCCCGCCTGGATGAAGCGGATGTAGCTCTCGGGGACCTGCGCGGTGACCCACACCGTCGCGAGATCGGCGATCGTCATCACGCTCGCGCTCGTGTCGTTGCGATACTCGCCGGGGACCACGCTCAGCTCGAGGACTTTGCCGGCGAGCGGCGATCGCACGGTGACCGACTGCTGGAACTGACCTGGCTCGAGGCCGAGGACCGCGAGCCGCCTGATCGATTGTTCGCGCGCGGCCTGCGCCTGCTCGAGCGCCGCCCTGGCCTGCACGAGCGCGCTCGCGGCGGCCTGCACGTCCTTCCGCGCGGCGGCGTTGTGCTCGAAGAGATCGGTTTCGCGATCGAAGTCGGCCTGCGCCTTGCCGAGCGCGGCTTCCGCCTGAGCAGTGCTCGCCATCGACGAGAGATACGTCGATGTCGCCGCGTCGGCGTCCGGGCTCGCCATCGTCAGCAGCGGTTGATCCTTGCGGACGGAATCTCCCAGCTTGACGAGGACGGACGCGATGCGGCCCGTCACCGGCAGCAGGACCTTCGACACGTGGTTCGGATTCGCTTCGATCTTGCCGGGAGCGACGATCTCGTCCGTCGGCAGTTCGGCCATCGCGACCCGCTCCCGTCGAATCTGCTGCAGCATCGGCGAATCCGGCGGCAGCTGCACGATGTTCGGCGACGTCGCCGGCGGCGGCGCTGCGGCTTCGGCGGTGGTCTCCGCGCGACCGTTGCAGGCCTGGGCGAACAGGGCGACGAGCGGGAGCGCGCCCGCGAACAGCCACACGGCATGACGTGCCCGTCTGGTCAGATGCATTGCGATCATGGAGTCACCGTTGATGAAGTGATCGTCGAGACCGACGCGCCCGACACGGAATCGAGCGTGTACAAACTGCGCGCGTAGTCGGCCCTCGCCTCGTTGTAGCTTTCCATCGTCTCGTTGAAGGCGCGGACCGCGTCGAGCAGCTCGACGAAGCTGGCCTCGCCGCGCCGATAGGCGTACTCGGTCGTCGCGCGCACGTCGCGCGCCGCGGTCAGCATGTCGGCTTCAATGCGCTGCACGACGTCGCGGGAGGCCGCGTACGACTCGTACGCCGACTGCACCTCGGAGGAGAGGTCCGCCTCGAGCGCGCGGACCCTGGCTTCGGTCTGGTGTTCCTCCTGCCGCGCGCGTTCGACTTCGCCCTGGTTGCGGTTGAAGATCGGCACGGGCACGCTCACGTACACGCCGTACTGGTTGCCTGTGCCGAGCGGCGATTGCTGGTGGTGATATTCGCCGCTGAACGTGTAGTCGATTTTGCCCTGCGCGATCTGCAGGCGGATGTCGGCGCTCGACCGCGCCTGATCCTGCCGCAGCGCCAGCAGATCCGGACGCTCACGAAGCGCTCGCGCCTCGAGCACCTCCTGATCGACCGCCTCCGAGTCGTGGCGCCAGTCGCCATCCACGTCGATCGAGTCGGGACCGGTGCGGCCCAGCAGCGTTTTCAGATGGCTCTTCGCGACGACAAGCTTCGCCTCCTGCTGGCGCACGTCGTTCTGAAACTGCATCGCGGCGAGACGCGACCGCGTCAGCTCGACGGGGGCAAGATCTCCGGCGCGTACGCGTTCGGTATTCGCGCGGACGATGTCGTTGAACGCCTGGAGCGACTCGCGCGCGAGCGCCACGTTCGACTTCGCGAGCGCGACGTCGAGAAACGCGCCCTGGACGTCGAGGATGATCGTCCGCATCGTGTTTGCAAGCTGCAGCCGGGTTACCGAGCGGGCCTGCTCGGCGACCTCGATGCGCCGTTCCCGCTTTCCGCCGCCTTCGACGATGACATCGCCGCGGAACACGTTCTCGAACGGGTTGATGTTGGCGTTGTAGACGGTGGAATCCGGAATCATCGCGTCGTAGGTGAAGACCGGATTCGGACGGAGCCGGGCGGCGAGGATGCGCGCGTCGGCGATGCTGACGGAATAGCGCTCCGCCAGCAGCGAGAGGTTGTGGTCGAGGCCTTCTTTCACCGCTTGATCAATCGTCAGCGTCGCCGCCAGCGCGGGCGGCTGCACCGGCATCAACGCGGGCGCCTGCGCATGAAGCGCAGCCGACGCGGCAATGACACACACACACACGATCGGACGGCGCGCCTGCACGCGCCCCGCATCTGACATGCACGTCTCCCTGCGAACGATCCGCTGCCGCCGGCTCGAAGTCGATCGAGCCGGTCAGCAGCGGTGTTAGTACTCGAAGAGGATTACGCCAGGAACGGTGCGGCGGGGGGAGCGCGCGGCGTTCGCGATCCGCGATCGATTTGCGCAAGCCGATGAGCGAGCCTTCGCTGATTCGCGGGTGAGGCGGAGAGCGTCCAGAAGAGCGGCCTCGAGCTGGTGACGGGCGACGGCGACGAGGGCGTCGTGAACGCATTCGACCGCGTCGAGTGTGTGTCGAGCCCTGGCAGCGGCGGCAGTTCCTGCCAGTTGCCAGGCCGCATCGGAACGCGCCGCGTGAAGTGACCGGTCCCGTCGTTGATCCAGACGTGAAGCTCCAGCTCCGTATCGCTGGCGACGACGTCGAGGTCCCCGTCGGAATCGATGTCGGCCGCGACAATCGAAACCAGGGTTCGCGTCGACTCGCTGGTCGGCGGCGTGAACGTCTCGAGCGCGCTCGCGGTGCGTGCGGACAGCACGACGGCGGCGAGCGCCGTCAGGCACACGAGTCGCCTCGCCTGTGCGAGACCGGGCAGGAGACGCGAGGGAATCATCGAACGATCGACTATAGCAATCGACCGTTAGGAAGGGATAAGCGCGTGGGGTCTATGGACGTGCGGGCGGCGCCTGTCGAGCCGCCGGACCGACAGCGTAAATCTGCGTCCAGCCTTCGGCCTGCGGCAGGCGGACGATGCGCTGGCCGATCGCGGCTCCATTCGCGTGCAGCCATGTCGACACGTGCAGCATCGCGCCGCTGGCGAGCCGGTTGTGTTCTTCGTCCTCGAAGTTCTGATCGGGCGGCACGCCCGGCTCGGGCTCCTGGATCAGCAGCAGCCACGCTGGCTCGTTCGGATTCGCCGGCAGGCCCAGATAGTTGACGATGGTTCCGGACTTCGTCGTGGACCACGTGTAGCTCGAGCGCCGCGTCGGATCCGTGGCGAAAGGCGGGATGCCGTTGTCCGCGAGCGCGGCGGCATCCGGCCACGATCCGTTCGTCGATCGCGAGGCTTCGGCCTCGACCAGTCCTTCCTGCAGCTCGCGGAACATGCGCTGCTCCGCGAACGGCCGATCCGCGACGAGCTTCTGATACGGCAGAAGATTGCGTGCGCTGGTTCCCGCCGCGCCGCCTCCTGCCCCGGACGCGGTGGCCGCGACATACATCCACACGCCGACGGCGATCACCATCGCCGCGCGGACGACGAGCAGCAGCTCCGATCGAGCCGACAGCGGCGTGACCGTCACGCTCCGCGCAGCGGTGCTCGTTGTCATGCCACTTGACGCCGGCGGATCGCGCGCACGGCGAGCGTCACGAAGAAAATCGCGCTGACCGCGAGCACGACGGCGCCGCCGGTCGGGACGAGAAATCGCGTGGAGACCCCGAGTCCGCCTGCGCCCGCGAAGAACGCGACAGCGACGCTCCAGAAAAGATAGTTGCGCGTGCCGGTCGCGACGTTCCTTGCGGCCGCCGCCGGCACGACGACCAGCGCTTCGACGAGCAGCGCGCCGATGATCTTGAGGCTGACGACGATCGACACGGTGAGCAGCAGCGCAAAAAAGTACTCGAGGAAGGCCGAGTCCGCGCCGGCCAGCGAGGCGAGCGGCGGATTGAGGCTGTCGAGCAGTAGCCGGTTGTACTGAAGGATCAGCAGCACCGCGACGATCGCGCCGACCGCGACGAGCAGGAGCAGATCCGCATCCGTGACGGTCAGCAGGCTTCCGAAGAGAACCGATTCCACCTGGTGCACGTTGAACTGACGCGTCACCAGCACCAGCAGGCATAAGCCCAGCCCGAGCGTCAACGCGTGGAACACGCCGATCAGCGTGTCGGGCGGCAGCGTCGCGTGCCGCTTCACGTACACCATCGCCAGCGTCGCGAGCAGGCAGAAGCCGAACATCCCGCCGTACGGCGCATTCAGCGGCTCGCCGAGCAGCAGTCCGATGGCGACGCCGGTCAGCGCCGCCTGACCGAGCGCTGCGCTGAAGAACGCCATCCGCCTGGTGACGACGAGGTGACTGAGACCGCCGAGCACTGGCGCGAGCACGAGGACGCAGAGAAACCCGCGGATGAGGAACGGGTACTGAAAATCCGACGGCAGCAGTCCCCGCGCAGCCAGGTCCGCAAACCACGCGTAGAACGCGGTCATCGTCGCGCCTCCCGTCCGCCGCGCGTCCACAGTCGATCGACGTCCGTTTCGCGAAGCACCTGCTCGTGTGCTCCGTCGGCGACGACGGACCTGTTCAGCCAGGTGACGCGATCGGCGAGGCGGCGCACCTGATCGAAGTCGTGCGACACCATGACGATCGTCGTCCTGCCCGCACGCTTCATGTCGATCAGCACGTCCTCGAGCCACATCGCGGCCGCCTCGTCGAGTCCGCTGGCCGGTTCATCGAGGACGAGCAGCTCGGGTTCGGGATCGAGCGCGTGAGCCAGGAGGACGCGTCGAAGCTCTCCGCCGGACAGCGCAGCGAGCGGACGTCGCTCGAGTCCGCTCAGGCCCACGCGTTCGAGAAGCGCGTTGACTCTCTTCCGCGTGGCCGACGAGATGCCGAGGCAGACCGGGCGGCGCTGCCGCGTCAGCGCGAGAAAGTCTTCGACGGTCACCGGCAGCGTCGGATCGATGGGAAAACTCTGCGGCACGTAGCCGATCGACGCGGCGCCGATCCAGTTGATGACGATGCGGCCGGCAAACGTCGTCTGTCCGAGGAGCGCGGAGAGCAGCGTGCTCTTGCCGGCGCCGTTCGGGCCGACGAGGACGTGCAGCGATCCGCGGCGCACGTGGAGCGACACACCGTCGAGGATCGCGTCGCGGCCGCGCCGGATCGTCACCGCGTCGATTTCGACGAGCGCCGGCAGAACCGCGTCCGTCGTCACGCTTCGGTGACCAGGGCGCGAACCATCGTGTCCACGTTGCGCTGCATTTCGCGTTCGAACTTGTCGTCCGTGTACGCGCCCGACGCGATGTGCGTGATGATGTACACCTTCACACCCGCCTCGTCGCGCAGCACCTTCAGCATCGCTTCCGGAAACGTCTCCTCGCTGAAGACGACGCGGATCTTCTCGCGCTGGAGCAGCTTCACCATGTCGCGGAGCTCGGCGGCAGATGGCGTCAGGCCGTGTGCCGGCTGCACGACGCCCGCGACCTCGAGGCCAAACTCCTGCAGCAGATACCCGTAGCCGTCGTGCACGGTGACCACGCGCGTGATTTTTGCCTCGGCGAGCTTCAGCGAGGCTCTCGACTTGATCGTTCGAAGGCGTCGCGCGTAATCGGCGGCATTCTGCTGCAGCGCGGCCGCGTCGTGCGGCCGGAGCGCGGCCAGCGCCTTCTGGATGGCGTAGGTCTGCTGAATCGCGTTCGTGAACGAGATGAACGTGTGCGAGTTGACGCCGGTCCCGTGCGCCGAATGGATCTGCGGCGTGGTCTCGTTGACCCGGATGATCGTGAGCCGCGTGTTTCCCGACGCCTTGATCATCGGCAGGATGAAGTCGTCGTGGCCGATGCCGTTGATCACGATAGCGTCGAGATCGACGAGTTTCTTGATGTCTTCCGGGCGCGGCTGGTAGTCGCCGGCGTCGATTTCACCCGGAAGGATCGGCCGCACTTCGTAGCCCGGTAGCTTGCCGACCACGTTCCGCGTCCACGAATAGTACGGATGAAGCGTGACGCCGATTTTCAGCGTCGCCGGGGTCTGCGCGAACGCCGGCGCGGATACGAGGGCGGCCATTGCGGTCGCGAGAACGAGGCGCACGCTCAGACGTGTCATGAACCCATCATCTCCTGTTGTAGAAAACCGGATCGGGCGCGGTCGTGAACACCTGCGTCCATCCGGCGTTCTGCGGCTGACGGACGAACGTCACCGGCACCTGGCCGCCGAATCGATGCGTCCACACATAGACGTGAAGCACGGTTCCGTCTCCCAGCCGATGATGCTCGTCGTCGCTCGGCGCAGGATCGGGAGGCATCCCCGGTTCCGGCTCCTGGATTTCGAGGAGCCACGCAGGCTGAGATGCGTCCTTCGGCCGGCCGAAGTAGTTGACGATGGCGCCCTGCTGGAGGAACGACCAGTCGTAGCCGTCAGCGCCGGTGAATGGTGAGACGCCGTTCGCCGTCAGTGCCGGGATGTCGGGCCACATGCCTGAGCGCGCGCGGACGCCTTCAGCGGCGAGCATGCCCTGACGAATCGCGGCGTGCATCCGCTGATCAGGTGCGGGCAGCGTGTGCGCAAGCGCCTGGTACGGCAACAGGCCCCGGTCGCGGTCGGCGCTTCCGCCGGATGCGTTGAGCGCGAGATACACAGCAATGACGCCGACCACGCCGACGGCGAGCGCGATGACGCCGAGCCGCTCGCGTCCGGCCTTGCGGGCCGAGTCTGCGGAAGGCTGGATGACCGTGGGCGCCATCACCCTTCGCTCGCCGTCATCGACGTCGAACGGCTCCTGCGCTCCTGCCATGCCTGAAGCGCGCTGCTCACCAGCATCACGGCGATCCACGTCATCGCGATCCAGAAAAACAGCGTTGGCGCGTCGAACGGACCGTCGGCCGGCAGCTGATGTCCGCGATCGACCGCGCGGTGAAAGGCCTCATGTGCGATCAATACGGACCCCAGCGCCGTGAGGATTGCCCCATGCCGCTGAAGCCGTTCGAACCAGTCGCGCACGGCCCAGACGATGGCGGCCAGCCAGAGTTCTGCGCCGACGAAGAGCACGACGAACGCGGCGGCGGCGGCAGCCATCCACGAGTGACCGCCGGCGAGCTGACGGGCATTCGCGAAGGCATCGCCGAACGCGAAGCCGTTGAAAACGCCGAACCACGCGGCGACGAACGCGGTCCAGTTGACGCGCGTCCGGATGAGATTCTGCAGCGCGGCAACGAGGAGCGCGGACGCGGCGACGGCGGCCATCGCCAGTTGCCATTCGCTGCTGGTCACTGGACGGACCGACGACAGCGCGATGGACACGAGTTGGCCGGCGATCATCGCCGACAGCAGCCTCGCGGCCGTCCGCCAGCGTCGAGCAGGGAGCAGCAGACATACCGCGAAGAGCAGATGATCCCCGAGCGCGAGCGTCGATCGCAGCGCCAGCGCCGCGAATCGTTGAATGGTCTCGACGACGCCGGGATCGAAGCGCACGCGCGTCGCATCGCCCGAGATGCTGATGGTTCGCGCCGTTCCGGCAACAGGGACGAACTGTGCGTTCGTGCGCGGCGGCGCGAGCGGCGTTCCTCGGAATGCGTTCAGCCGCGCGGAGATGGCAGTGGCAGGTCCGCGCGTCGCGTACGTCAGCTCGATGTCAACGGACTTGCCGTCCGCGCCCGCCCTGACTGCAGTCCTTTGGCCTGGCAGCGCTTCGTCGTCCTGTTCGACGTCGAGGTTTCGCGCGACGTCGTCCGCGACGGCCTGAAGCGACGCCGCGCGCGGGTTGTCGAGCGTCCCATCCGACCGGTGCGGCAAATTCGCGTCGGCGAGGAGGCTGGCCGGCACACGGACGCTGACCGTGAGCTGGTTCGTCGCGGCGCGGAACGTCATGTCCACGATCTGATCGACGACGACGTCGTGCGCGAAGGCCGGGACGACGAGGATGACCAGAAAGGCGATCAGCGCGAGTTGACTGCGCATCTCCGTCAAGTGTAGTCAGAATCGAGAGATCGGCGCCCGCGACATTTGCGGACGTCCGAATCGCGGCGCCTTCCGTAGACTATGAGGACCGATGAAGTGTGCGTTCGCGGCCCGGTGGCTGCTTCTCGTCAGCGTGTGGTGTATCTGTGGTTCCTCGTCGGTGCTCGGCCAGACGGTCGCCGTCACCGGCACCGTCCGCGACGAAACGGGCGGCGCGCTGCCTGGCGTGACGGTCGAGCTCCGCGGCGCCTCCGGCGACACGACGACCGCCACCACGGACAGCGCGGGCGGATACAGCTTCGACAAGGTTGCGAGCGGACGCTACCTTGCGACGTTCGTGCTGATCAATTTCGGCACGGTCCGCAGAGAAGTCGACGTGCGCGGGCCGGGCGTCAGCCATCTCGACGTCGTTCTCCATCTCGCGCTGAGCGCCGACGTCACGGTCACCGGCCGGCGCACGTTCGCCAATCTTGCGGACGTGGAGAATCCGGCAGAGAACCTGGTCGGGATCGCGCAGGCCGCCAGCCAGGGCGCGATTACGGCGAAACAGCTCGGCGAACGGCCGCTGATGCGCGACGGTGAAGTCCTCGAGACCGTCCCGGGCGTCATCGTCACGCAGCACAGCGGGGAAGGGAAGGCCAACCAGTACTTTCTCCGCGGCTTCAACCTCGATCACGGCACCGACTTCGCCACGACCGTGGCCGGCCTTCCGGTCAACATGCCGACGCACGCTCACGGTCAGGGCTACACGGATCTCAATTTCCTGATTCCCGAGCTCGTGACCGGCGTCCAATTTTCGAAAGGGCCCTATTACGCGGATCAGGGTGATTTCGCGACGGCCGGTTCGTCGAACATCAACTACGCGAACGTCCTCGAGCGATCGATCGCGAACGTCGAGGTCGGCGGTCAGGGTTTCGCGCGCGCGCTGCTGGCTGCGTCGCCGGCAATCGGCCGCGGACATCTCGTCGCCGCGCTCGAGCTCGCGCATAACGACGGTCCCTGGATCACGCCCGACGATTTTCGCAAGGTCAACGGCGTCGTGCGATACAGCCAGGGCGACAGCGTCAACGGATTTTCCATCACCGGAATGGGATACCGCGGCGAATGGAACGCGACCGATCAAGTGCCGCTGCGCGCGATCGAATCGGGCGAGTTGAATCGCTTCGGATCTCTCGACACGTCCGACGGCGGCGATACGTACCGATACAGCGTCATCGGCGACTGGCAGGGCGGCAGTGCGAACGGCAACGCGTCCACGCGCGTCACCGGCTACTTCTCGGGATACGACCTCGATCTGTTCTCGAATTTCACGTACTTCCTGAACGATCCGGTGCACGGCGATCAGATCGAGCAGGCCGATCACCGCTTCGTCACCGGTGGGCGCGTGACGCACCGCCGCCTCGCGAAATGGCGCGGCCGCATGATGCAGAACACGTTCGGCGCGCAACTGCGGAACGACGACATCACCAACGTCGGTCTGTATGCAACCGAGCGCCGCGTCCGGCTGCGCACGGAGAGTCAGGACGCCGTGGTCGAGACCGCCGGCGGCGTGTTCGTGCAGAACGAGACGGAGTGGTCGCCGACGCTGCGCACGATGGTCGGCCTTCGAGCGGATGCCGTCCGCTTCGGCGTGAATGCGCTCGAAGCACTGAACAGCGGGACGTCCACGGCCGCGCTGGTGAGCCCGAAGGGTGGCGTCACGCTCGGACCGTGGAGCGGGACGGAGCTGTACGTGAACGCCGGCACCGGCTTCCACAGCAACGACGCGCGCGGCACGACGATCACGTTCGACGCAGACGGCAATCCGGTGTCGCGCGTCACGCCGCTCGTGCGCGCAAAGGGCGCCGAGATTGGCGTACGGACCGTCGCCGTTCCGCATCTCCAGAGCACGCTGGCCGTGTGGATGTTGCGCCTCGACTCGGAGCTCGTATTTTCGGGGGACACAGGCACGACCGAGCCCGGGCGTCCGAGCGCGAGGCGCGGATTCGAGTGGACCAACTACTACAGTCCGATTCGGTGGCTGACGTTCGATGCCGACGTCTCGTGGTCGCGCGCCCGGTTCACGGATTTCAATCCCGTCGGCAACTACGTGCCGGAGGCGGTCGGTACTGTCGTTTCCGCCGGCGCGACCCTGGACTCGTACCGCAAGTGTTTCGGCAGCGTCCGCTGGCGCTACTTCGGGCCGCGTGCGCTCGTCGAGGACGATTCGGTGCGGTCGGCGCCCACGAGCCTCGTCAACCTGCAGGCAGGCTACCGGATTGCGCCGAAGATCAAGATGGCGCTCGATGTGTTCAATCTCTTCGACGCGGCCGACAGCGACATCGACTACTACTACGTGTCGCGGCTGCCCGGTGAGCCGCTGTCGGGCATCGACGACATCCACACGCATCCGACGCCACCGCGCACCGCGCGCATGAATCTCATCGTAAGCTTTTGATAAGATCGCTCAGCCACCTTGTGTGCCGATGGCGGTTGCGTGTCGCGCGACCGTAGGCCGCGCCGGGTGACCTGTCGCGACCCAGTTCCCCCGGACGACAACCCGCGTCGTCGAGGTTCCTCGATGCCCCGTTCCAGCGGCCCGATCTCAGCGTTCGTCGATCGGCACTTTCTCCATTTCAACGCGGCAGCGCTGAAAGACGCGGCGGACGCGTACGTCCGGCACGTCGATTCCGGCGGCCAGATGCTGGTGGCCATGGCGGGCGCGATGAGCACGGCCGAGCTGGGCATCTCGCTCGCGGCGATGATTCGCGCGGGACAGGTGCACGCCGTCTGCTGCACCGGCGCGAATCTCGAAGAGGACGTGTTCAATCTGGTGGCGCATTCGCATTACGAGCGTGTGCCGCACTACCGCGACCTGACGCCGCGCGACGAACAGGCGTTGCTGGACCGCCACCTCAATCGCGTCACCGACACGTGTATTCCCGAAGAGGAAGCGATGCGGCGCATCGAGCGCATCGTGCTCGACGAATGGAAGGCGTCGGACGCGACGGGCGAGCGCCTGTTCCCGCACGAGTTCCTCTATCGAGTGCTCCGCTCCGGCGTGCTCAAGCCGCTGTACGAAATCGATCCGGTCAACAGCTGGATGCTCGCCGCGAGCGAAGCGAACCTGCCGATCTTCGTGCCCGGCTGGGAGGACTCGACCCTCGGAAACGTGTTTGCCGCGCACGCGATCGGAGGACGGTTCAAGTCGGTTCACACGATCAAGTCCGGCATCGAATACATGATGTCGCTGGCCGACTGGTATCAGAAGACGAGCGCGAAGGCGTCCATCGGGTTCTTCCAGATCGGCGGCGGCATCGCCGGCGACTTTCCGATCTGCGTCGTTCCGATGCTGCACCAGGACCTGCGGCTGCCCGACGTCCCCTTGTGGGGATACTTCTGCCAGGTGAGCGACTCGACGACCAGCTACGGTTCGTATTCCGGCGCGGTGCCGAACGAGAAAATCACGTGGGGGAAACTCGGCGAGCAGACGCCGAAGTTCATCGTCGAGTCGGACGCGACGATCGTCGTCCCGCTGATCTTCGCGAAAATTCTCGGCTGGTGATGCGACAGCGATGATGCTGACCGCGGACGTCCTCTCGCGGTTGTGCCGCGCGCGCGAGTTGCTGCGCGGCGAGCCGGATGCCGACGATGACGAGCTGTCGGTCGGGGACGTTGCACGCGCGGTCAGGATGTCGCGCGCGCATTTCATCCGGCGGTTCTTCAGCGTCTTCGGCGTCACGCCTCACCAGTTCCGCATCGACGCCCGCCTCGAACGTGCGCGCACGCTGCTGGACACCGGACGGTATACCGTCACCGACGTGTGCATGGAGATCGGATTCTCGAGCCTGGGCAGCTTCAGCGACCTGTTCGCCCGCCGCGTCGGGATAAACCCGTCCGAGTACCGCGAGCGGCAACTCGGCGGTGCTCACCCGGCGGTCACACGCGAAGGACTGCCCGGATGCCTGACGCTGATGGCGCATCTGCCCGTGTCGGCCTCGTCGCACTTTTCGAGAAGCCCGTGCGTGCAGCATCTGTCAGACTCGGTCGCGACCCCACACCACGAGGCACGCGATGCGCATCAAGCTGACGAGCATCATGGTCGACAACCAGGACAAGGCGCTGAAGTTCTACACGGACGTGCTCGGCTTCCGGAAGAAGGTCGAGATTCCCGTCGGCGAGTACCGCTGGCTGACGGTGGTCTCGCCCGAAGGCCCGGACGACGTCGAGCTGTCGCTCGAGCCGAACGCGAACCCGGCGGGCCGCGCGTTTCAGGACGCGATGTTCGCGCAGGGCATCCCCATCGCGGCGTTCGAAGTCGCAAACATGGATGACGAGTACGCGCGGCTGAAGAGCAAAGGCGTCGCGTTCACGCAGCCGCCGACGCGCTCGGGCCCAATCGTCATGGCCGTGTTCGCGGATACCTGTGGAAACCTGATTCAGATGTATCAGCCGCCGTCTTCCTGACGCGGTCGGGTCGGCCCGATCCAGTCCTGAGCTCGACGCTCCGCCCGCTGTCGATTTCCGAGGCGCCCGATCGACACTACAATGGCCGCCTCGGGACGTTGTGTGCCGAGGGCCATCGGAAGGATCAGCTGATGAGCGGAGTTCGAGTCCTGGTCGGCACGCGCAAAGGCGCGTTCGTCCTGTCGTCCGACGGCAAACGCCAAAGCTGGAGCGTTGACGGTCCGTTCTTCGGCGGGTGGGAGATCTACCACCTGAAGGGATCGCCCGCCGATCCCAATCGCCTCTACGCGTCCCAATCGAGCGGCTGGTTCGGTCAGGTCATCCAGCGCTCGAACGACGGCGGACGAACCTGGGAGCCGATGGGCAACAAGTTCGTGTACGATGGCACGCCCGGCACCCACACGTGGTACGACGGGACGCCGCATCCCTGGGAGTTCAAGCGGGTCTGGCACATCGAGCCGTCGCTGACCGATCCCGACGTCGTCTTCGCGGGTGTCGAAGACGCAGCGCTCTTCAAATCGACCGACGGTGCGCAGTCGTGGCACGAGCTTCCGGCGCTGCGGACTCACAAGTCCGGCGGCGGCTGGCAGCCTGGCGCCGGGGGGCTCTGTCTGCATACCATCCTGATCGATCCGCATCGTCCGCAGCGCATGTTCGTCGCGATCTCCGCGGCCGGCGCGTTCCGCACGGACGATGGCGGCTCGACGTGGCAGCCGATCAACCGTGGTCTGCGGTCGCAAGGCATTCCCGATCCTGCGGCCGAAGTCGGACACTGCGTTCATCGCATCGCGCTGCATCGATCGCGGCCCGACATCCTCTTCATGCAGAAGCACTGGGACGTGATGCGCAGCGACGATGGTGGCGACTCGTGGCATGAGGTGAGCGGCAACCTGCCGACGGACTTCGGGTTCGTCGTCGACGTGCACGCGCACGAGCCCGAGACGATTTACGTCGTGCCGATCAAGAGCGACTCCGAGCACTATCCCCCGGACGGCAAGCTTCGCGTCTATCGGAGCCGCACGGGCGGACGCGACTGGGAGCCGCTGACGAACGGACTGCCGCAGCGCGACTGCTACGTGAACGTGCTGCGCGACGCGATGGCCGTCGATTCGCTCGACGCGTGCGGCGTGTACTTCGGGACGACGGGCGGGCAGGTGTACGCGTCGGCGGATGCCGGTGACAGCTGGGCGCCGATCGTTCGCGATCTGCCGCCGGTCGTGTCGGTCGAGGTGCAGACACTCCAATGATTCGCGTCGTGCTCCCGCAGCACCTGCAGACGCTTGCGCGCGTCGGGCCGGAAGTCGTCGTCGAGGTCGACGGCCGGCCGACGCTGCGGCTGGTGATCGACGCGCTCGAAACGCGTTATCCGATGCTCTGCGGCACGATCCGCGATCACACGACGCACGAGCGGCGGCCGTTCATCCGGTTCTTCGCCTGCGCGGAAGATCTTTCCCTCGATTCTCCCGACACGCCGCTCGCTGATGCCGTGGTCAATGGCGAGGAGCCGTTCCTCGTCGTCGGCGCGATGGCCGGCGGCTAGCGTTCGGGCCGGCCTGCTGTCGAATTTCTGCGTCGCTATTCGACGTATCTATGACGCGGTGATCGGTGGCGGCTCGAACGACACGCCGCTGTCACGCTCACCAAACCGCTAACAAAGGAGCAGGAACGTGCGATTCATAGTCTTGGTGAAGGCGACGAAGGACAGCGAAGCCGGCATGCTGCCGGACACGAAGCTCCTCGATGAGATGGGGAAGTTCAACGAAGAGCTCGTGAAAGCCGGCGTGATGCAGGCCGCCGAAGGCCTGCGGCCCAGCTCGAAGGGCGCGCGCGTCCGGTTCTCGGGCGACAAGCGGACGGTCATCGACGGTCCGTTCGCGGAAACGAAGGAACTCATCGCCGGCTTCTGGATCTGGCAGTGCAAGTCGAAGGAAGAAGCGATCGAGTGGGTGAAGAAGTGCCCGAATCCGCATGCGGGCGAATCGGAGATCGAGATCCGCCCGATTTTCGAGGCGGCGGACTTCGGTGCGGAACTCACGGCTGACCTGCGCGAGCGTGAAACGCGTCTGCGCGCAGAGATGGCAAAGCAGCAGAAATAACGGGCCGGGCCTGCTGCGCGTTCGCTACTTTGACGCGGGCGTGCAGCGCGCCGGACTGTCGGCCGGACCCTTGTCCCGATAGACCTCGTGGCAGTTCGAACAGGCGTCGGCGAGGTCATTCGTCGCGTCGGACACTCTCTCCTGGTTCTTCGTGCGCGCCGCTTGCAGCACCGCCAGACCTGCAGCGCGCATCCGGCTCGCGAACTTCTGAAAGTCGGCCTGTTGAACGGGAACGGGTTTCCCGTTCTGGCAGAGCCGACCCGGCGTCAGCAGCAAATCGACGCCATCCGTCAACGCGATCGCCGCGTTCTCCACGACCTCCCAACCCGAGTACGCGTTGGCATACGCGGACGACGCCGTGCCGCCGGGAGCCGCTGACGGCTTCGGCGCCGCGGGATCGTGCTGCTGCACGTCGAAGATCAGATTCGAGTTGGGAAAGTAGATCCCGCGCATGATCTGCGCGAGCGAGCCAACGGGTTTACCCGTCGAGGGCGCGGGTCGAGCGGGGGCTTTCGATGGCGCCTGCGCAGCCGCGATCACGCCGAGCGATGCGAGGAGACCGGCGGCGAGAATGCGGACACGCAGCAATTGGCGACTTGTGGAATTGGTGAGTTGGTGAGTGAGGGCCAGGGAGTTCGTGAACCGCGAACGCGGCGGCCTGGCGAGTTGGTCATTCACCAACTCGCCATTCACCAACTCGCGAATTCAACAATTCACGAATTCAACAATTCACGAACTGCTCGTCTTTGACGCTACTTGCTGACCATCGTCAGCGAGTCGGCCATGATCATCATCTTGCCGTCGCCGTGGTCCATCACGTCGCCGGTCACTTCGACCGTGTGGCCGATGTGCGGGATGATCTTGGCGTTCTTGTCGGCGGCGAGGCCGCCTGCCAGCTCGTAGACCTTGCCGTCGGAGGTGAGGACCGCCATCGGCCGTCCGGCTTTCGCACAGCCGACCGCGCAATCCTTGGTGTCGCCCTTCGGCATCTTGTGGTCGTTGCCGGTGTTCGACTTGTCCATCTTGTAGCAGGATTCGTCGACGATCTGTCCCTTGATCGTCTCGGTCTTGGCGAACGCAGGCGCAGAGAGTGCGACCACGAACGCGGCAGCGGCCAATCCAGCGAACATCTTGCGCATTGCCAGCTCCTTGTCAGGACAGCGGACCACGATTGATCCAGCCGCTTATACCGGGAATTCGAGGAAACTGTCAATCGCGCTACCTGATGCGCACGGGAGGGACGGAGGCAACGGGAAAATCAACAGAGGAACGGAGAAACGGAAACAGAGAGATTCGACGGGTCGGCCTGCGTTGCAGGCCGACGGACGGCGGCCGGCGGGATCGCCGGACGAACGACCATCGGGGTCGTCGCACGTCGTTCGTCCGCCGATCCGGTCGACCGCCGCGCGTCGCTGCGCGACGCCCGTCGAATCCGTCCGTCCCGTTGCCCTCCGTTCCTCTGTTTCTCCGTTGATTTCCCGTTGTCCTCCGTCATCTCCGTTCCCTCCGGCGGCGTGTATGATTTGTGGGTGCCATACCCCGCCGTTCGTCATTTTTCCGTAATGGTCCTCGCGGCGGCCGCGGCGGTGTTCGGCGCGGCCTGCAAGACCACGCCGGCCCAGGCCGCGTCGCCGAAGACCGATCCCTCGCAGCCTCCGATCGTCCAGCCTGGCGCGCCGGGCGAGGCGAGTCACGTGATCAGCGCACAGAAGGCGACCGATCTTTCGGGCGTCAAGTTCACCGGCGCCGACGTCAAGTTCATGCAGGGCATGATCGGCCATCACGCGCAGGCGATCGAGATGACCGACCTCATCCCGACGCACTCGACCAACGGCGATATGCAGAAGCTCGGGCAGCGCATCCAGATCTCGCAGGACGACGAGATCCACATGATGCAGGGATGGCTCGAGTCGCGCGGCCAGGAAGTGCCGTCCATCCACGCCATGCACATGCACGGCGCGATGCTGATGCCCGGGATGCTGACGGAAGACGAGATGAAGCATCTTGCCGCGTCCAAGGGATCGGAGTTCGACCGTCTCTTCCTCGAAGGGATGATCAAACACCACGGCGGCGCGCTGACGATGGTCCACGACCTCTTCGAGACGCCCGGCGCCGGACAGGAGTCGGAAATCTTCGCGTTCGCGTCGGACGTGGACGCCGATCAGCGAATGGAAATCGAGCGCATGAGCGCCATGCTCAACATCATGAAGGAGCATCAGCGATGAAGGCTCCAATCACGACCGGTGTAGGTGTCGGTGCGGCGTTCCTCGCCTCGTTCGCGGTCATTCAGGCGCAGGATCGCAAGCCCGACCCGCGCGTCGGACTGAAGCCCGGGCTGCACGACGCGGGCGAAGCGATCTGGAACATGGAGAAGCTGTCCAGCCTGCCGAAGCCAACGGGCTTCTTCGATCCCGCCGCGCCCGCTGGCAACCCGAGTCCGCCGGAGCAGCCGGCACCGGCAGCCGGCGCGCCGGCAGCAGAGGCCGAACCGCCAGCGCCGCGTCCGTTCGATCCGGTGGCGTCGAATCGATTGAGCTTCACGAACTCCGACCTCGCGTTCAGCGGCAACCACGCGTTCGTCGGCAATTACCACGGCTTCAACACCTACGATGTCGAGCGGCCCGGCCGTCCGAAGCTGCTGGCGTCGGTCGTCTGTCCTGGCGGTCAGGGCGACGTGTCGGTTCACGGCAACCTGCTCTTCCTCTCGGTGGAGCAGACGCGTGGCCGGCTCGATTGCGGCACCGAGGGTGTGCCGACTCCCGTCAGCGCGGAGCGTTTCCGCGGCATCCGCGTCTTCGACGTTACTGATCTGAACAAGCCGAAGCAGGTCGCCGCGATTCAAACGTGCCGCGGATCGCACACGCACACGCTCGTCGCGGACCCGAAGGATCCGGCGAACATTTATGTCTACGGCTCCGGCACGAGCTCGGTCCGCTCGGGCGAGGAGCTCGCGGGCTGCTCCGACGCGAAGCCGGAAGACGATCCGAACACGGCGCTTTTCAGCATCGACGTGATCAAGGTCCCGATTGCGCATCCTGAAACCGCAGCGATCGTGAATCGTCCGCGCATCTTCGCGGACCCGAAGACCGGCGCCATCTCCGGCCTCTGGGCCGGCGGCGATCATGGTCCGGGCACCCAGAAGACGTCGCAGACGAATCAGTGCCACGACATCACCGTCTTCTCGGACATCGGCCTCGCCGCGGGCGCGTGCTCGGGCAACGGCATCCTGCTCGACATCAGCGACCCGGTCCATCCGAAGCGGCTGGACGATGTGAGCGACAAGAACTTCGCGTACTGGCATTCGGCGACGTTCAACAACGATGGCACGAAGGTGCTCTTCACCGACGAGTGGGGCGGCGGCGGCCGTCCGCGCTGCCGCGCGACCGATCCGATGAACTGGGGCGCCGACGCGATCTTCGACATCGTCGACGAAGGCGGCCACAAGAAGCTGCGCTTCGGCGGCTACTACAAGATGCCGGCGCCGCAGACCGAG
The DNA here is from genome assembly GCA_036557365.1 of Vicinamibacterales bacterium. Lineage (GTDB taxonomy): Bacteria > Acidobacteriota > Vicinamibacteria > Vicinamibacterales > CAVVIG01 > DATKHR01. The sequence goes on from DATBHR010000061.1 coordinate 62,197, forward strand.
CTGGAGAACTGCGTCGCGCACAACGGGTCGCTCATCCCCGTCCCGGGACGCGACATCATGGTGCAGGCGTGGTATCAGGGCGGCGTCTCGGTGTTCGACTTCACCGACGCCTCGCATCCGGTCGAGATCGCGTTCTTCGATCGCGGTCCGATCGACGGCAAACAGCTCGTGACCGGCGGCTACTGGTCTGCCTACTGGTACAACGGCAACATCTACGGATCGGAAATCGCGCGCGGCGTGGATGTGTTCCGGTTGAAGCCGAGCGAGTTCCTCACGCAGAACGAGATCGACGCGGCGAGCCTCGTGCGCAACGAGGAGCTGAACACGCAGCAGCAGATGAAAGTCACCTGGCCGACCAGCTCGGTCGTCGCGCTCGCGTACCTCGATCAGCTGTCGCGCGGCAAGGCGATTCAGCCGGATCGCGTGCGCGCCATCAAGACCGCGCTCGATCACGCGGACAGCGTGCGGTCGGGCAACGACAAGGGCGCCGCAGCGATTGCCGATCAACTGGACGGCCTGGCGAAGCAGCTCGATGCGGATGCCGGATCGGCGAGCGGACGCGATGCGGATCGACTCCGCGCGCTGTCCGCGACCATCAAAGGGCGAGCGGCGAAGCTGCGATAGCACGGAACTAAGAATTAGGAATTGGGAATTAGGAATTGAATTGAGAATTCGGAGCCATCAATGAAACGTGTGGGGATGAGATTGCTGTCGGCCGTCGCCGTGGCATCGCTCGGCCAGGCGGCGTGGCTGATGACCGCGCAGGCACAGGCCCAGAGCGGCAAACAGGATCCGCGTGTCGGCCTCAAGGCCGGACTTCACGACGCGGGCGAAGCGGCTCGCGGCATGGAACGCGTCTCGAGCCTGTCGAACCCGTCAGGGTTCTTCGATCCGAAGAATCCCGCGGGCGATCCGACGCCGCCGGAGCGCGATCCCAATCTGCCGCCGCCCGATCCCAAGGAGCCGCCGGATCCGCGCTACGCCAACATGCTGGCGTTCGCCAATTCCGACCTCGCGTTCGCGGGCCATCACCTGTTCATGGGCAGCTTCAACGGGTTCAATACCTACGACGTCGAGAACGGTCGCAACCCGAAGCTGCTGGGATCGACCGTCTGCCCCGGCGGGCAGGGCGACGTCTCCATCCACGGCAACCTCCTCTTCATGTCGGTCGAGCAGACGCGCGGCCGGCTCGATTGCGGCACCGAGGGCATTCGCGACAAGGTGAGCAAGGAACGCTTCCGCGGCGTCCGCATCTTCGACATCAGCGACATCAAGAAGCCGAAGCAGGTGGCTGCGGTCCAGACCTGTCGCGGGTCGCACACGCACACGCTGGTCGCCGACGCGAAGGATCCGGCCAACCTTTATATATACGGGTCGGGCACGAGCTCTGTGCGTCCGGGCGAGGAACTCGCCGGCTGCTCTGACGCGAAGCCGGAAGAGGATCCGAATACGGCGCTCTTCAGCATCGACGTGATCAAGGTCCCGATCGCGCATCCCGAAACCGCGGCGATCGTGAATCGTCCGCGCATCTTCGCGGATCCGAAGACGGGCGCCATCTCGGGCCTCTGGGCCGGCGGCGATCACGGTCCGGGCACGCAGAAGACCTCCGTCACCAATCAGTGCCACGACATCACCGTGTTTCCGGAAGTCGGCCTGGCCGCGGGCGCGTGTTCCGGCAACGGCATCCTGCTCGACATCAGCGATCCGGTCCATCCGAAGCGGCTGGACGATGTGAGCGACAAGAATTTCGCGTACTGGCACTCGGCGACGTTCAATAACGACGGCACGAAGGTCATCTTCACCGACGAATGGGGCGGCGGCCTTCGTCCCCGCTGCCGCGCGACCGATCCCACCAACTGGGGCGGCGACGCCATCTTCGACATCGTCGACGAGGGCGGCCACAAGAAGCTGCGCTTCGGCGGCTACTACAAGATGCCGGCGCCGCAGACCGAGCAGGAGAATTGCGTCGCGCACAACGGCGCGCTGATCCCGGTGCCCGGTCGCGACATCATGGCGCAGGCGTGGTATCAGGGCGGCGTGTCGGTGTTCGACTTCACCGACACCGCGCATCCGGTCGAGATCGCGTTCTTCGATCGCGGACCGATCGATGCGAAGCAGCTGATCACCGGCGGCTTCTGGTCCACGTACTGGTTCAACGGCTTCATCTACGGATCGGAGATTGCCCGCGGTGTCGACGTCTTCAGGCTGACGCCGACCGAGTATCTGTCGCAGAACGAGATCGATGCGGCCACGATGGTCCGTCTGGACGAGTTCAATCCGCAGGCGCAGCCGCACATCACGTGGCCGGACAACAGCGTCGTCGCGCGCGCGTACCTCGATCAGCTGTCGCGCAGCAAGGCGATCCAGCCCGATCGCGCCCGCGCGCTGCGGGACGCGCTCGAGAAGTCGGACAGCCTGCGAACGGGCAACGAGAAGAATGCCTCGGCCGTGCTCACGCAGCTCGACGGATTTGCGACTGAGCTCGACGCGGACGCCGGACGGGCGTCGGGCGTCGATGCCGCGCGGTTCCGCGCGCTGGCCACGACCGTGAAGAACCGGGCCGCCAAGCTCCGGAAGTGATGGCGTCTCGGTCGGCCTGCGCCATCGCATACGCGGCGATCGCGGTGCTCGTGACGGCCGCGACCGCGGCGGGACAGGTGAAGGCGGAGCTGCCGCCGAACATCACGCCGCCGTGGCAGAACGGGATCCAGGCAATCAACCGCGACAACTACTGGAACGCCATCGCGTGCGGCAAGCAGGGCGGTCAACGGCCGCTCTGCGTGTTCTACGACGCGGTGATTTGTCCCAACGCGGACTTCACCATCGCGATGTTCACGCCGTACAAGATGGTGGCCTACGAAGTGTGGCGAACCGTTCGCCAGGGTCAGCCAGCGCCGCAGCCAAGCTACGGCGAAGCGCAGCGGACCCGGATCACCGTCAAGCTGACGCCGAAGAAGGGTGCGAACCCGGTCACCGGACTCGCCATCAAACGCGGCGGCCAGACGCTGAAGCCGGTGTCGCAGTCGATCGATGAAGGCGTCGGAAACTTCATCTTCGACTTTGCGACGTTCGCGCCGACCGACGCGATCACGATGGACATGATCGGCAAGACGCACACGGTGTCGTGCTCGATCGATAAACCGGCCCTCGCGGCGATGCGCTGATCCGATTCGTTCCGCAGGTGCCATGAAATTCGACGTCGAGCCGGGTTCCGCGCAGCCAGTCGGCATCGCGGTCTACCCGGAGGGCGTCAACTTCTCGCTCTTTTCGCAGTGGGCGACCGAGGTCGTGCTGCTGCTCTTCGAGCGCCCGACGGACCCCGAGCCGTCGCAAATCGTCCGGCTCAATCCGTTTCGACACAAGACGTTTCATTTCTGGCACGTGTTCGTGCGCGGCTGCGGGCCTGGCGTGTCCTACGCGTTCCGCGTCGACGGTCCGGGCGACGTCGCCGCCGGGCATCGCTTCAACTCGAACAAGATCCTGATCGCACCCTACGCTCGCGGCATCCACAAACAGCTGTGGAAGCGGGCGGACGCCACCGGGGCGGAGGACAACCTGGCGACGTCGATGCGGTGCGCGATCGTGGACCTGTCGAAGTACGACTGGGAAGGCGATCGGCCGCTGAAACGGCCGATCAACGAGACGATCGTCTACGAGATCCACGTCGGCGGCTTCACGCGGGCGAGCAGTTCCGGCGTCCAGCATGCCGGGACCTTCGCGGCGATCATCGAGAAGATTCCGTATCTGCTGTCGCTCGGCGTCAACGCGGTGGAACTGCTGCCCGTCTGCGAATTCGACGACTCCGTCTCGTCGGTCAGTCCGACGGGCGACGTCATCCGGAATTACTGGGGCTACAGCACGGTCGCGTTCTTCAGCCCGCACGCCGGCTACTGCGTCGATGAGGACGCGGCCGCACACGTCAACGAATTCCGCGACATGGTCAAGGCGCTGCATCGCGCCGGGATCGAGGTCATCCTCGACGTCGTCTTCAATCACACCGACGAAGGCAACGAGCTCGGGCCGACGGAATCGCTGCGCGGCATCGACAACCAGACGTTCTATCTGCTCGATCCCAACAATCCTGCGGCGTACTTGAACTACACGGGCACCGGCAACACCGTGAACGTCAACCACCCGATCACGCAGAAGCTCATCGTGGACTGCCTGCGCTTCTGGGTCGAGGACATGCACGTGGACGGGTTCCGCTTCGACGAAGGATCGATCCTCGCACGCGGCGAGGATGGCCGTCCGCTGCCGCATCCGCCGGTCATCTGGCAGATCGAGCTCGACGATGCGCTGGCCGATACGAAGCTGATTGCGGAGGCGTGGGACGCGGCGGGCTTGTATCAGGTCGGTCACTTTCCGGGTGATCGGTGGGCCGAGTGGAACGGGGTGTACCGCGACACGATCCGGAAGTTCCTCCGCGGCGATCCCGGCCTGGTCGGCGGCATCGCCTCGTGCATTGGCGGCAGCGCCGACATCTACGAGGCGCGCGGCCAGCTGCCGGTGAACAGCATCAACTTCGTGACGATCCACGACGGCTTCACGCTGAACGACCTCGTCTCCTACAACGATCGACACAATGAGGCCAACGGCGAGGGCAATCGCGACGGCATCGCCGAGAACGACAGCTGGAACTGCGGCGTCGAGGGACCGACGTCCGATCCGGCCATCGAGGCGCTCCGCGTCCGGCAGATCAAGAACGTGTGCGTCATGCTGATGCTGTCGCGCGGCGTTCCGATGCTGCTGGCGGGCGACGAGGTGCGGCGCACACAGCGCGGCAACAACAACGCGTACAACCAGGACAACGCGACGAGCTGGTTCGACTGGACGCTCGTGGACGCGAATGCGGCGGTGCTGCGGTTCTTTCAGCGGATGGTCGCGTTCCGCAAACAACACGTCGCGTTGTCGCGCCCGCACTTCTATCACGGACGGACCAACGAGCGCGGCTTGCCGGACATCGCGTGGCACGGGACGAAGCTGTTCAGTCCCGGCTTCACCGATCCGAATGCACGCGCGCTGGCGTTCACGATTGCCGGCTTTCACGGCGCGGCCGATCTGCACGTCATGCTGAACATGTATTGGGATCCGCTCCAGTTCGAGGTGCCGCACTACGCGAATCGTACGTGGCGGGTCGCCGTCAACACGTCCGCGCCCTCGCCGAACGACATTCCCGAAGTCGGCAGTGAACCGCCGTTCAACACGAGCGGCTGCGAGGTCGGTGGAAGGAGCGTCGTCGTCCTCATCGGGACATAGTCAAAGAAACGGAGAGGCACGGAGGAAACGGCATATCAACGGAGGAACGGAGGAACAGAGGGCAACGGTGATTCGACGGGCGTCGCGCAGCGACGCGCGGCATCCGGATGGATCGGTGGACGAACGACAAATTCACCCGCCCGTCGTCGTTCGTCCGACGATCCATCCGAATGCCGCCAGTCGGCCTGCCAGGCAGGCCGACCCGTCGAATCGCTTACGCTCCGTTCCCCTCCGTTGCTCTGTTTCTCCGTTGCGTTTTGCCGTCCCCTCAGTCTCCTCCGTTCCCTCCGGCGACCGGGTCCGATTCTGACCACTCCCGCTGCTCGACTCGCGTTACGCTGAAGCCGGTATGGAGCTCGATCGGCTGACGTGCGATCGCGCACGGCGCGCGCGCGACCCTCGATTCGATGGCCGCTTCTTCATCGCGGTGACGACGACGCGCGTCTATTGCCGGCCGATTTGTCCCGTGCGTGGGCCGAAGGACGAGCACGTGCGCTACTTTTCGACCGCGGCCGCCGCGGAGGCGGCCGGCTTCCGGCCGTGTCTTCGATGCAGGCCCGAGGCATCGCCGGGAACACCCGCCTGGGCCGGCACCTCGAGCATCGTGTCGCGCGCGCTTCGGCTCATCGGCGACGGCGCGATTCGCGGATCGACAGAGCGGTCCCGCGCCGGCAGCTGCGAGGAACTGGCCGAACGCTTGGGCGTGACCAGCCGTCACCTGCTCCGGCTGTTCGTGCAGCACGTCGGCGCGACGCCGCTCCAGGTCGCGCTCACGCGGCGCATGCACTTCGCGAAGCAGCTCCTGGACCAGACATCGCTCCCCATCGCTCAGGTCGCATTCGCGTCCGGGTTCGGCAGCGTCAGACGATTCAACAGCCACGTGCGGCGAATCTACGCGCGGACGCCGACCGACCTGCGCCGACTCTCGCGGCGGAGTCCGACCGATGCCAGCGCCTACGTCCTTCGTCTGGCCTATCGTCCGCCGTACGACTGGGACGCGATGCTCGCGTTTCTTGCGGCGCGCGCGACGCCCGGCGTCGAAGTCGTCGACGGTTCGCGGTATCGACGGACGATCCAGGCAAACGGCCACGCAGGAACGATCGAAGTCGCGCGCGTAGCGGGCGCTGCGGCCGTTGACGTGAGCGTCCATCTGCCGGATTCCAGCTCACTGCTGCTCATCGTCGAACGCGTTCGGCGTCTGTTCGATCTCGCCGCGGACCCCGAGGTCATCGGTGATCATCTCGGTGCCGATCCGTGGCTGCGCGCCGCATGGTCTCGTCATTGTGGAATCCGGGTGCCGGGCGCGTGGGACGGATTCGAGCTCGCTGTTCGCGCGATTCTCGGCCAGCAGGTCTCCGTTCGCGGCGCGACGACGATTGCGGGACGAGTGGCGGCTGCGTTTGGAACAGCGGTCGATGCTGAAGACGGTCTCGCCCGATTGTTTCCCACACCCGCGAAACTCGCGGACGCGCGACTCGAAGACGCCGGCGTCATGCCCAGTCGTGCTGCGACGATTCGACGCCTCGCCCGCGCCACTGTGGACGGCGCCATCGCGCTCGACGTGTGCTACGACACCGACGCCGCGATCAACGCGCTCACGTCGATTCCAGGCATTGGTCCGTGGACCGCGGCGTACGTGGCGCTGCGGGCGCTCGGCGAACCGGATGCGTTTCCATCCGGCGACCTGGTCCTGCGCCAGCGCACCGGCGACGACAACGCCGCCGCTCTCGCTCGTCGAGCGGAACGGTGGCGTCCGTGGCGCGCATATGCCGCGATGCTGCTCTGGCAGGATTCAGCGGCCGCCGCGCGGCCGCACGTGGAGGCAGAAGATGCAGCGCCGAACGATGATCGAGCGGCTCGGGTTCGGACTGCTCGCCGCAGCGGTGCCGGCGTCAGCGGCCAGCGCGCAGAGCGGCTCCACGCAAGATAACCACGCGAACCGGCGCCTCGTCGAGATTCGCTCGTACCGCGTTCTACTGGTCAGCACGAAATAGAGGTCACATGCACGCTGGAACGACCGCTCAATCCGATCTCGACGTCCTGCGCGAGCTGAATGCCGAATACATTCGTTCAGTGCAGGCATCGGATGTCGCGCGCTTCGAAGAAATTCTCGCGGCCGATTTTCTCTGCTCGCTTCCCGACGGAGCGTTGCTGGACCGGGCCGCCTTCCTCGCGTACACGGCAAAGCCCGTTACCATCCGCCATCTCGAGGCGCGCGACGTCGTCATCCGCATCCTCGGCGATGCGGCGATCGTGCACGGCCAGACGTGGTACGAAACGGCGGATGGGGCTCCGAAGCGCGGGCGCTACACCGATGTGTACGCACGGCGCGACGGCCGCTGGCTCGCGGTCGCCGCGCACGTCACGCGTGGATGACGCGATTCGCGTGGCACGCGAACGCAGCGTCGATCAGCGCGCGTCGGTGAAGCGAATCGACTGTCCGATCTGCCGAAATGCGTTCTGGAACTTGTCCTGATCACTTTCCGGACAGACTGTCAGGTAGTAGAACAGCGCGCCGTTGGTCAGGAAGGTCGTGTAGACGTTGATGCGCTCGTTCCCGCCGAGCGCCGACGGGTTGACGAGCGGCGTCGCGATGGCACTGCGCTGCGACATTCGCAGCGGCTGCTGCTCGCCGCCGAGGCGAAGCTGAGGGTTGTCCCGCGCGATCGCCTTTAGCCACGCATTCGTCGCTTCCTGAAGATCTCGGGACGTCGTCCGCGCGACGCCGAATTCGACGCCGTGCGTGAAGACGGTCTGGCCGTTCATCTCGCCGTAGCCGTTTTGTGGCGCCACCCTGATCGAGCTGCTCGACGACGTCGCCGACCAATCCGAGGGTACGTTCGCCTGAAAGATGCCGCCGCTGATCGCGCGGTACTGCGTGCCGGGGACTGCGACCGGTTCTCCTGGCGTTCCAAAGGCGTGCGCGGCATGACCGGCGTTGGAGTTGCCGCCATTCGACTGACGCTTCGCGAGCTCCGCGGTCGTCATCGCCGGCGGAAGTCCTGCGAACCTGGGCTTGACCGTCGTGAAGCCGCTGACGTCCGGCCGTGGACCAAGCGCGAGCGACTGCGCTTCCTTGGTGATGTACTCGGTGCGGTTGCCGGGATCCGGATGGTCGCTCAGCCACTGCGGGTCGCGATTGGGGCCGGCTTCCTTCGTGATCGTCTCGAACATGTGCGCGAGGTCGCGCGGGTCGTATCCGGCTTTCGCCATCAGCTGCGCGCCGAGCAGGTCCGCCTGCTTCTCGAAGTCGCGGCTGTAGCGGAGCATCAGCGTCCCGAGGCCGAACTGACTGCCTTGCATGATGGCGGATCCCGCGGCGCCGCCGACGACCGCGCCGCCGATCGCGCCGGCGAGCTGTCCGATCTGCAGCCACGGATTCTCCGCTTTCGTGGCGTTCGCGGTGCCGTGGCGGAGGAGCACGTGCGAGAGCTCGTGCGCCATCACGCCGACAACTTCTCCCTCGCCTGCCGCGGCGTCGAACATGCCGCGCTGGACGAACATCGGTCCGCCCGGCAGCGCGAACGCGTTGATCTCCTTCAGATTCACCGGCGTGAACGAGTACCGATACACCGGCTGTTTGAGCTCCGCCGGCGCGACCGCCACCAATCTGTCGCCGAGCGACGTCAAATACTCCTGAATCGCCGGATCCTTGATGATCGGATACTGCTTCCGGACTTCCGCCGCCGCCTCCTGGCCGAGCTGCACATCCTGCTGCGGGGTGTATTTGTTCTTCGGCAGCTTGATCTGCGTCTGTGCCAGAACGGTAGATCCGGCAGCGAGCACCGCCGCCATGACCCACGCTCTCGAGAGAAGAGGGCTCCGCTTCATAAATTCGCTCCCCGGGCTATTCGTGAGTATGCTCCTGCAATTCCCATTCCG
>DATBHR010000062.1:0-107829 GCA_036557365.1 Vicinamibacterales bacterium
GCCTCGAGCCCCTTGTCGCCGGGCAGCGCGGCGAGCAGCGATCGCGCAACCTTGCTGCTGATGCTGGCGGCCACAATGCCCGAGCCGGCGAGCGCCGTGTCGAAGCTCATGGGGATCGTTTCGCCCGCGTTCGGCGACCGCGGTCCCGTGACGACCAGCATGGCTTTGGCCCCGCGCTGTCGCGCGGCCATTGCCTTGTACCGCAGGTCGGCATACCGCGCGAGGATCCCCTTCGTCTTCTGGTCCGCGTCCTCGGGGAAGTACCGGAGCACGAGGACCACCTTGTCCTTGACGTCCAGGGTCGCGTAGCTGTCGTAGCCGAAGTTCTGGCTCTCGGGGACGACAATCCCGTAGCCGGCAAACACGACGTCGCCGGTGATCTCGGCGTTGTCCGAAAAGGAAAGCGCCCGCACGTCGTCCTGTGTCTCGAAGCGCGTAGCGCCGCCGGCTCCTTCCGCCTTGATCGAGATGGCCGAACCACCGTCTTTCGTTCCGGCCGTAAACGCGAACGGCATCAGGAAATCGGTTCGGCCCGGCAGGGGCCGCGCGCCCATCTTCTCCAGCTCGGAAACGATGTAGTCGCTGGCGAGTTTCTCGCCATTCGACCCCGCCAGGCGTCCTTCGAGGGCCGGCGACGCCAGCGCGCGCACGTGCGCCTCGGTCTTGGAAGGCGGAGCGGCGGACTGAGCGGCAGCCGGGAGGGTGGTGGAGAACAGCAGTAACGCAAAAAAGCATGAACGCAAGAATGCAAACGCGCTTGCGTCCGTATGCCTGCGTTGTTGCATTCCTACATCCGTGCATTTCGTCATGGGTTTCATGATTTCTTGGAGGGTTTCTTGGCTGGCGCGTCCTTCAGTGCCTGGAGCGCCTTCTCGTGGTTCCACTGGGCGAGGAACAGCTGGCCGGCGCCGCCGCCGGACCGCGTCGACGTCCACGCCAGCTGCGTGCCGTCGGGGGACGGCACCGGCAGTCCGTCGAACCCGTCCGTGTAGGTTACGCGGACGGGCTCTTTCTCGCCTTTCGCGTCGACGATGAACACCTCGAAGTTCTCGAATCCGAGCTTGTTGGACGCAAAGAAGTAGTAGGCACCCGACGGATGCATGTAGGGCGCCCAGCTCATCGACCCGAAGTCCGTAATCTGCTTCTGATCGGAGCCGTCGGGATTCATCGTCCAGACGTCCGCGATGAGACCTTTTTCGTCGAAGCGGCGCCAGACGATTTTCTTGCCGTCCTGAGTGAAGAAGGGACCGCCGTCGTAGCCGACCGCATGCGTCAGTCGCTTCTGGTCGGAGCCGTCGACTTTCATGATGTAGATCTCGGCGAAGTAGCTCGGGTCTGTCGTGAGCTGTTTCTGCTCCGCGTCCGACAGCGGATGGTCATACGCGTTACGCATTGACGAGAAGACGATCCACTGGCCGTCGGGCGAGTAGCTGCCTTCGGCATCGTAGCCGCGGGCGGTCGTGAGGCGCTTCATCGCGCCCGTCTTCTCGTTGTACGAGTAGATGTCCATTTCAGGGTCGTAGTCCCACGAGTACCGACGTTCCTTGCCCGACGCGCGAAAGGCAAGCTCGTCCTCCTGGAGCTGCTTCGACCGTGGGTCGGCGTGCGTCGACGCGAACTCGATTTCGTCGGTTCCCGGCCGGAAGAAGGCGCATGTGGTTTTGCCGAAGCCGGGGGAGATGCGCTTGGTGTCGCCGGTCGTCAGGTCGAGCACATAGATCTGATAGAACGGATTGCCCGCCTCCCGTTCGCTCTGAAAGACCAGCCGCTTGCCGTCGGGCGACCAGTAGCCCTCGCCTGCGCGGCGACCTTCAACCGTGATCCGACGCACCCTCGTGAGGAAGTCCCGTTCCTGATAGGTGTGGGTAGCCGGTGCCTGGGCGAGTAGCGGGGCCCCGACGGCCGCCGCCAGAACCGCGACGCGCAAGGAAGTCATGGATGCGCATTATCGCATCCGTCGATACAGGTTGGCGGTAGGACACGAAGTGACAGAGTGTTCCAATTAGGCTGAATGTGATCTGGAACAGCACATCTTCAGCAAGTGATTTTTTTACAGCTATTTAGCTGCGCCGACATCAAGTCCCGCCCTGACTTCTGTTCCGATCGCCCACATGCGTTCCTGTCAGCTCGCGGCTGTTGATTCAGGCAAGTCATTGATTCAAGGCGTGATCGGGCGCTATGGCCTAGCTTGGCCGTACGTTTGCTCATCCATGGGGCATCATGAACCGTCTTTGTGTACCTTCCGAGAGGCGCAAAGCTGTCTGGGGACCGAAGCGCACGCTGCTCGCCGCGCTCCTGTTCCTGGTCGGCACCGCGCCAATGGCATCGGCGGCCGGGCATCACGGCCGTCAAGGCAAGCACTTGAAGCCGGGGTGGGCGAACTCCTTCGTTCGACGCTACCGGATGGACGATGAGGTCACGCGGCGTTCCGGCGATCGCAACGGCGCCAACACGACCAAGGTCATCGTCTCGCTCGTGCCGGGCGCGCAGCTGCCGCCCGAGTTCAAGCGCTTCGCCCGCAACCTCAATCTCGACATCATCAACGGTGTCGCGCTCGAGTTGCCGAACTCCGTCATCAAGAAGCTGGCGGATCATCCGTCCGTCTTCCAACTGCACTACGACCGGCCGATCCAGGCGCACAACTACCGCACGTCGGTTACCGTCGGCGCGCGCGTGGTGCAGCAGTCGCTCGGCTACAACGGCGCTGGCGTCGGCGTGGCCATCATCGACTCGGGCATCACGGCGTGGCACGACGACCTGACGAACAACTCGTCGAAGGTTTATCCCTACGGCAACCAGCGCGTTTCCAAGTTCGTCGACTTCATCCACGGACGCACGACGCCGTATGACGACAACGGCCACGGGTCGCACGTCGCCGGCATCATCGCGGGCAACGGCTACGACTCGAACGGCGAAAAGGCCGGCATCGCGCCGGGCGCGTCGCTCGTCTCGCTGAAAGTCCTCGACGAAAACGGCGAGGGCACGATCAGCAACATCATCGCGGCGCTCAACTGGGTCGCGCTGAACGGCAAGACCTACAACATCCGCGTCGTGAACCTCTCGGTCGGCGCTGCGGTGTCCGAGTCCTACTGGACCGACCCGCTGACGCTCGCCGCGAAGGCGGTCACCGACAAGGGCATCACCGTCGTCGCTGCGGCCGGCAACTTCGGCAACAACCGTCTCGGTCAGCCGCAGTGGGGCGGCATCACGGCGCCCGGCAACGCGCCGTGGGTGCTCACCGTCGGTGCGTCGAGCACCAACGGCACGCTCACGCGAGCCGACGATGTGATGGCGACCTACAGCTCGGCGGGTCCGACTGCGGTGGACTTCGATGCGAAGCCCGACCTGGTTGCGCCTGGCACGGGCACGGTCTCACTCGCGGTTCCGGGCAGCACGTTCTATCTGACCAAGGCGGCGTTCCTGCTGACCGGCAAGCTCGGACTCGGGGTCAAGCCGTATATCGCGCTGAGCGGCACGAGCATGGCGGCGCCGGTCGTCAGCGGCACGGTCGCACTGATGCTGCAGGCGAACCCGAACCTGACGCCGAATCTCATCAAGGCGATCCTGCAGTACACGTCGCAGCGTTATCCGGGTTACAGCCCGCTGCGTCAGGGCGCCGGGTTCCTCAATTCATATGGCGCCGTGCGGCTCGCGCGCTTCTACGCGACGGCACGCGCCGGCGATCAGATGCCGGTTCAATCGATTTGGAGCCGCCAGATCATCTGGGGCAACCATCGGTTGAAGGGCGGCTACCCGAAGCCGACCGCGAATGCCTGGGCCAACAACGTGGTCTGGGGCACGGCGAAAACGCTCATCGACTCGGGCGACAACATCGTCTGGGGTATGGCCTGCGGCAATCAGTGCGACAACATCGTCTGGGGCATGTCGGGCGACATGGGCGACAACATCGTCTGGGGCATGTCGTTCGACGCGGGTGACAACATCGTCTGGGGCATGGCCGGCGACGCAGGCGACAACATCGTCTGGGGCATGGACTGCGGCGGCGATGACTGCGACAACGTCATCTGGGGTTCGTCCGACGCCGGCGACAACATCGTCTGGGGCATGGCGGCCGAGGGCGACAACATCGTCTGGGGCATGGCCGGCGACATCGGCGACAACATCGTCTGGGGTATGTCGGCGGGTGACGCCGAGACGTGGGGCAGCGATGCCGGCGATTCGGCGAACGAGATGTATCCGGATACGGCCGACGAACCGTTGCCGAGCCTGAACCTGGAGTTCGGCGACACCGTGCCGCTTCCGGCCGTGGTCACGTCAACCATCTCCTCGATTCTCGGTGGAGGGCTCTAATCATGGAGAAGATGCCCTACCAGCCGACGCTGTCGATGCCGAGCGTGCGGCCTGCCACCACTGAGGTCGTCACCACTGACTGGCGCGCGGGGCTGCCGGTGATGACCGGCCAGCGAGTGACGCTGCGCCAGCTGCGAGTCTCCGACGCGGCGTCGCTCTTCACGATGCTGACGACGGAAGAGGTTTCGCGGTTCATCTCGCCGCCGCCGACGACGGTCGATGGATTCGAGCGGTTCATCGCGTGGACGCTGCGAATGCGGGAAGTCGGTTCGTATGCGTGCTTCGCGGTCACCGTCGACGACAGCGACGTCGCCGTTGGAATCTTCCAGCTTCGCGAGCTCGAATCGGGATTCGGCACCGCGGAGTGGGGGTTCGCGATTGGCTCGGAGTATTGGGGCACCGGCGTGTTCGTGGACGCCGCCGAGCTCGTCGTGCAGTTCGCGTTCGAGACCGTCGGCGTGCATCGACTCGAAGCGCGCGCCTCGGTCAAGAACGGACGCGGCAACGGAGCGCTGCGGAAGATTGGCGCGGTGCAGGAAGGCGTGCTGCGTCGGTCGTTTCTAAGGAACGGGCAGTATCACGACCAGGTGCTCTGGTCGATTCTCGACGAGGACTGGTTCGGCGTCGCGCCAAAACCGGTTCAAGAGTTCGTGCACTGAGTTCGCCCAGGCAGGCGGCGGAAGTCGTCCGCTCCACCTCTTCCCGATGGAGCGGGCGCTTCCGCCGTTTTGCTCTTACTCGGGCAGCGTTGCCCGCACCCGGCGCGGGTCGATGCGCCACACCGTCCCCGCTTCCAGATTCGACAACCACACCCAGCCCAGTCCCACGCGGAGTGCGTCGCCGCCTTTTCCGTAGAACTGCTGGACGACCGTGTTCGTCGCCGGATCGATCCGCGACAGCGGAAACTCGAACGACGTCACCCAGACCGAACCCTCGCCCGCGGAAATATCTCCGCCAGGGCCAGGCACGCCGACCTCGATCGTCGCGGCGACTTTGTTCGACTTCGGGTCGATGCGCGACACGCTCCCGTCTCCCTGGTTCAGCGCCCAGACTGCGCCCTCGCCCGCGGTGATGAAGCGCGGCTTCTTGCCGACGGCGATCGTTTCGACGATCAGGTTCGTGTCCGGGTCGACGCGCGTGACCGAATCGTGGTCCGTGCTCGTCACCCAGACGGCGCCTTCACCAAAGGCGAGTCCGTACGATCCGCTCGGCACATAAATCTCCGCGACGGTTTTCTGGGTTGCTGGATCGATTCGCGCGAGCGTCCCTTTCGCGTCCGTGACGATCCACACGCTGCCGGCACCCGTCACGATCGAGCCTTCGGTGTTGCCGATCGAGTTCTTGAAGGTCGCGCTGATTTCGCGGGTTTTGAGGTTGACGCGCGAAATCGTCTGGTCGCCGCAGTTGGGCACCCACAGGCTGTCGAAGCCGGCGCTGAGACCTGAGCACGGATGCTTGTTCTCGCCGAGCTGGATGGTCGCGACGGCGTTGCTCTTCGGGTCGAGCCTCGAGACCGAGTCCTTCGGCTTGTTCGACACCCACGCGGCATCGTCAATCGCGAGCCAGTCGGGGTTGCCCCCGATCTCGTACACCGCCTCGGGTTTGAGCTTGTCGATCGGGATCTTGACGCCCGCCGCCTTGACGCCTGGGCGGGGTGGAGGTGCCGCCGGGGTTTGGCCGGACGGCGCTGTGCTGATCAGTGCAAGGCTGGCCAACGCCAGCGGGGCGGCGAATGAAATAGAGAACGTGGTCATCGGGTTGTGCATAATATCGGTTCAGTGTCCCTGAGCCATCCCTTCGCCCGGCACTGGCTGCTGGCCGTGGCCGCGCTCGCCTTGACGGTTGGCATTGTCGCCGAAGCGCGCCAGTCGGCGCAGCCGGCCGCAGCAGCCTCCGCCCCTGAATTCTTCGAAACCACGATCCGGCCCATTCTCGCCGGCAACTGCTACGACTGCCACTCTGACGAGCACTTCGGCGGCCTTCGTCTCGATTCGCGCGAAGGCATGCTCAAGGGCGGTCGATCCGGTCCGGCGATCGTACCGGGCGATCCCGACAAGAGCCTGCTCATCGAAGCGGTGCGACAGACGCGCGCCACGCTCAAGATGCCGAAGGGCGGCCGTCTGAAGCCCGAAGAGATCGATGCGCTCGTCGAATGGATTCGCGCCGGCGCCGTGTGGCCTGCGGCCCGGACGACGACTGCCGTGGCTGCGCCGCCCGCGTCGAAACCCTAC
Source organism: Vicinamibacterales bacterium (assembly GCA_036557365.1). Lineage (GTDB taxonomy): Bacteria > Acidobacteriota > Vicinamibacteria > Vicinamibacterales > CAVVIG01 > DATKHR01. The sequence continues at coordinate 6,543 of DATBHR010000062.1, forward strand.
ATCATCACACCCGCGCAACGCGCGTTCTGGTCGTTTCAGCCGCTCGCCAAGGCGCCGGTTCCGGCGGTTGCGCATACGGACTGGCCGAAGAGCGACATCGATCGCTTCGTCCTCGCGCGGCTCGAGAAGGAAGGCCTCGCGCCGGTCCATGCGGCAGACAAACTGAGCCTGATCCGCCGCGCAACGATCGATCTCACAGGACTGCCGCCGACCGTCGAGGAAATCGAAGCGTTCCAGAAGGACGACACACCCGACGCATTCGCGAAAGTCGTCGATCGCCTGCTGGAATCGCCGCGGTACGGCGAGGCCTGGGGCCGCATGTGGCTCGACGTGGCCCGCTACGGCGAAGACGACTATCGTTCGCTCGATCCGAAGGGCCGCGGCTACAACCCGTACCCGAACGCGTATCTGTACCGCGACTGGGTGATCAAGGCATTCAACGACGACATGCCGTACAACGAGTTCGTACGCGCCCAGCTCGCCGGCGATCTGCTCGGTGACGAAGGACGCGCGCGGAGGCTGCCGGCGCTCGGGTTCCTCGGGCTGGGGCCGTGGTACTACGACAACGGCGCGGTCGAGATTACGCGCGCCGACGAACGCCACGATCGCGTCGACGTCGTCTCGCGCGGCTTCCTCGGCCTGACGGTCGGCTGTGCGCGCTGTCACGACCACAAATACGATCCGATTCCGACGAAGGACTACTACTCGCTGGCCGGCGTCTTCCTGGACACGACGTACCGCGAGTACCCGCTCGCGCCCAAGAGCGTCGTCTCGGAGTACAACGCGCAGGATTCGCGGATCGAGAAGAAAGAGGATCTGCTCGACGAGTACATGCAGACCGAGTCCGTCCAGCTCGGACGCGCGCTGGCGCTGCAGTCCTCGAAGTACATGATGGCCGCGTGGCGCGTCACCGGCGAAGCGAAAGAGGACGTCTCGAAGGTCGTCGACAAGGAAAAGCTCGACTACGAGCTGTTCGATCGCTGGCTCAGGTTCCTCGCCAAGCCGCCGCGCTTCTATCCGTACCTCACGAAGTGGCAGGCGATGATCAAGTCAGGCGGCAGCGCCGCCGACGCGCAGAAGCTGGCCGACGAATTCCAGTCGCTCATCGTCGACGTCATGTTCGAGCGCAAGGACGTGAACGACGAGAACGACATCATCAAGGCGAAGGCGCTGCCCGGAACCAAGAAGAAGGAACGCGCGAAGCTTCCGAGCGACTTCGTCACGAATGACGACTTCTGTCCCGGCTGCGGCCTCGAGCTGAAGTCGATGCCGATCGAGCGGCAGAATCTCTGGACCGACGTCTTCTCGCGGGATCTCCAGGAAGGGTTCGATCCGGCGCAAGCCTACGACCTGATCAAGCCGGGCCTGCTCGCGTTCCGCGGCTGGGGCCTCGAGCGTCAGCTCAGCGCCGAGCGGCGCGCCTACATCAACGCGATGCGCGAGGACATCGAGAAGCTGCGCAAAGAGCAGCCGTCGAAGTATCCCTACGTGCACGGCGTGGCCGACGTCGAGAAGCCGACGAATCTCAAAGTGGGCATCCGCGGCAGCGCGTACAACCTCGGCGAGGAAGTGCCGCGTCACTTCCTGTCGGTGTTGAGCGACGGCGACCCGGCGCCGTTCTCGAAGGGAAGCGGCCGCCTGGAGCTCGCCGACGCGATTCTCAAGCAGCCCATCTCGACGCGCGTCATCGTCAATCGCATCTGGAAGGGCCATTTCGGAACCGGTCTGGTCGACACGCCGAGCAACTTCGGACAAGGCGGCGAGCGTCCATCGCATCCCGAACTGCTCGACTACCTCGCGCAGACGTTCATCGACGATGGGATGTCGATCAAGAAACTGCATCGCGCGATCATGCTGAGCGCGGTGTATCAGTTGAGCGCCGAACACGATCAGGCGGCCTTCGACAAGGATTCCGGAAACCGCTGGTACTGGCGCGCGAACCGCCGGCGGATGACCGCCGAGCAGATTCGCGACTCGCTGCTCTTTGTGTCGGGCGATCTGGACACGAAGATGGGCGGTCCATCGACCGCGCTGACGCCGTACTTCGATCGCCGGACCATCTACGGGAAGGTGAGCCGGTACAAGCTGGACGACTACCTGCAGCTGTTCGACTTCCCGAGCCCGAACCTGTCGGCGGAGAAGCGGTTCACGACGAGCGTGCCGCTGCAGCGCCTGTTCTTCATGAACAGCGACTTCATGCAGCAGCAGGCCGAGCGTGTTGCGAGTCAGCTCGTGACCGAAACCGACAACACCGCGCGGATCCGCAAGGCGTACGAGTTGATCTTCGGCCGGCAGCCGACGGACGTCGAGCTGCGCGCTGGGCTCGCGTTCATGACGACGGAGCCGCTGAAGGACTACGAAGAACGCAAGGCGGCATCGGCCAAGGCGGCGTCGGAGAAAGACAAGGACGCTCGAGCGGCGGATGCGAAGACTGCCGCCACCCACACCGATCGTGACGGCGCCGACGGTCAGCATCCGAAGCCCGACGTCGCGGCGGACGGCATGATGGCGGGCGTCGTTCCGAGTGCCGGCAACAAGGAAGACCAGAAGAAGCTGCTGCCGGTGACGCCGTGGGGACGCTACGTCAAGGTGCTCCTCAGCTCCAACGAATTTCTGTTCGTGAACTGATCATGGCCCGACACAAATCTGCTCAGCCGATCACACGCCGGGAAGCGCTCTGTCGCGTTGGGAACGGATTCGCGATGATGGCGTTCGCGGGCCTCGTCAAGGAATCGATTCTGCAGGCCGCGACGCTCGACCATCAGCCGCGCGCGAAGCACGTCATCTTCCTTTTCATGAACGGCGGCCTCTCGCAGGTCGACAGCTTCGATCCAAAGCCGATGCTCGACAAGTACCACGGTCAGCCGCTGCCCGGCGGATCGGTGGCGACCGAACGCAAGACGGGCGCGCTGATGCGTTCGCCGTTCACGTTCAAGAAATACGGGCAGTGCGGCATGGAGGTCAGCGAGCTGTTTCCGCACGTCGGCGAGATGGCGGACGACATCTGCTGGGTTCGGTCGGTCTACACCGATATCCCGAATCACGAACCGTCGATGCTGATGATGAACACCGGCCACACGCAGGTCGGCCGTCCGTCGCTCGGCTCGTGGCTCACGTACGGTCTCGGCACCGACAACAAGAATCTTCCCGGCTTCGTCGTGCTCTGCCCCGACGTGCCGACGACCGTCGGCCCGCCGCTCTGGAACAATGCATTCCTGCCGGCGGTGCATCAGGGAACCTACATCTCCAACAAGGTCGAGAAGCAGCTCGACGGCGTGATCGTCGGCAAGGACTTCGATCCGAAGAAGCTCATTTCCTACATCCACAACGACAAGTTCACGCTCGGCGAGCAGCGGCGCGAGCTCGATTTCCTCGAGACGCTCAACCGCATGCAGCTGGATCACGAGACCGTTCACGATCCGCAGCTCGAGGCGGCGATCCAGTCGATGGAAGTCGCTTACCGGATGCAGACGGAAGCGCCCGAGGTCTTCGACATCCGGAAGGAGACGAAGGCGACGCTCGACCTGTACGGTCCCGGCAGCACCGCGCGCGGCTGCTTGATGGCCGTCAGGCTCGTCGAAAAAGGCGTGCGGATGGTGCAGGTCTATTACGCCAAGGGCGATCCGTGGGACGCGCACTCTGACATCCAGGCGCATCGAAAGAACGCGAAGGATTCCGACCAGCCTTTTGCGGCCGTGATCAAGGACCTCAAGTCGCGCGGTCTCTTCAAGGACACGCTGGTCGTCTGCGGCTCCGAGTTCGGACGCACGCCCGTCATGGAAGTGGGCGGCGGTGCAGGCAGCGTGCAGAACGGCCGCGATCACAACCCGTTCGGCTTCACGATGTGGCTTGCCGGCGGCGGCGTCAAAGGCGGAACGATCTACGGCGCCACGGACGACTTCGGCTTCAAGGCAATCGAGAAGCCGGTGCACGTGCACGACCTGCACGCGACCATCCTCTACCTGCTCGGGATCGATCACACGAAGCTGACGTACCGCTACAGCGGACGCGACTTCCGCCTGACCGACGTCGCCGGCAACGTGCTGCACGACATCATCGCGTGAACCGGCAAATCAGGCTGAAGTCACGGCCCACCGGCGCGCCGACGCTCGCCAATTTCGAAGCCGTCGACACGCCGCTTCCGGTCGTGCACGAGACATCCGGGCTCACGGTCCTTCGCCGGACGCTGTACCTGTCGCTCGATCCCTACATGCGCGGCCGCATGAGCGACGCGCCGTCCTACGCGCCGCCGGTGGCGGTCGGTGCGACGATGTGCGGCCACACGGTGAGCCAGGTGGTCGATTCGCTCAATCCGGCGTTCCGTCCGGGCGACATGGTCGCCGGCTACGACGGATGGCAGCAGTTCGCCGTGTCGAACGGCGCCGATCTTCGAAAGCTCGACGCCGGTACGCCGCCGTCCGCCGCGCTGAGCGTCCTCGGGATGCCTGGCATGACCGCGTACGTCGGGCTGCTCGACATCGGTCAGCCGCGGACGGGAGAGACCGTCGTCGTCTCTGCCGCGTCCGGCGCGGTCGGCTCCGTGGTCGGCCAGCTCGCAAAGGTCAAGGGCTGCCGCGCTGTCGGCATCGCCGGTTCACCCGACAAGTGCCGCTACGTCGTTCGCGAACTCGGCTTCGATGCGTGCGTCAACTACAAGACCGACGACTTCCGCGACGAGCTCAGGGCCGCATGCCCCAACGGCATCGACGTGTACTTCGAAAACGTCGGCGGCAAGGTCCTCTCCGCGGTGCTGCGGCTGTTGAATCGCGGAGCGCGCATCCCGCTGTGCGGGCTCATCGCCGATTACAACGCGACCGAGACCCCGCGCGGGCCGGACCTTCGACCGCTGCTGGTCACTCGCGCGATGATCAAGGGATTCATCGTCAGCGATCACAACGATCGCGCGCCGGCATTCGCGCAGGAGATGACGCCTCTCGTCCGCGCGGGTCGAATCAAATACCGCGAGGACATCGTCGAAGGGCTCGACGCCGCGCCGACAGCGTTCATCGGTTTGCTCGAAGGCCGGAACTTCGGCAAGCTGCTCGTTCGCGTGGCGACGGCGGCCTGATCGCGTCCGCGTCGCCCCCAATCTCTGCTGAGCCGCTCAGGCTCCTCGTTCCACCCGTCGCGCACCTGCGAGAATGGATATTGCTTCAACCTGGCAGCGCCTTCAAGATACGTTCAGGTCGCGCACGACACACGCCCGCCGGATGCGCGGGCGCATTGATGAGGACCGCCGATGAAGTGGGAGACCGGAGATCGCAGCAACATCGAGGACATGCGGGGACGATCCGGCGGCGGCGTCGGCGTCGCCGGCCTGGGAATCGGCGGATTTCTGTTGCTGCTCGTGCTCAGCTGGGTGAGCGGCACCAACCTGTTTACGCTCCTCGACAACGGCGCGCCCGCGGGAACCGATAGCGGCACCGCCGCGCCGGCCCAGACGACACCCGAGGAAGAGAACCTGGTGAACTTCGTCGACGTCGTGATGAACGACGCGCAGGACACGTGGACGCAGATGCTCGGTTCGCGCTATCAGCGCACGCGCGTCGTGCTGTTCCGCGACGCCATCCAGTCCGCGTGCGGCGCGGCGGAATCGGCGACCGGTCCGTTCTACTGTCCCGCCGACGAGAAGGTGTATCTGGATCTTGGGTTCTTCAACGAGCTCTCGCAGCGCTTCGGCGCTCCTGGCGAGTTCGCTCAGGCGTACGTCGTCGCGCACGAGCTCGGGCATCACGTGCAGAACCTGCTGGGCCTCAACGAGCGTGCAGCAGGCGACCGTCGTCCAGGTCCGGAGAGCGCGTCGGTTGCGCTCGAACTGCAGGCCGACTGCTTCGCCGGCATCTGGGGTCACGCCGCGTCGCAGGAGAAACAAGTGCGCGCGGGGCACGTGGTACTCGAAGCGGGTGACGCGGACGCAGCGCTGCGCGCCGCCGCGTCCATCGGAGACGACCGCCTGCAGAAGATGGCGACGGGCCGCGTGATGCCGGAGCGGTTCACGCACGGGTCGTCGGCACAGAGAGTTGCGGCGTTCAACCGCGGGATGCAGTCGGGCGATCTGCGCGCGTGCGTCGATACCGCCAGGACGACGAGATTCTGAATTGCGGACTGCGGATTGCGGATTGCGGATTGATTCGTGACTGCGGATTGGGGATTGGGGATTAGGGATTGGGGATTGATTGGTGATTGCGACGGCGAGTATGCGGCCGTCGAGACTCGAGCGTTGACAGTTGTTCGTTGCGAGTTGTCAGTGCGTCATCGCGTACAGGATGACGTTGACGCCCACCGCATACCCTTTGCCCGCGAAGTGTTCGAAGTATTCGCGCATGTCGCCTTCACGCTCGAACGCGTCGCCGAAGTCGGTGTTGTGGCTCATGAACACCAGCATGTGTCCGTTCGCGTCGTAGGCCGCTCGCGCGTGAGGGACGGCGCTGTCGCGGCCTCGCTCTGACGTCGCGCCGCCCGTCCCTGCCCAGAATCCAATCGACGGAATCTGCGGGAACTCGCGGACGTCGTAGAGCATGTGAAAGATCGGATGCTCGATCGGCACGTCGCTGATCGTGAATTGTCCCGACGGCAGCGCCTTGCGAAGTTCGCCGACCCAGTGCTCCCACGCGTACTCGCCCCAGAAGTCGTCCGCCCACAGAAAGCCGCCGCGCTGCAGGTACTCGCGCAGCGCCTTCGCCTCGTCGTCGTCGAAGTAGGCGCCCCCAGGCTCGGTCAGCATCGTGAACGGACAGCGCGACAGCGTCATCACGTCCGTGAGGTTCATGACCGCGTGGTTATAGGAGTGCGGGCCGTTGTCGCTGACCGTGATGCTCGTCAACTCTGACAACCTGAACGTCAGGTTTTCGTCGGCGCGCGGATAGTCCACGTACCAGCCGGCGCCGTCGCCGTTCGACGCATTGCGGAACGCGATGCGGCAGAACTGGAACGCGCCGTCGTACGGCGGATTGTCCGGCACGCGTGGACCGAATCGGCCGCCGCGGCGCTGCGCCGACGCGGTCGTCGCCAGGACGACTGCGAGCACCGCGACCCAGACCGCTCTCACCGTTGACCCTTAGCGCCGCTGTCGCCTCGGCGGCCTGGATAGTACACGGCGTCCACCGGAACGGTTGCGGACGCGTAGTCGAGATCCTTGTGCGGATACTCAGGCCTCGGCTGCGACGTGATGAACGCTGCGATGTGCTGCGCCTCTTCGTCCGAGAGGCTGCCCGGGTCGAGGTACGGCATCGAATAGCGGATGATTCCGGCGAGCGTGTAGACGCGCGAGGCGCCCGCACCGTCGTTCCACGAGTGCGGTCCCCACAGCGGACCCGCTTTTTTGTCGCCGATTTGAACGCCCTGGCCGTCGATTCCGTGACACGAGGAGCAGCGCTCCGCGTAGAGCGTCCGGCCGCGTTCGGCGTCGAGACGTGCGATGGGGATCAGGTGATCGCGAGCGATGGCGTTCTGTCCGCGCCACTTCGGATTCACGCCAACGGGTTGTCCCTTCGACAGCCACGTGATGTAGGCGGTCAGCGCGAGGACTTCTTTCGACGTCGGCGACGGCGCCGTTCCGGAGCTGCTGCCGGTCGCGTTCTCGCTGCGCAGGAAACAGTCGATGACCCGATCGGCAAGCGTGATGAGCCGCGAAGCGCGCGCGTTGTACTCCGGGAACATGCTCGAGACGCCGACGACCGGCAGTGCACGCTCGCGCTGGCCGGCGTTCAGATGGCAGTTCGCACAGGAGACCGTGCCGCCCGTGAACGTCGGCGCATGCGTCGGCGTGTTCGTGAAGAGCTGGTAGCCTAGTCGGATCTGCGCCGCCAGTGGCGACGAATCGAGCGAATGATCGTCGAGCGGATTTCGCGGGATCTGCCACGCCGTGACCATCGTCGTCGAGGCGGGCACGAGCGGAAGGTCCGCCTTCGCCGTCCGGCGGCCGCACGAGAGCGCAAGAACCGCCATCAGGATGGCCGCGGTCCGCATGACGGGATTCTATAACTATCTTCGCGGGACGACGATCTATACACGTCGCCCGTTTTTCGGAACGCTCGGCGGGACTGCGGCCTACTGCACCCGCCCGACCGCGGTCGCCGTCGCGAAGTAGGTCGTGCCGTCAGGCGCCGTCGTCACGGCCTGCACGGCGATGTTGCGCAGCACGTCTTGGGTCGTCGAGAGCCGCGCAGGATTCATCTTGTCGATGCCCGCGCGGATGAGTCCCGCGTCGCTGCCGACCATCAACGTGTCTCCATGCGCCGAAACGGCGGTGGGTGACGACGTCCAGCGGACCGAACCGACGCGCGTCCGATCGCCGGCCCACAGCCGTCCGGATGCGCGATGCCACGCGAGTCCCCGCGGCGACGTGAGGCCGGACACGAAGACCGGAGATTTTCGCGGCGCATCGTCCGGCGTCGTGCCGTCCGGATTCAGGCGCAGCACCTTGCCGTTGTACGACGCGAGATCGTCAGGCAGTCGTCCGTCGTCCGCGTCGTCGAACGCGGCGTACAGCTTTCCGTCCGGACCGAAGCGCAATGCCGCATGCGGGTCCGACGACGCGGGGACGTCGTCGAGGAGCACAATCCGTTCGGCGAGCGTGCCGCCGACCTCGCGATACCGCGCCAGCGCGAACGTCAGCTGTCCACTGCGCGATCGATCCGTGTAGACCGCGTACATGAGATGGTCCGACGCGAAGCGCGGGTCCGCTGCGACGGCGAGGACGGCGCCGGCGCCAATCGCGCGTCCGTTCGTCGTCAGCGCAGGTTCCCGCGCAAGCGCGCCGTCCTGCACCATGACGATGCGTCCGCTGCGCTCGGCGATCCAGAGGCGGCCGTCCGGCGTGAACGCGAGATCCGTCGGCTGTAACAGTCCGTCGACGACGTGGACAGCCGACGCGGGCCACGGGGCATCGGGACGCTGCGGCTTCGACGCCGCAATGTTCGGATGCGACGGCTCGGCCGCGGTGAGGGCGGTAACTACGACCGTCAGGGGCCCGGCGTGCGCGCTTTCGACTTGCGGTGTGTCGAGATAGAAGGCCGCGAGCTCCAGCGTGTGCGTGCCTGGCGACATCGACGGCAGCGGCGCCTTGCAGTCAAACGTCGTCGCGGTCGCGGTCGTCGCGCAGTTGGAGCTGCCGAGCGGCTGCGGCTTCGCATCGACGTACACGGTGTAGCCGATCGTGCCGAGCTCCGTCCGATCGGCGACCATCTGGTCCCATCCAAGCTGCTCGTGTCCGGTCACGTTGATCGGACCGCCGCCGGGGGGCATCGCCGGTGGCGTAGGCGCGGGCTTGCTGCAACCGACTGCGGCCAGCGCGACGGTCGCGGCCAGCGCGATTACATGCGCGTGCAGCCGATTCACCGTATTAGCATACCGCGCGTGGGTACCCGGCAATCCGCGCTCGTTCTCGTCATCGTCTGCGCCGTCGGCATCAGCGCGCGCGCGCAGCTCCGGACGCGCGTGCAGACGAGCGGCTTCACCAGTCCGGTCGCGTACGTGCAGGATCCGGTCAACCGCGGCATTCAGTTCGTCGTGGAGCAGGGCGGCCGCATTCGAGCGATTCAGGACGGAGTCGTCCAGCCGCGCGACTTTCTCGATCTGCGAGACGCCATCGTCAGCGGCGGCGAGCAGGGATTGCTCGGCATGGCGTTTCCGCCCGACACGTCGCAGAGTGGACGTTTTTTCGTCAATTTTACAAATCGATCCGGTCACACTGTCGTCGCACGTTTCCGCCGATCGGATTCGCTGACGGCCGACGCTGCGTCGCGCTTCGACCTGCGCTGGGGCGGTGCGACGGGCGCCGCGTTTATCGCGCAGCCGTTTGCGAATCACAACGGCGGAAATCTCGTGTTCGGCCCCGACGGCTACCTGTATATAGGACTCGGCGACGGCGGATCCGCCAACGATCCCGATCATCGCGCACAGAATCCGAACGATCTGCTCGGCAAGATGCTGAGGGTCGACGTCTCGGTGCCAGATTCGCATCCCACCGGATATCAGGTTCCCGCGGACAATCCCTTCGTCAGCGGCGGACCAGTCGCCGCTCGCACGGAGATCTGGAGCGTCGGTCTGCGGAATCCGTGGCGGTACTCATTCGACGATCCGGCGCGTGGCGGCACGGGCGCGTTGATCATCGGCGACGTCGGCCAGAACCAATGGGAGGAGGTCGACTACGAGCCGGGGCGGCGCGGCGGGCGCAACTACGGCTGGCGGAATCGCGAAGGCGCGCACGACAACGTGACGTCTCGTCCGCCGGCGTACCTGCCGCTCGTCGAGCCGATGCACGAATACGATCACGGCGTCGGACAGTCGATCACCGGAGGCTACATCTATCGCGGCAGGGCACTCGGCCCGACGTTCGCCGGCCGCTATTTCTTCGCCGACTTCATTCAGGGTCGCGTCTGGTCGCTCGCGCTCACGATCGACCCGGGCACTCGCGAAGCCTCCGCGTCGAACGTCGTCGAGCACACGTCAGAGCTGTCCACGACCGGCGCCCTGGGCAACGTCAGTTCGTTCGCGGTGGACGCCGACGGCGAGTTGCACATCGTGTCGTACTCGACCGGCCGCGTCCTCAAGATCCTCGGACCGGCGTCGCCGCCTCCCGCACCCGCGGGCCTGCGTATCGTTCCCTGAGGCCATCGCGGCGAACGGCCGTCGCGATCGAATTTAGCGCGTCGTGTGACCGCGCAGTCGCTCGTCGACGCTGACGCTCCAGTCGACGTCCTTCGACTCGATGGTGAGGAAATACCAGCGGACGTTGTCCGCGACTTCTTCGACGCCGTCTCCGGCGCCGACGACATCGACCGCGTCGATGATCGGACGTCCGCTGTCGCCGCTGCGAAAGACGACCTTCAGCGAGCCGGCGCCCTGCTTGACCGGATTCGTGGTTTTCCAGCGCACGCGGAAGCCGCCGGTATCGCTCGTGAAGCTTTCCGTCTGCGCGTTGCCGTGCCCGGACCACGAGCCGACCTGGCGCCAGACGACGACTTCTCGAGGCGGTGCGGCGGCGGGACGCTGACACGCGCACGCCGCCGCGGCGGCCATGATGGCGGCGAGCGCGCGAACGGACGTCATTGAATGCGGGATCTATGCTATCGCAGCGCGTTCGCCCTGTCCGAGCGCTTCCTCGACGCGTTCGTCGAACCGATCGAGCACCGACTGTCGATGGCTCCGCGTGTGGAGCTTCAGGTAATCGAGCTGGAGCGCGACCTGCTCGGGCGAGCGCCACGACGCGGCGCGCCGCTCGAGGTGACGGGCATAGAGGCGCCGGCAGAACGATTCGACGGCCGGCGACACCGGCGCGAGAATCCGCTCGGCGATCGTTTTCGCCAGTCGGTTCCACCGCGACAGCTGGAAACCGCCCGGGAGCTGCGCGCGCGTCGATCGATTCGGGTACCACCGCTGGACGAAGGGGTTAGCGGCCACGAATCCATCCAGCACGTGAGCGCCGATGAGCGGCTTCAGGTGGAGCACCTGATTCGCGGTGAACAGATCGTGCTGCGGCAGGACCAGGTGCGCATCTGACATCACGAAGTTCGCGCACATGACCTTCCGCACGTTGAGAAGGCGGGTCAGAACGATGATCGCTACCGTCACGGTCCACACGTGGCGCCCGCCGGTGATGACGAAGAGATCGAGGTCGCCGCCCGGTTCGAGGTTGAAGTGCGCGATGCTCCCGGACAGCGCGACCATGCGCGTGAAAGGAAGCGAGCAAATCCAGCGGAGCGCGAGTCGATGACGATCGATGAACGTGTGGCTTCGCGCTTCGCGCTCGCAGCGCTCGGCGATCAGGTCGGCCCTGCCCGTAGGAAAGAAGAATCCGTCGCGATATTCGATGACCGATCGCAGGCGGACGCTGTTGTCGTACGTCGCCAGGATCTGTTCGCGCGTCATCGTCGTTGCGATCAGCGTCTGGTGGAGCTGCTCGAGCGTCAGCGGATAGTCGAACAGCGACGCATAGATGACCGACTTCAGAATCGCAGACTCGTACCGACTCACGATGTCCCTGCCCTGAGCGAGGCGATGCACCCGGAGGTGACGCAGATTTCCGTGCCGAGCGTGGCCCACGCGGCACCCTCGATCGCCAGTTTCGGAATGAGCCACGCGTTCAGCACGAGATTCGTTGCGAGCGCGCCGGCGCACACCCACGCATACTCGCGCTGCCGGTTCCAGCCGATCAGCTGGTGCGTCAGCGCGAAATTCAACGACAGCAGCGGAAACGTCAGCGCCAGGATCCGGAATGCCGGCGTCGTCCATGCGTACGTGCTGCCGTAGACCAGCGGAATCATCCATCCGGCCGCGATCCACAGAGCCGCGGTCACGATGATGGCTGGCGCCGTCACCGCCACCGAGGTCCGCCAGACGGGCCGGAAATTTTCGGCGCGGCACATCGCCGGGAGCGCGACGGCAACGACGGCCGCTGGAAAGAGCCGTAGCGCATCGACGAGCCTGAAGACTGCGTTGTAGCCGGCTACGGCTTCGGTGCCCGACCACAGCTGCACGAGCAACACGTCGATCCGGAAATACACCGCCGAAATCACGATGCCCGCGCCGATCGGGAAGACGTCGCGGAGAAACGTGTCCGTCGGGAAGACGCCTGCCGTCGGCGGCACGAGCGCCGACGCGTGCCGCACGCTCCAGAGAAGAACGCATACCGCAGGAACAAGCATTGCGGCCGCGAGAAGCGTGACGTCAGGACGCCACCAAAGGACGGCGACGCCGAGTCCAAGGGTCAGGCAGCGCTGCCAGACGAGCAGCGTCGACTCGAGATCCGTTCGCGACAACCCGCGATAGAAGTAGTTCAGGAACTCGACGACGCCGGTGATGCCGTACGTGAGCGCGAACAGCATCAGCGCCACGCCGGTCGTTGCGCTGACGCGGGCGACGAGCAGCCCGACGAACAGGAGCGCAAGCGTTCCCGTCAGCGTTCCAAGACGGACGCTCCACCATCGCTTCAGGAGCGATCCCGCGTGTATCGGCGCCTGCGCCACGACGCGCGCGAGATGCAGCTGCAAACCTGCGTCGGCGACGACGGCGAGCATCCAGCCGAGCGTGGTGCCCAAACCGAAGAGCCCGAACTCCTGAATCGTCAGGCGACGCGCCGCGACCAGCGTGATCACGAGCAGCGATCCCTTCGCGACGAACTCGGCGATCGACTTGTACGCGACGAGCGAGAACGGACGAAGTTTCGCGTTTGGAAACGAGCTTTCGCCCTCCGTAAGCATCTCGTTCCAGAGTCGCGCGACGGCTCGACTCGAAAGGCTCGCAGATCGCATCGCGCCTGCGCGTATGCAGTCGTCGTGCCTTGCGCACGCGCGTCCAACGAGCGTGGCAAGGTTCTTGGAATTCACGCACACGCCGATGTCCAACGCCGTCGCAGCTGCCGGAGTGTACCTGCTGGCGGTGTTCGTGCCTTTCGAAACGCTTACGCCGATCGTGCGGCTGCCATGGCAGTCGCTGAGCAACCTCGAAGCGGTGCTGCTCCTCGCGCTCGCGTCATGGAGTGTCTCCGTCGTCGTGACGCGGACGGCGCCGCGCTGGCGCATACCGATGTTTTATGCGTGGCTCGCGTTCGTCGTGTCGATGGGAGTAGCGGCGATGCTGGCGCCGGCCAATCGAACCAACGCGGTGCACATGACCGGTCGTCTGGCGGCGTCCGCTGTCGTCGCCGTCATGACGTTCAACGGCATCGTGAACCTGACACGCCTCCGCACCGCGCAGACGCTCGTTGTCGCGACCGGCATCGTCGTCGCGGTGGTGGTCGTGCTCGAGTATTTGCAAATGCCCACCGTCCTCCGATGGCTGCACGCGTTTCGGCCGTGGATCGCCACCGTGGGAGGACAGGTCAGGGCAGGCGGGACGCTGCAGTACCCGACGATCGCGTCGATGTATCTGGAAGTCGTGTTTGCGCTCGGACTCGGACTGATGCTCGCCGCCTTCGACGCGGGATCGAAGTGGCTCGCCTCGTTATGGTTTTTTTCGCTCCTCCTGGTCGGCGAAGCCATCGCGTTCACGTTTACGCGGGCCGGCCTCATCACGATGGCGGTCAGTGCCGTCGTCATGCTCGGGACGCGTCTTCGTGTGCGCGGAGCGGACGCCGGCGTGCGGCTCGTTGGCGCACTCGCGACCGGTATCGTGGTGCTGCTCCTGAGCTCGCGTTCGTTGAACGCCCTCGGCGCGCGCATGACGACGGAGGGGCAGGACGATTGGTACCGCGCTGAAGTTGCTGCACCGCATGAGCTCGACATGTCCACCAACGAGGTGCAGTACGTATCGGTGAAAGCGCGAAATGCCGGCCGCGTCGTCTGGGATTCGAACGACGACCCGCCAATCTATCTCTCGTATCACTGGCTCGCGCAGGACGGCGAGCGTGTCGTTGCATTCCAGGGCGATCGGACGGCATTCACGCAACCCGTCGGACCGGAAGAAACCGCAAGCGTCGAAGCGCTCGTGCGGGCACCGCGATACCCGGGAACGTATCAGCTCGAGTGGGATCTGGTGTGCGAGGACCGCCTCTGGTTCAGCACCGAGCCGAGCGCGTTGCCGTCGACGCTCTCCCGCGCGACCGTCATCGGCGACCCGGTCGGCGGTCCGCCGGTTCCCGTGGAACGGCCGAAACGGACCGTGCGTCCCGGTCGATTCGTGCTCTGGCGGACCGCGCTCGACATGATCGGACATCGTCCGATCCTCGGCGTCGGGCCCGACAACTTCCGGTTGGAGTACGGCGAGGCTGCCAGGCTGCGGAACGCCGATCCGCGCACGCACACCAACAACATGTACCTCGAGGTGCTGGTGGGCGGCGGCATCGTCGCCGCGGCCGCGTTCGCGTGGTTCCTGTTCGAGGTCTTCCGCACGTTCAAGGCTGCTGCGCGCTCCGGCTCGCCCGAGGCTCTCGCCCTCGTCGCCGCGGGACTGGCCATCGCGGTGCACGGCCTCGTCGATTCGTTTCTGAGCTTCGCCGGCACATACATCCTGTTCGCGCTCATCGTCGGATTCGCCACGGCCGCCGCCCGTGGCATGGGGACCGCTGCGGATGCGCATCGCGTTTGACGGATCGAGCCTGCGTCCGCATCGGACCGGGGTGGGGTATTACGCGGAGCATTTGCTCCAGCATCTCGCGCGGACCGCTGCGCCAGGCGACGAGCTGTTCGTCATCTCGAATTGTGCGGTCGAGACGGTCAACCCGCTGCCCGCGGGCGTCCATGTCGTGCGCGATACGCGATGGACGCCGCGGCTCGTGTGGATGCAGACGCGCGCGCCGCAGATGCTCAAGGAAATCCGCGCCGACGTCGCGCACTTCACGAACGGGATGATCCCGCTGCGATCGACCGTGCCGACCGTCGTGACCATCCACGACATGAGCCTCCGCCTGCTGCCGCGTTATCACCCGACCAGACGCGTGCTGCTCAATCGGCCGCTGATGAACATCGCGGCCCGCAAGGCCGACGCGATCATCACCGTCTCTGAGACGGCGAAGCAGGACATCCTTCGCCTCTATCGACTCGATCCGTCGCGCGTGCACGTCGTCTACGAAGCCGCCGCGCCGCAATTCCGGCCGGCGCCGGCGCACGAGATCGACCGCGTCGCGAAGCACTACCGATTGGGCCGGCGGATCATCCTTTACGTCGGCACGATCGAGCCGCGGAAAAATCTCCCGCTGCTGATCGACGCGTTCGCGCGGGCCCGGCGTCAAGGCGCGCTCGATCATCAGTTGGTGTGCGTGGGACCGTACGGCTGGCGCTCCGGCGGGATCGAGCGACTGATCGAAACGTCCAACGTCCGCGACGCGATCACGTTCACCGGCTACGTTCCGTTCGAGGATTTGCCGGCGCTCTACAGCGCAGCGGAAATGCTCGTCTATCCGTCGATGTACGAGGGCTTCGGCCTGCCCGTCGTCGAAGCGATGGCGTGTGGAACTCCGGTCGTGACCGGCAGGGCGGCCGCGGTCGCCGAGGTCGGTGCGGATGCCGTCGAGCATCTCGACTGGACCAGCGCCGATCGTCTCGCGGACGTGCTCACGCGACTTGCGCGCAATCCCGAGCGGCGACATCAACTGTCTTCGGTCGGACGATCGCGGGCCGAACAGTTCTCCTGGGGGCGCGCCGCTGCCGAGAGCTTTGCGGTCTATCGCGAAGTTGCTGGAGCGCCGGCGCGACAGGAAGCCGCTGCGCGCGTCGGCGAGGCAGGCGTGTCGATCGAGACCGCACCTGCCGTCGACGTGTTGTTCGGTCAGGCGTACTTTCTCCGCTTCGACCCGAAGTTGTGGCAGGCGCAGCAGCCGTACGCACCGCTCGGCGCGCTGTACGCCGCGTCGTGCGCGCGCTCCGGCGGCTACCGCGTCGCGATGTTCGACGCGATGCTCGCCGAGTCGGAACAGGACTGGGCGGACGCGCTCGATCGCCAGCGGCCGCGCATCGCGGTCATCTACGAAGACAACTTCAACTACCTGAGCAAGATGTGCCTGCTGCGCATGCGTCAGGCCGCGCTCACGATGATCGCAGCGGCGCGGGCGCGCGGGCTGCGCGTGATCGTGTCCGGGTCGGATGCGAGCGATCATCCCGCCACCTATCTCGACGGCGGCGCCGACGTCGTCATTGTCGGAGAAGGGGAGCGGACGCTCGTCGAACTGCTCGACGTGATGTCAGGCCGTCGTCAGGGTCGGTTCGCTGGCGTCGACGGCGTCTCCTATCGAGACGACCAGGGACGCGTCGTCCGCAGCAAGCCTCGCGCGATCGTCCGGGATCTCGACGCGCTGCCACGGCCCGCGTGGGACCTCGTCGACGTGGACGCGTACCGATCCGTCTGGATGTCGCGCCACGGGTACTTCTCGATGAACCTGGTCACGACGCGGGGCTGCCCGTATCACTGCAACTGGTGCGCGAAGCCGATCTACGGCCAGCGCTACACGGCGCGGTCGCCCGAGAGCGTCGCGGACGAAGTCGGGTGGCTCAAGCACGCGTACCGTCCCGATCACTTGTGGATCGCGGACGACATCTTCGGTCTCAAGCCTGGCTGGATCGAACGCTTCGCGTCGATTGTCGAAAAGGAACAGACGTCGGTTCCGTTCAAGTGCCTGTTGCGGGCGGACCAGGTGACGCCGACCGTTGTGGACGCGCTTCGTCGCGCGGGGTGCCGCACCGCGTGGATTGGCGCCGAGTCCGGGTCGCAACGCGTGCTCGACGCGATGGAGAAGGGCATCACCGTCGATCAAATCTGGCGCGCGACGACGCTGTTGCGCGCGCACGACATTCAGGTCGGGTTCTTCCTGCAGTTCGGATACCCGGGCGAGACGAAGGAGGACATCGACAAGACGCTCGCGATGATCAAACGATGCCGTCCGGACGACATCGGCGTCTCCGTTTCGTATCCGCTGCCGGGGACGACGTTTTATCAACGCGTTCAGGCACAGCTCGGAAAGAAGCAGAACTGGGTCGATTCGAACGATCTCGCGATGATGTATCGCGCCACGTACGTCCCCGACTTCTATCGGGCGCTCCACGCGATCGTGCACGCGGAGTTTCGCGACCGGCGCGCGGTCGATGAATTGAAAACGTTGCTGGCCGATCCGGCGAAGGCGCGGCCACGACACGTGCGCGTCGCACTCCAGATCATGGACGGGCGCTTCCGGCTGCCGATTCTCCGGCGACGCGTCGCGAGGCTCGGCCAGGTGCCGCAGTCGCATCCCGCCGTCGTTCCCGTGGCGGTCCTATCGCCGCAGGCCGCCGCGATTCCGACGGAGCAACCCCGGTGAGCGCTGCATGAAATCGACGACGCTCGCAACGGCGGTACTCGTCAAGCTGGGTGAAGCGACGAATCGGAATTTTGTGCTTCCGCTCGTCATCTTCTATCCGACCAGCCGCTGCAACAGCCGTTGTGTCTCGTGCGACTGGTGGAAGCAGACGGGCGACGGCGACCTGACCCTCGACGAAATCGATTCCGTGGCCGGCGTGCTGCCTCGTCTCGGGACGAAGCTGGTCGTGTTCTCGGGTGGCGAGCCGCTGCTGCGCCCAGAAGTCTTCGACGCGGCCGCGATGTTTCGCGCACGCGGGCTCGTGCTGCACCTGCTCACGAGCGGCGTCCTTCTCGAACGCTTCGCCGACCGCGTGGCCGAACACTTCTCGCGCGTCTGCATCTCGCTCGATGCCACGACCGAGGCGCTGTACGAGCAGGTACGCGGCCTCGCAGCGCTTGGCGTCGTCTCGCGGGGCGTCACGCGTTTGCGCCGCGCGGCCCCGTCGATTCCTGTGACCGCGCGCGCCACGCTGCATCGGCTGAACTTCCGCGAGATGCCGAGGCTCGTCGAGTACGCACGGAAGATCGGCCTCGATGGTATTTCGTTCCTGCCAGCCGACGTCTCGTCGCGTGCGTTCGGACGCGATCGCGATCCGGACGCGAGCGGCCTGGCGCTGACGAGCGGTGAGATCGATGAATTCGAGCAGACGGTCGAGCGCACGATTCAAGCGTACCGGGAAGAAATCCGATCGGGTTTCGTCGCCGAGTCGGCGGATCGTCTCCGCCGGCTGCCGCAGTATTACGCGGCACTGTCGGGCGCGCGGCCGTTTCCGTCCATCAACTGCAACGCACCCTGGGTCTCGGTGGTCATCGAAGCGGACGGATCGGTTCGCCCGTGCTTCTTCCACGAGCCCGTTGGCAACGTCCGTCGCGCACCGCTCGACGCCATCGTCGACGGCAACCTGAGGGCGTTTCGACGTGCGTTCGACGTGACCGAGAACGCGACCTGTCAGCGATGCGTCTGCTCGCTCAAGGCCGGATGGAGGCATGCACCGTGGGCGTCGTGACCGTCGAACGTGCGCTCGCGGATACGAGGCGCGCCTTCGACGGCGTCGCGCCCACGTATCACGACTCGAACGAACGCAACGGCATTCTGTCCGCGATGCGCGTCCGCGCGCTCGCGACGCTCGCCGAGCACACGACGTGCGGATCGCACATCCTCGACCTGGGTTGCGGACCGGGCACCGACGAAGTGTTGCTCGCCGAGCGCGGGTACCGCGTCACCGCTGTCGACTGGTCGCCGGCGATGGTCGACGAGGCGAGGCGCCGCGTTGCGAAAGCGGGGATCGGTGCGCACGTAGATGTGCACCAGCTGGGCATCCACGAGCTCGGCCAGCTGGCTCCCGATCTCTTCGATGCCGCGTATTCGAATTTCGGCGCGCTGAACTGCGTTGCCGATCCGCTCGCCGCCGCGCAGGCCATCGCCGATCGTCTGAGGCACGGCGGCGTGCTCGTCGCGTCGGTCATCGGACGCGTCTGTCCGTGGGAGCTTGCGTTGTATGGACTGCGAGGTCAGTGGGCCCGCGCGACGATCCGCCTCGCGCGCCGTCCTGTCGGCGTCCCGCTCGAAGGGCACACGGTGTGGACGAGGTATTTTTCGGCCCACGAGTTCGCGCGGGTGTTCAAGCGCGCCGGCTTCGAGCTCGTCGCGCTTCGAGCGCTCGGTCTCTTCGCACCGCCGCCGTATCTCGAAGGCCCGGCGTCACGGCATCCACGACTGATCGGTCGCCTGTTGCGACTGGACGACAAGTTCGGTGACTGGCCGCTCATTCGGAACTGGGGCGATCACTTTCTGATCGTCCTGCGGCGAGCATGATGGGCTGGCTGCCGCGCTTCGCGTGTCCGGGCTGCCGCGTCGAAATTCCCGTCGACGCCGAGCAAAGCGCGTGCGGCTGCTGCGGGCGGCGTTACATCCAGCGCGGTGGAATCTGGCGATTCCTGGACGGCGAGCGGCTGACGGCCGTCGAGCCGTTCGTCCGCCACTATCGGGCCGTCCGGGGCCAGGAAGGACGACGGCAGCTCTCGATTGATTACTACCGTCATCTGCCGTCGGTGCCGCTCGAAGATCCGCACGCACGCGAGTGGCGCATCCGCCGCGAAACGTACGGCCACTTGCTGCGCCAGGTGCTCTCGCAGAGCCGGCTGCCGAGCACCATTCTCGACCTCGGCGCGGGCAGCGGCTGGCTCTCGCATCGCATGGCGGCGCTCGGTCACCTGGCCGTCGCCGTCGACATCCTGGACGACGAGGCGGACGGGCTTGGCGTGGTGGAGCGCTACGACGCGCCGGTCGTCGCGGTGCAGGCCGACTTCGACGCGCTTCCGTTTGCGCCGCAGCAGTTCGACACCGTCATCTTCAACGGTTCGCTGCACTACGCACCTGACCCGTACACAACGCTCGCGCGCGTCCAGGCGCTTCTCACGCCCGGGGGCACGCTCGTCGTGATGGATTCGCCGATGTTTGCG
The DNA here is from genome assembly GCA_036557365.1 of Vicinamibacterales bacterium. Taxonomy (GTDB): domain Bacteria; phylum Acidobacteriota; class Vicinamibacteria; order Vicinamibacterales; family CAVVIG01; genus DATKHR01. The sequence continues at coordinate 26,775 of DATBHR010000062.1, forward strand.
TCGGAAGGCGACGGAACGGCGATGGTGGCCGACGCCGTCCGGCGGTTCACGAACGACCTCGCGCTGCAGGATCACGTCACGCCAGGCCTCGGCTATCTCACGTTTCGGGCGCTGGCCGCCAGCGCACGCACGCTGCAGATGTCCGCGCGCTTCGTTCCCTCACGGGGATGGCTCGCGTGGCGCGTGCAACGCAATCTGGCCCGGCTCCGGCTGGGCCGTCAGCCGGCCGCCTTCGGCTTGTGGGTCGCACGATGATCGTCCTCTTCAACCCGCTGTCGACGACGCCGGGCAAGCAGCCGCTGCCGCTGTCGCTGATGTCGCTGGCCGCGGTGCTGGAGGGACGCGAGCGCTGGTCGCTCGTCGACGGCAACGTCGTTCGCGATCCCACGACGGAGATCGTCGATTCGCTCGCACGCGACATCGCTCGCGGCCGCGTCTCGCTTCTCGCGGTGTCCGTCATGCCGGGCCCGCAGCTGACGCAGGCGGTGTCGGTGTGCCGGCGCATCAAAGTGGTCCGGCCCGATCTGCCGATTCTCTGGGGCGGCTACTTTCCGACGCAGCACACGGATGTCGTGCTGCGTTCGTCGTTCGTGGACTTCGTGGTGCGATCGCAGGGCGAGCGGCCGCTGCTCGAGCTCGTCGCGGCGCTCAAGAACGGCAGTCCGTTGGGCGAGGTGTCAGGCCTGTCGTGGAAGTCGGGATCGACCGTGATGCACAACCCGACCGCTCCGATGGTGCCGCTCGACGATCTCCCGGAGCTTCCCTATCACCGCGTGGACATGCGCCGATACCTCCACGCGAACTACCTCGGGCGGCGGACCGTTGCGCACAACTCGTCGTTCGGTTGCCCGTTCGCGTGCAGCTTCTGCGCGGTCGTCTCGATGTCGAACCGTCGATGGCTCGCGCAGTCACCCGCGCGGATCGAGCGCGTGCTCCGCGGCCTCGTTGACTGCTACCGCGTCGATGGCGTGCAGATGCACGACATGGACTTTTTCATTTCCGAACCGCGCACCGCAGAAACGGCAGACCGGATCGCCGACCTGGGCATTCATTGGTGGGCGCTCGGGCGTGTCGACACGCTGATGCACTACAGCGACACGACGTGGCAGAAGCTGGCGCGGTCGGGCCTCAGGATGGTTTTTTCGGGTGCCGAGTCGGGCAGCGACGCCGCGCTTGCCGCGATGAACAAGGGCGGGCGCGCGTCCACGAGCCTGACGCTGGAACTGGCGGCGCGAATGCGACGGTTCGGCATCGTGCCCGAGTTTTCGTTCGTCATCGGCGCGCCGCCGGATCCTGAAGGCGACGTCGCGCGAACGTTTCAATTCATCCGCCGCATCAAGCGTGTCAACCCCGCGACCGAAGTCGTGCTCTACACCTACACGCCGGTGCCGCTCGACGGCCCGATGCTCGAGACGGCGCGAAGCCAGGGCTTCCGCTTCCCGGAATCGCTGGACGAATGGGCGTCGCCAGCCTGGCATCAGCTCTCGATGCGGCGTGGCGACGGCATTCCGTGGATGGCCGACGGCGTGAAGCGCCGCGTCCGCAATTTCGAACGCGTGCTCAACGCGTTCTACCCGACGATCACCGATCCGCGTCTCACCAGAAGCCGGCGGGCGCTGCTGAAGATGTTCAGCTCGTGGCGTTACGCGCTGAAGGTCTACGACGCACCGTACGAGCTGCGCGCGCTTCAACGCGTCTTTCACTACCAGCGGCCCGAGACAACTGGCTTCTGATGACCACGACCCTCGACCCGCGCGCGGCTTACGAGCTCTGGGCCGACGTCTATCCGGCCGAGGCGCACAACCCGCTCATGGCCGCGGAAGAGCAGACCGTTCGCGACATCCTCGTTCGCATATCGGCGCGACGCGCGCTCGACGTGGGGACGGGCTCGGGACGCTATCTTCCGATTCTCGCCGCACGCGTTCCGCTCGTCGTCGGCGTCGATCTGTCGATGGCGATGCTGAAAGCCGGCCCCGCTTCGCGTCGCGTACGCGGCGATGCCTGCCGGCTGCCGTTTTCCGCGTTGGCGTTCGATCTCGTGAACGCTTCGCTGATGGTCGGTGACGTCTCCAACCTGAACGCATGGACGCGGGAGATGGCGCGCGTTCTCTCGCCCGGCGGGCACATCGTCTATTCGGATTTTCATCCCGTGTGGTCGGAACGGGGATGGCAACGGACGTTCCGCACCGCGGACGGCGTGCTTCGGGCCGTCGCGTTCACGCCTCATGCGATCGAAAGTCACGTCGCGGCGCTTCAAGCGAGCGGACTGTCGGTGCTCACCGTGCGCGAACCAAAATTGACCGTCGGCAGAACGGAGACGCCGGTTCTGACCGTCGTGCACGCTGTGAAATCCGGAGGCGGCCGATGATCTGGGGCCGCGTCGTCAGCCTCGTCAACGGGGCGGCAGAGCCGACGCCGCCCGATGGCGCGGGAAGCAGCGAGTACGTACGCGGCATCCGGTCCGTTCGATTTACCTCCCGGGTCCTGTCCATCAACGAGTCGCCCAGGCGCGGCGACACCGTCGTCGATCTCGCGGGCGCGCGCATTCTTCCCGGACTGATCAACGCGCACGATCACCTCGAGCTGAATCACTACGGGCGGCTCAAGTTCCGCGAGAGCTATCCGAACGCCGTTGACTGGATCGACGACATGCGTCGTCATCTTGCGGACACGACCGTTCGCGAACAGCAGCGCCATCCGCTCACGGAGCGCCTGTTCATCGGCGCGCTGAAGAACCTGCTCTCGGGCGTCACGACCGTCGCGCACCACAATCCCCGTTACAGCGAGCTGCGCCGCACGATGCCCATCCGCGTTGTGCGCCGGTACGGCTGGGCGCACTCGTTCGCGATGGAGCACGGGCCCGCAGGGGCGAGAGGCGAGCCGGGCGGGGAGGTCGCTCAGCGGTGGCGGAGGACGTCGGCCGATGTGCCGTTCTTCGTGCACCTCGCGGAGGGCATCGATACCGCGGCCGCTGCCGAGTTGACCCGGCTCGACGAGCTCGGATGTCTGGGCCCGAATACGCTCGCCGTCCACGGCGTGGCGATCGATGCCGCGGGCTTCCAACGAATGGTCGAAACGAATGCCGGGCTGGTCTGGTGTCCCGCGTCGAACGTGTTTCTCTTCGGACGCACCGCAAACGTCCGGCATCTTCTGGACGCGTCGAATGGCACGCCGCCCGCGGTCGCGCTCGGTTCTGATTCGCGGCTGACCGGTGCGAACGACATGCTGGATGAACTGCGGGCCGCACACGCGACGCGGCTCGCGTCGGCCGACGAGCTGTTCGACATGGTCACCGTCAACGCCGCGAGGATGCTCCGCGTCCGCCACGCCGGCCGCCTCATCGTCGGGCAGCCTGCGGATTTGATCGTCATTCCGAATACGGCGCCCGACGAAGCAGCGTCCGTGCTCGCGGCGCGACGCCGGGACGTGTCGCTTGTGGTCGTCGGCGGACGACCGCTCATCGGCACTCCGGGCCTCGCGCAGCTGTTTCACGCGCGCGGCGTGAACACGCGGCAGATCGAGGTCGACGGCGCGGCCAGGCTTGCCGACTCTGGCCTGGTCCGCCGCATCGAGGGCTGTCCAATCGCCGAACCCGGCGTCACCTGGTCGTGACGATCCTCGCGTACAGATCCTCGAATTGGCGCGCGGTCCAGTCAGCGTCATGACGAACGGCCCAGTCCCGCGCTCGCTCTCCGATGCGCAGTCGTCGGTCGGGATCGCGCAGCAGATCGAGGGTCGCGGCTGCCAGCGCGCGCGCATCGCCGACCGGGACTGCAACCGCGCGGTCCTCGCGCCAGTCGGACACATAGCCAACGGCGGTTCCGACGGTTGGCAAACCGGTGCACGCGGCTTCGAGCACGGTGACGCCGGCGGCCTCGTGACGCGACGAGACGACGTGAAGGTGGGCGCGCGCCATCAGCTCGGCGACGCGATCGGTCGGCTGCATTCTGTGAAATGTGACGTGGTCCGTCAGTCCCAGCGACGCGGCGAGCGTGGTCATCGCGCCTCCGAGTGTGTCCTCGCCGACGACGTCGAGATGCACCGACGGAATGATCGAAACGATGTGCGCCATCGCGTGAAGGAGCGTAGGGTAGTCCTTGACGCGATTGATGCTGGCGACTCGAAGCAGCCGCCAGGGTGGACCTTCCGATCGTACCGCGTGCGGAAAGAGCGATGCGTCGACTCCGATTGGCAGGACGGTCGGTCGGACGCCGTGAGCGCTGGCGAGCGTTGCCATGAAGGACGTCGACACCGTCACGGCGGCGCTGTGCGTCATCGCGAACCGCAGCGCGCGTCGATCCACACCCCGTCGCTGAAGCCCATACCCGATGTCGTCCAGGCGGACCAGTTCGCCGCTGTCGAGCGTCAGAATCAGCGGCGTGCGTCTCCGGATACGAAGATGCGCGGCGACGATGCCGGCGGGCATGCCCCAATAGGCGTGCAGGACATCGAACGGTTCGAGGGCGTTCAGGGCGTTCTCGAGACGGCGTCTGATGAAGGTGCGGCGCATGCCGGGAATGCGCGGAGGCCGGCCGATATCGCGAACGGTCGCTCCGAGCAGCGGATATTCGGACGGCCGGTCCTCGTAGTCCACGACGAAGACGTGCAGTTCGTGCCGCCGCGCCAGCCGCTCGATCAGCCACAGGAACATCGGCACGACCCGGTGGCGGCCGCTGCGATCGACGCCACCCGGGATGACGAACGCGATCCTCATTCAGTGCACGACGATTGCGGCAACGACGCGGAACTGGCCCGCCGACGAGCGGCCGTCGGACCCGTGGATGTATCGGTAGTCCAGCTGGAGGCGAGCCGCAACGCGCTTCGCGAACGGATAGTCGATGCCGCCGCCGGGTTGCAGCGCGAATGCGGTCGCCGCATCGACTTCGCCGAATCCCGATGCGCGCCCGTAGACCGCGCCCGTGAGCAGTTGTACGAACTCGCGGATCGGTCCGACGTTCGCCGCCGCCCGCGCGCCGCCGAGAACCGAGTAGTACGTCAACGAGATGTCATCGTCGAGCGTGGTGCTGGTCTTGTACTGACCGCCGACTTCGCCCACCGCGGAGACCGCTCGCCAGATCGGCGTCGCCACGCCTGCCGTCCAGCCCAGCGTGAAGTTCGCGTCGTCCGCGGTGATCGCGAGGACGACGTTGCCGGGATCATGCAGGTATGAATATCCCGCAAAGAACTCGGTGGACGGCGTGGACGATTGCGCTGCGGCTGGGCGTACGCACATCGCACCGCACACGCAGCACAGGAGCGCGACCCTTGCGAAATATGTCATCGAAACGACGTCTATCATCGCATGTCGCACTGGCCGCGCTGTCGGTGGCGCTCGTCGTCATCGGAACTCCCGCGACCGGTTTCGCGCAGACCGCTCACTACGGCATGAACTCGCGAGTGATCACGGCGCAGCACGTTGACAAGATGGTCGAGCTCGGCGCCGACATCATCCGCGTGCCGTTCGGTTGGGACCTGATCGAGGGCGCGTGCAAGGGGTGCTTCGACTGGACGGAGACGGATAAGTGGCGCGACGAAGCCCGGCGCACGAACCGGAAGATTTACGGATCGCTCGGCTACACGCCTCGCTGGGCGAACGGCGGACAGACGTTCAACTATCCGCCGATTGTCTACCAGGACTACTACGACTTCGTGTACGCGACCGTCCTGCGCTACAAGGACGACATTTCGCTCTGGGGCGTCTGGAACGAGCCGAATCTCGAAAAATATCTCTACGGCACCGATCCCGCCGTCTACGTCAATCTCGTCATCGTCGGGCGGTCGGCGATTCGCGCGGCGAATCCTGACGCGATCGTGCTCGGCCCTGATGTGAGCCACCACGCCGTCATGAACGGATGGTTTCAAAAGACGATGGCGTCGATCGCGTCGCTGGTGGACGTCGTGACGATCCACTGGTATCCGGATGGACCGAAGCTGGATCGCATGATGGATCAGCTCGTGAAGCCGTTCGTGTACGGCAAAGAGGTCTGGTTGACGGAAACCGGGCTGCGGCCGTGCGCGACGCTGTTCGGGGAGATCGATCAGGCGCGCCTGTATCAGCAGGTGCTCGAGGCGTTCCGCGTCCGCCGGCACTGGTGGACGGGGCTGATTTTCTACGATCTGTACGATGAGGTGACGCCGGACGACTGCGGGAGCGCGATTACGCGGCCGGATTGGAGCAACCGGCCCGCGTTCTCGGTGTATCAGCGGTTCATCAACGCGAACCGCTGAACCCTGGCGTCAGTTCGGGAACGCGACGACCGTCGACTTCTGTCCGTGGCCTGCTTCGCAGGCCTCGACCATCTGCTGCAGGTACTTCAGACGCTCCACGCGCTCCGGTCCGAGCACGTAGATCTCATACAGCATGATCTTGAGGGCAACCGTCAGCACCTTCAGGCGTTCGACGTCGAGCGCCGGATGTTCCTTCGCCTGCGATTCACCGAGCCGGATGCTGAGCGCGAAGAGCGACTGCGGCACGGACGGGTACTTCTGGCTGAGTGCATGGAGTCGCGCTTCGTAGCTGGCGCCCTCCGCGTTCTCGTGCTGCAGCAGCGTCTGGATGGCGCGCTGCGCGCACACGGTGCCACCGGTCAGGAATCCTGCCTTGAGGCATCCGTCGGCTTCGGAAATGAGTTCACGCACCGCGGCGGGCGCGCGATTGTCGAGGTTCAGAAACGAAGGGGCGTTGTTATGATGCGCGTCGGCCATACAGGTTGGACCGATTTGACGCAGGGGCAACTCTGATGCCACACAGAAATCGACCACAACTGCCGGAAAACCTTCCGTTGTGCGTTCTTAGGAGATACGAATCCTGCCGCGCCGCTTACAAATCTGATCAGCGCAGGAACCATTCGAACGCTTCTCGCACGATCGGCGGCGACGGAGAATGCCGTCCGTCGTATTCACGATAGGTCACGTCGTATCCCAGGCTTTTCAGCTTCGGCACGAACTTCCGGCTGGTGTCGTCGATGGGCATGATCGGATCCGCCGTGCCGTGCGAGATGAAGATGTGCGGCTTGCCACGCGCGGCGATCGGCTGCATCACGCCCGGAGACATCGCGATGACGTGCTGGAACTGGTCGCCGAAGCTGATGCCGAACGAGAGCGCGTACGAGGCGCCGTCCGAAAAGCCACCGACGCCGAGCCGCGTCCGATCGACGTTGTACCGTCCTACCGTCTGGGCGAGGGCCTCAGCCAGGAAGTCGACATCCGGTCCCCAGTTGCGGAGCACCCCGTCCCATGTACGCTCGTCGCGCGAGTCGGGCGCGAGGATGATGACGCCGAACTCGTCGGCCAGCGGAAAGGTGTATTGAACCGATGACGACGTGTTGCCGGCGCCGTGCAGCATGACGAGCAGCGGCAACGCCTTGTCGGGCGTGTAGTTCTTCGGGATGTAGACCAGGCCGTCGCGATCGTCTCCGAGCTGGAGCGGATAGCGGCCCGGCGCACTCTGTCCGTTCACGCGGACGGTCAGGAGAGCCGGGGCCGCGGCTGCGGCCGCAAGGAATTTTCGGCGCGTGACGATCATCGCGCTATATTACGCGCACCGCGTCTGCCGGACTCCGCCGCGTCGGCGGCACCGGGCGAGACAAACCGCGTCGGCGTCAGCGGCTGGCGGGAAGACCCCGCGCCGTGAAATGAGGAGGAACTCATGCATCGGATTGTCGTGCGTGTCGCCACCGTCGTGTGTGCGATGACGCCTGCCGTGCTCTTCGCCCAGGTCCAGAACAACGGGCCGAAAGCGGCCACGTACATCACCGAGGAGGATGTGAAGACGATCAACGCACTGCCCGGCATCGATCGGACGATCGTCAGCGTTGACATCGGCAAAAGCAACGAGCAGATCGGCATGATTCATCGTGCGGCTCCGCCCGCGGGCGGGGCGCGGGCCGGCGGCGCCGGGGCGGCAGCCGCGGCGGGCCGCGGTGCCGGGCAGGTCGGCGAGGCGTGCGGCGAGCAGTCCACCGCGCCGCCATCGGGTGCGGTCGGCGGCGGCATCGCGCACGACGGTCAGACCGAGACCTACATCATCACGTCGGGCACCGGCACGCTCGTCACCGGCGGAAAGATCGTCAACGGACGCCGCTCGGGTCCCGACAGCGAGGTGACGAAGGTGCTGAACGGTCCGTCGTGCAGCGGCATGATCGTTGGTGCCGACGTCGTGAAACGGAAGGTCAAGACCGGCGACATCATCATCATCCCTGCCGGCGTGCCGCACGGGTGGACCGACATCATCGATCACGTGGACTACCTGAGCATCCGGCCAGATCCGGAACGGGTACTGGCGGCAGGCTATGTGAACCCGGCGCTGCAGAAAAAGTGAAAAGGGAAAAGGGAAAAGTTAAGGGGAAAGTTAAAAGGAAAAGTTTAAAAGGAAAAATCCAGACATGGGAGAACGGTGGAGGTAACTCGCCGTTCTCCCGCTTCCCGACCGCCTGCGATCCGCCTGATACCTGATGCCGACTATCGCAGGAGCGGCTGAATCAATCCGAGCACGCCGCTCCAGATGATGCTCACCCCGACGCACAGCAGCATGAACGCGGACAGGCGCATGAACACGCGCGTGCCCGTCTCTCCGAGCAGCGCGATCAACCGCGACGCGAACCGATAGCTCAGATAAACGGACGCCGCCACCACCGCGACCGCGAAGAGATCGCTCAACAAGTTGATTACCGCTGACGACGTGGGCACACGTGCGCCGAGCGTGATGGCGATCGAAATCGAACCGGGGCCGACGGTCAATGGAAACGTGATGGGGTAGAACGCCCGCCTCTGCACCTCCCGCTCCCAGGCGTCCGTGACCGGCGGCCGATCCGTCCGCTCGTCATCGTCGGCGTTCAACAGCCGCCAGCCGCTTGCCGTGACCAGCAGCCCGCCGCCCACGCGGACGATCGGCAGCGAGATGCCGAAAAACTGCAGGACGTGCGACCCGATCAGCATCGCGGCGATGAGCAGCATGAACGCGTTGCCGGCGACCTTGCGCGCAAGCATCCGGCGGCTCTGGCCCGGCAGGTCCGCCGTCATCGACAGGAAGATCGGCGCCGACCCGATCGGGTTGACGATCGGAAAGAGCGCCGCGACGGCGAGCAGCGCGGTCTCGAAAAGGGCCGTGACGTTCGGCAGCATGTCGCGTCAGAATAGCGCGGAATCGTCAGAGGAGGACCGATGCGCCGCTTCCTGCTGTTGCTGATCCTGGTGCCCGCCGCGATCCTGACCGCGCGCGCCGACGATGGTGAACGACTGTTGACGCTGGATCATTTCGTCGCGGTCAAATCGACCGTGCCTGCCATCGCCGGGCAGACGACGCAGATCTACGTTCGCGAGCGCGTGCAGGCGGGTCGCGCGCTGCGAGGCGGATCGTTTGCGGATCGCGTGGTCCTCTTCGTGCACGGAGCCGGCACGCCGGCAGAAGTCGCCTTCGACGTGCCGTACCACGACTACAGCTGGATGGCGTACCTCGCTGCGGCCGGCTTCGACGTCTTCTCGATGGATACGACCGGCTACGGCCGCTCGACGCGGCCGCCGCCGATGAACGATCCCTGCAACCTTGCGAAAGACCGGCAGGCGCCGTTCGTGTCCGCGCCGTGTCCGGCCGCATATCCGCACCAGCTCACGACGATTGCCTCGGACTGGAACGACATCGGCGCGGCCGTCGCCTACATCCGTTCGCTGCGTCACGTGGACCGTGTGAGCCTCGCCGCGTGGTCGCTTGGCGGGCCGCGCGCAGGCGGCTATGCCGCGCAGCATCCGCAGGAGATTCAGCGCCTCGTCCTGCTGGCGCCGGCGTACAACCGTTCATCACCAGCCAATCCTCCGACGATTCCGGCCGACGGCGTGCCGATGAACACGCAATCGCGCGACGAGTTCTACGCGAACTGGGATCGGCAGGTCGGTTGTCCGGATCAGTACGACCCGGCCGCCGGCGATGCCGTGTGGTCAGCGATGCTGGCGTCCGATCCGGTCGGCGCGACGTGGAGCAGCGGCGTGCGCCGCGCACCCGCCACGACGGTGTGGGGGTGGAACGGCGCGATGGCGGGGAAGATGCAAACGCCGACGCTGATGTTCTCGGGCGCGCACGACAAGCAGGTCGCGCCCGAACGCGTGCGCGAGTTCTACGCCGACCTCGGATCGCACGACAAGGTGTTCGTGGACCTGGCGTGCTCGTCGCACAACGCGATGTGGGAGAAGAATCGGCGCCTGATGTTCAAGGCGTCGCTCGACTGGCTGACGCAGGGGACCGTGAACGGCGCGAAGGACGGAATCGTCAAACTTGGGTATTGAAGACGACGTTCAACGCTCAACTTTCAACGCTCAACCTTCAATGCGCAACGCTCACAGGACATCGAACACACGCCTCGAAAAGAGTTCAGGGGCTGCACTTGATCCCCTGAACCTCTTGAGCGTTGTTCGTTGACCGTTGACCGTTGACCGTTGTTCGTTGAGCGTTGAAAGTTGTGGTCTATTTCTTCGAATACTTCATCGCCCGTTTCGGTCCGACCTCGGCGCCGTAGATATTGCCTGCGGCATCGACGGCGACGCCTTCCGCGGCGCTGGTGCCGTTGAACGGTGGCGTGTCCTTGTTCGTCCGCGTCTCCGGGTCGGGAATGAACGCCAGGATCTTGCCGTCCTTACCGTCCTTGATTTGTCCGTAGCGGATCCCACGCTTCCAGCCGTCGTGATTGCGCGACACGGATCCTGATTCAGAATCGGCGGAGTAGAGGACGTCGTTCTTGATGTAGAGCCCGCTCGGACGGCTGTACTGCGTCCAGGCATCGATGAACGTGCCGTTCTGGTCGAAGATCTGCACGCGATTGTTGTTGCGGTCGCCGACGAACAGGCGGCCGCGCGAATCCATCGCGAGCGCATGCGGCTGGTCGAACTCGCCCGGCCCGGTGCCGAGCTTGCCCCATTCCTTGATGAACTTGCCCGTTTTGTCGAACTTCAGCACGCGGTTGTTGCCGGCGCCATGGCCTTCGGACACGAAGATGTCGCCGTTCGGCGCGACGAGCACGTCATTCGGCTGATAAAAATAATCCGGCGACGCGCCGCCGCCCGGCTTTCCGAGCGTCAGGAGCAGTTTGCCGTCCGGGCTGAACTTGAAGACCTGGTTTCCCTTCGTTGCGCCCGGACGCGGACCCACGGGTCCGGCCGGCCGGCCGCCGCCTTCAGCGGCGGCGGCGCCGCGGCCCGCTCCGCGCTGCGGAAGCGGCGCGTTGTCCTGTCCGTCGGTCACCCAGACGTTGCCGTCGCGATCGACGAAGATGCCGTGGGGGAAGATGAGCATGCCCGCGCCGAAGCTCTTGATCAGTTTGCCGGACGCGTCGAAATGCAGGATCGGATCGAGCTTCGACATCTCGCCGGTGGCGCGATCGAGGCAGCCGTTCTGGCCGCAGCGTTCCGCGATCCAGATGCTCTTACCGTCCTTGTCGATCTCGACGGCGCTCGTCGAACCCCACGTGCGTCCTTCGGGCAGCTTGAAGTAGTTCTCGATGCTCTGATACGGATCCGGCGCGTCGTTCGTGGGTGTCGGCGCCATCTGGCCCGACACCAGACCCGATGACGTCGCGATCGCCGCCACTCCGGCGACCGCAATCGAATATTTCAGCAGTCGTACGCACGACATTTCGCGTCCCTCCCTGGTGATCGTGTGTGTCCCTCGTTACCCGCAGTGGGCGAGGGTGTAGCCATGTTCCTGCGCGCGGTTCGTGGCGACGATGCCCGCAGACACGTAGCGGCTGTTGGCGATCGTGTTCGACGTGAGCTCTTTGTAGATCGTTTCCGCGTTCCCGTTCGTGGCCTGCGCGAGCACGCCGGACACGAAATGCGTCGCCGTATCGCAGACGGCGAACTGCACGCCGCGCGCGATCAGCGCATCGATCGTGGTGCCGAGATTCGGCAGCTGCATCCCGTACGATTCCGATCGATACACGTTGGTCGTCGGCGGCTTGCCGGTTTTGGGGTCGGTGATCTTGGTGACCTCGGCGAACGGCGTCCCGTACTTCGCCCAGATCGAATCGTTCCAGGCGAACGGCGTCGCGAAGTGCCGCATGCAGATCACGATCGCGCTGTCGCGGTCGGTCAGGCTGTACGCGGTCTTGCTGTTGTTCAGGAAATTTCCGGCGAAGAGAAGCGCCTCGCCCGCCCCGTTGCCCGTGAGCGCGTCCAGATAGAGTCGATGCTTGCCGGGTACCGTGCCGAACCAGTCGTCCTGCGTATGGCGGGCAGGCTTGAACGCCGGCGCACTCGATGCACCGGTCTGCGCGTGCGCGACGTCCGTCGAGCCAAGGCCGAAGGCTGCGGCGGCGACGCCGGCGTTGGTGAGAAAGGACCGTCGTAGCAGCGGCTCATTGCGGTCGTCAGCCATATGCACCTCTCTGATGTGAACGAAGCGGCCACATTCTAGCCCCATTTTGCCGGCGCCTGATCGCGATTGCCGGCGGCTTCACACCGTTCCCCGTTCCCGCAAACACGCGTCGCCGTCAGCGGCGAACCCGCATCGGCCAGTTATAAAATATTCGGTTATGCGCAATCGACATCGTGTGCTGGGCGGCATGCTGTTCGTCATGGCGCTGGCCGTCCCCGCGCGCGGCCAGGAACGCGGCCAGGTTGGCGTGACGATGGCCTACCCGACGACCGTGGGCGTCATCTGGCATCTCAGCGACGCGATTGCCGTCCGGCCGGAATTCGGCTTCGCGTGGACGTCGAACGACGCAAACGTGACGAAGTCCTCGACCACCACCTTCAGCGTCGGCGCGAGCGGGATCTTCTACGTGAAGAAGTGGGACAGCCTGCGGGCGTACGTCAGCCCGCGGTATGCGTATCAGCACGGGTCGAACTCCGCGAATTTCGACCTGGCCAGCGTGCTGCCGCCGTCGATCATCCTGCCGCCGTCGCTGACGCTGCCCACGCTGCAGACGACCGTCACCAACACCGCGCACAGTGTCAGCGGCGCCTTCGGGGCGCAGTACGCGCTGCATCAACACTTCGGGATCTTCGGTGAGATTGGTGCGGCCTACGCGCACGCGACATCGTCTGCGCCCGGCTTCGTGGCCTCGCTGATCAACACGAGCACGACGAGCAATTCGGTCGCGGTGCGTTCGTCGGTGGGCGCTATTTTCTACTTCTAGTCCGGGCGGCGGCCGCGTCGGCTTCGATCCAATCCTCGGCCCAGCCGGCGATGGCGTCGATGGCGGACGCGAGCGCGCGTCCCTTCTTCGTCAGCGAGTACTCGACGCGAACCGGCGTTTCGGGGACGACGGTCCGCTCGACGATCTCCTCCCGCTCGAGCTCCTGCAGCCGCTCGCTCAGCATGCGGTCGGTGATGTCCGGAATGGCGTCCCTGAGCGTGGCGAACCGACACCGCGAGCGCAACAGTACATAGATGATGGCGCCGGTCCACCGGCGGCCGATGAGCTCGCTGGCGCGGTGAAACCTGGCGCAGAGCTCCGGCGCGTGTGCTGCACCCTGTCGTGCCATCCCGACGTCAGAATACCGTGCCTCCTAGTGATTGGCAAGCGACTACTTGACAAGTAGTCGATATATTTTATATAGTTACATGGCACGCGGAAGGAGATAGCCGATGGATTACGGGTTGCTCTTCGGGAGGGTGGTTCTGGGCGGACTGATGGCCGCGCACGGGAGCCAGAAGTTGTTCGGATGGTTTGGCGGATACGGCCTCGCCGGCACCGCGGGATTCTTCGACGCGATCGGATTCCGTCCGGGCCGGCTGTTCGCATTGTCGGCGTCGCTCGGTGAAGTCGTGAGCGGCATTCTGGTCGCGCTGGGCCTGTTCGGACCGATCGGGCCAGCGCTGATGTTGACCGTCATGATCGTGGCGGCGATCAGCGTCCACTGGCAGCATGGCTTGTTTGCGGCGAGCAACGGCATCGAGGTGCCACTGCTGTACGCGGCCGGCGCCGCAGCGCTCGCGTTGACGGGACCGGGACGGTTCTCGCTCGACGCGCTCTTCGGCTTCAGCGGAATCTGGTCGGCGCAATCCGACCTCATCGTCCTCGCGATCGCGATCATCGCGGCCACGGCGACCCTCGCCATGCGGCGCACGGTTGCCGGGACCACGGCGTAAGGAGACGAGAGATGTCAGTCAGACCTATCAAGCAAATCGTGCAGGCCAAGCCGGCGCTCGAAGGCGCGGGCGTCAGGCTGCGTCGCGCGTTTGGATTCGGCAACACCAGCGACTTCGATCCGTTCCTGCTGTTGGACGATTTCCGGAACGATCGGCCGAGCGACTATCTCGCGGGATTTCCGTGGCACCCGCACCGCGGCATCGAGACGATCACCTACGTGCTGGCGGGCACGGTCGATCACGGCGACAGCCTGGGCAACAGCGGCAGCCTCGGCTCGGGCGACGTGCAGTGGATGACCGCAGGCAGCGGCATCCTGCACCAGGAGATGCCGAAGGGCGACGCCGACGGCCGCATGCACGGGTTCCAGCTCTGGGCGAACCTGCCCGCGTCGTTGAAGATGACCGCGCCGCGATATCAGGACGTCGCGGCGAAGGACATTCCCGAAGTCGTTGACGACGATGGCACGCGCGTTCGCGTCGTATGCGGCGACTTCTGGGGAAAGACAGGACCGGTCAGAGGCGTCGCGGCAGATCCGCGTTATCTCGACGTGTCGGTTCCGCCGGGCAAGAAGAAGCGGCTGCCGGTCGAGACGACGCGTCACGCGTTTGCGTACGTGTTCGCGGGATCGGGCACGTTCCGCGACGCGTCGGGCCCGAAGGCCGTTCGCAACGAGCTCGCCGAGGAAGCCGGCGTCGTCGATACCGGTGAAGCCGGCAACCGATCGCTCGTACTGTTCGATCGTGGCGACGAAGTCGTCGTCCAGGCTGGTCCAGAGGGCGTGCGGTTTCTGCTCGTCTCGGGCAAGCCCATCGACGAACCCGTCGCGTGGTACGGCCCGATCGTGATGAACACGGAAGCGGAGCTGCAGCAGGCCTACACGGAGCTCCGGAATGGGACGTTCATCCGGTAACGTCAGCGGAGCAGAAATCAGCGAGAGGGCGGGCGAGCGAAGATGCTCGCCCGCCCTCTCGCGCTTAGCCCTCAGCCCTGAGCCCTTAGCCCTTCGCTAATCCCTTACCCCTCATCCCTCATCCCTCATCCCTAATCCCTAATCGATCCTTCCCCCGAATCGTCCACAGGTAAATCGTCGTGCCGTCGATCTCGCGGGACTGCTCAGGCGGCCAGTCGTCGCCCATCCTGAACAAATGCGAGACCACGCGCGTCCCGGGACGCAATTCCCGCTGGAGCTTCGGCTTCAGCCGTTCGTTGACCTGCGGGAGCAGGAACAACGTGACGACGGTCGCCTCGCTGATGTCGCTCGCGAACAAATCCTGATTGAGAAATTGGACGCGATCGCCGACACCGGCCTTCTTCAGGTTGTCGTACGCGTCACGCAAGTGGAACGCGTCGATCTCGATACCGACGCCGCGCGCGCCGTACTTCTGGGCAGCCGTGATCGGAATCCGGCCGTCGCCCGATCCCAGATCGTAGACGACGTCGGCTGAGGTGACGTGGGCCAGATCGAGCATCGCCTCGACGACGTTCTGCGGGGTCGGGACATAGCGGACGTCGGGCTGGGGCAGGCGGGGCGGCAGCTGCACCGGCGCCAGATTGGGCGCGAACGCCGCGAATGAGGCGATAAGCGCGAGTCTCAGCATTGACCAATCGTAGCCCCGTCGCTAGAGTAGCCGCGAAGGTCGTTCGTACCGTATCTGGAGGCATCATGAAGAAGGTTTCACTCGTGTTCGCGGCAGCCGCCGTGGCTGCGGCCGCCGGCGGACTTGTCCGGGCCCAGCAGCAGCCCAGCGTCGACAACATCGTCGAAATGGAAATGCTGACGCACACCGAAGTCACCGACAAGCTTCACAAGGGATTCACCAACGTGCTGATCGTCACGGGTGGAACCGAGGAGCGGGGACCGCACAACATCCTCGCGGGACATTCGATCATGGCGCGGCGGCACGCGGACGAAATGGCGCGTCGCCTCGGCAAGACGCTGGTTGCGCCCGTGCTGCCGATGGCGGTCCAGGCCACCGGGCTTCGCGAGGGAACCGATGAACCCGGCGGCGTACAGCTGCCGCCCGACGTCTTCAAGGCAGTCATCCTCGGCGAGATCGAAAGCCAGTACTTCAACGGCTTCAAGAACATCTTCGTGATGGGCGATCACGGCGGCGGCCAGGCCGAGATGAAGGCGGCGGCGGAAGAGCAGGACAAGAAGTACGCCGCGAAGGGCGTCCGCGTGCACTACATCAGCGACTTCTACAACAAGACCCACGAGGACGTCGATCAGTACTTCTACGATCACAACCTGCCGATCGGCGGCCACGGCGCGATGCTCGAAACGTCGCTGATGCTGTACTTCGAGTCGACGCCGGGCAGCTACGTGCGGCCGATCTACAAGACGGTGCCGTTCGATCCGGGCGTGTCGCGCGAGCAGTTCATCGCGCAGAAGGAAGCGCGCAAGGCGCGCGAAGCGGCGATTGCGGCCGGCAATCCGCCGCCGGCCGGCGGCGGACGCGGCGGTGGCCGCGGCCGCGCTCAGGATCCGAACGCTCCGCCGCGCGTGAACAACGGGCTGACGGGCGATCCGCATCCGGCGACGAAGGCGATTGGCAAGGATCTCCACGAGATCATCGTCATGAACGGCGTCAACGAGATCAAGAAGGTGCTCGCGCAGCAGCCGGCGACGGCACAACAGTAGGAATTGAGAATTCGGGATTAGGAATTAGAAGTAGGAAGTACGGAGAAGGGAAGGATTCAGCGGTGCGCCGAATCCTTCCCTCGATTTTTGTACCGGCCGCGATCGTTCAGCGCGTCGCGGCGAATGGTCCGACCTCTGGCTTGGGCTGCGTGTTGGCGAGCGGACCGAGCTCCGCTGCGGCGCCGCGCGCGATGGCCGCCGTCTCGCTTCCAGCCTGAAAACACGTGAAGTCGGGTCGATCGCGCCACGCGAGCGGTCCGCACAGCCGGACGTTGGCCTTGATCGCCGCGTCGTGGACAATGTTGATTGCGCGCTCGTAGTCGGGCGTGCCCTGGCGGAAGCCGGAGAAGTTGCCGAGGTCGCCGCTCGCCGCGAACACCGCCGTCACGCCCGGTACCTTCGCGATCGCGTCCGCATTCTTCAACCCCTCGAGCGTCTCGATCATCAGGATCAACACGACGTTGTCGTTGATCGTGTTGCGATACCCGCCCGGGACGCCGCCCCACATCGCGGGATCGAACGCCTGGCCGCCGCCGTTGCTTCGCCGGCCGAGCGGCGGGAAGTACGTCCAGTTGCGCGCTTCGATCGCCTCTTCGACGGTGTCCACCGTCGGGACGACCACGACGAGCGCGCCGGCGTCGAGCGCGTGCTGGATTTCGCGCTCGTCCGTGTACGCGACGCGGACGCCGGGCACGGCCTTCGCCGTTGGACAGGTCCGCCACATGCGCGCGACGGCGCCCCAGTCATGCTGGTCGTGCTGCATCTCGGTCCAGATGAAGTCGTAGCCGGCGTTGGCCATCGCGCAGTACGTCGCCGGGTCGGTCGCGCTGAAGAGCGTGCCGCCGGTGACCTTGCCGCCCTGTTTCATCTTCAGCTTTACGGGATTCCAGATCTTCGAGTTTGCCGGCGGATCGAATGCGCCTCCGTACTTCCACGTCGCCGGATCGAACGCGCCCTGGTTGATGGCGCCGGCCGGCGGGACCATGCGGGCGTTGCTGTCCTTGCCCGCAGGCGCGGCCAGCGGAAACTGCTGCGTGCCGGCGGCCGGATTGTTCGCGTACGGATCGGCGTTCGGCGCAGGCGTCTGCGGATTCTGCGCTTGCGGCGTCTGGGCCTGACGGGCGACGAGGGCAATCGCGAGGATCGCAAAGAGCGCGACGGCGGTAAGCAGTTTTTTCATGCGGGAACTATGCACCCGCGCCACCGAGGGATCAAGGTGGACGATCCGCGGGAACCGCGCGCGATCGGTCAGGGCTTCGAGAAATCGATGTTGAGGACCAGCGGTTTGACCGTGACGGTCACGTTGAACCGTTTCTCGCCGCCGGCGGCGCGCCGGACGACGATTTCATGCGTTCCGAGCTCGGTCGGCGCCTCGTTCATCGGCGTGTCGCCGATGCGTGTGCCGTCGATCCAGACTTCCGCAGGCTCGGTCGCCGTCACCGTCACGGACGAATGCGGCGGCGCGATCGACAGCGTCTTGCGTTCGCCCGGCGTCAGATCCACGCTGCGCGTTTCCTCGAAGCCGAGCGCACGGTTCGACAGCCGCAGATCGTGGCGGCCGGCTGGCAGCATGATCTCGTTGCGATCGTCCGGGCGATACGCGTGCGTGCCTTCGGTCACCGCCAGTTCAAACGGCGCATAGATGATCAGGAAGCCCGCGAAGATCGACTCGTCCACGTCCGTGGCGTTGTCGGCGCTGACCGAGACGGAGCGCTGGATGGTGCCGACCGAGCTCTCGAGTACCACGGTGTGGTGTCCGACCGCGACGTCGCCGAGATCGACCGGCGTCACGCCGCGCGGCGTCCCGTCGACGATGACGCGGGCACCGGCGGGCGTGGACCGGACACGCAGCATGCCGGTCGCTTTCTTCGAGGACGGCGCAGCGGCCGTCTCGGCGGCGGCGGGCGCCGGCTTTTCCGGTGAGCGCGAGGGAACTTTGCTCGTCAGAGACGTCAACGCGGACGGCACATACCGGATGGCGAGCACCGCTGCGAGCACCACCGCCGCGGCAACGAGGACGCGCGGGAGCCAGACAACCGCGACCGGGTAGAGGGGCGCGAACGAAATCGATCGGCGCACGCGCGGCGGCTCGGGTACCGCCGTCCGCTCTGGCGCAGCCGATATCGTCGCCTGTTCACGCGGCGGCGCGGCGAGCGCCGGGACCGCCGGACTGCGCTCGGACGCGGGCAGTGCCGGAGCAACGGGAGGCGGCGGCGGCGTTTCGCGCGGTGCAGGAACGCGCACCGGTTCCTGCAGGACCGGCGGCGGAGCGATCGGTTCGGCCGCACGCGGCAGTGGCAGCGGATCGGTCGTCCAGGACGCACGTCGGGCGCGTGCCCAGCTCGCGACAGCGTGCGCAGCCGCGACCACCTTGGCGCGCTGCTGGTCGTCCAAATCCTCGTGCGCGGTCACAGACAAACTATAATCGCTTCACGCATCGGACAATGAGCGATCACCAATCCACCCGAGCGGCCGATCCGCTGGCCGACCGGCTGCGCCAGCATCTGTCCGAGACGGCGCGGCGCGAACTCGACGACCTGCGCGCGGCGCTCGACTCGCGTCTTCTCGCGCTCGAGGCGGCGCTCGCACATCCAGAGCCGCACGACTCGCTGGAAGTACTCGTGCTCGATCTGGCGCGCGTGGCCACCACCGAAGCCGAGGCCGCCGCCGCACGCGCGAGCCTGGAGGCCGACCTCGAATCACAAAAGCGGGCCGCGACGATCGCGGAGCTCGAACGCGCGCTCGATGGTGAGCGCTCGACCGCGAGCAGCGTCCGCGCGGATCTCGAGGCGGCACGCAAGAAGTTCGAAGGTGATCTGTCGCGTGAACGCGCCACGGCCAAGAAAAGCGCCGACCAGCTGTCGGCGGTGCAGAGCGAGCTCACGGAAACGCGCCGCGCACTCGACGCGCGTTCCGGCGCGCTTCAGGCGGCGCACGATTCGGCGCGCGCGAACGAAGAATCCGCTGCTGCCAGATTGAAGTCGATGGATGCCGAACGGATGCAGACCGAGCGCCAGTTTCGGGAAGCCTCCGTGCGCGAACAGGAATCAGAACAGCGCGCGCACCAGGCGGCGGCACGCGCGACCGACATCGACAACCGCCGGCAGGCGGCGGAGCAGCGAGCGGCGGACGCGGAGAGTCGACGTCAGGAGATGGAAGCCCGCGCACGCGAGCTCGAGACGCGTCTCGAGCAGGCGAATGGACGCGTCGCCGATCTCGAGGCGCGGCTGGCCGCGGCAACGACGCAGGCGGCCGAAACCACCCGCGCGCGAGAAGCGATGGCCATCGAGCTGGAGACGGCACGTCAGGCGGCGCGGCTCGACAAGGAGACGTTCGAGGCGCAGCACGCGGCGAGCCGTGAGCGTCTGGACGAGCAGGAGCGGCGCATTGCGTCGGGCGTGGATCGGATCAAGGCGCTCGAGTTGCAGCAGTTTCAGCGCGAGCGGCCGCTGCACAACCGCGACGAGGATCTCTCGGCGATGCTCGAGCGCGATCTGTCGGCGAAGCCGCGCCGCCGCGCGAGTCGCTACACGTTCGCGACCGCGGTCGGCGTCGACTTTGGCGGCGAGCAGGGCTTGCTCGTCGACCTGTCGATCGCCGGAGCCCAGGTTCTGTCCGCCCGCGGACTCGAGCACGGCGCGGAGGCAAAGATCAGCCTTCTCTCCGACGAGATTCCAGTCTCGGGCAAGGCGCGCGTCGTCTGGACTCGCCTCGATCCCAACTCGCACGGGCGCCCGCTTCGCTACCGCGCCGGCATCCTGTTTACCCACATCGACGCCCCCGCCGTCGAGGCGTTCATCATCCGTTATTCGACCACCTGAGAGACAACCAGAGACAAAGAACCGCGCGGGCTCGGGTGTAATATTTCCGCCGGGAGACGGGAGCCACCGGATGACACATCCCACGTGGGCGGTTGTGTATGCGGGCGTTGTCGCCTTTGGCCTGACGACTGCCCTCGGGGCTGCGCAGCAAGCGACGACTCCAACCGCACCGGCGCCGGCACGTCCTGGCGCTGCCCGGCCGACGGTCCGTCCCGCCGTTTCGCACCCACCCGCGCCTCCGTCACAGGATCTCAACGCCGTCGTCCGCCGCTACTGCGCGGGTTGCCACAGCGACGCGCGGAAATCGGGTGGACTGTCGCTCGCATCGTTCGACATCGCCCGCGCCGCATCGAACGCGGAAGTGTCCGAGTACATGATTCGGAAGCTTCGCGCCGGGATGATGCCGCCGCCAGGCGCCGCGCGTCCGGACGCCACCGTCACCACGTCGCTCATCGACGCGCTCGAATCGACGGTGGATTCCCGAGCTGCGTCGAAGGCGAATCCCGGCGGCCGAACGTTTCAGCGTTTGAACCGCCCGGAATACTCGCGCGCGATCCGCGACTTGCTTGCGCTCGACGTCGACGCCGGGAGCTGGCTGCCGCTCGACTCGAAGAGCGCGAACTTCGACAACATCGCCGACGCGCAGGCGTTGTCGCCCTTGTTGCTCGAGGGCTATTTGAATGCGGCGAGCGCGATCAGCCGGATGGCGGTCGGCGATCGGCTGGCGCCGACGCTCGACGCGACGTACACGACGTCGAGCTACATCTCACAGCATCCCTGGGATCACGTGGACGGTGCCCCCTACGGCACCCGCGGCGGCATCGTCGTCGAGCACGTGTTCCCGGCGGACGCCGAGTACGTCTTCGAAGTCGATCTCGTATCGGGATCGAATGCGCGGAACGAAGACATCGACGTGTCGATCAACGGCGAGCGCGTCGCGCTCATCGAGTACGAAACCGGGCCGGCCGGCGGCGCCGACGGACGCGGCGCGGTGCCGATGCGCACCGAGCCGATTTTCATCCGAGCGGGTCAGCAGCGCGTGGCCGCCGCGTTCGTCAGGCGGACTGACGGACCGTACGAGGATCTGATTCGCCCGCACGACTGGTCGTTTGCCGGCGGCGGATCCGGTGGTCCGGGGATCACGACGCTGCCGCACGTTCGCGATCTCGTGGTCAAGGGGCCGTACCGCGCGACCGGCATATCGGAAACGGCGTCGCGTCAGAAGATCTTCAGCTGCCGGCCGACCGTTCCTGCGGAGGAGCGGCCGTGCGCGCGGCAGATCATCGCGCGCGTCGGCGGCGAGGCGTACAGACGTCCGCTCACCGCCGGCGAAATCGATCGGCTGATGCCGTTCTACGAGAAGGGCGCCGGTCACGCGCAGAGCGGATCGGCCAAGCCCGCGGACAAATCCGTGGCGAACACCGCAGGCGGATTCGAGAGCGGCGTCCGCGAAGTGCTCGAAGCGATTCTCGCGAGCCCGTATTTCATCTTCCGCCTCGAGCGCGAGCCCGACTACGCGAAGCCGGGCGCCGCGTATCGCATCGCCGACGTGGATCTCGCGTCGCGGCTGTCGTTCTTCCTGTGGGGCACGCCGCCGGACGACGAGTTGCTGACGCTCGCGACGGCAGGGAAGCTGACGACGCCCGCCGGCGCGCTCGAGAAGCAGGTGCGGCGCATGCTCGCCGATCGCCGGGCCGACGCGCTCGGCACCCGGTTCGCCGCGCAGTGGCTGCGGCTGCAGGACATCGACAAGGTCCATCCCGATCCGAACTTCTATCCAAATTTCGACGACAACCTGACGTCGGACATGCGTCAGGAGACCGAGCGGTTCTTCAATAACCTCGTGCGCGAGGATCTGAGTGTCCTCGACCTGTTCCGCGCCGACTACACGTTCGTGAACGAGCGGCTCGCGCGCCACTACGGGATCGCTGGCGTGTCGGGCGACGAATTCCGTCGCGTCCAGTACCCGGACGATTCGCGCCGCGGCCTCCTCGGCCAGGGCAGCATCCTGGTGCAGACCTCGCTCGCCAACCGGACGTCGCCGGTCCTTCGCGGCAAATGGGTGATGGAAGTCCTGCTCGGGACGCCGCCGCCCCCGCCGCCGCCCGACGTCCCGCCGCTCGACGACACCGGCGATTCGAAGGACGGCAAGATGCTGACGACGAGGGAGCGGATGGAGCTGCACCGCAAGAACCCGACGTGCAGCTCGTGCCATCGCTTCATGGATCCGATCGGTCTGGCGCTCGACAACTTCGACGTCACCGGTCAGTGGCGCGTGCGCGAAAACGGACAGCCGCTCGACACGCGCGGCGACTTCTACGACGGCACGCCGGTGTCGACGCTCGGCCAGCTGTCGCAGGCGCTCATGAAGCGACCCGTTCCGCTCGTGCGGACGTTCACTGAGAACCTGTTTGCGTACGCTCTCGGGCGGCGCGCGGAGTACTTCGACCAGCCGGCGATTCGCGCGATCGCGAAGTCCGCCGAGTCGAACGGATACCGGATGTCGTCGTTCATCCTCGGTGTGGTGAAGAGCGACGCGTTCCAGATGAAGCAAGCGGATGCGACGACCACGGACGATGCGAAGCAGCCGGCGGCGGGCGATGCGCCCGCGGGCGACAGTGTGAGCCGACAGCGACAAGGAAGAGGAGGGCGCTGAGCGCCCGTTCTCGAGGAGACGCACACGTGCACGTCATCACTGGTAAGCAGATGCCACGGCGGACGTTCCTGCGCGGGATGGGAGTGACCGTCGCCTTGCCGTTCCTGGATGCGATGGTGCCCGCGCGTTCGGTGTTCGCGCGGACAGCAGTGCCCGAGAAGACCCGGCTCGTGTGCATCGAGGAAGTGCACGGCCTGGCGGGCTGCAACAACTGGGGCGCGTCGAAATATCTGTTCGCGCCGAAGGATGTTGGACGCGACTTCACGCTCGTGCCCGACAATCCGCTCAGCACGCTCTCTGCATTCCGCGATTCGATGACCATCGTCAGCAACACCGACGTGCGGAACGCCGAAGCCTTCACGCTGCCGGAGATCGGCGGCGATCACTTCCGCTCGAGTGCGGTCTTCCTGACGCAGTCGCATCCGAAGCAGACGCAGGGGTCCGACCTGTGGGCCGGGACATCGCTCGACCAGCTGTACGCAAAGCGCTTCGGGCAGTCGACGCCGCTGCCGTCGATGCAGTTCTGTATCGAGAACCTCGACCAGGCGGGTGGCTGCACCTACAACTACTCGTGCGCCTACACCGACTCGATCAGCTGGTCGTCGCCGAGCGAGCCGCTGCCGATGATCCGCGATCCACGCGTGGCGTTCGACATGCTCTTCGGCGCTGGCAGTACCGCACAGGAGCGGGCCGCCCGGCGCGAGACGCGGAGCAGCATCCTCGACTGGATCTCCGGAGAAGTCGAGCGCGTCCGTCGTCAGGTCGGCTCCGCCGATCGCGCGCGGCTCGATCACTACATGGACAACGTCCGCGAGCTCGAGCGCCGCATCCAGGCGGTCGAGGCGCAGAACCGAAGCGGCGAGACGCGCGAGCTGCCCGACGCGCCGGTGGGCGTCCCGGATTCGTTCTCGGAGCACATGCGGCTCCTCTTCGATCTCCAGGTCCTCGCGCTCCAGAGCGACATGACCCGCGTGATTTCGTTCAAGACCGGCCGCGACGCACAGAACCGCGTGTTCCCGGAGAGCGGATCGAACCAGCCGTTCCACCCGGCGTCGCATCACGGCAATCGCGAAGAGCGGATCATGGAGTTCAACAAGATCTGCAAGTACCGCGTGAGTCAGCTCGCGTACTTCCTCGACAAGATGAAGAACGCGACCGACGGCGACGGGACGCTGCTCGACAAGACGCTGATCATCTTCGGATCGCCGATGGCGGACCCGAACATCCACAACCACCGGCGCTGCCCGCTGGTGCTCCTCGGACACGGCAACGGCATGCTCAAGGGCAACGTCCATCTCAAGGCCGCGGACGATACGCCGATGGCGAACGTGATGCTGACGCTGCTGCACAACCTGGGGCTCGACGACATGAACACGTTTGGCGACAGCAGCGGCGAGTTCTCGCTCTCGGCGCCGTCCGCCAGTACGGTCGCGTAGGCGGCTGGTCATGCCAAGGAACAGCCTCCTGTTGTCTGGCGCGGTCAGTGTGTTGATGACCGCGCTTCTCGGCGCCGCGCCTTCGACGTCGGCCGTTGCCGATGCCGCCATGCACGGCAACCGCGACGCTGTGCGAGGTCTGTTGAAGCAAGGCGCCGACGTCAACGCCGGGCAGGGCGACGGCATGACGCCGCTGCACTGGGCCGCCGAGCGCGGCGACGTCGAGATGGCCGAAATGCTCGTCTACGCCGGCGCCAACCTCGCAGCCGTCACGCGGATCGGCCACTACACGCCGCTGCACCTCGCGAGCCGAACCGGCAGCACCGCCGTCGTTCGCACGCTGATTCAATCCGGCGCCGACGTGAAGGCGCGAACGACGACGACCGGTGTCACCGCGCTTCATCTCGCAGCGTCGGCGGGTAGTCTCGACGTTGTGACGCTGCTGCTCGACGCGGGCGCCGATCCGAATGCGAAAGCCGGTGAATGGGGTCAGACGCCGCTGATGTTCGCCGCGGCCGAGAACCGGCCGAAGGTCATCACCGCACTGCTGACTCACGGCGCTGATCCAAAGGTGACGACGAAGACCGTCGACGTGGCGCAGATGCTGGCGCTCGACCGCGCCTCGAACGATCGGCAGAAGAAAGTGCTGGAAGCGTCCGTTCCGAAGGGCCAGCAGCCGACCCCGAGCCAGGTGCAGGCGGCTATCGAAGCGTCACGCGAGCTGTTCGCGTCCGGCAAGGTTCCGCCGCCTGAGAAGAACGACGCGCGCGGCAGCAACGACGCGAACGCGGCGAACGGGTTCAATCCGGAAGAAATCAATCCGCCTGTCGCGAGCAAAGGCGGCCTGACGGCGCTCCTGCACGCGGCGCGACAAGGCTACGTCGACGCGGCGCGTGCGCTGCTCGACGGCGGCGCGCCGATCGATGAGGTCGGTGCCGGCGATGCGACGAGCCCGCTCTTGATGGCGGTCATCAACGGGCAGTTCGACATGGCGATGTTTCTCATCGATCGCGGCGCCGATCCGGATCTCGCGGAAGGTGGTAACGGCGCGACGCCGCTCTGGGCCGCCATCAACGCGCAGTGGCAGCCGCGGACACGGTTCCCGCAGCCGCAGGAAATGGAGCGGCAGCAGGCGACGTACCTCGACGTGATGCGCGCGCTGCTCGACGCCGGCGCGAACGTGGACGCCCGGATGCGGACCCATCCGTGGTATCTGGTCTACAGCGGCTGCGGCAATCGCAACTGCGGTCTCGCGGACACCGCGGGCTCGACCGCGTTCTGGCGCGCCGCGTATGCCACCGATCTCGAAGCGATGAAGATGCTCATCGCGTACGGCGCCGACCCGAACATCCCGACCATCGCGCCGCCGGCGCCCGTTCGCCGCGGGCCGCAGGGCGGAGGACCCGGTCAGGACGGGATGCCCGGGGCGACGGCGCCGCAGAAATCCGCGTGGCCGGCTATTCCGCCGGGCGGACCCGGCGCGTTCCCGATCCACGCGGCAGCGGGCGTCGAGTACGGCGAAGGCTTCGCCGGCAACGCGCATCGGCACGCCCCGGATGGATGGCTGCCGGTCGTCAAGTATCTGGTCGAGGAGCTGGGCGCGGACGTCAACGCGCGCGACAACGACGGCTACACACCGCTGCATCATGCGGCGGCGCGCGGCGACAACGACATGATCCTCTACCTCGTGTCGAAGGGCGCCGACGTCACCGCGGTCGCGCGCAGCGGACAGACGACCGCCGACATGGCGAACGGTCCCGTGCAGCGCGTCTCGCCGTTCCCAGCGACGGTGGCGCTGCTCGAGAAGCTCGGGTCGAAGAACAGCCACCGCTGCGTCTCCTGCTAGAAACTGCCGGCTTTCCGGTGCCGATGTCACGCGCGCACGTCGAGTGCGCGTGTGACAATTTCCGGCGCGCCTGGGACAAGAAAGGTCAATTCGAAGACGAGCGTTCGGCCGCGTGCGTCGTTCGTTGCGCGGCACTGCCCGCCACTGCACAAGTTCCGAGCCCGTCGATTTGCGGTATGTGACTTGCCCTCGAGTCACATACAGTCCTATGACCCGACTCGACACGTTCCGAAGCGCACTCGCGGTGGCCGCGGTGGCGGCGCTCACTCTTCCCGCCGGCCTGAATGGCCGTTCGAAAGTTGACAACTTCCGCCGCGGGGGCCCGCATGACTGGTCGCATGGACGGCTGATCGCGACCCGCTTCGGTCCCGACCTCGATCGAAACGTCGACCGCGACTGGCGCACGCATCTCAAGCACGTTCGACTCGATCAGGCGCGCGCGCTCGAGACGTCACCCGTCGTGACGTGGTTCGATCTGCTGCAGAAGGCGCTTGGCGGCGATCGCGAGCCGGCGAACACGGCATCCAAGCTCGATTGGAACCTCAAGACCGGCGGTTTCGGGAATGTCGTTGGTTCGCCGGCGAAGTACAGCTTCGATATCACGGCGAGCCACTGCAGCGACGTGATCTATTTCACGGTGAACCAGGCTGGAAGCGCCACTAGCCCCAACGTGATCGCCATCACGAACGCGTACGCCGGCTGTTCCGGCAATACATCGGGGACCACACCGACGGTGAAGTGGGGCATTCGCATGACGTCGGGGACGGCGACGTCGGCCGTGCCGAGCCTCGACGGGACGGTGCTCTATGTGCTCGAGTCGGGCGCGTCGAGCGTCGTTCTCCACGCGATCAACGTCAACAACATCACCTCAAATCCCGGCACGTACTCGTTCGGGAGCACGAACTGGTCGAACGCGCATATTCTCGCGGCACCCAGCGGAACGGCCACCAGCGAGCAGCTCTTTCAGCTCACCTTCAGCGGCGTCGTCAACAACGTGTCGTCGCCGTATCTCGATTACGACAGCAACGAGATCTACTTCGGAGATTCGTCGGGTCACATTCGGCACGTTGTGAACGTCGATCGGACCAGCGCGTCGGTCGACTCCACGAACTTCGCGAAC
The DNA here is from genome assembly GCA_036557365.1 of Vicinamibacterales bacterium. Lineage (GTDB taxonomy): Bacteria > Acidobacteriota > Vicinamibacteria > Vicinamibacterales > CAVVIG01 > DATKHR01. The sequence continues at coordinate 54,376 of DATBHR010000062.1, forward strand.
ACCTGCGGCACCTCGCAGCTGCAGTCGCCCATCTTCGTCAACGATCAGGTGATCGTGACGAGCTACGACGGCCGGTTGTACCGGATGGATACGAACAGCGCGTCGCCCTACACGTGCATCGCGTCGGCACTGGGCGGCGTCGGCGGCGGCGGCGCCGGGGCGCTCGCGCCTCCGGTCGTCGACGTCACGAACAACGTGGTCATCGTCGGCACGAACAACGCGTCCGGATTCGGCATCGCGGGCATCGGCACGTTCGACCTGATGTTCACGGCCGGCGCGGGCTTCGTCTCTGCGGTCCAGACGGGCGCGGCGACGACCACGGCACCCGTGTCGCCGACCTTTGACGATGCCTTCTGGTCCACGAACAGCGGCAATGCGTACGCCGTTGGATCGCCGACGGGCGGCGGCAATACGTATCTGGTGCGCGTGCCGTACAACGGCAGCCTTGGAACGGCATCAGGCTTCGCGCAGCTCAATCACACCAGCACGGGAGCGATTGTCGCGGCGAGTCCCGTCACCGAGTTCCTGACGGCCAGTTCGCAGGCGAACAAGGATTTCCTCTTCGTCGGCGGTGCCGGCACGAATTACCTGTACATGAATCGCATCGGCGCCGGATTTGGCGGCACGAACGCGTCGCCCGTGAGCATGGCCAACTCGTTTAGTGTGACCGGCGGCATCATCTCCGGCATCTCCGTCGATACGCGGACGTCGAACATCACCGGTTCCACGGCGACGGCCAACATCTACTTCGGCACCATGGGCGTAGGAACGACGACGCAGAGCACGATCGTGCAGCTCGCGCAGCAGTTTTGAGTCGGCGTGCGGTTGCGCCGGCCGCCGCACGCAGCGTATAGTCCAGCCCAATGCCGTCTGGTTCGGGTCTCGTCGTCGACGTAGGAGGCGTCGCCGTGCTCCTCGAGACGAACGATCGACCCCTCGTCCAGATGCTCGAGCGCCGTTTTCACCGGTTCCTCAATCCAGCGGCCGAGCCTGATTTCCGTTTTGCGGTGACGGTCGATCACGACAGCGAGGTCGCGCCTGAGCAGGATCTCGAAGTCTTCGGCGAGCCTGACCGCTGGACGACGTCGCGCGGCGACTTTCGCGCGGAATGGAACGTCCGCGAGCGGCGCGGACGGATTCAACAGGCGCTGAATCCTTACGCCGCCGATTCCGTGCTCCGCATCGTTCACACGCTCGTGCTCGCCGAGCAGGACGGATTCCTGCTGCACGCCTCGAGCGCAATCCGCAATGGACGTGCGTTCGTCTTCATGGGTCCTTCCGGCTCAGGGAAGTCTACGATTGTCGGACTCGCGCCCGAGGACGTGACGGTGCTGACGGACGAAGTGTCGTACCTGAAAAAGATCGACGGCGGCTACGTGGCATTCGGCACGCCGTTCGCGGGTGAGAAGTCGGACCTCGGCGAGCCCGCGTGCGCGCCGGTTGCGGGAGTCTTCGCGCTGGGATGGAACGAAGAGAATCGCCGCGAACCGTTGGGCCACGCCGCGGCCGTTCGATCGCTGATGCGGAACATCCTGTTCTTCGCGCGGGATCGAGCGCTCGTCGATCGCGTATTCGACACCGCGTGCGATTGCGCCGCGAGCGTGCCTGCGGAGACGCTCTCCTTTGCGCCGGACGCGCGCGTCTGGAGCATGCTCGAATGAGCGTGTTCGCGATTCGATCGGACCGGATTGCTGCACGGAAGGTCGGCGGCGAGATGGTCATCCTGTCGGCCGACGACTCGAGCGTCTTCGTCCTGAACGAGGTCGGGACCTTCATCTGGGAGTCGTCCGACGGACGCACGACGCTGGACGCAATCATCAACCGGATGTGCGAGGAATTCGACGTCGATCGCGACACGGCGCGCCAGGACGCAGCAGCCTTCGTCGAGTCGTTGTCGGCTGCCGGTCTGCTGTCCACGTCGCCTGACGCCGCCCTATGACCACTCATCTGCTGGATCTCGTGCGCGAGCGCGCGCTCGCTGAAGGCGTTCCGCTCGCCGTTCATTTCGATCTCACGTATCGGTGCAACGAGCGCTGCATCCATTGCTATCTCGATCACGACGATCACGGCGAGATGACGACGGACGAGGTGAAAGGGATCCTGGAGCAGCTCGCCGCGGCGGGCACCCTGTTCCTGACCTTCAGTGGCGGTGAGCTGCTGCTGCGACGCGATTTCTTCGAGCTCCTCGAGCATGCGCGGCGGCTGCGGTTCGACGTAAAGATCAAGACGAACGCGGTGCTGTTGAAGGAGCCGGAGGCGGCCAGGATTCGTGCGCTCGGCGTCCGGCAGATTCAAGTCAGCGTCTATTCGCATCGGCCAGAGGTCCACGACGCCATCACGAAGGTTCCGGGATCGCTGGCGCGCACGATCAACGCGATCCGATTCCTCCGCGCGCAGGGTCTGAACGTGATCGTCGCGAACGTTCTCATGCGGCAGAATGCCGGCGACCAGTACGGAGTCCGCGCGCTCGCGCAGGAGCTCGGTGCCGAGTACACGCTCGACCCGACGATTACCCCGAAGATGGACGGCGACACCTCCATCCTCGCGCTGCGCCTGCAGGGACCGCAGATGCTGCACCTGTTCAAGGATCGGAGCATGGTCGGCGAGGACTTCTGCCGGCCGGCGCCGATCGGCCCCGTGGACGATCCGGAGACGCTCGACTCGATCCCGTGCAGTGCCGGCCACATCGCCTGCTACATCACGCCGTACGGCGACGTCTATCCGTGCGTGCAGTTTCCGTTGCCGAGCGGCAACCTGCGCCGGCAGCGGTTCGACGAGATCTGGCGCGAGTCGCCGCAGCTCCAGGACGTCCGGTCGATCAGGATTCGCGACTTGAACAGCTGTCCGAGCTGTTCGTTCGTGTCGAACTGCACGCGATGCCCGGGCCTCGCGTACATGGAAGGCAATATGCGCGGGCCGTCGTCCGCGGATTGCGAGAAGTCGATGCTGCGCGCTAGCGCAGCGAGTTGAGGAGCGTCGATGAGCCGGTTCAAGGAACAGGATCCGCGGAGCGATTCCGGTGAGGCGCCGAAGCCGCCCACCCGAAAGCGTCCCTACCAGAAGCCCGCATTCGTGCGCGATCAGCTGTTCGAAACGATGGCGCTGGCCTGCGGCAAGACGAATCCGATCATCGGGCAGTGCCGGACATCACGCAAGAATTCCTGACCGCGGCGACCGACGTGGTCGACGACGCGCTGAAGCGATTCGGCACGGTGCGTCTCCGCGCGCTCGGGACGAGCATGTATCCGGCCATCCAATCGGGCGACGTGTTGACCGCCCGCGGTTGCGCGTGTGACGGTTTGCGCGCAGGCGATGTCGTGCTCGCCCGCGCTCATGGTCGCGTGATCGCTCACCGGGTCCGGCAGGTTTCCAACACGGACGGGCAGGCGTGCGTCGTTACACGCGGCGATGCTCATTGGCGCGACGATCAGCCGATCCGCGCGCAGGACGTTCTGGGGCTGGTCGTCGCAATCGAGCGGGACGGACGACCGATTCAGCCGCAGCGCCTTTCGATCAGTGCCCGGGTTCTCGGGCTCGCGTTCAACCAGTCCAGTGGCGTCGTTCGACGTCTTCGAGAAGCGGTGTTGCCACGAAAGCACGAAAACACGAAAGAGCATTCACCTTCGTGTCTTCGCGACTTCGTGGCCTGAATCACCTCGACGACATCGCCAGCCGGCCTTGGAATCCTTTAGCGAACCACGTGCTCGCCTGGGAGCGGCGGCGCGCTCGCTGGCGGCACTCGGTGGTGCGTCGCCTGCTCGAACGCGTACGCCAGCGCGATCAGACGCGGTTCGCTGAACGCTCCCGCTGAGAACGTGACACCGGCTGGGCCCGGCAGCGGCGTGAAGCCGGGAGGAAATGCCTGGTCGGGCGGCAGGCCCGCCGCCGGATCGAAAAATCCGCCTGGTACAACGACGCTCGGATAGCCGGCCTTTGCGGGCGTGCCGGCGCCGCTGCTCCCGGAGAAGAGCAGCGCGTCGTAGTCGTCAGCGGTCCCCGGCATTCCGTCCGGGCCGTCGAGGATGAAATGGATCGCCGCACGCGAGTTCGTCGCGTCCTGCATCCGATCGCTCTGGTAGCGCAGCGTGTCGGCGCTGCCCGCCGATGTGTCGAACATCTGCGAGAAGATCGCGAGATCCTGTCCGTACTTGGTCGCACCCGGACCGAACGCGATGTTGAAGTTCACCACGTCTTCGAGCGACTGGGTCGGGAACGATCGCCGGACGTGGTCCGCGATGTACTTGTTGAGATCGCGCTTGAAGCCGTAGTTGAGCACGGTCGAGCAGCCGGCAGCCGGCGGGAAGACAGCCGGTGGAATGGTCGGACATGCGGGCAGCTGCGCCGCGAGCGCATCGACGAGATCGACCGTCGCACCTTGCGCTCTGAGGACCGCAATCGCATCGTTCATCACGTCGGTACGGTTCGCGGGGAACGGCGGCACCGCGATGCGGGCGCCCGTGAGCGCGTTGGCGTGCAGGAACTGCGTGTAGTCGTGGAAGCAGTTGCCGGGCGTCAGGCAGGCGGCGGTTGCCGGATCGTTCGGATCGAACCCGGCGATGACGCCGAGCACGATGGCGGCGTCTCTCACGGTTCGCGCCAGAGGCCCGGCGGTGTCCTGATCGGCGGTGATTGGAATGATTCCATCGCGGCTGACCAGCCCGACCGTCGGCTTGATGCCGACCAAGCCGTTCGCAGTCCCCGGACTGAGAATGGATCCCGACGTTTCCGTCCCGATGCCGACCGCGGCGAGGTTCGCCGCCACCGCGATCCCAGGACCTGAGCTCGATCCGCCAGGCGTGAGCACGGGCCGGCCGTCGTTGAGCGGGCGGCCGAGCGCGTCGAGGATGATTCGCGGATCGGGGCGCGGATCGTACGGGTTGAATCCGTATCCGCCGAGCGAGCTGTAGCCCGCTGGCATGCCGTTCGTCAAAAAGTTGGCGAACTCGGTCATCGTCGCCTTGCCGAGGATGATTGCACCCGCGTCGCGCAGCCGCTTCGCGATGAACGCGTCGGTCTTCGGGAACGATCCGTTGAACGCCACCGACCCGGCCGTCGTCGGCATGTCGCGCGTGTCGACGTTGTCTTTCAGGATCATCGGGATGCCGCGAAGCGGCTGACGTCCGTTGCCGCGGAAGTCGTGGTCCTCGCCCTGGTCGTCCTCGGCATCCTGGAGCGCACGCACATTGATATGGATGTACGAATTCAGGTGCGTCTTCGTGTGCTTGCCGTCGAAGGCGGCGATCCTGCGGAAATACATGCGAACGAGCTGCTTCGTGGTGATGACGTCGTTATCGAGGGCGCGTTGAATGGCGGGAATGGTGGCCTCGACGAGATCAAACGTCCCGTGGTGCTTGTCGTGATCGGCTGACAGCGGAACGGCGATGCCCACGGCGGCAATCGCAATCAGAATGGCGCAACCTCGAGCGATGGGAAGCAGACGTTTCATGCGGACCTCCTTGGTGGGATCTGTTCGAGGACCGAACCGCGCGGATGATTCATCTGCGCTCGACGTCTTGTCAATCGATTCGTGTCGATATCCGATCAATGAGTGAATTAGTTACGAGAAATTGATCCCATGAGCCCGACTGTATTCGCTACACAGAATCGTGCACCCTACCCGAAATCTGCAATCACAACTGCGCACTGCGACAACTAGCAAAAATTGACAGCGTGATCTGTCAACAACTTACGGGACTGGCTGTCGCGAAATGAAGTGAGCCCGATTCGTGCAGTGCCGAGTCGCACCCAGCGGTTTGGCGGTGGATGGATGGTTCGGCTGCGACTGGTACGTTCATGGTGTGTGATCGTTTGTCTCATTTCAATTTTTGGGATGTCGTCATCGCGAGTCTTCGCGCAGACGATGAACCCGACGAGTGCGCAGTTTTCGCCATCGGCTGATCACAACGCCACAGCGTCAGACGGGACGCCGATCGTTCAGTCCTATCGACTGGATCTCTTTCAGCAGGGCGCATCATCACCGTTCCAGACGGTCAACCTCGGCAAGCCGTCGCCGGGTTCTGACGGCATCATCCACGTCGATCTGACATCGTCGTTCACGGGATGGCCGGTGACCGGCATGGTCTACGTCGCGGACGTGGCCGCCGTCGGTCCCGGCGGCAGTGCCCCGAGCGCGATGTCCAACACGTTCAGCTTCGGAACGACGTGTGCGTTCAGCGCGTCGCCGACATCGCAGAGCGTGGCCTCGAGCGGCGGCACCGGCAGCGTCGCGGTGACCACTGCAGCTGGCTGTGCGTGGACGGCCACGAGCAACGCGACCTGGATTACTGTGACCGGCGGCGCGACGGGCAACGGCAACGGCAATGCGACCTACAGCATCGCGTCGAACACGTCGACGTCATCGCGCAGCGGCACGCTGACGATCGCCGGGCAGACGATCACGGTGACGCAGGCGGCCGCGTGCAGCTTCGGCATCTCGCCGACCTCGCAGAGCGCGGCATCGACTGGTGGCACCGGCAGCACGGCGGTCACCGCCGGTTCCACCTGCAGCTGGACGGCGACGAGCAACGCGGCGTGGATCACGGTCACGGGTGGTGCGAGCGGCACGGGCAACGGCACGGTCAGCTTCAGCATCGCGTCGAACACGTCGACGTCGTCGCGCACCGGCACGCTGACGATCGCCGGGCAGACCTATACGGTCACGCAAGCGGCGGCGTGCAGCTTCGGTATCTCGCCGACGTCCCAGAGTGCCGCGTCGAGCGGCGGCACCGGCAGCACGGCGGTCACCGCCGGTTCCACCTGCAGCTGGACGGCGACGAGCAACGCGGCGTGGATCACGGTCACGGGTGGTGCGAGCGGCACGGGCAACGGCACGGTCAGCTTCAGCATCGCGTCGAACACATCGACGTCGTCGCGCAGCGGCACGCTGACGATCGCGGGGCAGACCTATACGGTGACGCAGGCGGCCGCGTGCAGCTACGGCGTGTCGCCGACTTCACAGAGTTCCGCATCCAGCGGCGGCACGGCGACCGCGACGGTCACGGCTGGTTCCGGCTGTAACTGGACCGCGACTGCCAATGACGCGTGGATCACCGTCACCGGCGGCGCGAGCGGCAGCGGCAATGGGACGGTCAGCTACAGCGTCGCGGCGAATACGTCCTCGTCGACACGGACGGGCACGCTGACGATCGCCGGACAAACGGTCACCGTCACCCAGGTCGGCACGTGCGGCTTCACGATTGCTCCGACGTCTCAGAACATGGGGACCGCCGGCGGCACCGGAAGCGTGACGGTGACCGCTGGTTCGACGTGCAACTGGACGGCAGCCAGCAACAACGGCTGGATCACCGTGACTGGCGGCGCGAGCGGCACCGGCAACGGGACGGTCAACTTCAGCGTCGCGACGAATGCATCGAGCGCGCGCACGGGCACGCTGACGATCGCGGGGCAGACCTACACGGTGACGCAGGCGGCCGCGTGCAGCTTCAGCATCTCGCCGACGTCGCAAAGCGTGGCGTCGAGCGGCGGGACTGGCAGCACGACCGTCACGGCCGGGTCGGGCTGCGGCTGGGGAGCGACCAGCAACGCGTCGTGGATCACGGTCACGGCGGGCGCGACCGGGACCGGCAACGGCACCGTCAGCTTCAGCATCGATCCGAACACATTGACAACGTCGCGCACAGGCACGCTGACGATCGCCGGGCAAACCTACACGGTCACGCAGGCGGCCGCCGTTGCGTGCAGCTTCAGCATCTCGCCGACATCGCAGAGCGTCGCGTCGAGTGGCGGCACGGGCAGCACGACCGTCACGGCCGGTTCGAGCTGCGGCTGGTCGGCCACGAGCAACGCGGGCTGGATCACGGTGACCGGCGGTGCGAGCGGCACCGGCAATGGCGCCGTCAGCTTCAGCATCGCGGCGAACACGTCGACGAGCCCGCGCACTGGAACGCTGACAATTGCCGGACAGACGTACACCGTGTCGCAGGCTGCGGCCGCGTGCAGCTTCAGCCTTTCGTCGACATCGCAGAGTGCGGCGTCGAGCGGCGGAACCGGTAGCACCACCGTCACGGCTGGGTCGGGCTGCAACTGGACGGCCGCCAGCAACGTGAGCTGGATTACGGTCACCGGCGGCGCCAGCGGGTCGGGCAACGGGACGGTCAGCTTCAGCATCGACGTCAACACGTCAACGAGCTCCCGCACCGGAACGCTGACTATCGCCGGACAGACCTTCACCGTCACGCAGGCGCCCTCCTGCAGCTTCGGGGTCGCGCCGACATCGCAGACGATGGCGTACCCGGGCGGCTCGAAGACGACGACGGTCACCGTCAGCAGCAGCTGCAGCTGGACGGCGACGAGCAACGTGCCGTGGATCATGGTGACGGCCGGCGCGTCGATGAGCGGCAACGGAAACGCCACTTACATGATCGCCACGAATCCTACGAGCTCCACGCGCACGGGGACGTTGACGATTGCTGGAAAAACGGTCACGGTGATTCAGACGGGCGGAAGCTGCACCTTCGCAGTGTCGCCGACGTCGCAGTCGATTGGGAACAGCGGCGGAAACGCCAGCGTCACGATTACCACGACCGGCACGTGCAATTGGAACGCGATGAGCAACGCGAGCTGGATCACGCTGTCGTCAGGAACGAGCGGGACCGGCAGCGGCATGACCAGCTTCAGCGTGGCGTCCAACACGACGGGCTCGACACGCACCGGCACGATCATCGTCGCCGGCACGACGATCACGGTGACGCAGGGCGTCACGACGCAACAGCCGACCGCACCGACGAACGTTCGCATCAAGGGCTGAAGACACATGCGTGCGCCAGGAGCCGTGCAGCTCCTGGCGCATCAGTTTCAGCGCCGTCGGTTTGAGGTAATGTGATCGAGTGCCGACTTCGTCCAGGTCGAACTCGTCCGGCTACGCGTATACCATCGAGGGCCGACTCGTCACGCTTCGTCCGCCGCCCAAACCACCCCTCGACGGTGCGCGCGACATTTTCACGGTCATGCTCCACGATGAATCGATTCCGAACGGCGCACTGCTGCTGGTCGACGCGCGCGAGAGCGACGTCGATCTCGCGCCGGGACTCGTCAGAAATCGCGTTGAGCTGGTGTGGAGTCTCTTGAGCGGAAAGTTCGCGCCGTTTCTCGCCGTCGTGCCCGCGTCATCGGCGACGGGGCTCACCGCGCATCGCTTCCAGATGGACGCGGCGGTGTTCGCCGGCATCCGCGTCGGGATCTTCCAGTCGATCGAAGACGCGCGTCAGTGGCTCGAGCTCCACTGACGAACGTCAGGACCGCACGCTCAGGTTGAAGATCGGCCGAAGCCTCACGCCGAGCACGTTGCCGAGAAGCGCGGACGGAAACCAGATCCAGCCGTGCAGGCTGCCTGACGACACGCCGCTGAAGAACGCCCCGATATTGCAGCCGTACGCGATGCGCGCGCCGTACCCGAGCAGAAGTCCGCCGAGGACTGCGGCGGCGAGGGACCGCGACGATGTTCGCCAGCCAGGCGCGAAGCGTCCAGCCATCGTGGCCGCGAACAGCGCGCCGAGCATGATGCCGAAGTCCATCACCGAGGTGATGTCTTTCAGCATCGGTGCGTGGAGCTCGGCTTGCCTCGCCGCCGGTGCGAAGTAGCGCCACGTCGTCAGATCGGCGCCCGCGGCGTTGAGCAGCTTTCCGCCCCACAGTACAAAGGCGCCGGTCACGCCCCATGGACGGCCGGCGATCGCGAGCGTCGCGATGTTCACCGCCGCCAACCCGAGTGCGCCGGCTACCAGCGGCCATGGTCCGCGCAATGCGCGCGTCCAGCCGCTTCGTCCGAGATCGTTTTCGCGTGCGAGCTGTCCATGGCGCGATCGCTCGACGACGATCGTGAGCAGGGCGATGACGGCCATCACCGTCAGGCTGATTGCGAGTCCGCCCGTCGCGCCGAACCTGGTGACCAGCGAGAACGGCTTCGCGGACGGCAGCGCTTCCCATGCCGACAGATGCGTCGCGCCAAGCACCGAGCCTGCGATGAACGCGCTCAGCGTCGCGAGCATCCGCGAGTTGCCGCCGCCGACGGTGTACAACGTGCCGGACGCGCAGCCTCCGCCAAGCTGCATGCCGACGCCGAAAAGAAACGCGCCGACAATCACCGACACGCTCACCGGCGACACGGACCCGCGGACAGGCTGTCCGAACATCTGTCCGGCGGCGAGCACCGGAAAGAACACGAGACACGTCGCAGCGAGCATCAACATCTGCGCGCGCAGTCCGGCGCCGCGTCCGTCGACGATGAAGTGGCGCCAGGAAGAGGTGAAGCCGAACGCCGCGTGATAGAGGATGACGCCGGCGGCTGTGCCGACGAGGAACAGCGCGGCCTGCTTCGCGCTCACGGTCGCGGCGATGTAGCCGACGCCGAGGATCAGGACCGCGAGCGCCGACAGCGCGGGCGTGCGCTGCACGCTCGATCGGTCGAAGGGCGTCGCGAGCGGACGGGTGTTGGCGAGCACCGACATGACCGGCATTGTAGCGGGCCCGCGCGGCGTTTCCCTAAGCTCTTCCGTAGGGCTGGTCAGACTGACAGGCTACTTGCGCCGAGCTGAGCCGTCGATAAGTGTCGACGGAGGCGCCAACCATGAAGTCCGCCACGGCGTTGGTCTCTTCGTTTCAGGCACGTTCGCTGCGGTTACGGCATCGCCGACGGGTCGTCGATCGATTCGCCGAGTGGCAGAAACGCCTGCCGTCCTCGACGCCCATTCTCGTCCGGCTGGTGCGTCTGCTGTCGCGTTAGCTGCGGATCATCGACCGGCCTTGAGCACGCGCCCGGCATACTGATGAAGGGCGTCGCGCTCAGCGTCGGTCAGCGTGAAGTCGGTCCAGAGGACGTGTCCCGAGACCGTGCGCGCGATCGATAACGCGCGCAGGTCAGCCGTGGTCACCGCGAAGTACGCGACGGGAATCTCGTCGCCCGGCGCCGAGAATCCTCCATAGCCCCAGCTCGTGGGAAAGAAGTCGAGCGAAATTCCTCCCGACGCTTCCTGACGATCGAGATCCATGTGCAGCTGCTGGCTCGAGTCGAGCGAACGCGCCGAGCGGACGCGATCGTCGGAATGGATCCGGTAGTGCGCGCGGACGCTGAGATCGACGAGCCGATCGGGACTGGTGCTGCGGCCGCGGAATCGCGCACGGAAGAGCAGCGTGATGCCTGGACCATCAGCCGGAATCGGCGGCGCCAACCCGAGCGTGACGTCCGTCAGGTCTTCGCCGGACGAGTAACTCTCGGCGATTTTGCAGTCGACGACGTTGGCCGAATACCCGGCGTCGATCTGGGCCGATGTCAGGAGGGCGGCGAGCTCTGGCGCGCCGGCGCGGCTTCCCGCCGGCATTGCCATGAGCATCGCGCCCGCGACGAGCCATATTCGCGGCATCCTCTGCATCTTATCGCCCTTCCGTGTGCCACTTTGGACCGCGACCGTTCGACCCCGACGCGTCAATTCAATGTACACAAATCGGTTACATACGCGCCCTCGAGGGTGTAGTATTTGCGCGTTCGGCGGCACCACGCATCCCGGCGCGAAGGCCTTCAACCGTGTGCGGCGCACACTTGATGACGGGGGAGCGACACATGCCAGAGACTCACGGACTGGATCGCAGAGCGTTCCTGAGAAGCGCGGGTCTGACCGCCATTGCGGGCGCCGCCGTCGGATCGGGCGCGTCGGAAGCCATCGCCGCTGCCGCGGCTCCGGCTGCCGTCACGAACGGCAAGTTCGACTTCGACACGCCCTACAATCGCATCGGCACCGACTGCGTCAAGTACGACCAGCAGATTCGACTGTACGGCAAGGAGAACATCATGGTCGGCATGGGCATCGCCGACATGGATTTCCGCGCCGCGCCGTGCATCGCCAAGGCGCTCGCCGAACGCTGCCAGCACGAGAACTGGGGCTATCTCGATACGCCGCGTTCGTATCTCGAGTCAATCGCCACCTGGAATAAGCGACGCTACGGGCTCGACGTCGATCCTGACACCATCGTGTTGACGACGGGCGTGCATCCCGGACTCATCGCGGCGCTGCGCGCGTTCTCGCCGCCCGGGACGAAGGTGCTGCTGCTCACGCCGACGTACAACGGCTTCTACGGCGACCTGACGTACACGGGGACCAAGCCCGAAGACAGCCCGATGAAGCTCGTGGACGGCCGCTACTCGATCGATTTCGACGACTTCGAGCGGCGCATCAGTCCCGACACCAACACGTTCATCCTCTGCAACCCGCAGAATCCGACGGGCAACTGCTGGTCGGCCGAGGATCTGATGCGGCTCGGCGAAATCTGCCTGCGACGGCGCGTGGTCGTGCTCGCCGACGAAATCCACTGCGACTTCGTCACCAACGGGCAGAAGTACACGCCGTTTGCCAGCCTGCCGAACAAGGCCGTCGTGAAGAACAGCCTCACCTTCAAGGCTGCGAGCAAGTCGTTCAGCCTTGCCGCGATGAAGCACGCCTGGTTCTTCTCGACCAACCCGGAGTACCTCGCGCGCGTGAAGGCGAACAACCGGGCCGATCTGTCCACGCTCGGCATGGTCGCGAATCACGCCGCGTTGAACGAAGGCGAGCCCTGGCTCGATCAGCTGCTGCCGTACATCGACGCGAACCACGAGTTCGTCGCGTCGTACATCAAGTCGAAGATGCCGCTCGTCAAGTGCGTCAAGCCGCAGGGCACGTATCTCGCGTGGCTGGACCTCAGCGCCGTCGCGGATCGCATCGACGCCAAGAAGAAGGCCGAGGCGACCAAAGGCACCGCGAAGCCGCAGACGCCGGAGCAGGTCGTCGTCGACTGGTTCGTCTACAACGCGAAGGTGCACCTGAACGCGGGCTCGTCGTACGGCACCGGCGGTCAGGGCCACGCGCGCATGAATATCGCGACCTCGCGCAAGACGCTCGAACTGGCCCTCAACAACATGACGGGCGCGCTGAACAAGCTCTAGCAGCGCGCCGCGTTTTCTGGGGCTCCCTTGGGCGCACCCCCTTCGCGGGTGCGCCCTTTCTTTTCTCCCTGCAGCTGAGCGGTTGGCGCCGCCGCTACGTCTTTCAGTCCGCCGCAAGTTTCGCGTTTCATTTCCGTGAAGATTTAGGATCCATTTTTTTTCCGTTGTCCTACACTTCGGCGGACACGTCGTCGATCCGCGCGCTCGTTTCGGATGCCCGTTCTCCTCCAAAGGGGGTTCCGATATGCGTGATCACTTCCGTTCGCTCGCGTTCTCCCTCCTCTCAATCGCTCTGGTGTGGCTCCCCGGTGCGGCCGCGCATGCGCAGCAGGGCTCGGCGGAGCTGCGCGGGCGCGTCATCGATCCGCAGCGCATCGTGCTCCCCGGCGCGACCGTCATCATCACGAACCAGGACTCCGGCAACGTCCGCGAGGTGATCAGCGGATCGGACGGCACCTGGTTCGCGCCGGCGCTGCCGCCCGGCAAGTATCAGGTGACGGCGCAGCTCGAAGGATTCAAGAAGTTCCAGCAGCGCGACATCGCGCTCGCCGTCGGCAACCAGCTCGCGCTCGAGATCGCGCTCGATCTCGGCAGCCTCGAAGAGACGGTGACCGTCAGCGGCCAGGCGCCGCTCGTGGATGTGACGTCGAAGGAGCTTGGCGGCAACATCGGTACGAAGGAGCTCGCGGACATTCCAACGATCTCGCGCAACTTCACGTACTTCGCCGGCCTGCTGCCGGGCGTCGTGCCGACGGCGAACCTGGCGTCGTGGGGCTCCGATACGTTGACGGCGAACGGCGTCGATTCGCGCAACAACAGCTACCTCGTCGACGGCGCGTGGGACAACGACGACTACCTCGGTCAGAACAACGGCGCGCAGGCGCGCGTGCCGCTCGAGGCCGCGCAGGAATTCCAGGTCCTCGTCGGACAGTTCGACGCCGAGTTCGGCCGCACCTCCGGCGCAATCGTCAACGCGGTGATCAAGTCGGGGACGAACAACTTTCACGGCAGCGCATTCCAGTACTTCACCAACCGCGATCTCCGCGCGAAGGACTTCTTTCAGGAGCAGAACAACCTCGCGAAGCCGAACACGACGAAGAACGAGTGGGGCGCCTCGCTCGGCGGTCCGATCGCGAAGGACAAGGTCCACTTCTTCGTGGACATCGAGCGCGTCAACCTGAACGAGGGGCGCACGATTCAGATTCCGGCGCGTCCCGAGTTGAACTATTCGACGTTCACCGAAACGCGCGTCTGGGACACGGTCTACCGTTTCGATCATCAGATCAGCGCCAACAACAGCTGGGGCGCGCGGTGGTTGACCGAGTGGTCGCCGCAGAAGAACCAGACGAACAACCAGGCCGTCACCCTGACCGCCGCGCAGCAGGAGTGGGACCGGGACGACACCGGATCGGTCCACCTGAACTCCGTGCTCGGCACGAATCGCGTCAACACCGTGCGTCTGTCGCTGACGCGCGAAGACGACCGCTTCGCGCCGAACGGTTTCCCGGGCTGCAAGCAGAACCTGTCGTGGTTCCCGGTCCTGTGGGAAGCGAACTTCAACGACTGCATCCAGGTGAACCGGACGAACATGCCGACGGCCGGGCCGAACCTGACGTACCTCACGTATCAGGACGGCATCCGGAACGCGAACACGCACTGGATTACCGACTCGCCGGAGTTCTCCGACACGTTCAGCCTCTACCTGCCTGCGACGCGAACGGGCGCGCACGACATGAAGTTCGGATTCCAGGCGTACTACGTGCAGTGGCGGTTCCAGAATGCCGCGCAGTTCAACGGCACGTTCACCATCCCGTCGAACAACGCCTTCAACGCGGCCGATCCGCACACGTATCCCGAACGGCTGCAGATCCAGGTGCCGCTCGATTCGGTCATCACGATGACGCAGCAGGCGTACACCGGGTTCATTCAGGACAAGTGGCACATCTCGAATCGCGCCACAGCCAATCTCGGCCTGCGGTACGACATCGAGATCACGCCGGTGGACGAGACGAACAATTCGGCATTCAGCAATCCCGGCGACTACCCGGTGGACAAGAACAACATCTCGCCGCGCGTCGGCTTCACCTATTCGATGGACGAAGGGCGATCGCTGATTCGGACCGGATGGGGACTCTTCTACGACAAGACGAACTTCAGCCTCCTGAGCAACTACATCTCGAGCGGCGTCTACACGCCGTCGATCCTGCAGTCGTTTCCCGCCGACAACATCGATCCCGGGCCACGTGCCGGGCGTCTCCCGACGAACCCGCTCCTGTCGAACGGACCGGTCATCAACTGGGACCTGCTGAACTCGCTCTATCCACCCGGCACCATCGTCCGCAACACGGGCGATGTCTATCTCGACACGCCCGAGCGGCGGCAGCCCTACGTGCAGGAGATCAGCGGCGGCTATCAGCGCCAGGTTGGATCGTTTGCCTCAGTGAGTGCCGACTATGTCCACACGATGGCGCGCGGCTTGTGGAATTTGATCAACCTGAATCCCGGCGTGCGTGTCGACACGACAGCGTCCGGGAAGATCAACCGCGTCGATCCGAACTACGTCACCAACGTCTGGCAGCGCTCGAACATTGCCGAGTACACCTACGATGCGCTCAACGTCATCGTCGAGAAACGCGAATCACACGGATGGAGCGGCCGCGTGTCGTACACGCTTGCGTATTCGCGCGGCAACACGAGCGGCGCGCAGACGGCGACGGACAACATGCAGTTCCTGAACGACTACCGCCTCGACCTGAGCGAGGGGCCGACCGATTACGACCGGCGGCACAACCTCGTGATCAGCGGACGCGGTGAGGTGCCGAAGACGCACGGCATGACCTTGAGCGGCACGCTTCGCTTGTTGAGCGGGCTGCCGTTCACGCTGGTCGATACCAGCAGCGACCCGGATCGCAACGGCGTGCTCTTCGATCCGCTGCCGGCCGGTACCTACAGCGGAAATGGACCGAACGCCGTGACCGTCGAGAACAAAGGCGGCCGCAACGGCGCATACGGACCGGGTTTCGCGCAGTTCGACACACGACTCGGCTGGCGCTTCCACTTCAACGGATCGAAGACGCTCGACCTGAGCGCGGACCTGATCAACGTCATGAACCGCGCGAACTTCGTCAGCCCCGTGACGTCGGCGAACCAGAGCGACCGGCGCAGCACGAACTTTCTGCTGTTGACGACGCTGTATGGCGGCGGCCAGCCGCGGCAGGCGCAGGTCGGGATACGTTTTGGATTCTGAGAATTAGGAAGGAAGGAGTCCCGATTCCTAATTCTTCCGTGGCAGTCTCGCCCTGATCCAGTCGCTGACGTCGGCCATGACCTGCTCCTTGCCGAGATCATTGAGCAGGTCGTGGAAGTGTCCGTCGTAGAGCTTCAGCGTCTTGTCGGTCGAGCCGGCGGTGTCGAAAAAGAGCTGGCTTCCGCTCGGTTTCGTGGCCTTGTCGAGCGTGCCGTGGAGGATCAGCACGGGCAGCGTGATCTGCGGAAACTCTTTCTTCAGGCGCTCGTCCGCGCGGACCATTTCGGCGACCGTCAGCGTCGGCTGGACCTCGTGCGCGATGAGCGGGTCGCTGTTCATCGCCTCCACGACCTTGGGATCGCGCGAGAAATCTTCGTTCTTCAGCCGCAGGACGTGCGCATGCGGTGCGACGTGGCTGAGGCCTTTGAGGACCGCGAGCGCGAAGTCGGGCGCGGGGACCTGGAACGCGAAGCTCTCGCAGATCAGGCCGGCGAGCTCGCGCTGGTGCTCGAGCGTGTAGAGGCAGGAGACGACGCCGCCGGCGCTGTGGCCGAGCAGGAAGATCGGCAGGCCGGCGTCGCGAGACTTCACGACGGCCATCAGAGCTTCGACGTCGCGGACGTAGTCCGTCATCTTCTCGACGTAGAAGCGCTCGCCGTCAGACTTGCCCCGGCCGCGAAGGTCGAGCGCGTACACCGCGAGCCCGCTGGCGGCGAGCTGGCCGGCGACCCAGAAGTAGTAGCCGCTGTGCGAGTTGAATCCGTGGACGAGGACGGCGACGCCGCGCGGCGCACCGGCGGGACGCCACGATCGCGTGAAGAGGTTGAGTCCTGCTGCGCCCTGGATGGTTTCCTCGCGCATGGAGATGTCTGCTGATTGCTGCGTGTTCATGACCGTGGAGACTCCCGATGATGGCGGTGGGTGAAAGTGAGGTGCGACTGCGTGCCTGCGAGTCGAGTGTACATCGTTCCGTACGGCGCGCCGGCGTGGACGTTGCCCGCGGCTGTACCGATGTTGTAAAATTTTTTGTTCCGACCGTACGTCCCCATCGTCCAGAGGCCTAGGACGTGGCCCTTTCAAGGCCAAAACTCGGGTTCGAATCCCGATGGGGACGAACCTTCCTCGCTTCGCTTCGGTCGGCTCACCCCATCGGTCTCTCGGGAAGCGCGGCGTCATGCTTCGCCTGACGCCAGTGGTTCCGAATCCCCGCTGAACGGAACCTGCCTCGCTTCGCTTCGGTCGGCTCACCCTATCGGTCTCTCGGGAAGCGCGGCGTCATGCTTCGCCTGACGCCAGCGGTTCCGAATCCCCGCTGAACGAAACCTGCCTCGCCGCGCGTCGGTCGGCTCACCCCATCGGTCTCTCGGAAGCGCGGCGTCATGCTTCGCCTGACGCCAGCGGTTCCGAATCCGACAAATGCCAATTCCTGTTCTTTAGTGTCCCGTCAACGAAATCGTCCGGCCATCCTCGCCACGTTTATAGCTAAACGGTAGAAACCGAAGGGATGTCGGTTCACTAGAGCAGTCTCCCGACGGCGTGAGCGCGCCAACTACGCCCGCGTTTTGCGGGCCCACACCGTTGCGCCGCTGCGCTTCACTCGGATTTCGATGTCATGCGAACCGGGCCGTGGAATCACGTTCCGATGGACATCAGCAGCGGGCGGCCGATATGCAATGAGGTAGTAATGGCCCGTGGCAGCCCAAATTTTCTCAACGACCTTGGACGCGTCGCGATCCTCGAATACGTGACCACCCGTCTCAGTGGCCAGCCCTCGAGATCTGTTGCGCGTTGATCCGGGAACATCAACAACATCGATCGCCAGGTTGGCCTCTGCCGCCTCGTGAATGGTCGTGAGCCACGCGCCGTACTGCGCGCTCCGGACACTGACATTCACGTCGAACAAGCCGGCAGGTCCGATACATACGACCGTCTTCAGTCGATGCTTAATGTTGGTGAGCTGCCTTGCGAGGTCGGCGATCGTCACCATTGGTCGCTGGCGCGTCCCTCCGATGGCCTCCGATCCGAGGGCTGCGCCGGGTGGTCTGATGTTGCCGCACTCGGCGCAGCTATCGCTCGGCTCCAACCACAACGGTGCCGGAGCTCTCGCTCCCAGGGGTTTGATCTCGCCGATTTGTCTCTTCACTTGCCGACCGCTGACGGTGGTTACCGCGTGCCCGACACCTAGGCCAAGAACTGCCGCTACATCGAACCCAGACATACGATCGGCGAACATCGCAGCGACCTGTTTGATGCGGCTGAGCAGTGGCGGCGCCATGTCGTCCAAGACGAGAATGATGAACCGTCCACGGTCCACCTCCGTTGCAGAGTCAGCATCGAACTCCGAGAAGGACTCGATCGGGACGGAAACACCGTCCTCCGCGACGGCGAAGTCGTCGCGATTTAGCCCGGTCACGGGATCTCCGCGACCATCCACGACGATGGCTGGTACTTCCAAGAGGTTGGTGCCTGTCGCGTGGCCCATCTCCAGACTGGATCGACGAGCATGGGCGTGGCTGACTATTCCCGCCAGGGCAGTGATGGCACCGCTAGCGGCGAGTACTACGAACGCGGCGGCCAAACTCTGACGCATGGATGGCGCGGCCATGAAGCGCCGTAGACGCCATACTAACGAAAACGAAGCTGGAAGGGCTATCGCGCCGCGAGCGTCAACCCCGAGCGGAAGCGACTATACGACGTCCGTGCGCGTGTGCTCCGCGAGCACCTCGGTGATCAGCCTCTGGTAGCCGACGCCTCGACGCGCGACTCCTTGCGGAGCGACTCGAGGACGCCGCGATCGACGCGGATGGCGATCAACTGACGAGGTTTCTTTCCGATCCGAGAATCGATGCGTCGACGAGCACGTGAGCTGCGTGCTCGCGCCGGCTCGCCCGCATCCTGAATCGGCACGTAACGCCTGCGGGTCTTGCTACGTTGACGATGATCGGGCTGGGGCTGGCGTTGGGAATGGCGGCGTCGGTGGTCGTGCTGCGCCTGCTGCGCGCGTTTCTTTTCGGCGTCGGTTCCACCGATCCCGCAACGCTCGCGGTGATGAACGATCATGGCGGCCATCGCCCTGGCGGCGTGCTACGTGCCCGCGCGTCGGGCGGCGCACGTCGATCCGTTGATCGCCTTGAAATCCGAATAGCCGAAGTCGTCACCGTACGAAATGCGGCCGCCCTCGAACTTCGACGGACCCGCGCGACAGCAATCGTGATTGAATCGGGGAAAGCCCATGGCGAAAGCCTTCACCCGCGAACCGCAAGACGATGACGACGACGAGCTCGAGGCTGTGGACGAGGGACAGGAGCGAGCTCGACCTGCTGGCATCAAGAACTACATCACGCCGGCCGGCTTTCAGCGTCTCCGGGACGAGCTGCACTTCCTGTTGACGCGGGAACGACCGGCGGTGACGCAGGTGGTCGCCTGGGCCGCGAGCAACGGCGACCGCAGCGAGAACGCCGACTATCAATACAACAAGCGGCGCCTGCGGCAAATCGACCGCCGCATGCGCTTTCTGATGAAACGGATCGACGTGGCGGAAGTCGTCGATCCCGAAGCGCCGCGAAGCGGCCGCGCGGCGACCCACGTCTTCTTCGGCGCAACCGTTCGCTACGCCAACGCGTCCGGCGCCGAACGCGTCGTATCGATCGTGGGTCTCGACGAGATCGATCTGGATCGCAACCACATCAGCTGGATGTCGCCGCTGGCGCGCGCGCTGACGAAGGCCGGGCCCGGCGATCATGTCGTGCTGCACGCGCCCGGCAGCACCGAGCAGCTCGAGATCCTCGAAGTCCGCTACGAGCGGATTGCTGTCGAACCGTTTATGGAACCGCCAGGCGCCGAGGCGACCGCGCGGGGACTATAATCGCCCGTTCACGCGCAGCACGAAGGAGACTCGCCATGACGCCAGATCAAGCGAAGACAGCAGCGGACATGATGGCCGCGGTATGGGAAGGGGAATTTCCGGCGACGTGCCAGGTATTGCAAGCCGTCAACAATGGGAATCGCGATTACCGCCCCGACGCCAAGTCGCGGAGCGCGTGGGAGCTCGCGACGCACCTCGCGACGGCGGACGTGTGGTTCGTCGAGAGCATCACCAAAGGCGCATTCGTCTTCAATCCCGAAGAAGCGAAGAAGGCCGAGGCGCAATTCAAGAACGTCGGCGATCTCGTCGAGTTCTACAAGAAGACGTTTCCCGAAAAGCTGAATGCGCTTCGAGCGCTGCCGGCCGACAAGATGACGGAGAACATCGACTTCTTCGGCGTGTTCAACTGGCCGCGTGCGCGGTGGATCGGCTTTGCCAACAACCACAGCATCCATCACCGTGGACAGCTGGCCGCGTACCTGCGGGCCATGGGCTCGAAGGTGCCGAACATCTACGGACCGAGCGCGGACGCGGCGACATAGAGGACACATGCGTCGCCTTGCCGCGGTGTTGGCGATCACCATCGCCGGTATTTTTTCCGCGGTGCACGCCCAGCGATCGTCCCGGCCGCCGAATTTCATCATCGTGCTCGCCGACGATCAGGGGTATGGCGACCTCGGCAGCTACGGCCATCCGACGATTCGCACGCCGAATCTCGATCGGATGGCCGCTGAAGGGCAGCGCTGGACCAGTTTTTACGCGGAGCGGGTGTGCACGCCAAGCCGCGCGGAGCTTCTCACCGGGCGCCTTGCCGTCCGCACCGGGCTTTCCTCGGGCGTGTTGTTTCCCGACTCGACCGGCGGACTCCAGCCGACCGAGATCACGCTGGCCGAAGTGCTCAAGACGCGCGGCTACGCGACCAAGGCCGTCGGTAAATGGCACCTCGGCGTGTTGCCTCAGTACCTGCCGACGAATCAGGGCTTCGACTCGTACTACGGCATCCCGTACTCGAACGACATGGACCAGACCGGCGGAGACCTGCCGAGCGCCGAGCGCTACCGCCGCTACATGGACCCGAAGATCGAGTTCTTCAACGTGCCGCTGATGCGCGATCGCGAGATCTTCGAGCGGCCGGCCGAACAGACGACGATCACGCAGCGCTACACTGACGAGGGAATCGCGTTCATCAGGGCGCATCGCGAGCAGCCGTTCTTTCTCTACCTCGCGCACAACATGCCGCATATGCCGCTCTTCCGCTCGAAGGCGTTCGAGCAGCACAGCATCCGCGGCCGCTACGGCGACGTCGTCGAAGAGATCGACGCGAACGTGGGTCGTCTTGTCGACGTACTGCGGGAACTGCGCATCGACGACCACACGCTCGTGCTCTACATGAGCGACAACGGGCCGTGGGCGCCGTTTCACGAGCAGGGAGGATCGGCCGGTCCGCTGCGTGGTGCCAAAAACACGACGTGGGAAGGCGGCATGCGTGTGCCGGCCATTTTCTGGTGGCCCGGCACGATTAAGCCGGCCGTCGAGACCGGCATCGGATCCGAGCTGGACGTGATCGAGACGTTTGCCAGCCTCGCGGAAGCGCAGGCGCCGACGGATCGTGTGCTCGACGGTTACGATTTGTCGCCGACGCTGCTTCGTGGCGTCGCCAGTCCCCGCGAGACGCTCTTCTACTACAGCGCGTCTGGCCTGGCAGCGGTGCGCCGCGGTCCATACAAGGTGCATTTCCAGGTGCCGCCGCCCGGCACCGAGCTGGGCGAGCAGAAACCGATTCCCGGACCGCCGCAGCTCTATAACCTCGAAGAAGATCCCTCGGAGCGATTCGACCTGGCAGCGTCGCGGCCGGACATCGTCGATCAGCTGCGCCGTCTCGCGGACGATCACCGCAAGACCGTCGCTCCGGTCGCCAATCAGATCGCGACGCGTCCTTCTGCACCGGGTCGCTAAGCCGCATGCAGCCGATCGACAACGTGACGCGCGAGCTTGCCGCGCTCAAGTTCCTCGACGCGCTGGCGTTTCACCTCAAGGACGTCCGCGAGCCGCACAAGGCGCTCAGACACACGCTTCGCGAGACGTTCGATTTCTTCCGCGCTGCCTCCGGCTGCATCGCCGCGCTCCATCCGGCGGAATCGAACGCGGACCTGCTCTTCACGTTGCCGAAGACGACGGAGTGGCAGGTCGAGATGTTGACGGGTTACATCCGTCATACACATCCGACGGTCGATCGCGACACGATGATCGCGCCGATCCGGCGGCGAGGCGGATCGTGGGGGGCGATCGGTGTCAACCGTCCGGGCCGTCCGTACGATCGCGACGACCGACAGCTGCTCAGGCGGCTCTCCGCGATGGTGTCCACGACCATCGAGCGGATCGATCGCGACCGGCTCCTCGGCGTCCGCGACCGAATCGATCGGAAGATCATGGAGCAGATCCATCCGAAGGATCTGTTCTACCAAATCCTCGACGGGATTCGTTCGCTGACCCAGTACGATCACTCGTCCGCGCTGCTCATCCGAGAAGACGACGAGCCGGCGCTGCGCGTGGTGGCCGAACAAATCGCGTGGACCAAGGCGAAGAGCGACCGGATCGGGCAGCGCCTTCCGATGCCCAACGAAGCGGCCGCGCTCCTGCAGTCCGAGCGCGTGTACGGATTCGATCGGCGCGGTGAGCGCTGGACGGAATGGAACGGACGGCCGGCGACTGCGCTTGCAGCGATGCTCGACTACAACGACGCCGACGGAACTGACGCTGAGGCAGGGGAGAGCGGGCTGCGGGAAGCGTCCATCATCTGTGCGCCGCTCGTCACGCGCGACAGCCTCGTCGGTGTGCTGAAGATCGCCGCACGCGTTCCGGGTCAGCTGAAACCCTTCGACGCCGAGCTGGTCGAGCATTTTCGATCGCAGGCGGCCATCGCCATCCAGAACCTGCATCGCACGGAGACGCTTCGTGCCCGCGTGCTCACGGCCGAGCGCAAGCACGCGATGGCGGATCTCGCGCGCAGCGTCTCGCACGACGTGAACAACGCGCTCGGATCGATGCTGCCGCTCGTGCAGCAGCTGCGCGTGGACCTGAAGGATGGCGCCCTCGATCCGGGCGTCCTCGCGCAGGATCTGGAACAGGTCCAGAAATCGCTGCAGGTCTGCCGCCGGATTTTCGGCGGGATGCTGACGTTTTCACGCAACGCGGCCCGCCGGAGCGGCTACGGGCAGGTGCGGCGCGCGCTCGATACCACGTCCGCGATCCTCAAGTACGGGATGAACCGCAGCGGCATCGAGCTCCATGTCACGGCGCCCGACGACCTTCCCGAGGTCGCGTGCAGCCAGAGCGATCTCGAACAGGTGTTCCTGAACCTGCTGACGAACGCCCGCGAGGCGATGCCGACCGGCGGCAGGATCACCGTCCTCGCCGCGGCCTCGAACGATGCCGTGGAGGTCGTCATCGCGGATACCGGTTGCGGCATCTCGGTCGAGAACCTTGCGCGCGTGCTGGAGCCGTTCTTCACGACGAAGCCGAATGGCAGCGGTCTCGGCCTGTCGATCTGCCGGTCGGTCCTCTGGGAGGCTGACGGCGATCTGACGATCGAGAGCGAGGCGGACAAGGGGACGCGCATCAAGGTCCTCGTTCCGCAGGCACAAGCGCAGCCGCATCTTCAGCTCTCATGAATCCCGCGCGCATTCTGGTCGTGGACGACGAGCCGGGCATTCTGCGTGCGGTCGATCGCATTCTCGGAACCGAGCACACGATCATCGGCACGCGGTCGTCGCGCGACGCGCTGTCATTGGCGGCGTCGGTCCTGCCCGATCTCGCGATCGTCGACATCCGGATGCCGGATCTCGACGGGTTCGAGCTGATGGCGCGCCTCAAGGCGCGCTTTCACGACCTCGATGTCATCCTGATGACGGGCAGCGTGGACGATCTGGACGAAAAACTGGTTCGCGCCATTCGCAGCCCGGCGTTTTTCTTCATCCAGAAACCGTTCGATCGTGAAGTGCTCAGGACGCTCGTGGACCGATGCCTCGAGCTCCGCTGGCGCCGGCAGGAACACCGCCAGCACCTCGAGCGCCTCGAGACGGAAATGTCCGAGGCGCGCGCGTTTCAACGAAGTCTGCTGCCGCCGAGCGAGGCCCGCATCAACGACGTGGCCATCAGCTGTCGCTATGCGCCGAGCGCGAACCTCGGTGGCGATCTCGTCGACTACGTTGCCGCTGGTACCGACAGGACCGCGCTGCTCATCGCCGACGTGTCCGGTCATGGTGTGTCCGCCGCGATGCTCACCGCAATCGTCAAGAGCGCGTTCCACGCGTCACACGTGGACGGGTTCGAGCCGTCGGCGGTCGTCGACCGCGTGGCGGCGGGACTCGCCGCATTCAGCCTCGAGCGATTCGTCACGCTGATCGCAGCGCTCGTGCCTTCGGGCGGCGGAGAGCTCCGCTACGTCAACGCGGGTCATCCGCCGTTTCTGCTGTGGGGTTCAGCGCGCACACCGCTGTGGCTCGAGAGCACCGGACCGATCATCTCGCCTGCATTTCTCGGATCTCGCTGGGACGTCGGCCGCGCCCCGATCACGCCAGGCGATCAGCTGCTGTTGTATACGGACGGCGTGTCGGAAATTCTCGCGGAGCGCGATGGTGATGCCGTGGTGGCATTTTCGAAGACGATCGCCGCTGCTCCAAGTTGTGCCGACCTCGTCGACGCGATCCTCGACGACGTGCGTGCCGCACTGGACGACGCACCTCAGCCGGACGATCTGACACTGCTCGCCGCGCAACTGATCCGTTGACAACAGAACAGCTGCAAAGCTGATCCGTATAAAGATCACGACAAAGTTACAGTTGACCTCGGCGCGGCCTCGACCATAATCACGTCCTCGCACGGATTCACGTGCGCTGATTCCCTCAATCACGCCGCCGATCGCACGCGGCGATTTCCGCATCGAGAGGCCTCCCATGTCTGCTGCGATGACGTTGTTCCGGCTGAGCGGAGATGCAAACGGGATGTTCGACGGATCCGTGAACGGTCTGTCGATCGTCAAAGCGACGAACGCGAAAGTGCTTCCGCGCGACGCGGGGATTTCGCTCGACAAGGGATCGGTCGACGTCGCCAGGCATCCTGATCTCGACAGCCTGCAATCATTCACCGTCGAAGCCGTCGTCACGCCGACGAGCGTCGGGCAGGCGCGCCAGACCATCATCGAGGGACAGACGCCGTCGATTGCGTTGTTCATCGAGGCGAACGGCCGGCTCGTCGGATCGGTGCATACGGCGGCCGGGTCGCAAACCGTCGACAGCGGAACGACGCTGGTCAAAGCCAACGTGGCGCAGCGCGTCACCTTCACGCGCGACGCGTCCGGCAAATGCGAGCTGTTCATCGACGACAAGTCGGTCGGCACCGCGACGATCGCGGGAGCGATTCAGAACGCCGGCGCGGCCGGCCTGCGTGTGGGCTTGAGCGTCGACGGCCAGAGCGCTCCGTTCTCCGGGACGGTGAAGGACCTGAGCATCCGCCAGGGCGTCGTCACGCAGACCTTCTTTCAGCAGAAGCTGCAGGAAGCGCAGGGGATCGAAACGACCGTGCGGCAGGCCGGCATCATCAAGCAGATCTCGGTGCATCTGCTGCCGGACGAGAGCCACTCGCGCCTCCAGCACGTGAAGGACATCATGAACGCCGCGGGCGTGCAGACGCTCAGCGATCTCGACACGCTGCCGGTCAAGCAGCGCACGCCGCTCAGCCGCGGGCAGATTCTGGTCGCACCGAAAAAAGGATCGGGCGTCGTGAACTGGTCCGAGGTGGCGAAGGCATTCCGCGTGGGCGACGTCGCTTCACGCCGTGAGCTCCTCGCGACTCGTCTCACCAATCAGAACAGCGTCGGGTTCCTGAATACGCTGCCGAAGGAAGTGATGACCTCGCCGGTGAACCGTCTCGCGGTGACGCCGGCCACGCCGGCCGCGCCGGCCACGCGGCTGACGACGAGCGTCATCGCAACGACCGTCGCGTCGAGAGCGACGACCGCGCTCGGGCGCGCGGCGTCGACGCCTGCGGTCTCACGCGTCGCGACGACGGTGCGCATTCCCGAACGCACGATCAGCACGACGGACGTCCTCAAGGTGTCGAACAACAAGCTGACGGCCATCGATTCCGGATTGCTCGATCGGCTGAAGGATCGCAGGCCGGCCGACTGGCCGACGATTGGCGGCGCGCAGGCGGTCGTGATGGAAGTCAAAACGATCCCGATCGACAGCGCGGTCGTCATCGCCGGCACGCTCGACCTTACGAACCAGCAGCTCGTGGTTGAGCCCAATGTCGGGACGCTCTACATCATCGCGGAGACCGTCATCTGCGGCGACAACGCGGCGATCACCTGGCGGCGACCCGGCGGGTCCACGCCCGGGCGCGCCGACAATCCCGACCTGAACGGACGCAGCTTTCCCGGCGTGCAGACGAAGCAGGACTCTCGCGACGGCATCGACGGGACCGACGGTCAAGCGGGCGGGACCGGTACGACCGGAGCGACCGGACGCACGGCCCCCAACATCGAGATGTGGGTGAAGAGCATGACCGGCCTCCCGAATCTCGATTTCAACGGCGAGGACGGCATCGCCGGCGGCCGCGGACAGCACGGCGGCGACGGCGGCAACGGCGGCGGCGGAGAGGTCGGCGAGCGCGTGTGGTTCTTCGATTGGATCTGCACGTCCGATCCCGGTGACGGCGGTGATGGCGGCAACGGCGGACGCGGCGGCGACGGCGGCCGCGGCGGCAAAGGCGGCAACGCGGGAAAGATCTCGATCGGCGTTCTGACCGGAACGCTCGCCGGTACGGTTGCGAACAAGTCGTTCAAGATCAAAAACCAGGGCGGCCGTCGAGCGAACGGCGGCGCAGGCGGCTCCGGCGGTGCTGGCGGTTCCGGCGGCCGCAGCGGCAACGGCGAGACGTGCACGAGCGCGAAGAACGGTCATGCGGGCGCCCAGGGACAGCCGGGCGCGCCCGGTCCACAGGGCCTCACCGATGGTTCCGATGCGCTGGTGACGTTCTTCGAATTCACGCAAGCCGCGTGGGACGACCTGATGACGCGGCCGTGGATCACGCAGATCACGCCAGTCGAAGCGTTTCCCGGCGACAAGCTGGTCGTGCGCGGCAGCCGTTTCACGTCGAACGACACCGTGCTCGTCGCCGGATCGCCGCTCGCGTCGACGATCGAAGCGGACGAATCGATTTCGGTCACGCTGCCGATGACGATCGGCGGCGGCGATCAGCAGGTCTTCGTTCGCCGATCAGACGGGACGGAGAGCAACCGCGTCAACGTCGGCATCAAGCCGGAGGTCGATCCGTTCACGGACGCGATGGCGCAGGGCACAACGCCGACGCTGAAGGGCCGCGCCTTTCTCGCCGGCGCGACGGTCCTGTTCAACGGGGGCACGATTCCAGCGGTCGTCGCCAACGCGACGACGCTGACGTTCGAAGTGCCGGGGACGGGCGGCGGCGGCAGCGCCGGCGGAACGGTGAGCATCCAGGTCCGCAATCCCGACGGACGCGTCAGCAACCTGCGCACCGCGCAGCAGCCGCGCATCCTCGAAGTCCCGTTCAAGTACGGCCAGCACAATCTCGGCTTCCCGAACTTCGCGAAGGCCGATCCCGGCTGGGGCAATTTCGAGGATACGTTCGGCACCGCGGAAGTGTGGCACGAGCTGCTCGATCCGATCTTCGGGCATCCGGTGCTGACGGCGGCGTATTTTGCGTTCTACGTGTACTTCCTGCGCGGCAAGGACAACGGCGGGCTCGCCACCGGATACTGCACGTCGCTCGCGAGCCTCGTCGCCGATCGCTTCTGGCTCGGGAAGACGGACACGCCGACGATTGCGCAGTCCGCGGTGCAGAATCAGCTGGTCGGCGTGCACGGGAAGCTGCTCAGCCGCCAGAGCCTGCTGACGTTTCACGATCAAGGCCGCGAGGGCATCGATCGCGTCGAGCACACGTATCGCGACATCGAGGCGACGTTCCTGCGCGGCACCGATCGACAGAATCAGCCGCTGCTGTTCTTCATTCCGTCCGGCGAGGTCTGGGATTCGGGATACTTCGACAAGCTGTCCGACTCGCATTGCGTGATGCCGTACCGGTTCGTCTATCCGCTCGGCAGCAGCGCGCCGCAGTTGACGGCCGACGGCTCGTCCACGATCTCCGATCCCGACGGCGTCGAGCTGTTCGTCTGGGACTGCAATCATCCCGACAAATCTGACTGCCGACTGCGCTTCCACCGCGACGGCGGCAAGATCCAGTTCGAGTACCTGCCCAGTTCGCCGAACGCGGAGTTCAAGAGCCAGGACGGCATCACGCTGGGCATGATGCGCCACGGCGACTACATGCTTGCCGATCACGATCTGCCGTTCAGTGGTCCGTTCGGGCTGACGGCGTTCATCATCGATTTCCTGCTGTCGCCGGCCGATCTCCAGGTTGTGGATTCGACGGGACGCCGTGCCGGAAATTTCGGCGGCCAGCTGTTGTCGGAGATCCCCGACAGCCATCCGTGCTACCTGATGAAGGGACTTTATCTGCTTCCGGCCGCGACGGCGCTCACGCGCACGATTACCGGGACCGCCAACGGTACCTACACGTACCACTCGATCACGCCCGACGGCGCGTCGATCGTGCTGCAGGATGTCGCGACGCAGGCCGGCCATCAGGATGTGGTCGCCATCAACGCGGATGCCACGCAGATCCGGTTCACACCCGCGGCGGACAAGAGCTTCACGCTCTCGATCGCGCGCATCGTCAACAACCAGGCGCGCGCGTTGTCAGTGACCGGCGTCGGCGGCGCGCCCGGCAACGACGTTGACATCACCGTCTCGCCAGAGCTGAACATCGTGCGCGTCGGCAACCGCGGCGCGGCGAGAAACCTGACCGTGAAGGCGATGTCGGTCAATCGCGGCGGTCAGCCGGTCGATCGCAACCTGCCGTCGGTGGCTGTGCCTGCGGCAAACGATCTCGCGGTCACCGTCACCGACTGGAACACGCTGGATCTCCAGGCGCAGGCCGTCGCGTTTCAGTAATTCGTTCGCGGATCGCGGACATCCTCCGCGATCCGCTTTCTCCAGCTCAGCCGATTTGGCGCAGCTCATCGACGTTCTGTCGATGAAACATTCCCGATTGTTTTACTCACTGAAGTACCAGGCACAGTGCTCGTCGAAAGGGCGGCGGCATGAGCGTGCCCGGTTGCAGGTGCGACGATGAACGGCATCGCAGCCACGATTGGGGACGCCGGCCGGCGCGACATGTTTTATCTGAGTCCGAGCTTCGGCATGAAGCAGCGCTTGTGGGATGGCACACACTGGACAAACAACTGGATCGACCTCGGCGGGATCTTCACGAGCGCACCCGCTGCGGTCGCGACGATGGCGCACCACCTGACCGTCGTGATCGGCGACGGCGACGTGACCTCCGTGGAAACGGGAACTATCACCACGCCGACGACTCCGCTGCACCCGACGCCGACGCTGCCAGTCAGGACGACCGCCGCACCAATCAATACCTTGCCCACCCCCACGGCAACGACGCCACGCGTCGGAGGAACGGCCGTCACCGGTCCGCTCGTGCAGCGACTGGACGTGTTCGGTCTCGGTCTCGACTACGCGATGTATCACAAGACGTCGTGGGGCGCGCCGGCGAGCAACACCGGTCCCTGGGAGAATCTCGGAGGAATCTTCACGAGCGCGCCTGCTGCGCTCGCGCTCGACGGGCACATTCACGTCTTCGGTCTCGGGACGGACTACTCGATGTTCCACCGCGTCTGGAATGGCAGCGCGTGGTCCTCGGGCTGGGAGCGTCTCGGCGGGTTCTTCAGCAGCGCGGGCGCGGTCGTGTCGTGGGGACCGGGCCGGTTCGACATCTTCGCGCGCGGCGCCGACTTCACGCTGCGTCACCGGACGTTCGAGAACAATGGATGGGCGAACGACTGGCAGAATCTCGGCGGGTCGCTCGCGTCTCCGCCGGTGGCGGTCAGCTGGGGCCCAAACCGCCTGGACGTCTTCGCCGTGAATCACGACGATGGCGGCATCATCCATCGGTGGTGGGACGGCATGATCTGGAACGACTGGGAGCATGTCGCCGGCACCAAAGATCTCGCGTTCACCTCCATGCCGGCCGCGGCAACATGGGGCGTCGGTCGGCTGGACGTGCTCGCGACCGGCAGCGACGGCGCGCTGTATCACATGTGGTCGTCGCAGGACGCGTGGAGCCAGCCCGAATCGCTCGGCGGTCAGATCGCATCGACGCCAACGCTGCTCGCGCCCGCCGTCAACGCGCTTCAAATCATCGCGCCAGGCAATGACGGCAACCTGTATCACAAGCAGTGGACCGGTTCGGCGTGGTCGCCCGCCGGCTGGGAACAGCTCGGCGATCGCACGCGGCTTCCGTCGCGGTTCTCGTTCTCGATCGATCACATGCGCGTCGATACGTCGCGCTCGCTGAACAACGACACCGACAGCGGCCAGTGCTCGCTCGCGATCGGCAACTGGCCGACGACGATTCCGCCGAAGAACTGGCCGCTGCTCACGAAAACGCAGCGTCAAGGCGATCTCGGCGGCACGGCGGTGAAGGAAGGTCCGACCAACCTGCTCAACTTCGGTCCGATGACCGTGGAGCTGTGCGAGTCCGCCATCTTCAACTACACGTTCATCAACAGCGGGGGCGACCCGTCCGTCGTCAGCTCGACGTTGATACAGCAGGGCACGAAGCTGGCGGATTCCGGAGTCCAGACGATCGTCAAGGACATCGGCGCCGGACTGGGACTGACGGCGATCGACGTCGCCGGCGCGTCGATCCCGCTGATCGGCAGCCTCGTGGCGATTCTGAGCAGCTGGCTCATCTCACAACTGAACTCGATCATCAACGCGCGCTGCGACGGCGTCGTCGCCGTGGAACAGGTCGTGATGATGGGAAGGGATCTCCAGGCGAAGACGAGAAACCAGCCGCTGACGCAGACGACGATTCACGCCGGAACCGATTCGCCGACGGGGTGCGGCTCGAATTCGAAGTACGAAGTCAGCTGGTCGATGAAGTCCGCGTGAGCCACCAAGCTCAGCTGGTTGGATGAACCGATTTCTTCGAACGGCGCGCGTGCATAAAAAAGAACTCGCGTGCATGAAATGCAAGGCGCACTGCGAACACTAATGACGCGACGGGGAGAAACTGGTCTAGGATGCTCATCAGCTGAAGCGGTGATCACATGCACAAGCTCATCAGTTGCGCCCTCCTGAGCGTGACCACCGCATTGGTGGTCGCGTTCGTCCCGGCGTGCAGCGGCAGTTCGAACGCGCCGACGCCGACACCTCAGCCGACACCCACGCCGACAGCGGCGACACTGACTGGCGTCTCGCTGACCTCGCAGTCAGTGAGCGCGGGCGCCTCGGTGCAGGGGACGGTCACGTTGTCGGGCGCGACATCGAGCGCCGCGAATGTGTCGTTGTCCAGCAGTCCCGCCGGGCTGAACGTCCCAGGATCGGTGACGGTCCCTGCAGGATCGTCCAACGCGCCGTTCACCGTGTCCGCGCCTGCGGGAAATACCTCGGGCCAGTTCACGATTACGGCCGCCTACAACGGCGCGACGCAGAACACGACGCTGAACGTCACCCCCTCCGGTCCGAACGCCGACTTTGGCGTCGTCGCCGACGCGAACACCGGCACGACGCCGGGACAGTTGCAGTGCGCGGCCGTTCAGATTTCGGGACAGTCGAAGAACTCGCTCAAGTGCATCTTCGACGCGAGCAACTCGACGCCGAATCCCGGCATCACGAACTACTCGTGGTCGCTCAGCCTCGACGGCAACAACGGCACGCTGACGTTCAGCAGCGCCACGCCGAAGTGGGATCATCCGGAGGCGCCCTGCAACAGCTTCGGCAACGCCACGCGGGGCCTGACGCTGACCATCACTTCGTCGGCAGGTTCCGCGACGGTGACGAAACAGGTCACGTTCCTGAAACCGACTGCATGCTGACGCGCCGCGCCAGCACTGCTGCGGTCTTTGCCGGAGCGATCGCACTCGTGCTCCTGGCGACGGCGAAGGACGCGGCCGCGCAGGCGACCGCGCAGTTTCCCGTTCAGTTCGACTTCCAGACGCCTGGCGCGCGCAGCATGGCGATGGGCGGCGCGTTCGTCGGCGCCGCCGACGATGCGACGGCGGCGTTCACGAACCCGGCGGGCCTGTCGTCGTTTGGAACGAAGCAGTTCTCGATCGAGGGACGTTTCAAGAGCGTGGACACGCCGTACCTCGCCGGCGGACGCGTCAGCGGTCAGCCGACAGGCATCGGGGTCGATACCGTTCCGAACCCGGTGTTCGCGACCGACACCGACAATCATTTCGGCGCCGGCTTCATCGCGATCGTCCTGCCGGTCGGCGCGCACACGTCCGTCACGGCGTACCGCCACGAGCTGGTGAACGTCGACAACGAGTTCTTCTCGAGCGGCGTCTTCCAGCGGGCCAGCTTCTTCGGCGGCGTGGACGATCGCAACCGCGACACGCCGCTCGGAGGAACGCGCGCGATCGCCATCGCCAACTATGGCGCGTCCATCGGCCACAGCTGGAAGGACGACCGGATCGCCATCGGCGGCGGCCTCGCGTTCTCACACTTCAACATCGAGTCGCATTTCGCGCGCTTCGCGTTCGCCACCGACATCTTCGGCGCGGTGAACACGAACGTGAAGAGCGCGACGGCGGACCAGACAGGCGACGACATCGGCTTCTCGCCGAACGTCGGCGCGCTCTGGCGTCCCCGCGAGAACGTGTCGCTTGGCGCGACATATCGCCGGGGAGCGAGTTTCACGTTCACGCAGCAGGACCGCGTCTTTGCCGCGGACATCGACGTCACGCGGACGGGGAAGTTCAAGGTGCCCGACGTGTATGGCGTTGGGTTCGCGTGGACCGCGACGGAGCGCCTGCGGGTACTGGTGGACTACGACAGGGTCCAGTACTCGCAGCTGAAGACGGACTTCATCGACTTCCAGGCGATCTCGTCGGGCCGGCCGGACCGTCTCACGATCGATGATGGCAACGAGGTCCACGGCGGCGTGGAGTTTCGGACGTCGATGGGCGGCCACACCGTCGCGCTCCGCGGCGGCGCGTGGTTCGACCCGGATCATACGGTCCGCTACGAGCCGACGGCGGCGAACGATTCGATTGACGTCCTGCTCGCCGCCACGTTGCCAGGCGGTCCGAATCTCATGCACTACACGTTCGGCGGAGGCATCGCGCTGCCGAAGCGCATGGTGCTCGACGCGGCGGCCGATTTCTCGTCGCGGACGCGGTACGCGACGGCGTCGCTCCTGATTCGGTTCTAACGTGAGGCGCCGCCGCACTGCGCACGCGCCTTCTTCATCGCGTCCGCATCGCGCGAACTCTTCATCACGGCGCCGGCCTGTTCGGCCTGATCCCACGCCTTGATCGCGCCGGCGCAGTCCTTCATGTTCTGCAGCGCGACGCCGAGGTTGTAGAAGGGCAGGTAACGCTGTTCGTCACCGAAGCCAGGCATCGAGATCGTTTCGCCCGTGTCCGGCCTGATTGATGCGGCGGACTGGAACAGCTGCGCCGCGTCGCTCCAACGCTTGCGGTCTCGCGCGTTGATCGCCTGTCGATAGATCGCTTTGTAGTCGCCCTGCGGAGTGGTCTTCGTCGGCGTCTCGGTGGGTGCCGGCGTGGGCGTCGCCGGCGCCGGGGCCGGAGCGAGTGCCGGAGGCGCGGCTGCGTTCGCCGCGGGCGTGTCTGCAGGGACCACTGCCTTGTTCAGCGGGATCCCTTTCTGCTCGATCTGCGCGTTGATCGTGTCGATCTTCGCCTGCGTCGTCTGCGCGGCGGCCAGATTGACCTGCGCCTGCTTGGACGACGCTGCCGACGCAGTCCGCGCGGTGGCGATCCGGTCGTCCACCGACTTGGCCTGCGCGACGAGCTGCGCCGCCTTGTCCAACTGACCGGCGAGCCTCGCTTTCATCGAATCGACTTCGAGCTGGCCGCGCTGCAGCGCGAGCTCGGCCACTTCCTTGTCGCGCTCTGACGCCTCGCTGGCATGAGCGGCCGCCTGCTGCAGCTGCTCCGCCTTGTCGGCGCGGGCCTGACTCTGCGCGGCGATCAAACGCTGACGGTCCGCCTCGCGGTACGCGTAGGCCGCGAACGCGCTGACCGCGACGACCAGCAGGATCGCCACGGCGGCGGCGATGCGGCGGTTTCTCCGCTGCGCGAATTGCTTGCGTTGCACCTCCGCTTCGTGCAACGCGGTCTGGCGGGCGATCTCCTGCAGGTATTCGGCGCGCCAGTCGAGAATCGCCGAGGCGAGCGCGTCGTGAAAAATCTCGTAGCGCTCCGGCGGATCGACACGACGCAGGAGCCGCGCTCTTGCCAGATGTTCGAGCACGGGGACGACAGTCGTCGCCGGTTGCTTGGCGAAGGCCACCAGGTCGTCTGTCGTGTGCGCGATCTTCGCGCCGCTCGGCGTGACGAGCTCCTGGAACAGGTTGGCGGCAATCGCCCGTCCTTCGGGCGGCAGCTCGTTCATCCGCTCGTACAGATGCAGCTTGACGACGTTGCGCGCGCCGCCCAGCGCGTCGAGCGACGCGCGACGCATGACGCGCGCGCCGTCGACGACGGTCG
Source organism: Vicinamibacterales bacterium (assembly GCA_036557365.1). Classification (GTDB taxonomy): domain Bacteria; phylum Acidobacteriota; class Vicinamibacteria; order Vicinamibacterales; family CAVVIG01; genus DATKHR01. The sequence goes on from DATBHR010000062.1 coordinate 89,057, forward strand.
CATCGCGCCACAAGCGCGTCATGACCATCTGCAGCAGCGCGGTCTCGATCAGCTCGCCTTCGTCACCCGCCTTTGTCGTTCCCGTGCCGCCGGTCACGCTGTGCTGCATGTGCGCAGCGCGCACCTGATCGACGACGGCATCGATCAGCGCCGGCTCAATCTGCATCGGCAGGGCGCCATCGGTGCGGCCCTGGCGGTTGTACGCCTCGACGGGACCGGTGATCGCTTCGCGCGCAGCTTCAGGCGACAGGCGACGCAGGCGCAGCAGGTTGCCGAGGAGATTTGGAATGCGCTTTCGAAACCGATCGAGCTTCGCGAGGCCGTCCTCGCGGATGCCGAGCATGATGTTCGCCGGCACGTCCCGCCGGTTGACGATGCGCGCGAGCTCCGCGTCGAAGGACGAATCGCCGTCCTCGGAGTGGTAGAGGAGGTACTCCTCGAATTGATCGAGCACGAGGAGCAGCGTCCCGCGGAACTTCTCCGCCGCCTGCGCGAGCCACTCGTCGATCGGCAGCGCGTCGTCGATGTCGAGCGGCGCGCCGTGCGCGGCGGCGACCGCTTTCGCGCACTCCGCCCTGAGGCGATGGATGTAGCTGTCGTCCTGCCATGTGGCGAAGTACACGATGGCGGTCCGCGGTTCCGTCGCGAGCTGCGGGACGACGCCGGCCTGCAGCACGGAACTCTTGCCGACGGCGCTCGGGCCGTAGAGGACGCTCAGGGGCGAGGCGAAGAGGTTGGCCGCGATGACGCGCTGATCGCGCTCGCGCCCGAAGAAATAGGCGCGCTCCGCTGCCGTGAAGGGACGCAGGCCGACGTACGGACAGAAGTCGGCCGCCACGTTACCCCCTGGCCTGCCACTCGCGCAGCTTCTCCACGAAGCGATCGAGATCCATGTCGAAGATCTCGACGTTGCGCCGTCCCCACAGGCGCTGCTCGAGCGGCGAGGGATCGCGCTGAATCGCCCACGACGGCACGTCGTCCGGCGCGTGATCCACGGCGTCGGCGGCGCGGCGAAGGTTACGCAGCACGACGCGCAGGTTCCAGTCGCGCAGGCTGTAACCGAGGAAGAGGAAGCTGCGGTTGCGTGAGTGGCGGTAGAACTGCGCCGGCACCGCGGAGCTGACATTGGTGGTCATCCGCGACAAAAACTCGATGTAGTCCTCTTCGGTGATGACGAAGTTGTCCCACTGCTCGGCGGCGGGCCACACCGTGCCGTGCATCTTGTAAATGACGCTCGACTTGGAGAGGTTCAGATCGAACTGGTTGGCTTCGACCGTCGTCGGCTTGTCCTCGCCGCTCGGCCACCAGAGCAGCGAGTTGGCGATGGACGGACGGTCGGCCGCGTAGACGACGAGATCGTACGGCTTGCCGGCGGCGCGGAACGCGTCCTCGAGCAGCGTGTCGTAGTTGGTGACGACGATCAGCAGATGCGTCGGAATTTCCGCGAGCATCTGGTGCAGCGTTCCGAACTCGTACTTGTGATTGAGCGCCGCGCGGAGCCGCTGCCTCAGCAGTGGGCGGCCTGAGACGTCCGCGGTATAGGACGAGACTTTGGCGAGATCGTCGAGATCGCGGCCATCCTTCGACGGGAAGTTACTGCGCTCGGCCAGGTAGCGCGCGAGCTCGGCACCCGACGGCAGGAAGGCGGGAGTTGCCGGCGCCCACGGCTTGTCGACCGGGCGGTGGCACATCGACGCGCCAGCGCCGAGAAACGGGATGACGCGGCCGTCGCGCAGCCCGTCCCAGATGTCGCCGAATGGCGGCTGGATGTCGTCGGTCGTCATCTCGGCAGTGTCGCGGCATGATGTCCGCGGCCATCCCGGGTTGTCAACGCTCCGTCAGCAGTTGGTGATGTTCAGGTAGCAATCGTTTCGTGGACGCCGTAACGAACACCGCGCGTCGATCACCATATGTCAGCCGGTCGCGGTTGACGGCTGAAAGGCGGACCCATGGACAAGTATTCGAGCTTCTCGGCGCTTTCGCGGCACGAGGTCTCCGGCGTGGACTATCAGGTGCTGGCGCGTCAGGCCCGCCCGACATTCGTCATCGTCGCGCCGCATGGCGGCGGCATCGAGCCGGGCACGTCAGAGCTGGCGGATGCGATCGCGGCGTCGGATTTCTCGTTCCACGCGCTCGAAGGGCTGAAACCGCGCGGCAACACGGACCTGCACATCACGAGCACGCGGTTCGACGAACCGATGTGCCTCGCGCTGCTGGCGCAGTCCACGGTGGCCGTGACGCTGCACGGCGAGCGGAGCGACGACGAGGCGGATGGTGTGCTCGTCGGCGGACTGAACGACGAACTGGCCGACAGGATTGGCGGGGCGCTGGCGCGCGAAGGATTCGACGTCCGCACCCCCGACGACCCTGGCCTTCAGGGCCTCGAGCCGGACAACATCTGCAATCTCGGGACGGCCGGCGCCGGCGTGCAGCTCGAAGTGTCGCGCAGCGTCAGGAAAACGATGTTCGAGTCGCTGACGCCGAACGGACGAAAGCATCCGACCGAGCGGTTCGACGCCTTCGTGAAAGCGATTCGAAGAAGCCTCGCTTCGGCCGAACGCTGAACGAGGGCGCCCGCAGTTACGGCTGCGGCTTGGGGGCGGGCGGCGCGTCGCCCTTGGTCGCGCGTTTCTTGAAGCGCCAGCCCTGCGGCGTTTTCACGAGCTCGTCGGTGTAGCTCGCCGACGTGAAGATGGACGGCGGCTTTGTCGCGTAGTCCACGAGCATTAAATACACCTGACCGCTCGCGCCGGTCGCCGACGGCGTAATCATCAGATTCGTGTTCCAGTGCTTCACGTGCGAGCCGACGCCGGCGTGAAACGTATCGGCGAACTTCACGATGGCGTCGTGGCCGACGTTGTTGTTGAAGACGCCATCCGGCGTGAACGTCGCCGCGTACGCCTGCGAGTCGCCGCTGTCGAGCGACCAGTTGTACCTGGCGTACAGCTGCTGGATTTCGACGAAATCGTCCGACGTCAGCTTGCCGCCCTGCGCCGACAGCGCGATCCCGGCGCCCACCGCGAGGCCGATGACCAGGGTCCATCCGTATCTCGCCATGATGTGATCCTTTCGCCGATCCGCGCGCCATCTTACAGCAGCCGCGGCTGATCAAGCAGGAATCCGCCGCGCGGCTGCATTCGGGCGAGCGCATAATAGGCGGTCATGAAACTGAATCGCCTGGTCCGTGGACGTGTTCTCGGCCTCTTGTCCGCATCGCGCGCGCACGCAGCAGCCCGCGCGATGGCCATGGCCGTCGGCGTGTTCGCGTTGTGCGCTGCATCCGCCAGCGCGGAGGTGACGCGAATCGAGATTACGTCCCGCGCACCGCTTGGCAGCAGCGGCTACGAGAAGATCGTCGGCGTCGCTCACTTCGCCATCAAGCCGTCGGACATCCACAACCGGGTGATTGCCGACATCGACAAGGCGGCGAAGAACGCGGCAGGCCTCGTCGAGTTCACGTCGGACTTCTACGTCCTCAAGCCGATCAGCGGCGGGAATGGCGCGCTGCTGCTCGACATCCTGAATCGCGGCGGCAAACCGGCGCTCACCGGCTTCAACCGCGGCGGCGTCAACGATCCCGCATCAGAGGCGGATCTCGGCGATCGTTTCCTGCTTCGGAACGGCTTCACGCTCGCGTGGATCGGGTGGGAGGCCGACATCCCGAACACCGCCGGATTGATGCGCCTCGTCGCGCCGAAGGCCACCGCCGACGGCAAAGCCATCGACGGCATCGTCCGCGCATCGTTCACGATCGCCACCGCGGAGTCCACGTTCGTCGTCACCGACCTCATGGACTACGACGCGATCGATCCCGACGGCCGCGACAGCCAGCTGACCGTCCGTCCGCGCTATCTCGCGCCGGCGCACGTCGTGCCGCGTCGTCAGTGGCACCTGAACGGCCACACCGTCACGCTCGATGGCGGCTTCGAGCCGGGCCGGACGTACGAGGTGACGTACCGGACGAAGAATCCCGAAATCGCCGGCACCGGCCTGGCCGCCGTCCGCGATTTTGCGTCGTGGCTGCGTCGCGACGAACACACTGTGGCGACCGTCCGCTACGCCTACGCATTCGGGTCGTCGCAGAGCGGCCGCTTCCTCCGCGAATTTCTCTACGACGGCTTCAACACTGACGAGCACGATCGGCCGGTGTTCGACGGGATCCTGTCGCACATCGCGGGCGCGTCGCGCATAGAACTCAACTCGCGGTGGTCGTCGCCGCGCGGGCTCGGCGTATACGCCGCCACGGCGTTTCCGTTCGCCGATGCAGCGCTGCAGGATCCGGTCGGCGGCAAGCGCGACGGGCTTGTCGAGAACGCGCGCGCGCGGACGCCCGCGCCGAAAATCTTCTACACGAACACGCCGGTGGAGTACTGGGGAACGGGTCGCGCCGCGGCGCTCATCCACACGTCGCCTGACGGCAAGACGGACCTGACGTTGCCCGACCACGAGCGCGTGTACTTCTTCGCCGGGACCCAGCATGCTCCGGCGCGCTTTCCGCCTGGCGTGAACGCGGGACAGCTGCGCGACAACCCGGTCGATTACTGGTATTCGATGCGTGCGCTCCTGCTCGCAATGCATCGATGGGTCAGCGAGGGGACGCCGCCGCCGCTGAGCGCCTTCCCGACGCTGCGCGAGAAGACGCTGGTTCCGGCGCCGGCGGTCAACTTTCCGGGAATTCCCGGCGTCTCTCCGAGCGACCTTGCATCGCTCACATCCGGCACGCGCGTCGCAAACCCGCTGCTTCCGGGCGGCGCCGCGTCGGGCGCGCCGATCCCGATGCTCGTGCCGGCCGTGGATGCGGATGGCAACGAGCTGGCCGGCATCCACGTTCCGGACGTCGCGGTTCCGCTGGGCACGTTCACCGGCTGGAACTTCCGGAACGCGCGCACCGGCGCGTCAGGCGATCTCGTCTCGCTCCTCGGATCGTTCGTGCCGTTCGCTACGTCGCGCAGCGCCAGGGACGCCCACGATCCGCGGCGATCGATCGAAGAGCGCTACGAGTCCCGCGCGGCATACTTGACCCGCGTGCGTGGAGCGGCCGATGCGCTCGTGTCGCAGCGATACCTGCTCGCGGACGACGTCGATCGCGTGATGCAGCGGGCGGGGCAGATGTGGGATTTGGTCACGGCTGCGGCATCGACGCACGCGCCCGAGGGACAGAAGCGGTAGGCGAGCGCGATCGACCGCGTTTTAGCCACTACGGTTCGTCCCCGCTCGGCCCGTAGATCTGCGGCACCTTCGATCCCATCGGCCGCAGGTACGTGGAAATCTGCCCGCGGTGGTGAACGATGTCGAACAGGAAGCTCCAGGCCATCGGGCCCGCGGCCCGCTGACCACCGAGGAGTTCGAGCGTCGCCTCCCAGCGGGCGGCCGGCAGCTCCTTCCATCGGCGGACGATCTCCGAGCTCTGCTTGTCGTAGATCGCGAGGATCTCTTTGATGGTCGCAGGCGCGGGCGGCGGCTTCCATTCGGCCTTGCCGTTCTCGAGCGCCTCGATGATCATCTTCTCCTCGCACGCGATCTGCCACGCGATTTCGCGCGCCGTGCGCGACTTCGGATCGGGACGATAGTCCGATCCTTCCGGTATCCGGGCGATGACGTTGCGCGTCGTCTTCGTCTCCTTCTCCCAGAAGCGGCTGAACAGTGCCCGTTCGTCCATTGAGCCTCCTGCGCTCCAATCAGTATGCCTGTCGTGTCATCTCATACCAACGATTGCGATCAGGCCGCGCGGCAGAGGCTGTTCTCACTTCGAGACGTGCTTCACGGCGTGCCCGTCCTTCATGACGAAGACCACATGCCGGACGGCGGTGATGTCGTCGAGCGGATTGCCGGTGACCGCAACGAGGTCGGCGTCGAAGCCTGCCGCGATGGTCCCGATCCGATCGCCCAGTCGCAGTGATTCCGCGGAGAGCGACGTGGCGCTGACGATCGCGTCCATCGGCGTCTCGTGTGCGTCGCGGACGCGGTAGACGAATTCCTCGGCGTTGCGGCCGTGCGCGCCTGCCACCGCGTCCGTCCCGAAGATGAGCTTGACGTGCTTGCGGCGGGCGCGCTGAAGGACGTCGATCGTCGGCGCGATCCCTTTCTCGAGCGTCGCGAGCGCCTCGGGCGTGAACGTGTATCCGGCGCGATTGTCGAGATAGTTGTGGAGTACGAGCAGGTTCGGATCGAAGAACGTCCCGCGCGCGACCATCAAATCCAGCGTTGCGTCGCTGACAAACGTACCGTGCTCGATTGACGTGCACCCGGCTTCGACGGCCGCGCGTGCGCCGGCGTCGCCGATGGCGTGGACGACGGCGCGCAGTCCGACCGCGCGGGCTTCGTCGCAGGTCGCCTGGATCTGCTCGTTCGTCATGCTCTGATTGCCGCCGGCACCGAGACCGGTCGTCGCAAACAGCTTGATGACGTCGGCGCCTTCGTCCTTCGTCTGGCGGACGAGCGCGCGCAGCGCCGCCGGATCGCCGCTTCGATCCTGGATTTGACGGAGCGACGTCAGGATGCGCGGCCCGGGCAGGACGCCGCGCTTGATGTAGTCGCGGACGACGCCGTCGATTTGTGCGCCGACGCTCTGGACGGTCGTGAAGCCGCCGAGCAGCGTCACCCACGCATCGCCCTCGGTCGCGAGCGCCGCATCCTCGGGCCGCTCGCCGCTGTTCACAGACTTGCCGTTGGCGTCGAAGTGCCAGTTGATGTGGACGTGCGTATCGATCCAGCCGGGCATGAGCGTCGCTGCCCCGAGGTCGTAGTCCACGGGCGACGCCGCCGGATCGATCGCGGAAATCTTTTGTCCTTGCACGACAACGCGGGTGTTGCGGACGACCCGGCCTTTGCCGTCGATGAGCGTGCGGACCGCGATGACGGTGCGCGGTTCCTGCGCCCGCACCGCGAATCCCGTGGCAAGGCAGACGACGAAGAGAACGATTGGAATGCGTTTCACGTGTCCAGTGTAGAGCAGCGGCGAGAGGCGAGGAACCTCAGAAGGTGAGTCCGCCCGACAGCGTCACCGTTGTTCCCTGGTACGTGTTGCGGGCGCCGTACTCCCACAGGACGCTGCCGCTGAGAAAAAATCCCTTGAAGGGCGACGTCACGCTGCCGACGACGCCGGCGCCGTTGACGCGATACTCGAGCGCCTCGCGAATCGGCAGCTGGCCGCGATTCTCGGTGGTCTGCCATTGCCCGTAGCCTGCTGCGCCAACCTGCAGCGTCCACTGCGCGTCGGCCGACAGCGAAAACGTTCGAGACAGCGAGTAGTCGACCGAGTTGTTCTGGCCGGGCTGGACGCCGGTGCCCTCCTGAGTGGTGTTCCAGGCGTACGTGTCGAAGACGCTGACCTGCGTCGCCTTGTCTCGTGTGACGTAAAACGTGATGCCGGCCTGCGGCGCGTGCGTCCAGAAGCCGGTGGACGTGTTGTCGGACGCGCCCGGGACGAATCGGCCGGTCGGGGCATAGAAGCTGTAGCCGGCCTGCACGTCCGCCCGATCGAACTGCCATCCGAGCACGATCGGAACGACGTTGGTGTTCGTCAGCCCCGTTGCGGCGCCGCTCACGCCGGGCCCGCTCAACAGCGGGTCGCGCAGGAGAAACGAATCCTTCGTCAGGGCAATCGCGACGGCAAACTCCACGTGCGCACCCATGATCGTCGCGTGCGGAACAAAGGTGAACGTACTTGTGTCCGCCGCCACCAGCGCAACCCCGGTCACCGGCAGATCGTTGCCGCGCGATCCTTTGAACTGCGTCGGCCAGTTCGCCCACACGTCGTTGGCATAAGAAAATCCAAAGTCTGGCAACGTTCCGGCAGACAGCAGCGTGGAGCCGGGCGCGTAAATCCCCCGCACCTGGCCGGACGCGGGGCTCGCGGCCAGCACCGCGAGGAGCGCCACCGACACGGCGGACGCTCTAACCAATCCGTTCTCCAAATCTAACGGCTCTCAAACGACTTCGGTTCAAGCGGCGTTTACTCTCGAATTTCACCACTCGCAGTTCGGGTTCCACGATTTTCGGGAAGGAGAGTCTCATGAAACGTCGCTCATTGGTTGTGACTGCGCTGACGGCTGCGGCCCTGGCCAGCCTGGCAGGATCGCGCGCGGCTGCGCACGAGAAGAAAGAGGAATTTCGCATGGTTCGCGCCGCGAAACCGGTTGCGTCGGGATGTCTGCCCAACGCGTCGGCAAGCGTGACGATCAAGCCCCGGGGGCCGGTGGAAGTGATGGAGGTGAAAGTGGAGGGACTTCCTCCGAACACCGACTTCGACTTCTTCGTCATCCAGAAACCCGGCGCGCCGTTCGGCATGGCCTGGTATCAGGGCGACATCGAGACCAACGACGACGGTGAAGGTCATGGACGGTTCATCGGCCGCTTCAACGAAGAGACCTTCATCGTCGCGCAGGGGTCGGTTCCGGCGCCCGTCGTCCACAACAACGCGTTTCCGGATGCGTTCACGAATCCGGTGACCGGGCCGATCCACACGTTCCATCTCGGACTGTGGTTCAACTCGCCGAACGACGCCGCCAACGCCGGCTGCCCGGCAGACGTCACGCCGTTCAATGGCGAGCACAATGCCGGCATCCAGGTGCTGAACACGAGCAACTTCCCGGATCTGCTGGGTCCGTTGTTCTTCATCAAGCCGTAGGGAGGGTGGAGCACGTCCGCGACGATTGCTGCCGCATCTCGCAGTGAACGCCAGGCTCGATCGCGGACGGGCTCACGTCAGGTGAGCCTCACGTCGCCCTTCGACACGACGAACATGAGCGCGATGTCGAGAATGGCGACGAACGACGAAAACATCGCACGCATCGGTTCGTAAGGCGCATGCCGCAGACCGAAGAGTCCCGCAAACCACAGCAGCAGAAACAGCGACACGCCCTTCCACGTGAGCTCGTCCGTCGCACGCCCGCATGCGAGCAGAATCCAGAACGCAATGTGGGCGATCCAGCCGGCGAATGAGGAAGAATTCATCAACGCTCAACTATCAACGCTCAACTATCAACGCTCAACGGTCAACTTTAACGCTCAATCAACACGCAACGCTCAGCGGTTATGTGCGGTGACGCGCAACCACGGATGTTAGATCCTCGTCGAACCAAGGGGATCCTATGGAGCCGCCGATTTTAACGGAAGAGCAGTCAACTGGTTGAGCTGACGCTTGCTGCAGACGAGCTGTTCCCGAAAACGCGCCCGTTTCTTATCGTCGCTTGTGGTACTTCATTTGCTCTTTTAATAGTCGCCGCGTTCACTCGACAATAAACCGATCTTCGAAAGGTGATCCTGTGCGCATACCCGGATCGTTCGCTCGTACCGTCGGCGCTGCGTTCCTTGCGACGTGTCTCGCGCTTCCGGCTTCCGCTGAGGTCCGCGCGCGCGACGAGGCGGCGAACCCGACAGTAGCTCCAGCCATTCACATCGACAACTTTGGAGAGATCAGTCCCGTTTACTATCGCGGCTCGTTACCGAAGGGCTCGAACGTCAAGGACCTCGCTGCCCTTGGGGTGAAGACAGTGATCGATCTGACGGACGACGATGGCGATCCGGGTGAGCAGGCGGCGGTGGAACGTGCGGGCATGAGCTACGTGCACATCGCGATGACGACGCGGCAGTCGCCGACCGCCGATCAACTGGCGGAGTTCCTGAAGGTGGCGAACGATCCCGCGAGCCAGCCCGTTTACGTGCACTGCGTCGGCGGCCGCCATCGCACCGGCGTGATGACGGCGGCGTATCGCATGACGCACGACGGCTGGACGGCGGAGCGATCGTTTGCCGAGATGAAGCAGTACAAATTCGGCGCAGACTTCCTGCATCCCGAATTCAAGGCGTTCGTCTACGCCTACCCGACGGCGACGGCTGCGGCCGCTGCCACTGCGACCGCCGCGTCGGCGAACGTTCAGAGCACCAAGGTCAAGTAGCGACGCGCTCGTTCAACGAGCCGCGGTCACTTCTTCGGCCGCGACTCCGGCGGAACGAGATGGTTCAGCCGGTAGTAGGTGACCAGCTGGCCGTAGTGCTCGGCCGAATGTTCGATGACGCCAAGCCACGGCGTCACCGACTGTGACAGCCGCTCGGGGGGCAGGGCCTTCAGGGCGGCTGTCGAGTCCGCGATCGACTTCTCGAATGCGCTGACGACATCCGCCTTCGTTCGGTAGGCCTTGGGATCGAGCTCGTCCCAGTTCGCTTTCTCGCCCTTTCCCGCCTTCGCCGCGTAGACATTCCCCGAGAACACATGGACGACCACTTCGCGGAACGATCGGACTTCCGGCGTGGCTTTGAACTCGTACTTGTCGTCGGGGAAGTCCTTCGCCATGTCCAGCAGGCGGCGATTCACCGACTCGAAGTTGGCGACGACTGACTGTGCGGTTGTGGGCGGTGTTCGCGTTTGACCGAAAACGGCGACCCCGCTCAATGCGGCGACTGCAGAGGCCAGCAACAGGTATCGATGCATGCGCATTAGACGCCGACCGGGATCGTTTGGCTGCACGACCGAGACGCGTTCCCGCGGAATGATGTGGACGCCATCGCCGAGCTGGCCGAGAATCACCGTGCGCAGGCAAACCAATCGCGGCGAGGAGACCCGTGACGAAACCATCGCAGAAAATCGGACGGCGCGCCCTTTTGAGCGGCGCCGCGGCAACCGCAGCGGTCGTCGTGACGCGTGCGCAGGGCCAGAGTCCCGCAGACGCGCCGGCCACGACGCTGCAGGACGCGCCGCTCGCTCCGGCGACGACGATCACGGTGGAGCGTCGCGAGGAGGTCGTCCTGGTCGGCCTGAACCGTCCGTTCATTCAGAACCGTCTCGATCCGCCAACCCGGGCGCGGCTTGCGGCGACCTTTTATCAATACGAACACGACCCGACGCTTCGTGCGCTCGTCCTGTTCGGCCACGGGCCGCATTTCTCGCGCGGCATCGACGTGGACGCGCAGCAGGCGGCTCTGGCGTCGGGACCGCGTCCCGCCCCCGCCGCTCAAACCATCGATCTGCTCGGAAAGGCATATCCGCGCAGAACGAAACCCGTCGTGGTCGTCGTGCACGGCGATACGTGGAACCTTGGACACGAGATCTACCTCGCCGGGGACATCCGCATCGCGGCGGCGAACACGCAGTTCGGTCAGGACGAGAACACACACGGACGGTTTCCGGGCGGCGGTGCGACGGTGCGTTTCGTCAGGGAAGCCGGCTGGGGAAACGCGATGCGCTACATGCTGACCGGCGATCACTGGAGCGCCGAGGAGTCGTTCCGCATGGGCATCACGCAGGCGATTGCGCCGACGCCGGAAGCGGCGCTCGAGGCCGGCGTGCAGATGGCGCGCAGGATCGCGGCGTGCGCACCGCTGTCGATCAAGGCGACGCTCGCGTCCGCGCACCAGGTGATCGATCCGGTCGAAGCCGATGCGCTGTCGAAGCTCGACGCGCAGTACGGCGCCCTCTATCGGACCGAGGACTTCATCGAAGGCCGTCGCGCGGAAGCCGAGGGCAGGCCGCCGCGCTACCAGGGGAAGTAGCGCCGGCGCTGCGCGTCAGTGGTGGCGCAGCGCGGTGAGCGGATCGGTCCGCGACGCGCGCCATGCCGGCACGATGCTCGCAACCGCGACGCCGCCGAGGACGAGCGCGAGCGCCCGCGCGAACGACACGCCGTCTGTCGCGCTGACGCCGAAGAGCGCGCTGCCGAGCAGCCGGCCGACGCCGAGTGCGGCGACGCTGCCGATCGCGACGCCGATGGCGCCGAGCCGCAGTCCCCGCGCGAGAAACCCTCGAACGACCGACGCGCCGGTCGCGCCAAGTGCCATGCGGATGCCGATTTCGTGCGTGCTCTGCGTGACGAGGTACGACACGAGACCGTACGTCCCCATCGCGGCGAGCGCCATTCCTGCCGCTCCGAACAGGAACAGCATCATCGCGGCCAGTTCCAGGAAGATGATCGCGCCGCGCGTCGATTCGCGCATCGATCGCGCGTAGAGAATCGGCAGATCGGGATCGAGCGCGACCACCCGCGCACGCGCCTGTGAGACGAGCTGATCGATCGGGCCGGTGCCACGCGTCGACACGATCATGCTCGATCGATACGCCTGGAAGAAGGGCAGGTAAAAATACGGCCGCGGCGGCTCGTCGATTCGCAGGTACTTGATGTCGGCCACGACGCCGACGACGGTCCGCCACACGCCATCGGCCGCTTTCAGCCGCTTGCCGACCGCATTCGCGGCGCCGCCCAGGAACCGGTCTGCGAACGTGTTGTTGACGATGGCGACCGACGCGCCCGTCTCGTCGTCTCGATCGCCGAACTCGCGGCCGCCGACCACGCTGATCCCAAGCGTTTTGAAGTAGTCGGAGCCGACGGCGTTGAACATCAGAATCAGGTCCTCGCCTTTGCGAGGTGTGTAGCCGTCGACCGCGACGTGCTGCGAGCGCGTGTCGACGAACGCGAGCGGATCGTAGGCCGCAAGCGTCGCCGAGTCGACGCCGGGATCGCGCCGCAGCGCGTCCAGAACCTGGCGATAGAACACGCGCCCGCGCGTCTCGTCATACGCGTTCTGCTTCACGTCCACGGCGACGGTCGTCACATGGTCGCGATCGAAGCCGGGATTCGCGCGGCGGGCCGCCTCGAGGCTCCGCGCGACGAGTCCGCTGCCGACCAGAAGCAGCAGGGAGACCGCCACCTGCGCGACGACAAGACACATGCGCAGGCGTCCGCGCGCCGCGCCGCGCGGCGACGCATCCTCGTTGATGACGGACACGAGATCGACCCTCGAGCTCTGAAGGGCCGGCACGAACCCGAACACCAGCGCGCTGCCGCACGCCACCACGACCGCGAAGCCGATCAGCATGCTGTCGATCTCGATGTTGAAGAACAACCGCGCCGGCATCGCAAGCGTCTCGGCATAGGAGGCCAGAAGAGGGATTCCGCGCCGGGCGAGAAGGACGCCGACGACTGCGCCGGGCAGGGCCAGGACGAGGTTCTCCACGATGAGCAAGCGGACGATACGCGCTCTGGTGGCGCCCAGAGCAAGCCGGATCGCAATCTCGCCACGTCGAGACACCCCGCGCAGCAGGACCAGGCCCGCGATGTTGGCGCACGCGATCAAGAGCACGAGGAGTCCCATCGTGCTCAGGAGGATCAGCGTCGGAAGGACGTAGGTCTGCGCGCCGTTCGGCGATCGCCAGAACGGCACGATGCTCAGGTGCAGCGTCGCGTCCGCGAGCGGTCGATCGTGAGACATCGCGGACCAGAGCGCGTTGGCCTGTGCACGCGCGGCGGACAGGCTGGTGCCGGACCGCAGCCAGCCGATCGGATAGAACACTTCCGCCCGTCGATCGCCGAGAATTCCGGCCGGCGTCGTTTCCTGACTTCCGAATCGAATGCCGAGATCCGGCGCCGTCATGACCGGCACGAACGCTTCGACATCGTAGCTGACGATGGTCCCGTGAAACGACGCGTCCGCGACACCGACGACCGTGAGCGGATAGTTGTTCAACTCGACGGTCTTGCCGACGATGTCCGCATCGGAATTGAAGTCGCGCCGCCAGAGCGCGTGGCTCAATACGACGACCGGGTGGCGGCCGGGTGCGACCTCGTCGGATGGCAGGAGCGTGCGGCCCATCACGGCGCGGACGCCGAGCACTTGAAAGTAGTTGCCCGAAACGATCTCGGTGAAGATCTGACGCGCGTTGCGTCCTCTTCCGAGGTTGATCGTGCCGACGATCGTGCCTGCGAGTCCAGAGAACGCCTCGTCGTGCTCGCGCAAGTAGCGGTAGTCGGGATAGGAAATGCCGCCGTTCAGGCCGGCGCTCGTCTCCGTGAACACGGTCGAGAGCTGCGAGGAACGTTGAACGCCCGACAGCGGGCTGAGCGCGAGGCTCTTGAGCATCGTGAACACCGCCGCGTTGAGGCCGATGCCGAGCGTCAGGACGGCCATGACGGTGAACGAGAACGTCGGGTTCTTCGCGAGCGATCGCACGGCGTATCGCACGTCGTTCAACTGGTCCTGCAGCGCCGACAGCCAGCGCGGCGTCCAGACGCCGCGCGCGGCCTCGCGCGTAAGCGTGACGTTGCCGAAGTCTTTCAGCGATGCCAGCCTCGCCGCATCCTCGTCCGCGCCGTCCGCCATCCGGTCGCGTGCCGCCATCGACAGGTGCGACCTGATCTCCGCGTCGAAATCGTCGTCGTCGAGACGGCGCCGCAGCAGTCGCTGCAGCCAGGCGGCGATGGCCATATCGCTACTCCTCGGTTCCGGGTGTCGATGCGGGTTTCATCACGCGGCTGATGGCGTCCACGAGCTCGGTCCATCGCGATGTCTCGCGCAGGAGCTGTTTCTTTCCTTCCGGCGTGAGGCGATAGAACTTGGCGCGCTGATTCGCGTCGGTCTGCCCCCACTTCGAGGCGACCCAGCCCTTCTTTGAAAGCCGCTGGAGGGCGGGGTAGAGCGAGCCTGCCTCGACCTGGAGGACGTCCGACGATTGTGCGCGGATCGCCTGTCCAATGGCGTAGCCGTGCTGCGGCCCCCATTGCAGCGTTTGCAGGATGAGCATGTCCAGCGTGCCGTGCAGGAGATCGGTGCGGGCGTCGGGCCGGGAGGAGTGGAGCGTCATGGCTATAGACAGACTATAGCCTAAGACGTAGAGAGTCTATACCTTGTTCAATCGCCCGGCCCCCGGTCGCGGCGCTCTTCGGCCCTGGCGCCCCTGAGGAAGTTCTCGATCGCGTAATTGCCTTCGTGGCAGTCCACGCCGAACAGCCGGGCGTCCGTCGCCTTGAACTGCCACTCCGCGGTCCATGGCGCCGCCCATGTCTCCGGATCGTCCACCGTGACGCGATACAGCAGCGTCCGGGCGTCGACGCGGCTGAAGCGCTCGACGACGTGGAGCTGGTCGCTCGAATCGAGATTGTGCGTATCGGCGCGGAAGTTTGTCGTGTCCACGACGAGCGTGGCTCCCTCGTAGCGCCCGATCGAGTCGCCGAGCCATTTCCTGATCGTCGGCGGCAGGTGCGTGCTGCTCATGCGGACGACGCGCGCGTCGTGGATCCACTCGGTGGAGATCATGACGTTCGCGTCCGTCTGCACGATCCGGTAGTACCCGGGGATTACCGTGCTCGGTATCATCGGCGGCGAGGCGAGCGAACCACCAAGGCCGAAGTTTCCGAGCAGGCATCGCTCGGCCAGCCCGAGACTTTCAGGGTCGTCGAGCGATCGCCTGGGCCGCGCGGCAATCCGGGCGTGGGCGGCCGGCACGAGCGGCGGCAGCATGCCGTTCGGCGGATCGACGATGAGCGACGTCCGCAATCGATCGATCTTGAAGACTTCCACTTCCACGAAGCTCTCGTCGACGTCCGACTGCGTCAGGCGATCCGCCTGAGTCGGCAGCCGGCTTCGGTTGCGCTCGGGCGTCGTCCGGACGTAGTCGTCGGCTTCGGCCTGCGTGAAGGTCGCGCGGTGTTCGAAGCCTTGAGGACGCTGGAGCGGCGTCAGCGTGGCGCCGTTCCAGATGCCTTGAAGGTCGGGACGCGCAGCCGGGCGACGCTGAGCGTGCAGGGAATGCTGCGCGGCGATCAACGCAAGCGACAGGACAAAAGTGACGCGAAAGCGCATAAAGAACTGATCGCAGCGCTAGTATACGGCCGCCGGGCGCGTCGTTCATCGTCAAGCAAGGCCATTTGCGGATCCGTCGGTGTCTAAATGGCCGAGGAGGTATCGCAATGCGAGTTCAATGGCTGTGCGTGTTGCTGGTCGTTGTCGGCATTGGCGTACCGCGACCTACCGCCGCGCAGGCGGAGCGCCTGACGGGGTGCTGCATCGGCGGAGATCTTCGAACCGACGCGGAATCCGGCGGCCGCCTCGAGCGTTTCACCCTCGAATTCCGCGACGCCGCCGGCACACCGCGTGCGCAGATCGACTTCCGCACTGCGCGCGCAGCGGACACGCCGGCAGCGACACGCGTCGTCGACGTCATCGTCTCAGAGCTCGTTGCAGCCGATCAGCATCTCGACCTGTCGATCGTCATCGACGGCACGTTGACAGCGCAGGCGGGCCGGATTGTCGGACGCCGTTCGGTGGCGTCCACGATGACGCTGGAGGAGCTTCAGCGGCTGTCGAATGCGCGGTCCGTCGTCGAGCGCGCGCTTGGCGTGGAGCTCGAGTTTTCAGCCATGCAGCTGCAGATGCTGCATACGGTTGCGGAGCGCTGGGCGGATGCTGCCGCGAAGTGAACCTGCGACACCCGTTCACTTCACCTGAAGATGGTGCGCGTGAACCAGCGCGCCAATCCTGCGCTCGTCGCGTTCGAGGCGTTCAGGCGAACGAACGACGGAACACGTCGATCTCCGTCAGGTCTGCGCTACTTCTCAGTAATGGGCTGCATGCCGGCCCGCTGCGCAGCTTGATTGAAGCGCGTCAGATACGTCGCGATCGCGCGCTGCAGGCGATCCGTTTCCTGTTTCAGCTCGCTCTGAAGATCGATGAAGATCGGCTCGACGTTTCCCAGCGGCTTGCCGTCGCCGGTCTCGACCACCCGCAGCAGCGACGCGAGCCGATTGTTCGTCTTGATCGGGAAATTCAATGGGTCCTGGTTGCTCCGATTGCGGACCTGGTAGACGTTTTCCTCGACTGACGTCAATTCCTTCGAGAACTGTTCGGCGATTGCCTTCACGTCGGCGTTCGATGTCTGCTTCATGCGGTCGTCGATCTGCTGCTTGATGCGGCGAATCTGGATGACCGCGTTGTTCGCCTCGTTGACCTTGTCGCGAATGCGGCTCGCGATCGCGAACTGCGCCTGCAGGTCGGCGTCGCTGACGTTGCGCCACGGATCCTTCTTCAGGTCGAAGGACTGTGTCTGCGGCTTGCCGTCAACGGTCAGCCGCGCCTGGTACGAGCCGGGCAGCGCCATCGGACCGTTTGTGGTCGCGCCCCAGAGCACCATGCCAGGGAAGCTGACGACCGGTTCGTACCGCGCGTCCCAGGTGAAGCGCTGAAGCCCCTCCGCCATCGACGCAGTCTGCGGACCGCGGCGCGGACCGTCTTCTTCGTCGTCGGCTTGCGGCTGCTCGCCTTCGGCGGACGGCCGGGCAGCGCCGGCCTGCGCCGCGCCGGTCGCTGTCGGCGTCGCTGCCGGTGGAATTGCCGGAGCAGCGGGCGAGGCACCGCGGCCGGCGTTGCTGTCGGCTGCTGCCGCACCGCCGTCACCGCGGCCCCCGGGCTTCGGCATCGCGCCGTCGAACGAGCGGATGACATCTCCCTTCGCATCGAGGATCTCGAGCTTCAGGTTCTGCGCCGGCTTCTTCAGCCAGTAGGAGATCGTCGCGCCACCCCCACCGCGGACGAGATCGCCCGGCTTGAAGAGGTACGCATCGGTCGCGCTGATGACCGGCGGCGCGAACTGCCGCAGCGGTCCGATGCTGTCGAGGACGTAGAAGCCGCGGCCGTGCGTGGCGACGGTCAGGTCGTTCGCCTCGACCCACAGATCCGAGATGGGTGTGTCCGGCAGATTCAGTCGAAGCGACTGCCAGTGATCGCCATCGTCATAGGACAGATACGCGCCGTGTTCGGTGCCCGCGTAGAGCATCCCTTTGCGCGTCGGATCCTCGCGCACGACATGCACGTAGTCGTTCGCCGCGATGCCGGTGACGGTCTTCGTCCACGTGCGGCCGAAATCATGCGTGCGGAAAATGTACGGACTGAAATCGCCGAGCAGCGGCTTCTTGACCGCGACGTACGCCGTGGCCGGATCGAAGACCGACGCGTCGATCTGGCTGACACGACCGAGGTCGGGCATGTCCTTCGGCGTGACGTTCGTCCACGTCTGGCCGCCGTCGCGCGTCACCTGCACGATGCCGTCGTCGGAACCGGTCCACAGGATCTTGGCGTCGGTTTTTCCGGGACCGAGCGAGAAGATCGTCGCGTAGATCTCCGGGCTGTTCATGTCGTGCGTGATCGGACCGCCGGAGTCCTGCATCGTCTTCGGATCGTGGCGGGTGAGGTCGCCGCTGATCGCCTGCCACGTCTGGCCCTCGTCCGTCGTCTTCCAGACGCGCTGCGACGACGCGTACAGGACCGTCGGATCGACCGGCGAGAAGATGATGGGGTAGGTCCACTGCCATCGCTCGACCACCGACGCCGAGTTCTCGCCGGAGAAGAAGCGTGGATACGGTCCCACCTCGCGAAGCTCGCCGGACCGGCGGTTCAGCCGCGTCAGAAACGATCCGTTGTTCGCGCCCGCGTAATAGATGTCCGGATCGCGCGGATCGGTCGCGATGTAGCCCGGTTCGCCGCCGCCCGCTTCGTACGGCGGTCCCGCGTTGCCGCGGCCGCCACCGCCGCCGCCGCGTCCGCCGAGACCGGTGTTGCTCGGGACGCACATCGTCGTGTTGTCCTGCTGCGCGCCGCAGACGTGATACGGCGCGTGCGCGGTCGTGATCACGTGATAGAACTGGCCCGTCGCGAAATTCTGGTCGGTCCACGCGCGCTGCGCCGACGCGACGTCGTAGGTGATCGCGCCCCCGCCGTCGTTGCCGATCATCACGTGGTTCGAATCGTCGGGATCGATCCAGAGATCGTGCGAGTCGCCGCCGGCGAAGCTGACCATCGTCTTGCCGCCATCTTTCGACCAGAACGTGCCGACGTTCAGCGCCCAGACGATGTCCTTGTTCTTCGGGTCGGCGGCCACGTGCGTGTAGTAGAAGGCGCGCTGGCGGATGTTGCGGCCGCTGTTCACGAGCTTCCACGTCGCGCCCGCGTCATCCGAGCTGAAGAGACCACCGTTCTCGTTCTCGACGAGCGCGTACACGCGATTGCTGTCC
>DATBHR010000063.1:0-24805 GCA_036557365.1 Vicinamibacterales bacterium
GCGAGCGTCTCACGCTCGCCGACGGCGTCCGCTTGTTCGAAGCGCCCGACCTCTTGGCCATCGGCTGGCTCGCCAACCGCGAGCGCGAAAAACGGCACGCGGCGAAAACCTTCTACAACTACAACATCCGCCTGGAAGCGACCAACGTCTGCGTCGCGAGCTGTCTCTTCTGCTCCTTCGCGCGGCTGAAGCCCGGAGACGACGGCGCCTACACGATGTCGCTGGAGCAGGCGTGGGACAAGCTGCGGCAGCGCGCGCACCAGCCGATCACCGAGGTCCACGTCGTGAACGGCCTGCATCCCGATCTGCCGTGGGATTACTACACGGAGCTGCTGCGCGGGTTCAAGCGCATCAAGCCGGGCATTCACCTGAAATGCTTCACCGCGGTCGAGATCGCGTTCTTTGCCGATCTCTACCGCAAGACCGACGAGCAGGTGCTGCTCGAGCTGATGGACGCCGGGCTCGACTCGCTGCCGGGCGGCGGCGCGGAGATCTTCGCCGAGCGCGTGCGGAAGAAGATTGCGAACGACGCCAACAAGTGCGACGCGAACCGTTATCTCTCGATTCACCGTCTCGCGCACCGGCTCGGCATGCGATCGAACGTGACGATGTTGTACGGGCACGTCGAGACGGCGGAAGAACGCGTCGATCACATGCTTCGCGCGCGGGCGCTGCAGGACGAGACGGGCGGCTTCCAGGCCTTCATCCCGCTCGCGTTTCACCCCGACAACAACCAGATGCGCAAGCTGCCGCCGCCAACCGCATCCGATTCGCTGCGAGTGCACGCGGTGGCGCGGCTGATGTGCGACAACATCGCTCATGTCAAAGCGTTCTGGATCGCGACCGGCGTCGAGGTGGCGCAGACCTCGCTGTGGTTCGGCGTCGACGATCTCGACGGCACGGTGCAGGAAGAGCGCATCTACCACATGGCCGGCTCGCCGACGCCGACCGCCATGACCACGCGGCAGATCGAGCGGCTCATCACCGCCGCCGGCCGCGAGCCCGTCGAGCGCGACACGCTCTACCGCGTCGTCGCGCACGCGTAGCTCGCCACGCGCCACCGCAGACCTTCCAGCCTCGACCGCCTCTTTTCTGAGGCCTCGCGCAAGCCCACATAACCGCCGGACTTCGGGCCCATGAGGGTAACGAGCGCCGGTTCGGGCGTTATCTCATGGAGCCCTCATGAGAACTTCAGTCGGAACGCTTGCTGCGATCACCGTGTTGGCCGTTTCGACAGTCGCACGCGCGCAGCCAGCGCCGAAACGCTGCATCGCCGTCGCCACACCGGTCGTCCAGGGTGTGCCAGGGAGCGCCGCTGACGCTGCCGCCGGCGTACGCGACCTGGTGGTCAGCTATCTCAACGCGCCGTCGGTGAAGGTCGTGGCGCTCGAGGCGAAGCTGTTGTCGCAGGCAGCGGACGAAGCTCGGGCGAAAGATTGCGAGCCGCTGCTGGTGATCTCCGTCACGAGAAAGGCAGGCAACGGCGGATTCGGAAAAGCGCTCGGTCAGGCCGCGGGCAGCTCCGCCTGGTACGTACCGGGCGGTGGAACGGTCGCGTCAGCCGCCGCGCGCGCGGCCGCCACCGGCGGACTGCAGGTCGCGTCGTCGCTTGCGGCGTCCACGAGGGCGAAGGACGAAGTGCGCCTCGAGTACCGGTTGCAGACGACTGGCGGTCAGACGCAGTTCGGACCGAACACGGAGCGCCAGTCCGCGAAGGTCGATGGCGAGGATCTGCTGACGCCGGTCGTGATGCGCGCCGCCGAAGCCATCCTCACGCGCAAAGGCACCGAATGAGGGCGGTGTGCCTGTTCGTTGTCGTGACGTCGGCATCGCTCGCCGGCTTTGAAGGCGCTCCGGACGATCCCGCGCAGAAAATCCCGCTCGCGAAGGGCCTGATCTTCACGACGACATCGCGAGCCGGCCTGACGTCGACCACCGGCGCGACGCCGGTCGCCGACACGGAGACGGTCTACTCCGTTGCCACGATGGATGCTGAGCAGGTTGGTTTTCGTTTCACCGTCAGCGCACCGAACGACGCGAAGGCCGGCAAGCTGCTCGACGGTCAGCCCGTCTCATTGACTCGATCCGTGCGGCGTGAGGACCTGCGCTCTGCGTCGCGGCTGACCATCCTCGTGAGCAGCACGGATCCGGCCCAGCTTCCCGGCCAGACATTCGCCGGCACGTCGAGCGCCGTCCTTCAGGCGCTGCGCGATTCGGGACGCGCCGCCTTCGTGCTCGGCGTCAACGAACCCGATGAAGGACTGGGCGCCCTCGCGCGTCTCGCGAGCGGCGCAAGGCCGGCGGATCCCGAGAGCGGCGCCGCATTCGTCGCGTCCAGCGTGTCCGCGCTGCTCACGTCGATGAGCGTGTCGCGCCACTATTACCGCGGCACGCTCGAGCGCGTCGGCCTGGAGCAATTCCCGGTGCTGCTCAATGGCCGCCGCACGACGCTTCCCGCGCTGCACGTCAGGGGTGAGCTGAAATTTACGGACCGCACGATCGTCCCGCAAATCTGGTGGCTCGACGCCGCGGACAATCCGCTGACGCTCAAGTGGGCCGTCGCGGGCGTCTACGAGACCGTCACGCGCATCGATCGTCCACAGGACGGCGCGCTGCGGCCGACGGAAGGCACGGCGGACACGTTGTCTGGAAAAAGCTGCCGTGCGGAGTTGAGCGGCGTGTATTTCACGACAGCGAGCGCGCAAGTCCTGGATCCGTCGATGCCCGCGCTCGAGCGCTTCGCCACGCTGATGCGCCAGCACGCCGACTGGCATGTGACCGTCGAAGGACACACGGACAACATCGGATCAGCGAACTACAACCTCGACCTCTCCGCGCGCCGTGCAGCCGCGGTGCGCGACGTCCTCGTGCGTCGACTCAACGTGGCGCCGGATCGGCTGCAGGCGAAGGGCTACGGACTGACACGTCCAGTCGAGACGAACGCAACGGACGAAGGACGTGCACACAATCGACGCGTCGAGGTGAGTCGTCCGTGCACGCAGTGAAGGTCCTTCTGATGACGAAACAAGCGCGAGTGCTGGCGGCTGTCATGCTCGGCACAACCATGCTCGCCGCGTGCGGCCGCTCCGATACCGCAAGTCGAACATCAGCCGACGCCGTCTCATCGTCGAACGCGTCGTCACCGTCGTCCAGCGGACCACAAGATCCATGCGCATTGCTGGAGCCGAAGGAGGTCGAAGAGGTCCTCGGAGCACCGCTCGCAGTGCCGCCCTTTCGGAGCAGAGATGGCGTGCCCGCGAGCGGCGGATCGTCGTGCGAGTACGAAGACGCGGGCATGCACAGCATCCGGATCGACGTCGAGTGGGACAGCGGCGCGATGGCTTTCAAGATGTTCGGCGCCCTCGGCGGGATCATCGAACAGCGAACGAAGGGCATGGTTCATCTCGCAGACGGATCAGAGATCGCGGGCGAATGGGACGAGGCGCGCGTCGTGAGCTGCTGCAACTTCGTCGCGCTGCGCGGAGACCAGATGGTCAACGTGGACGTCGGCGCCTCGAAGGCCGCGATTGCGGATGCCGCGAAGCTCGCCGACGCCGCGCTCAAGCGGCTCGATCACCGGCTGGCGATCAACGGTCGCAGCAGCGTCCAGGCCGCGATCGACTACGAAGGGGCGCACCGGCCCAGGCGCAGGGATCCCTGCGCGCTCGTGCCTCGTGCCGATGCGGAAGCGGTGATCGGCGCGCTCGGCAAAGAGCCGGAGTCGTCGGAGGACCGCTGCACGTACGAGTCGGCGCCGAAGCCGGGAATTGGCGCGATTCCACAGATGCAGGTCTACGTCCTGAAGGTTCGCTGGACGGGCGGCTTCCGCGAGTACCGCGATCTCAACGCGGCGTTCGCGGGCATGTCGAAGGACTTTGCCCGGAACATGCCCGCTTCCGCCGGCGCGAAGGACACGATGGCCGCTGCCGGCGCAGGCACGGATCTGCCCGCGAACGGCGCGTGGGAATCCGGACACGCGAACATATCAGGACTGTCAGCGGTCAGCAGGGACGTTCTCGTCAGCGTCGAACCGCAACTCGGAAGTGCGGAGGTCGCGGCGAAGCTGATGGAAAAGGCGATGTCGAAGCTTTGATGCAAAGAGAGGTGATATGAGGTTCACGCTCGCAATCGCGGCGGCACTCGTGCCGGCGCTGCTCGCCGCCGCGACGTCCCCGCTCAAGCCGGGTGAGTACGAGCTCACCACGCAGTTCTCGGTGCCGGGTCGTCCCAAAATGCCCGAACAGACTGATCGTCACTGCTACACCGCCGCGCAACTCGAGGAACTGGCGAAGGTGATGGGAGGAGGCAGAGGGACGAACCAGAGCTGCAAGGTCGTCGACTCGAAAACGACCGGATCGAAACTGACGTTCACGACCGAATGCGTCAGGCCCAGCGGACCGCCTGTGACGATGGTCGGCGACGTGACGTTCACGTCGAGCGAGTCGTATCACGCCATCATGACGATGAAGGCGGCCGTCGACGGAAACGGGTCGAGCCCGCGCGTCGCCGGCACGTTCGACATCACTGGCAAGCGAATCGGCGAGTGCAAAGCCGGTCGATGACGACGATCGCGAAGCTGCTCCTCGGCACGAGCGTGACCGTCGGCGCAGCTGGCGCAGCGTCGGCGACGTGGATCGCGCTCGGACACGGACCAACCCGTGCCGCCGGAGTCTCCAAACCCGGCAACTCGCCGTCGTCGCAGACGGTTGTGATCTGTGCGGCGTCCGACGGAGTGACGAAAGCAGTCAACGCCGCCGCCTGTCCGGCGGGACAGACACTGCTCAACGTCGATTGCGTCGGCTGCGGCGAGTCGCCGTCGCAGTCGCCGGATGCGCGGCATCAGAAAGAGGAGCTCGCGGATCTGAAGCGTCGTGTCGATCAGCTGCGCCAGTCGTCGCTGTTCACCGTCGTCGACAAAAACGGAGAGCGCATTTTCTCCGTCGGCGATGATCACGTGGGTGTGTACGCGCCATCGGACGCGGTTCCGCGTGACGCGAAAACACGCGCACCCGCAACGCGCACGGCGTCCAGCAACCCCGAGGTCGCCTGGATCGGCGGAGAAGACGACGCGTTTGCCGCGCGGTCGTCAGATGGGCGCTTCGTCACCAGGCTGGCCGTATCCGAGAGCCAACCGCGGTTCTGGATTGAAGAGAACGGGCTCACCCGTCTGCAGATGGGCAAAAGCGCTGCAGGCATCAGCGGTCAGTACTCGCTGAAGGTTCCCGCCATCGGCGGCAAGGGTCTGATCGCTGGCATCGGCGAGTCGCCGGGCCACACAGGCATCGTGATGCTCGGAGATCTCGCCGGCCGTTCGAAAGTGATGATGACGGGCGGCGACAGGGGAGCGGTCACCGTCTTCAACACGAGCGGCGCGCCCGTCGTCGAGTTGAGCGAAGCAACGAGCGGCGGCGGACTGTTGACGATCGGCAGCGCCGACAGCACGACGATGGTGAAGATGGGCGTGAAAGACGATCGCTATGGGGCGGTGCTGACTGGTCCGAAGGCAGGCTTTCCGTTCGTGCCTCGCTCGGGCTTACCCGGCAGCTACTTCCTGGGCTGCGCCGGTGGTTCCAGCTGCACGCCATGAGGACGATCACAAGCTCCACGTACGTTGCGGCGTTCGTGTCCGGCGCGCTGGCTGTGCTGTCGTTCGCGTCGTGGCGCGTTGACGTCCGCGCACAGGGCGGCGCGTCCGGGACCGCGGCAGCAATCGACGCGTGCGTGGCGATCGATGGCGCATTGCGCTTTCTTCGTCCGCCCGCGAGTTGCGACGCCGCCGAACGGCATCTGCTGCTGCAGACCATGACCGCGCCCGCTCAAAAAGACTCGGACTCGGCGACGCAATCGTTGAAGGCGCGGATCGCGGCGCTCGAGCGGAAGGTCATCGATCTTGAAGATGCGGCGAGCCGCGGCGAGCTGGGCACCACCGTCGTCGAGCCGTTCGAGGTCAGAAACGGCGACGGCAAGACGATCTTCTCCGTGTCGAAGACGTACGGCGAATACAGCGCGGTCCAGGTTCACGTCAACAACAAGGATGGTGCGCTCGCGGCTGGAATCATGGCCACGGACGCCGGCGGGTGGTTCTTCGTCAACTCGCCGAAGCTCCAGGCTGGCGCCTGGTTCGGCGTTCAGCGCGGGCACGCTGCTCTCGAGATCGACGAGAACGACGTCACGCGCGTGCAGCTCGGTCGAGCCGACAACAACAACTACCGCCTGGCTATCTACGGCGCGGACAAACAAGCGACCGCTGGACTGGGTCAGTCAATGGCCGGCACGGGCCTCGCCTTCGTCGCCGATCACGGCGTGATGAAGGCGCAATTCAGCCTCGCGGAACATTACAGCGGTCTCCTCAAGATCGAGAGGTCGAACAACGAAGATCTCGTGGCAGCCGGCGCGAGGGACTACGGCGGCGGCGTCCTTCAGGTCATGTCGCTTGACGGCGTTCCAATGGTCGAAGCGATTGCCAGCGCAGCAGGCTACGGCATCGTAGCCGTCGGTCCAGCGGGTCGTCCGACTGGCGGCGGCTTGATCGGTGTTCCGGGCAGCTACATCGCTGGCAAGCCATGAGCACGATCGCGCAGACGTCCAAAGCCTTTTGCGCGTTCGTCCTCGGCGCGCTCGCTGCAGCAGCGACGATTTATCTGAGCGTTGAGGTCCGCGCACAGAGCGACGCGAGCGCGATCCATATCTGTATCGTTGCCGATGGGACGCTGCGCACGACACAGCCTCCACGCACGTGCGATCCCGGCCAGAGAGCGCTCACGTTTCTCGTCGCCGGCGCACAGGAGACGCAAGCGGACGCGGACACGGCGGCTCTCGAGCGGACGCTTCGCGACCTGGAACAGCAGGTTGCGGATCTCGAGCGGTCCGGTGGCCACGCCGGACCGAGCACGGTGACGGCGCCATTCGAGGTGACCGGCCGCGGCGGCAACTTGATCTTCAGCGTCGACGACGATGCCGTGCACCACGTTTACGGGACCAGAGTCACGAAATTCGGGCACCGGACGACCGCGTCATTGGATGGCGCCGACGATGGAGGCCGCCTCGCGGTGACGTCCACGAGCGATACCGGCGAGGCGGTGACCATCGGACGCGTCGAGGGTTCTGGCGGCGACTCGTTCGGTCTGCGCATGAGCGAAGCCAAAACCGGCAAGGGACTCGAGCTTGGACGCGGCGTTTTTGGGACAACGAGCGACATGTACAAGCTTGTCGTCGCGGGAAGCGCGCGCGCCGCTGCGATCGGACAGTCAGAGGCGGGCTCCGGCATCATCTTCGTCGCGAACCAGACTGGCGACGTCAGGGCTCGCATGTTCGCGTCGCGCTCTCACGGCATCGTCGACATCCTGAACAAGGACAGCATCCCCGTCGCGGCGTTCCAGGACAACGACCAGGGCGGCTTGTTGCTTCTGACCAGTTCCGGCGGCGAGCCGATGGTCGATGCCGGTGTTCACGACAAGTCGTACGGCATGGTTCGCGCGGGACCAGCGTCGTTCAAGCTCGGTCTCGGATCGTTCGGGCTTCCGGGCAGCTTCATCATGGGCAAACCGCATTAACGAGGAGCATCGATGATTTCGTTCTCGCGACCGCTGTCGATTGCCGCCGCGGTGTGCATCCTCGGCTCGTGGACGCCGCGGCTTGGTGCGGCCGACGATGTCCTCGCCCGTGCGCGCGCGATGTACGGCGCGTTGACCTCGTACGCCGACACCGGCCTCGTGACGAACGAATACGGAACGTCGAGCACCGCGCAATTCAAGTTCGTCACGCGCTTCAATCGTTCTCCGCGCCGCTTCTATCTGGAGTCTGCTGGAGGCGAGTACGTCATCTGGGGCGATCCGGATGCGTTTCACACGTGGACGAGATTGACTGGCGGGCAATACGACTACCCGAACCCGAACAACGCTCCAGCGATCAGTCAGTCGGCCGTGCAGACGCGGGGAGTGTCCGGCAAAGTCCCGACGCTCCTCTTTTCGAAAGCCGCGCTCGGCGGCATCTTCGACACCTTCGTCAATCCGGTGAACGAGGGAATCGAGATGGTCTCCGGTCACAGGTGTCATCGGATTGCGGGCAGCACGCACGACGTCTATGGAGCGACCGGACGCGA
Organism: Vicinamibacterales bacterium; assembly: GCA_036557365.1. Classification (GTDB taxonomy): domain Bacteria; phylum Acidobacteriota; class Vicinamibacteria; order Vicinamibacterales; family CAVVIG01; genus DATKHR01. Next base: position 8,102 of record DATBHR010000063.1, read on the forward strand.
GACGAACGTCCACAAGCTGGTCGTCTGGATCGACGCCGACTCGCTGCTGCTGCGCAAGGTCCTGGAGGAGTGGCAGCCGCTGCCCGGCCAGCGCAGTCGCGTGACGACGAACTACGAACCGCAGGCGAATCCGTCACTCGACGACAGCCTGCTCCGCTTCACGCCTCCTCGGCCAAAGTGAGCGCGCGACCGTGATGAAGAACGTGCTGCTGGCTGCCGCGATGCTCGGCACGGCGCTCGTCGCGCAAGTGCCGCAGACGAGCAGTCCGCCTCGTGTCCCGCTGCGCGAGGGGCTGTCCATCGTCCGCGCGTACAGGACCGCGTCCGGCGACTACGAGGCGATCGCGACAGTCACGCGTATTGATGCGACGGGCGTGACGATCGCAGCATCGAGCGACGAATCGACCGACACGTGCCGCGGTCGATCCGCCGGACTTCGCCTGGTGATGCGCGCAGACCTCGAGAACGCGCGCGCGTTCTGGCAGGAGTTCGCGGCGTGTCCGTCTGAACCGGAACGCCATCCGGGGAGCACGGCCGTCGGCGTTTCGACGGCCGTCCTGCGAGAGCTGAACGCGAAAGGCGCGACGGCGCTCAGCGCCACGACGACCGTTGCGGGTCTCGTGCAGGGCAGCTTGACGCGCATCGAGCGAAGCACCATCCCGTTCGGCGTCGTCGTCAACGACGAGCCGACGAACCTGCCGGCTGTGCACGCGCGCTGGCAGTCGTCCGTCGGCGCGCGCGAGTACTGGATTCTCGACGACGACGCGAATCCGATCGTCCTGCGCGGGACGTACAACGGCAATCCGTTCCTCGAGGTGGTCAAGCTGTCGTATCCAGTCGACCAGGTGACTACCGGCGCACGAATCGAACGCGATCTTGCGAAGGACAAGCACACGATCGTGTACGGCATCTACTTCGATGTCGGGAGCGATCGGATCAAGGACGCATCCGAGTCGGCGCTTGCGGACATCGCGAAGGTCCTGCAGCAGAATCCGACGTGGTCGCTGGCCGTCGAAGGGCACACCGACAACATCGGCGGCGACGCGTACAACCTGGACCTCTCGAAGCGACGCGCCGCGGCTGTCAGGCAGGTGCTGATCGGGCGATACAAGATTGATGGCAAGCGGCTCCAGACCAACGGCTGGGGTGCCTCGCGACCGAAAGACACCAACGCGACGCTCGAAGGGCGTGCGCGCAACCGGCGCGTCGAACTCCTGCGAACCAGCTGATCGATCGGCTCGACGCCTCTCCTGTCGCCCCGGAAGCGCGTCGGTTCCGGGTGCTATACTTGATGGAACGCCAAGCTTCGATGGATTCTGCATCGGAGCTTGGCTTTTTCGCGTCCCAAGATTGAGAAAAGTTTCACAAAGCGATCATGTTGCTGCCTGTTTTGACGGCTTACGAGAAAGAACGCATGGGCGAGCGCCAGCCGCTGCCCGAACGGTATCTGGGACTGTCGGACGAGGACATGGATCGGCGCATCGCCGCGGCGAAGCGCGCGCTCGGGTCGAAGCTCGTCATCCTCGGCCATCACTATCAGCGCGACGAGGTCATCAAGTTCGCTGACTACACCGGCGATTCGTACAAGCTCGCTCAACAGGTTTCGAAGCATCCCGACGCGCAGTACATCATCTTCTGCGGCGTCCACTTCATGGCGGAAAGCGCGGACGTACTGAGCGCGCCGCATCAGCAGGTCATCCTTCCGGATCTCGCCGCCGGCTGCTCGATGGCCGATATGGCCGATCCCGATCAGCTGGAGCAGTGCTGGAGCCATCTCGAGACGATCTTCGCCGATGATCGCAGCGGCACCCCGCGTGATGGTCGCGCGCGCGTGGTGCCGGTCACCTACATCAACTCGGCGGCGTCAATCAAAGCGTTCTGCGGCGAGCGCGGCGGCGTCGTCTGCACGTCTTCGAATGCTGCGGCGACGCTCGAATGGGCGTGGAAACGCGGCGAGCGCGTGCTGTTTCTTCCCGATCAGCATCTCGGCCGCAACACCGCGGATCGGCTGGGCGTTCCTCTATCCGACATGGTCGTCTGGGATCCGAACGAGATCTTCGGCGGCCTCGATCCAGACAGCGTGAAACAAGCGCGGATCATTCTCTGGAAGGGCCACTGCTCGGTGCACACGCGCTTCACTGTTCGTCAGATCGAGCAGGTCCGCGCGCAGCATCCCGGCGTCAAGGTCATCGTCCATCCCGAAGTGCCGTGGGACGTCGTGCAGGCGGCAGACGATGCAGGGTCGACCGAATACATCATCAAGGCCGTGACCCAGAGTCCAGCTGGATCGACCTGGGCCGTCGGCACGGAGATCCATCTCGTCAACAGGCTGGCCCGACAGGTTGCGCCGGAACGGATCGTGCTTTCGCTCGACCAGTTCGGCTGTCTCTGTTCCACGATGTTTCGCGTGTCCCCAAACCATCTGCTCTGGACGCTCGAAGGCCTCGTCGACGGCGTCGTCCACAACCGCATCGTTGTTCCCGACGATCGGAAGCACTGGACGAAGGTCGCGCTCGACCGCATGCTTTCGATCACGTAACAACGTGCGGGCCAGCGAGGCCCGCCTTGGAGGACGTCACGATGGCTCACACACTCCCCCCGCTTCCGTATCCATCCGATGCGCTCGAACCGCATATCGACAAGCAGACGATGGAGATCCACCACGGCAAGCATCACAACGCGTACGTAACCAACCTGAACGCCGCGATCGAGAAACACCCGGAGCTGGGCTCGAAGAGCGCCGAGGATTTGATCCGCAACCTCAACACGGTTCCCGAGGACATCCGCACCGCCGTTCGCAACAATGGCGGCGGGCACGTCAACCATTCGATGTTCTGGCAGATCATGGGACCGAAGGCCGGCGGTGCGCCGACCGGTGCGATTGCCGACGCGATCAACTCGTCGTTCGGCAGCTTCGACAAGTTCAAGGAAGAGTTCAAGAAGGCGGCCGGCGCACGATTCGGCAGCGGCTGGGCGTGGGTGGTGAACAACGGCGGCAAACTCGCCATCGAGAGCACGCCGAACCAGGACAACCCGATAATGGACGGCAAGAAGCCGGTCTTCGGCATCGACGTGTGGGAGCACGCGTACTACCTGAAGTACCAGAACCGTCGTCCCGACTACGTCGATGCCTGGTGGAACGTCCTGAACTGGGCGGAGATCAATAAGCGGCTGGGGTAGTAACGATCGCGACATTGCGGAATTGCGGAATTGCAGGATTGCAGGATTGCAGAAGGTGAGATTGCAGAACGTTCCAGCTGTTGTCCTGCACTCTTGCATTTCTGCATTCTTGCATTCGTGCATTTCGCGACACCCTGATCGCATTTCGCGATACGCTGATCGTCCTCGCCGCTGATGTCCCTTTCGACCGTCCTCTTCCTCTTCCTCGCACACCTCGGCGTGGGCATCGTTGTCTCGCTGGCGCTGGTGTCGCGCCATGCGGGCGTCAAGTTCTTCCGGTTCAACGCCGGCCTCGCGTCGATCCTGCTGATCATCGCGCTGGTGTTCGCGTACAACAGCGTGCCGAACCTGGCGTCGCTCGGTCAGTCGACGGTCGAGGGTCCGGGTGGGATCAGCGCGGTCTCGACGGGATTCGATCTGTTGCTGCTGGTGCTCGCGACGGCCGCGATCGTCGTGTACTGGGCCACGGTCGGCCGGATGCTGGCGAATGTGCGTCCAGTCATTCTCGGCGTCTCGATTGTCGCTGGATTGACGGCGATCGTCATGCAGGCGCTGTCGCTCTCAGCGCTTCGGGCGCTGCCGATGCAGGCGCTGACGGTCGCGAGCTTTCTCAGTTCGGCGGCACTCCTCGGCTTCGCGTGCACGGCGATGATTCTCGGCCATTGGTATCTGGTCATCCCGTCGATGCAGGTCTCCTACCTGCAGTCGATCGTGAAGGTCCATATCGTTTCGATGATCGTCCGGGTCGTCGTCGTTGGCGCAGCGGTGTTCCTGGCCATCGTCACCTGGCAGCCGGGACTTGGACCGAGTTTCAAGCACTACATCGTGTCGGCGGCCGGCATCTTCTTCTGGCAGCGCGTGCTCTTCGGTCTGGTCGGGCCGGCGATTCTCTCGTATCTGACCTGGGAGACGGCGAAGATTCAGTCGACGCAGTCGGCGACGGGAATTCTCTACGTCGATTTCTTCACCGTCGTCGTCGGCGAAGTGCTCGCGAAATATCTGCTGCTGGCCACGCGCGTCCCGGTGTGAGTGCTCGTCCCGAACGTATCAGCGTCTTGTAGTACAGTTGTGGTTTGCGGATTGCACCGCGGCCCGGAACCTGTGCAATTTCAGCCTGCGAACCGCGTCAGGGCCGGAAGGCAGCAGCGCTAAACAGATCCTGAGATGTGCCGCAGGCCCTCCGGGCTGCGGTTCAGTCCGCAAACGCCAGGCTGATCTCTTCCCATGTCCTATCAAGTCATCGCGCGCAAGTGGCGGCCGCAGAAGTTCGACGATGTCGTCGGGCAGCAGGCCGTCACGCGGACGCTGCGCAACGCGCTGGCGAGCGGACGCCTGGCGCAGGCGTTCGTCTTCGCCGGTCCACGCGGCGTCGGCAAGACGACGTCGGCCCGCATTCTGGCGCGTGCGCTGAACTGCGTGAACGGACCGACGCCGGATCCATGCGGCGTCTGCGATGCGTGCGTCGAAATCGCCGAAGGCCGCGACATCGACGTGCTCGAGATCGACGCCGCCACGCACACGCAGGTGGACAACGTCCGCGAGGTCATCATCTCGGGCCTCGCCATCGCGCCGGTCCGGAATCGGTTCAAGATTTTCATCATCGACGAAGTCCATCAGCTGTCGAACTCGTCGTTCAACGCCCTGCTCAAATCGATCGAGGAGCCGCCGCCGCACGTCGTGTTCATGATGGCGACGACCGAGGTCGACAAGATTCCCGAGACGGTGCTGTCCCGCTCGCAGGTGTACGAGTTCCGCACGATCGGCACGAAGGCGATCGCGGCGCAGCTTCGCAAGATTGCGGACGCCGAACACATCACCGTCAACGACGATGTCCTGTACCTGATTGCGCGGGACGCCGAAGGCAGCATGCGCGATGCGCAGAGCAAGCTCGATCAGGTCCTGGCGTTTACCGGCACGACGATCACCATGGACGATGTGGCCACCGTCCTGGGACTCGTTGGCCGCGATCTGCTGCTCGATGCGATGACGGCGGTGGCGGACGAGAATCCCGTGGGCGCGTTCGCCGTGGCGGCTCGCGCCGTCGAACTGGGCTACGACATGCGCGCTGTCTGTCGCGAGCTTGGCCGTCTCGTCCGTGACTCGTTGATTCTCTCGGTCGATCCGTCGCGTCTTTCCGATACGGAGATCGCGGGCGAAGGCGAGCGCGATCGTCTGAAGGCGCTTGCCGCACGCTTTTCGCGCGAGGATCTGCTGCGCGCGTTCGACGTGCTGACGAAGGCCGAGACCGACATTCGAACGAGCGCGCAGCCGCGTTATCACCTCGAGATGGCGCTGCTGCGGTGGATTTATCTGCGCAAGCTCACACCGATCGAAGATCTGCTGACGGGCTCCGGCGACGTGTCCAGTCGTCCGAAACCGTCTGCCGCGACGTCGAGCAGCGCGCCCGCTGCGACGGTCAAGCCGTCGGCGCCGCGCTCGACCGCTGCTCCTCCCGAACGCGCCAGGCCTCAGGCGGAGCCCGCCGTAAGCGCCGCACCACCCGCCGCGCCAGCGACGAATCCCGCCGCGCCGGCGAAAAATCTCAAGGACCCGTTCCTCGCGGAGATTCGCAAGACGAAGGTGGTGTTCTACAACACGGTTGTCGCGCAGGCGCAGGCGATCGACGTCTCTGGTGACCGCATCACGTTCACGTTCTCGCCGAACCAGCGAACGCTCAAGGACGCGTTCGACGAGAAGCGCAGCTGGCTCGAGTCGATCGCGCAGCAGGCCACCGGACGCAAGCTGATCGTGACCGCCGTGCAAGGCGAAGGCACGACCGCACCGGCCGCCGACCCGAAGGATGGCGGAAAACCGGAGCCGGACCGGCGGGCGGCGCTGAAGGCGCAGGCGCTCGCGGACGCAGGCGTCCAGGCGATGCTCGAAGTGTTCCCGGCCGAAATCCGGGACGTCGAGGAAATCGAGAAGTAGCGTGCCGCCCGGCGGCGAGGTCGTCGATGAACCTTCAGCAGATGCAGCAGATGATGAAGCAGGCGCAGCAGATGCAGGAGCGCCTGCAGAAGCAGATGGCGGACGCCCGCGTCGAGGGAAACGCCGGCGGCGGCATGGTGACGGTCGTGATGAACGGCGCCAAGCAGGTGCAGTCGATCGTCATCGATCCAGAGGTCGTCTCGAAAGAAGACGTCTCGATGCTGCAGGATCTCATCGTCGCGGCACTGAACGACGCACATCGCAAGGCGGACGACGAGATGCAGAAGAGCATGGGCGGAATGCTCGGGAAACTACCCGGACTCTAGAATTGGGAAGGCTCAATTCCTAATTCCATGTCCTTGCCCGATCCTCTGCTTCGGCTCATCGAAGAACTGCAGCGGCTTCCCGGCGTCGGCCCGAAGGGCGCGCAGCGGCTTGCGTTTCACCTCCTGAAAACGCCGCGCGAACAGACGGATCGCCTGGTGAACGCGGTGCGCGACGTCAAGGAGCAGGTGACGTACTGTTCGATCTGCAACAACATCACCGACACCGACCCGTGCATGTTCTGCAGCCGCGGCGATCGGGATCAACACGTGATTTGCGTGGTGGAAGAACCGCAGAACGTCTCCGCCGTCGAGAAGACGCGCGAGTTCAAGGGCGTCTACCATGTCCTGATGGGCGCGCTCTCGCCGCTACAGGGCATTGGTCCCGACGATCTGAAAATTAAGAGCCTGCTCGCCCGCGTCTCCAACGGGGTAACCGAGATCATCCTTGCGACGAATCCGAACGTCGAAGGCGAAGCGACCGCACTTTACCTGGCGCGGCTGCTGAAGCCGCTCGGCGTGAAGGTGACGCGCATCGCCATGGGCGTTCCCGTCGGCAGCGACCTCGAGTACGCCGACGAGATCACGATGCACAAGGCGCTCGAAGGCCGGCGCGAGGTCTGACGCTTCACCCGATGCTGCCACACTCGTACGAACTGCCCGCGGCGGTTCTCCTCGTGCTCGGTGGCACGCTCTCGTGCTTCGCCGGCTATCGCCTCTTCAAGATCACGCTCGCCATCTACGGGTTCATCCTCGGCGCCATGCTGGCCAGCTCGTCGATGGGAATCAGCAATACGGCGGGCATGGTGGCTGCGGCCGTCCTCGGCGGCCTCGCCGGCGCGCTCATCATGGTCTTCGCGTACTTCATCGGCATCGGCCTCGCCGGCGCCGCGCTCGGCGCGCTCATCGTCGCGCCCGTCGCGTGGGGATTCGTGCGGACCGGCGATCCGCCCACGTGGCTGATCATCACGCTGGCGATCCTTGGCTCTCTCGGCGCGACGGTACTGCAACGCTACGTCGTCGTGATCGCGACTGCGTGCTTCGGCGCGTGGATGATGATCGTCGGCGCGATCGCGTTGACGGACGGCGGCGTCGGCCGGACGTCCAGGCTCGGCGACGTGTGGATTCTCTATCCGACGACGCCGCATCCGGGCAGAGCATGGGTGCCGATCGCCTGGATCGCGCTCGGCGTCCTCGGTACGGTCGTCCAGCTCGGGATGACGTCACGAAAGAAACGCTGAAGACAGGACAGAAGGCAGTAAGCAGAACAAGGGGAAGGACACATATGGCAACGTTCGAACGGCACGTGGATGTGGACTGGCAGGGATCGGTGATGGAAGGCAAGGGCGAAGCGAAGGCGGGCACGGGAGCATTCTCGTTGCCGGTGTCGTTTCCGAGTCGCATCGGCGACGCGAACGGCAAGACGAGCCCCGAGGAATTGATGGCCGCGGCGCATGCTGCGTGCTACGCGATGGCGCTGAACGGCACGCTCGGACGCAAGCAGGCATCTGCGGACCGAACCGTCGTCCGCGCGACGGTTACCGCGGACAAGGGCGACGCGGGTATCAAGATCATGTCGTCCAAGCTGACGGTCACAGCGTACGGACTGAAGGGTCTCGATGCGGCCGGGTTCGCCGAGGTGGCGAAGGAGGCCGAGGGCCGCTGTCCGGTCTCGAACGCCTATCGCGCGGCGCTGCAGATCACGGTCGAGGCGAAGGTCGCATCGTAGGAGCGCCCCGCACGTTCTGACAACAATTCGGTGCTCGACACCGTCTAATTCGCGGACGGTGTCGGCACCGGAGGTCGATTGATGGAGGCGCTCGCTCGCGATATTCGTCATGCCGCCCGCAACCTGCTCCGCTCGCCAGCGTTTGCGGCGACCACAGTCCTGACGCTGGCGCTCGGCATCGGCGCCAACACCGCCATCTTCTCGATCGTCAACGCGGTCATCCTCCGGCCGCTCGGCTATCCCCATCCCGAACAGCTCGTCTACATCTCGACGCAGTTCCCGCAGCTCGGATTCGATCAGTTCTGGATGTCGCCGCCGGAGTTCTTCGAATTCCGCGAGCGCGCCCAGTCGTTTTCCTCGGTCGGCGCGTTCGCCAGCGGCAACGCCAACCTGACGTCGGCGGATCGGCCGCGCCAGGTCGTGACGGTTCAGGCATCTGCCGACCTCTTCAAGGTGCTCGGCGTCGCACCGATGCTCGGCCGAACCTTCGACGATGGCGAGACGAGGCCTGGCGGAGCGCAGGTGGCGGTGCTGTCGTACGAAACGTGGCAGACGGCGTTCGGCGGCAACCCGGACGTCGTCGGCCGCGACGTGGAAATCAACAGCCGGCAGCGGACCGTCGTCGGCATCATGCCTCCGCGGTTCGACGTCGCCGATCAACACGCGGAGCTCTGGCTTCCGCTGGTCCTCGATCCGTCGAATCGACAGAATCGCGGCAGTCATTTCCTGTATCTCATCGGCCGGCTGAAGGACGGCGCAACGCTGGAATCGGCACGTGCGGAGCTCGACACCATCGTCGCGAACTGGCGTCCGTCGCTGCTGGCGGCGAGGCCGCCCGATGCGACCGGCGGGATTCATGCGCCCAACCCGCAGAATCATCGCGTGCGCTTCGACGCGCTGCAGACGCAGATCGTCGGCGGCGCGCGGCGGGCCGTGCTCGTCCTGCAGGCTGCCGTCGTGTTCGTGTTGTTGATCGCCTGCGCGAACCTCGGGAACCTGCTGCTCGCGCGTGCGGAATCGCGCCACAAGGAATTCGCCGTCCGCGCGGCGCTCGGAGCGGGACGGCTGCAGCTGATGCGGCAGTTTCTCGTCGAAGGCTGCCTGCTGTCGTTTGCCGGCGCAGCGCTCGGCCTCGGTGTCGCGGTTGCCGGACTTCGTGCGCTGCTCATTGCGTATCCGGACAGCCTCCCTCGTTCAGGTGACGTCGCGCTCGATCCTGGCGTGCTCGTCTTCACGCTTCTCGTCGGATTGCTGACCGGCGCGGTATTCGGCTTTGCACCGCTGCTGCACATGGCGCCGGACGCCACCGCCGAATCGCTGAAGGACGGCGGTCAGCGCGCGACAGCGGCCGGACGTCACTGGATGCGCCGGACGCTCGTCACGGCCGAAGTCGCGCTCGCGGTTGCGCTCGTAATCGGCGCAGGACTGTTGTTCCGGACGGTCCTCAATCTCTCGAATGTCGATGCCGGATTCAATCGATCGCGGCTCGCGACCTTCGCGGTGAGTCTGCCCGCCGCCAAGTACCAGCAGGGTTCGCAGATCGTCGGCTTTTATCAGCGCCTGATCGATCAGCTGTCGGTGCTGCCAGGCGTGCAAAGCGTCGCCGCGATGAACGGCCTGCCGCCCCTTCGTCAGGTGAACGCGAACGATACCGACATCGAAGGTTTCAAGCCGCCGCCGAATGGTCCGTTCGCAAACATCGACTACTACCAGAACGTCACCGGGCGATACGTCGAAACCATGGGCATTCCCGTCGTCGAGGGACGGTCGTTCCTGGCGTCCGATGCCGCCGGACCGTACGTCGTCCTCATCAACGAGACGATGGCAAAAACGTTCTACAACGGTGAGAGTCCGATCGGCCGACGCGTGCGTCCGTCAGGACCGCCGGCAGCGAACATTCCGTGGTTTACGATCGTCGGCGTCCTGAAGGACGTGAAGCAGGGCGGCGTCGACAAGAAAACCGGCACCGAGCTGTACTTCGACGTCGAGCAGACGTACAAGCTGCCGAACGCGATTCCGCTCGGGCTGAATGTCGTCATCCGCACGTCGCTTCAGCCGGGCGCGCTGGCGGCGCCGATTCTTCGAGCGGTCTCGTCACTGGACTCTGCGCTGCCGATCGTCAAGCTGCAGACGATGGACGACGTGTTCGCGGATGCGATCGGCCGTCCGCGGCTGCTCGCGCAACTGTTGAGCATTTTTGCCGGGCTGGCGCTGCTGCTCGCCGCGATCGGCGCGTACGGTGTGCTGTCCTACATGGTGACGGAGCGCCGCCGCGAGATCGGGATTCGAATGGCGCTCGGCGCGGATCGACGGTCCGTCCTCGGCATGGTCCTCGGGCAGGGGATGAGTCTCGCGGCCGTCGGCGTCGCGCTGGGTCTCGGGATGGCGTTTGCCGTGAACCGATTGCTTTCGTCTCTGCTGTTCGGCGTGAAGCCGACGGATCCGCTCACCATCGCCGGCGTCGTCGGCCTCATCGGCATCGTGGCGCTCGTCGCGTCGTACATGCCGGCACACGCCGCCACGCGCGTCGACCCGATGATTGTCCTGCGCGAGGACTGAACACTCGAGGCGCCCACAAACCTCGTTGCAGGCTGACGAAACGGTGACATAATCCGCGGCACTCGGGTCCATCGGACGTCGTCAGAAAGGACGTGTACGATGCCGCAGACCGCCCGCCGCCTGCTCCTCGCGTTCTTCGCACTCGCTGTCATCGTTCGCGCGCAGACACCCACCAGCTCGCCACCGTCCACGAAGAATGGCGACTGGCCGCACTACACCGCGGACAACACCGGCAGCCGTTACTCGCCGTTGTCGCAGATCGACGCGTCGAACTTCAACAACCTCGAGGTCGCGTGGCGCTACAAGACCGACAACCTCGGTCCGCGCCCTGAGTACAAGCTCGAAGGCACGCCGCTCGCGATCAAGGGCATTCTCTACACGACGGGCGGCACGCGCCGTTCGGTGATTGCGCTCGACGGCCGGACCGGCGAAGTCATGTGGACGCACAGCCTGCGCGAAGGAAAACGCGCCGCTGTTTCGCCGCGGCAGCTGTCCGGGCGCGGCGTGTCGTACTGGACCGACGGCAAAGGCGACGACCGCGTCATTTACGTGACGACGGGCTACCGGCTCGTCGAGTTGAACGCCAAGAACGGTTCGATGGTACCGACGTTCGGCAAAGAAGGCATCGTCGATCTGAAAGTCGGCGCGGTGAGAGGCAAGGGCGAGGCGATCGATCTCGAGACGGGCGAAATCGGCATTCACGCGACGCCGACCGTCGTGAAGGACGTCGTCATCGTCGGATCGTCGATGAGGGAAGGCGCGACCGTTCCGACGCACAACAACACGAAGGGACTCGTGCGCGCGTTCGACGTCCGGAGCGGAAAGCTGTTGTGGACGTTCAACACAATTCCGCGTCCCGGTGAGTTCGGCAACGACACGTGGGAGAACGAGTCGTGGGCGTCGAACGGCAACACCGGCGTGTGGACGCAGATCAGCGTCGACGAAGATCTCGGGCTCGTGTACCTGCCCGTCGAGACGCCGACATCCGACTACTACGGCGGCCATCGGCCGGGGAACAACCTGTTCGCGGAGACGCTGGTCGCCGTTGACTTGAAAACCGGTCAGCGCAAGTGGTACTACCAGTTCGTGCATCATCCCATCTGGAATTTCGACAACTGCTGCGCGCCGCTGCTCGCCGACATCACCGTGAACGGCCGCGCGATCAAGGCCGTTGCGGTTCCGAGCAAGCAGGCATTCCTGTACGTGTTCGATCGGGCGACAGGACAGCCGGTCTGGCCGATCGAGGAGCGGCCGGTCCCGCAATCCGATGTGCCCGGAGAGAAAACCTCGCCGACGCAGCCGTTCCCGTCGAAGCCGCCGGCGTACGCGCGCAACTATCTGAATGCGCCGGACGATCTCATCGACTTCACGCCGGAGCTTCGCGCGCAGGCGCTCGACGTGCTGAAGCGGTACAAGGTGGGCAACTCGCCGTTCACACCCGCGATTCTCGGCAACGTCAACGGGCCCGTCGGCGCGATCGGCGCGGGCACTGCGACCAACTGGCCTGGTTCCGCGTACGATCCGGAGCTCCACACGGTGTTCGCGCAGGCCGGCAACACGCCCTCGTCACGTAGTCTCGTCGCGCCGCCGCAGGGCTTCTCCGACATCCGCTATGTGTCCGGCATCGGCGGGCAGGAATTCCGCGAAGTGCTCGGACCTGGCGACTGCTGCGCCGCAGATGCGCCTCCGAGACCGAGCGCGCCGGCAGCGGGAGCCGCTGCGAATGCAACCGCGGGCGGCCCGCCGCCGGCCGCGACCGCCGGACTGACCGTGCAGGGACTGCCGATCGTCAAGCCGCCGTACGGCATCCTCTCGGCGATCAATCTCGATCGCGGCGAGATCGTCTGGCAGGTGGCGCACGGAGACACGCCCGACGTCATACGCAATCATCCCGCGCTCAAGGGCCTGACGATTCCGAAGACCGGTCAGGCCGGAACGTCAGGCGTCGGCCTGATGGTCACGAAGACGCTCGTCGTCATGGGCGATCCGCAGATAACGACGACGCCGGAGCATCCGCGCGGGGCGATGCTGCGGGCGTACGACAAGACGAACGGCAAGCAGGTTGGTGCGTTGTGGATGCCGGCGCCGCAGAGTGGATCGCCGATGACGTACATGGCCGACGGCAAGCAGTACATCGTCGTCGCCGTGAGCGGCGGCAACTATTCGGGCGAGTACATCGCGTTCACGGCGCCGTCGACTGGCGCGCGGCCGTCGAGTCCCGGGTCGCGCTGAGATGTTCGAGGCAGGTGTGCCAGGGCGGGTGTGAAGACGAACGGCGTTCGCGAAACGATATTTGCGCGAGGAATGGCCGATTCGTTACTATTAATGTTCGGTTTTCACACCCGCCACCACGTTCCTCAGTAGCTCAACGGCAGAGCATCCGGCTGTTAACCGGAGGGTTGCTGGTTCGAATCCAGCCTGAGGAGCCAATCTCCAGTTTTGCCTCCATTCGCGAAGACGTCGAACGGCTTAATGTAGGTCGGAGAAAGACTTCCGCGATCGAACGTGGAGTTCGATACGACTGTTTTCACAAGACGCGCCTGTTCGCGCGGATTTTTCGTAACGTACGACGAATAGGCACTTTGCGCGAGTTCTAGAATCTGGAGCCCTGCCGTCTCGTACGCCTGGCTCGCGCCCTCGTGGCGCTCCATCTCAGCTCGCACTCGCCTCAGTTCCTCCTGCAGCTCGCTTGATTTCGTAGTCCAGAGCTCATCCGAGATCGCATCGCTCAGACGATCCTCGTATACGCGATCGAGTTTCGAGCGCAGAAGCATCTGCTGTTGTTGCAGGCGCAGCATCGACGTCCGAACGAACTTCTCCTTGTCCGCCTGGCTCTCCCGAAGCACCGTCGCCAGCTTGCCGGCGAGTTCGTGCGGGATGCGGATTTGCTTCAGGATCTCGCCGAATTGGCGAACCAATTCCTCCTCGCGCACGTACGTATTGCCGCATGGACCACGGTGGCCTGTGCAGTGGTAGTAGACGTACTGGCCCTTCTTCGTCTCCGCTGTGAATGCGCAACCACACCGGCCACACATCACCACACCGGCGAATGCATGTTGACGTTTCGTGTGGCGAGGATGGTTGGCTGCGGCGAACACATCCTGCACTCGGGTAAAGAGGTCACGCGAAATGATTGGCTTGTGAAGGCCCTGATGCAGCTGTCCCAACCAGTAGAACTCGCCGTGGTAGATCGGGTTCTGGAGGAGCTGATGAATCTTGGCTTTGACCAAAGGCGTCCCGCCCGTCCTGTTCGTCAGCCCGACCGCCGCCGCCTTCTTCGTCAGCGCCTTTAGCGAGTACTGGCCTGACGCGTACCACTCGAAGAGTTTGACGATGATCGGTGCGCGCTCAGGATCGGGCTCGATACGATGCGTCGCTAGGTTGTTCTGATACCCGACGGGCGCGACGGTCGGCCAGTGGCCCTGCCTGGCCTTCTCGATCATCCCTTTGCGAACTTCCTCGCCGAGGTTGTCGATGTAGTTTTTTGCCATCAGCACTTTGATGCCGTGCATGAACTTCTCAGACGACCTCGAATCTTCGGAAAGGACGACGTTCTCCTTGACGAAGTGGACTTCGATGCCGAGTTCGTCGATCGTGACCCAGTCCTTGATGTTGCGGTACAAACGATCCGTCTTCTCCACTAGGAGGATTCGACACGCGTCCGACTTTTTCCGCAGAAAGTCGACCATCTCACCGAACGAAGTGCGGCCCGCGCGTTTCGCGGTTTCGACGTCCTCGAATTCCTGAACAACGTGGATCCCCTCACGCTGCGCGTACTCGTTGAGCAGCTGGCGCTGAGCGGGAATTGAGAATCCCTGCTCTTGCTCTTTGGATGAAACGCGGACGTACATGACGGCCGTCCGACCTTGTGAGGGCTTCGCGGCAGGTTGTTGTCGGGCACGGCTCTTCATGGCTGTTCAGATTGCGGAACGGTGCCAGTGCCGTCAGAAAGGCGTTCCAAAGACCATTCTTGCAGGATGGCAAGGTATCGCGCAACTGGCTGGAGGAACTGCCGCTCGACGTCGTCGACCGGTTCTGCCGCGGCGCCTTTTTGACAGACGAATCGCTTTCCAGCCCGCGGCTGGTTGCCATCCTCTCGGAAGCGAGGCCGGACGATTCTTGGCATGGCTCGCCACCCAAAGCGGCGATCACATTGGGGAGTGATCGTGCGAGCCTCGCGTCTCGACGAGAGCCTGCCGTTCGTAATCGTCCACGTCCTGCAATCGGTAGCGAACCGCGCGTCCCATCTTGAGGAACCGCGGCCCGACGCCTTTGAGGCGCCACGATCGGACCGTGAATCGCGACACGCCCAATCGTTCGGCGACCTCGATGTCGGTGAGGATCCGGTGCTCCGACGCCGACGCGAACGAATGCTTCTTCATTCCTACATCGCTCGACGCATGTGGCTGCGGCATGATGTTCCTCCGTACCTGATCCGTACTTTGTTGCGAAGGCCCGGACGCCGCCCGAAGGCGGCATCCGGGGTCAGACCAACTACGAAGCGGCTCGCGTGGCGCCCTCCTCGTACTCCGCGTATGCCTGGAGCACGAGATCGCGGACCCGTTCCTGCGACGTGGTGTCGGTGATGGGCCGCAGCAGCGCGAAGCTGCGGCGATCACCGTTCACCACGTACTGGCGCGCAGGGAAGGTGACGTTGCGACCGCCACCGCTGCGACGCTCCCAGATGGCGAAGCCAATCAGCTTCATTCCTTCGAGTGCGCCCTCGGTGAAATGCAGCTCGGCATCGGCGAGTTTGCCGGGCGGGTTGCCTTTGTCGTTCGGCGTGATCTTGACGACCATGATGTGACCTCCTGAAAAGCTCGCTGGTAATGCGAGCGGTTGCCGAATCGTTGCGGCCGTTCATGCCGCGACCTGCGTTGAACCGGATGTCTGGAGGCGCTGCCACAGCCAGTGCTGCAGCGTGTTCAAGCCGACGAGCACGGGATCGCCGGCAAGCAGAAGGTGCTGATGGCCGCGGTACTTCGCTCGCTGCCAGGCGAGCTCCATGGCGTCCACCAGGACGAGGCGAGCGGCGCTGCTCCCTCGAGCTGCGTCGAGGGTGAAAGGTTCCGCGGCGAAGCCGGAGACCTCCGACAGTGCGCCGGCGTGGAGCGTGATCGTGGCCGGCGAATCGAGCTCCGCCGGCGCCGTGGTAATGAACGCGAAGTAGATGCGCGTGTGGTGGCCGATCGTCACCGTGATGCTGGGTGTGAGCGACCTGTCCAACATGGGTTGTGCTCCTTTCGATCCGAGAATCCCCGTCGCTCCGATAGATGCCGGTCCGTCGAAGCGCGCAGGACGGGTCAAGGCCGCGCCAGCGGCGAGCGCAGCGAGCGAAGCCTTGACGCGGCCGAGCGCTTCGGCAGAATTCGTGAATCGGAGCGGCGGGTGCGGAAGACGCGTCATTTCGTCCTCCGCGACTTGCGTGGGTGGTTTGGTGTGCGGACGGGCGGCTTTCTTCGCGGGTGCTTTCGCACGGGCGAAGACGCGGTGGTGATTCGGAGGGATCGGGCAAGCTGCGTGAGCCCGTCTTGTCTCCAGCTACGCCGGAGCGCGACGGCGAGCGCGATCACCTGCGGCCAGCGCCGCCGGGGAACGCGATCGAGATTGCCAATCAGCTCGGAGAAGAGATCGTCCGGATAGAGTTCGTGGACGACCAGCTTCAGTAGCGCGCGAGACCACGGCAGCTTCGTCGTGCGCGCTGCCAGCAGGCGCAGCGCGCGGGGACGCAGCTCCTCCCGCCACCGCTCAGCGTCGAGTTCTTGCTTCGCTCGAGCGGCGTCTTCGAGGAATCGATCGATGTCGAACGAACGATCGCGGATCTCGCGCATGCTCAGACCTCCGGGATCGCGACACGAGCGCCGTGTCGAAATGCAGGGGGCCTGGGCCGCCCGCGGTTACGGGTTGGGTGTGGTGATGTCTCGCGGGGATGTGCCCGCGTGACGACGAACGAGGGTCAGTGGACCGTCGTCAAGAGCCGACCGG
>DATBHR010000064.1:0-2905 GCA_036557365.1 Vicinamibacterales bacterium
CATGAGCAACGTCTTGGACCAGACCAAGCAGCAGCAAATCCTCGCGCTCGGACGGCTCGGATGGTCACTGCGGCGCATCCAGCAGGCGGTGACCGTACGTCGCGAGACCATCAGCGGTTACCTGAAAGCCGCCGGGATCGCGGTGCACGGCCGCGGCCGCCGCAGCGAATCAAAACCAAAACCGGCCATTCCCGAGGGGGTGTCCACCGACTCTGGCCAGTCAAAACCGGCCATTCCCGCCCGCGAGGTGTCCACCGACCTCGCGGTTCCGGCGACGCCGGGCCGAGCACCAAGCGCGAGCGCGTGCGAGCCGTATCGAGAGCTGATCACCGACGCGCTCGGGCGTGGCCGGAACGCGATGGCGATCTGGCAGGACCTGGTCGACGACCACGGCTTCACGGCCCGGTACGCGAGCGTGCGCCGATTTGTCGCGCAGCTGCGCGGCCGACGGCCGACCGAGGCCCGCGTCGTCATCACCACCCCGCCAGGCGAAGAAGGCCAAGTCGATTACGGCGATGGGCCCATGGTGCGATGGGCGCCGACGGGCAAGTATCGGCGCGTCCGGTTGTTTGTCTTCACGCTCGCGCACTCGCGCAAAGCGGTGCGGCTGCTGACGTGGCGGTCGAGCGCGCAGATCTGGTGTGAGCTGCACGAACGCGCGTTCCGACGACTGGGCGGCACGACGAACGTCGTCGTCCTCGACAACCTGAAAGAAGGCGTCCTCACGCCGGACATCTACGATCCCGCGCTGAATCCACTCTATCGCGATGTACTCGCGCACTACGGCGTCATCGCGTTGCCATGTCG
Organism: Vicinamibacterales bacterium; assembly: GCA_036557365.1. Classification (GTDB taxonomy): domain Bacteria; phylum Acidobacteriota; class Vicinamibacteria; order Vicinamibacterales; family CAVVIG01; genus DATKHR01. Next base: position 808 of record DATBHR010000064.1, read on the forward strand.
CGTGGGCGATCCCGATCGCAAAGGCAAGGTCGAAGCCGGCGTCGGACACGCACAGAGGACGCCGCTGCAGGGGCTCCGCTTCGAGACGATCGAGGCCGCCCAGGCGTATCTCGATCGCTGGGAGGTGCACTGGGCCGACACGCGCATTCATGGCACGACCAAACGGCAGGTCGCCGCGATGTTTGCGGAAGAGAAACCGGCACTCGGTCCGTTGCCGCTCGAGCCGTTTCGCTACTATCGATTCGGCGTCCGCACCGTCCATCTTGATGGCTGCGTCGAAGTAGACGCCGCGTACTACAGCGCGCCGCCCGGGTGGATCGGCCAGCGCGTCGATGTGCAGTGGAATGACCTCCACGTCCGGCTGCTCGATCCGGCGACCGGCCAGCTCCTGCGCGAGCACGTACGCGCCACGCGCGGCTGGCATCGCATCGACGACGCCGACCGGTCGCACCGCACCCCTCCAAAAACGCTCGCGCTACTGAGCGCAGCCCGTCACGCCGGCCCGTCGATCGGCAGGGTCTGTGATCACATCCACGCGCACGAAGGCGCGGCTGGCATCCGCCGGATCCTCGGCGTGCTGGCCCTCACGAAGAAATATGGCCTGGCCGTCGCGGAGGACGCCGCGAAAGCGGCGCTTGACCTCGGGGTGCCCACCTATCGTTTCATCCGCCGCTACCTGGAACGGCGGCCGCCGGTGCCGCTGACGCTGCGCCAGGTCGATCCCCTCATTCGACAACTCACGCTTTACCGCGATCTCATCGATCGCACCACAGGAGACCCGTCATGAATCTCATCGAACTCGATCGCGCGCTTCGCCAACTGCGACTCTCGGGCATGGCGGCCGTCCTCGACACCCGCTTACGCCAAGCTCAGGCCGAGAAAATGACCCCAATCGATCTCGTGTCAGCACTCGTCGCCGATGAACTCCGCCGCCGACAAGACCGGCTGCTTGAACGTCGACACAAGCTCGCGCGGTTTCGTGATCCCAAGTGCTCCCTCGATAACTTCGACTTCGACTTCAACAAGAAGATGAATCGTGCGCTCATTTACGAGCTTGCGACCGCACGCTTCATCGGTCAGCGGGAAGACGGCCTCTTCCTCGGCCCACCCGGCACTGGCAAGAGCCATCTGGCGCAGGCGATCGGCCGCGCGGCGATTCAGCAAGGCTATCGCGTCATCTACCGCGAGGCGCACATGCTGCTCGAAGATCTCGCCGACGCCACGCTCGCCGGTACGCGCAAGGACTACCTCGCGGAACTCGCGACGGTGCCGCTGCTGATCATCGACGACCTCGGCATGCGGAAGCTGCCACACACGGCCGCCGAGGACTTGCTGGAAGTGATCATGCGTCGGTACGAGCGGGCGTCGACGCTGCTGACGTCGAATCGGCCCGTCGATGATTGGGGCAAGCTGCTCGGCGACACCGCGGCCATCACCGCGTTGCTTGATCGCTTGCTACATCATGCGCACGTGCTCAAGTGTGGGCCGCGCAGCTGGCGGACGAAAGTGCAGCCCGACTTGCGTACGGAGGACGGCACGAAGTAGAACTCCACAGTCTCGATCGCCCGCTAAAGAATGGCCGGTTTTGCGGTGTCCACAAATGGCCGGTTTTCAGCTGTCCACCGAGGGCTGGCGGCGCCACTCGCCGGACAGCTTCTTGACGAGGTCGAACGGCGTCGTTGTCGAAGGCCGACTCGTCGGCGGCGAGGCTGTAGACGTGGAATCACGCGGATCGTGAAACCAATGAGCACCCGATCGGTTGCGGGTCACTGACACGTCAGATTCCATTTGTGACGCCCGACCAGCCCAAACGCGAGATGGAAAAGACGATATCGTTGACGAGTTGTCGAATTGCGACCTGGCCAATCGACGTACTAGGGAAAGCCGAGGCTCAGAATACGGAGGCCGACATGAGACAGCTTAAGATGATGGAGCACATTTCACTTGACGGCGTGATCCAGCACTCTGCCGATGACGGCGATTTTCCCTACAGCAACTGGACCGCGCCCTATCGGAGTCCCGCTGGCCGGGACGCAATCACGGCCGCGCAGGGCCAGCGCTTCGATCTGGTGCTTGGCCGTCGTACTTACGACATCTG
>DATBHR010000065.1:0-75576 GCA_036557365.1 Vicinamibacterales bacterium
AACGCGCTCGAGTCATCGAGACAGACGTGCGAATCGAAGGCGATTTCGACCTGCCTCCCCTCGCCCAGCTGGCCGCCGAGGACCAGGTGTTCGTCGCGGCGTTCGTCCGCAGCCACGGATCCATCAAGGAGATGGAGCAGACCTTCGGCGTCAGTTACCCCACGATCAAGAACCGTCTCAATCGCATCTCGGCCCAGCTGCCGTTCGCCGAAGTGGAGACGTCGCCGCCGTCGTCTACCGGCGAACTGCTCGCCCAACTCGAACGCGGCGAACTGACCGCGCGCGACGTCGTCGCGCGGCTGAAGAGGCCCGACCATGACCGCAGCAGAAAATGATCACCGCCGCCGCATCCTCGACCTGCTTGCGCAAGGCAAAATCACCGTGGACGATGCCGACCAGCTTCTGAGAGCGCTTGGAGCGTCGGCGCTCGGGTCGGAGACCGAAGCAGCCGCACCGGCGGACAAGCAAGCGGCGCGCTGGATCCGCGTGACCGTCGACAAGGTGGCGCGAGAGGGCAAGCCCGCCAAGCAGGTCAGCATACGGGTACCGATGGCGCTCGTACGGGGCGGAGTGCGGCTGGGAGCCATCTTCCCCCGCCTGTCGCGGAAGGACAGCGACGGGTTCAGTCAGCACCTGCGCGATCACGGCGTCGACATCGACTGGTCCAAGCTGGACCTGTCGCAGCTGGATAGCGTGCTTCAGAACCTCGACGAAACGACGATCGACGTGGACAAGGGCAAGGCCCAGGTCCGCATCAGTTACGAGTGAGGCGGCCTGGGGATTTTCTGGTCGGCCATCGCGCAGCGGTACGCGAATGTGGCCATGACAATCGCCGCCTGACGGATGTCGGCGGTGTTCACACGATCGACGGTGTCGACGTTCGTGTGATGGGTGCGAATATCGTAATTGACGTAGTCCTGAATCGGATTGAAACCGGGAACGCCGACGTCGATGAAACTCAGGTGATCGGTCGAGCCGACCGGCTCCGGGACGTTGCGGCGCGCCTGGAGATCCTTGAGCGGCGCGAGCCAGGCATCGAACATCGACGACACTGACGGCATGTTCTGAAGATACCAGCCGTAAATCGGACCGGTCCCGTTGTCGATGTTGAAGTACACGTCGAACTTCTCGCGGGCGGCGGCGTTCTTCTCGCCGGCGAGATGTTCGGCGACCCACGCTTTCGACCCCAGGAGACCCTGCTCTTCCCCGCCCCACAGCGCCACGCGGATCGTTCGTCTCGGCCGGGCGCCGGCGGCCTTCAGGATGCGCATGGCCTCGATGACCGTCGTCGACCCGTCCGCATTGTCCGTCGCGCCGACGCCGGTGTGCCACGAATCGAGGTGCCCGCCGATCATGACGACCTCGTCGCGAACCGACGGATCGACGCCCGGCAGCTCCGCGATCACGTTGTACGCGTTTCCGCCGTCAGCATCGTAAAACCGTGTCTGGACGTTGACGCGGAGCTTCACGGGAATGTTGCGCTTCAGCATTCCCGCGATCATGTTGTAGTGCTCGGCGGCGAGCGTGACCGACGGCACCGTCTCCGGACCGCCGACCCGCCCGGTCACGAACACGGTTCCGTGTTCGCCGACGCTCGGCTTGACGATGACGCCGGCGCCGGCGTCGCGGACCGCCTGCGCCATGCGCTGCGCGGTGGACTGCGCGCCGCGACCACGCTGGTTGCCAACACTCGTCGCATACGCCGCGGACATCGGCGCGTAGCTCGCGTCGCTCGGCTGCGGGCGGTCCTTGCGGACGAAGTTGGTGAGAATCGGCTGGGTCATGACGATCGCGCCCTTGAGAGACGGCGCTATCGCGGGAATGTCTTCAGCCGTCTTGTCGCCGACGAACACCGGCGCGGCCACGAGCTCGCCCTTTGTGGATGCCGACCAGCCGTCCGCGTACCCGATGAGCGGAAGGTAGCGCGGCTCGACCATCTCGATGCTGATCTTCTCGGCGGTCCAGCCCGGACCGAACTTCCAGGGCTCCAGGTGGACGTTGGAGAGGCCTCGCGATTCGAGCCTGGCGCGCACCCATTCGGCTGCCCGTTTGTGCGCGGGAGACGCCGTCAGGCGTGGGCCAATCGCGACGGTGAGCTCGCTGAAGACTTGATCGACTTCGGATCGCGTGAGGCCTTCGTCGCGGATCTTCGAGAGGATGTCGGCATCTGAAGGAGCCTGCGCGGCAAGAACAGCGGACGCGAGCGCGATCACACCCAGCGTTCTCATCATCCCTCCGTCCGCCTTCCGAACGTCACTTCAGAGTTCAGACTTCCGTTATTCCTGCGGCGCCGGCCGCATGCCCACAGCGCTCTTCGCGCGGCCGACGACATCCTTCCACCGCCGGCTGAGGCCGATTTGCTCGAGCGCGTCGAACTTCACGTACGCGACCGGGACGAGAAGCAGCGTCAGGAACAGGCAGAGCGACTGCCCCCCGATGACGGTCACCGCGATGGCGGCGCGGCCGGTGCCGCCGATGCCGAGACCAAGAGCAGTGGGAATCAGCCCGGCGATGATGGCGAACGTCGTCATGAGAATCGGGCGGAGGCGCGTACGGCACGCTTCGACGACGGCCTCGCGCAGCGGCATGCCCGCCGCACGCAGCGTGTTGGCGTAGTCGACCTGCAGAATCGAGTTCTTCTTCACGATGCCGAGCAGGAGCAGCATCCCGAGCGCGCTCCACAGGTTCAGCGTGCGGTGAGTGACCCACAACGTGAACAGAGCGAACGGCACAGCAATCGGCAGCGCCATCATGATGACGATGGGCTGAACGAAGCTCTCGAACTGCGCCGCAAGGACCATGTAGACGAAAATCATCGCGAGCGAAATGGCGAGCACGAGGTTTGTCGTCGTTTCGTCCAGAATCTTGGACTGTCCCTGCAGCCGGAACGACATGGTCGGAGGCAGGTTCATCTCCGTCATGATCCTGCGGACGTCGTTGGACGCTTCGTCGAGCGCGTGGCCGGGCGCCACGCTGCCGTTCAGCTGCACGGTGAACTGACGGTTCGACCGCTGCAGCGCGCTCGGACCCAGCCCCGCCTCGATCTTTGCGATGTTGTCGATGCGGACCGGTCCGGTTGGCGACGGCACAGTCAGACGGCCGATCTCCTCCGCATCCCGGCGCTGGCTCTCCAGCACGCGTACCTTGACCGGGTACTGCTCCTGCCCTTCCTTGTAGAACGAGATCTGATCGTCGCCGGCGACCGCGAGCCGCAACACGTTGCCGATCGTCGCCATGCGGACGCCGAGATCGGCCGCGCGCTTGCGATCGACGGCCACGTGCAGCTCTGGATTCGACACGCTCAGGCTCAGTTTCGGATCGGCGAGGCTTGGCGTCTTCTGCGCCTCGGCGAGCGTCTTCAGCGAATACTCGGTCAGCTGATTCAGGTCGGGGCTGAGAATGTTCAGCGAGATCGCGTAGCCGCCGACGCCCTCTCCGCTGCCCAATGCGTTGCGCGACGTCATCGCGGGACGGTAGGTGGGAAACTGCGCGAGGCGGCGGCGCATCTCGGCCATCATCTGCGCCTGCGTCACCTTGCGATCCTCGAGCGGCACCGCCTGCACGTTCAGATGGACGTGCGTCACGTTGCTGCCGCCGCCGCCGCCGGAGACGCCGCTGCCGCCGGGGTTCACCAGCGGCTCGATGTTGGCGACGCCCGGGATGCCTTCGAGGGCCTTGAGCACCTTGAACGCCATCTCCTGGCTGCCCTCGAGCGAAGTGCCTTCAGGCGCGTCCATGTGGACCGTCCACTCGCCGAGATCTTCGTCGGGCGCGAACTCGCGGCCCACCATGTGGTTCAGCGGAATGGTGAAGGCCATCGTCAGGGCCGAGACGCCGATGATGAGGCCGGCGTGGTCGAGCGCCCAATTCACCTGGCGCTCGTACCAGGTATCGAGCCAGTGGAAGAACCCGTGCTCCTTTGTCTTGTGATCGGCGACGGCGTCCGACACCTTCAGGAAGCGCGAGCTCAGCATCGGCGTCAGCGTGAAGCTGACGAGCATCGACACCATGATCGAGAACGCCATCGTCCAGCCGAACGGGTTGATGAAGCGCTTGGCATAGCCGCTCATGAACGCGATCGGCAGGAAGATGACGACGAGGGACAGCGTCGTCGCCATGACCGCGAGCGCGACCTCGCGCGTGCCCTGGATCGCAGCGTCGAACGGCGTACAGTTCTTCTCCTCGATGTACCGGAAGATGTTCTCCAGCACGACGATCGCGTCGTCGATGACGATGCCGACGGCGAGCGTGATGCCGAGGAGCGTCATGTTGTTCAGCGTGAACCCCATGATGTTCATCAGCGTGAATGTCGAGACGATCGAGGCGGGAATCGCGAGCGCCGAAATGATGACCGCGCGGATGTTCCGGATGAAGAACATCACGACGATGGCGGCGAAGAGACTCCCGTAGAGCAGGTGCTCCTCGAGCGACGCAACCGACGCGTAGATGAACCGCGAGTCGTCGCGGACCATCGTCAGCTTCACCGACTTCGGAAGCGCGCGTTCGATCGACGGCAGCTTCGCCCGCACGCCTTCGATGACGCCGACGGTGTTCTCACCCATCGCGCGGCGGATGTCGAGTTCAACGGCCGGCTTGTCTCCGAACCAGACCGACGAAGTCGGACGCTCGAAGCTGTCCTCGGCGTAGCCGAGGTCCGACACGCGGATCGGCGTCCCCTTCACCGTCGCGACGACGATGTTGTTGAAGTCCTCGCTCGCGTCGATGCGGCCGAGCGTGCGGAGCAGCAGCTGCCCCTTGCCCTGTTCGACGGTGCCGCCCGGAATCTCGATGTTCTCGGCGACGACCGCGTCCCTCACCTGATCGATCGACAGCCCGTATGAGTTCAGCTTGTCGATGTCGACGACGACGTGAATTTCGCGGGCGCGCGTGCCGGCAATCGTCACCTGGCCGACGCCGTTGACCGTCTGAATTGCGCGCGAGATCTGCTTGTCGGCGATCTCCGTGAGCGTCCGCAGGCTCATGGCGTCCGACGACACCATGATCGACATCACCGGGTCGGCGTCAGGATCGACTTTCGTGATGACGGGCGGCAGCAGCTCGGGGGGAACGTTCTTGATGGCGGACGCCACCTTTTCGCGGACGTCGTTGGCCGCGTCGTTCAGGTCGCGCTCGAGCACGAACCGCACCGTGATCGAGCCGCCGCCTTCGTTGATGCGCGCCGACAGCTCGTCGATGCCCGACACGCCGCTGATCGCCTCCTCCATCGGCTCGATGACCGAGGACGAAAACTCGTCAGGGCTCGCGCCCGGTAGCGACAGGCCGACGTTGACGGTCGCCGGATCGGCGCGCGGGAAAAGATCGACGCCGAGATCGCGGAACGAGAAGATGCCGAGCACCACGAGCGACATGACGAGCATCGTGGCGAAGACGGGCCGTCGAACGCACAACTCAGAGAGCATGGTTATTCCCCAGCCGTCGTCACCTTGATGCCGTCCACGAGCTTGTCGATGTCGGTCATCGCGATCGGGTCGCCGGCGTTGACGCCGCTCACGATCTCGATGCGGTCGCCGAGCCGCTCGCCGACCTTCAGCTCCTTCGCCGCCAGATGATCGCCGGTGACGACGAACACGCGGTTGACGCCGTAGCGGTACTGGAGCGCGGCGTACGGCAGCGTCAGGACCTTGTCGGTCTTGCTGGTCTGGATGCGAACCCGCGCGAAGGTGCCGGGCTTCAGGAGCGCTTCGCCGTTCGGCACGAGCGCTTCGAACGGGAAGGCGCGCGTCGACGTGTTCACCGCCGGGCTGATGCGCGACATCTTGCCGGCGATGGTCTTGTCAGGATAGGCGTCCACGTGGAGCTCGACGCTCTGGCCGACGCTGATCCACGGAACCATCTTCTCGGGAATCTCGCCCGTTACCTTCAGCGGATCGATCCGCACGACGGCCATCACGGGAACCGGCGTGCCCGAACCTTTGACGAGCTGCCCGACGTTCACGAACCGCTGCTGGACGTACCCATCGAACGGCGCACGGATGTAGGTGTCGCGCAGCTGCCGATCCGCCAGCTTCATCGCCGCATCGGCCGCCGAGATGTTGGCCTGCAGGTTTCTCGCGTTCTGCAGTGACGAGTCGTAGCTCGCCTTCTTCGACTGCAGCATCGCGTCCGCATCGTCGAGCGTCTGCCGCGGGACGAGTTGCCGGTCCATCAGCTCCTTCGCACGGTCGAAGGACTGCTGCGCCTGGACGAGTTCGGCTTTCGCCTTCTGCACGTCCGGCGTCTTCTCGAATGGCGGGAGATGTTCGGTGTCCGGCGCGCCGTACTGCGCGAGCGCGCGCGCGAGCGCCGCCCGCTGCTGGGCCAGGTTGTATTCGGCTTTTTCTCGATCGAGTTCGACGAGCGCGTCCCCGGCATGCACGCGGTCGCCAAGGTCGTGCAGGATGCGGCTCACGATGCCGTCCGCCTCCGAGGAAATCGTCACCTCGTCGACGGCCGCGAGGGTCCCGACGATCTCGACCGACCGCGTCACGGTCTCGGCGCTGACCCTCTCGATTTTTACCGGCTTTGCCTCGTCACGTCCCCGCGCCTGCGCGGTATCCGACTTGGAACAGGCGCCGGCGGAAACCGATACGGCCGCCGCACAAAGAGCCAAACGCCACTGAAAGCGTGTCAGGGAAACGGTCATAAGTTATCGGCAACCAGGTTACACGGCGTGACGGACTGTAAGTGAGACGTAGAAAGTATACGACGAGGGTGTGAAGTCCCTTGTGTTGTAAATGATTGTCTCGACAGGGATTTAGAGCCGCAAGCTCCGCAGCCGCAACGCGTTCGCAATTACGGACAGCGAACTGAAGGTCATGGCGGCGCTGGCCCAGATCGGACTGATCAGCCAGCCCGTCAGCGGGTAAAGAAGCCCGGCCGCGACCGGGACGCCGATCGCGTTGTAGACGAAGGCCAGAAAAAGGTTCTGTTTGATGTTGGTGAGCGTCGCGCTCGACAGGCGCCGCGCGCGGACGAGACCACGAAGATCGCCTTTCATCAGCGTGATCCCGGCGTTCTCCATGGCCACGTCGGTCCCCGTTCCCATCGCGACGCCTACGTCCGACTGCGCGAGCGCCGGCGCGTCGTTGATGCCGTCGCCGGCCATCGCGACACGACGCCCTTGCGACTGAAGATCGCGGATCGCCGCGCGCTTGTCCTCCGGCTTCAACTCGGCACGCACATCGTTGACGCCAAGCTGGCGCGCGACGGCGGCGGCCGTCGTGGCGTTGTCGCCGGTCATCATCACGAGGTGAACACCGGCGCCCGTCAGCGACGTAACGGCGTCGCGTGCGGAATCGCGCACGGAGTCGGCGGCAGCGACGAAACCTGCAAGGCGGCCGTCCACGGCGATCGCCAGAACAGTTTGACCAGCCTTCCGCGAGTCGTCTCCGCGTTCTAGCAGGGATGACACGTCGATGCCTCTCGCGGCGAGAAACGTCGGACTGCCGAGCACGACGTCATGCTTCTCCACGCGGCCGCTGACGCCCTGCCCGACCATCGATTGAAATCCAGCGGCCGGTGGAATCGAGAGTCCTCGCGAAGTCGCCGCTTCGACGATGGCCGCCGCGAGCGGATGGGCGCTTCCGCGCTCGACGGCAGCCGCGAGACGAAGCAGATCCGCTTCCGTCCAGCCGCCGGCTGCCTCCACTGACGCAACCCGCGGCCGTCCTTCCGTCAACGTGCCGGTCTTGTCCACGACCAGCGTGTCGATGCGCGCCAGCCGTTCGAGCGACTCGGCGTCCCGAATGAGCACGCCGGCTCGCGCACCGCGCCCGGTGCCCACCATGATCGCCATCGGGGTCGCGAGGCCCAGCGCACACGGACACGCGATGATCAGCACCGACACGGCCCTGACGAGCGCCGGTCCAGGACCGGGCTCTGGTCCCCAGACCATCCAGCCAACGAACGACGCGATCGCGACCAGGACGACTGCCGGCACGAAGACGGCTGCCACGCGGTCCGCAAGGCGCTGAATCGGCGCGCGTGTCCGCTGCGCATCCGACACCATCCGGACGATCCGAGCGAGGACAGTGTCTTCGCCCACTCGCTCGGCGCGCATCACCATCGTTCCGTCAACGGCCATCGTGGATCCGACGACCGAGGCGCCGGGCGCTTTTGCGACCGGAATCGATTCGCCGGTGATCATCGACTCGTCGATTGCCGCTGATCCCTCGACGACGACGCCGTCCACCGGCACTTTCTCTCCGGGCCGTACGCGAAGCAGATCGCCCGGGATCACGGCGTCCAGCGGTACGTCCGTTTCGGTTTCGTGCCCATGAATCCGATTGACGCGCCGCGCGGTTTTCGGCGCGAGGCGCAGCAGTTGCCGGATGGCGTCGCCGGTCTGGTGACGGGCGCGAAGCTCCAGCACCTGGCCGAGCAGCACGAGCGCGACGATGACGACGGCGGTGTCGAAGTAGGTGTCCATTCGGCCGGCGACGGTGGCTGCGGCGCTGTACCCGTACGACGCGCCGACACCGAGGCCGATCAGCGTGAACATGTTCGGGCTGCGGTTGACGAACGACTGCCACATGCGCTCGAAGAGCGGCCAGCCGCACCACCAGACCACCGGCGTCGACAAGACGAGCGCGATCCAGTTGACCGGTGTCATCCCGAGGCGATGGACGAGCGCGCCTCCGGTCACCATGTCGCCCATCGTGACGGCGAAAACGGGCGCGCCGAAGGCGACCGCGAGCCAGAACCGACGCGTCATGCCGTCGAGTTCGGGGTTGGTCTCGACGGCGAGGTCCGCCGCCGATCGAATCATCGGCTCGAGCGCCATGCCGCACTTCGGGCACGCGCCGGGCCGGTCGCTCACGACGTCCGGGTCCATGGGGCACGTGTAGCGCACCCCGCTGGCCGGCGTCTGCGCGGCCGGCGCAGACGGAGTCGTTGGCGCGGACGTCGTTGTGGTCGGTCGCCGCTTCAGGCCGCCGATGCCGATCACCGCCGGCGCAGGCGTCATCGCCTCGCGCGCGCCCGCCAAATACTTTTCAGGATTCGCGGAGAACTTCGACGCGCAGCCGGGCGAGCAGAAGAAGTAGACCGTCCCGTCGTGTTCGACGCGGCCGGCGGCGCGCGCCGGATCCACGATCATGCCGCAGACGGGATCAGTCGCCATCGAGCGCCTCGATGATCGGACAGTTTGCCGATCGGCCAGCTTCGCACGAACCGACGAGCATGTTCAGCGCCTCGCGCATCGACGCGAGGTGCGCGATCTTGCGATCGATCTCGGCGATCTTCGCCCGCGCGACCGCGCGGATCCGGCTGCGGTCGCGGGCACGCGCCTCACGCAGCCTGACGAGATCCGCAATCTCCTCGAGTGAGAATCCGAGCCCCTGAGCGCGTTTGATGAAGCGCACGACGCGGATGGCGTCGCTCGAGTACTCGCGATAGCCGGAACCGCGTCGCGCGGTCTTCGGCAACAGACCGCGTCGCTCGTAATATCGCAAGGTCTGGGCGTTGACGCCCGCCTGCCTCGCTGCCTGACTCGTCCACATGCTGGTAGTGTCGACCCTGTACTTAAGTATAGGGTCAACCCGAGCGGCCATGCGGGAGGTTTGTCAGCCGGAACGCCGCCGGACGATCGCACGCTCGCGCTTCGGCGCGAACACGGCCATGCCGACGCGGAGGCTCTTTGCCTGATACATCGCGACGTCCGCGCGCTGCAGCAGGAGCTCTGCTGATTTCCCGTGCTCCGGACAGCAGGCGATGCCGATGCTGCCGCGGACGGTCACCGAGCGATGTTCGACGGCGCACGGCTGCTCGATTTCCTCCAGCACCTTCCCCGCCGTCCGCGTCGCGCCTTCGACGTCGGTCGACGGCAGCACGACGGCGAATTCGTCGCCGCCGAGACGTGCCACCGTGTCGACCTCGCGCAGCATCCGCCGCATGCGCTCGGCGACGTGCTGCAGCACGCGATCGCCGGCGCGATGGCCGTACGTGTCGTTGATCTCTTTGAAGCCATCGAGGTCGAGCACGAGCAGGGCGACCCGGCTCTTCTCACGATGCGCCGTGCGGATGGCCTGCGCGAGGCGATCGTGCAGCAGCGTGCGGTTCGGCAGGTCGGTCAGGCCGTCGTGGTACGCGAGATGGGTGATCAGCTGCTCGAGCCGGCGCCGCTCCCGTCGCGCCGCGGCGTCGCGGAGCTCCCGCTTGACGGAAGGAATGAGCCGCTTGAGCGATCCCTTCCGCATGTAGTCGCGCGCGCCGAGCTTCATCGACTCGACCGCCGCGTCCTCGCCGGGGGTTCCAGATACGAAAATGAGCGGCAGGTCGATGCTGCGTCGCTGCAGCAGCCGCAGCACGGATCGTCCTCGGAATGCGCGAAGCGCGAAATCGGTGATGGCGAGGTCCCACGACTCGCGCTCGATGGCCGCGATGAAGGCGGCCGGCGTGAAGACGCGTTCGTGGTGCACGTCGAAGCCGGCGCCTTCGAGCGTCGACACCACCAGCGACACGTCGTGCTCAGAGTCGTCCACGCAAAGCAGGCGTAACGTCGTCGTCACAGTCAAGACCGTGGCGCCGTGAATACAGGGGTGCAGTTATTTTCGCGCGGTCGGATGCGAGCGCGCTACTGTCGGTTTGACTAGCGGGCCGATGACAATCCTGTCGCTGCGGGAAAACGCGGCTCGATGTCCACGGGAACGGACGTCAATTTTGCCAGTACCTGCTGAACGGGAGGCCGGACGACGCCCAGTCGATCGCTCAGGGCCTTCGCGCCCGCGTAGTTGCCTTCGGCCTGGAGCGTCATGATTTCGCGGGTCAGGCCGGTCACGCCCTCCTTGACCCGGTCGCGATTCACCGTGAACGTCCCGTCCGAGTTGATCACGAATGCATCGTGATCGAGGAGGTAATTCAACTGAATCGCGATCCCTCGCCCGTGCGCCTCGTTGACGCCAAAGCGAATCGATCGGAACGCGGACGCGAGGAACGTCGTATACAGCGAGCGTTCGAGCGACGAGGGCAGCACGCCCTTGTCGATGAGAAACTGCAGCGCGAACAGGCCGGAGATGTCGGCCTTCGCCTCTTCCAGCGTGCTGTAGATTTCCTTGAACTCCTGCCGGACCGTCGTCTGACGTCCGCCGACCGTGATGTTGTGCGGCCCAAGACCGTGCATCAACTCGTGGACGACGATGTGCGTGAAGAACGCGTCGAAGCTCAAATCGGACTGTTCGGCGCCGGGAAGGACGACCTTCGAGATCGGGACGAGCGTCTTCGCGAACTTCGCGTCCTGAACGTTCTTCAGCATCACGCGCTTCGTCCCCTTCTCGCGGACGACGCGCTCGTCATTCGGCAGGTTGAAGGCGGCCGTCTGCACGCCGCGGTTGCCGTCACCCGCCGCGAAGATCTCATTGACGACGACGATGGGCGCGAGCGCGCCGAGCTTCGGGTTGCGATGCTTCGGCTCGATGGGCAGATTGTCTTCGATGCCCTGCAGTTCGCCCGCGAACTTCTGGAGCTTGGCGGTTTCCGCCTCGTCCTGAATCGTGACGTACGCTTCGAACGCCGCTTTGTAGTTGAACAGGTCGTCTTCGTAGACTTCGTACGGACCGATCGTCGGCTCGATCGCGCCCTTCAGCTCCATCCACGCGACGTCGCTCTCGTAGTAGTCGTTGGACAGAAACGCGTCGGCGCGGAGGGTCAGGAATCGCTTGAGCGTCGGCTCGCTTGTCGCCTGCGCTGCCTCACGCAGGAGTCCCGCGGCGCGAACGAGCTCGGGCTGATACTCGACGTTGTACGGCACGGCGCGATAGCCGCCGGACGTGCGGCGCACGACGGAGAAGAAGCCCGTCGCCAGCGTTCGGTCGGCGCCGGACAGCGACTGAAACCATTTCTCGAGATCGGCTTTCGACGCGTCGGTCGGATAGTAGTTCGCGCCGGCGGGCTTCGCCGGCGCGCCCGGCACGAACGGCTCGTTGTGGTCGAGCCGCGACCATGGACCTTTGTTGATCAGGAAGTTGTGGAGGCGCGCGCGCCCGAGCGCGCTCTGGTCGCGTGCGAGGTCGAGCAGCATCGCGTCGTTGCCAGCCCACACCTGCCGCTGGAACAGCGCGTCAACGACCTTCGACGCCTCGACCAGCTTGGCCAGCACCTGTCGGTCAGCGGCCGACAGCTTCGAGAGGTCCGCCGTCACATCGGTCGGCGCGAAGCGCGCGGCCTTCGCCTCGAGCGCCGCCGCATCCGACGACACCGACTGCTCAGCGCGCACGACGAACCCGGCTGCCAGCGCCAGAACTGCGAGCGTGATCAGCGTCTGCTTCATCATCAATCCTCGTCTGCGAGTGCGAACCGTGCACGGCGTGCTCAGTGGACGCCGCGGGACATCTGCAGCGTGTTCGGATCGGCGCCGAGACGGCGGATGGCCGCGTCCCACATTTTCTCCGGCGGCGTTCCGAAGATGATGTCCTGATCGACGTCGCTCACGAGCCAGGCCGACGCCTCCAGCTCCGACTCGAGCTGTCCAGCCGCCCAGCCGGAGTAGCCGACGAACAGCCGCGCGAACGGCGGCGGCTCGGGCTGCAGCAGATCGCGGAGGAGGTCGGGATCGGTGGACAGGTACAGGCCGTCGGCGATCCGCATGCCGCGCGATTCGTTCGGCTCTTCGTGGCGCTGACCGACCAGCATGCAACTCCGCTGCGGCTCGACGGGACCACCGACCCACAGCTGCAGCTCGCGATCGGTCGTCACCGGCGGATCGAGGTTGACCATCACGCGACCGGTAGTCACGAGCGGCCGGTTGACGACCAGACCGAACGCCCCTTCCTGCGTGTGCGTGCACAGCAGGACGACGGTGCGGCTGAAGTTCGGGTCGAGCATCTGCGGCATCGACAACAGGAAGGCGGGCGCGAGCGACGGCCGGGATTCCATCTCGAAACTCCTGCTAAACGGGCGAGCTCTTGTGCCGTGCGCGATCGTTGTCGACGGCGACGCCGACGTTGCGACGAAGTCCCCGAATGCCCGCGCGCTGCATCGCGCTCCCGTCGAGCGACGCCGACAGTTCGTCGTCGCCGGCGGCCGCCAGGACGTCGAGGCTCACGCCGTCCCAGAGCGGCCGAGGCTGCCAGGCCGGATCGTCGGACCGCGGCGACGACGCGTTCCAGGGACACACTTCCTGACAGACGTCGCAGCCGTACACGTGCGCGCCGATGTCGCTGCGCTGCGCGTCGGGAATCCCGCGCTTACGTTCGATGGTGAGATACGAGATGCAGCGGTTCGCGTCGAGGACGCCCGGCGCGGTGAAGGCCTGCGTCGGGCACGCTTCGATGCACAACGCGCACGTGCCGCACTGGTCGAACGACGGCGCGTCGATGTCGAGCGGCAGGCTGCAGATGATCTCGCCGAGAAAAATCCACGAGCCCAGCTCGGGGTGAATGAGGCAGGTGTTCTTGCCAATCCAGCCCAGGCCCGCGTACTGCGCGTAGACACGCTCCTGGACCGGTCCGGTGTCGACGTAGGCGCGCGCTTCGAAATCGATCGGCGACGCTTCTCGCATCCAGCCAAGCAGCGACTCAAGCCGCGCGCCGAGCACGTCGTGATAGTCATCGCCCCAGGCGTAGCGCGCGATTTCGGCGCGCGACCGGTCGGCGCGCTCGATCGAGTACGGACGATCGGTGTTGTAGAGCGTCGCCGTCATGATGACGGTCTTCGCCGCGGGCATCACCTCCCTGACGTCGGCGCGGCGGCGCGCGCTGCGATGCAGGTAGGTCATGTCGCCCGCGTAGCCGCGATCGAGCCATTCGCGGAGGAAGCGAAGCTCGGGGTGCGCGGCGGCTGGCGCGATGCCGCAGGCGTCAAAGCCGAGACTGCGCGCCCGAGCTTTGATGTCTGCCGAGGTCATGGATGCCCGCGACGGCCCCTAGGATTTGCCCACGAGCTGCCGCAGCACGTAGGGAAGAATGCCGCCGTGGCGGAAGGCGACGAGCTCTTCGGGCGTGTCGATCCGCGCCGTCGCCGTGAACTCGATCGGGGCGCCGCTGTCCGGCACGGCGCGGACCGTGATGGCGGCCGACGGCGACAGGCTCTTCGCAATCCCGGTCAACTCGTAGCGCTCGCGACCCGTGAGCCCGAGCGACGCCGCAGTCACGTTCGCATCGAACTGCAGCGGCAGGACTCCCATGTTCACGAGGTTGCTGCGGTGAATGCGCTCGAAGCTTTCGGCGATGACAGCCTTGACGCCGAGCAACAGCGTGCCCTTGGCCGCCCAATCGCGCGACGATCCGGAACCGTACTCCTTGCCGGCGATCACGAGAAGCGGCACGCCCGCATCCTTGTACTTCACGGATGCGTCGTAGATCGTCATCACGCCGCCGTCCGGCTGATACGTCGTCCAGCCGCCTTCGGTCCCCGGCGCGAGCAGGTTGCGCAGGCGGACGTTCGCGAAGGTGCCGCGCATCATCACCTCGTGGTTGCCACGGCGCGCACCGTACGAGTTGAAGTCCTTCGGATCGATGCCGTTGGCGATCAGGTATTTCCCGGCAGGACTGTCCTTCTTGATCGAGCCGGCGGGAGAAATGTGATCGGTCGTGATGCTGTCGCCGAGCAGCGCGAGGACGCGCGCGTCGCTGATGTCGTGCAGCGGCGTGGTCTCCATCGTGATCTGCTCGAAGAACGGTGGATTGCGAATGTAGGTGGATTTCTCGTCCCAGGCGAATCGATCACCGGTCGGCACCTGGAGCTTCTGCCACCGTTGGTCGCCGCTGAACACGTCCGCGTATTGCTCGCGGAACATATCCGACGTCACCGACTTCAACATCGTCTCCTGAATCTCACGTTCGGTCGGCCAGATGTCGCGCAGGAACACCGGCTGTCCCTTCGTATCTGCGCCAAGCGGTTCTGTCGTGAGATCGATCGTCATCCGGCCGGCGAGCGCATAGGCGACCACGAGCGGCGGCGACGCGAGATAGTTCGCGCGCACTTGCTGCTGGATCCGTCCCTCGAAGTTGCGGTTGCCGCTCAGGACGGACGCGACGACGAGATTCCTCGCGTCAACTTCCGCCGAGACGTCGTCCGGCAGCGGTCCGCTGTTGCCGATGCAGGTCGTGCAGCCATAGCCGACCAGGTTGAAGCCAAGGCGATCCAGGTAGGGCTGCAGTCCGGATTTCGCGAGGTACTCGGTGACGACCTTCGAGCCCGGCGCGAGGCTGGTCTTGACCCACGGCTGCTGCGTCAGGCCGCGTTCAATCGCTTTTTTGGCAAGCAGTCCCGCGCCGATCATGACGCTCGGATTCGACGTGTTCGTGCAGCTCGTGATCGCGGCGATGACGACGGAGCCGTGATCGAGTGCGGGCATCGCGGGCGGCTCCGCCACCGCGACGGCGGTCGCCGTCGCTTTCTTGGCCGCCGCCTGCAGCGATCCGAGCGCGGCCTGGAATCCGCTCTTCGAATGCTTGAGCGACACGCGATCCTGCGGGCGGCGCGGTCCGGCGAGGCTCGGCTCGACCGTCGCGAGATCGAGCTCGATCGTCTCCGAATACATCGGATCCGCGTCGGCGGCATTGCGAAAGAGACCCTGCGCCTTGGCGTACGCCTCGACGAACTCGACGCGTGACGCGTCACGGCCGGTCAGCCGCAGATAGTCGAGCGTCATCTCGTCGATCGGGAAGACCGCGATCGTCGCACCGTACTCGGGACACATGTTTCCGAGCGTCGCGCGGTCGGCGATGGTGAGATGCGCGAGGCCAGGCCCGAAGAACTCAACGAACTTGCCGACCACGCCGTGCTTCCGCAGTTTTTCGGTGATCGTCAGCACGAGATCGGTGGCGGTGGCACCTTCGAGCATCGTGCCGGTCAGGCGGAAGCCGAGCACCTTCGGGATGAGCATCGAGATCGGCTGGCCGAGCATCGCCGCTTCTGCTTCGATACCGCCGACGCCCCACCCCACGACGCCCAATCCGTTGACCATCGTCGTGTGCGAGTCGGTGCCGACCAGCGTGTCCGGATACGCCAGCGGACCTTCCGGTGAATCGGCCGACGCGACGACGCGCGCCAGGTACTCGAGATTGACCTGGTGGACGATGCCCGTATCAGGAGGCACGACGCGGAAATTCCGGAACGCATCCTGTCCCCAGCGGAGGAACGCATAGCGTTCGCGATTGCGCGAAAACTCGAGCTCCGCGTTCAGCTGAAACGCATTGGGCTGCCCGAAGTAGTCGACCTGCACCGAATGATCGATGACCAGTTCGACCGGCTGCAGCGGATTGACCCTGTTCGGATCGCCGCCGAGGCGAACGATGCCGTCGCGCATCGCGGCGAGATCGACCACCGCCGGCACGCCGGTGAAGTCCTGGAGCAGAACCCGCGCCGGCGCGAACGAGATTTCTTTCTGCGTCGAGCCTTTGAGGTCCCAGCGAGCCAGCGCTTCGATGTCGGCCGCCTTCACGAACCGGCCGTCCTCGTGCCGCAGGAGATTCTCGAGCAGGATTTTCAGCGAATACGGCAGCCGTGCGATCTCAGGGAATCCCGCCCGCTCGAGCGTTGCGAGACTGTGAATGCCGTAGGTTCGGTCTTTGACGGGAAGATTCGTGCGGGTTCCGAAACTGTGTGCGGTCGACATCGGGCTGGTCCTTCGTGCGCGTCAGAAAAATCGATCGTACCACGTGCGCCGTGGACGAACTGCGTGGAAACCCTGCGCATCGATGCAGCCGAAACCCAGACGCGCTCGGCGTAAATGAAGCCGCTGCGCTATATGTGTGCTGATTCAACACTAATTTGACGCCACATCTGAATATATCCCCGATATTCTGCGATATCGATGCATTAATAGTGCTTTACACGCACGTTTTTGCTACCATCTGCGGAACAGAGGAGCGGAAGCATGACCCTCGAGCAAGTCCGCCGCAAGACGGGCCGGATTCGCGAATTTTCGGCGCTGCCGTTTCTCCTGATCGCCACGGTCAGCGTGTTTGGCGCGCTCTTTCACGGCGCCCCCCAGGTCGTCAGTGGCGGACCGATCAATCCGGGTGACGTCGCGTGGATGCTGACGGCCACCGGACTTGTCCTCCTCATGACGCCCGGGCTTTCCTTCTTTTACGGTGGGATGGTCCGCAGCAAGAACGTCGTGTCGACGATGCTGCAAAGCTTCGTGGCGATGGCGGTCATCAGCATCCTCTGGATCTTCGTCGGCTTCAGCCTCGCATTCGGCGACAGCGTGCACGGGGTCATCGGCAGCCCGACGACGTTTTTCATGTTTCGCCACGTCGGCGCCCTGACGCATCCGGATCTCGCCCCGACGATTCCGCTGATCGTGTTCGCGCTGTTCCAGCTGAAATTCGCCATCATCACGCCGGCGCTCATCAGCGGCTCGTTCGCGGAGCGCGTCCGGTTCACGAGCTACCTGCTCTTCATGGTGCTCTTCAGCGTGTTCGTTTACTCGCCGCTGGCGCACTGGACGTGGCATCCGGACGGTTTTCTGCACAAGCTCGGCGTCCTCGACTTCGCGGGCGGAACGGTCGTCCACATGTCGGCGGGTTTCGCCGCACTGGCGGGCGCGATGGTGCTCGGACGCCGGAAGACGCACGAGGCCGGCGAATCGCACACGCCCGCAAACATCCCGTTCGTGATCCTCGGGACCGGCATGTTGTGGTTCGGATGGTTTGGATTCAACGCCGGATCGGCGCTTGCCGCATCGGGTCAGGCGGCGATGGCGTTCGCGACGACGAATACGGCGTCGGCGGCTGCCGCGCTGGCCTGGATCTTCTTCGACGGCATGCGCGGACAGAAGCCATCGGCCCTCGGCGCCTGCGTCGGGGCGGTCGTCGGCCTCGTCGCCATCACGCCCGCCGCCGGCTATGTGAGCATCGGCGAGAGCATCTTCATCGGGACGTGCGCGAGCGTCGTGTCGAACCTGTGCGTCCATTGGAAGAACACCGCGGCGACGCTGGATGACACGCTCGACGTGTTCCCGTGCCACGGCGTCGGCGGGATGGTCGGGATGATTCTGACCGGCGTGTTCGCCAGGGACGTCGGGCTGACATCCGGTCACGCGACGACGTTCCTCGTGCACTGCGGGGCGCTGATCTTCGTCGCGGCGTTCTCGTTCTGCGGATCGTGGGTGCTCTATCGCGTGACGGACATGATCATCCCGCTGCGCGTGTCCGAGGACCAGGAAGAGATGGGCCTCGACCTCAGCCAGCACGGGGAGGTCATGGAGGAAAGCGCCGCACCGGCAGTACCCGTGCTGGCGCGGATCGCCTGACGGTTCCGCGGAGCAAAACCAGGCGACCGGTGTCCAACGTGGCGTCGGCCTTTACGCCTGGAGGTTCGGATGCTCAACGTCACCCGGACAGTGCTGGTCGTCTGCGCAGCGTTGCTGGTCGTCTCGTGCGGACCTGCCGTCGATTTGACATCCGCGCTTCGCGTCAACGGCGTGGCCACCGGTTGGACCGACGGAGGCTACGCGAACGGCGTGAGCAAGGTCACTCCCACCGTGTCGTTCACGTTGACCAACACGTCCACGGCCACGCTCCACGCGCTCCAGCTCAATGCCGTCTTCCGCCGCGCCGGCGAGTCGTCCGAATGGAGCGCGCGCTTCACGCCCGTTGCGGGTTCGGCGGGTCTTGCTCCCGGACGATCCACGCGACTGTTCGTCCTGACGTCCGACCTCGGGTACACGGGCTTCGACGCCATGGACGAACTCCTGACGAATTCGCACTTCGTCGACGCCGACGTCGATCTCTTCGCGAAATACGGGTCCACTCAGTGGGTACGCCTCGGTCGGTTCCGCATCGACCGCAAACTCGTCGCGGTGACGCCGAGCTAGCTCACGACCGCGGCTGCACGAAATAAGTGGCGAGCGGCGGCGGCCCGCCGTATCGTTGCATTCGATGTCCGAAACCACCTACGTGCTGGGCTGCGATCCCGCCGAACTCGAACGGCTGGATCAACAGGCCGCGTTTCACGAACAGCCGACTCGCCTGCTCCTCGCTCGTGCCGGCATCACGCGAGGCATGCGCGTCCTCGACCTTGGAACCGGACTGGGCCACGTCGCCCGGCTCGCCGGCGAGCTGACAGGTCCAACAGGAGCGGTCGTCGGCCTCGATCGCACGCCGGTCCTCGCGGTGGCACGGCAGCGCGCCGAAGCCGCTGGCGAACATCACGTGACGTTCGTGGAAGGCGACCTCACCGAGTGGCGCTCGCCCGAACCATTCGATGCGATCGTCGGGCGCCTCGTCCTCTTTCACGTCGCCGACCCGGTCGTCGCCGTACGGCATCAGCTGAACAACCTGCGGCCCGGAGGACTCTTCGTCGCACTGGATTTCGACATCGGGGCGTCGCGCACGGAACCCGCAGTCCCCATCGCGGCCGAGGCGGTCGGCTGGATCGACCGCGCGTTCAGCGCCGCCGGCGCGTCACCGCGAATTGGCGCGCGACTCGGGCCGATTCTCTCGGCGGCCGGACTCTCGAACGTGGCGACGGTCGGCATTCAGGGCTACATCCCGCCGAATGATCCGGTCGGTGCCGTGCTGCTCTCGGGCGTCGTCCGCAGCATGGCCGGGGAAATCGTCCGCCGCGGCATCGCCACCACCGAACAGATCGGCCTCGAGACGCTCTATCAGCGGATTGCCGACGCGGTGCGTGACGCCGATGCGGTTTTTCTCCCGCCGTCACTCGTCGGCGCCTGGGGCACGTATCAGCCGACCGCGCGTGCGTGATGGCCGCTAGTGCCGCTCGAGGAACGCGGCGACGACCGTCGGAATATCTCGATGCTCCACGTCGGCTGCATAGTTGAGCGACCGCATGTCGTCGGCTGAGACGGTGCCCGCCAGCCGATCGATCGCCGCGCGCACTTCCGGATGTTTGAGGAGCGTCTCGGCGCGGACGACGACGGCCGCGTCGTACGGCGGAAAATAGTGACGGTTGTCCTCGAGCTGCACGAGGTCGAGCGCCGCAATCAGTCCCGCAGTCGCGTCGCCGGCAATCAAGTCAACCTGCCCTGACGCCAGCGCGCGATAGCTGAGCGTGAGGTCCATGACGCGCGGCGCTTCGGCGAAATGCAGGCCGTACGCGCGCACCAGCCCCGGATAGCCGTCCGGACGCTCGAGGAATTCGTACCCGAACCCTGCCTTCCAGCGCGGCGCGACGCGCGCGGCGTCCGCGATTGTGCGCAGTCCCAGCTCGCGCGCATCCTTGCCGCGCACGAGGATCGCAAACGTGTTGTTGAATCCCAGCGGCGCCATGAGCGTCCGGCCCGTGCGCGCGTAGAGCTCGCGAACTTCGTCGAAGACCTGCTGTGGATCGTTCTTCGCGGGCTCGTGAAAAATGGCGGTCAGCGCGGTGCCGGTGTATTCGACGTACGCGTCGATGTCGCCCGTCATCACGGCCCGGTCGCAGATGAGCGTACCGCCAAGATTCAGACGTCGATCGACCGGCAGTCCCGTCTGCTTCTCGATCGTCTGTGCGAGGAGTTCTCCAAGCACGAGCTGCTCGGTGAAGTTCTTCGAGCCGACGACAATCGTCCCGCGATGCTGGCCGGCGGCGGCCGCGGAAAGGCCGATGCCCAGCACGATGACCGCGATCGCGATCGCCCCGACGCCGACCGACGAACGTCTTCGCCGGGAAAGCGATCGCTCGAGGCCGAGCAGGCAGAGATCGACGGCCAGCGCAAGGCACGCCGCGGGAATGGCCCCGGCGAGAATCACCGTCGTGTCGACCATCGAGAGGCCGCGATAGATGTACTCGCCGAGTCCGCCCGCGCCGATCGCCGCAGCGATGGTTGCCGATCCGACGCCGACGACGGCGGCGACGCGGACACCCGCGATGATCGAGGGCATCGCCAGCGGAAGCTCGACGAGCCGCAGGCGTTCGCGGTCCGTCATTCCCATCGCGACGGCGGCTTCCTCGACGGCCGGGTCGATCCCGCGCAGACCCGCAATCGTCGTCCGCACGATCGGCAGGAGTCCGTAGAGGATCAGCACGACGAGCGCCGCCCGCGCGCCAATGCCGCCGACGAGCGGAACCGGGAGCAGGAAGCCGAACATGGCCAGGCTCGGAATCGTCTGGACGATGTTGGCGAAGCCGGTCAGCGGCGCCGCGAGCCTCGGCCGCCGCGCGGCGAAGACACCGATGGGCACTGCGATCGCGACAGCGATCAGGGTCGACACCGCGACGAGGAGCACGTGCTGGCCAAACAGCGACGCCAGCTCGGCGCGGTGCGACGACCAGAATGCGAGGAGCCGGCTCACGTATCTCGCTCCGCATCGGCGCGGCGAGCTTTCAACCGCGCCTCCACGGTCGGCATCGCGTCGAGCAGCCGACGCACGCGCGGATCCTGACTCTCGACGATCGCCTCAGGCTTCGCGGACGTCACCAGCCGTCCTTCGTCCACGATGCCGATGCGATCGCCGAGCGCGAACGCTTCGCCCATGTCGTGGGTGACGATGATGATGGTTTTGTGCAGACGATCCTGGATCCGATGGAACTCGGCGTGCAGCTCGGTTCGCGTCAGCGGATCGAGCGCGCCGAACGGCTCGTCCATGAGGAGCACGGGCGGATCGACCGCGAGCGCACGAGCCACGCCGACACGTTGCCGCTGTCCGCCGGACAGCTGGTCCGGCCACCGATTGGCGAATTGATCTGGCGGCAGGCCGACGAGCTGGAGCAGTTCACGCGTCCGCGCCGCGGCCCGAGCCGCGTCCCATCGCTCCAGCTTCGGCAGCAGCGCGACGTTGTCCGCCACCGTCATGTGTGGAAACAGGCCGACGTCCTGCAGGACGTACCCGACGCGGCGCCGCAGCGCGAACGGATCCCATTCGCGCGTGCTGCGTCCTTCGACGGATACCGTGCCGGCATCCGGCAGAAGAAGTCGATTCACGAGCTTGAGAATCGTCGACTTCCCCGCACCGCTGCGCCCCACGAGCGCCAGCACTTCGCCGGACGCCACGGTCATTGCGAACGCGTTCAGGACCTGTGTGCCGCCCGGCCGCGCGAAGGAGACGTCGCGAAACTCGATCGCCGTATTCGGCATCGCGATTTCTCCTTCAGATTAGAGCAGGTTGACGAAACGCGGCGCGCGGCTAGAACCGAACGAACAGCGACGCGCCCGCAGCCGGCGAATACAGCGCGCCGGAGCCGAACGCGACGCCGTTCACGCGGACGACGAGGGCCGCATCGGCGCGAACGCCGAAACCCTTGAGCCTCGACGGTCTGGAACTGAACAGATATTTCACGCCGCCGCCGGCGCGGTACATCTGTCCGGTGACCACCAGCGTCTCGCCCTGGTGGAGTTGACGCAGATAGGCTGCGCTGCCGTCCACGAACCAGGCGAGCTTCGATGCGGCCGGCGCGAACGGCAGGTACCAGAGCGCACCGCCGCCGATCGTGTACTGCGTGATCGTTTCGCGCGCCGTCGTGCCGGGTCCACCCTCGATGTCGTTCGAAATGGTCGTTTCGAGCGCCGGCTTCGCCCACGACGCGAGGACTTCCGCTTCCAGCCGCTTGTAGACTCGCACGCTCACGTTCGCGTGCACGCCGGCTGCGCCGTTCAACGACGTCGTCGTATTGAAGATCGGCGCACTGCCGCCGCTCGGCGTGGTTTCGGTGGCATTGCTGCTGCCCATCGAAGCGCGGCCGATCCAGTCGACACCGCCGCCGACTTCCACGCGTCCGGGCAGCGGGTCTGATTGCGCTGACGCCGCGCGCGCCACGAACGTCGCAAGGCCGCAGACCAGGAGAACGGCCGACGCGCGTCTCACTTCGGCGTCACCGTCAACGTGATCTGACCCGAATCGCCGCCGCGCGGCACGACGACGAGGCGATTGAAGAACATCACGCGGAAATCGACGTCCACGGGATGCGATTCATCGAAGAAACTGTCGACGTCCGCATCGTCCAGCGGTTCGACGCGCACGACCTTCGGCCCCGGCGACAAGCCGCCGATCGAAAACTGGCCATCGTCGGTGAGCGTGAAGCCGGCAACCATCTTCTGCGTGGCGGGATCGAACGCCACGACGTGCGCACCAAAGAGCGGCGTGCCGTTCTTGGTGACGCGACCGGAGAGGCTGCCGAAGCTGGCGAAGGCTTCGGTCGGGTACAGATCGGTGATTCCGGCGATATCGTCGGCGCGCAGCGTGCGGCCGGCGATGCTTCCAGCCGTAAACGCGATCGGAAACATCACGGCTCCCGAAGACAGCACGGTCCGGCCGCCGTCTTCGTCCAGCTGCGTCTCGCCCAGTGCGGAATGACCGAGGCCGTTGAAATGACCGATCTCGTGCAGCGCGATGCTCTCGAGATCGTACCGATTCGGTTCGCCGTTCGGCGCAACCGACCACGAGAACGACGAGTTGAAGAAAATGTCCGACTCGATCAGGGCGCCGGTCGTCTCGTCGATGAGAAAGCTCGTCGACGCGAGCACGCGATCCATTTCCGGATGGCTCTCGAATCCGAGGGTCGACGACCCATCGTCTTCGCCCGGTCTCGCGTCGGTGAGGCCGCCGTACTGATACGCGACGGACGCGGTCGGCACCGCCTGCCATGTTGCGAACGCGCGCGCCACGGCGCCTTCGAAGTCCGACACGGCGACACCAGGTACGCTGCTTTGTGCCGACACGAAGTAGCGAACCGGCTGCTGCGCCCACTTGAGCACGACCTGTTTCCCGCCCGCAGACACGCCGAACTTGAGATAGGCGGACGCTGGTGTCGCGTAGCCCCACAGAAATGCCACCAGCGTGGCGCAGGCCGCGACGCGCAAGCGCCGGGGCGACAAGTTCGCGATAGCCCTCATCGCAGTCCGCCCGCGAGCGCGCGAACCTCGCGCTCGAAGTCCTGCAGCGGCAGCGGGCGGCGCGACGAATCACCGCGCTGAATCGGTCCGGCCGCCGTTCCCGGGAGAATTGGCGGCGGCGTCACGAGCCACTGCGTACCGCCGGCATTCAGCGCAAGACGGTAGACGCCCTGGTTGAAGCCAAGCACGAACGGCACCATCGGTCCGCTCGCGCCGAGAAACACGACGACCCGATCGTCGACCGCGAAATCCGGCGCGCCGACGACGACGCTTCGAAAGCGGCCGAGATGTCCGCCGGGCACGCGGAACTGCAGCGTGGAACCGAGCGATCCCTTCAGGTAGCCGTCCACCTCGAGCGCCACGATCGTTTCGATCGTCTTGCGATCGTCCGTCCAGCGGCCGGTGACGGACGCGACGCGTCCGCGCGCGATCGCGACGGCGTCCCGGGACATCTCCGTGAGGCTGGTTGGAACGACAACCGTGGCGTGGACAGTGGAAACCAGCATCGCGGCGCCGAGCACGGCGACGATCGCGGACGTTCTACGCATCCTCAGTTCCTCCGGGCAATGTCGAGTATCGCCTGCGCCGCACGCCGGCTCGCGCCCGGCAATCCGAGCTTCGCGCGCACGCGTGCGAGACCGTCGCGAATCCGCTGCGCGCGATCGGTGTCCGTCAGCATCGAAATCGCCTCGCGCGCAACCGCGTCCGGCGTGAACGCGTCCTGGATCAACTCGGGAACGATTTTCTCGCCGGCGATCAGGTTGACCATGCCGATCGAACCGACCTTCACGAGGCGGCGTCCCAGTTCGTACGTCAGCATCGACGTCCGATAGACGACGACCATCGGCGTATCGTGAAGCGCCGTCTGCACGGTGGCGGTCCCGGATGCCGTCAGCGCCACGTCGGCCGACGCGAGCACGGCATCGGTGTCGCCGGCGACGATGACGGTCCGCGGACAATTCGCCGCCGGTTTGAAAAGCTCGTCCTCGAGGTTCGGCGCGCGCGCGACGATGAACTGTGCGTCGGCGACCGAGTCGCGGATGCGTTGCGCCGCTCCGATCAGGCCGGGCAAGATCCGCGCGACCTCGTTCGGGCGGCTCCCTGGCAACAGTGCGACACACGGCGATGTCAGCGAGAGCCCGTGCGCCGGAAGAAATCGCTCGCGCGGCGCGGACGCCCTGGCGAGATCGATCAGCGGATGCCCGACGAACTCAACCGGCACGCCCGCGTCCTCGTAGAGCGGCACTTCGAATGGAAATATCACGAGCACACGGTCCGCGAAGCGGCGGATCGCGTGCACGCGCCCCGATCGCCACGCCCAGACCTGCGGGCTGATGTAATAGATGACCGGAACGCCGAGCCGCTTGACCGCCGGCGCCAGACGGAAGTTGAAGTCCGGCGAGTCGACGACGACGAGCGCGTCAGGACGTGTCGAACGCGCCGCCGACGTCAGGCGACGAAGCGTCGCGACGGACGCTGGAATCTTTCCGATCGCCTCGGTGAGGCCGGTGACCGCGATGCCTCGGTAGTCCGCCAGCAGTTCTCCTCCCGCGGCCTGGAAGTGCGGACCGCCCAGTCCGCCAATCGTCATGTCGGGCTCGAGCGCCCGCAGTTCGTGCGTCAGGGCGCCGGCGTACAGATCGCCGGACGCTTCGGCGCACGACAACATCAGGCGAAGGGTCAAGAAGGTCGTTTGAAGAGGGACGCAGCGACCGGCTCGTTGATCTTGATCTCGTCGATGCGCCGGGCGATCGCCTGCGGTCCGCTGCGCCGCGTGGCCTGAAACGCGATTTGCACGCCCGACACCGGCCGGTAGTCGGTGAATTCGTCCTCGACGACCGGCCGGCCCGGCATGTCGGGGATGAACGTCATCTTGTCGATGCGCGCGCTCTCGGGATCGACGAGCAGCACGACGGGGTTCAGGTCGGGCGCCGACAGCTCGAGGCCATGCCGAAGGTGCCCTGCGTCATCTTTCACGTCCGGCAGCAGCCGCGGCGTGACGGTCCCGTCGGCGGCCGCCAGGAGGAGCACGATCGGATCGCGGCGGAGCGTCGCGGCCGCATCACGGACGACGTTTTCCGGGATGTCGTGGACGCCGCGAGCGTCCTTCACCCACCCGCCTTTGCCGTCGAACACCTGCACCTGCGAACCAGTCGCCGTCGTCGTCTCGGTTCGAAACCGATTCGGGAACTCGATATACGTCGTCGTCTGAAAACCTTTGTCGTTCTCGACGGCCCGGTTCGTCAACGTTTGCTTGACGACGATGGTCTTGACGCCGCGCAGCGTGTCGAGGCCGCCTTTCGTCGCGATGACGCGATCGACGAGCGCGCGTGCCTTCTCGACCTCGGTGGGCACGGTGGACGCCGGTGAGGAGACAGCGGGCGTCTGTGTGTATGCGTTTCGCACAACCGGCGGTTTACCCTCGAGCGCCGGCGCGGGCATCGCGCGGCCGACGCGTCCCAGGCGAGTCCCGCCGTGCTTGAAGCTCGTGGACAGGAGATCCAGCTGCGCGAGATCCACGGTCTCGTAGTTCGAGAATCCCGCACCGCTCAGCTGTGAAGCGAACGCCGCCGCGTTTCCGACGAGCACGACCGACAGCTGATCGGGACGAAGGTACTTCCGCGCGACGCGTTGGATGTCGTCCACGGTGACCGCATTCACGCGCTCGCGGAACGTCTGCAGATCTTCGAGCGGCAGTCCGTAGAACACGACGTCGACGACTTTCAACGCAATCGCGTCGGGCGTCTCAATCGTCAGCGGAAAGCTCCCGGTCAGGTACGCTTTCGCGTCCGCCAGCTCGCGCTCGCCGACGCGCTCGCGCTGCAGCCGCCAGAATTCGTCGACGATCAGCCGCAGCACCTCGCCGGTCGCCTCGGATCGCGTATTCGTCTCGGCCTCGAAGTCGCCGGACGATTTGAGCGCATCCATTTCCGCCTGCGCGCCGTAGGTCAGGCCGCGTTCGGTGCGGAGAACTTGATGCAGCCGGTTGCTGCCTTCGCCGCCGAGGATACGGATGGCCAGGTTCACGGCCATGTAATCAGGCTGATTGCGCGGAATCCCGAGATGCCCCACGCGGACTTCCGTCTGCACTGCGTCGGGCTTGTTCACGACGATGACGCGCCGCGTTGGCTCCGGCGGATTGACGAATGTCTCGGCCGACAGGTCGTGGCGCGCCCAGTCGCCGAAGACCTTCTTCGCCATCCCGAACGCCTCTTCCGGCGTGGTGTCGCCGACGATGGCGAGGATGGCGTTGTTGGGATGGAAATATTTCGAGTGGAACGCGACGAGGTCGTTTCGTGTGACTGCGGCGAGCGTGTCGGGCGTGCCACTGTCCGGCATCCCATAAGGATGCGTGCCGTAGACGAGACGATCGAATACCGCGTTCGCGACGTACTCGGGATCCTCGTTGCTGACCTGAAGTCCCGACAGCATCTGCTGCCGCTGGCGCTCGAGCTCTTTCGGATCGAATGCCGGATGACGCGCGATGTCGGACAGCATCCGCATGCCGGTCTCGAAGCTGTCCTTCATGACGACCATGTTGACGTGCGTCAGGTCGGAAGCCGCGCCAGCGCCCATCGCGCCGCCGATGAAGTCGATCGCGTCGGCGAGTTCCTCCGCCGAGCGCGCGGTGACTCCCGGTTCGCCTTTGATGCCCTGGTCGAGCAGCGACGCCACGAGCCGCGCGAGTCCCAGCTTGTCCGTCGGATCAGACGCACTGCCCGCGCGGACCAGCAATCGCATGCTGACGACCGGCTGCTCGTGCTGGGCGACCGCGATCACCTGCAAGCCGTTCGGCAGGGTCTGCAGCTCGTACGGCGGAAACTTGATCTCGTGCGCCGCGAGCGGCCGCGGCGGCGTCTCGGTCGGCCAGTTGCGAACCTGAGCCTGGGTGAGCACTGGGAATGCAAGGAAACAGAAATGCAGGCATGCAAAAAGAACGAGAGCCTTCCCCTTGTTCCCTTCCTTCCCTTCCTTCCCTTCCTTCCTTTCCTTCCTTTCCTTCCTCCCCTTCCTGCAATCCTGCAATCCTGCAATCCTGCAATCCTGGATGGCCCTGACCATGACTACTGTCCCTGCTTTCCGTTCGGCATCAGCGTCAGCACGATTCGGTTTTCGGGACGGAAGTAGGTCTGCGCCACGCGCTGGACGTCCGCCACCGTCATGTTCTGGAAGATTTCGAACTCGCCGTCCGCGGTTTTGATGTCGTTGTGGATGACGACCGCGTGGGCCAGCGTCAGCGCTTTCTGCTGATCGGACTCACGACCGAGAATGTAGTCCCGCGCAAACTGATTCTTGCTGCGTTGCAGCTCGTGCTCGGTAATCGGCTCGCTCTTCAGCCGATCGAGCTCGGCGATCAAGGTCTTCGCGACCTCGTCGGTCGAGTGTCCCGGCTGGACGATCGCGACCGCATAAAAGAGGTTCGGATCTTCGATGAGATTGGCGCTTCCGAACGCGGCGACGGCCATCTGCGTGTCGTAGACGAGCTTCTTGTAGATGCGCGAGCTCTCGCCGTCCGACAGCACCTTCGCGGCAATGTGCAGCGGATACGAATCCGGATTGCCATCGTAGGTGATGTGGTACGCGACGACGACCGCCGGCAGCGGCCACGGTTCGGACAGGGTGACGCGCTTTTCCTTCGTCTGCGGCGGTTCCTTCGGGATGTCGCGCGGGACTTCGCGGTCGGCCTTCGGCACGCGTCCGATGTACTGCGCGACCAGTTGCGCCGCCTGGTTGGGATCGAAGTCGCCGACGAGCACGAGCGTGGCGTTCGACGGCACGTAATAGGTCCGATAGAAGTCGCGCACGTCCTCCACCGACGCCGCTTCGAGATCCGCCATGCTGCCGATCGTCGGATGCTTGTAGGGATGCACCGAGAACGCCTGGTCGTAGATGATCTCGTTCAGGCGTCCGTACGGCTGGTTGTCCACGCGCATCCGACGCTCTTCCTTCACGACCTCCCGTTCGTTCGTGAAGGTGTCGGCGTCGATGCGCAGCGTCGCCATGCGATCGGCTTCCAGCCACAGCACCAGCGGCAGATACTGCGACGGCACTGTCTCCCAGAACACCGTCTCATCGTCTGTCGTGTAGGCGTTGCTCTGTCCACCCACCGAGGCGATGTAGGACGTATGCGCCTCCGGCAGCACGTTCTTCGAGCCCTTGAACATCAGGTGCTCGAAGAGATGCGCGAATCCCGTGCGTCCCGGCTTCTCGTTCTTCGACCCGACGTGATACGTGAGGTTGAGGTGGACGATCGGCGTCGAGTGATCCTCGGACAACACGAGCGTCAGACCGTTCGGCAGCGTCGTGATGGTGTACTGCAGCTTCGGTGGACGAACGGCCGCGAAGAGATGCGGCGCCGCAACAGTCGCCACCGCCGCGGCGAGCGTCAACGCGGCGGCAAACCGGATCCCTCGAACCTTCATCGACCGATTATCTACTGATCCTGCTCTTTGACGCATGCCGACAGCTTCTCCTGCAGTTCCGCGAGCCGCCGCTCGAGATCGTCGACCTGTTTCTTCAGATCCGGCAGGTGACGGACGAGGACCTGCGCTTTCCGCCACTCGAGATTCGGCATGCCGGGATAACCGGAGATGAACGCCCCTGCATCGACGTTGCGCGTGACGCCGGTCTTGCCGCTCGCGATTGCCCCCTTGCCGATGTGAATGTGTCCGTTGACGCCCACCTGTCCCGCCAGCGTCACGTCGTCCTCGATCACGGTGCTGCCCGCGATGCCGACCTGCGACGCCAGGAGCGAACGACGGCCAATCCGCACGCCGTGCGCAATCTGGACGAGGTTGTCGATTTTCGTCCCGGCCTGTATGCGCGTCTCGCCCACCGCCGGCCGATCGATGGTCGTGTTCGCCCCGATTTCCACATCGTCCTCGACGACGACGTCTGCGAGCTGCGGGATTTTCAGGTGGCTGCCGTCGGGCTGTCTGACGAAGCCGAAGCCGTCGCTGCCGAGGACGGCGCCATCCAGGATCGTCACGCGATTGCCGATGGCGACGCGATCGCGGATTGAGACGCCGGCGTGAATGACGCAATCGTCGCCGATACGAGCGCCGGCGCCGATGACGACGTTCGGAAAAATCACGACGCGATCGCCAAGCGTCGCACCAGAACCGATAGCGACAAACGGCCCGATGGACGCGTGCGAGCCGATCGCCGCGTCGCGTGCGACGCTGGCCAACTGGTCGACGCCTGGCGGCGGCATCGTCGGCGTGACGAACAGGCGCAGCGCTTCGGCAAACGTCAGATACGGCTGACGGCTCCGCATGACGGCGAACGGAGGCTTCCCGGGAAACGACTCATCGTCGGTGACGATGACGGCAGATGCGCGCGTCGTTTCGAGCGTTTTGCGGTACTTCGCGTTGGCGAGAAACGTCAGATCGCCGGGCTCGGCGCGATCGATCGCCGCCATCCGCCGGACGTCGACGTTCCCGTCGCCTTCGAGACGGCACCCGAGGCGCGCTGCGATCTCGCTGAGTTTCAAGATGTCTGGATCTGAGGATGCTCGAGGATGTTGCAAATCCTCACCCCAAATCCTAACATCCTCGCATTCGAACCTCCGCATCCTCTTCTGCGCGGCACCGAACCGCTGATGTCGCCTGCTGATCTGTCGGCGAGGCTCATTCTCGCGGCCGTGCTGGGGGCCGCTTTCGGCATCGAGCGCGAATTCCGCCAGAAGCCTGCCGGCCTTCGCACGAACATGCTCATCGCCCTCGGCGCAGCGCTGTTCACGGTCGTCTCTGTACGGATGACGCCCGACGGCGGCACGAGCGATCGGATCGCGGCGCAAATCGTCACCGGCATCGGCTTCCTGGGTGCCGGCGCCATCCTGCGCGGCGGCCATACCGTCCACGGCATGACGACCGCCGCCTCCATCTGGGTGAACGCCGCCGTCGGCATGGCGGCGGGTGCGGGAGAGTTCCGATCGGCCCTCATCACGACGGCAATCGCAATCACCGTCCTCTGGGTTCTCGAGCCGGTCGAGATGTACTTCGAGGCGCGGAAGCGAAGGAAATCTTGAGTGTCGGCGCGGACGTGTCGTGCTATTTGCGGACCTTCTGTACCGGTCGAGCTTCCTGGATCGTCAACGTCGGCCGGCCCGCCGCTTCCCATGCGCCAGCGATCACGGCAGCCGTCGCCTCGATCGAACGCGTGATCTGACGCTCGAGGATCGGCTTCACGCCGCCAAAGAACTTCTCGAAGTAGTCGTCGTCATACAAGTCCTTGCCGGCGACCGCGCGCTTGTCGGCGGCGAGGATCGTGTCGACATCCTTATACGCCGCCAGCAGCATGTCGAAGGCCTCATCGCGTGCGTTCGCGATCGGCGCGCGCGCGCTCGGCGTCAGCGAGAGCCGCGACGCGAAACGCTCGATGAGATCGCGTTCGAACCGCGAGTGGATGCCGTTATTGCCGGTCAACTGGCCGTCGTAGTTGTTCGTCGCATGCAGCGGTTGATTGGCGTCCTGGACATAGTGCGACGCCACGGCGGCGTAGAGGACGACGTCATTCGTATACGGCGACTTCCTGGCAAACCCTTCGAATCCACGCCGCAGATAGCCGAACATCTCCGACGCGCGCCACGGAAGCGTCCCGATCCGCTTCATCTGAGCCGGGCCGAATTTCTCGAGTGCCTGCGAGTAATCGCGCGGGAGCCCGGCAAACGGATACGGACCGAGTTCCGGCATGCCGAAGTCGATGAAGTGATTCGGGTCGTCGTCCCAGCCCACATTGCGCCATTCGTCGGGATCAACGGCGCGCACGACGAGCTCGTCCCGGAATTTTTCGAAGAACGGCTTGATTGGCGGCGGCAGCAGATCGATGGCCTTCGCCATGATCAGCCGATGACCGGCGAAGCCCCAAGCGTACGCCGGCGCCGGCGCGAGGACCGCGGCCAGCAGGACGCCAAGTGCAAGGGACGCCTTTCGCATGCTGCTATATTAACGACGAACACGCCGCGACGCCCCGTTGCGCGCTGTGCGGCGGACACCGGTCGATCCTCATCCCCGGCGAATCATCGTGGATAACCTGACTCACAGTTTGTTCGGCCTGACGCTCGCGCGCACGCCGCTCGGCAAAGCCGGACGCGGGACGACCGCGGTACTCCTCATCGCCTCGAACGCGCCCGACATCGACATCGTCGCGGCCGCGGGCGGCGCGGCGAAGTATCTCGAGTGGCACCGCGGGATGACGCACGGCCCGCTCGGCGTCATCGGACTGGCCGCGATC
Source organism: Vicinamibacterales bacterium (assembly GCA_036557365.1). GTDB lineage: Bacteria > Acidobacteriota > Vicinamibacteria > Vicinamibacterales > CAVVIG01 > DATKHR01. The sequence continues at coordinate 31,955 of DATBHR010000065.1, forward strand.
ACCGCCGCCATCATCGAGGTCGCGCGATGGCTCAACCCGCGCTGGCGTCACGCCGACAACGCGCGATGGCCGATGCTGTTCGCAGTGGCCATCGTCGGCGTCCTCTTTCATGTGCTGCTCGATCTGCCGACGTCGTACGGCGTCCGCCTGCTCAGTCCATTCAGCTGGCGCTGGTTCGCGCTGGACTGGATGCCGATCGTCGACGCCTACTTTCTCATCGTGCTCGCGTCCGGGCTCCTCTTCGGACGCGGAGGCCAGGCCGCACGGCGCCGCAATGCGGCCATCGTGCTGACGTTCGCCGCCATCATCTACGGCGTCCGCGCGGCCGCTCATCACCAGGCGCTCGAGATGGCGCCGGTGCTGTTCGGTCCCACGCTTCCGCCGCGCTGTGATTCGGCACCCTCGAGCTCGTTCGTCGAGTCGTGGCCGAAGCCGCCGGCGTCCCCACCGGCGACCGGCCGGCGCTGCCTGGTCGAGCTCGCAGCGCTCCCGCAGTTCCTCTCGCCGTTCGACTGGCGCATCGTCGCGCATCTCTCGAACGCGTTCGAGCTTCACGACATCAACGTCCTGGACGCGCGCTTCCGCGATTCCGGAAAAGACGCCGTCTTCTGGCGGCAGGTCATCCGGTATCCGAACATCTGGACGCCGATGGTCGAGCACGCGGCCTCAACGGACCTGGGTCAGGTGTTTCTCGGCTTCTCCCGGTTTCCTGCCGCGCGGACCGCGACCGATGCCGCAGGCGCAGGCACCGTCCGTTTCACCGACGTCCGATTCGTCGGTTCGGTGATCGCCGATCAGCCGGGAGTGAACAATCGAATGTTCACCGCGACGATTCGGTTCGACCCGGGCGGCCGGCTTCTGTCGGAAACTCTCGGGCGATAGCGATGCCGAAGCTGGGCGCGCACATGTCCGTCGCTGGCGGACTTCCGCGCGCGGTCGATCGCGCCGTCTTACACGGCTGCGAAGCGCTGCAAATCTTCACCAAGAACTCGAACCAGTGGCGCGGACGCCTTCTTCCGCGCGAAGAAATCCGCGAGTTTCGCAGCAAGGTCGCAGACGCATCGATCGACGTCGTCGTCTCTCACGCGAGCTATCTGATCAACCTCGCCACGACGAATCCCGCATTGCGGCAGCAGTCGATGGATGCGATGGCGGACGAAATCGATCGCGCCGAAGCGCTCGGACTGCTTGGCGTCGTATTGCATCCAGGCTGCTACACGACGGGATCAGCCGACGACGGACTGCGGAGGATTGGAGAAAGCCTCACGGTACTGCTTCGCGCGCGGCGGCGCGAAAAGACGATGGTGCTTCTCGAGCAGACCGCAGGCCAGGGAACGTCACTCGGCGCTCGATTCGAGGAGCTCGCCGCCATTCTGGACGCGATGGACGGCCACCCGCGCATCGGTGTCTGCCTCGACACGTGTCATCTGCTCGCGGCGGGTTACGACATCGCGTCGCCGGTCGGATATGCGGCGACGTTCACTGACTTCGAGCGGCGTGTCGGCTTCGATCGACTGAAGGTCTTTCACTTGAACGACTCGAAGAAACCGCTGGGGAGTCGCGTCGATCGCCACGAGCACATCGGCAAGGGCTTTCTCGGCGTCGACACCTTCCGGCGTCTGGTGCGCGACGGTCGATTCGACCGGCTGCCGATGCTGCTCGAGACGCCAAAGGAACATCAGCGTCCCGCGACAACCATCGCGATCGATCGGTTGGATGCAAAAAACCTGAAGCTGCTCCGCAGGCTGCGCGGCTAACGCGCCTCGGCGAATACGTCGGCCTCGAAGCGCCAGATGCGGGCGCCGGTCCTCCACGCGTCGCGGGCGAGCCCCGCCTTCTCGCAGGTTCTCGCGAGAAACGTGCGCACGTCCCACCCGTGCTCGACCGCCACCTGCGGCAGTAGCAGCCCGCGCCTCCGCTGCTGCTCGACGATGAGGCCATCTCGCCCGATGACGATATCGTCGACCGACTCCAGCGGTTCGGGTGCGGTGAGCAGCGACAGCTCGATCTCCATCGTGATCAACTCGCCGGCGGCAATCGGCGGGAATCGAGGATCGGCGCTGGCCGCATGGACGGCGCATCTGGCCACCACGCGCGCGAGCGGTTCATCGGCTTCGATGTGACCGATACATCCACGCAGCTCTCCGTGGACGTGCAACGTGACGAACGCGCCGCGCGGTTCGCCCAGTACTCCGTCGAGCGGCGGCACCGGAGGACGCTCGTGCCGGGTCTGCGCGGCCACGGCCTCGCGCGCCAGCTTCAGCAAGCGGTGCCGATCGTCCGGCTGGACCTTCATGAGGCGTGAAACCGGCCGATCGCGGCGGCGAGATAGCCGACGACCGACGACTTGTCGCCTGAGACGTCGCCTGAGTCCGCATACGACAGGACCGAGGCACTGGTCGCGCCGAGTCCTCGCGCGGCGCGCATGATCGCGACGGCCGCGCCGCCGCCGCATGCATGCTCAGGCCGACGATCGAGCGCGCGCTGCAGACCGTCGGCGTCGAACCGCCCGACGCAGTCGATGACGACCTCGTCCAGCCGGCGTGCCGTCGCCGCGTCGTTGTAATGTGAGAGATCTGTGCTGGCGATGAGCAAGGTCCGCGTGCCGCTGGTGACGCCGACGATCGCTGACGCCAGCGCTTCCGCTGTCTCGGCAGTCTGTCTCCCGATGAGCAACGGCACAATCCGCAGCTCGGGCGCCAGATAGCGGAGGAACGGCAGCTGCATCTCCAGCGAATGTTCGCGCGCGTGTGCGATCGTGTCGGCGTGCACGACCGACGACTCGACCAGGAATCGATCCGCTGTCGCTTCATCGACCCGAACCACGCCGAACGGCGTGTCGAATCCGCCCGATCCGTACAACGCCACGCCTTCGAAGCCGATGAAGTGCGATGGGCCGACGAGAATCGCGACGTCGAACGATCGATCGCGCAGTACACGATACGCGTGCGCGGCGACCGGGCCAGAGTAGCGAAGGCCTGCATGCGGCGCGATCAGCGCGACGACGTCGCCGGCGAGCTCGTCGGCCTCATCCGTCTTCGCAAGCTGCTCATCGAGCATCGACGCCAGTTGCTTCGCCGTGGCGGGATACCAGCTGCCCGCAACCGCTGCTTTCCGGATGCTCACCATTGTGCTTCGAACGCCGCGACCGCGACGCGTTGCTGCCGTGTTGACCATGCTAGCATTTGGCGTGCCTGCGGAATTCCCTCCCGACCGAATTCTCGAGATCGCCGCGCTCGCACGCGTCGAGCTCGATCCGATCGAGGTCGACACGTTCGCGCGTCAGCTGAGTCAGATTCTCGACTACGCCAATCAGGTGCAACAGGTCGACACGACGGACGTGCCGCCTACTACAGTCGTCGGCGTCCATTCTGCGGAACGCGACGACGAGCCTCGACCGTCGCTCGATCGTCGAGACGTGTTCGCGAACGCGCCTGACGCCGTGCATGAAGCGGGCCTGTTCAGGGTCCCGCGAGTGATCGGATGAACCAGCCGGCGACGGTCGCGGCCATCCGGGACGCGGTTCGCTCGCGGCGGACGACCGCGCTGGCGGTGTGTCAGGCGGCACTCGCGCGGCTGGACGCCATCGAACCGCACATTCACGCATTCAACACCGTCGCCGCGGACCGAGCGCTCGCGCGCGCGGCTGCGCTCGACGAGGATCCGCACCGCTGGCAGGATGCGCCGCTCATCGGCGTTCCCGTCGCGGTCAAGGACAACATCTGCACGCGCGGGATCAGGACCACCGCATCTTCGAAAATTCTCGAGGACTACGTGCCGCCGTGCGACGCGACGGTCATCGAACGGCTCGAGCAGGCTGGTGCGGTCATCATCGGCAAGACCAATTGCGATGAGTTCGCGATGGGCTCGTCGACGGAAAACTCGGCGTTTGGCCCCACCCGTAATCCCTGGAAGCTCGACAGAATTCCCGGCGGCTCGAGCGGCGGCTCCGCGGCGTCGGTCGCGGCCAGAGTCGCTCCGCTCGCGCTCGGATCCGATACGGGCGGATCGATCAGGCAGCCCGCCGCGATGTGCGGCGTGGTTGGAGTGAAGCCGACGTACGGCCGCGTATCGCGCTTTGGACTGCTCGCGTATGGCTCGTCGCTCGATCAGATCGGTCCGATCGCCACGACGAGCGCAGATGCGGCCATCGCGCTCGGTGTTCTGGCTGGACACGACACAGCCGACGCGACCAGCGCTCGGCAGGCGGTTCCCGACTATCGCCAGGCACTCGTCGGCGACGCAAAGGGCGCACGCATCGGCGTCCCGCGCCGCCTGCTGGAAGCAGGCGTCGATCGCGACGTTTACCAGGCGTTCTCGTCGGCGCTCGACGTGCTCGCCTCACGCGGCGCGGCGGTAATCGACATCGACCTGCCCCACGCGAAGTACGCCATCCCGGTCTACTACCTCGTGGCGACGGCTGAAGCGAGCTCGAACCTCGCTCGATACGACGGCGTCCGCTACGGAATCCGCGCCGACGTGCAGCCCGGGTCCGATGACGCGCTCAAGGCGATGTACGCGCGGACGCGGGAGCGCGGCTTCGGCGCCGAGGTCAAGCGGCGCATCGTGCTCGGCACGTTCGTGCTGAGCGCCGGCTACTACGATGCGTACTATCTGAAGGCCCAGCAGGTGCGAACGCTGATTCTCCGCGATTACGAGCGCGCGTTCGACGGCGTCGATGTCGTCGCGATGCCGACCAGTCCGACGCCGGCGTTCACGCTCGGCGAACGCGTGTCGGATCCGCTGCAGATGTATCTCAGCGACATCTTCACCGTCAGCGCCAACCTGGCGGGGCTGCCCGCCGTCAGCGTGCCGTGCGGGATGTCGGAAGGCGGCCTGCCGATCGGAATCCAACTCGTAGGTCGGCCCTTCGACGAATCGACGCTGCTGCGTCTGGCGGACGCGTACGAGCGCGATACCGAGTGGTGCCGGATGCAGCCGACGCTGCCATGACCGACTTCGCGTGGGCCGACTGGACAGACGATCAGCTGCTCGCGCTGCGCATGTGCGACCTCGGACTCGCGATCGAAGGAACGCAGGTCGAATCGCGTCTGGCGAAGTTGAACGCCGAGCTCGAAACGCGTCGGCTGATGTGCCCGTACTTCTACTTGTCCGACGAGTGGTTCACGCCCGACGGAATCCCCGGCATCGCCATACCTTTCTATCTCGCGCACCCGCGCCTCGAAAAGCTCGAGCTCGCGCAGATGCTCGAGGTCGAAGGCGCCGACGAGGAATCCTGTCTTCGGATTTTGAGACACGAAGCGGGTCATGCCATTGACAACGCCTACAACCTTCGGCGGCGGCCGACGCGCCGGCGCCTGTTCGGCAACCCGATGACCGAGTATCCCGAGTACTACCTGCCGAAGCCCTATAGCAAAAGCTTCGTCCAGCATCTGGATCACTGGTACGCGCAGAGTCATCCGGACGAAGACTTCGCGGAAACGTTTGCGGTCTGGCTCGATCCGCAGTCCATGTGGGCGACTCGGTACGCGGGCTGGCCGGCGCTGCGCAAGCTGGAGTACATCGATCGGGTGATGCGTCACCTGGCTGGCGCCAGGCCAGTCGTCAAGTCAAAGCGCCTCGTCGATCCGCTGCTGCGCCTCAAGAAGACGCTCGGGGAACACTACCGGCGCAAGCGTGAACACTACGGCCTCGATCATCCGGACTTCTACGACAGCGACCTCCGCCGGCTCTTCTCGAACGCGCCCGAGTACGCGAAGAACCCGTCGGCCGCGCGCTTCGTTCGCCGCATCCGCAAGGAAGCGCGCACGACGGTCGCGAGCTTCACGGACAGCTATCAGTACACGATCGATCAGCTGCTCGAGAAGATCGTCGAACGCTGCCGTGAACAGAACCTGCGGCTGACCGAGTCGGAGGAGGAATCGAAGAGCGACTTCATGATCTTTTTGACCGTGCAGACCATGAACTACCTGCATAGCGGCCGGCACCGGGTCGCCTTATGAGCGGCGCCAAGCTCCGCATCGTCGCGCTCGTGCACCGCCATCTGGTGCCGCCGGCCAAGATCGAAGACGGGACGGATATCACCGCCGCGCCGTGGCGGACCGAGTACGACGTCATCACGACGCTGACGGCGATGGGGCACGAAGTCCAGGTGCTGCCCGTGCATGACGATCTCGGAGAAATCAGGCGGCTCGCCACCGAGTGGAAGCCGCACATCGCGTTCAACCTGCTCGAGGGATTCGACGACGTCGTCATCTTCGACCAGAACGTCGTTTCGCACCTGGAGCTGCTCAAGCTCCCGTACACGGGATGCAATCCGCGCGGGCTGCTGCTGTCGCGCGACAAGTCGCTCTCGAAGAAACTGCTCGCCTACCATCGCATCGCGGTCCCGGAGTTCGACGTGTTCCGGATCGGGCGGCCGATCCGCCGGTCGAAGCGGCTCGCGTTTCCGCTCATCGTCAAGTCGCTGACGCAGGAAGCGTCGATCGGCATTTCTCAGGCGTCGGTGGTGGACAACGACGACAAGCTCAAGGAACGCGTCGCGTTCATTCACGAGAGCATCGGGACGGCGGCGATCGTCGAGCAATACATCGAGGGCCGGGAGTTGTACGTCGGTGTGCTGGGAAATCAGGCGCTTCAGGCGTTGCCAGTCTGGGAGCTTTTCTTCACGAACATGCCGGAAGGAGCGAAGCGGATCGCGACCGACCGCGTGAAGTGGAGCGTGAAGTATCAGAAGAAGTACGGCATCGACAGCGGTCCCGCGACGGAGCTGGCCGACGAGATCGCCAACGACATTCAGCACGTCTGCAAGCGCGCGTATCGCGCGCTCGAACTGAGTGGTTATGCGCGCATCGACCTGCGGCTGGACGACGCCGGACGAATCTGGGTCCTCGAAGCGAATCCCAATCCGCAGATTGCGAAGGGTGAAGACTTCGCCGCGTCCGCCGAACGGGTTGGTCTTGCGTACGACGCCGTCCTGCAGCGCATCGTCAACCTTGGGCTTCGCTGGCAGCCCGAGAGCGTGGCCTAGGCGAAAGGCACAGTTGGTGAATTGGTGAATTGGTAAGTTGGTGAGTTGAAGATACTGGCGCGTGGATGAGCTCGCGAGTTGGCGTGAATGCCGCCAACTCGCATTGGATTCACCGCAGCCGCACGCTCAGACCGGTCGGACGGCCGGTCCCGACATCGCGCGGACCACGGCCCAGATACAGAACCCGATAAACGCTATCGGCAGCAGCGGGATAAGAACCGCCACCGACACCGCGAAGAACGCCGCGATGAACCCGACCACCACGACGATGAAGAGCACCGGCAGAATCGCGAGCGCGAATATCGCTTTGAACGCGATTCGCAGGAGCACGAACGGCAGCAGGAGCAGGGCGAACGGAACCGCCAGGATGGCGAACGGCAGCGCCAGCAGCCCGAACAGAATCCCGAACGCGATACGAATCGGCAAGGTCAGCAGCCAGAACATGGTAGTGGGCGCCTCCCGCGCGGCACGGGTCTCAGAGCCCGCGCCACTTACTATTTACGCGCGGCCGCCTCGACAAGTTCCGGCGCACGCAACTGGTCGGCCGGTCCCCTCGGCGCGCTCGGCGCGAGATAGGCCATCGGCTGATGAGTCACGCGCTCGTCCAGGCTTTTCACCACGATCGCCTTGCCGCCAGCGGTCTTCTTGGTCTTCGTCAATCCGACGACGACGCAGAAGCCGATGAACAGCGCGAGCACGAAGACGCTGCTGAAGGTCAAACCCTTGATGGCGCCGATGACCAGGACCACGACGTCGCTCATGCTTCGCCCTCGCTCGCAGCAGCGCCCTTGACGGGCGGAATGTCGTAGTAGACCAGCCCGCGTTTGACCTCTTCCATCGCAAGGCGTTCGGCCTTGTGCGGCACGTGCGGGACGTCCTCGCCGAGCCGGACGCGAGCGCCACGGCGCAACTGTTTCGCGCGCAGCGCGGCAACATCTACGAACAGGAACCGGCTCCCGATAGGCGGCGCCGGTTCGGTCGGTATCTGCGGTTCTTCAGACTGCGATTCCGGGTTCGCGATCGGTTCATCCATGGCGGGCAAATAGCCTAACACGACGACGGCGAGGCAGGTAGGTCGGATGGGGGACGAATGAGCCCATACGCCCATCCGTCCCATCCCTCTTACAACGGTCGGCGCCGTCTTACGCGGCGACGTCCACTTTGATCTGCCGGGGCTTCGCTTCTTCGCGAAGGGGCAGCTTGATGGTCAGCACGCCGTTTCTGTATTCGGCCGCGACCTTGCCACTATCGACCGTCTGCGGCAGCGAGAACGACCGGCTGAACGATCCGTAGCGGCGCTCCACGTGATGAAACTGCTCTTCCTTCACTTCCGACGCCAGCTTCTTCTCGCCCTTGATGGTCAGCACGAAGTTCTCGATTTGAATATCGATGTCCTCGCGCGCCATGTCGGGAAGTTCGGCTTTCAGGACGAGCTCCTGGTCGCCGTTGTGATAGACGTCGACGGGCGGCACCCAGCCGCCGGTCGCGTGAAAACCGAAATCACGAAATGGATCCCAGCGAACAATCGTCATGTCTTTGCTCCTTATAGCGACGTTCGACAGATGGGAAAGATGCGCGAGATAGGAGCAAGACGTCTCCTGTTTCAAAACCTATCTTCCGCCGCCCATCTCTCCCACTCCGCCGTCCCGCCTCGTTACTTACTCGTCTCCGCGTACTCGGCGTCCACGACCTCGGCGTCCTTCACGTCGGGATTGCCCGACGCCTGCGGGCCGGGGTTCGGAACGCCCTGCGCACCTTTGTAGAGCTGCTCCGCCATCGCGTGCGACGCGCGCTGCAGCTCGTCCATCGTCCGTCGGATCTCCGCGAGATCCTCGCCCTGCGCCGCCTGGCGCACGGCCGCTATCGCCGCGTCAATCTTCGACAGATCGCCGAGCGCTACTTTTTCGCGGTTCTCGTTGACGGTCTTCTCCACCTGATACGCCAGCGAATCGGCCTGATTCCGTGCGTCGATCAGATCGCGCCGCGACTTGTCCTCCGACTCGTGGCTTTGCGCGTCCTTCACCATCCGGTCGACTTCGTCCTTCGACAGGCCGCTCGATCCGCTGATGGTGATCTTCTGTTCCTTGCTCGTCGCCATGTCCTTCGCGACGACGCTGGCGATGCCGTTGGCGTCGATGTCGAAGGAAACCTCGATCTGCGGCACGCCGCGCGGCGCCGGCGGCAGTCCGACGAGGTGGAAGCGTCCGAGCGTGCGGTTGTCGCGCGCAAACGGGCGTTCGCCCTGCAGCACGTGGACTTCGACGTTCGGCTGATTGTCGGTCGCCGTCGAGAAGATCTCGCTCTTCCGGATCGGAATCGTCGTGTTCCGCGGGATGAGCGTCGTCATGACGCCGCCGAGCGTTTCGATGCCGAGCGACAGCGGCGTGACGTCGAGGAGCAGCAGATCCTTCACGTCGCCCGTCAGGACGCCGCCCTGGACCGCCGCGCCGATCGCCACGACCTCGTCGGGGTTCACGCCCTTGTGCGGCTCCTTCCCGAAGAACTCCCGCACGAGCTGCTGCACCTTCGGCATGCGCGTTGATCCGCCGACGAGCACGACCTCATCGATCTTCTTGGGATCGACGCCGGCATCCGCGAGCGCCTGACGAACCGGCGCCATCGTGCGCTGCAGCAGATCGTCGACGAGCTGCTCGAGCTTCGCGCGGGAGAGCTTCACCTGCAGGTGCTTCGGCCCGCTCTGGTCCGCCGTGATGAACGGAAGATTGATCTCCGTTTCCATAGCGGTCGAGAGCTCGATCTTGGCTTTCTCAGCGCCTTCCTTCAGGCGTTGAAGCGCCATGCGATCTTTCGTCAGATCGATGCCGTCGGTCTTCTTGAACTCGGCCGCGAGCCACTCGATGATGCGATCGTCGAGGTCGTCGCCGCCGAGATGTGTGTCGCCGTTGGTCGCCTTGACCTCGACGACGCCGTCGCCGACTTCGAGGACGGAGATATCGAACGTGCCGCCGCCGAAGTCGTAGACGGCGATCGTTTCGTCCTTCTTCTTGTCGAGGCCGTAGGCGAGCGCGGCCGCCGTCGGCTCGTTGATGATGCGCTGAACGTTGAGACCGGCGATTTTGCCGGCGTCCTTGGTCGCCTGCCGCTGCGCGTCGTTGAAGTACGCGGGGACGGTAATCACCGCTTCGGTCACCGGCTCGCCGAGGTAGTCCTCCGCCGCCTGCTTGAGCTTCTGCAGAATCATCGCGGAGATTTCAGGCGGCGAGTACTTCTTACCGCGAGCCTCCACCCACGCGTCGCCGTTCTGCGAGGCGACGACTTTGTACGGCACGCGCGTCACCTCGCTGGCGACCTCGCCGTGCTTGCGGCCCATGAACCGCTTGATCGAGAAAACGGTGTTTTCGGGATTCGTGACGGCCTGGCGCTTCGCGACCTGTCCAACCAGCCGCTCGCCGTCTTTGCTGATGGCCACAACCGACGGGGTAATCCGCGCGCCTTCCTGATTCACGATGACGGCCGGCTGGCCGCCTTCCATCACGGCCACGACCGAGTTGGTCGTGCCGAGATCGATTCCAATCACTTTGCCTGGCATCTGGTAGCCCTCACTTCCGTAGAAGATGTCGGTAGTATAGGGATGATATGAGTGCTAGTCAAGCATTTTTTATGAGTCTAATCTAATCATATCTAAGTTGTTGTCCAGCTTAGGGCGTTTGTTGTCCAGCTTGAGCCTGTGTGCGATGATTCGGGAATGCGGTCCCGCGTTCACGCCATTGCCCTCCCCTCCGACATCGGCGATTTCTCCGACGAGGTCCGCCACGTCTTCCTGGAACTGGGGCGGGTCTTCGGCCCCGAATCGCTGGCTGGCGAGTGCTCCCCCGCCATCGACGTCTACGAGACCGACGATTCCATCGAAATCGTCGTCGACCTCGCCGGCGTGGATGCCTCGGCGGTACGGGTGATCGGGAAAGGCGACTCCGTGCTGATTGCCGGCGAAAAACCGCCCCGACGCGTTGCGGGAGAGTCCAGCTTTCATCTGGTCGAACGCGGCTATGGCCGGTTCGCGCGCGCGGTCCGTATCGCCCGGCCCTGCGACCTGGCCAAGGCGAAGGCGCGACTGACTGGCGGCGAGCTCCGCGTCTCGCTGCCGAAGATTTCCGACCGGCGAGGCCGCAGCGTGCCGATTCCGATCGCGGACGGCCATCACTGAGCCCGAGCACCATGCGGATCCTGTTCATCGGTGACATCGTCGGTCGGCCCGGCCGCGACCTGATCAAGATCGGCGTCGCCGCGCTCGTCGAGCATCACGCCATCGATCTCGTCATCGCAAACGCGGAGAACGCCGCGGCAGGGTTCGGCATCACGCGGGAGATTGGCGATGCGCTTCTTGATCTCGGCATCGACGTGATGACCTCCGGCAACCACATCTGGGACAAGCGCGAGGCGCTCGACTACATCGGTGTCGAGCCGCGCTTGCTGCGTCCGGCCAACTATCCCGCCGCGGCACCAGGCAAGGGGAGCTACGTGGCGAGGACGCGCTCGGGTGCGACCGTCGGGGTGCTCAACCTGATGGGCCGCGTCTTCATGCTCAACATCGACGATCCGTTCGCAACCGCTTTCCGCGAGATCGAAGCGTTGAAGACGCGCGCGCGCGTCATCTTCGTGGACATGCACGCCGAAGCGACGTCAGAAAAGCTCGCGATGGGATGGCATCTCGACGGCAGGGTCACCGCCGTCGTCGGCACACATACGCACGTTCAAACGGCTGACGAGCGCATCCTGCCGAAAGGGACCGCGTACCTCACCGACGTCGGTATGACGGGACCGCACGACTCGATCATCGGCGTCGAGGTCGAGCCTGTGCTCAATCGCTTCCTGACGGGTCTGCCCGCCAGGTTCGAGACGGCTACCGGGAATCCGCGGCTGAACGCCGTCATCATCGAGGCCGACGAGCAGACCGGCCTTGCGATCGACATCGAACGCCTCAGCTACAGCGCGGACGAACTGCGCGAGCTTTCGCATGCGGGATCTGTTCGATCTGCCTTTTGAAGAAGAGCCTGCGCCGTCGGATCCGGCGCCGCCTGCCGCGCCGCCGCGCCGGCGTGTCCTCTCCGTCACCGAGCTCACGGTTCTCGTCCGCGACGCGCTGGAACAACAGATCGGCGAGGTCTACGTCGAAGGCGAGCTCTCGAACTGCCGCGTCTGGACCACCGGACATCTCTATTTCACGCTGAAAGACGACGCGACGCAGCTGCGCGGCTTCATGTTCAAGTCGGCGCTGCGGTATCTGCGCTTCAAGCCGACCGACGGCACGCGCGTCGTCGCGCGCGGACGCCTGTCGGTCTACGAGCCCAAAGGCGAGTATCAACTCGTCTGCGAGCACCTCGAGCCGCAGGGGCTCGGCGCGCTTCAGCTCGCGTTCGATCAGCTCAAACGCAAGCTGCAGGCGGACGGCCTGTTCGACGCGGAACGAAAGCGTCCGCTGCCCGCACTGCCGCGGAAGATCGGCATCGTCACGTCGCTCGAAGGCGCGGCCATCCGCGACATCATCAACGTGCTGCGGCGTCGATATGCGAACGCGCATCTGATCATCCGACCGGCGCGCGTCCAAGGCGAGGGCGCCGCGCTCGACATCGCGCACGGCCTCAGGGCGATCAATCGCGTCCCCGGCGTGGACGTGGTTATCGTCGGCCGCGGCGGCGGCTCCATCGAAGATCTCTGGGCGTTCAACGAAGAAATCGTCGCGCGCGCGATCGCCGAATCGCGCGCGCCGGTCATCGCGGCGGTTGGTCATGAAACCGACGTGACGATTGCCGACTTCGTCGCGGACCTTCGCGCGCCGACGCCGTCGGCAGCCGCGGAGCTCGTGGTCGCGCGAAAGGACGAATTCGCCGGTCGCATCGACCGCCTGCAGAACCGCCTGCACGCGTCAGCCGTCGCTCGCGTCCGCGGGTTGAGCCGCCAGGTGCACGCGGTGAGCGCAAGAGCCGCGTTCGCCGGCTTCGCCACGCGCGTCGCGACGCGAGCACGGCGCGTCGGCGACGTCTCACACACGCTGACCGCCACGCTCAGACTCTCCGTCGCAACGCAATCGCGGCAGTTGCAGGCGCTCGACCGCCAGCTCGCGACTTTCGACGTCGGACGACGGCTGGCGTCGATGCGGACCAGGATCGTCGCCGCTGACGCGCAGATGCGGCGGGCTGCAGATCGCAGACACGATCGCTCTCAGGCGGCGCTCCAGACCGCCGTCGGTCGATTGGAATCGCTCAGTCCGCTCGCAGTGCTCGGCCGCGGCTACGCCGTGGCATGGAGCGCGGACAAGACGCGCGTGCTGCGCGACGCCGCCTCCGTCAACGTCGGCGAGGTCGTGCGCGTCACCTTGAGCCGCGGGGAGATTGAGGCTAAGGTGTCAGGAACGGAATGACCGACACCTCTATCAAGGACTTCGAAGCGGCGATCGCCGAGCTCGAAACGATCGTCAAGAAACTCGAGGAAGGCGACCTCGCGCTCGAGCAATCGCTCGGCCTGTACGAGCGAGGCGTGCAGCTGTCGCGCTTCTGCCATGCCAGGCTCGAAGACGCAGAGCGCCGCATCGAGATCCTCAACGAGCGCGGCCAGCTGAAGCCCGCCGCGTCTCTCGACGTGAACGAGCGCCAGACTTCTCCCGTTTCGCGCGACCGCGCCGGCCGGCCCGCGCCGGGCGACGCCGACCCGAGCCGCTGACCGTGACGTCAGCCAGCCTCAGCGAATTCCTGGAGCGCGCTCGCGGTCAGGTCGATGCCGCCCTCGAGCGCTGGCTGCCAAAGGCGCCCGCCTCACCGCCGATTGTGTGCGAGGCGATGCGCCACAGCGTGTTCGCCGGCGGCAAGCGGCTGCGCCCCGTGTTGACGCTCGCCGCGGCAGAGGCCGTCGAGCCGCGCGCCATCGACCTCGCGCTGCCCGCCGCGTGCGCCATCGAGCTGATTCACACCTACTCGCTCATCCACGACGACCTGCCGGCGATGGACAACGACACGCTGCGGCGCGGACGTCCGACCCTGCACGTCGTGTACGGCGACGGGATCGCCATCCTCGCCGGCGACGGCCTGCACGCGGAAGCGTTCACGCTCCTCGCGCGCGAACCGGCCGAGGACAGCGCCGACGTCGCGGCGCGGAAACTGCGCGTCATCGCAGTCGTCGGTCGAGCGGCCGGACCGGCGGGAATGGTCGGCGGACAGGCGATCGATCTGCAGGCGGCCGGACAGACGCCCGGCGGCCGCGTGACGCTCGACGCCGAAGGGCTGCGCGCGATGCACAGCCGCAAGACCGGCGCGCTGATCCGCGCGTCGGCGTCCGCAGGCGCCATCATGGCCGGCGCCGAACCGAACGTCGTCGACGCGATCGACAAGTACGCGGCGGAGGTCGGTCTCGCATTTCAGATCGTCGACGACATCCTCGATGTCGAGGGCAACGCAGCGCAACTCGGCAAGTCGGCGGGGAAGGATGCCGCGAGCGACAAGCCGACGTATCCGCGCTTGTACGGCCTCGACGAATCGCATCGACTCGCCGACGCCTGCCTCGAACGCGCACATGCGGCGCTGGACGCCGCGGGACTCTCCGGCAGTCATCTCGCTGGCATCGCCGACTGGGTCGTCCGCCGCAAGAACTGAGGCGCCGTGCGGGACCAGCAGCCGAGCGCATCCCGCCGCCAGCGTCTCGACGTCGCCGTCGTCGAACGCGGGCTCGCGCAGACGCGTGAACGCGCGCGCGCGCTGATCCTCGCGGGCCAGGTCCTGGTGGACGGTCAGGTCGTCTCGAAGGCGGGAACGCCGACAAAGGACGCGGCGGACATCCAGCTGCGGACTCCGGATCATCCTTATGTCAGCCGCGGCGGCGTCAAGCTTGCCCACGCGCTCGACACGTTCGGCGTCGACCCGCGCGATCGACGCGCGCTGGACGTCGGCGCGTCAACAGGCGGTTTCACGGACGTGCTGCTTCAGCGCGGCGCCGCGAGCGTCGTCGCCCTCGACGTGGGACACGGTCAGCTCGACTGGCGTCTGCGCAACGACGCGCGGGTCCTGGTACGCGAAGGCGTGAACGCGCGTTCGCTCACGGCTGATGACGTGCCGCATCGCGTGTCGCTGGTCGTGATCGACGTCTCGTTCATCTCGCTTCGACATATCCTGGGCGCGCTGTCTCCATTCCTCGAGCCCGGCGCCGACATCGTGGCGCTCGTGAAGCCGCAGTTCGAAGCCGGGCGCGACGAGGTCGGCAAGCACGGACTGGTGACCGATCCCGCGGTTCACGCGGCCGTGATCGAACGGATCACCGAGGCGGCTCGCGCATTCGGATTCGAGCGGCTGGGCCTGACGCCCTCCGTCATCACCGGCGCAACCGGCAACCAGGAATTCTTCCTGCACCTGCGATGAACGTCATCGTGCTTGGCGCCGGCGCAATTGGCAGTCTCTACGCCGCAAAGCTGTCGACGCGACACTCCGTCACAGTGCTGGTGCGGCCGGGACACGCCGACGCGATCAACGAACGCGGCCTCCGCCTCGTCGGACACGAGGAAGGGACGTTTCGAATGACGGCCGTGACAGCGCTCGCGTCCGTGCCTTCGCGGTCGCTCGTTCTGCTCACGACCAAGGTCAACGACAACCGCCTCGTCGCGGACGTCCTGGCTGCGGCCATCGAGCGCACGCCAGCCGAACACGTCACCGTTCTCTGCGTTCAAAACGGGCTCGGCGGCGAAGACGTCGTCAAGCAAACGCTCTCTGAACGCCGAATCGACGAGGTGATCGTGCTGCGGGCCGTCACCCAGTTCGGCGCGATTTTTCAGGAGCCCGGCGTTGTGGACTACCGCGTCGCGGGACACACGCTGATCGAGCGCGGTCCCGGCAGCGACGACATCGCCGAAGCGCTGACAGCGTGCGGGCTCGACGGCCGCGTGTCAGAGAACATCAAGCAGGACGTCTGGCGCAAACTGATTTTCAACTGCGTCATCAATCCGGTCACGTCGATTATCGGATCGGATGTCGGTACCATCGCCGACCCGCAACTCGATCCGATCAAGCGGCCGATCGTCGACGAGTGCCTGGCCGTCGCCCATGCCGACGGCGTCGACTTCACGAACGATTTCATCGCGGACCTGGCGCGAATCTTCGGGCCGTCGCGAAACATCGCCTCGATGCGCCAGGATCTTCTGAAGGGCAAGCCGACGGAGATCGATTTCATGAACGGCGCTGTCGCCGACCTCGGTCGGCGCCTCGGCATCGACTGCCCCGTGAACGCCGCGCTGGTCGCGCTCATCAAGGCGATGGAAGCGCGCGCCCGTTTTGTGGTTCGATAGCACTCCATGACCTCACGCACTTCCCCGTCGCGCATCGAGCGCGTCGGCATCGTCGCCAAATCGCATCTTCGCGAGGCCGGTCCCCACCTGACCGAGATCGCGGCGTGGTTCGATGCACGATCGATCGAGCCGGTCTTCGAGACGGCGACCGCGGCGCTGGCCGCTTCACTACCCGGCGTCTCGTCGCGGCGGGTGTTCGACAAGCCCGCACTCGTCGGCGCGGTCGACTTGATCCTCGTGCTCGGCGGCGACGGGACGCTCCTGTCGATGGCGGACTGCATAGCCGCGGCGAACGTCGACGTGCCGATCGTCGGCGTCAATTTCGGGCGCCTTGGATTCCTGACGGAGGTCACGCTCCCCGAGCTGTACTCGGCCCTCGAGATCGTCGTGGCCGGCCGCGCGCGCGTCGAAGAGCGCGTCATGCTTCGCGCGACGACGGTGAGGAACGGTACGGCGTTGCCGGAGCACGCGACGCTGAACGACGTCGTCGTCACCAAGGCCGCGCGGTCGCGGATGATCGAGTTGTCGGTCTCGGTCGGCGACGAGTTCGTGACCCGGGTCAAGGCGGACGGCTTGATCGTGGCAACACCGACCGGTTCGACCGCGTACAACCTCGCGGCCGGTGGACCGATCGTGCAGCCGGGGATGGAAGCGCTGGTGCTGACGCCGATTGCGCCGCACATGCTGACGAACCGGCCGATTGTCATCCCCGCTGCATCGCAGGTTCGCGTCCAGCCGCTCATGGACGCGCGCGACGAGGTCTATGTCACCTTCGATGGCCAGGAAGGCTACGAGCTGCAGCCTGGCGACGAGGTGCGCATCTGCTGCGGTGCACGCCGCCTCCGCCTGCTCCATCCGTCATCGCGGAGCTATTTCGAAGTGCTCCGCGAGAAGCTGAAATGGAACGAGCGCTAGCCGCACGCTGCGACTGATTGTTATTTTGCAGTGATCCACGCGGGCGTTTCGGGTTCGCCCTCGTAAAACGTTTTCGGCATCCCCATCGTCAGCGCCCACCGGTGCAGCCACGTGATACCCGCCGGGCCGAAGTATTCGTCCCGCGTCGCGAACGCGCTGTCCTTGAGCGCTTCGGTCAGCGGAACGAATTGATAGCCGCGCGCTTCCAGACGGCCGGCGAGACGATCGAACGTCGCCGCGTTCAGCTGATTCACGTGCAGCAGAAGAACCTGCGTGATCTGCCGCCCGAACAGCTGACCGGAATTCCGCTCGAAGAAGGAAAACTTATCCTCCATGTACGAGACGAACGTGCCGGCGATCCGACGCGTCGCGTCTGCATTCTGCTGCGCCACCGCGCGGTCGTAGGCCGCGGCGAACACGTAGTCGTCGTTGTCGATGGTCACCGGAGCGACGCGATAGCCGCGAGACGCAAGGAAGTCCTCGAACGCTGTCCTCGTCTTCGCGTCGCGGCCGGTGTGAAGGAACGGATGCCTGAAGAAGCGCAGGAACGCAGCGTGCTCACGAAGGATCGGTTTGAGAATTTGATCCGCCCGGATCACGTCGGCCTGCATCTCCTCCAGGCTCGACGCGTGAAAGTCGCGGTGTGAGTAGGTATGGTTTCCCAGTTCCATCCGTCGATCGAGCCAGGCATTGAGCAGTGCGACCTGCTCGGGATCCGGTTTCCCATCGCGCAGGACCTTGCTGGCGATCACGAATCCGACCACCGGGATCCGATGCTGAGCAAACGTGTCGAGCAGGCGCGTGGTGACAGCACGGCTCGTCGCAGCGTCGTGCGCGAAGTCGCCTGCGATCGGGAGATCGTCGAACGTCACCGCGACCCGCAGCGCTGGCGCCCGGTCCTGTGCGGCGAGCCAGAATGCCAGCAGGACGAGACTAACGGTGGTTCTCACGACCCGTCGTTCGCAAATCGCGGAAGTACTGGACCTGATACTTCTGCACGTTGCGATTGTGCTCGTCGAGCGTCTTCGCAAACACGTGCGACCCGTCGTTGCGGCTGACGAAGTACAGGAAGTCGACGTCGGCCGGATGCGCGGCGGCTTCGAGCGACGCCCGTCCAGGCGACGCAATCGGGCCGGGCGGCAAGCCGGGATAGCGATACGTGTTGTACGGCGAGTCGATGCTCAAGTCGGTCTTGTGAATGTTCCCGTCGTAGCGGTGGGCGCGCGCGAGCGCGTAGATGACCGTCGGATCGCACTGCAGCGGCATCCCGATTCGCAGGCGGTTGGTGTAGACGGCCGCAACGATCGGCCGCTCGTCGGCCTTCGCGGTTTCCTTCTCCACGATCGACGCAAGCGTCACCAGTTCGCGAACCGAGACGTGGCGACCGCGGGCCGCGTCCTGCAGTTCAGGTGTCAGGACGCGAAGAAAGCCCGCGACCATCTGGTGAACGAGCTTCGCGGCGTCGGTTTTACGCGGAAGCGCGTACGTCTCCGGGAACAGATAGCCCTCGAGATCGCGAGCCGCCGGATCGATGTCCTTGATCGCGGAGACGTCTTTCGTCGCCGCGACGAACGCCGCGGCCGTCCCCAGTCCGTGCGCCTCGAAAATCTTCGACATGTCCGCGATGCTCAGGCCCTCGGGAAACGTGACGCTGATGACGAACACGTCGCCGCGCGCGATCTTGTCGATGACCTCGATCGGGCTCATCGGCCGATCGAACCGGTACTCTCCGGCTTTCAGGTGCCGGCCCTTGCCGCTCAGATACAGCGCGAGCCGAAACGTCCACGGGTCGCGAACGACACCTGCGCGTGCGAGACGATCGCCGATAGTGCGGCTGCCCTCTCCCGCTGGAATCTCGACGAACTGCTCGTCGCCATAGTCTTTGAATTGATCGCGCATGCGCGAGTACATCGCGGCGGCGGCCGCGCTCGCCATGACGACGAGAAAGAGTCCGAACACGACCCATCGCTTCATCGTGTGCGATCCAGATAGTCCTGCAGGATGACGGCCGCTGCAGCCGCATCGAGTTTCTGCTTCCGACGACGCCAGTCTCGTTCGCGCAGCGCAAGACGGCTCTCGGCTTCCGTGCTCGAGAGACGCTCGTCCTCGGTGTCCACGCGAATCGTCAACTCCTGCCTCAGGGTATCGACGAACGTATCCACGCGCATCGTTGAATCAGTCGCGGAACCGTCGAGCCTCGATGGCCGTCCGACAACGATTGCCGCCAGGCCGTCGTCGTCCGCGGACAGCTGCGCGATTCGCGACAGCACCTGCTTCATGCCGTCCGAGCGGCTGCTCGCGGTCAGCGTTTCGAGCGGACGCGCCAGCGTCTGTGTCGGATCGCTGATGGCCAATCCGATCCGTTTCGCGCCGTAGTCGATTCCAAGCACTCGTGTCATTCGACGACTGTTTCGCGGCCATCCGGGCGGCCGATTCCCCGATGTTATAATTTCCACGCTCGCAACGCTGTGAAACGCCTGTTCACGTTCCTGGTCGTCGTCTCTATCGGCGCGTGGGCCTGCGGTCGCGGGCGGCCGCCGGAGAAATTTCACCAGAAACTCGTCGTCCTCGGCTTCGACGGCATGGATCCGCGTCTCGTCCGCCGCTACATGGACGAAGGCCGCATGCCGAACATGCAGAAGCTTGCCAAACAAGGCAGCGGTATCCGCGAGCTGGGAACGACGCACTCTCCGGAATCGCCGACGGCGTGGGCCTCGTTTGCGACCGGCGTGAACGCAGGCAAGCACAACATCTACGACTTTCTGGTGCGCGACACGAACACGTACCTGCCGGATCTCGGCATGGTCACGCGCGAGCCGCCGCACTTCATCCTCAATTACATCCCGGTCTCGCGGCCCAACATCAAGTCGATTCGCGGCGGGACGTCGTTCTGGGTGACGGCCGGACGCGCCGGCGTACGGTCGAGCATGCTGACCGTCCCGGTCACGTATCCGCCCGAAGACGTGCCGAACGGCGAGATGCTGTCCGGACTGCCCCTCCCGGACATCCGCGGGACGATGGGCACCTTTTATTACTTCGGCACGGACCTGAGTCGGTACGAAGAGGGTGACACCGAGATGGGCGGCATCCTCAAGCGGCTCGTCTTCGACGGCGACGTCGCGCACACGGAGCTCGTGGGCCCGCCGAATCCCATCGTCCGTCAGCAACTGCGCGCGGCGCGCGCCAACGCACCGCTCAGCGAAACCGATCGGATGAAGATCGCGGAGCTCGAAGCGCGCCAGGACGTGCGGCTCCCGATGACGGTCCACTGGAACCGGAGCGGCCGCTCGGCCACGATCGATATCGGCGACAGCTCAATCCACCTCGCCGAACACGAGTGGAGCAAGTGGGTCAATCTCGACTTCAACATCAACCTGCTCGTGCGCGTCCACGGGATGGCGCAGCTGTTTCTGATCAACGCCGGACAGGAGCTGCAGCTCTACATCTCACCCGTCAACTGGCGGCCGGATAGTCCGCCAGCGCCGATGTCGTCGCCGGCGTCGTTCTCCTCCGAAATCTACGAGCGGCTCGGCACATACCGCACGCTCGGGTGGGCCGAAGCGACCTGGCCGCTGAACGAAGATCGCCTCGACGAGAAGGCGTTCATGGACGATCTCTTTCGCGCGTTCGACGATCGCGCGCAGGTGATCCTGCAGCGGCTCGATGCGAAGCAGTGGGATCTGCTCGTCGGCGTCATCGAGTCGACCGACCGCGTGCAGCACATGATGTGGCGGCTGATCGATCCCGAGCACCCGATGTACGACAAGGCGCTCGCCGCCAAGTTCGGCGATGCGATCGAGCGCGTCTATCAGCGCTGCGACGAATTCGTCGGCGAAGTGATGTCGCGCGTGCCCGAGGGCACGCCGATCCTCATCGTGTCCGACCACGGCTTCCATTCGTTCCGGCAGTCGGTCAATCTCGACACGTGGCTCGTGCAGAACGGGTTCATGGCGCTGCAGGGCCAGGCGCCCGGCGACAAGAAACTTCACGACCTCTTCGGCGGCGGAACGTTCTGGGAGAACGTGGACTGGTCACACACACGCGCCTACGCGATGGGACTCGGCCAGATTTACATCAACCTCAAAGGTCGTGAGGCCCACGGCATCGTCTCGCCCGGCGACGAATCGAAACGGGTCCAGGCCGATTTGATCGAGCGTCTGCTCGCGATGACCGACCCGAAGACCGGCGCACGGATGGTCGACGCGGTGTACAAGGCCGACGATGTCTACTCAGGCGAGTTCGTGAAGAACGCGGCTGAGCTGCAGGTCGGCTTCGCGGAAGGGTACCGCGTGTCGTGGCAGTCGTCGCTCGGCGGATCGCCCCCCGGCCTCGTGTATCCCAACATGAAGAAATGGTCCGGCGACCACGGGTCGTACGACTACAAGTCCACGTCGGGCACGTTCATTTCGAGTCGGCAAATCGGCGGCAACACACCGCTCCAAATCATCGACGTCGCTCCAACCGTGCTGAAGTACTTCGGCGTGCCGATACCTTCAGATATCGATGGAAAGCCGATCTTCTGAGCGTCCGGGCCGCCTTCGCATTCGTGCATTTCTGCATTCCTGCATCCTTGCATTCCCCTGTGTCGTCCTCGTCGCCCAGCAGCCCGATCGCGCACGGACCGAAACGCTCGCCAAGCGCGCCAACGATCGACTCGCGGCGCTCCAGCGTGACGCAGACCATCTCGCCGCGGAAGAACGCACGCTTCTGAACGATCTCCGCAAGCTCGAAACCGAACGGCAGATCCGCGCGGAAGAGCTGAAGCGGGCGCAGGCGGACGTCGCGCATGCACAGGAGGAGCTCGACGGAATCGGATCCACGATCGACGCGCTGCAGGCCAGCGAAGCCGCGGCGCGCCCCGAGCTCGAGTCGCGCCTCACCGAGATGTACAAGCTGGGGCGCGCACGCTACGCGCGGCTGCTGTTGTCCACCTCGGATTTGCGGCAAGTCGGACAGGCGTATCGAATGGTAGGCGTGCTCGCGCAGCTCGATCGCGATCGCCTCGAGAAACATCAGCAGGCTATCGCCGATCTCGAGTCGTCGCGCCGGACGCTCGAGGAACGCAAACGTCAGGCGGCATCGCTTCGGACGGCGGCCGAGAAGGCGCAGGTCGCGGCCGCACGCGCCACACAGGCGAAAAACGACCTCGTGCGCGACATCGACAACCGCCGCGACGCGAACGCGCAGGTGTCGGCCGAGCTCCAGGCCGCGCAGCAGAAGCTGCAGCTCGCGCTGCGCGACACGGCCGCGGCGTCGGAGGTGCCGGCGTCTCTTCCGCTCAGGCCGTTCAAAGGCGATCTCGCCTGGCCCGCCACCGGCCAGCTTCGGCGGAGATTCGGCGGCACGTCCGGACTGAGCGCCTCGCCGTCCAATGGAATAGAAGTTGGTACGGCCGACGGTTCGCCAGTCGTGGCGGTCCACGACGGCGTTGTCGCCTTCGCCGGTCCGTTTTCCGGCTTCGGGAACCTCGTCATCGTTGACCACGGGGCCCAGAATTTCAGTTTGTACGGCGATCTGCTCGATTTCAGCGTCGCGAAAGGAGCCCGGGTGGACCGTGGTCAGGCCCTGGGATCCGCCGGCCCGCTGCCCTCGGGCGGCACCGGCCTGTACTTCGAGCTTCGCGTCGACGGTCGGCCGGTTGACCCGCTACAATGGCTGAAGAAGCTTCCCTAGTTAAGGCTGAGCCTCAGGGAACCAAGGATTGCCGCTTATGAGCTCTCGGACACGGCTGGTCGTGATGTCGATTTCCGCTCCGGTCATCGCGTTCGCCATCGTCGGCGGCGTGCTGGCCAAGGTCACCGCGCGAGAGGGCACCTACCAGCATCTCAAGGTCTTCGACGATGTCGTCGGATTGGTGACGAGCAACTACGTCGAGGAAGTGGACGTCGACAAGGTGATGACCGGAGCGATGCACGGTCTCGCCGAAGGCCTGGATCCGGACAGCGCTTACCTGACGCCCGCCGAGGTCAAACAAGTCGAGGGCAACACGCCGCTGGCACCCGCCGGGGTCGGGATCGAGCTGACGCGTCAGTATTACCTCCGCGTCATCGCGGCACGGGATAACTCACCCGCCGCGAAGGCCGGAATTCGGACCGGCGACTACGTCCGCGCGATTGGCGATGCGCCGACGCGCGACATGTCGGTGTGGGAGGGCATCCGTGCGCTGCGCGGCGCGCCGGGTTCGAAAGTGTCGTTGACGATCATCCGCGGCAACGCTGCGGACCCGCACGTCGTCGAGCTGACGCGCGAAGCCGATCCGGCGGCGTCCGTGACCAGCCGCATCGCGGCGCCCGGCATCGGGTACATGCGCGTCGTGTCGGTGGGCGCGAACACGGCCGCGCAGCTCAAGACGCAGGCCGCGGACCTCGCGAAGAACGGCGCGCAGAAACTGATCGTCGACATCCGCCGGACCTCGAACGGCAGTTTCGACGAAGGGCTGCAGATGGCGCGGCTGTTCGTCCCGAAAGGCACGCTGGCGATTCGCGAGTCGAAGGGCGCCGCGCGTGAAACGATTTCCGCCACCGCCGGCGACGGCTCGGTGACGCTGCCGATGGCGATTCTGCTCGACACGGGCACGTCAGGCGCCGCGGAACTCTTCGCGTCCGCGCTGTCGGGCAACAAGCGCGCGGACCTGATCGGCGAGCACACGATCGGCCGTGCAGCGCAGCAGAAGCTCGTCAAGCTGCCGGACGGCTCCGGTCTGTGGCTGTCCACGTCGCGGTTCCTCACGCCTTCGGGCGAACAGCTGCACGAAAAGGGTCTGACGCCCACGGTTCCGGTCGACGAACCTGACGTCGCCGAGTTCGGCGCGCCGGCGCCGACCGCCGATCCGATTCTGGACAAGGCGATCGAGCAGCTGTCCGAGAAGAAAGCCGCGTAAATTCGCCGATTCGCGAACCCTCCCATTCGCCAATTGGAAAGGCCCTCGTGTATACTGATCGTTCGTCTCAGGGCGGTTTTTGCGAGACGTAGGCGCGTAGCTCAGAGGTTAGAGCGCCTGCTTGACACGCAGGAGGTCGGTGGTTCGAGTCCACCCGTGCCTACCAGAAAACAGGCAGCCGGCATTCATCCAAACCGAGTTCAACGAGTAACACCGACGCAATGAGCGAAATCACTGTCACGCTGCCCGACGGATCGCAGCGACATGTGCCAGCAGGGGCGTCGGTCCGCGACGTGGCTGGAGAAATCTCTCCAGGCCTCGCGAAGAGCGCGCTCGCCGGCGTCGTCGACGGACGCCTGGTCGACCTCACGATGCCGCTCGATCACGACGCGAGCGTGCGCGTCGTCACGGACCGGAGTCCCGAGGCGCTCGCGCTCTATCGTCACAGCACCGCGCATTTGCTGGCAGCCGCGGTCACCAATCTCTTCCCCGGCGTGCAGTGCGGCATCGGTCCGGCCACCGACGAAGGTTTTTTCTACGACTTCGTCGTGCCGCGGCCGTTCGTGCCCGAAGACCTCGAAGCCATCGAGAACAAGATGCGCGAGCTCGCCTCGGAGGACCTCGTCTACGAGCGCCAGATGTGGCCGCGCGAAGACGCGAAGGCCTTCTTCGCTGCGCGCGGCGAGCCGCTGAAGGTCCAGCTGATCGACGAGAAGACCGAAGGACAGAAGAACGTTTCCTGCTACACCATCAAGGACAAAGAGACCTTCGTCGATTTCTGCGTCGGTCCGCACGTGCCGTCCACCGGCAAGCTCAAGGCGTTCAAGCTGCTGAACACGTCGAATGCGTACTGGAAGGGCGACGCGCACAACGCGCCGATGCAGCGCATCTACGGCACCGCCTTCCTGTCCGACAAAGAACTGAAGGCGCACCTCACGCAGCTCGAGGAAGCGAAGAAGCGGGATCACCGAAAGCTCGGTCGCGAGCTCGGCCTGTTCACGTTCCATCCGTGGGCGCCCGGCGCCGCGTTCTGGCAGGACAAGGGCACGACGCTCTACAACACGCTCGCGAATTACATGCGGGATGTGCTGCTGCCCAACGGGTACGTCGAGGTGAAGACGCCGCTCATCTACAACAAGGCGTTGTGGGAAACCTCCGGACACTGGTCGCACTATCGCCAGAACATGTTCCAGGTCCAGGGCTCCGAAGGCGAGGAGATGGCCATCAAGGCCATGAACTGCCCCGGGCACTTCCTGCTGTACGGCAACACGGTCCACAGCTACCGCGAGCTGCCGATCCGCTTTCACGAGCAGACGCCGCTGCACCGCAACGAGCTGGCAGGAGTTCTCTCCGGCCTCACACGCGTCCGGCAGTTCTCGCAGGACGATGGGCACTGCTTCGTGATGCAGGAGCAGATCGGCGATGAAGTCGAGCGGCTGTTGAAGCTGGTCCAGCGTGTGTACGACGACCTCGGGATGACGTTCCATCCGAAGCTCGGCACGCGGCCGCCGGAATTCCTCGGCGAAGTCGAGACCTGGAATCACGCGGAGGCGCAGCTGAAGGCGGCGCTCGAGCGCTCGGGCATGGACTACCAGTTGAACGCCGGCGACGGCGCCTTCTACGGTCCGAAGATCGACTTCGACGTCACCGACGCGATCGGACGCAAGTGGCAGTGCGCGACCATCCAGCTCGACTACCAGATGCCGGAACGCTTCGACCTCAAATACATCGGGGCCGACAATTCCGAGCACCGGGTCGTCGTGATCCATCGCGCAATCCTGGGCAGCTTCGAGCGGTTCATCGCCATCCTGATCGAGCACTACGCGGGCGCGTTCCCGTTGTGGCTGGCTCCGGTCCAGGTTGTGGTGCTGCCGATTTCCGACCGTCATCTGCCCTATGCCGCGAGCGTTCGCGACCAAGTGCAGGCGGCGGGGCTGCGCGTCGAGCTCGACGAGCGGCAGGAAAAGATTGGATATAAGATCCGGGAGGCTCAACTGCAGAAGGTGCCGTACATGCTCGTCGCCGGCGATCGCGAGGCCGAGACGAAGACCGTATCGGTGCGCGAGCGCTCGGGCGGCGACAAGGGTTCGAGCTCGCTCGATGCCTTCATCAACGCGGCGAAGGCGGAGATCGAATCGAAGGGACGGAAGTCCGGCGAGGCCGACGCCGCGTAGTCGGCGGAGCACGTCGCGCGTGGGGGTGGTCCCCGAGAGACGTCCTGTTTTGGTTAAGTAGGAGGCTTTATCGCTTTTTCCAGTGGTCCCCGACGCGACGATCGCGTACGGGTCAACGAACGCATCCGGGTTCGGGAAATCCGCGTGATCGACGACACGGGCCAGCAGCTCGGCATCATGCCGCCGCCGCAGGCGCTCGCCATTGCCAAGCAGAAGGGACTCGACCTCGTCGAGATCTCGCCGACGGCGGTGCCGCCGGTCTGCCGCATCATGGACTTCGGGAAGTACCAGTACCAGGAGCAGAAGCGCGCGCGCGAGGCTCGCCGCCACCAGAAGGTCATCGAGGTCAAGGAAATCAAGTTCCGGCCGAAGGTGGACGAGCACGACTATCAGTTCAAGAAGAAGCACATCGAGCGCTTCCTCGAAGAAGGCGACAAGGTCAAAGCGACGATTTTCTTCCGCGGGCGCGAGATGGCGCATCCGGAAATCGGACGCCGCATCCTCGAGCGGCTGGTCGGCGAGCTCGCCGACGTCGCCATCGCGGAGACGATGCCGCGCATGGAAGGCAACCAGATGCACACGATCCTGAGCCGCAAGCCGCAGAGCGGCGGCGGCCGGGCCAAGACGAGCGCGCGCCAGACGACCGGCGCCGCCTAGGGAACGGACAGCGACATGGCGAAGAAGTTGAAACTGAAAACGCACCGCGGCGCCGCCAAGCGCTTCAAGCGCACGAAGAGCGGAAAGTTTTTGCGGAGCAAGGCGTTCAAGCAGCACATCCTGAGCAGCAAGACCACGGCGCGCAAGCGGAAGCTGCGCGGGACCGTCACGGTCGCGGATGTCGATGCCGCCAAGCTGGCGCGCATGCTCCCGTATAAATGAGAGAAAAGACGCGAAATTAGGAATTGAGAATTAGGAACGAGGAATTACGGAGCCGTTGGAAAACAAGCGGGATTCAGAATCCTGTCTTCAATTCCTCATCCCTGATTCTTAATTCCTGATTGCGAGGATCAGAACAATGCCGCGTGTAAAACGAGGAACGGTTCGCCGCGCCAAGCGCAAGAAGCTGCTGGGGCTGGCGAAGGGCTATTACGCCAACAAGAGCAAGCTGTATCGCGCCGCAAAAGAGTCCGTCGACACCGCGCTCAAGTACGCGTTCGTCGGACGCCGGCGCAAGAAGCGGGATTACCGCCGCTTGTGGGTCGTGCGGATCAACGCCGCCGCGCGCGAGAACGGCCTGACCTACGGGCAGTTGATCAGCGGGCTCAAGAACGCCGGCGTCACGCTCGACCGCAAGAGCCTGTCGGAGCTTGCGACGTCGAGCCCGGCGGCATTCGCGTCGCTGGCCAAGCAGGCCAAGAGCGCCAAGTCCGCCGCCCGCGCCTGATCCCTGCGAACCACCCGGGCCCACGAAGATCCCTTTCAGGGCATTCTTCGTGGGCTTCGTGATACAAACGTTCTCGCCGTGACCATCCCCGATCAGCAGGCCGTCGACGACCAGATCGCCGTCTTCGAGCGCGAGCTCGCGCAGGCAAAAACCAGCCGCGACGCCCAGGCCGTCCGCGACCGCTTCCTCGGGCGCAAGAACAGCGTCGTCGCCGAGTGGATGCAGCTGATCGCGAGCGCGCCGGCTGACCAGAAGAAGAACATCGGCCGCTACGCGAACGCGCTGAAGCAGGCCGTCGACGAACGCTGGACCGCCTACGCGGCGGCGTCCGCGGACGCGGCGCCGGCGGGCGCGATCGACGTGACGCTGCCCGGACGGTTGCCGCTCCTCGGACATCGCCACCCGCTGACCGTCGTCCGCGATCGGCTCGAAGAGATCTTCCTGCGGATGGGATTCGCGGTCGCCGAAGGCCCCGAAGCCGAAGACGAGTGGCACTGCTTCGACGCGCTGAACATGCCGGCGGAGCATCCTGCGCGCGACATGCAGGACACGCTGTATCTCTCCAAGGCGATTCGCGGCGCCGGCGGCGACGCCGATCTGCGCACGCTGCTGCGGACACACACCTCGTCGATGCAGATTCGCTACATGCAGGCGCACGAACCGCCCATCCGCATCGTCGCGCCGGGCCGCGTCTATCGACGGGACAATCTCGACGTCACGCACTCGCCGGCGTTCAATCAGATCGAGCTGCTGGCGGTGGACGAAGGCCTGTCTCTCGCGGATCTGAAGGGAACGCTCCTGGCGTTCGCGCACCAGATGTTCTCGGCCGACGCGCGCATCCGGTTCCGGCCCAGCTTCTTTCCGTACACGGAGCCGAGCGCCGAAATCGATTTGAGCTGCTGGCAGTGCGATGGCGCCGGCTGTGCGATGTGCAAGAAGACAGGCTGGATCGAGCTCGGCGGCTGCGGGATGGTCCATCCCGCGGTGTTCGAAGCGGTCGGCTACGATCCGGAGCGATACACCGGCTTCGCGTGGGGGATCGGGATCGAGCGCGTCGCCATCCTGCGGTATCAGGTCGAGGACATCCGGCTCTTTTACGAAAACGATCTGCGGTTCCTCGAACAGTTCCCGTACTAGCGGTTTCCATCACCGATGCGCCTTGTCGTTTCCTGGTTGCGCGAATTCGTCGACGTCGATGCGTCCGCGGGCGAGATTGCGGGCACGCTGGGACTCCGCGGATTCGAGGTCGCGTCGATCGAGCCGCTGACCGGCGGCGACGCCGTCATCGATTTCGAGATCACGGCGAATCGACCCGACTGCCTCAGCGTGATCGGGCTGGCGCGCGAGGTCGCGACGGCCTTCAACGTGCCGTTTCACGCGCCGGGCGGAAGCGCCGTCGGCGCGGCGGCCGCGGTGTCGCTTGCAACGGGACGCTCGGATCGTCTCTCCGTCGTGCTCGACGACCCTGAGCTGTGCCCGCGTTACGCCGGTGCGGTCGGCGAGGTGAAAGTTGCTCCGTCGCCGCGCTGGATGGCCGATCGACTGCAGGCCGCCGGCGTCCGTCCCATCAGCAACGTCGTGGACGTCACCAACTACGTGAACCTCGAGCTCGGGCAGCCGATGCACGCGTTCGACATGACGAAGCTCGCGGGTGTCGAAATACACGCGCGGCGCGCGCGGGCCGGCGAACGCATCACGACGCTCGACGGCGTGGACCGCGCGCTGGACACCGACATGTTGGTCATCGCCGATCGCGATCGCCCGCAGGCGATCGCCGGCGTCATGGGCGGCGCCGACTCCGAGGTTTCGTCGGCAACGACGACCATCGTCCTGGAGAGCGCGTATTTCAAGGCGTCGGCGGTCCGGCGCACGAGCAAGCGTCTCGGCCTGAAGACCGAGGCGTCGTTCCGCTTCGAGCGCGGAGCGGACATCAGCGGACAGGTCAGGGCGATCGAGCGCGCCGCCGCGTTGATGCAGCACCTCGGCATCGGACGTGTCGCGGCGCCGGTCGTGGACTGCTATCCGACCGTCGCACAGCCGCGAACGGTTCATTTGCGTCGCGTCCGACTTGCGAAGCTGCTGGGCACGACGGTGCCCGACGCCGACGTTGTCCGGATCCTCACGGGTCTCGGCCTTCCTGCCGAACCGGTTGACGACGGCTGGCGCGTGTTGATTCCGCTCGTGCGCGTGGACATCCTGCGCGAAGTCGATCTCATCGAAGAGGTCGGGCGTCATCACGGCTTCGATCGTCTGGTCCCGACGTTTCCTCCGCTGCGCACGGAGCCGCGCCCGCCGGATCCGCGAATCGCGCGCAGCGCGCTCCTTCGCCGCGTGATGACCGCGGCGGGGTTGTCCGAGGCGATCACGTTCGGCTTCATCGAAGCGAAGGCCGCCGACACGTTTCGCTATGAGAACGAACGCGATCCGATCGGCATCGCCAACCCGCTTTCGGCGAAGTTCGACACGATGCGGCCGTCGCTGCTCCCGGGCCTCGTCGATGCGGTCGCGCACAATCGGCGCCACGGCCGCCGCGACGTGCGCCTGTTCGAGATCGGCGCGCGGTTCGGCGCCGACGGCGAGACGACGCGGCTTGCGGCGGCGTGGACGGGTGCCGCGGTGACTGAACACTGGTCGTCGAACCCGACGCGCGAAGTCGACTTCTTCGACATCAAAGGCGTCGTCGAGCGCGTGTGCGACGTGCTGAGCGTGCCCGTACGATTCGCGCCGGTACGCGAGCCGTTTCTCGTCGCCGGGCAAAGCGCGGCCATCCTCGTGGATGGCGGTCCGACGGCCGGTACCCGCGTCGGCGTCGTCGGCCAACTGGCTCCGGCGCCTGCGGACGCTCGAGGTTTGCCGCGACAAGACCGTGTGGTCGTCGCCGAGCTCGACCTGGACGTGCTCGACCGCGCACGCGTCACGGCATCTGATGCAACGCAACCGCTGCCGCGGCATCCATCCGTCGTTCGCGATCTCTCGATCGTCGTCGCGGACACCTTGCCTGCCGAAATCATTCGTGGCACCATTCTGTCCGCGGCTGCCGATCTCGGTTCGAGCGGCGCGCCGCTCGTCGCGGTGACCTTCTTCGATCGCTATCGAGGAAAAGGCGTCCCGGACGGATCCGTCAGCATTTCGGTCCGTCTGACGTTCCAGTCGGCCGACCGAACCCTGACGGACGCCGACGTTCAGCAGAGCTTCGACGCGATTCTCGCCGCGCTCGTCCGCGGGCACGGTGCGATTCAGCGATAACCGATCCGTCTTTCGTTCGTGAGCTGGTGATTCGATGGCAAAAACGGCAACCCGCGGCGTCGATCTCGAGCCGATCGATCGTCTCGAAGAGAAAGTCAAAGCGCTCGTCACGATGGTCGAGCGGATGAAGAGCGAGCAGGCGCGCGCGACCGAGGACAACCAGCGGCTGGGGCGCGAGCTCGACGCCATGCGCGCGCGGCTGGCCTCGAGCGACGGGCTCGCGTCCGAGGTCTCGGCGCTGAAGGACGAACGCGACGTCATTCGCGGCCGCGTTTCCGAGATGCTCGAGCAGCTCGAAGCGCTCAACTTGTAGCATCACGAGCGCGGACGCGTGCGCAGGTGTCGGCGGGCCGTCAGTCGAGGTCCCGCCCGGGGCGAACCGCAGCATGTCTGACGAAGGCCGTGTCATTCCGGTAGAGATTCACGGGCAGCGCTACCCGATCCGCAGCGGGCTCGATCCCGACTATGTGGCGCGACTGGCGTCCTACGTCGACGAGAAAATGCGCGCCGCGTCCGATTCGACGCCCACGGGCGATACGCTCCGCCTCGCCGTCATCGCCGCCCTGAACATCGCCGACGAGTATTTCCGCTGCCGCGACGCGAACGACGCGCGCGACGGACAGCTCGCGGAACGCGCCGGCGAACTCGAAAAAATGCTCGATCGTCTCCTCATGGCGTGAGCCCGCGGTTCCTTGCGAACCGATGGGGCTTGCGCTAGTATCCGATCTGCGTTTGAGCTCCCTGCTTTGCGCGTGATGGTGGCAGGCTCGTTTGAGCCAACGTTTTACAAACGGAGTCGCGACGCTGCGTGGTGTGCATGCCTCTGTTGCGAGGAAGCCTGAAGCGCAGCTTTTAGAGCGGTTCCACCTGCTTACGCAGGTTCATCGACCTCCCCACACGGCAAAGCGGGGCCTTTCTTCGTCCTGGGCCGTGCCAGTAGATTCTTGGCCCATCGTTCTGAGCGCTCAGTCCCGAGTTCATGAGTTCACGCGGGTCCGAGGAAAGGACGTCGCGCGTGTCGCCGATATTCGTCAATCTGATTCTGTCCGCCGCGGTCGCCGTACTGGTGGCCGCGGCGATCATCGTCGCCTGGACCGCCAGCCGTAAACGCGCAGCCGCCGACACGATCGGTCGGGCCGAGGAACAGGCCGCCCGCATCGTCAAGGACGCCGAGCGCGACGCCGACGCGCGCAAGAAAGAAGCGCTGCTCGAGGCGAAGGAAAAGGCGCACCAGATCGTCGTCGACGTCGAACGCCAGGCGCACCAGCGCCAGCAGGAAGCGTCGGCGCTCGATCAGACGCTCACGCGCCGCGAAGCCGCGCTGCTCGAGCGGCAGGGCACGGTCAACCGCCTCGAGAAGGAGCTGACCGGCCGCCACACCGCGCTCGCCGAGCGCGAGCGCACCGCGGAAGCCGCCTCACAGCGCTATCAGCAGCTCGTCGCGACGCAGCAGCGCGAGCTCGAGCGCCTCGCCGGCCTGACCGCCGAAGAAGCCAAGGACCTCCTGATTCGGCAGATGGAGAACGAGGCGCGCCACGACGCGGCGAACCTCTTCAAGCGTCTCGACGCCGAGGCGCGCGAGATGGCGACCGACAAGGCGAAGCAGTACATCACCGAAGCCATCCAGCGCTGTGGCGCCGAACACGCCATCGAGACGACCGTCTCGGTCGTCGACCTCCCGAGCGACGATCTCAAGGGCCGCATCATCGGCCGCGAAGGCCGCAACATCCGCGCGCTGGAGCTCGCGACGGGCGTGGACCTGATCGTCGACGACACGCCGGGCGCGATCATCCTGTCGGGATTCGATCCGTACCGCCGCGAGATCGCCAAGAAAGCGATCGAGCGTCTCATCGCCGACGGACGCATCCATCCGGCGCGGATCGAGGAAGTCGTCCAGAAGGTGAAGGAGGAGACCGAGGAAGAAGTCCGGAAAGAAGGCGGCGCGGTCGCCTTCGAGCTCGGGCTGCACGACCTGCACCCCGAGATCCTCCGCCTGATGGGACGCCTGAAATTCAGGACCAGCTACGGCCAGAACGTGCTCTCGCACTCCGCGGAGGTCGCGCGTCTCGCCGGCATCATGGCCAAGGAAGTGGGCCTTGACGCGCACACCGCCGTGCGCGCGGCGTTCCTGCACGACATCGGCAAGGCTATCGATCGCGAGATGGAAGGGACGCATCTTCAGATCGGCATCGACTTCCTGCGGAAGCACGGCGAGAACGAGGCAGTCGTGATGGCGATGGCCGCGCACCACATGGACATCGACTGGCCGTCGCTCGAGGCGATGATCGTCCAGGCCGCCGACGCGATCTCGGCCGCGCGCCCCGGCGCGCGCCGCGACATCCTCGAATCCTACGTGAAGCGACTGGAGAAGCTCGAAGGGATTGCCGACTCGTTCCGCGGCGTCTCGAAGTCGTTCGCGCTCCAGGCCGGCCGCGAAATCCGCATCATGGTCGAGAGCGAGAAGATCTCCGACGAAGAGGCGGTGTGGCTGTCGAAGGACATCGCCCGGCGGATCGAAAACGAGCTCGAGTATCCAGGCCAGATCAAGGTGACCGTCATCCGTGAAACGCGCGCGGTCGACTATGCGAAGTAGTAGGCCAACCTGCGCGGACGCGGCGGGCGGGCCGCTGACCTGATGACCGAGCAGCCCGCTCCCCTTTCCCACCAACCGGCGCAGACGGTCGGCGGCTTCTCCGAACGCGAGCTCATCGCGCGGATCTCGGCGCGTTTCCCGTCGCGTCCCGACTGGCTGCTGGTCGGCATCGGCGACGATGCGGCCGTGGTCGAGCCCGAGCGGAACCGGGCGGAGGTGCTGAGCGTCGATTGTGTGGTGGACGGCGTGCACTTCGACCGCGCGTTCGTGCCGCCCGACGCCATCGGGCACCGCGCGCTCGCGGTGAACCTGAGCGATCTGGCGGCCATGGGCGCCTCGCCGCGTCTGGCGCTCCTGTCGATGGCCGTGCCGTCGGATCTGCCCGTCGCCGACTTCGACGCCATCGTCGACGGCATGGCGACACTTGCTGACCGCCACCGCATACCGGTCATCGGTGGAAACCTGACACGAACGCCGGGTCCGCTCAGCATCGACGTCACCGTCATCGGCACCATCAAGAGACGGCAGGCGCTCACGCGGTCGGGCGCGCGCCCCGGCGACGAGCTCTATGTGACCGGAACGGTGGGTGCGGCGGCCGCGGGACTGCAGCGCCTCAGGAAGTCCGGGGGTGACGCGTCCCCTGACGATGCGGCTGCTGGGCGCTACCTGCGGCCCGAACCGCGGCTGAGGATGGGCATCCTTCTCGCGAGGAATCGCGCGGCGACGGCGTGCATCGACACAAGTGACGGCCTCGCTGACGCGGTCCATCAACTCGCCGGCGCGAGCGGCGTCGGCGCGACGATCGACGCGGACGCCCTTCCGCTGGATCCGGACGCGCGCGACCGCTATCGGACGACTGGAACCATCCCGGACGACGTCCTGAGCAGCGACGACTACGAGCTGCTTTTCACGGTCCGTCCCCGGCAGCGCCGCCGGCTCGAGCCGGTCGCGAGGCAAGCCGGCCTGGCAGTCACGCGAATCGGCGCATGCACGAGCGACCGCCAAGTGGTCGCAACCCACACCGGCGCCGGCCGCGTCGTCACTTCTCCGCTTGGCGGCGGCTACAGGCACTTTCGATGATTCGTCTCACGAAAGGGCTGATCCGCCGCTGGCTCGACGCGCTGCTGCACATCGACGACACGCCCCGGCGGACGGCGGCCGCCTTCGCGCTCGGCGTCTTCTTCGGGTTCTCGCCCTTTCTCGGCCTCCACACGATTCTCGGGATCGCCTTCGCGTTCGTACTGAATCTGAACCGGGTGGCGGTGCTCCTGGGGATTTACTCGAACCTGCCGTGGATCATCGCGCCCTACTACGCCTTCGTCACGATGACCGCGGTGCGGGTATCCGGCCGGCGCCCGCCGCCGGGCCTGGGATCGCGGCTCGCGTCGCTCTTCGAGCTGTCGATTTTCAGCGGTCCCTTCTGGCACGACCTCGTGGAGATTCTCAAGCCGCTGCTCTGGCCTTACGCGGTTGGATCACTGGTGGGGGCCGTCATCCTGGCGGTGGTGTCCTATCCGCTCGCACTGGCGTTCGTCACGAGCCGTCGACGAATCCACGACATCATGCATCATCGCGAAAAATGACCTGTCAGTGCGGAATGCGAACCTCCCATTGCGGATTGCGGATTGCGGATTGCGGATTAATTCCTCATTGCGGAGTGCGGATTGCGGATTGATTGCGGATTGATTGATTGATCGCCGCGATTGCCAATCGAAATCGCCAATCAATCAGCAATCCGCACTCCGCAATGCCCAATCAATCCGCGATCCGCAATCCGCAGTCCGCAATGGAAGGTCCCCCTTCCGCGATGTTTTCTTGCATTTTGGTGAGTCGAATTTCAATTTTGGATGCTCCCGTGATTCTCTGAAAAATCTACCCCACGGTGGAGATCTGACCCTCTACAATCGCTATGGGCACCATGATTATCTCGGGCTCAATCTGGCGAAAGAGCGTCGTCACGGTCGTCGCCGCGGGGGCCTTCGTGTCGCTGTACGAAGTGACCATCCTCGACTCGAGATACGCGGCCCGCCTCGCGACTACGCGCGAGCAGACCGCGATGCCGGAACCCGGCGCGCGGCTGGCGTTCAGCGCCACCGCCTACTGCAAGGGGATGACGACGACGTCGGGCGTCGCGGCGCAGACGGGCGTCGCCGCCGCGGATCCCGAGCTCCTGCCGGTCGGCTCGGTCGTCGAGCTCGACGGCCTGCCGTTGAAATACAACGGCATCTACTCAATCCTCGACACGGGTCCGTCGGTCCAGGGCCGGCAGCTGGACGTGTATATGTGGAGCTGCAACGAGGCGCTGGAGTTCGGCCGCCGCGTCGCACACATCACGGTCCTGCGACTCGGCTGGAACCCGCGCGCGACGACGCCGACCTTCTTCGATCGCCTGTTCAGGCGCACCGGCGCGGAGCCGGCGACCGTGTCCACGCGTCGTCCACAGCCGCAAGCGGCTAACCACTGAGCCGGCGGACCATCGTCCCGAACGCCTGACGTCCGGCCAGCGGGTCGTACACGATGACGGGCATCAGCTGCCCGCGGATGCGGTCCGGGTTCAGCCGCGCATACGTCATCAGGGTGTTCGCCAGCAGTTCGCGGGTGACGTTTCTCGAATCCTCACGCGGGAGTCCCGTCAGCATGTCGTTGAACGTCAGCGGCCACGGCTCCCCGCGGAGGAGCGCATCCACGACCATTCCTTTGACGATGTTGTGCGAGAAATTGAAGAAGAACGAGAGGGGCGAGTAGGCGCGCTCGACCGGACGGAAGGCTTCGAACTCGCCCGCAAGGTCCGCTCGAAACCGTTCGAATCGCTCGCGGAACGCCAGCCGGTCACCCTCGCTGGTGGCGAGCGAGGCGGGCGGCTCGCCGACGAAGGCGCGCGTATCGGCTGACAGGCCGTTCACGAGCGCCTCGACGACCCGGTCCGTCCGTGCGGCCGTCGTCGACGCGTCCTCCCGCTGCCGCGCGTACTCGTCGATCACGGTTCGCAACGCATAGCAGAGCCACGGGTAATCGGCGACGTTGTCGTCGCGCATGACGACCGTGTCCCGCGCGTACGTCGCCTCGAACCCGAACCGCAGGTGGCTGCCCATGCTGGACGCGTGGCCCATGGCGACGCGCACCTGACTCTCGCGATTCAGCGTCTTCACGCGCTCGAGGAGGTGAACGTACCCGCGCTCGTGCGGCTCGAAATGCGACGTCGCGATCAGCAGCAGCGTCTCGGCATCGTCGACGAACGGCTGCCCGCTTCCATCAGCTCCCTGGAGCGACGACAGCAGCCGCGCGAGCCGATCGAAGTTGGCGTCCGGATGGTCGTCGTCCCACGCCCTGAGCGCGTAAAGCTGCAGGACGTGGAAGAAGTAGTAATCGAGCAGGATCCCAATCACTTCCGGGCTCGACGCTTCGCTGCCTCGCAAGCGCCCGACGTAATCCAGCACGTTCATCGGAATCGAGTCTTCGTTCACTCGATCCGACGTCCCGTCCCAGTCGTTGAGGACGTGAAAGCCCTCGTCGCGCGTCGCGCGGTCCCATGCGTTCAACGCCCGCTCGAGGCCGACACGACGGTCGCCGACGACGAACACATTGGCCTGGAACGAGGCGCGAAGGCGCTTGAGCGCGTCGCCGAGCGTCCTCGCGCTGGCGCACTCGTTGACGAGATCGCGGCGCGTCGAGCCCGGTAGAAGACGCTCGAGCGGTTCGCAGGCGTCCGCAAAGCTGATCGGCGGCTTCATCGAATGGATTGCGCGCGGGCCGTCACGAGTACTGCAGCTCGAACAGCTTGAAGTAGATGCCGCGCCTGGCGAGCAGCGCCTGATGCGTGCCCTGCTCGCGGAGACGTCCCTTGTGGAGCACCAGAATCTGGTCCATGTCCTGAATCGTCGAGAGGCGATGCGCGACGGCGATCGTGGTCCTGCCGGCCATCAGCACGCGCAGCGCGTCGCGGATGACCAGTTCGGTTTCTGTATCAACGCTCGACGTCGCCTCGTCCAGGATGAGGACGCGCGGATCGAAGGCCAGCGCCCGCGCGAACGACAACAGCTGCTTCTGCCCCACTGACAGCGTCGAGCCACGCTCCGCGACCTGGCTGGCGTAGTTCTCCGGCATCCGGCGGATGAACGCGTCGGCGTGGACCGCCTGCGCCGCCCGCTTCACGTGTTCGTCGTCGATCGACGCGTTGCCGAGACGGATGTTGTCCGCGATGGTTCCGCTGAACAGGTGAACGTCCTGCAGGACGAGGCTGAACAGACCGCGGACATCGCGCAGATCCATCTCGCGGATGTCGACGCCGTCAATCGCAATCCGCCCGCGCTGCACGTCATAGAACCGAAGTAGCAGGTTGACGAGCGTCGTCTTGCCCGATCCGGTCGCGCCGACGATGCCGACGCGCTCGCCGGGACGGACCTCGAAGCTCACGTCACGCAACACCCAGTTCGGCTCGACGTCTGATTTGGCGTCCGCACCGGTCGGAACGCCGTCGTACGCGAACCAGACCTGATCGAAGACGATGTGTCCCGGCGCGCCAGCCGTCCGTCGGACCGGCTGCGGCGCCGTTTCGACGACGACCGGCTCGTCGAGCAGCTTGAAGATCCGCTCGGACGAGGCCATGGCGGCCTGAAGAATGTTGAACTTCTCCGACATGTCGCTGATCGGACGGAAGAACCGCTGCACGTACTGCAGAAACGCCACCAGCGCGCCGAGCGTGAGTGTGTGCGCCATCACGCTTGCGCCGCCGTACCAGATGATGAGCGCCGCCGCCAGCGCCGCGATGGTCTCTATCGCCGGATAGAACAGCGCGTAGTAGAAGATCGAGTCGATGTTCGCGTCTCGGTGCTTGCGATCGATTTCGTCGAAGCGCGCAAAATTCAACGCTTCGCGCCGGAACAGCTGCACCGTCGTCATGCCGGTGATGTTCTCCTGCAGGAACGCGTTGATCCGCGCGATCCAGCCGCGCACGACTCGATACGAGTCGCGCACGTTGCTCCGGAACCACTGGGTGACGAGCAGGACGAGCGGCAGCACCGCGAACGCGACGAGCGCGAGGCGCCAGTTCATCCACAGCATCATCACCATGATGCCGACGAGCGCGAACACGTCGCCGAACACGGTGACGACGCCGGACGTGAAGAGATCGTTCAGCACGTCCACGTCTGACGTGACGCGCGTCATCAGACGCCCCACGGGATTCCGATCGTAGAACCGCAGATCCAGGCGCTGTAGATGCGCATAGATGCTCATCCGCAGATCGAACATGATCCGCTGTCCGGTCAGCTGCATCGTCCAGGTCTGAACGTACTCGGCCGCGAAGGCGACGACGAGGACGACCAGATAGAGCAGCGCCAGCGACTCGAGGCCGTCCAGCCGCCGCAGGGCGACGAATTGATCGATGGCGATCTTGATCAGGTACGGCTGGGCCAGCGACGCCGAACCGCCGGCGACGATGGCGACGAGCGCGACGGCGACATGGCGCCAGTACGGCTTCAGGTACTGCAGCAAGCGCCGCATCAACCGGGCGTCGTAGGCTTTTCCGAGGATTTCTTCGTCGTGGGGGGTCACAGCGTGTTCCTCAGATTACCCGATTGCAACCTTCTTGCTCATGGGTCCGTCCAAGCCGAGAATCAGCGGGAGGCATGATGCCGATGACAACGCTCGTCGATGCGATGCTGCAGGACGTCCGGTACGCGCTTCGGGGACTGCGGCGCCAGCCGGCGTTCGCGGCCGTCGCGATTGCGACGCTGGCCGTCGGCATCGGCGGCGGCACCACGGTCTTCAGTTTCGTCCGTGCGATCCTGCTCCGGCCGCTGCCGTACGCCGAGCCATCGCAGCTCGTGCGGATCTTCGAGACGAACCCGCTGCGGGGCTGGACACGGAACATCGCGGCGCCCGCGAACTGGGCCGACTGGCGAACACGCAATCACGCCTTCAGCGGCATCGCCGCGTACGAGCAGTTCAACGCAAACGGCAGCGGCGCCAGCGACGTGTTCCTCACGGGGTTCGGCGAGCCGCAGGGGCTGAAGTCGCTCGGCGTGAGCGGCGACTTCTTCGACGTGCTCGGCGTCCGGCCGCTCATGGGCCGGACCTTCAGCGAAGACGAGATGTACGACGGCAAGTCGCGGGTGGCGGTCCTCAGCTTCGGCTTGTGGCAGTCCGTCTTCGGCGGGGATCCTCAGACCGTCGGCCGCACGATTACGCTCAGCGGCCGCGCGTACGACGTCGTGGGCGTGATGCCGCGCGGCTTCTTCTTTCCGGGCCGCGACGTCCAGCTCTGGCTGCCCTTCGGCTACACGCCGGATCTCATCGCCCGATCACGTCGGCCCCATTGGCTCGGCGTCGTCGGACGGCTGCGGCCCGACGTCTCCGTCGAGCGCGCCTCGGAGGAAATGATCGCGATCGCGCGTCAGCTCGAATCCGAGTATCCGGATACCAATACGCAGATGAGCGTGAGTCTCGAGCCGTTTCGTGACAGCCTCGTCGGTTCCGCCCGCACGCCGATGCTGATGCTCGGCGGCGCCGTCGGCCTGCTGTTCCTCATCGTCTGCGGGAACCTCGCCAACCTCCAGCTGGGACGGGTGCTCGGCCGATCGCGCGAGCTGGCGATTCGTCAGGCGCTCGGTGCGGCGCGGGGACGACTGGTCCGTCAGCTGGCCACAGAATCCGCCGTGCTCGCCTTCGCCGGCGGAGCGCTTGGCGTTGGCCTCGCCGCTACGGGACAGGCGGCGCTGACCCGTTTCGCCGCGTCCGCGGTGCCGCTGTTCGCGGACGTGCAGACGGATCGTTCGGTGCTCCTCTTCGCGGTCGTCCTGTCGATCGCAGCACCCATCCTGTTCGGCGTCATGCCGCTGCGACTCTCCTCACACCAAACGCACCTCTCCGAGAAAGCACCGTCGGCGACGCGAAACGCCAGCACGCTTCGCAGCGTGCTCGTCGCCGGCGAGGTTGCGCTGTCGATCGTGCTCGTCGTCGGCGCCGTTCTCCTGGTGCGCAGCCTGAATCGCCTGCAGGACGTGGATCCCGGCTTCGACCGCGACGACGCCGTCGCGTTCACGCTCTCGCTCCCGGCAGCCCGGTATCCGGACGCGCCGAAGCGCTTCCTCGCCGCGCAGGAGATCGAACGACGCCTGCGCGACGCCCCTGGAATCCAGGCCGTCGGCGCGACGAGCACGCTGGCGCTGCGCGGCATGACCTGGTCGGGAGACGCGACGATCGAAGGGCGTGCACCGGCCGATTTCGAACGCGAGCTTCAACACATGGCCACGACGGAGGGCTATTTCCGCGCGATGCGCACGCGTCTGCTCGCGGGGCGATTCTTCGAGCAGGGCGACACCCGCGACAAGCCGCCGGTCGCCATCGTCAACGAAACGCTGGCGCGCAGGTACTTCAGGAATCTGTCTCCGGCCGACGTCATCGGACGACGGATCACGTTCGGCCGGCCGACGGATCAATCACCGTGGAACACCATCGTCGGCGTCGTTGCCGACGAGCGCCAGAATGGACTGGACAAGCCTGTCGGCCCGACCGCGTACTCACCGCTGGCGCAGCTGATGCAGAATCCGCTGACGTTCGTGCTTCGTTCGCCGGAACCGCCGGACGCGCTCGTCGCTCTCGCGCGCCGCACGGTGTCCGGCGTGGACAAGGATCTCGCTCTCACCGACGTCACGACGCTCGACGATCTCGTCGACGGCGCCATGGAAGGGCATCGCTTCAGGACCGCTCTGCTCGCGGCATTTGCGGCAATGGCGCTATTTCTGGCAGCGCTCGGCCTGTATGGCGTCCTCACGTATTTCGTGTCGCAGCGACTGCGCGAGCTGGGCATCCGCCTGGCGCTCGGCGCAACACCCGCGGAGCTCTGCCGCATGGTCGTCGGGCAGGGAATGCGACCGGTCGTGAGCGGCGGAATCCTCGGCCTCGTCGCAGCCATCGGCTCGACGAGGCTCATCCAGTCGCTGTTGTTCGGCGTTGAGCCCTTGGATCCGGTGACGTTCGCGACCGCCGGCCTCGCGCTCGCGCTCACGGCGTTCGCGGCGTGCGCGATTCCTGCCATTCGCGCGACGCGCGTCGATCCAATCGTTGCGCTCAGAGAAGAATGAACAATTGCGGAATGCGGATTGAGGATTGCGGATTTATTGATGATTGCGGAATGCGGATTGCGGATTTATTGAAGACTGGTGATTGACGAACTACTCATTGCGGATCAGGAGGCGGCGAGCTCCTCCTCAAGTAGTTGTTTCTTGTGGAGCTCCGCATACACCCCGCCGTTCGCGACGAGCGCGTCGTGCGTGCCCTGTTCGACGATCCGCCCGTCGTCCAGCACGAAAATCCTGTCGGCCCGGCGCACGGTCGAGATGCGGTGCGAGACGAGGATCGACGTCCGCGCGCGCATGACGTCGTGCAGCCGCGTGAGAATCTCCTCTTCCGTGTAGGTGTCCACCGCCGACAGCGCGTCGTCGAGGATGAGAATCCGCGGATTCACCGCGATGGCCCGGGCGAGCGCGGTGCGCTGCTTCTGTCCGCCCGACAGCGTCAGTCCCCGCTCGCCGACGATCGTGTCGTAACCCTTCGGAAAATCGGCGACGTCCTTGTCGAGCCGTGCCACGGCGCCCGCGTCGACGATGCGCGCGAGGCGCTCCGGCGAATCACGGCGATCGGCGGACGGCGCTGGTCC
Organism: Vicinamibacterales bacterium; assembly: GCA_036557365.1. Lineage (GTDB taxonomy): Bacteria > Acidobacteriota > Vicinamibacteria > Vicinamibacterales > CAVVIG01 > DATKHR01. The sequence continues at coordinate 74,080 of DATBHR010000065.1, forward strand.
TGCCTCGTTTGCGTCCATGCCGAACGCAACGTTGTCGCCGAGCGTGTCGGAGAAGAGAAACGGCTCCTGCGGCACGAATCCGATGGCGGCCCGAAGGACGTCCAGCGGCAGCGTGCATACGTCCCGGCCGTCGATGAACACCGTGCCCTCCGGCGGCTCGTGAAGCCGCGCGAGCAGCGAGATCAGCGTGGACTTTCCTGAGCCTGTCGGTCCCACCAGCGCAACGGTCTGGCCGGCCAGAATCTGCGCGTTCACGTCCCGCAGGACAGGACGGTCGCCGTAGCCGAAGGTCAGGGAGCGGAATTCAATCTCCCCATTGCGGATTGCGGATTGCGGATTGCGGATTGATTGGGGATTGGGGATTGCGGATTGCGGATTTGTTGGAGATTGCGGATTCGAGACTGCGAATTGGGGATTGACCGTATCGAAGACCTCGAGCATCCGCTTCCACGACGCCATTCCCCGCTGCAGCATGTTCGTCACCCAGCCGAACGCGATCATCGGCCAGCTGAGCATCGTCAAGTATGCGTTGAACGCGACGAATTCGCCGAGCGTGATCCGGCCGCGGACGACGTCCCGGCTGCCCAGCCAGATGACGACGAGCGCACCGAGCCCGAGAAAGAACGACATGCTCGGGAAGAAGAAGCCCTGGAGCACGATCAGGCCGCGGTTTCGCCGGAGGTATTCCGCGTTCGAGAGGCGGAACCGGTTGAGCTCGGCGTCCTCCTGTCGATACGCGCGGACGACGCGCACGCCGGCCAGCGCTTCCTGTGCGACGGCGCTCACCTCCGACAGCTGCGCCTGAATCTGCTCGAACCGCCGGTGAATCGCGCTGCCGAAGAACTTCACTGATAGCGACACGAACGGCAGCGGGATCAACGCGAGCAGCGTCAGCCGCGCGTCGATCGCGATCATCATCGCCAGCGCGACGACGAACGTGAGGATGGTGTTCGCCGAATACATGATCGACGGACCGATCATCATCCGCACGGCGTTCAGATCGTTCGTCGCGCGGGACATCAGGTCGCCGGTCCGGTGCTTCTGGAAGTACGCGGCGGGCAGCGTCTCGAGATGCGCGAAGAAGTCGTTGCGCATGTCGTATTCGATGTCGCGCGACGCGCCGATGAGCAGCTTCCGCATCAGGAACCGGAACACACCGCCGACGACGCCGACGCCAAGCAGAAGGCTGCCGTAGGCGAACAGTTTCGACCGCGTGACGCCGCGGGTCAGATCGTCGATCGCGTACTGCAGGATCTTCGGCGACGCCAGCGCCACGGCCTGCGTGACCACCGTGCACAGAAGCCCGAGGAGGAACGCGCGGCGGTAGCGGAGGACGTAGCCGACCAGGCGACGAACGGGGCTCATCTCCTCGTGAGTATAATCCTGCGTCATGCACGCTCTCTACGTGATCGTGCCCTCGCTCATCGCGTTGTGGCTCGCCTACCGGTACTACAGCGCGTTCATCGCCGCAAAAGTCTGGGCGCTCGACGACGCGCG
>DATBHR010000066.1:0-9540 GCA_036557365.1 Vicinamibacterales bacterium
ACGATCACGCTGCGCTGCACGCGTCCCAGGATCACGAACTGTAATCGTAGCACGAGCTTAGCGCACTTCCCCGCGGAGACACGACCCGTCCATGATTCTCGCCGCCGAACGCCACGTCCACGATGCGATCGTCAGCGCCATTCGCCGCCAGTTCGGCGTCGACGAGGTGCCTGCCTTCGCCGTCGAAGTACCGCCGAGCCGCGCGCTCGGCGATCTTGCGGTGCCCGTGGCATTCCAGCTCGCGCGCACGCTGCGGAAAGCGCCGCGCCAGATCGCGCAGGACCTTGCGGCGGCGCTCGGGACGATTCCGGGTGTCGACCGCATCGTCGCCGCGCCGAACGGGTACCTGAATCTCTATCTCGATCGCGCGAGCTATGCGACCGCACGCGTCCGCGCCGAGGTCGCCGCTGACGCCGCGCAGGCCGGGAAGACCATCGTCGAGCACACGGCAATCAATCCGAACAAGGCAGCGCACATCGGACATCTGCGGAATGCGACGCTCGGCGACACGCTCGCGCGCGTGCTGCGCTTCCGCGGGACGCCCGTCGAGGTCCAGAACTACATCGACGATCTCGGCGTCCAGGTCGCCGACATCATCGTCGGGTTCCGGGAGTTGGAGCACCTGGATCTCACAGGGGTGAGACGCGTCGCCGACACGACGCGCTTCGATTACTACTGCTGGGATCTGTACGCGCGTGTTGGCGAATGGTACGAAGGCGACCGCGGCCGCCTCGACGTACGCGCGGCGACGCTGCACGACTTGGAGCATGGCGGCAACGACACCTCTGCGATCGGCGCCTTCGTTGTGGATCGCATCGTGCGCGCGCACCTGGCAACGATGGCGCGCTTGAACATCGAGTACGACCTGCTGACGTACGAAGGCGACATCGTCCGGCTTCATTTCTGGGCGCGCGCCTTCGAGGTCCTCAAAGAACAGGGCGCCGTGTTCCTGCAGACGCAGGGCAAGCTCGCGGGCTGCTGGGTCATGAAGATCGAGGAAGGTGAAGCCGCCGACGAGTCCACATCCGCCGAATCGGGCGACGACAAGGACGACGCGCGCGAGAAGGTCATCGTGCGATCGAACGGCGTCGTCACGTACATCGGAAAAGATCTGGCCAATCAGTTCTGGAAGCTCGGCCTGCTGGGACGTGATTTCAATTACCGCCAGCTGGGCACGCAGGCGCGCGGCCGCGCGCTGTGGTCGACGACGTCGAACGCCAGCGACCCGTCGGCGCCGCCGTTCGGAAGAGCGTCGCGGATTTTCAACGTCATCGACTCGCGGCAGATGTACTTGCAGGCGCTGCTCAGCCAGGCGCTCCGCACGCTGGGACACGCACGCGAGGCGGAAAACTCCATCCACTTTTCCTACGAGATGGTGGCGCTGTCGCATGCGACCGCGAAGGAGCTCGGCTACGAGAGCGCGGAAGCCGACGCGGCGAAAAAGCCATTCGTCGAGGTATCGGGCCGCAAGGGTCTCGGCGTCAAGATCGACGACCTGCTCGATCTGCTGACCGACAAAGCGACCGCGGAGGTCGCGAAACGGAATCCGGAGTTCTCACCTGAAGACTGCAAGGCGACCGGCGGTCAGATCGCCGTCGCCGCGATCCGGTACTTCATGCTGAAGTTCTCGCGCGGAAAGCTCATCGTTTTCGACATCGAGGAAGCGTTGAGCTTCGAGGGCGAAACCGGTCCGTACCTTCAGTATTCCGTCGTCCGCGCGAACAACATCCTTCGGAAGCTCCAGGAACGCGAAGGCGTTTCGGAATCGGATCTCCTGGCCTCACTGCCGACGCTGGCGACGGACGAACTGACCGAGATCCAGCCCGCCGGACACGCGGTCGCGGGTGACGCCGCCAGCCAGGACGGTGCCGACCACGGCCTGTGGGGGCTGATTCTCGAAGCCTCGCGGCTCGACGACGTCGTAGAGCAGGTCGTACGGGCGCTGGAGTTCTCGGTCCTGGCGAAATATGCATTCGGCCTCGCGCAGCTGTTCAACGCGTTCTATCATCGGTATCCGATTCTGGCCGAAGAAGACCAGGCGCGTAAGCGGTGGCGAGCGGCAGGAGTGTTGTACGTCCGGGATCAGCTCACGCGCGCGCTGGACCTGATGGGCATCGAAGTGCCCAGGAGAATGTGAAGCAATCGAGAATTGCGGAATGCGGATTGCGGAATGCGGATTGATTGAGGCATTGCGGATTGATGATTGCTGATTGAGATTGCGGATTGGATTGCGGATTGCGATCAGTCGACGATCCCTAATCCACAATCCGAAATCCGCGATCGACAATCAATCCGCACTCCGCAATCCTCAATCCGCAATTGATTGATGGCGAGCATTTGCCCATGATCGGTATCACTGCCTGTCGCAAGCTCGAAGACTATCGTCAGGCTATCCTGCACGTCGGCGGCGATCCGCGCGTCGTTGATCCGTCGATGCGCGTGGCCGACGTGCTCGATGGACTCGAGGGCTTGCTCCTGACTGGCGGAGACGACGTGGCGCCCGCGCGGTACGGGGAGACGGCGCACGAGCTGACCCGCGAGGCCGAGGCGGGACGCGACGAGTTCGAGATGGCGCTCGTCACTTCCGCACGCGAGAAGAACCTCCCGATCTTTGCGATCTGTCGCGGCGTCCAGGTTTTGAACGTGGCGTGCGGCGGCACGCTCGTGCAGGACATTCCATCGCAGGTCGGCGCGCTGGTCGCGCACAGCCTTCCCGTACCGCCCAATCAGTCGTACTCGCTGGCCCACGAGGTGTGGATCGAGAAGGATTCGCTTCTCTCGCGCCTGATGCGCGAGCGGCTCGCCGATGCGGACACGTGCGAGGTCAACAGCCGCCATCATCAGGCCGTCAAGGCCGTCGCCGGCGGACTCGTCGTCACGGCGACAGCGCCGGACGGCGTCATCGAGGCGATCGAAGATCCCGGCGCCCGCTTCTGTCTCGGCGTCCAGTGGCATCCCGAGAACTTCTGGCGCACGGGAGAGTTCCGTCCCCTCTTCGAAGGTTTTCTCACCGCGGCGACTAAGCGATAGCGGCGCAGCGGTCCATTCAAGGACACCTTACCGGCGAGAATACGTCACGACGGTCTCGACGTGCGGCGTGTTCGGAAAGAGATCGAACGCCTTCACCCGTTCGATCGAATAGCCGGCATCCACGATCGCCCGCGAGTCACGTGCCAGCGTTGCCACGTCGCAGGAGACGTAAACGATCCTCCGCGGCGCGAGCTGGATGACGCCGTCACGCGCATCCGGGGAAAGCCCGGTCCGCGGCGGATCGACGACGACCACCCGGTCCGTGGGAGCGGATGTCTCTCGCGGTCCGCGGTTGCGGAGCGCAACGACCGCTGACTCCACATCGCTGCGAATCGCCGTCAGGTCGCCTCCAGCGGCTGCGCAGTTGGCTCGGAGATCATCCGACGCATATCGATCGCCTTCGACCGCGGTGACGGACGCGCTTCGAAACGACGCCATCGCAACCGAAAAGAGACCCGCGCCCGCATAGAGGTCGAGCACCTCGCTGCCCGGCTCGACGAGGTTGACGACGTATTCCACGAGCTCGCGCAACAGATATCGGTTGCCTTGGAAGAACGCGAGCACATGCCGGCGGAGCCGGATCGAGCGGTCGCCAATCGTCACGTCGTCGGACACGTACGGCGACGGCGTCAGGCCGGCAACACTCTTCAACGCATCGAGCGCTCGCGAATCCACGGGACGGGCGGTTTCGAGGTGAACGACGCGCTCCGAGGCGGGCATGTTCTCCGAGAGCTCGACCTCACGCACGGTATCGCCGAGCGATCGCATCGCCGCCGCCACGCGGTCCAGGGCGTCGCAGCTGTCGTCGAGCAGCTGACGGGACTGACGCGGATCGCACACGCCATGCGTACCTTCGCGAAAGAAGCCGAGCCTTCCCCCGCGCGCGTGCAATCGCGCGCGCATCCGGTAACCCGTTTCAGGTGAAGGACGGACGTCGACGACGGCCGGCAGCTCCACGCGCGCGATGCGCGCAAACGCGTCCGCAACGACTTGTGCCTTGATGGCTCGTTGCCGGTCGTACGCGATGTGACTGTACGCGCAGCCGCCGCAGAGCGGATCCGCAAAACCAGGCCGGCGGTCCGACGACGCTTCGTCGACGGAAACCGTCGTCGCGAAGGCCACGCCTTTCGAGGTGCGATCGACGCGCGCGGTCACGCGCTCGCCCGGAATAGCGCCGGACACGAGCACGATGCGACCCTCCACGCGCGCGATCATCGCGCCGCCGACGGCCGGCCGGTCCACGGTGAGCGTGAGCAGGCTGCCCGGTGTGGTCATTTATTCGAACGCGACGCTGGGAAGGCGTAACCGCTCGCGAACGAGCCGGTCCGTCGCCGCGGCATGCGCCCGCGAGTACGCATCGGGCGTCATGGTCGACCGGTACGACGCCATCATCTCGTCGGCTTCGGCGGCGATCCCGCGATTCTCGCCTGCGGGCAACGCCGTGCGCGCGGCCTCCATCATGCGGGCGTCGATAGCAGCCAGTCGCGCGATCATCGCGATCCTCGACTCGCCGCGCATCGCGTGAGCCTGCCGGGCAGTTTCGAGCTCACGCGCGACGTCGTCTATCAACGCGTCGAACTCGGCGCCGACGGCGCCGCCGGCCCGCGCCTGCGTCAACTTCGCGATGACCCGTTCAAGGTGCTTCGGCAGCGAGGCTCGTCGATGCGCGTCTGCGCCGCTGTCGCCGGACTCGCCAGTCGATGACGCGGCGGATGCGTGCGGCGATGGAAGTCCCGTCGCGCGGCGCCACTCGTCGAACACGTCGAGCACGTCGGCTTCGCAGAAATCGATCTTGACCGGACGCCGGCGCGGACCGCGGCTGTAGTAGCGATCGAAATAGCGGTCGATGCCCGCAAACGCGATCTTCAAAGGAACGCCGCGCTCCGCCCACGCGGCCACGAGATCGAACGACGGTCCGACGACGCGAATCAGGTGTCCGTCGTTCTTCTTACAGAGGTAGGTTTCGATTTCGCGGCAATAGTCGCCCGTCGCCAATACGGAATCCACAATCTACAATCTACAATCCACAATCCAATCCGCAATCCCCGGATCCGCAATCGTCAATTAATCCGCAATCCTCAATCCGCAATCCTCAATCCTCAATCCGCAATTCTCAGTGGGCGGATGCTATTTTCATCGATTCTTTTCCCAGACGAGCCGCAGTCCGTGCAGCGTCAGATCCGGATCGACATGATGAATCACGCTCGTTTCCGGCGCGATCACGTCGGCCAGACCACCAGTCGCCACACAAATCGCGTGGCCGCCGAGTTCATCCGACATCCGTTTGACCAGACCTTCGACCATGCCGACGTAGCCGTAGAACAGCCCCGATTCCATCGCGCCAACCGTCGTGCGGCCGACGATGCTCGACGGTTTGCGGACGTCGATGCGCGGCAGGCGCGCGGCGCGCTGGAACAGCGCGTCCGCGGAAATCTGCACGCCCGGACAGATAGCACCGCCGAGGTACTCCCCTTTTGCCGAAATCGCGTCGAGCGTCGTCGCCGTCCCGAAGTCGACGACGATCAACGGGCGGTTCTGGCCGTGACCGAACCGCGCCCATGCGGAAACGCCGTTGACGATCCGATCCGCGCCGACCTCGGCCGGGTTCTCGTAGAGGATCGGCATCCCTGTGTCGACGCCGGGCTCGATCGTCAGCAACGGCACGCCGAAGTAGCGGTCCACCATCGCGCGAATCGTCCCGGTCAGCGGCGGAACGACTGATCCGAGGACCACGCCGCGGATCTGCACGCGCTCGATTCGACTGTGGACAAACAGGCCGTCAACGAGCAGGCCCAGCTCGTCGGACGTGCGCTCGCGCAACGTCTGCAAACGCCAGCTCTGGACGAGCGTCGCGCCGTCGAACACGCCCAGGACGATGTTTGTGTTCCCGACGTCCACAGCCAACAGCATGAGGAGCCTCAGGGAATGCCTACTGCCACGTGATCGTTCCCGCGACGATCCGTTCCTGCCGTCCGTCCACACGAACGAGCAAGGCGCCGTCATTCGCGACGCCGTCGGTCACGCCGCGGTGCTCGCCCGCGCTGTCGGTCCACGACACGCGCGCACCGCTGGCGCCTGGCGAACGGCCGCGCCAGGCGTCGAGAATAGCATCGAACCGACCCTCGAGCAGGTCGCCGTACCGCGACGCGATCGCCACGAGCGTTTCGGCAAGCACGGTGAAGCGATCGACCCTTCGACCCAATTCTGTTTCGATGGATGTCACGCGGTCGGCCAGATCGGGCGGATAAGCGGCGGCGGCGACGTTCAGGCCGTAGCCGACGACGACGAGGTCAGCGTGCTGACTGGTGGCTTCTGCGAGAATGCCGCCCAGTTTGCGTCGTGCCAGAAACAAATCGTTCGGCCACTTCAATGCCACGCGCAGACCTGTCGATGCCTCGATCCCTTCGGCAATGGCGACGCCGGCGGCGATCGTCTGCAACCGGACCGCACGATCGGCTTCCCTGCTCGCGCGCGCGGGCGCGAGGACGACCGACACGTAGAGGCCGCTACCTGCTGGAGAGAACCAGGTGTGCCCGCGGCGGCCGCGGCCGGCGCTCTGTTCATCCGCGATGACGACGGCGCCTTCGCGACCAGCCGACAACGCAACGTCGTTGGTCGATCCGATGATTGGAAAGTACAGCGGCGCCGACGTCAGCGGTCCAAGGCGATTGCGAACACCGTGAAGCGCGTCGCGCAGTTCGGCCGGCAGTTCAGAGGGGTTCAATGTCAAAGCTGATGTCGACCGCGGGTGCGGAATGGGTCAGCGCCCCGACGGAAACGAAGTCGGCGCCGGTGGAGGCGAGCTCCGGAATGCGTTCCAGGGTCACGCCACCCGAAATCTCGACGGCCGCGCGGCCCTTCGCGCGCGCAACGGCGATCCGGATGTCTGCTGTCGGCATGTTGTCGACGAGGATCGTGTCGACGCCGGCGCGCAGCGCTTCGTCCACCTGATCCAGCGTGTCAGCCTCGACCTCGATCGGACGGCCGGGATGGTGGCTGCGAACCGCGGCGACTGCGGCCGCGACGCCGCCGGCGATGCTGATGTGGTTGTCCTTGATGAGAACGGCGTCGAAGAGCCCTGTTCGATGGTTCGTCGCTCCGCCGGCACGAACGGCGTACTTCTCGAGCGCGCGAAGGGTGGGAGTGGTCTTGCGCGTATCGAGAATCGTCAGCCCTCCGCCGCTTGCGACGACGAACTGCCGTGTCCTCGTTGCGATGCCGGACAGCCGCTGGAGAAAGTTGAGCGCGGTACGCTCGCCCACCAGGAGACCACGCGCCGACGCGACGACTTCCGCAATCGTCTCACCGGCCTCGCAGCCCTGGCCGTCCTTGACGCGGACCGTCCACGAAGGCGCAGTGCCGGATTCCACCTGCTGGAATACTTCGACCGCTACGTCGAGGCCGGCGACGACCATGGCTGTCCTCGCGAGGAACACGCCACGAGCCCGTGCGTGGGGCGGGACCGTCGCGTCGGTCGTAATATCGCCGTCGCGGACATCTTCGTCGAGTGCGCGGCGGACCAGATCGCGATAGTCCGACGGATCGAGCGGCGCGACGCCCGACTCAGGCGGCCTCATAGCCTACGACGACGATCTCGCGCGGGTCGCCAGTTTCGCAGTCGAAGCGATCGACGCGCAGCGCTGATCGCAAGTCAGCGTCCACGAGCGGCATCAACGCGACTTCATCGGCGCTCGCCTTCACGGTCACGCGCGAGATCCGCACCTTCAACGGCTGCTTCGCTTCGGACCGCTGCTTGCGCACCTCGAACATGACGCTCGTCGCCCATTCGTACGCGGCCTCGTCTCCCGAGACCGCGTCGGCGGTGTTCGGGAGCAGCGCGAGCAGGTCCGCGGACGATGGCCACGCGGCGCGGTGCACCGAACCGTCGCGCCACCACGACCAGACTTCTTCGGTGACGAACGGCAGGAACGGCGCGAACAGGCGCAGCAGCGTTGCCAGCGCCGCCGTCAGCGCCGCATTCGCCGACCCTGCCGCGTCCGGCCCCTGCTCGCCGTAGCGGCGGCCTTTGACGAGCTCGAGATAGTCGTCGCAGAAGCGCCAGAAGAACGTTTCGGTCCGCTGGAGCGCGCGCGTGTAGTCGTACTCCTCGAACGCGCGCGTGCTCTCGTCGACCAGCTTTGCCAGCGCCCGGATCATCGCGCGATCGACGGGTGCGCTGACCGCGACGTCGGATGTCGGATTCGACAGCGCGAACTTCGACGCGTTCAAAATTTTGATCGCGAGGCGCCGGCCGACGCGCATCTGGTTCGTGTCGAACGCGGTATCCGATCCGGGCCGCCCGCTTGCCGCCCAGTACCGCACGCCGTCCGCGCCGTGCTCCTCGAGAAGGCCCATCGGCGTGACGACGTTGCCTTTGGACTTCGACATCTTCTTGCGGTCGGGGTCGAGGACGAAGCCGGAAATGGCGGCGTTCTTCCACGGCAGCACGTCATGCTCGAGATGCGCCCGGAGCACCGTGTCGAAGAGCCAGGTGCGGATGATGTCGTGCGCCTGCGGACGCAAGTCCATGGGGAACGTGCGCTCGAAGAGATCCGTGTCGTCGGGCCAGCCGCAGACGATCTGCGGCGACAGCGACGAGGTCGCCCACGTGTCCATCACGTCCGGATCGCCGACGAAGCCGCCGGGCTTGCCGCGCTGATCGTCGCGATAGCCCTCGGGCACATCGGTCGATGGATCGATGGGCAGGCGATTCGCCGGTGCCGGAATCGGATGCGCGTGGTCGACCTGTCCGTCGGCGGTGACCGGATACCAGACCGGGAACGGCACGCCGAAGAACCGCTGACGGCTGACGCACCAGTCGCCGTTCAGTCCGTTCGTCCAGTTTTCGTAGCGCGCCTCCATGTAGGACGGATGCCACTGCAGCTCGCGTCCACGCGCGAGGAGCGCCTCGCGGAACTCGATCGTCTTGATGAACCACTGGCGGCTCGTGACGATCTCGAGCGGACGATCGCCTTTCTCGTAGAACTTCACCGCGTGCGTGATCGGCCGCGGCTCGCCGACGAGGTCGCCGGATGCGCGCAGCTGCTCGACGATTTTCGCGCGCGCCTTCGACGCCGACAGCCGCGTCAGCTCGTCATAGTGCTGCTGCGCGCGCGCCGCGTCGGAAGACTCCCATCCCGCGGCGCCCCATTGAACAGCTTTCAGCGTCCCGTCCGCCTGGACAACCGCGCGAACAGGCAGCGCGAGCTCGCGCCACCAGGTGACGTCGGTGATGTCGCCGAAGGTGCAGATCATCGCAATGCCGCTGCCCTTTTCCGGATCGGCCAGCGCATGCGCCACGATCGGCACCGAGACGCCAAACAGCGGCGTGCGCACCTGCGTGCCGAACAGCGGCTTGTAGCGCGCGTCATCCGGATGGGCGACCAGGGCGACGCAGGCGGGGATCAACTCGGGGCGCGTCGTTTCAATCTGGACGTCGCCGGAACCATCGACCTTCGCGAACGTGATGCGATGGTACGCGCCCGGCATCTCGCGATCTTCGAGCTCCGC